>NZ_JBBLYN010000001.1:0-1285938 GCF_037805105.1 Roseobacter sp. HKCCA2468
TTGTGGCCTTGGTCATGTGTTCGATCTTTTACGCGGTTGCCTTTGAGGCTGTATTTGTTGTCTCGGATAAATTGCAGCAGTCCGTGGTGCCTGGCATTATTTATGGCAGCGTGCTGTTCTTCCCGCATGGTGTTCGGGTGCTGGCGGCCTATTTATTTGGCTGGCTGAGCATCCTCTACCTTCTGCCTATCAGCGCGGTTTATGCGGGGCTTGGAGGTGACACGCCCACGTAATCAAGGGTTTCAATCGAGGTCATCGGCGGCACGCTCCAGATATATTTTTTGCGATCTTAACGGCTCCTGCCGCGCTTCTAAAGGAGCACGCTTTTTGGATTGTGATGAGATCACTTTACTTTCTCAGTCAAGCGCATAAGTCAGGGGCAACCCATTTCATCCAGTCTTATCATAGGCGGTCTGCTATGCCCTTTGAGAGTAAATTATTTTCACCCGTAACTATGCGCGGGCTGACCTTGCGCAATCGTATCGTTCTCTCGCCGCTGTGTATGTATTCCGCACAGGATGGTTTGGCCTCTGATTTTCACGCGTCCCACCTGTCGGCGTTTGCGCGCGGCGGGGTGGGATTGGTCTTTACCGAAGCGACTGCGGTCGAGCCGCACGGACGGATCACGCCCAAATGTTTGGGAATTTGGAACGATGCACAGGTGGAGGCGTTCAAACCCATCACGCGGTTCATCACTGAGATGGGCGCGGTGCCTGCAATCCAATTGGCCCATGCGGGGCGCAAAGCCAGTAGCGCCCCCCCATGGGGTGGCGGCAAGCCTGTTGCTCCCGATGACACAACATGGGGCGAGGGGGGGTGGCAAACGGTTGCGCCCTCTGGCCTGCCTGTAGCCGATGGGTGGCCAAGCCCCAAAGCGTTGAGTGTGGATGAGATCGCGGGTCTGATTGCGGCCTTTGCCGATGCCGCAAAACGCGCGCTGGCCGCAGGGTTCAAGGTGATCGAAATTCACGGCGCGCATGGGTATTTGATCCATAGCTTTTTGTCGCCCGCCACCAATCAGCGCCATGATGCCTATGGTGGGGATCTTGAGGGGCGAATGCGCTTTGCCTTGGAGGTCAGCCGCGCGGTGCGCGCGGTTTGGCCAGAGGATCTTCCCCTGTTTTTCCGCATCTCTGCAGTGGATACAGGGGGGTGGTCGCTTGAGGATTCCATCACGCTGGCCAAGGCGCTTAAGGCGATTGGGGTTGATGTGATTGATTGCTCATCAGGTGGGATTGCGGGCGCGCCTGCCTTCCGCGCCAGTGATGATGGGCGGCCTTTACCTGCAGGCGGACAACGACCCTTGGGATTTCAGGTGCCCTATGCCGAGGCGATGGAGCGCGAAGCAGGTATTGCTGCCATGGCGGTTGGACGGATCGTGGACGGGCAGCAGGCCGAGGATATCCTGCAAGAGGGTCGCGCCAGTTTCAT
Organism: Roseobacter sp. HKCCA2468; assembly: GCF_037805105.1. Taxonomy (NCBI): domain Bacteria; kingdom Pseudomonadati; phylum Pseudomonadota; class Alphaproteobacteria; order Rhodobacterales; family Roseobacteraceae; genus Roseobacter; species Roseobacter sp. HKCCA2468. The sequence goes on from NZ_JBBLYN010000001.1 coordinate 1,432, forward strand.
CGCCTTGGGGCGGGAATTGATGCATGATCCGTTTTGGCCCCTTCACGCCGCCGAGGCCCTTGGCGAGGCGGATGCGTTTTCGCTCTGGCCTGAACAATATCGGTGGGCCATCGTGCGCCGTGCCGAGCTTGGACAGTATCAGGCGGGGTGACCTCAGGCCCTGTGGTCAAACAGGCCCGATGCCAACACCACGCCCGCAGCCACCAAGATCACACCGATCAATTTGATCAGGGTAACAGTTTCGCTCAAAAACAGCGCGCCCCCGATTAAGGCGAGAACGGGGGTCAACGCGCCAAAGGCGGCGGTTTGTGCGGCCCCCAATTGGCGCACCGCTATGGCATAGAGAACCAAAGCCAAAACCGCGATGAGAACGCCTTGCAACAGCGCCATGACTAGAAAATCGCGCGGGCTTACACCCGCAAAGCTGACATTCCCTGAGAGGGCCAAAAATGGCGCCACGGCAAGGGTTCCCCAAAATAGCCCAATCACCAAACCATGCAGGGGCGTGAATCCACTTTGTTTGAAATAGACCGAATAAATCGCCCATAAAAAAGACCCAGAGAGAAACAGGATATGCCCCCGCCATGCGCCATCTGCGCTGCCATGCAAGACCTGCCACAGCCCCACCATCAAAGCCCCGACAAAGATCACGATCAATCCGATCAGTCGTGGCTTTGAGGGCTGCTCACCCGTCATGACGCCCATAACAAGCGCCGTCCAAAACGGCAGCATTCCAGGTGCCAAAACCCCCGCATCCGAGGCAGGCGCAAAGAATAGGCCCATCGAAACGATGTAGGGGAAAAGCGCACTGGCCCCTAGACCCAGCATGACTGCACCAATCACGCTTTGCCCGCGCGGGATCACGCCCAACTTCAACATCAGCGGGATTGTGACCAAAAACCCAGTGCCAAGGCGCAGAAGCAACACCTCCTCTACTGTGAAATTCGTGCTGACGGCAAACCGCGTGCCGACCAGAAACACGGCCCATATCGTGACAGTCGCCAATGCGGCGAAAAGACCTTTGAGGGGAAGGGTCATTGGCGGGTGTCATCCATCATTGCAAAGGGGTTTTGCGCGCGGAAACTGCGCAACCCGACCATCGCGCGGATTGTGGCCCAAATGCAAGGGGTCGGGTGCATAGCGGCTATGCACCAATCACCGCTTGACTTCTCATCTCAGATACACGAGGTGCAAGCCCTGCACCCGCGTGATCGCGTGAGAGAGTTGTGCCCGACAGACGGGCCGAGCGGGGCATCACCACTCAGTATCCCAACACGCAGGGTTCCTGATACAGCGATAGGGTGGCGGGAAGGCCAATGTCGTTGTGAACCCGAAACGGCTGCCTATCATTTGGCGGCCAAACGGCTTTGTGCGCGCTTTGCATAGGGCTTTGTGAAAAGGATATCTCTTTGTTTGATTTTGATATGCTGGGACTTGAGCCCACATTGAACGCGGCGTTGAAGGCCGCAAACTTGTCCGAACCCACCCCGATCCAGAACCAAGCCATTCCTTTGGCCTTGGAAGGGCATGACATTATGGGTCTGGCGCAAACAGGCACAGGCAAGACGCTGGCCTTCGGTTTGCCGCTGATCAACCATTTGTTGGGCAAGCAGGGCAAGCCTGAACCAAAAACCGTCAAGGCATTGGTGCTTGCGCCAACGCGTGAATTGGTCAACCAAATCGCAGATAGCCTCAAGCCTCTGACGGCAGGGTCCAAGTTGCGGGTTCATTCTGTGGTGGGGGGGCAATCGATCCCCAAGCAGATCAACCTTCTTGCGCGCGGCACTGATATTTTGGTGGCAACACCCGGTCGCTTGATTGATCTGCTCAATCGCCGCGCGGTTGATCTCAGCCAAACGCGCCATCTGGTTTTGGACGAGGCCGATCAAATGCTTGATCTGGGCTTTATCCATGCGCTGCGCCAAATCGCGCCGCATTTGGCAACCCCGCGTCAAACCATGCTGTTCTCGGCCACCATGCCCAAGCAGATGGAAGAATTGTCGAGCGCCTATTTGAACAACCCTCGCCGTGTTCAAGTTTCGCCGCCAGGAAAAGCGGCAGATAAGATCACGCAGTCGGTGCATTTTGTTTCTAAGGGCGATAAACCCGCCAAACTGCGCGAAATCCTGAGCCGCGATTTGGACGCGCTGGCGCTTGTTTTTGCGCGCACAAAACATGGTGCGGAAAAGCTGATGAAAGGCTTGGTTGAGGATGGCTATAAGGCCGCATCGATCCACGGCAACAAAAGCCAAGGTCAGCGCGATCGTGCCATCAAACAATTCCGCGCGGGTGAGATCACTGTGTTGGTCGCAACCGATGTTGCGGCCCGTGGCATCGATATCCCAGGTGTGGCTTATGTGGTCAATTATGATTTGCCAGATGTGCCTGAGAATTACGTCCATCGTATTGGCCGCACGGCCCGCGCAGGGCGCGAGGGAGAGGCAATTGCCTTTTGCGCCGCTGATGAAGTGGATTTGCTGCGCCAAGTGCAAAAGCTGATGAAACTCGAAATCCCCGTGGCCAGCGGCAGCGCGCCTGAGGGTGCCGAGCAAGGTGGCGGTCGTCCCCATCGCGGCGGCCCTCGCCGTGGCTTTAAGCCAAAGGCCAATGCAGGGCATGGCGCGGCGGATGGCAAACCGCGTCATCGCCGCCGTGGCAAACCCGCCCGCGGGCCACGCCAAAAGGCAGCATAATCTTTAAAAAAGGGGGCCATGCGCCCCCTTTTTTCTTTGCACCCCCGTCCTTCGGGGTTTAGCAAAAGCACAACAGCGTTTCGTGGGAGGGGACAAGATGGTGGTGCGTGTGGCGGTCATTGGCGCAGGCGTGATGGGGGCGGATCATGCAAAGATCATCGCCCAAGATGTGCCGAATGCATGTTTGCAACTTGTCTGCGACATGGATGGCGCGCGGGCGCGCGCCGTGGCCGATGCGACAAGTGCGGTTGATTGCACAGATGACCCCGAAGCCGCGCTGTTGCGCGAAGATATTGATGCGGTGATTATCGCCTCGCCCGATTTTACCCATGCACTTTACACCAAGACGCTGATTGCACGCGGCAAGCGGGTTTTGTGTGAAAAGCCCCTAAGCCAAAAGATTGACGAATGTTTGGATGTGATGGCCGCCGAACAGGCGACAGGTTCGCCCCATATCATGGTTGGCTTCATGCGCCGCTATGATCGTGCCTATTTGGATATGCGTGAAGCCCTTGCCAAAGGTGTGTTGGGGCGGGCTTTGATGATGCATAACTTTCACCGCAACCTCGCCACGCCTTATCCCAGCTTCACGGGGGCCATGGCGATTACCAATTCCGCGCCGCATGAGTTTGACATCGCGCGGTATCTTTTGGGGGTGGAGGTGACCGCGATCACCGCCCATCAGCCTAAGCGCAGCGATGATGTTGTGGCGCCCGTGGTGATGGTTCTGGAAACCGATGATGATCAATTGATCACAGTCGAGGTCAACAACAACGCCGCCTACGGATATGATGTGCGCGCAGAATTGGTGGGCGAGCTTGGCAGTATCTCAACCAACAAAGTGGCGCATTCCCGCCTTGATGCGCGACTAAGTTCGGCGATCCGCTATGACGAGGATTGGCGCGGTCATTACCATGATGCCTATGTCGCCCAAAACCGCGATTTCATGGGATTTGTGCAAACGGGTATTTTGCCAGAAGCGGCTGCCAGCACATGGGATGGCTATGCCGCCGCCCTTGTCGCGGATACAGGCGTGCGTGCCTTGCAATCAGGCGTCAAAGAGCGGGTTGAAATGATCAATAAACCCGCCTTTTACGCTTAGGCCCGTTCCATCAAATCGCGGGTCATGGCCGCGTGATTTGCCAAGAGTTTGCTCATATCCATGCTGACCAACTGCCCGTCTTCAACAATAACCTTGCCGTTGATGATGGTGTAATTGGTCTTGCCCGAGCCGCAGAACAACAGACCTGCAAGGAGATCCCATTGCGCGCCTGCAAAATCGATGCCGCGTGTATCAAAGGCAGCAAGATCGGCGGCATAGCCCTTGGCAAGCACCCCAATATCATCGCGGCCTAGAACGGACGCGCCGCCACGGGTTGCCACCGCCAAAGCCTCGCGCGCGGTCATCGCATCGCCCCCTTTCATAACGCGCTGCAGCAGCATGGCTTGGCGCGCCTCATTGAGCATGTGGCCGCTGTCATTGGAGGCCGAGCCATCAACCCCAAGCCCCACCTTAACCCCTGCATCCAGACAGTGACGGACGGGTGCAATGCCACTGGCCAACCGCATATTCGAGCAGGGGCAATGCGCAATGCCCGTGCCTGTTCGTGCGAAGAGGTTGATCTCGCCTTCATCCAATTGAACGCAATGGGCGTGCCAAACATCATGGCCTGTCCAGCCAACCGCTTCGATATATTCACCGGGGCGCATCCCAAAGGTCGCAAGGCTATAGTCGATATCCTCGACATTCTCGGCCAGATGCGTGTGCATCCCAACCCCGTAGCTGCGCGCCATAGTGGCGGTTTCGCGCATCAAATCCATGCTGACGGAGAAAGGCGAACACGGGGCCAAAGCCACCCGCCGCATCGCATAGCGGCTGGCGTCATGATGGGTTTCGATCAGGCGTTGGCAATCGGCCAGAATGGCGGGTTCGGCTTCGGTCAGACGATCTGGGGGAAGCCCCCCTTTGCTTTCGCCAATGCTCATCGAGCCGCGTGTGCCGTGAAAGCGTAAACCGATATCTTCGGCAGCTGCAAAGCTATCTTCCAGCCGTGCGCCATTGGGATAGAGATACAGATGGTCGGAGGAGGTTGTGCAGCCCGTCATTGCCAATTCCGCCATGGCCAAGGCCCCTGACCAATAAATATGATCTGGCCCGATATTGCACCAAATAGGGTAAAGGGTCTGCAACCAACCAAAAAGCGGTGCGTTTTGCGCCGCGGGCACGGCGCGGGTGAGGTTTTGGAACATATGGTGATGGGTGTTCACCATCCCGGGGATCACCACATGACCGCGCATATCAATCACGCGATCTGCGCTTTGCGGCAAATCCGCGGTTTTTCCAACCGCCTCGATCACCCCGCCGCGTGCGAACAGCGCGCCATCGGTTATTTCATCGCCATAGGGCGCATCTGGGCGCGCCTCCATCGTGCACAGAAGATCTGCGTGTTTGATCAAAAGCGTCTCTTGCGCCATGGGTGCCGTCCTGTTGGTTATCCTGCAAGTCTGCATCATATACGGGCATTTGCGTGCAAGTTAAGCGTTTTGGCTGCGGGCGGCGCGACAAAATTCTTGCCAAACGCGAAAACCCCCGCTTTCATTGTTGTTAACACAGCCGCTCAGGTCTCTACGCCGCATCGACGCCTGAGGATGTGACACTGCATGACGGGGTAAAGCGGCAGGTTAATTTCTCGATGGAGGTTTCGTTTCTTCTGAATGGAGAGGCCGTGCAGGTCTCGACCCATGCCACTGCAACATTGCTCGATTGGCTGCGCGAAGCGCGGGGTCTGACGGGCACAAAGGAAGGGTGCAACGAGGGCGATTGTGGGGCCTGCAGCGTGTTGGTTCAGGATCTTGACGGGGTTCGCGCGGTTAATGCCTGCATTCTGTTTTTACCCCAGATTGATGGCAAAGCTATTCGCACCGTTGAGGGCATTGGCGCTGACGCGCTGCACCCTGTCCAAGAGGCCATGATCACGCATCACGGGTCGCAATGCGGCTTTTGCACGCCCGGCTTTATTGCTTCGATGGTCGCAGGCCATGCCAATGGGCGCCGTGATCACGACACGGTTTTGGCGGGCAATTTGTGCCGTTGCACGGGCTATGCCCCGATCATCCGCGCGGCACAAGCGGCTGAAGATGGCGCGCAACCCGCATGGCTTGCGCGCGATGCAGCATGGGTGGCCACAGCACAAAAAAGCACCCATGCCCCGCAAAACAGCGATGAATTGGCAATGCTTTATGCTGCAAAACCTGACGCGTTATTGATTGCGGGGGCCACCGATATCGGCCTTTGGGTCACCAAACAGTTGCGCGATTTTGACGAGGTGATTTTTCTCAACCAATGCGCTGATCTGGCTGATATGCAGCTGGACGAAGATGAAATTCGCTTGGGCGCAATGGTTAGCATGGCGCGGGTGCATCAGGTGATGGCGCAGTATCACCCCAGTTATGCCGAGATGATCCGCCGCTATGGGTCAGAGCAGGTCAGAAACGCCGCCACAATCGGCGGGAATATCGCGAATGGTTCACCCATTGGGGACAACCCGCCCGCATTGATTGCGCTTGGCGCGCGGCTGCATTTGCGCAAGGGCGATGGGCGGCGTGCGATTGCGATTGAAGATTTCTTTATCGACTACGGCCAGCAAGACCGCGCAAGCGGGGAATTTGTCGAAGCCGTCACTTTGCCGAAATCCGCGCCTGATTTGCGGTGTTACAAACTGTCGAAACGCTTTGATCAGGATATTTCTGCCGTTTGCGGTGCGTTCAATGTCGTGGTCAAAAATGGGATTGTGCAAGACGCGCGTCTGGCCTTTGGCGGTATGGCAGGAACGCCCAAACTGGCCCGCGCGGCAATGGCTGCGTTGATCGACCAACCTTGGGGCGAGGCCACAATCGCGGCTGCTGCCGCAGCCTTAGCTAATGATTTCACGCCGCTCTCTGATATGCGGGCATCCGCCGCCTATCGGATGGCAGCGGCGCAAGGCATGATGTGGCGCTATTACGCCGAACGCCAAGGCACACCCGTATCCGTGCTGGAGGTGACCCCATGAGCGTTCACGCCCCCATGGCCCATGACAGCGCGCGCCTGCACGTTACGGGGGCCGCGCGCTATGTCGATGATATTCCAACCCCGCAGGGCTGCTTGCATCTGGCCTTTGCCCTGTCGCCCGTGGCGCGCGGGGTGATCCGTGGATTGGATCTTGCCGCTATGAAGGCCGCACCAGGCGTGGTCGCGGTGCTTGTTGCGGCTGATCTGCCCTTTGCCAATGATGTCAGCCCTTCGGTGCATGACGAACCTTTATTGGCGACAGATCGGGTGCATTACATGGGGCAGCCCGTGGCCTTGGTTGTGGCAGATACTTACCTTGCGGCGCGCAAAGCTGCGCGGCTTTTGCAGATTGAGATTGAGGCGGAGCCACCGATCCTCAGCATTGAGGATGCACTGGCCGCGGAGAGTTATTTTGAAGATGGCCCGCGTGTTTGGGCCAAGGGGGATGCAAAAGCCGCCCTCAATCAGGCTCAGCGCCGCCTGCAAGGTGAAATCACCATGGGCGGGCAAGAGCATTTCTATCTCGAAGGTCAAGCCGCCTTGGCCCTGCCACAAGAGGGCGGGGATATGGTGATCTATAGCTCGACCCAACACCCGACTGAGATACAGCACAAAGTGGCCGATGCTTTGGGCCTGCCCATGCATGGGGTGCGGGTGGAGTGTCGGCGTATGGGGGGTGGCTTTGGCGGCAAGGAAAGCCAAGGCAACGCATTGGCCGTGGCCTGTGCCGTGGCCGCGCGTCAGACAGGGCGCGCCTGCAAAATGCGCTATGATCGCGATGATGACATGATCATCACGGGCAAACGGCATGATTTTCGAATTGCCTATGATGTGGGCTTTGATGATCAAGGCCAGATCGAAGCGGTGCGGTTCACGCAGATCACGCGGGGCGGTTGGGCGCAGGATTTAACTGCACCCGTGGCAGATCGCGCGATGTTGCACGCGGATAACGCCTATCTTTTGCCCCATGCGGAGATCACTTCGCTGCGGTTAAAGACCAATATGCAATCGGCTACGGCCTTTCGCGGGTTTGGGGGGCCTCAGGGCGTTTTGGGGATTGAACGGGTGATGGATCATATCGCCCATGATTTGGGCCTTGATCCCGCCCTTGTGCGGCGCAGAAATTACTACGCTGCCCCAAAGAGCGCCGCGCGTGCAGGGCTTGCGAACACCACCCCCTATGGGATGGAGGTGCGCGATTTTCTGCTGCATGAGATGACAGATCAATTGCTGTCTGATTGCGATTACGCGGCGCGGCGTGCAGAAATTGTCGCGTGGAATGAAAGCTCGCCCATCCTGAAACGTGGCATTGCGTTTTCCCCCGTGAAATTCGGAATTTCCTTCACCCTCACCCATCTCAATCAGGCGGGTGCGCTGGTTCATCTGTATCAAGATGGGTCAATTATGATGAACCATGGCGGCACAGAAATGGGACAGGGCCTATTCCAAAAATTGGCCCAAGTGGCGGCAAGCCGTTTTGGGGTTGGGGTTGATCAGGTAAAGATCACCGCGACCGACACGGCCAAGGTTCCCAATACTTCGGCCACTGCGGCCTCATCGGGCAGTGATCTGAACGGGATGGCAGTTCTGGCCGCTTGTGATGCCATTCGCACCCGCATGGCCGAGTTTCTGGGCCAAGGGGCAGAGGTGCGGTTTGCCGATGGCCGTGTCATGTGGGGCAATCAAAATATCAGCTTCGCCCAGGCTGTGGCGGCCTGTTATCAGGCCCGCGTGGGTCTGTCGGCTACGGGATTTTACAAAACCCCCGATCTGTCATGGGATCGCGCCGCAGGGCAGGGCAGGCCCTTCTTTTACTTTGCGCATGGTGCCGCCGTGAGTGAGGTGGTCATTGATCGATTGACGGGCGAGAACCGTATTTTGCGCGCCGATATTTTGTATGATGTGGGCGCATCGCTGAACCCCGCGCTTGATCGCGGGCAGGTTGAGGGCGGCTATGTGCAAGGGGCGGGATGGCTTATGACCGAGGAATTGGTCTGGGATGATCAGGGCCATTTGCGCACCCATGCGCCATCCACCTATAAAATTCCTGCCTGCTCAGATCGGCCCGCCATTTTTAACGTGGCGCTTGTGGATGGTGAAAACCCCGAAGCCACGATTTATCGCTCAAAGGCGGTTGGTGAGCCGCCCTTCATGCTGGGCATATCCGCCTTTCTTGCTGTGTCAGACGCGATTTCGGCCTGCGGTGGGGGCTATCCAAATCTGGATGCACCTGCAACGCCTGAACGTATTTTGCGCGCCATCAAAGGCTTGCAACCATGAGCCTTGATTTGGCATATTTGCGCGCTTGTGCGGCACGGGGGCCGTTTGTGCGGATTTTGATCACGCGCACGGCGGGGTCTGTCCCACGCGAGGCGGGCACATCCATGATCGTTTGGGCCGAAGGTCAAGAGGGCACAATCGGCGGGGGGCGTCTGGAATGGGAGGCTGTGGCAGAGGCCCGCGCGATGCTGCCGCAAGGCGGGATCGCGGTGCGGAACTATCCGCTTGGGCCACATTTGGGTCAATGCTGCGGTGGCTTTGTCAGCGTGGTGTTCGAGGTCTTTGCGAAAGATATTCCTGACAGTTTGCCCTATGCGCGGCCGCTTGGGCCAAATGCGCATTGGGACGCAAAAATCGCGCGCGCGGTCGCGCGTCTGCATCCATCCCATAGCCCTGCCGTTGTTGGGGATTGGCTGATCGAAACGGGGCCTGCCGCCCCGCATCAAATTTGGATCTGGGGGGCGGGTCATGTAGGGCGGGCCTTGGTGGGTGTGCTTGCGCCTTTGCCTGATCTCGCCCTGACTTGGGTGGATATCGCGCAGTCTCGATTTCCCGAAGTCATCCCCCCCAATGTCACGTCATTGATCGCGCAAAAGCCGCAAGGGGTGGTGCGCCATGCGCCAAAGACGGCTGATCATATCATCGTGACCCATAGCCATTCCCTTGATCTTGAACTGTGCCATGCCCTGCTTGGTCATGAGTTTGGCAGCGCAGGATTAATCGGATCGGCCACAAAATGGGCGCGGTTTAAGGGCAGATTATCGGCGCTTGGCCATAACAGCGCACAAATTTCGCGCATATCCTGCCCAATAGGGGATATATCCTTGGGCAAACACCCGCAGGCCATTGCCTTGGGGGTTGCCACAGCCTTGCTGTCTCGGGCAGAAGAGGCAGCACATAAAAACACGGGGGCAATGTGAAGCTTCTTGAATTGCAGGGACTGACCAAAGCCTATCCGGGCGTCATCGCGAATAGCGATGTCAGCTTTGATATCGACAAGGGCCAGATCCACGCCGTGCTTGGCGAAAATGGTGCAGGCAAGTCGACCTTGGTCAAGACCATCTATGGTCTTGTGCGCCCCGATGAGGGGCAGATGCTGCTTGAGGGCGCGCCCTTTGCCCCCAGCGACCCGCGCGCTGCGCGCGCCGCAGGCGTGGCGATGGTGTTTCAGCATTTCTCGCTGTTTGACGCGATGAGCGTGGCAGAGAATATTGCGCTTGGTATGGAAAACCCACCCAAGACGCAGGACCTTGCCGCGCAAATTCGGGCTGCATCTGAGAATTATGGGCTGCCTTTATCGCCTGATCGAATTGTGGGCGATCTATCCGCGGGCGAGCGGCAGCGGGTCGAGATCATTCGCTGTTTGCTGCAGAATCCCAAGCTTTTGATCATGGATGAGCCAACCAGCGTCCTGACCCCGCAAGAGGTCGATATCCTGTTTGGCACATTGCGTCTCTTGGCGTCTGAAGGGACATCAATCCTTTATATCTCGCACAAACTTGAAGAAATCCGCGCTTTGTGTGAGCACGCCACTGTTTTGCGCCAAGGTAAGGTTGTGGGCACCTTTGACCCACGCGAAATGAGCAACCGTGACATGGCCGAGATGATGGTGGGCAAGACCCTTACCACGCCAAAGCGCGCGGCTGTCACGACTGGACAGCCCTTGTTGCAAGTGTCGGGCCTGAGCGCGCCTGCGCCGCACCAATTCGGAACAAGCTTGAAAGAGATCAGCTTTACCCTACACGCGGGCGAGGTCTTGGGGATCGGCGGTGTTGCGGGCAATGGTCAAGATGAATTGGTCGCGGCCCTGTCAGGCGAGATGCGCACACATGCTGATATGATCCAATTAGAGGGTCAGGGCATTGGCGCCGATGGGCCAAATGCCCGCCGCGCGCTTGGCCTTTGTGCCGCGCCAGAGGAACGCAATGGCCACGCCGCCGCCCCCGATATGAACCTTGTAGAAAACGCATTGATGACCGCGAAAACGCGGCTTTCTTTGTTGAAAAACGGGTTTATTGATTGGCCGCGCAGTCGGGCCTTCGCCCAAGAGGTAATCGCGCGTTTCGATGTGCGCACCCCAAGCCCCGAAACCGCCGCGCGTGCGCTGTCGGGCGGGAATTTGCAGAAATTCGTAATCGGGCGCGAGATCAGCCAAAACCCGCGCGTTTTGGTGATCAACCAACCGACATGGGGCGTTGATGCTTCGGCCGCGGCTGCGATCCGTCAGGCCTTGCTGGATTTGGCCAGTGCAGGATCAGCGGTGCTTGTGATCTCGCAAGACCTTGAGGAGGTGTTGGAAATCACTGACCGCTTCGCGGCATTGAACGAAGGCACCTTGTCACAAGCGGTGCCAACATCTGGGCTGACCATGGAGAAAATCGGGTTGATGCTCGGTGGCGCGCATGATCTGGAGGTGGCCCATGCTTAGGCTTGAGAAACGGCCACAGCCTTCGCGCGGGTGGACATATGGCGCGCCCGTCTTGGCGGTGATTTTGACCATCATTCTCGGCATGGGTCTGTTTGCGATTTTGGGCAAAGACCCATTGATCGCGATCAAGACGATTTTCTGGGATCCAATCTTTGGCCCCTTTGCGCATTTTTACCGCCCCGAGATTGTCAAGAAAGCTGCCCCTTTGGTGCTGATCGCCGTGGGGCTGTCCTTTGGGTTTCGGGCGGGAATTTGGAATATCGGTGCCGAAGGCCAGTATATCATCGGCGCAATTTGCGGGGCAGGGGGGGCCTTGGCCTTTTACCCGATGGAGGCGCGCTGGTTGATCTTTCCGCTGATGATCGTTGCGGGGCTCTTGGGGGGGCTTCTTTGGGCGATGATCCCGGCGATTTTACGGGTGGTGTTCAAGACCAACGAAATCCTTGTATCGCTGATGCTGGTCTATGTGGCCGAGGTGTTGATCAAGGCCTTTTCCATTGGTCTTTTGCGCAACCCCGAGGGGTTTGGCATGCCTGGAAGCCGCAATTTGCGGCAATACCCCTCGGCCGCCAATTTGGATTTGATCCCCAACACAGGCTTTCATTGGGGGGCTTTAGCGGCGCTGATGGCCGTGGTGGGGGCCTATATCCTATTCACCCGACATCAGTTTGGCTTCAACGTGCGCCTTGCGGGCCAAAGCCCGCGGGCGGCGGGATTTGCAGGGGTCAATGCTCATCGCCTTGTGATCTTATGCATGGGTATATCGGGCGCGCTTGCGGGACTTGCAGGATTGTTTGAGGTGGCAGGGCCATCGGGGCAGATCCTTGGTTCTTTCCCCGCCTTTTACGGGTTTACCGCAATTATCGTGGCCTTTTTGGGGCGCTTGCATCCTGTGGGCATTCTTTTTGCGGGGCTCATCATGGCGCTGACCTATATCGGTGGACAGGCGGCTGAGGCACAGTTGAACCTGCCTGCAGCGGCAATTTTGACCTTTCAGGGCATGTTGCTCTTTTGCCTTTTGGCTGTGGATGTGCTGACCAATTATCGTTTCAAATTCGGCCAAGGGGAGGTGCGCTGATGGATATCAATCCAATCCTGCTTTTGGCCGCGCTGATGGTGGCCTCAACGCCGATCTTGCTTGCGGCAATCGGTGAATTGGTGGTCGAGCGCGCGGGCGTTTTGAACCTTGGGGTTGAGGGGATGATGATTGTCGGCGCGGTTTGCGGCTATATTGCGGGCCATTCAAGCGGCAACCCTTATTTCGGCTTTGTGGGGGCGGCCTGTGCGGGTGCAGTCGTTTCCTTAGTCTTTGCCGTCTTGACCCAATTTCTTTTGACCAATCAGGTCGCCACAGGTTTGGGCTTGACGATGTTCGGCTTAGGCCTGTCATCGCTGATCGGGCAAGATGCGGTTGGATCACCTGATTTGACCGTGGCGAAGCTGTCTTTCCCCATTTTGTCCGATATTCCTGTTTTGGGGCCGATCCTGTTTCGCCATGATCTGATGGTCTATCTGAGCATTGCCATCGTGGCGGGGGTTTGGGCGTTTTTGAAATATAGCCGTGCGGGTCTAATCCTGCGGGCTGTGGGTGAGAATCACGAAGCCGCGCATGCGCTAGGGTATAATGTGCGCCGTGTGCGCGTTCTTGCGATTGTATTTGGTGGGGCCTGTGCAGGGCTTGCAGGGGCCTATATCAGCCTTGTCCGCGTGCCCCAATGGATTGACGGGATCACAGCAGGCGCAGGCTGGATTGCTTTGGCCATTGTGGTTTTCGCCTCTTGGAAGCCATGGCGCTTGATTGCAGGTGCCTATCTTTTTGGCGGTGTTACTGTTCTTCAGCTTAATTTACAGGCAGAAGGCTTGAAAATTCCTGTCGAATATCTGTCAATGGCCCCATACCTTGCGACCATCATCGTCCTTGTGATGATACGCGCAGGACGGGCGCCTGCCTCATTGGGCAAACCCTTTCACCCCTCGTCTTGAGGGTTTCAGCAACGACCAGAGCCTGATCTCTGGTAAACCGGGAGAGTAATTATGAAACGCAGAACACTACTTGCGACTGGTGCAGGTGCCGCCCTCGCCGCAGCAATGGGCATGCCCGCGCGCGCGCAGGACAAGACCAAAGTCGGCTTTATCTATGTTGGCCCGATCAATGATGGCGGCTGGACACAGCACCACCATCATTCCGCAATGGAAATGGTCGAGCATTTTGGCGATGCGGTTGAATTTGTCTATCAAGAGAGCGTCCCAGAAGGCCCCGATGCCGAGCGTGCGATCACCCAAATGGCTTTGGGTGGTGCGGATATTATCTTTACCACATCCTTCGGCTTTATGGATCCAACCGTGAACGTGGCGGCGAATTTCCCTGATGTGAAGTTCGAACACGCAACAGGCTATAAGCAGGCGGATAACGTGTCTGTCTATTCCGCGCGCTTCTATGAAGGCCGCGCGATCCAAGGCACATTGGCGGGTCGTGTCACCACCACCAACAAGATTGGCTATATCGCGTCTGTGCCAATTCCTGAGGTGATCCGTGGCATCAACTCGGCCTATATCCACGCCAAAAAGGTCAACCCTGATGTGGAATTCAAGATCATCTGGATCTTTGAGTGGCTGAACCCCGCGAAAGAAGCAGATGCGGCCAAGGCATTGATTGAACAGGGCTGTGACGTTGTTCTGCAGCATACCGACTCGACCGCGCCGCATCAGGCCGCGCGTGAGGCAGGGGGCGTTTACACCTTTGGTCAGGCGGCAGATATGGCGGAATATGGCCCGATGCCCCGTATTTCTTCGATCATCGACAACTGGGCGCCCTATTACATCGACCGCGTGCAGGCCGTGATTGATGGCACATGGTCATCCGTGAACACATGGGATGGCATCAGCACAGGCATGGTTGGCATTGGTGAGATTTCCGATGTCGTGCCCGCAGATGTAAAGGCCGAGGCCGAGGCGCTGCGCGATGCAATCGCGGCGGGTGAATATCATCCGTTCACAGGGCCGATCAACAAGCAAGATGGCAGCCCATGGTTGGCTGAGGGCGAGACCGCGTCCGATAGCGACCTTGCGGGTATGTTCTTTTATGTTGAAGGGGTCGAGGGCGATATCCCGTCCTGATCCCAACCCTTATTGGGCGTGAAAGTGGGCGCATCTGCGCCCACTTTTTCTTTGCGGTGGGTTATAGTGCCTGATCTCCCTTTAGGCGTAGAAGCGCCACCAATGCCGCATCGCGGCGCGCGCGCAAATCTGCGCCCCCCATGCTCGCCAATTCCGCTTCGACACCTGCAACCAATTCCGCCTTGAGTGCCTCGGTCAGTTCGGGGTGACCAAGGTCTTTCCATCGCGCCTCTTGCGTGGGGCCAAGATGGTCAAGATACGCGCGATAGCCGCCCGCGCCACCGCCTAAGTGATAGGTGAGATGTGGCCCCATCAAGGCCCATCTCAGACCTGGCCCATTTGCAATGGCGCGATCAATATCAGCGACATCCGCAATCCCTTCGGCCACAAGATTGACCGCTTCGCGATAGAGTGCTGCGGTCAGGCGGTTGGCGATGTGGCCTTGCACCTCGCGCTTTGCACGAATAGGCACGCGGTGCAGCGCATGATAATGCGATTCGGCTTGATCCATTGCGTCTGGTGCGGTGAGGCGGCCTGCGACCAGTTCAACCATCGGGATCAGATGCGGCGGGTTCATTGGGTGCGCGACCAAGATGCGCCCAGGATGTTTGGCGCCCTGCTGTAGGTCACTGGCCATGAGTGACGAGGTGCTTGACGCAATCACGACCGTGGGCCCAACCTGCGCCTCGATTTGGCGGATCACCTCATGCTTGACTGCGATCCGCTCTGGCGCATTTTCTTGAACAAATCTGGCCCCTTTGAGGGCCGCATAATCGGGGCTGACATCAGGCGCAGTCGGAGATTGCGCTAACCCCAATGCTGCGAGGTTCGGCCATGCATGGGCCAAGAAGGCCGCAAGATGCTGATTGCAGTCAGGGTCAGGGTCGATAATGACCACCTTATGCCCCAGTGATGAGGCCAAAGCGGCCCAACTAAGACCGATCAAACCACCCCCAACAATTCCAATTTGGTCTAAATCCGACATATATGAAACCTTTTAGGTATTTTTATTATGTGTTAACAATTTCAAATACTTGCCTTACATCCCCCGCAAGATGAAATAATGATAACTTAACCCCCTACGACATCTAGTAGTCATTGACTGTTGCGCGTGGATTTGATTCCATAGCGTTGCCCATAAGGAGTGATTGATCATGAAAAAACTATCTGTTGCAGTTTGCATCACAGCGCTTGTTGCTCTGTCGGCGTGCTCTTCGCAGCCCGTTGCAGCGCCAATCGAAGCGCCTGCGGCAAACAAAGTTCCAGGCTGAGGCTTGCCTCGGATTTCCCCATCACCTGCCACGAGCAGGTGATGGGGCATCTTATACTTACCCATTCATCGCGCGGGTAAGTTCTGAAATCTCTACAGCGCGATGTTCTTTCATCGAAATTTGTGCAGCCATTCCCATAATGACGGCCATGTAGCCATCATTCAGGCTGACTTCGGGTGCGTGGCTTTTCCCGCGCACCAAATCTAAGAATTTCTGATGCTGATAAAAGGTTGATCCATTATGGTCGCCTGCGGCCAATAGGGTCGGGTCGACAGGGATGTCGCGGGCGATAGGCCCTTTGGGGTCTCTTGGGCTTTCAATCAATTGTGGGATTGGGGCCTCGCCCAAATGATCGGGCCAGAACCGACCGGGGCCGGGCACATAGGCCTCAATCTTGCCCTTAGGGCCAGTGGCGCAGACCTCTTCTTGATAGCGGCTGCCTTCAGCGAACATGCACAGTTCGAGCAGCGCCCGCGCGCCATTGGCGAAATCCACGATGACAAACCCATTATCGAGGATATCTGGCGTCTCGCCGTCATAGGCCTCGTCTCTGTGGTTCACATCCATCCCACCCGAGGCCAACACCCGCACGGGTTCCGATTTCAGGGCGAGGCGCATCAGGTCAAAGAAATGGCAGCATTTCTCAACAAATGTCCCGCCCGTATAGCGGTTAAAGCGGTTCCAATCGCCAACCTTTTCGAGGAAAGGAAAGCGATGCTCGCGCAAAGACAGCATCTTGATCCCCCCTGTGGCCCCTTCGGCGGCCTCAAGGAAGGCGGTTATTGGCGGCATATAACGATATTCCATCGCGACCCAAATAGGCGCGGGATAGCTGTCACGGATCTCGCGCAGGCTGTCTTGTTGCGCGGGATCCGTAAAGAGCGGCTTTTCCACGAGGACGGGCAGGGGGCGATGTTTTGCGAGATATGTTAACTGCTCGACATGGCGGAAATTCGGGCTGGCGATCAGGTAACAGTCGAGATCGGGATGGGCCACCAGTGCCTCAAGGCTATCGTAAAGCGTGGCCTTTGGTGCAAGGGCCAGTGATTTCGCAGCCATACCTGCATCGGGCTCGAAAATCGCGGCCACCTCCGCCCCGTCTAGCAGGGCGATATTTTGCAGATGTTCTTGGCCCATCATACCGCAACCGATGATGCCGTAGCGTGTAATTTGAGACATTTGTCCTCTCTACTTTAGACGCTGCACATAATGTGCGCGCGTGTGGTCAATCCAATTTCGGGAATATTCAATGATGCCCTGACCGTCTGCATGGCTGTAACGCTCGACAAAGGGGGCGGGGCTTGTGGCTGGGCGGGCGAACTCGGGCGGCACCCAATCGGGGATGGGGGCGATGCTGACATAATCCTCAGCCTGAAGAATCCGCAGGCCCAATTGCACACGATAGGTCAGATACAACGAATCAGACAGTTTTTCGGCCTCCAATCGGCCCGCAGCCCCGTCTAGCCAGATCTCCTCCACCGCCACTGGCAGAGAATTGAGGAACCTCAAACGGCGGATTCGCGTGGCATGCGAGGCCGTGCCAAAACGGGGCAGATCGGCGGGTTTCGCAAGATAGTCCACCGCCAAAACTTGCGCGCTTGGCAGCCCGCCGCCTGTGCGAAGTTCGAGGCGAAACATGGAATAGATTGAACTGATCTGCGCGCTTGATTGCACATAATTTCCAGACCCCTGCACGCGGCGTAAAAGACCTTTTTCTTCTAGAATATCTAGGGATTTTCGTAATGTGCGCACCGTGGTTTGATACTGCGCAGCCAGCGCGCGTTCGGGCGGCAGGCGGCTGCCATCGGGCAGGCGTCCCGCTGCGATTTCACGGATCAAGACCTCGCTTAATTGTATGTAAAGCGGCAGCGCCGATGAGGCGGGTCTGCGGTCGATTTGATCGCGCATCGAAGCGGCCTTTCGAAAAAATTGATACACTATTGATCCAGATCAAGGACACGGCTAATTTCGGGGAAAGTCAAGCGGCAGCGCTGACGATTAGATCAACGCGCCGTAGGGAGGGGAGAAGAGATTTGAGCGTGGTTCCCATCACATCTGCCGATGTAGATGCCGCCGAAGTGTCGTGGTTTGCTGCGCTTTGCTCGGATGATTATCAATTCTTGGGCGTGCCAGATGGGGCGTTGCGCTCATCTTTTGCGCATTGCTCGGATATTGTGAAAACCGCTGAAAACCACGGCTTTCGCAATGTGCTGTGCCCCTCGTCCTATCAGGTGGGGCAAGACACGCTCAGCTTCGTTGCGGGCTGTGCGCCGATCACCTCCAAGATTAACCTGCTGGCGGCTGTGCGCTGTGGCGAGATGCAGCCCATTATGTTGGCGCGCACCATCGCGACACTCGATCACATGCTGGAAGGCCGCCTGACGGTTAACATCATCTCTTCGGATTTTCCTGGTGAGGTGGCCGACAGTTCATTTCGCTATCAGCGTTCGCGCGAGGTTGTGGAAATCCTGAAACAGGCATGGACGCAGGACGAGATCAATTACAAAGGCGAAGTTTATAACTTTGAAGGCCTGACCACAGATCCCGCTCGCCCCTATCAAAAGGGCGGGCCGCTGCTGTATTTCGGAGGCTACTCGCCTGATGCGCTTGAGCTTTGCGGTCAGCATTGTGACGTCTATCTCATGTGGCCTGAGCGCGAGGAAGAGTTGCGTGGACGGATGCAGGCCGTGAATGCCGTGGCCGAACGTTATAACCGCACGCTTGATTACGGTTTGCGCGTCCATGTGATTGTGCGCGACACCGAGGCCGAAGCGCGCGAATATGCCGAATATATCGTTTCGAAACTTGATAAGGATCAGGGGGACGCGATCCGCAATCGCGCGCTTGATGCCAAATCCCTTGGGGTGAGCCACCAGTCGAAAAACCGCGAGATTGCGGATGATGCGGGGTATATTGAACCCCATCTTTGGACGGGTGTTGGCCGCGCGCGGTCTGGCTGTGGGGCGGCGCTTGTTGGCTCTACCGATCAGGTTTTGTCACGGCTTGAGGATTACCAAAAAATGGGCATCCGCGCCTTTATTCTTTCGGGGTATCCGCACAAAGACGAGGCAGAGCATTTTGGCAGCCGCGTGTTGCCGCAGATGAAAACTTGCTCTTTGCCCCATGAATATGGCCGCGTGCCCGCTACATTGCCGAATACACCCCTAGGCGGAGGCGTTCGCAAATGACCAAAACACCCCCCACCATGCCCCGCGTCCAAATCGCCGAGGGCCTGAGTTTTAGCCGTCTTGTCTACGGGATGTGGCGGCTTGGCGATGACACGGATACCTCCACCGATCATGTCATCGCAAAAATCGAAACCTGCCTTGCCCAAGGGATAACAACCTTTGATCAGGCGGATATTTATGGCGCTTATACCGCTGAGGCCATTTTGGGTGCAGCATTGCGCGCGCGGCCCGATCTGCGGGCCAAAATGGAAATCGTCACGAAATGCGATATCGTGGCCCCGATTGGCCGCTATTCTGACGCGCCTGTGAAATATTACGACACATCCGCAGCTCATATCACGCAATCTGTTGATACCTCATTGCGCGAGATGGGGATTGATCAGATTGATCTGTTACTCATCCACCGCCCCGATCCTTTGATGGATCACCACGAGACGGGGGCCTGCCTTGATGGATTGATCAAATCGGGCAAGATCCGCGCAGCGGGCGTGTCGAATTTCCGCCCTTGGGATTGGGAGTTGCTGCAATCTGCGATGAGCGCCAAATTGGTCACCAACCAAATTGAGCTGTCGCTGTCTCATATCGCGCCCTTCACAAATGGGGATTTGAGTTTCCATCAACGCCATGCACAGCCCGTTATGGCGTGGTCGCCTTTGGGGGGTGGTGCGCTGATGACGACACGCGAGGGTCTGTTGGCCACGCGTCTTGACGCCATTGCGGCAGAGCAGGGCGTGGATCGTGCGGCTGTTGCTGTGGCCTTTCTCTTTGCCCATCCTTCGACAATCTTGCCTGTGCTTGGCACCAATGCGTTGCCGCGCATTGCCACTATTTCAGACGCGCTGCGCGTGCGTCTTGATCGGCGTGATTGGTTCTCGCTTTATGAGGCCGCACTTGGTCACGAGGTCGCCTGATGGATCAGAAGATGCGCCGCCACCCCCTCAGCAGCTTTGTGCCCGACCCAGCAAACCCGCGCGCCTTTCGCACGGCGCTTGGATGTTTTGCAACGGGTGTGACCATTGTCACAGTCGCAAGCGATGAGGGGCCGGTGGCCATCACGGCGAATAGTTTTACATCCGTGTCTCTTGATCCTGCATTGGTCTTGTGGTCGATTGATCGCGCTTCGCGCCGCTACCCCTTTTTCGGTGCGGCCCCTGCCTATGCCATTCATGTTTTGGGGGCGGATCAAGAAGATCTTTGCTGGCGCATCGCGCGCGATGCAAAGGGGCTTGGGCCTGATGATTTTGATATGAATGCCGAAGGTGTGCCCGTGCTGCATGACTGTCTTGCGCGGTTTGAATGCACCGCTTGGGCCAATTACGCGGGCGGTGACCATGATATCATGGTCGGCCAAGTGCAGCGTGCGGGCTATCGCGATTTGGGTGGGTCGCTGGGATTTTTCCGCGGCAAGCTTGGTACGTTCACCGTGAGGGAGACTGAGCCCGCATAACTAAGTTACCCCGATCAAAAGGGGGAAAGTGAGACGACCAAAACCAACGGGAATGTTTAAGGGAGGAATTACATGACCGCTAAGTTTACCAGCACTGCACTTGCAGCACTTATGGTTGCAAGCGCAGCCCCCGCTTTCGCGGATGAAATTACGTTTTTGTGCTACCAGGACGGCAATGAATGCGATGTGATTGGCGAAATGCTGCCCGAATTCACCGCTGCCACAGGCCATACTGTTAACATGGAAACCGTTGCCTATGACGTGATCCGTGATCAGTTGGAAAACCAGTTGCAAACGGATGCGGCCCCTGATGTCGCGCGCGTGACCAATTTGGGCGGCTTGAACCAGTATTACCTTGATCTCGCGCCCTATGTCGATCGTGGCACATGGGAAGCGGCCTATGGCGCAACCCTGCCGTGGTTCCGCGCACCAGGTGCGGGGGATGATGGGATTTACGGGTGGATGACCCAGCTGACTGTGACAGGCCCCTATATCAACGTCTCGCTCTTTGAAGATGCGGGCGTGGATATGCCAGAGGATGGCGCAACATGGGACGATTGGGCAACGGCCTTGGCCGAAGTTCAGGCCGCAACCGGCGTGACCGCAGGCTTGGCTATGGATCGCACGGCGCATCGTATGGCGGGCCCCGCGTTTTCCTATGGCGCGAAGTTCTTTGATGATGCGGGCAACCCGATCCTCGTGGATGAAGGGTTCCGTGACTTTGCAGAAACATTTGTGGGTTGGCACGCCTCAGGCCTGATGCCTGCCGAAGGTTGGCCTGCGGGTGAAGGCACGCAATATCGCAACGCTGCACCGCTGTTCCAATCAGGCGAAGCTGTGATGCACATGTCGGGCTCGTGGATGATCAATTCCTACTCGGAAAACATCACCGATTTCGAATGGCGCGCGGTTCCAGCGCCATGTGGCGTAGGTGGCTGTGGCGCAATGCCAGGGGGTGCCGCGATCACGGCGTTCAAATCGACCGATGCACCTGAAGCAGCTGCGGCCTTTATTGATTTCCTCGCCTCTGAGGAAAATGCGGCCCGCTTTGCATCTGCAACCCGCAACATCACCGCGCATCAGGGCCTTCAGGCTTCGGGTGTTGATTATGGTGATGCATCCCCTGCGGTTGCGGCGGCGCTGTCTGTCTTTGCGGCAAATGCTGGCAAGGCAGCAGAAACCACACCGCAGGCTTACACCTTCCAAGGTTACGCCAAGAATTTCGTAATCTATGGTGTTGTGCCTGACTACCTGACCAAAGCAATCACTGGCGAAATGAGCCTTGATGATGCTTTGGCCGCGATTGATGCGGATGTTGCCGCACAAATCGCCCAGTAAGTGAACCAAAGGACGACCCTGCAATGATTGACGCCTTCATCGCCGCATTTGCAGGGTCACCTTGGCCACTTTATCTGGCCCTCTACTTGGCCGTGGGGTGGGTGTTGATCCGCCCCACTGGCCCAATCACGGGGCAATTGGCCTCGATCATGGGATGGCCGATTGAGATGACACAGCGCCTCGCAGGCGCGACTGGTCTGCCCTATTTGTTTCTTTTGCCCAATATGTTGGTCTTTGGCCTGTTCACCTTTGCCCCGATGTTTATCAATTTGGGGTTCGCGGTGACCGAAGGCCAATCCATTCTCTTTGATGAGCGTGCCTTTGCAGGTCTTGATAACCTGCGCCGTCTTGTGGCCGAAACACAGATTGACACGGGCGCCGCCAATCTTGAGGATGACAAATTTTTCTCGGCCGTCTACGACACGGCGATCTTCGTGATTTTCCAAGTGCCGGTTATGATCCTTGTTGCTCTGTTATCTGCGCTTGCGCTGAACCGCCAAATCATCGCGCGCGGCTTTTGGCGGGCGGTGTTTTTCTACCCTGTGATGTTGTCGCCCGTGGTGGTCGGCTTTTTGTGGAGTTTGATCCTCAAGCGTCAAGGCGTGTTGAGCCAAAGCCTGATCATGTGGGGCTGGATTGAGGAGCCGATCCAATGGCTGACTGATCCGTCATGGACGATGTTTTGGTCTGTCTTTGTCTACACTTGGGCGCATCTTGGCTTCTATATGCTGATCCTGCTTGCAGGGCTGCAGGCAATCCCGCGCGATGTGTATGAGGCCGCTGAAATGGATGGCACATCCGCCTTTCGGCAATTGACCCGCATCACCATCCCCCTGCTTGCGCCGACCCTGTTGGTGGTCACGGTTCTGTCGCTGATCAAAGCCTTTCAAGCATTTGAGGAACTCTATGCCATGTCGGTGCGGTGGTCTTCGCTTGTCGCCTATATTTTTGAAACATCAGGTCTGCGCGGGCAGGCCACAGCCAATGGTCTGGGGGTTGCGGCGATGGCATCGTTGATTGTCGCTGCGGTTTTGATTGTGCTGTCGTTGTTGCAGGTTTGGCTCTCATCGCGGGGGGCGCGGCAATGAGTGGGGCATGGGCATTTCTGACCCGCAAGGCAGGCGGGCCACGCGCGAATTGGTTGGATTATCTCACCTATGCCTATCTCTTGCTGGGTGTGGTTGTGATCCTCGTGCCTGTGCTTTGGCTGGGGTTGAATTCGTTGAAATCTTCGGCCCAGTTGGAGCGCCAAGACCTATCGCTTTTGCCTGCCCGCTATGAACAGGTGGCGCGCGCCACAGTCACAGGGCCAGAGGGCAAGCGCATTTTCTACATCAGTGATCTGCCCTATTGGGTTTTGGATTGGTCGGATCTGCCCGATGCGCAAAAGGCACGACACGATTTATCCGCCTTTTTGGCAGGGTATGAGGGGGATGCGCTTTATGCCTTGCGGGCGCATTTGGGCCTTTTGCCTGAGATGACACGTGACTTGGTTGCACGGGAAAACCTGCCTGATTGGATTTTGCGCTATGTGTCCATGTCGGCGCAGGCACGCAGTGAATATGATGTTGCGGCCATCATCGCGGGGCTTGGCCCCGAAGATCAGCGACTTTTGTCGGAATTTCTATCGCTTGATCCTTACGAGCCATCGGCCATTTCTGTTCAGATTTTGGCCCGCGCCCCTGATCCAGTTACAGGCATTGAGACATTGTTTGGGGTGTCGCGCATCAACCCCACGCGCGACACAACGCCCGCGCGCTATGTTGATAACCGCAGCGCGGAGGTGGTGCAGCTTGCCACGGCCACCATTCGCACAGAGCGCAGCTTTGCCCCCAGTTGGGAAAACTACACCGATCCCCTTTTGGGGCGTGCCTTCGGCGTAAACGTGAATTTTGCGACCTGCTTTACCAATTCGGTTTTGGTCACGACCATTGCCACGGCCCTGACCTTGCTCATCAATTCGATGGCGGCCTTTGCGTTGGCGAAATATAAATTCCGCGGCCAAGTTTTGTTCTTTGTGATCATCTTGGCCACGCTGATGGTGCCCCCCACCATTACGCTTGTGGGCTTGTTCAAGGCAATCAATGCCACGGGTCTGTCAGGGTCGATCTGGGGCGTTATCATTCCAGGGGCGGCCACCCCAACGGGGGTGTTTTTGCTTCGCCAATATATGCTGTCGATCCCCGATGAGTTGATCGAGGCAGCGCGCATGGATGCGGCGAGCGAATGGAAGGTCTATTGGCGCATCATTTTGCCTTTGGCCTTGCCCGCGATTGCGGCCTTGGCAATCCTATCGGTGATCTGGCGTTGGAATGATCTGATCTTGCCGATGGTGGCCATCGCGACCACCAAAGAGGCCTATACAATTCAACTTTGCCTGCTTGAATTCCGTGGCGAGCATCTCAGCCAAGAGCATTTCCGCCTCGCTATGACCATGGTCAGCCTCGTGCCTGCGACCTTGGTCTTTGTGTTCTTGCAGAAATACATCACCACGGGCATTGCCAATACGGGATTGAAATAGTGAGTGACCTACAGCTGAAATCAGTGATCAAGCGCTACGGCTCGGTCGAAGTGATCCATGGCATTGATCTTGAGATCAAGTCAGGCGAGTTTTGCGTATTTGTTGGCCCATCTGGCTGCGGAAAATCCACGCTGCTGCGCATGATTTCGGGGCTTGAGGGGATCACGGGCGGCGATGTCGTGATCGATGGGGCCGTGGTCAACCATGTGCCCGCGGCACAGCGTGAATTGGCGATGGTGTTTCAATCCTATGCGCTTTACCCGCATATGTCGGTGCGCGGAAACCTGTCTTTCGGGCTTGAGAACCTCAAAATGCCGAAAGCCGAAATTTCCCGCCGCGTGGAGGAGGCCGCGCGTATGCTCCGCATTGAGGCGTATCTGAACCGCCGTCCTGGTCAATTGTCAGGCGGTCAGCGTCAGCGGGTTGCCATTGGCCGCGCGGTTGTGCGCGAGCCAAAGATTTTCCTTTTTGACGAGCCGCTGTCCAATCTTGACGCTGAGCTGCGCGTGACGATGCGCCGCGAGATTGGCAACCTCCATCGCCGCCTTGGGAACACGATGATCTATGTGACCCATGATCAGGTCGAGGCGATGACAATGGCCGATAAAATCGCGGTTTTGCGCGATGGCAGGCTGGAACAATTCGGAACTCCATTAGAGCTGTTCAATAATCCAGATAACCGCTTTGTTGCGGGCTTTATCGGGTCGCCTGCGATGAATTTCCTGAAGGGCGAAATCGCCGAAGGTGGGGTGGCTTTGGCCGCTGGGGGGCACATTCCCCTTGGGCCGCGCGGCGGTGTCGGTCAAGGCGATGCAATCGAATTGGGCATCCGCCCACGCGACATGAGCATTGCCAAAACAGGCGGCGTGAAGGGCGAAGTGACCGAAGTCGAACAATTGGGCAGCGAAAGCTATATCTTTGTCACCCTGCCGTCAGGGGAGCCGCTGGTGATCCACCAAGCGGGCCAGACTGATATCGCCATTGGCCAAACAGTTGCCGTCAAGCTTGCCCCTGAGGCCGTTCACATCTTCCGTGCCGATACAGGGCGTGTGTGTCGGTGACCCTGCGCAACGCTGACATCCTCTCTGGCCTTCAGCGCATTGGGCCAGGGTTGCTGATGGCGCTTTTGGTGGCGATGGCTGCGCAATTCCTGTCGGATCATTACGGCGCGCCTGTGATGCTGATGGCGATTTTGCTCGGCATCCCATTTCATTTCCTCTCGCAAGAGCCGCGTATGGCCGCAGGCATCCAATTTGCGGGCCGCACCGTTCTGCGCATTGGGGTGGCGCTTCTTGGCCTTCGCATTAGCGGGAAATTGTTAGAAGGCATTGGCGTGGCCGAAGCGGTCATGCTGGCGATGGCGGTCGTCACCACGATTGGCGCGGGAATTTGGCTGGCCCCGCGTTTTGGCAGATCGGGCTATTTTGGGTTTCTTGCGGGTGGCTCTGTTGCCATTTGTGGTGCCTCTGCGGCGCTTGCCATTTCAGCGTTGCTGCCAAAACGGCATGTGGCCGAAGATGATGTCACCTTCACTGTGGTGGGGGTGACGGTGCTCTCGAGTGTCGCGATGATCATCTATCCTATGATCGCCACCTCGCTTGGTCTGTCGACCCATATGGCAGGGATATTCTTAGGCGGCACCATTCACGATGTGGCCCAAGTTGTGGGGGCGGGCTATTCCATCTCGGATGAGACGGGGGATCTTTCCACCTTGGTCAAATTGTTTCGCGTGATGATGTTGGCCCCCGTGATTTTGGTGGCGTCTTTGATCCTGCGCAAAGCCCATCTTGAGGCGCGCGAGGGCGGGAAAGCCCCGCCGCTCATCCCTGCTTTCGTGGCGGGGTTCATTGCATTGGCCATTCTGGGCACGATGCAGCTTGTGCCGCCGTTGATCACAGAGAGCGTGAACATTGTCTCGCGAAGCTGCCTTGTGGTGGCCGTTGCCGCCGTTGGGATGAAAACCTCGTTGCAGGCATTTGCATCAGTTGGGCGCAGCGCCTTGGCGTTGTTGATCACCCTGACGCTGCTGATTGCGGCTTTGGTGGCCATTGGCCTCGCGGTCTTAGTCTAGGCCTACTTGTTTTGCGGGGCTGATTTGCAGACCCGTATTTTGGCGCGCACCTTGTTCATGCCGATCTCAAAGGCGGCATGATCAGCCAATATCTTCGCGCGCGACCGATAGGGTTTTGAGGATGGCATAGACCGCCCGCCCTTCGTTCAAGCCCAATAGATGGGCCGAGCGGCGGGTCACACGGGCCAAGATCCGCCCCAATTTCGTGTCGACTGCGACCAAAACGGCGGGGCCATCGCCGCTGCGCATACTGTGAATTGTGCCTTCGATGACATTGAGCGCGGATAGTCCTTGTGGTTTTTGGGTGGCTAAAATCACTTCATGCGCAGCAATACGCATTTGTAATTTTCGCCCCAAATCGCCACTCAGACGCGGCACAAAAAGTGCCACATCGGCGTTGCGTAATTCGCTGACCTCATCCGCGTGATGCGCCGTCAGCGTGGCCTCAATAACGGCCCCCGCTTCGCGTGACCCTGCAGGCAGGCTATGGGGGTCAGAAAAGACCTCGCTTGGGCGCCCTTGCGCCTGTATCCGCCCCGCCTCAATCGTGATCACTTCTGTCGCTAAGCGCGCAACCTCGGTGGGGGCGTGACTTACATAAAGAATGGGAATGTCCATTTCATCGCGCAGACGTTCAAAATAGGGCAGGATTTCTTGCTTGCGCTCCTCATCAAGGGCTGCCAGTGGCTCATCTGCCAGAAGGATACGGGGGGCCGCTAACAACGCGCGCCCGATTGCCACGCGTTGCTTCTCGCCGCCTGATAGCATCGCGGGTCGCCGCTGCAAGAGGTGCCCGATCCCCAACATCTCGACAATATCTGCGAAATTCGGGGCAGGGCGCGCGCCGCGATAGCGCATCCCATAACGGAGATTTTTCGCAACGCTAAGATGCGGAAAGAGGCGCGCCTCTTGAAAAATATACCCGGCTTGGCGCTCATGCGCGGCAAGGTTTATCCCGCGCGCAGGGTCAAACAGATCCATATCCCCCACGCGGATATAGCCTTCATCAGGCGTGATAAGACCCGCGACTGCATTGATCACGGTGGTTTTGCCCGCGCCCGAGCGGCCAAAAAGGGCAGTGATCCCGCGGGCGGCTTGGAAGTTAAGATCAAGTGAAAACGCACCGATCTGGTGACGAAGCCTCAGATCAAGCATCACGTCCCCCGATACGTTTGGACAAAGTCCGCGCCAGAATTTCTGACAAAACGAGGGCAAGAATAGCGATAAAGATTGACACGGCAACTAAGATCAGTGCGCCCTTTTCCCCGCCTGGTTGCTGTAAAAATGTGTAAATCGCCGAAGGGATTGTGCGGGTTTGATTTGGAATATTCGAAACGAAGGTGATGGTGGCGCCAAATTCCCCCATGGCCTTTGCAAACCCCAAAATCGCGCCAGCCAGAACCCCGGGCAGGCTCAGAGGCAAGGTGAGGGTGGCAAAGACTGCCCAAGGCGGCGCTCCTAGGCTGCGGGCTGCATCCTCAAGTTTGGGGTCAACCGCCTCAAGGGATAGGCGCATCGCGCGCACCATCAGTGGAAAGGCCATGACCGCCGCGGCAAGGGCTGCACCCGTCCAATGAAAGGCAAAGCCCAGACCTAGTGCAGCCAAGGCTTGCCCCACGGGGGCCTGCGCGCCAAAGGCCAAAAGCAGCACATATCCCGTCACCACAGGCGGCAAGATCAGGGGCAGATGAACCGCTGCATTCAATATTTGCTTTCCAAAAAAGTTACAGCGGGCCAACAGATAGGCAACCCAAAGTGCGACAGGCAGGCTGGCCAAGGTGGCCCAAAAACTGACCTTGAGGGATAGCGCGATTGCGGCCCATTCTGCGGGGCCGAGAAGATCACTCATTTCTCAGCCTCCGCCAGTGTCTCAAATCCATTCGCCGTGAAAATCATTGCCGCGTCATCCCCGCGCAGATAGGCGAGAAAAGCCGCGGCCGCAGGTTTCATCTCCGCACCAAGCGCGGCGGCAGGGTAGCGGATTGGGTCGTGACTGTCTGCCGGGAAGGTGCCAATGATATGCACCTGCGTGCTGATCATAGCATCGCTGCGATAGACCACTCCAAGGGGGGTTGCCCCCGCTGCAACTTGGGCAAGGGCGCTGCGCACATTGTCGAATTGCGCGACCCGATCCGCGACCGTGTCCCAAAGGTCGAGATGGCTGAGCGCGGCGCGACCATAAATCCCTGCAGGCACGGCATCAACAAGGGCCATGGCCAGATAACCGCCGTCTAGCAAATCGGCCAAATTGATCTCGGGCGTGATATTCTGATCCGATTGATCTAGACCTTCCCCATGCGCCACAAGAACCAATTGATTGCCCAAGAGATCAAACCTAGCATCGGGCGCAATCAATCCCGCTTGGGCGATGCGATCCATCCAGTCGGTATTGGCTGAGATAAAAATATCGGCAGGCGCGCCCTGTTCAATCTGACGGGCCAGCGTAGAGGACCCTGCATAAACCATGCTGACCTCGAAATCGCTTGCTGCCTCAAATTTCTGTTCGATTTCATCTAGGGCTGTCGCAAGGCTAGAGGCCGCGAACACCAATATCTCTTCAGCCCGTGTCAAAGTCGGGCTAAGGCACAGCATCAGGGCCAAAAACATAGGACGGATCGGGGCGTTCATAGGGGCAGAGTTTCCGCGACCAATGCCGCTTGTGCAAGGGTCTTATGCGCTATTGATAACCTCTGCTGGATAGCCACGCCACCGTGGGCGCGCATCGCCAACGCGGCGCGGTGTTATGACCAAAAGTCCCGCGGGGGGATATCTTTATGTGCATGATGCTGCCTCGGGACATTTCCCTTTAACTGTATATCGACCCGCGCCCCCTGACAAGAAACCCCAACTTTAGCCCTCTTGTTGTTTCATGGCTTTGTCACCCTTCTGTTACGCAGTCGTAATTTAGATAGGGCAATGGCGTGGGGTACTCTGTTTTACCCAAGGGGGATACCTGATGAACCTGCGCATGCTTTTGGCCACAACAGGCCTTGCTTTGTTTGCAGGGCCTGCATTGGCCCAAGATATGAATTTTAACCGTATCGCGTCTTTTCCAGTTGCCGCGAATACGCCCGATGCCGAAGAAACCTCAGCCGAGATTATCGTGGCCACGGGCGATGGCATGACATTGGTCTATTCCGACAGCCCTGCAGGTGTGATCGGTTTTATCGACATCACCGATCCCGCGAACCCTGTTGCCGCAGGCGTATTTGCGCTGCCAAATGGCGAGCCAACAGCCGTATCCGCGCTTGGAAACACGGTGTTTGTCGCGGAAAACACATCGGAAAGCTTCACCAACCCGTCAGGCGTTTTGCATGCGATTGATGCAGGGAGCCGTGACGTTCTCGCCTCTTGTGATCTGGGTGGACAGCCCGACAGCACGGCTGTTGCCCCCGATGGCAGCTTCATCACTGTTGCGATTGAGAACGAGCGGGACGAGGATCTGGGCGATGGCCGCGTGCCGCAAATGCCTGCGGGTCATTTGGTGATCCAACCCTTGGGTGAAAATGGCGCGATGGATTGCGCGGCGCAGATCCGTGTTGATCTGACAGGCCTTGCTGATATCGCCCCAGAAGACCCTGAACCAGAATTCGTTGACGTCAACGCCAATGGCGACATCGTTGTGACGATGCAGGAAAACAATCACATGGTTGTCGTCTCTTCTGCAGGTGAAGTGCTCAGCCATTTCTCAGCGGGTGAGGTGACGCTGAACGGCGTGGACACCGAAGAAGAAGGCGCGCTGATCTTTGATCAGACCATCACAGTCCCGCGCGAGCCTGATGGGGTGCAGTGGATCGATACAGACCATTTCGCGATTGCAAATGAAGGCGACATGGATGGTGGCAGCCGCGGCTTTACCGTATTCCACCGCAATGGCACCGAAGTTTTTGAGGCAGGCACAGATTTTGAATACGCGAATGTAGAAATCGGCCATTATCCCGAAAAACGCTCTGGCAACAAAGGTGTCGAGCCTGAAGGGATGGAATTTGCAACATTTGGCGGCGTGCCAATGATGTTCCTATTGTCCGAACGCTCCTCTATCGTGGGCGTCTATGATATGTCGAACCCTGCTCAGCCTGTATTGGCACAGCTTCTGCCCTCTGGCATTTCCCCTGAGGGTGCGATTGCGATCCCCTCGCGGAATATTTTGGCCACGGCCAATGAATA
Source organism: Roseobacter sp. HKCCA2468 (assembly GCF_037805105.1). Classification (NCBI taxonomy): domain Bacteria; kingdom Pseudomonadati; phylum Pseudomonadota; class Alphaproteobacteria; order Rhodobacterales; family Roseobacteraceae; genus Roseobacter; species Roseobacter sp. HKCCA2468. The sequence continues at coordinate 32,004 of NZ_JBBLYN010000001.1, forward strand.
TGACGCGCGGGGCGATGGCGGCGCGCCTGCCCATGTGATGATCTATGAATATCAAAACGCCCCTGCCGTATATCCGCATCTGACGAGCGCAGGTATCGATGAGTTGACAGGCTGGGGTGCGATCTCGGGGCAGGTTATGGCTGAAGATGGAACACTCTATGCAGTGTCTGACAGCTTCTATGCCCTGCAGCCAACCATCTTCCACATCGATGTTAGCCAAACCCCTGCGCGTATTGTTGATGCAATTCACGTCACCCGCGAAGGTCAGCCTGCGCAGTTGATGGATATGGAAGGCATCGCGCTTGATGGTGAGGGCGGTTTCTGGGTCGCCTCAGAAGGGCGCAGTGACCGCTTGGTGCCGCACGCAATCTATCACATTGGGGCCGATGGCGCGATTGAGGATTACATCGCCCTGCCAAATGAATTGCTGGCCGTGGAGCAGCGTTTCGGGTTTGAGGGGATCACCCGTGTTGACGATATGCTGTATATGGCCGTGCAGCGTGAATGGCGCGATGATCCTGAAAACCATGTTAAGGTTCTGGGCTATAACCTAGAAACCGAAGCGTGGAGCGTGGCACATTACCCGCTGACCGAAGCATCTACGGGTTGGGTTGGTCTTTCGGAAATCGTTGCGCATGGTGATGACCTCTACTTCCTCGAGCGTGACAATCAACTGGGTGACGCAGCAATGACCAAGCTGATCACCCGCGTCTCAATGGATCAGATGGCGGGGATGGTCGCGCTGGGCGAAACGCCACCCGTTCTGACCAAAGAGATTGTTGTCGATCTGCTGCCTTATCTGACCTCGACAGGCGGCTTTGTCTTGGACAAGGTCGAGGGCTTGGCAATCGCCGAAGATGGCACAATGTGGGTGTCCACCGACAATGATGGTGTGGACGACCATTCTGGCGAAACGATGCTGTTCGCGATCTCAGCGCAGTAACCATCGGTAGTTTGACTGAGCGAAAAATGCCCCTCGCAAAGCGATTTGCGAGGGGTTTTCTTATGCCAAATGTTGGCTTTCGATATGATGAAACCGCCCCGTCTCATCCTCGCCCACAAGGGCCAATGAGGCGACCTCAAAAGGCTGCGGGATCACAGGCGCGAAATGCGCATGCAGACGGGACACCAGATCATTAGCCTCGGATTGCGGCAGGCGGCCTGACAATGTCAGATGAAAGTGGAATTCTTCCATGACATAGGGATAGCCCCATGCGACTAACATCTCCTCCTGACGGGGGGTGAGGTTGGCGGATCTGCGCTTGGCCAATTCCGCCTCGGATGCAGGCGCGCGAAACGGATCCAACCCTTTGACCATCGTTGCGGCCAGCTCTTGGAGCGCGGGATTATGACTTGCAGGGACAGCGGCGACGAAGCCCCCCAAACGGCGGATTTCCAAAACGGGGATTTCAACCCGCGATGTTGTTTGGCACAATTCCCGAAATCTTGCCGCAAGGTCATGGGCGCTTTGACCCTTGGCCAGTTTGAAAGGTGGCTTGATCGTTGCGTGAAACCCGTATTTGCGGGGGGTGCCGGTGATCTGTGCGATGGGCCGCGATAGGCCCGCAAGCTCGGGATGCGTGCGCACAGCGCCTTGGCGGCTGCACCAGCCCAACCAATCCGCCCCAAGGCGATAAAACCCGCCATCGGGCAGAAAATATACCGCATATCGGCTATAGTCGGACATTCCGCGTCCCCCCTTTTGGCTTGGGGTCGGCCTAGGTTCTGCGTCCTGATTTGGCAATGATTAATTAACCAATAAGGTCTATCCTCTGGTTGTGGCAGATGGTGGACAACACCCCCCCTTTTTGGGCGCTGTAACAAACACCGCTGCCCTTGGCCGAGTTTCACTTGCCCGAACGGGGGATCGGTCGCACATATCATGGTTTAATCCTAATTCCGCTGCAAGGCATGCGCTATGGTCGCCCCTAATTCGTAATAGACCGCGCGCAATTGACCAAATCCCGTTACCGATTTTTGTAATGGCGGCATCGGCCAGAGGTTGCGGTTTTGTTGCAAAAGGGCCTGCGCGGCCTCTGTGCCAAATACGGTTCCGGGCCCTATCCCGCGTCCCGAATAGCCAAATACAGCCGCACCATTTGGCCCGATCTCCAAGACTTTGGGAATATGGTCGCCCGTCATGGCGATGCGTCCTTGCCAGATATGGCCAAAGCCTTGACCTGCCAGCTGCGGGAAAGTTTGCGCCAATTTGCGCGCTGCCCATGCGTGATGCGTGCCGCCCCCAAGCCGCCCTTCAACATCGCCAATCGCGCCCAAGATCAGGCGCCCTGCCGCATCCATGCGAAAGGAACTCATGACCATTGCCGTGTCCCACGCCCCTTCACCGCCCGCTAGAATTTCGGCGCGCAAACTCTGCGGCAGGGGTGTTGTCGCAAATTGGCTGTAATACACGGGGATGAAGCTGGGGCTGTAGCTAGAAAATCCCGCCTTGTGATAGGCATTGGTGGCAATCAATGTGGATTGCGCGGTGATCTCGCGCCCTGCGGCGCGTGCCACCCAAGCGCGGCCTTGATGGGTTAAATCTTCAACAATAAGGGGGGCAAAGATCTGTGCCCCTGCCGCTTGGGCCGCGCGGGCCAGCCCGCGTGCGTAAGCCAGAGGTTGAATTGTGCCTGCACGCGGATCAAACAGCGCGCCTGCAAAGTTAGGGCTGCCCGTGCGCGCGGCGGTTTCCTCGGCATCAAGCAGCTGTAAGGGTGCGCCATATTGGTTACCTTGGCGATGGCGGGTTTTCAGATCATCCAATCCCGCCGCGTTATGGGCAAGGTGCAAGGTGCCGTTCCGCGTGGCTTCGCAGGCGATATTCTCGCGCGCGATCAGATCAAAGACACGGGCAGGGGCCGCGCCAAGCGTATTAATCAGCGCTTCACCCGCTTTGACGCCGAGGGTTTTGATGATCTCCTGCGGCGGCAACCACAGCCCTGCGTTCACAAGGCCCACATTGCGCCCCGATCCGCCATGGCCGATCTCTTGCGCCTCAAGAAGCGCGACCTTGGCGCCCATGCGTGCGGCCTCTAATGCCGCAGAAAGGCCCGTGAAGCCGCCCCCGATGATCAAGAGATCAACCGCGCTTGGTAAAGCGTCTGCGCTGTCGGCTGTCACCTGCTCTCGCGCGGTGCTGTGCCACAGATTGCCCTTTGATCCAAAAGCCCCAGACGCCTGCATCGGCGCGCCCCTTTGTGATTAGAAAAACGCCTGAAGCCCTGTTTGCGCGCGCCCCAAAATCAGGGCATGCACGTCATGTGTGCCTTCGTAGGTGTTGACCGTCTCAAGGTTTTGCGCGTGCCGCATCACATGATACTCGGCCATGATCCCATTGCCGCCATGCATATCCCGCGCATCGCGCGCCACGGCCAAGGCTTTGCCGCAATTATTGCGTTTGATCAGGCTGATCAGTTCGGGAGCACAGCTGCCCTCATCCATCATGCGACCTGCACGCAAAGCCCCTTGCAGGCCAAGCGCGATTTCCGTCTGCATATCGGCCAACTTTTTCTGAAACAGCTGTGTTTGCGCAAGAGGGCGGTCGAATTGGCGGCGGTCGAGCCCATATTGGCGGGCGCGATGCCAGCAATCTTCGGCGGCACCCATCACCCCCCACGCAATGCCATAGCGCGCGCGGTTGAGGCAGCCAAACGGCCCCTTCAGCCCCTCGACATTTGGCAAAAGCGCATCTTCTGGCACCGCAACCTGATCCATCACGATCTCGCCCGTGACCGAAGCCCGCAAGGAAAGTTTGCCCTCAATCTTGGGCGCAGACAGGCCCTTCATCCCTTTCTCAAGGATAAAGCCACGAATCTTGCCGCCATGGGCCTCCGATTTTGCCCAAACGATAAAGACATCCGCGATAGGTGCGTTGGAAATCCACATCTTTGCGCCGTTCAACACATAGCCATCTGCGGTTTTTGTGGCTGTGGTTTTCATCCCTGCGGGGTCAGAGCCCGCTTCGGGTTCGGTCAAACCAAAGCAGCCAATAAGCGCGCCGCTGATCAGTTTGGGCAAATATTTTTGTTTTTGTGCCTCTGACCCGTAGGCGTGGATCGGGTAGATCACGAGGCTTGATTGCACGGACATCATCGAACGATATCCAGAATCGACCCGCTCTACAGCGCGGGCGATTAAGCCATAGCTGACATAGCTTGCGCCAATGCCGCCATAGGTTTCGGGCACAGTTACGCCCAAAAGGCCCATTTCTCCCATCATGGGAAATAGTTCCGGCGCTGTGGTTTCATTCAAATAAGCTTCGGTGACGCGGGGGGCGAGGTGGTCTTGGGCAAAGGCCTCGGCGCTTTGAGAAATCATCACTTCCTCAGGCGCAAGCTGCGCTGCCAGATGAAAGGGATCTGCCCACTCAAAAGCCGCGAGAGCAGGGCCTGATTTTGCGCTGTGACCATCTGGCATCGTTACGTCCTCCAAAGCAAAAAACATATGGCCGACATTGCCGCGAAGCGCGGCAAGGTTCAACCCATGCGCACCCGCCCAATAAGGGCAGAAAGCGCAAAGAACAGGGCGGCTGCACAGACAATGCTTGGCCCTGTGGGGGTGTCATAAGCGAATGATCCCCAAAGTCCAAGCGCCACCGAAACCACCCCAATCAGCGAGGCCAAAATGGCCATCCCTTCTGGGTTGCGGGCCAAGGGCCGTGCCGCTGAAGCGGGAATGAGCATCAATGCAATGATCAACAGTGCCCCCACCACCTTGATGGCCACAGCCACGCTGATGGCGAGGGCAAGGGTCAGCAGCATATTCTCACGCCGTGGCGCAATGCCACTGGCATGGGCCAATTCAGGCGACAGCGTCACAGTCAACAGCGCCTGCCAACGGCTGAGGATCAGCACCAAAACCACCGCCGCACCAAGCCAGATCACCGCCAAATCAGCACGACTAACCGCCAGAATGTCACCAAAAAGATAGGCCGATAAATCAGCACGCACCCCTTTGGTCAGGCTTACGGCCACTAGGCCAATAGCAAGCGCTGCATGGGCGAAGGTGCCAAGCAAGCTGTCAAGACCGAGTGAGCGTTCCGATAGGCTTGTCACCATCAAGGCCACGATCAGGCAGATCACCAGAACCCCTGTGAAAATCGACAGGTTCAACGCAAGCGAGATGGCAACCCCCAATAGCGCGGCATGGGCCGTGGCATCGCCAAAATAGGCCATGCGCCGCCAAACCAGAAAACAGCCCAAAACACCCGCAACCACAGCGACCCCGACCCCCGCAAGGGCGGCGCGGATCATGAAATCATCCAGCATCATTGCACCTTTTCGGGGCTATGGTCGTGGCTGTGAGCATGGCCGTGATCGTGATCATGGCTGTGGCTATGTTCATGCCGATACAGGGCCAATGCCCCATGCGTGCCCGTTCCAAAAAGCGCGCGATATTCAGGCGCGCTTGCAACTGTTTCGGGGCGGCCTTCGCAGCAGATATGCCCGTTGAGGCAAATCACCCGATCCGAGGCACTCATTACAACATGCAATTCATGGCTGACCATCAAAACCGCACAACCCACCTCGCGCCGCAGATCTTCTATTTGGGTGTAGAAGGCGGCAGATCCCGGTTGATCCAGCCCTTGTGTGGCTTCGTCCAAAATCAGCAGTGTTGGGCGGTCAAGAATGGCGCGGGCCAAAAGGACACGCTGAAATTGTCCCCCTGACAATTCGGTCATCTGCCGCGCGCCCAAATCGGGCAAACCCGCTTGATGTAAGGCGGTTGCAATTTCTGCAGGGCTGTGACGGCGCGGCATCGACAAAAACCGTGCCACAGTCACAGGCAGGCTGCGGTCAATATGCAGCTTTTGCGGCACATAGCCGATCCGCAAATTCTCGGCCCTTGTGATTATGCCCCGCTCAGGCTGCAACGCCCCAATCAAGGCGCGCAAAAGCGAGGTTTTCCCCGATCCGTTCGGCCCCACGATTGTAACGATTTCACCAAGGGCAATTTCAAAATTCACATGATCCAACACCACGCGCCCCGCTTGGCTCAGGCGCAGATTTTGGGTTTGGATCAGGGGCCGTTTTATTGGTGCGTTCATGGCCGTGCCTCGCGGCAGGCGGGGCAGAGCCCTTCCAATTCGACCGAACTGCGTTCAACCGCGAAGCCCAAATTTTTTGCCTCGCTCACCAGCCCCAATTCCGCCTCAGGCCTGCCCGTTTCTGCAACCATATCGCAGTTGCGACAGATCATGAAGGCAGGCATATGCGCCCCCTCATTGGGCAGGGTGCAAGCGATATAGGCATTGAGACGCTCAATGCGATGCGCAAAGCCATGGCTGACCAGAAAATCAAGCGCGCGATAGGCCACAGGGGGTTGGGCATTCTGCCCCTCAGCCGATAGGCGCGCCAGAATATCATAGGCCCCTAGCGCGCGATGCTCCTCAAGTAGGATTTCCAAGACACGTTTACGCTGCGCTGTCAGGCGCAGGCCTTCGGCGGCGCATCGTGCCTCGGCGGCGGCAAGCGCCGAGGCGATGCAGCCTTGATGGTCGTGGTCGTGGAATTGGTTTTGCGACATTGGCGCGCATAACCTTTCATGTTGCCGATTTTCGGTATTGATATGTTATAACATATCTACTAACTCTGACCCCGTTCTAATCATGAAGGTGCGCGGATGTCTATGAGATTCTTACTTGGCACAGGTGTGATTTGCGCCTTTTCAGCGGCAACGCCGTCTGCGGCGGTCGCAGAGGTGCCGAGGGTTGTAACAGATATCGCGCCCGTGCATTCGCTTGTGGCACAGGTCATGGCGGGGGTCGGTGTGCCTGATTTGTTGATCGACCAAGCCACAAGTCCGCATCACTTTGCCTTGCGCCCCTCGCAGGCGCGCGCGCTGCAAGAGGCTGATTTGGTGGTCTGGATCGGGGCTGGCCTGTCACCCGCCTTGTCGGGGGCGATTGCTGATCTTGCGGGGGCGGGGAAAGAGATGGCGCTTTTGTCGGTGCCGCAGACGGATCTCTTGCCCATTCGCGAAGATGTGCGTTTTGAGGCGCATCGCCACGATGATCACGATGATCACGGCCATGATGACCAAGGTCACGATGATCATGACGACCACGGGCATGACGACCACGGGCATGACGACCACGGGCATGACGACCACGGGCATGATGATCACGAAGATGAGGGCCACGAAGACCATGCGCATGATGGCGCGATTGATCCCCATGCGTGGCTTGATCCTGACAATGCCGCCCTGTGGCTGACCGCGATTGCCGAGGAATTGGCGGCGGCAGACCCCGACCATGCACAGACCTATCGCAGAAATGCCGAAAACGCCGCGCGGCAGGTCGAACAGCTCGCGGATCAAATCGAGGCGGATTTTGCGGCAACGCCGCCGCCCGCCTTCATCGTGTTCCACGATGCTTATCAGTATTTTGAAGATGCGTTTGATATTTCCGCGCAAGGGGCCATTAGCCTGTCAGATGCAAGCGCCCCTTCGGCGGCGCGCCTGACTGAAATTCGCACGATTGTGGCCGAGCAGGGGGTTGAATGCCTGTTTGCAGAGCCACAATTCGACCCAGATATCCTGAGCGCCGTGGCCGATGCGGCCCCTGTCTCAATCGCAGTGATTGACCCATATGGCGGGCATATCCCCACGGGTGTCGATTTCTACCCCGCGCTTTTGCGGGATTTGGCGACAGGTATTTCGGGCTGCAAGGGCTAATGGCCTAGCGTAGGCCAAGCCGCTTTTTGAGGCTACGCTTCCAGCGGAACATCAGATGCACGCGCCGCGCATGGCGCAAATCTGCGGCGGTGACAGCGGGGCGCTTGGTGACCGCAATGCGGCGCAAAATCGTCAGGCTGCCTGCACGCGCCTCAATTTTGAAATCGGGATTATGGGCGAGGAACGTGTCAATCGCCCATCCCACGCCAGGAAATGCCGCGCCGTGATCATGCAGGGCAATAACGCCACCTTTGGTGACGCAATCGGCCCATTGCAAATCCACAGTGACGTAATAGTGGCGATGGTCACCATCAATGAAAACGAAATCAAACATCTGCCCTGACGCGCGGGCAGGATCGATGAAATCTTGGGTCACACCTTTCCAAAAGGTGACCAGATTGGGGTCAATCCCCGCCGATATCAGGTTGCGGGTGATGATATTTTCTTGATCGGGGTAATAGGTCAGCGGATCAATCACAAAAAAATCTGGGCGGGCATCGGGCGCGTATTGCCCCATCATCTCTTTCAATGTGCCGCCCGCGGCGGTGCCAATTTCCAAATGCGCCCCTGAAAATGCAGAATTTTTCAAGGTTTCCATCAAAAGAGTGCGCTCTTCTGCGGTGCATTCGGAGTCAAGCGTGGTCGCGCTAGGTCTGGCCATTGTGATATTTCCCCGTAAATCTTGTCTGCGGCATTGCGCGAATATGGCAACAAGTCAAGCGTGCCACCCTTGCAGCCCCTGTCCTGCAAGACTAAGACTCTTGGTAACACTTCGATGATACAGCGCCAAAACAGCAATTAACCCCAGTTGAGGATGCACCATGAAAGATCCGATTGATACCTACATGAACACGCTTGTGCCTATGGTGGTCGAGCAAACCTCGCGCGGGGAGCGGGCCTATGACATTTTCTCGCGCCTGCTGAAGGAACGGATCATTTTCATCTCTGGCCCAATCCATGACGGCATGTCGAGCCTGATCGTGGCGCAGCTTTTGCACCTTGAGGCCGAAAACCCTTCAAAAGAGATTTCGATGTACATCAACAGCCCCGGCGGCGTGGTGACATCTGGCCTGTCGATCTATGACACCATGCAATATATCAAACCAAAGGTCTCGACTTTGGTGGTGGGGCAGGCGGCCTCGATGGGGTCGCTGTTGCTAACGGCAGGTGAGGCGGGCATGCGCTTTTCCCTGCCCAATAGCCGCATCATGGTGCACCAGCCCTCAGGCGGGTATCAGGGTCAGGCGACCGATATCATGATCCATGCACAAGAGACGCAAAAGCTGAAAGATCGCTTGAACCAGATCTATGTGAAACATACGGGCCAGAAATTCGAAAAAGTGGTCGAGGCGCTTGAGCGTGACAATTTCATGGATGCCGAACAAGCCAAGGCTTGGGGCCTGATTGACCAGATCGTGGAAAGCCGCGCAGCCTTGGAAGAAAAGTAAGAATGACACGGGCGGGGCAGATATGACCTCGCCTAATGCAATTTGGCGTTGTGGTGACGGTTTTGCTGTTCTACGCTATGAGCCAAAGATGAAACAGGCGCAGATAGTTTGCGGCAGGGGCCGTTCCTGCCGAACCGTTCGAAGGTGATTGAGATGGCAGATTCCGCCAGTGGCGACTCGAAAAATACGCTTTACTGCTCGTTTTGCGGCAAAAGCCAACACGAGGTTCGCAAGCTTATTGCAGGCCCGACAGTGTTCATTTGCGATGAATGCGTTGAGCTGTGTATGGATATCATTCGTGAGGAGACGAAATCCTCAAGCTTGAAATCCACTGACGGCGTGCCAAGCCCGCGCGACATTTGCGCGGTTCTCGATGACTATGTGATCGGCCAAGAGCATGCAAAGCGCGTGCTGTCTGTTGCGGTTCACAATCACTACAAACGCCTGAACCATTCCGATAAATCCGAGATTGAATTGGCGAAGTCCAATATCTTGCTGATCGGCCCGACTGGCTGCGGCAAGACCCTCCTTGCCCAAACCTTGGCGCGGATCTTGGACGTGCCGTTCACGATGGCTGATGCGACCACCCTGACCGAAGCAGGTTATGTGGGTGAGGATGTGGAAAACATCATTCTCAAGCTACTGCAGGCCTCTGAATATAACGTGGATCGTGCGCAGCGCGGTATCGTCTATATTGACGAGGTCGATAAGATCACGCGCAAATCTGACAATCCCTCCATCACCCGTGATGTGTCGGGCGAGGGGGTGCAGCAAGCCCTTCTGAAAATCATGGAAGGCACGGTTGCAAGCGTTCCGCCCCAAGGGGGCCGCAAACACCCGCAGCAGGAATTTTTGCAGGTCGACACGACTAATATCTTGTTCATCTGCGGCGGTGCTTTTGCAGGTCTTGAAAAAATCATCGCGCAGCGTGGCAAAGGGTCGGCCATCGGTTTTGGTGCCGATGTCAAAGACAATGACAGCCGCGGTGTCGGTGAAATGTTCAAGGAACTTGAGCCAGAAGATCTGTTGAAATTCGGCCTGATCCCCGAATTTGTGGGCCGTTTGCCCGTGATCGCAACGCTGACCGATCTTGATGAGGCGGCTTTGGTCACGATTTTGACCGAACCGAAAAACGCGCTTGTGAAACAGTATCAGCGTCTTTTTGAACTGGAAGATGTCAAGCTGAAATTCACTGATGATGCCCTGAGTGCGATTGCCAAGCGTGCGATTGAGCGTAAGACGGGTGCACGCGGCCTGCGCTCAATCATGGAAGATATCCTGCTCGATACCATGTTTGAATTGCCAGGCGCGGAAGGCGTGTTGGAGGTTGTTGTCAATGATGAGGCCGTGACGTCAGACGTTCAGCCCCTGATGATCTATGCCGATCGCAAAAAGGATGAGGCCGCCTCCTCGGCAGGTTAAGGTCTAGCGCATCCAATAGCCTGCATTGCGCAGTCTGTTTCGAATAACCTGCTCCTTTCGGGGCAGGTTTTTTGATCGAACAAGGCCCGGGCCTCACGCCCTTTTCCCTGATAAATCAGCCGCTTGAAGGGGGCATACGCCTTGAGAACCTTTTTGTATTTCTGGGGCGCTGTGATCGCCTCTAAGGCCTCTACCACGGCATCGCTTTCCCGCGCATATAGCAATGGGATTAAGCGGTAATGGCAGGAATGGCTGCCATCGAGATATCCCTTTGGCAGGGCCTCTGCCCCCCGCCGAAGGAGTGGATAACCAAGGGAAGCGCCACTTGATCCAGCCACGGATCAAGCGATTGACAGGCAAGTTCGGGCAAATCGCGGTCGCGGATTGTGCAGGCATATTCTGCAAACCGCTCCCCGAATTGCGGGGCTGAGTGATAATAGAAAAATCCCGCATTGAAATAGGGGTAATGGCGCCAATAGTCAGGCGGATATGCGGGATTGACGGCTGTCGCCATATCAAGCCCAAACAGCCCATAGAGCGCCCCCCAAATGCCCGCATAATCGGGCCCGTAAAGGGGCAGTTCAGGCCAAGTGCCGCTGACCCGCAGCGAGGCAGAGGGGCGGCTGAAATCAAAAGGCACATTGCGCAGCTCGTCCGTGATCAGCGTATCACTGTCAAAGAAGAGGAAAGGCCGCCCATCGGGCATCGCGCTTAACGCTTCGATCTTGTTGCCGTAGGGGTAGGGCGCACCAAAATGACGGTTTTCAAACGGTAAGATCTCCGCCCCTAAATCGCGCAACAAACCCTTGACCTGAGGGTCATTGATGCGCGGGTCTTTGGGCCAAAGCGGCCCGGGCTGCGGTTCGGCCACATAGAGCTTGCCTGAAAAACGGGGGGAATAGGCGCGCAAAGACAGCGCAAACAGCGCCGCCTCATATTGCCACCGCCCCGCTTGGGCAATGATGACGATGTCAAAATTCTGCTTAGACGCGGGGTGCGCCTGTGATGTTTGTGCTTTGGCCATATGTCCCGTAACCCTTTGGACAGCTTATGCTTAGGCCCGTTTCCCTGCGCTGTCACGAGGCAAATCACCGAGCCGCCCTTGGCAAGCCCGTTTCGCACTGCGATAGAGGAGCAAGACGCACGACAAAAGGGGCATGGGCAAATGGCCGCCATCATTTTCGACCTCGACGGCACGCTGATTGATGCGGCGCCTGATATTTGCGCCACCGCCAATGCCGTCTTGGCCGAGGAGGGGGCCGCCCCCATCAGCCTTGATGAGACAAAGTCATTTATTGGCAATGGCGCGCGCGTCTTTGTCGAGCGGATGTCAAAGCTGCGCAACCTGCCTGAGGCGGGGTTTGTGGCGCGCCACCGCCGATTTCAACAGGTCTATGTCGAGGCGCATGATCACACCGTAATTTACGAGGGCGCAGTGGCCGCGCTTGATGATTTGCGCGCGGCAGGGCATCGTTTGGGCCTGTGCACCAATAAACCGCTGCTGCCCACGCAATCGGTTTTGGCGCATTTCGATCTGGATGGCTATTTCGATCATGTCATCGCAGGCGATAGCCTGCCGCAGCGCAAACCAGACCCCGCCCCTTTGCAGGCCGTGATTGCGGCGCTTGGGGTTTCGCCTGTGATCTATGTGGGCGATAGCATGACCGATGCCCTGACCGCCAAATCGGCAGGCGTGCCGTTTCTGCTTTATACGGAGGGCTATAATCATGGCCGCTTGGCCGAGATGGAGCGCGCGGCAAGTTTCAGCCATCACCGCGATATGGCCGCGCAAATTCAGTCAATTTTGGCCTGTGAGGCCTAAATCAAACCACCAAGTCCATGAGGGGGAGAATGGTGGGCGACCCTGGAATCGAACCAGGCATGGGTCTCCCCGGCGGAGTTACAGTCCGCTGCCGCACCTTGCAGCACGTCGCCCGACGCGAGAGGCGGGATAGCCGCCACAGGCCTCAGGGTCAAGGGCAAATGCGCGCTTTTGGCTTGCAGTTTTTCGCGCAGAGTGATCAAGGTCAGCCATGGCAAAAAAACCAACATGGGTGGTGGAAAAGGAACGCGGCGCAAAGGCGGCTGCGGCCGCTACGATTTGGCTGTTTGGACTACACGCAGTGCGAGATGCGCTGATGAATCCTGCGCGGCAGAAATTGCGCCTGATTGTTACCAAAAACGCACATGACAAACTGGCCGATGCAATTGCAATGGCCGCGATTGAGCCAGAATTGGTGGATCCGCGCAAATTCAACGCGCCGCTTGATCCGCAATCTGTCCATCAAGGGGCAGCCCTCGAGGTTAAGGCGCTCGATTGGGGCAGTCTGGCTGATCTGGCGTTGTCGGATGGTCACGGGCCTGCGCGGCTGTTGCTGCTGGATCGGGTCACAGACCCGCATAATGTCGGCGCAATCCTACGCTCAGCCGAAGTTTTCGGCGCGCGTGCGGTGATCGCCCCCGCCCGCCATGCCGCGCCCGAGACAGGCGCGCTTGCCAAAACGGCCTCGGGCGCGTTGGAGCGGCAACCCTATCTGCGGGTCAAAAACCTTGGCGATGCGATGGAAGAACTTAAGGCGATGGGGTATATCTGCCTCGGCCTTGCGGGCGAGGCTGAAGATGAGATTGACAGCATCGCAGATCAATATCGGGATCGCCCCCTTGCCTTGGTTCTCGGGGCTGAGGGGCCAGGATTACGGGAACGCACCCGCGAGTTGTGTGACCATTTGGTCAAAATCCCCTTTTTGGGCGAGTTTGGATCGCTCAATGTCTCAAATGCGGCGGCAGTCTCCCTATATGCGGTAAGAGCAAAACCGTAATGAGGAGGGGGTGCCAATGCCCCATGATCGCAAAATTGCCACCTGCTGCTATTGTGGGCGGCGCACGGTTCTGGAACTAACCGCGCGGGGTGGGCATGAACTGGCCTGTGGATCATGTGGCGCGCCTTTACATGAGATGAAGGCGCTGAAATCCCCAAGCGGGTCAGCGAAATATGCGCCGCCAAAATCGCGCCCCGTTACAGAATTTGGCCAAGGACGCAAGAAATCCGCGCAGAAGAAAAAGAAGAAGCTTTGGAAAAAGGCCTTTGGCGAGATTTTTGATCTGGTCGAAGACATCCTCGACTGATCTCACAAATTCGTGGGCAGGTCTTTTACGCGCGCTGTGCATGCATATCTTTAACATATGCCAATGTGGCTTCGGAACGCCATGTTGGGCAATGTTACTGTCCCTCGTTCCGTAACTTATCGCCTGCGCGCCTTTGGCCCGCAGGCGTTTTTTTCAGCGGTTGGCTTTCTCGGAAATCCCGCTTTGGTTTGTGCGGCGCTCAAGCTCGGCAAGGACGTCTGAGAGCGCAACATCGCGCGCGGCAAGCATGACCATCAAGTGATAAATCACATCGGCGGCCTCCCGCGTCAGCGCCGCCGTGTCGCCCTTTACGGCCTCGATAATGGCCTCAACCGCCTCTTCGCCGAATTTCTCGGCGGCTTTTTCGGGGCCTTTGGACAGGAGTTTTGCGGTCCAACTGCTTTCGGGATCGGCGCCTTTGCGGGCTTCGATCGTTTTGGCCAATTGGATCAGAATATCACTCATGTCAGCCTCATTGGGATGCCTGCCTTGGCCATATGCGCCTTGGCTTCGGCAATCGTATAGGTTCCGAAATGAAAAATCGAGGCGGCTAAAACCGCGCTTGCCTTGCCGATGGTCACCCCTTCGACCAAGTGATCCAAATTCCCCACCCCGCCTGAGGCGATCACGGGCACATTCACCGCGTCAGAAACCGCGCGGGTCAGGGGCAGGTTAAAGCCCGATTTAGTGCCGTCCCGATCCATCGAAGTCAGCAAAATCTCGCCCGCGCCTTTTTGGGTGACCAGTTTTGCGAATTCCACCGCATCAATCCCCGTGGGTTTGCGCCCGCCATGGGTGAAAATCTCCCATTTGCCTGGGCTGACGGTTTTGGCGTCAATGGCCACGACAATACACTGGCTGCCGAATTTATCGGCGGCGCGGGCCACCACATCGGGGTCAGCCACAGCTGCGGAATTAAAGCTGACCTTATCGGCGCCTGCCAGAAGCAGATTGCGGACATCTTCCACTGTGCGCACCCCACCACCTATGGTCAGTGGCATGAAACATTGCTCCGCGGTGCGGGTGGCCAGATCATACATGGTGCCGCGGTTTTCATGCGTGGCATGGATGTCTAGGAAACACAGCTCATCCGCGCCTGCCGCATCATAGGCGCGGGCCTGTTCGACAGGGTCGCCTGCATCAATCAAATCCACGAAATTCACACCCTTCACCACGCGGCCATCGGCCACGTCCAAGCAGGGGATGATCCGTGTCTTGAGCATTACGCGCCCTCACGCAACGCGGCCAAGGCCGCCGCTAGATCAATCGCGCCATCATAGAGCGCGCGGCCCGAAATCGCGCCTGCAATCACGCCTGTGTCGCGCAAGGCGATGAGATCAGCCAATGATGACACACCGCCCGAGGCAATCACAGGCAGTGTGGTTGCGCGCGCCAGAGCCTCAGTCGCCTCGATATTTGGGCCAGCCATTGCGCCATCGCGATTGATGTCGGTGTAGATAATCGCGGTCACACCTGCATCCTCAAAGGATTTGGCCAAATCGGTCACCATGATATCGGTTTCTTCAGCCCAACCACGGGTGGCGACACGGCCCTCGCGCGCGTCCAAACCCACAGCGATTTGATTGGGGAAGTGGCGCGCGGCTTCGCGCACCAAATCGGGGTTTTCCACGGCCACGGTGCCAAGAATGACCCGCGATATGCCGCGCGTAAGCCACATCTCTATCGTGGCCATGTCGCGGATGCCCCCACCAAGCTGCGTTGGCACATCGACATCGGCCAAAATTGCCTCAACCGCAGCGCCATTAACGGGCGTGCCTGCAAAAGCCCCATTAAGAT
Source organism: Roseobacter sp. HKCCA2468 (assembly GCF_037805105.1). Taxonomy (NCBI): domain Bacteria; kingdom Pseudomonadati; phylum Pseudomonadota; class Alphaproteobacteria; order Rhodobacterales; family Roseobacteraceae; genus Roseobacter; species Roseobacter sp. HKCCA2468. The sequence goes on from NZ_JBBLYN010000001.1 coordinate 47,474, forward strand.
CAACCAAATGCAGATATTCACACCCCGCGTCCACAAAGGCGCGCGCTTGCGCGGCAGGATTGTCGTTGAACACAGTCGCCTGTTCCATTTCGCCTTTGTAAAGGCGCACGGCCTGTCCATCTTTGAGGTCAATCGCGGGATAAAGGATCATCTTATCTATGGTCTTTCTAACCGAGGTTACGGCGCCCAATTGAGGAAATTTGCAATCAGGCGCAAGCCCGCCTCTTGGCTTTTTTCCGGGTGGAACTGCGTGCCGATCACATTGGCATGGCCCACAATTGCGGTGACATCGCCGCCATAATCACAATGGGCCAAACGATGGGCGGGGTCGCGCATCTCCATGTGATAGGAATGCACGAAATAGGCATGCGCGCCTGTGGCGATACCCTCTAAAACGGGGTGGGGTTGGTCGATGACCAGATCATTCCACCCCATATGCGGCACTTTGAGGGCGGGATCATTGGGTGTGATCTTGCGCACATCGCCCGCGACCCAGCCAAAGCCTGAGACGGTTTCATATTCATGGCCCTCATCGGCCAACATTTGCATCCCCACGCAAATGCCCAAAAAGGGAACAGCGCGTTTGGTCACCGCTTCGACAATCGCCTCCTCCAGCCCTTCAATCGCGGCGAGGCCGCGGCGGCAGGCGGGAAACGCCCCATCGCCTGGCAAGACGATACGGCTTGCTGTTGCCACATCCTCGGGGCGGTTGCTGACCCGCACCATGCCTTGGCCCGTTTCGCGCGCCATGCGTTGAAAGGCTTTTTCCGCCGAATGCAGATTGCCGCTGTCGTAATCAATTAGAACGGTGGTCACGGCGATTACAGCTTGCCCTTGGTGGAGGGGATTGCGCCCGCACGGCGGGGGTCTTCTTCCACCGCTTCGCGCAGCGCACGGGCAACGGCCTTAAAGGCCGCCTCTGCAATGTGGTGGCTGTTGACCCCGTCAAGCTGTGCAATATTCAGGGTGATCCCCCCATGGGTGGAGAGCGCCTGAAAGAATTCGCGCAGAAGTTCGGTGTCGAATGTGCCGATTTTGGGGGCTGTCATGGCCACATTCCAGACCAGATAGGGTCGCCCCGACAGATCAAGGGCCGCCCGCACCAAGGCATCATCCATCGGCAAAAGACAGGCACCGTAGCGGCGAATCCCAGCCTTGTCGCCAACAGCCTCGGCAATTGCCTGACCAAGCGCGATCCCGCTATCCTCGACCGTGTGGTGGTCATCAATGTGCAAATCGCCCTGCGCGCGCAATGTGATATCGATCATCGAATGGCGGGCCAGTTGTTCGACCATGTGATCAAAAAAGCCGACCCCTGTTTTCACATCATAGGCACCTGTGCCATCGAGATTGATCTCAACCTCAATGGATGTCTCGGTCGTGCTGCGGCTGATCTTTGCGCGGCGCATGGGGCATATCCTTATCGTGTGCTGTGTCACAGGGGGCTTATAGGCGGATGTGGCTTTCGTGCCAAGCCCGCCAATGCGCAGGGCAAATTTACGCGATGTGTCGGTTCTGACACGCAAATCTCGGGCAGATGTGTCCTTTTCCGCCCATTGGTTCAGGGCTCTCGGAAAACCAGAGCGAAATTAATATTTGATCCCTTGCTCCATCACCTTAACTCAACCTCCATGGCACCATTAATTGTCTAGGGAGGACATCGGATGAAACATACGCATAAACTGGCCTTCGCTTTGGCCCTGCTCGCAAGCCCCGTTGCGGCGCAAGAGCAGCTTTCCATCGCCACAGGCGGCACAGGCGGCGTTTACTATCCCATGGGGGGTGGTTTGGCCGAGGTGATCAACAACTACGTTGATGGGTATTCTGCAACAGCCGAAGTGACCGGCGCATCAGTCGAAAATATGGGCCTTGTGGCCACAGGGGACGCGGATCTGGCGATTGGTTTGGCCGATACTGTGTTTCAGGCGCAATCAGGCACAGGTCGCTTTGAAGGTCAGCAGCTTGAGATGATCCGCGGCGTTGCGGTTCTTTACGCAAACCTCGTGCAGATCGTGACCTTGGCCGATAGCGGCATCACCACGCTTGATGATCTGGTGGGCAAGCGCGTGTCAGTCGGCGCGCCCGGTTCGGGCACTGAAGTGAACGCAGAGGCTATTTTGAGCGCCAATGGCATTTCCTATGATGACATTGACGAGCAGCGCCTGAACTTTAACGAAACCGCAGATGCATTGGCCAATGGCGATATTGATGCGGGTTTCTTCTCGGTGGGTGCGCCGACCTCGTCTATTTTGAACCTCGCCACCACCAATTCGATCCGCATGATCGCCCTCAGCGAAGAAGAGATTGCCGCAGCGCAAGCGGCTGATCCGATTTTCGCCAGCGCCGAGTTGGCAGGCGGCCTTTATGAGGGGGTCGATGCACCCGTGGCAGGTTTGGGCATTCCAAACGTCTTGGTCGCATCCTCTGAGATGAGCGAAGACACGGTTTACGAGATCACCAAAGCGATGTTTGAAAACATTGCAGATCTGCGCGCCGTGCATCCTGCGGCGAACCAAACCGAGATCAGCTTCACTTTGTCGGCTTCTCCGATCCCGCTGCATCCTGGTGCAATTCGGTATTACGAAGAAACAGGCGCAACAATTCCTGACCGTATGCGCCCCTAATGTTAGGACGTCATGCAAAGGGGTGGCGCATCTGCGCTGCCCCTTTTTTCTCTTTGATGGCAGGGGCGGCGCTGTTGCTGCTGCCGCAGACCAGTCATGCCGCATCGCTTGAGGTGAGTTTGGCCGAGACCGGCGCGGTATTGGCCGAAATTGACCTTCCTGATCCCGCTGAATGGTGTGTGCTGTGGCGGCATTCTGTCAAAGGGTTTGAAGTGCAAGATTGCTACGCGATGCAGAACGGGCAAATGGTGCTTGTTTGGTCGCATCTGCCAGATTTTGCCGCGGGTCTTGACCATATCATTGGCCGCGGTCGACAAATCTCTGACGGGCAGGGCGGTTATATCATTGAAGACATTAACGAGCCTGTCGCAGGCAATGCCTATATCTTGCGGCCAGGTTCGATGGCGGTGGATCACCGTATCCACGCGGGCGCGACTGAAATCTCGCTCTCGCGCATGGCAGAACATCAGCGGGTGCGCATTGCGCTGATCCCGTAACGAACAAAAGGATTTGGGGTATGGCAGATCAAATCGACATCACAGATATTGGCCCAAAAGACGCGGCTGAACCGAAATTGATCCTGCGCTTGATCGCTGTGGTGGGCATCGCGCTGTCGCTGTTTCAACTTTACGCTGCGGGTGTTCAGCCCTTGGGGCTGTTCTATCAAAGGCCCATCCATTTGGGTTTTATCCTTGTTCTGTGTTTCTTGATCTATCCGCCCCGTGGCCGCGCCAAAGGGCGCAGTCCCTTAGAATATGCGATAGATGGCTTTCTCATTCTGGCCTCTATCGCGGTTGGGGCTTGGGTGCCTGTAAACATTGACACAATCGCAAATCAAATCTTTCCCCGTGACATCGATGTTGCAATGGGGGTTTTGACCGTTCTCTTGGTGCTTGAGGCTGCGCGCCGCGCGGTCGGTTGGGTGATGACGGTGATCGCGGGCGTGTTCTTGCTTTATGCTTTTGCAGGGTCGCGCGGGGAACTGCCGTTTTTGGCAGATTTCATGCCCGGCATCCTAAACCATCGCGGCTATTCCTTGGATCGCTTGGCAAGTCAAATGACGTTGGGGGCCGAGGGGATTTATGGCATTCCCTTGGGGGTGGCTGCGACATTCATTTTTGTATTTGTTCTCTTTGGCGCTTTCCTTGAGGTGACGGGCGCAGGCAAATTTTTCATTGATCTGGCCTATGCCACAACAGGCCGTCAACGCGGCGGGCCTGCCAAGGCGGCCGTTGTTGCCTCTGCGGGGATGGGGTCAATCTCAGGCTCGGCCATCGCAAATGTGGTCACAACGGGGGCCTTCACAATCCCGCTCATGAAAAAACTGGGCTATCGCCCTGCCCAAGCGGGCGGGGTAGAGGCCGCTGCCTCAACAGGGGGGCAGATCATGCCGCCCTTGATGGGGGCAGGCGCCTTTTTGATGAGTGAATTTACCCAATTGCCCTATGTTCACATCGTGTTGGTGTCGATTTTCCCAGCCTTTCTCTATTTTGGGGCCGTCTACCTGCTTGTGCATATTGCGGCTGTCAAACAGGGGATGCGAGGCTTGACTGCGGCAGAACTCCCCAGCGTGCGCCAAGTGATGCGCGAAGGATGGCATTTCATCTTTCCGCTTGTGGCGCTGATCTTTTTATTGGTGGCAGGATATTCACCGATGCGGGTGGGGTTCTACGCGATTGTGGCTGTGATGGCGGCGGCAGCGGCACGCGCGCTTTGGACATTTTCAAAGGACGCGCCTAGTGTCGAAGGCTTTGTTGCCCTGTGCAAACGTGGCGGGGCCTTGACCCTTGAGGCGCTTGAACTTGGGGCGCGCAACGCGGTTGCCGTTTCAGTCGCCTGTGCCGTGGCGGGGGTGATTGTGGGGGTTGTCGGGCTCACAGGGTTGGGTCTGAAATTCTCGGCCATGATGTTGGCCTTCTCAGGCGGCAATCTGTTCTTGGCGTTGATCCTCGTGATCTTGGCCTCCTTGATCCTTGGTATGGGCCTGCCTGTCACCGCGGCCTATATTGTTTTGATCATCTTGGTCGGCCCTGCCTTGACCACGGAATTTGGCGTGCCGCTGTTGATCGCGCATTTGGTGGTGTTTTGGTATAGCCAAGACAGCAACGTCACCCCCCCTGTCGCATTGGCAGGGTTTGCAGGCGCGGCCATTGCAGGATCAAAACCGATGGAGACCAGTTTTCAGGCGTGGAAATACGCCAAGGGCCTCTATCTGATCCCGCTCTTCATGGTCTATAATGATGAGATCATCCTTGGTGGCCCGCTGCATATGGTCATTTTTGCAGGCATCTTGGCGCTTGCGGGGATTGTGGCCTTTGCTGCTGTCCTTGAAGGGTTTCTCTTCACCACGATGCCGCTTTGGCACCGTGCGGCGCTGATCCCTGCGATTGTTGCGGTCTTTTGGTCATCGGCCATGGTTGAGGCGCTCGGTCTTGTCGCGATCCTTGTCCTTTTGGGGCTTAACTGGTGGCAGGCCAAACAGCACCCCTATCAGGCAAAAACCTAAGCGGTTGGGTCTAATCATGACACAAGAAAAAACCCTCTCGCAATCGAGAGGGTTTTTTTCTAACATCTTCGATTTTGAAGATTGGAGCGGGCGATGAGATTCGAACTCACGACCCTTACCTTGGCAAGGTAATGCTCTACCCCTGAGCTACGCCCGCTCTGTGAGGAGGGGTTCTATGACCATGGATCAGGGTTTGCAAGGGGGAAATTCCACAATGCGCGCGTTTTTTTGCGCCATTTGCCATGCGCATTTTTGAGCTGATTTCAGGTTGGGAAAATCCCCGCCTCAAGGCCGTGGCCACAGGGCGGGGGATGTTCTGATCCGCGTGGCTCAGTAACTTACCTCGAAATTGTCGAGGCCATAGAATTCATTATCTATGCTTTCGTTCAGGTTGTTTGTCATGGCAAAGGTCACCTCAGGAGGTGGGTTGTCCATGGTTAGGTAAACCCGCGTGATTGAGTCCTTCCAATAAGGATCGCCGCCGATATTCTCGTTGATACGGATTGTTTCATATCGCGCAGAAAACCCTGCAGGCGTGCCACCATCATTGCCAAGGAAGGCAAGGTTGGTCTCCTCGCTATCGGTTGGCCGGCTTTGCGAGTTGAGGTGGGTGATCAGCTCATCATTCAGATAAAAGAAGGCGGTTTCCAAATCCACTGTGTCGCCAGAGGCCACATCAAAGGAGAAAGTCACCTGTTCAGTGCCTTCTGGAATCTCAGCTGTGCGGGTCATGGTTTCGCCTGCGGCCATCACCAACAGTTCACCAAATTGGTCGATATCCATCACCGTGCCGCCCGTCCATCCTGCACGATCCCCGCCCGCGAACCCGTCAGACGCTAAGATATTTTGCGTCTGTGCGGATGTTCCCATCAGTTCTGATGCGATGTTTTGCGCCAAGGTGTTGACGCCACCTGATACTGCCGCGGCGGTCGTCACACCAACGCCCGTGAGTGCGCCCGACAGGACGACATAATCCACGGTCACTGCGCCAGTTTCATCCCGTAAAAAACGGGTAATCCTCTCGCCATGTTTCATGTTGCTCTCCAAACTATGCCCCTGATGATGGCTACTGGCTTGGAAAGGCCAAATTGTGGCGAAACTGGTTAATTTCCGCTGAGTATTTTCTGATTTTTGAACGATTGGCGGGATGTTGCGGCACTATCCACAGCGCCGCAACAATCTCTTAGGCTTCGAACTCGATCAGCAGGTCTTTTGCGTCAATCTGGGCGCCAGGGGTGACATGCACAGATTTGATTCGACCATTGCGTTCCGCGTGCAGGCCTGTCTCCATTTTCATCGCCTCGATGGTCAGCAAAAGATCCCCCGCCTTAACCTCGGCCCCGTTTGACACGGCGATTGAGGCCACAACCCCCGGCATCGGCGCACCGATATGCGCAGGGTTGCCGCCTTCGGCCTTGGCGCGTTTGGTGCTGCTTGCGGCGGCTTTGCGGTTTGGCACGCGGATGGTGCGGGGTTGGCCGTTCAATTCAAAGAAGACTTTGGCCTCGCCTTCTTCGTTGGTGTCCCCGACCGCTTGCAACTGCACAACCAGCGTCACACCTGGGTCAATTTCGACTTCGATTTGCTCGCCAACATCCATCCCATAGAAAAAGGTTTTTGTAGGCAAGGTGCGCACAGGGCCGTAATCGGCGTGACGCATGGCGTAATCGGTAAAGACCTTGGGATACATCAAATAGCCGTTGAGGTCTTCATCATCGACCGCCTCATCAAGTGTAGCTTCCAATTCCTTGCGCGTGGCCTCCAGATCAACGGGGGGCAGATGCTTGCCGGGCCGTTCGAAATTTGGTGCCTCGCCTTTGAGAACTTTCGCCACAATTGCAGGGGGGAAGCCGCCATGGGGTTGGCCCAAATTCCCGCGCATCATGTCGATCACGCTATCGGGGAAAGAGACGTCTTTCTGCGGGTCTTCCACATCGGCGCGGCTCAGACCTTGGGACACCATCATCAGGGCCATATCCCCGACCACTTTGGAGGATGGCGTCACTTTGACAATGTCGCCGAACATTTGGTTCACATCCGCATACATCTGCGCCACTTCGTGCCAGCGTTCTTCAAGGCCCATGGAGCGCGCCTGTGCCTTGAGATTGGTGAATTGGCCACCTGGCATTTCGTGCAAATAGACCTCGGATGCAGGGGCCTGTAGCCCTGATTCAAAGGCCAAGTAATGGGCGCGCACCGCCTCCCAGTAATCCGAAATCTCGCGGATTGCCGCGATGTCCAGACCTGTGTCGCGTTCGGTATAGCGCAAGGATTCCACGATCGTGCCAAGTGTCGCTTGGCTGGTATTGCCCGATAGGGCATCCATGGCGCAATCGACCGCGTCAACACCTGCCGCACTGGCCGCCAGAATGGTGCCAGAGGCAACACCTGCCGTGTCATGGGTGTGGAAGTGGATGGGCAGATCAACCGCATCCTTCAAGGCGGGGATCAGCACCGATGCCGCGGCAGGCGTCAACAATCCCGCCATATCCTTAAGGCCCAAAACATGCGCCCCTGCGGCCTCAAGCGCGCGGGCCATATCGACATAATATGTGACGTCATATTTCGCGCGATTGGGGTCAAGGATGTTGCCCGTGTAGCAAATTGTGCCTTCACAGATTTTGCCCGTTTCACCGACCGCATCCATGGCCACACGCATATTCTCAACCCAGTTGAGGCTGTCAAAGACGCGAAAGACATCGACCCCCGACTGCGCCGCTTGTTTGACGAAACTTTGCACCACATTGTCAGGGTAATTCGTATAGCCCACACCATTCGAGGCGCGCAAAAGCATCTGCGTCATGATGTTGGGCATTTTCGCACGAATATCGCGCAGGCGCTGCCATGGGCATTCCTGCAAGAAACGATAGGCCACATCGAATGTCGCCCCGCCCCAACATTCTACGCTGAACAGCTGCGGCAGTTTCTCGGCATAGGCAGGGGCCACTTGAATCATATCATGTGAGCGCATCCGTGTCGCAAGCAGCGATTGGTGGCCATCGCGCATGGTTGTGTCAGTGATCAAAAGCCGTGTTTGATCTTTCATCCATTTGGCAACCGCAAGCGGGCCTTCACGCTCAAGCAGCTGCCTTGTGCCATCGGTGACAGGATCGGTTCCCACATGCGGCGCGCGCGGTGGTTTAAGATCAGCCGCAGGGCGGGGGCGGCCAACCGTTTCAGGATGCCCGTTCACCGTAATATCCGCGATATAGCGCAAGATTTTGGTTGCGCGGTCGCGGCGCGGCGCAAAGTCAAAAAGTTCCGGCGTGGTGTCGATGAATTTCGTTGTATATTCGTAATTCAAAAATGTTGGGTGCTTGAGCAGGTTTTCGACAAAGGCGATATTGGTTGAAACCCCGCGAATACGAAATTCGCGCAAGGCCCGATCCATGCGCGCAATTGCGGCCTCGGGCGTGGGCGCCCATGCCGTCACCTTTTCCAAGAGGCTGTCATAATAGCGCGTAATGACCGCGCCCGAATAGGCCGTTCCGCCGTCAAGGCGGATGCCCATCCCTGTTGCCCCGCGATAAGCGGTGATGCGGCCATAATCGGGAATGAAATTGTTGGTTGGGTCTTCGGTTGTCACGCGGCACTGAATGGCATGGCCCGACAGCGTGACCTCATCTTGCGCCGCCACGCCCGTGGCCTCAAGCAGGGTTTTGCCTTCGGCAATCAAAATCTGGGCGCGCACGATATCAATGCCTGTGACCTCCTCGGTCACAGTATGCTCCACCTGCACGCGCGGGTTTACTTCGATGAAGTAGAAATTCCCGCTGTCCATATCCATTAGGAATTCAACAGTGCCCGCGCATTCATAGCCCACATGGGCCGCAATCTTGCGACCAAGCTCGCAAATCTCGCTGCGCTGCGCCTCGGTCAGATAGGGGGCAGGGGCGCGTTCCACCACCTTTTGGTTGCGCCGTTGCACCGAACAATCGCGTTCATAGAGGTGATAGATATTGCCATGGCTGTCGCCCAAGATCTGCACCTCAACATGGCGCGCGCGGGTGATCATCTTTTCAAGATAGCCCTCGCCATTGCCAAAGGCGGCTTCTGCCTCGCGGCGGCCTTCGCGGATTTTTGTTTCAAGCTCGTCTTCGCCAAGGATTGGGCGCATACCGCGCCCGCCGCCGCCCCATGAGGCCTTCAGCATCAACGGATATCCAATTTCGCGCGCGACTTCGCGGGCGCGGGCCATGTCATCGCTTAAAACCTCGGAGGCGGGGATCACGGGCACCCCTGCGGCAATCGCCACCTGCCGCGCGCTGGCCTTGTCACCCAAGGCACGCATCGTGTCAGCCTTGGGGCCAATAAAGGTGATACCCGCCGCGGCGCAAGCCTCGACAAAATCGGGGTTCTCGGACAAAAGCCCGTAGCCGGGGTGGATGGCATCAGCCCCCGCCATTTTGGCCACGCGAATAATTTCAGGGATCGACAGATAGGCCGCAACAGGCCCCAAACCTTCGCCCACCTTATAAGCCTCGTCTGCCTTAAAGCGGTGCAGCGACAGCTTATCTTCTTCGGCATAGATCGCCACGGTGCGTTTTCCCAACTCATTGGCCGCGCGCATGATGCGGATGGCAATCTCACCGCGGTTGGCGATCAGGATTTTCTTGAATTCGGGCATATCATGTCCTTGAGCTGTCAAAACGGAAGGGAGGGGCAAGGAAACTCAGGTCGCGCGGTTCGGCCACCTGTCACAAAACTTTTTATGATCTGTTCTATCGTCATCGCTGCAAAGCAGCATTAACTGCAACGCGGCAAGAGTCAATCAGCCGTGAAAATAGGGTTTTGCCCTTTTCAAATGCAATTATTGCGTCAGATCAGTGTCGATGCGGCGGTTGCGAAATGGCGCGGTCATTTGCAGACGTATCAGGAAATCCACATCAATCACGCGGTATGACACGCCCGTGGCCCGCGCTGCGGTTTCAACCTGAAATTCGGTTGGGTCTTCCCGCCCGTCCGTGTCGATCAAGATCACCATGGGCGCGCGATCCAAGAGCGCGCCGTAAAACAAGGCCTGTTGCAAACTGTCGAGGGACGAGCGGCGATCATCCAGCCCGATTTCGATGGCATGGGTGTCTGTGACGCAATCCACCCGCACATAATGGGCGCTGTCGTTCAAGCTATAGGGCAGGCGCAATTCGGCCTCGCCGCCAAGCAGCATCGCGCAAATAATCGGGATCAGGTCAGCCTCGGTCATGGAGAGCATGTTAACATTTATTAACAGGCACGGCGAGGGCAATTGCCCGCTTTGGTTAAAGGGTTAACAGCCGCGCCGGCAGGTCGGCAAAGCGGCGCGCGCCAATCTGTGCCATGTTCGAAATCATGTCTTTGCGCAAGAGGTCAACCAAATGGTCAGGGCCATCCGCGCCAAGCGCACCTAGCGCGTAATGCCACGCACGGCCCATCATGACGAAATCTGCGCCAAGGGCCAAGGCGCGCAAAATATCCAATCCCCCTTCAATCCCACTGTCAAAAATGAGGGGCAGGGTGGTGGCGCGGCGAATGGCGCGTAGGGCGTCAAGCGCCGCAGGCGCACCATCAAACTGACGCCCCGCATGGTTCGATACCCAAATCGCATCGGCTAGATCATCGGCTTGGGCTTGGGCCGCGACCTCAGACTCCATCACGCCCTTCAGGATCAACGCGCCCTGCCATTCCTCGCGCAAAATGCGCAGATACTCCCAGTCGGGCGCGGCGCGCAGAAGGTAACCGATATGCGCGGTCGAGGGCAGGGTGCCGCCCGTCATTTCCTTGGGCGCATATCCATCCATCAGCCGCATCCGGGGCATCCCGTGTTTTAGGGTGCCAAATGCCCAAGACGGGCAGCGCGCCACCTGTAGCGCAAGGCGTGGGGTGAGGCGCGGGGGCTGTGTCAGCCCGCCCCGCGTCTGCCTTTCTCGGCGGCTGGCGGCAGGCACATCCACAGTCAACACCAGCGTGTGAAGCCCTGCCCCTTTTGCGCGTGCAAGCATATCGCGCCGAATGCCTGCATCGCGCGGCGGATACATCTGAAACCACCCTTGATCTCCAATGTGATCTGCCACCTCTTCGGGGGTGCGGGTGGCCACAGTCGAGAGGCAATAGGGCATCTGCGCCCGCGCGGCAGATGCCGCCAAAATCCGCTCTGCATCGGGCCAGACAAGGCCTGACATCCCTACGGGCGAGATGCCAAAGGGCTGGGGATAGTCCCGCCCCAAGAGGCGGCAGGACAGGTCAGGTGTAATTTCCCCGCGCAAGGCTGCGGGCTGCATCAAGACGGCATCAAGCGCGGCACGATTGCGCCGCAGCACGGACTCGCTGCCAGTGGCGCTGTCGAGATATTCCCAAACGAAATGCGGGATCCGCGCACGGGCACGCGATTTGAGATCGCTCAGGGCGGGATAGCGGCTGTGGAACTGTGTCATGGCGGCGATCCTGTGCGCAAAATTTAACCCTTGTAAACCCTGACATAAGGTTTTGCGAACAATTACAGAACATATCTTTTCGAGCCGCGCGAATATCGTTATGGTTCCGCTCATGAGCAGTTCTGAAAATAACACCCTTGCCGCCACCGTTCCCCTGTCGCAGAGGGCCGCTGCCCTGCGGCCCATGCCCTATCTGGAGGGGTTGAACCCAGAGCAACGCAAGGCCGTAGAAACCTTGGACGGCCCCGTGTTGATGTTGGCGGGCGCAGGCACGGGCAAAACCCGCGCCTTGACCGCGCGGATTGCACATTTGATCTCCACAGGCCGCGCCACGCCGCGCAGTATTCTGGCCGTGACCTTCACCAATAAAGCCGCGCGCGAGATGCGCGAACGCGTCAGCGCGGCCCTTGGTCATCCAACCGAAGGCATGGCCTGGCTTGGCACGTTCCATTCGATCTGCGTTAAACTTTTGCGCCGCCATGCAGAATTGGTTGGGCTGAAATCCAATTTCACGATTTTGGACACAGATGATCAAATCCGCCTGCTGAAACAATTGATCGAGGCCGAGGGCATTGACGCCAAGCGCTGGCCGCCACGGATGTTGGCGGGGATCATCGATCATTGGAAAAACCGCGCATGGCGTCCCGATACGCTGCCCGCCGCTGAAAGTGGGGCCTTTAACGGCAAGGGGCCAAAGCTATATGCGCTTTATCAACAGCGCCTTGTTGCGTTGAATGCCTGTGATTTTGGCGATTTGCTGTTGCATATGGTAACCATCTTTCAGGCGCATGAAGATGTTTTGCAGCAGTATCAGCGCCAGTTCGCCTTTATTTTGGTCGATGAATATCAAGATACCAATGTGGCCCAGTATTTATGGCTGCGTCTTTTGGCGCAGGGGCATTCCAATCTTTGCGTGGTGGGGGATGATGACCAATCCATCTACGGATGGCGTGGGGCCGAGGTGGGTAATATTCTGCGCTTTGAGGCAGATTTCAAAGGGGCCGCTGTGATCCGCCTTGAGCAGAATTACCGCTCGACTGGCCATATCTTAAAAGCCGCCTCTGCGGTGATCGCGGGCAATTCGCAGCGTCTTGGCAAGGAGTTGTGGACAGAAGGCGAGGACGGCGCGCCTGTGCGTCTGATCGGCCACTGGGATGGCGAGGAGGAGGCGCGCTGGATCGGCGAGGAGATCGAGGCGCTTGGTATTGGCACGCGCGGATTGCGTGCGATTGGCCCCGAGGAAATCGCCATTCTCGTGCGCGCCAGCCATCAGATGCGCGCCTTTGAGGATCGTTTCCTCACCATTGGCCTGCCCTATCGCGTCATCGGTGGCCCGCGCTTTTACGAACGGTTGGAAATTCGTGATGCCATGGCTTATTTCCGCCTTGTGATCAGCCCTGAGGATGATCTGGCCTTTGAGCGGATCGTGAACACCCCCAAACGCGGGCTTGGCGACAAGGCGCAGGCCACCATCCATGAGATCGCCCGCCGCAATGGCGTCAGCCTTTTGCAAGGGGCGGCGATGGCGGTGGAAAGTGGTGCGATTGGCGGCAAGGGGGGCAAGGAATTGGCCCGTTTCGTGCTGCAGATTGCCCATTGGCGCAATCTAATGCGCGAGGGTGTGGTTGCAGGCCCCGCCACCGATGATCTGATCGAGCGCGAAAATCCCGAAGGTCTGAGCCATATCGAATTGGCCGAAACGATTTTGGAGGAGTCGGGCTACACCGCCATGTGGCAAAACGACAAAACCCCCGAGGCCCCAGGGCGGCTTGAGAACCTCAAGGAATTGGTCAAGGCGCTTGAGCAATTCGAAAACCTGCAAGGCTTTCTCGAACATGTCAGCCTGATCATGGATAATGAGCAAGATGATGGTCAGGCCAAGGTCACCTTGATGACTTTGCACGCGGCCAAGGGGCTGGAATATCCCGCAGTCTTTTTGCCGGGTTGGGAAGATGGCCTGTTCCCAAGCCAGCGTGCGATGGATGAAGAAGGGATCAAAGGATTAGAGGAGGAGCGCCGCTTGGCCTATGTGGGTATCACACGGGCCGAGGAGCTTTGCACAATTTCCTTTGCGGGCAATCGCCGTGTTTACGGCCAATGGCAAAGCCAGATGCCCTCGCGCTTTATCGATGAATTGCCCGAAGCCCATGTCGAGATTTTAACCCCGCCAGGGCTTTATGGTCATCAAAGCCACGGAATGGGGCAGTCAGCGTCACCTGTTTCTCAAATGCAGATTGCCTCGAACCTGCCAGACCGCGCAGCGCAGGCAGATGCCTATAATTCACCAGGGTGGCGGCGCTTGCAGGCGCGGCAGGGGGAATATGGCCTCAGCCAACCCCGCGAAAGCAAGCGCGCGGGTTTTGACGAGGCGGCAACGGTTCCTTTTGATCTGGGCGAGCGCGTCTTTCACCAAAAATTTGGCTATGGGGCAATTACCGCGATTGAGGGTGACAAGCTTGATGTGGCTTTTGACAAGGCAGGCGTGAAAAAAGTGGTGGCGCGCTTTGTTGTTGCGGCGGACAGCGCGGGCGATCAGCCCTTTTAAACGCAGCTCATCTCAGCATTTCGAAAATAAAAAAGCGGTGATGCCAAGGGAGGAGGAGGCATCACCGCTTCTTTTTTTCAACCACACCCCCAAGGGAGGAGGGAGAGGGCGCAGTTGTGGCGGCGCGGATCCTAAGGGAGGAGCGGATCCTTGCCGTGATACGGCCCCAAGGGAGGAGGAGGGGCGCGTCCTTGCGGGTCTTTTGACCCTTGTTCTTGCGAGAACCACTAAGGGAGGAGGAAGTGGTTCCCGCTAAATCCCGCGCTTCAAGGGAGGAGGAGAAGCGAGAGATGTTCCCGTGTTTCAGGCGTAACGCCCGTAAGCAGCCTCAAGGGCGATGTTGCGCAGGTTGCTGCGCGCGATGCCCAAATCGGCCAGCTCGCGGTCGCTCAGGCTATTCAGCTCATCAAATGTGCGCTGATAGACGCGGCGGGCTTTGATCGCTGCGGTCAGGTGGGATTTCATTTCCCCCAGACGTTCGGCGAAGCTCAAGCTCGGTGCGTGGCGTGTGGCAAGATAGGCCATTTCAGTAATCCTTAGTTCATATTCATAACCGCTCGCGCTGTTGGGTTATCCGAAGCGCTTTGGTTCCAAGCCATGTTGGCCTGACACGGATGAATGTAGGTAATTGCTGCGATTGCACAATAGGCCTTCTTGTCAATTCTGCTATGCAGCAAATGCATGGCAAATGCTGACCTATTTCATAATTTTGTCACTTTCGTGTTTTTTGCCTATTTTATGAGCAAAAGAGGGGGTTGCAGCCGCGCATGCGCCGCGCGACATAAGGACGAGTGAGCCAAAACGTGGAGTTGCCACCCAATGTCGGACGGAAAGTCGCAGATCACCCGCGCAGAAGTTGATGCATTTTTGGCACAGTTTGCCCTTCCAGACGGCGGAAATCTGATTTCCCGCGATATGGTTCGGGCGTTGCGAGTCGAAGATGGCCGCATCACATTCATTATCGAAGCAGAAACGCCGCAGGCGGCGCGGGCTCTCGAGGGGTTTCGGGCCGCGTTGCAACAGGCCCTTGAAGCGCAGGCGGGGGTGAGCGCCGTTTCAATAGCCCTGACCGCACCGACCCAAGCCC
Organism: Roseobacter sp. HKCCA2468; assembly: GCF_037805105.1. Classification (NCBI taxonomy): domain Bacteria; kingdom Pseudomonadati; phylum Pseudomonadota; class Alphaproteobacteria; order Rhodobacterales; family Roseobacteraceae; genus Roseobacter; species Roseobacter sp. HKCCA2468. Next base: position 62,646 of record NZ_JBBLYN010000001.1, read on the forward strand.
CGCAACAAGCCCCCCAGCAGGCCCCGCACTCTGCGAAACCTGCGCCCGATGGCCCCCCAAGTCTGAAAATCGGGGGCCATGCCAAGCCGCAATCGGAGCCGATGAACCCCAAGGGCGTTGCGCGGATCATCGCGATTGGATCGGGCAAAGGGGGTGTTGGAAAATCCACATTATCTTCAAACCTCGCCGTGGCCCTTGCGCGGCAGGGGCGCAAAGTGGGCCTGTTGGATGCAGATATCTATGGGCCTTCACAGCCGCGCATGATGGGTTTGACCAAACGCCCCGCTTCGCCTGATGGCAAAACCATCCTGCCTTTGCACAATCATGGCGTCACATTCATGTCGATTGGTCTGATGCTGCCCGAAGAAAAGGCTGTTGTTTGGCGCGGGCCGATGTTGATGGGCGCGTTGCAGCAAATGATGACCCAAGTTGAGTGGGGCGAATTGGATATCCTTTTGGTCGACCTGCCGCCTGGAACGGGGGATGTGGCGATGACGCTGTGCCAGCGCTCAAAGCTGACAGGTGCGATTGTTGTCTCTACCCCGCAGGATGTGGCCCTTCTGGATGCGCGCAAGGCGCTTGATATGTTTGCCACTCTCAAGACCCCCGTTTTGGGTCTGGTCGAGAATATGTCGGGCTTTGTTTGCCCCGAATGTGGGCATGAGGCGCATATCTTCGGGCAGGGCGGCGTGGCGGCTGAGGCCGAAAAGATGGGCGTGCCGTTCTTGGGTGCTTTGCCGATCTCCCTTGAAACACGCTTGGCGGGGGATGCCGGCACGCCGATTGCCGCCAGCGAGGGCGCAGCCGCCGAGGCCTATGCACAATTGGCCGCCCGTCTTGTGGCCGGTGGCATGGCATAATCACCTAAAAACCAAAGGTGATTCGTGTAATTGGGCGCGAAAATGCGCTGATTTTGCGAGATCTGGCGCGGTTGGGTGGAAATTTCCCCCATTTCGCCCCAAATCGAAGGCCGCCCCGAAAATCAAGATATTGTGGTTGAGATTTTCCAAACCACCCCATGCAGGGGTGGTTTTTCCATTTTGGCACAAGATGCTGCAATTTTCAGACCTTTAGAGGCACATCTTGGGGAAAATTCCCAAAAAAAGGGATTGATTGGGAAATATTTCCATGAGACAAAGATGGCACAGCAAAAGAGACGCGCCCAGAACCTGAAACAGGCGGGCGCATATAATAAAAAAAGAACTCTAGGCAGGTGTTCATACAGGCATCTCAATTGCTGAAGCGCCGTTGCGTAAGCGAGCAGACCATCCCCCCAGATGTGCTGCGCAATCGGCCCCCGATGACGGGATGAGGGCGGCGGATCGGGCATAAAACTGTCTCGGTCCGCCGTTGTCGTTTCACGGGTCGGGAAAATTTGAAGATGTGACGGGGAAACGGCCATTGGGGCCATAACGAGGGCAGGGCAGTGGAGCGCAGGTTTCAGGGCGAGAGCCTGAACAAGGTGGACGGGAAGGGCCGAATTTCGATTCCGGTCAAGTTTCGCCGTGTGCTTGCCAATTCCGATGCCAAGGCAACGGCGGGCGCGTCTCCGCGCCTTTATATTGCCTATGGCGACAAATCGAAGAATTACCTTGAATGTCTGTCTGGTGACGCCTTCGACCAAATTGACGCGATGATCCGCCGCGCGCCCTTGGGCACGCCTGTGCGCCGCGCCTTGGAATTTCTTTATTATCAAAAATGTGATGAAACCACCGTGGATGACACGGGCCGTTTGGTTCTGCCTCAGGCCGCGCGCGACAAGATTGCGCTTGCCGATGAGGCGCTGTTCCAAGGCATGGGCGACAAGTTTCACATCCTCAACCCAAGCGATGCAAAAGACGCCGAGGCGCAAATTGATGCGCTGATTGACAGTCTTGCCCAAGGTGACGAGTTCTTTGATCCGCTGTCCCTCGTGGCTGGTGGTGTTGGAGCGATGGATCATGACGGGGGCGTATGATCATGGCGGCGGCCAAGCTCAACGAACCCGCGAGGGCAGAGGGGCCGCATATCCCTGTTCTATTGGATCGGATCTTGGCCGAGATCGCACCCGTGTCTGGGGACTGGCTCGATGGAACTTTCGGCGCTGGTGGCTACGCCCGTGGCTTGCTTGATCGGGGGGCGGCATCGGTGATTGGTGTCGACCGCGATCCTCTGGCGCTTGAGATGGCCGAAGCGTGGCGCGCTCAATATGGTGACCGTTTGAAATTGGTTGCGGGCGAGTTTGGCGATCTTGATGATCATGCCCGTTCTGTGGGCTATGATGCGCTTGACGGCGTTGTGCTGGATCTGGGCGTTTCGTCTATGCAGCTTGATTTGGCCGAACGTGGCTTTTCATTCATGCGCGATGGCCCGCTTGATATGCGCATGAGCCAAGCAGGGATGTCCGCCGAAGATCTGGTGAACGAGGCGCCCGAGGCGCATTTGGCGGATATTTTGTATCATTACGGCGAAGAACGCGCCGCACGGCGCATTGCGCGCGCGATTGTCGCCGCCCGCAAGGGCGCGCGCATCACCACCACTGCCGCCCTTGCCAAAATCGTTGAGGGCTGCCTGCCGCGCCCCAAACCCAATCAAAGCCACCCCGCAACGCGCAGCTTTCAGGCTTTGCGCATCGCGGTGAATGATGAATTGGGCCAATTGGTGAACGGCCTTTTGGCCGCAGAGCGTATCTTGCGCGAAGGCGGAATTTTGGCGATGGTCACCTTTCATTCGTTGGAAGATCGGGTGGTCAAACGCTTTATGCAATTGCGCAGTGATACGGGCGGCGGCGGGTCGCGCCACGCCCCAGAGCGCGCGCGCCAGACCCCCAGTTTCCTGCAAAATAACCGCAAGGCCATCGCACCAAGCCCCGAGGAAGCCGCGCAGAACCCCCGCGCGCGCTCGGCCAAATTGCGATTGGCTGTGCGCAGTGGGGAAGCCGCTCCCGCCCCCCTTGATTTTAGTGCTTTGGGCCTGCCCCCGTTAGAGGTGACATAATGCGCGCTTTGATGTCCTTATTCACAGCAATTGCCGTTATTGGCCTTGGATTTTGGGCCTATCAACAAAATATCCTAACCCAGCAAGCCGAACGCGAAGTGGCGCGCCTAGAGGCCGAGATTGCCGCCCATCATGAACGGCTTGCCATTTTGCGGTCGGAATGGGCCTTTCTCAATCGTCCTGATCGCTTGCGCGCGTTGGTTGATATGAATTTTGATCGCTTGGGGCTGTTGCCGATGCAGCCAGATCAGTTTGCCACCATTCATGAAGTGTCTTTCCCTGATCCTCTGGCCGCGCTGACGGAGGCAAGCCTTGTGTCGGATGAGGCCGTGCTGGAGGATCAACCATGAGCGGTCAACGCATCCCCTTGCGCCCGTTGTCACGGGTGATTGAAGCGCGCCAAAAGGGTGAAAACCCCGATTACATCGAGCGCGAAAACCTGCGCCAACGCCACGAAGCGGAGCGGGACAAATTGCGCCTGCGGGCCGAGGGGCGGATTTTGGTCGTGGCTCTGTGCTTTTTGCTTGGCTTTGGCGCGGTTGGCGTGCGCATGGGCGCCTTGGCCGCCTCCGAACCGCAAGAGCCTGGTGTGACCTCTGTTGCAAGCGCAATTCAGACCGCCCGCGCGGACATTGTCGATCGGCAGGGGCGCATTTTAGCCACCAATCTTTTGACCAATGCGCTTTACGCCCACCCCCATGAGATGGTCGACCCGCTTGCTGCGGCTGAAGGTTTGGTCGAAATCTTCCCTGAGATGGATTATGACCGCTTGGTTGCGCAACTGACCTCTGAGCGCCGCTTCCTTTGGCTGCGCCGCTCCATCAGCCCCGAGCAGGAACAAGCTGTGCATGATCTGGGCGAGCCTGGCTTGCTCTTTGGCCCGCGCGAAATTCGGCTTTACCCTAATGGCGCGATTGCGGCGCATGTTTTGGGTGGCGCAGGGTTCGGGCAAGAGGCTGTGAATGCCGCAGAAATCGTAGGTGTTGCGGGGCTTGAGGCGCAGTTTGACGCCGAATTGCGCGATCCTGCTCGCGCACATACGCCGCTGCGCCTGTCGATGGATTTGGCCATCCAATCCGCCACCGAGGAAGTTCTCGCCTCTGGCATGGGATTGATGAATGCGCGCGGCGCTTCGGCGGTGTTGATGGATGCCCATACGGGCGAGGTGATCTCCCTTGCAAGCCTGCCTGATTTTGACCCCAATGCGCGGCCCCGTCCGCTGACATCGGGCAATGATCCGAGCCAAAGCCCGCTCTTTAACCGCGCGGTGCAGGGCGTGTATGAGCTTGGGTCTGTGTTCAAAATCTTCACCATGGCGCAGGCTTTGGAATTGGACATGGTGACGCCTGAGACATCAATCGATACAACCAGCCCGTTGCGGATTGCAGGGTTTAACATCCGTGACTTCCATAATTACGGGCCACGCCAAACCGCGACTGAAGTGATTGTGCATTCGTCAAATATCGGCACGGCGCGTATTGCTGATGAGATCGGACCAGATCGCCAACGCCTGTTCCTCGAAGATTTGGGTTTGCTTGAACCAACCCCCCTAGAGATTGTCGAGGCCCCAACGGGCCGCCCGATGATCCCTGCGAGATGGGAACGCCTTTCAACTATGACTGTGTCCTACGGGCATGGTCTGTCGACATCGCCTTTGCATTTGGCGGCGGGATTTGCCGCGATGGTCAATGGTGGCACGCGGGTTGCGCCGACATTGATCGCACAGCGAGGCGCGCCGCAGACGGGGGCGCGCATCATTTCCGAAGACACCTCTGCACAAATCCGTGCCATGATGCGTGCCGTGGTCGATGGCGGCACAGCCAGCCTTGCCGAAGTCGAAGGCTATGAGATGGGCGGGAAAACGGGCACGGCCGATAAACCCAACCCATCGGGCGGCTATTATGAGGATCGCGTGATTGCGACCTTCGCAGGGGCCTTTCCAATGAGTGACCCGCAATATGTGATTGTCGTCACCTTGGACGAACCTGAAATTGTTGCCCTTGGCGAGACGCGCCGCACCGCCGGATGGACGGCTGCGCCAGTGGCCGCAGAAATCCTACGCCGCGTAGGCCCTTTGCTGAATCTGCAGCCGCGTGGTGCAGCAGAGATTGCGCAAAGTGGGGTTTCTCAGCTATCGAGCCATATCGAGTGATTTTGCCAAACCGACCAAAGGACTAACCCATGCCTGCGTCCCATCGCGATGAGACAATCCGCCTTTCATCGCTTGGGTTGACCCCAACGCGGGGTGGGGATGTGGCGGTGACGGGTTTGTGTCTTGATAGCCGCAAGATCAAGCAGGGCGAGGTCTTCGCGGCCCTTTCAGGCAGCCATGCCCATGGGGCCAGTTATGCGCAAGCGGTTCTTGCCGCGGGGGCTTCGGCGATTTTAACCGACCCTGAGGGCGCCAAGATCATTGGTGATCTCGCCGCTGACCAAAATGCCAGCCTGATTGTCGTGGCCGAGCCGCGCGCAGCATTGGCGCAGGCTGCTGCCCTTTGGTTTGGTGCGCAGCCCGATACCATGGTCGCAGTGACAGGCACCAATGGCAAAACCAGTGTCGCAAGCTTTACCCGTCAGATTTGGAACGCCTTGGGTTTTGATGCGGTGAATATCGGCACCACGGGCATGGAGGGCAGTTTTGCCGCCGCAGGCACCCATACAACGCCCGATCCTTTGACCTTACACGCCTTGTTGTGCGATATGGCCGAGGCGGGCGTCACCCATGCCGCGATGGAGGCCTCGTCACACGGGCTTGATCAATATCGCCTTGACGGTGTGCGCTTGGCCGCGGCGGGTTTTACCAATTTCACCCAAGATCACCTCGACTATCACGGCACGATGGAGGCCTATTTCGAGGCCAAAGCCCGCCTCTTTCGCCAAGTTTTGGATGAAAATGGCACTGTTGTGGTCAATCTCGATGATCCCAAAGGGGCGGCCATTACCGCCATCGCGGAGGCGCGAGAGATTGAAGTGATCACTGTGGGTGAGGATGCGCCAAATGCACGCCTGCGTATTACGGCGCGGCGCTTGGATGAACGGGGGCAGGATTTACTCTTTTCATGGCAAGATGACCCCTATCGCGCGCGGCTCTCCCTCATTGGTGGGTTTCAGGCCATGAATGTCTTGGTCGCGGCGGGTTTGGTGATTGCGGCAGGGGCCGCCCCTGACGCGGTTTTTGCTACGCTGCCGCGCCTAGAAGGCGTGCGCGGGCGAATGCAGCTTGCAGCAACCCGTGCCAATGGCGCGCCTGTTTTTGTCGATTATGCGCATACGCCCGATGCGTTGCGCACGGCGCTTTTGGCGCTCAGGCCGCATGTTATGGGGCGGCTTCATGTCGTCTTTGGTGCAGGCGGGGATCGCGACCGCGCCAAGCGCCCTTTGATGGGGGCCGAGGCCGCCGCCCATGCAGATTGCATCACTGTCACCGATGATAACCCCCGCAGCGAAGACCCCGCCGCCATTCGGGCCGCCATTCTTGAGGCCTGCCCGCAGGCCCGCGAGGTCGGCGATCGCGCCGAAGCGATTTTGCGCGCCGTGGCTGATTTGGCGCCAGGCGATGCGCTTTTGATTGCGGGCAAGGGGCATGAAACAGGGCAGATTGTCGGTGACGTTACCTATCCGTTCGATGATCTCGAACAGGCAAGTCTTGCCGTGAGCGCATTGGAGGGTCAGCAATGAGCGCGCTTTGGACATCAGCCGAGATTGCCGCCGCCACCCATGGTCGCGCGCATGGGCCAGATTTTGAGGTCACAGGCATCTCAATTGACACCCGCAGCCTTATGGCAGGGGATTTCTTCGTGGCCTTATCTGCCGCGCGCGATGGCCATGATTTTGTGGCGGATGCCTTGGCCAAAGGTGCCGCAGGCGCGTTGGTCAGCCGCATTCCTGACGGCGTTGCACAAGATGCGCCCCTGATCCTTGTGGAGGATGTGCAAACCGCGCTTGAGGATTTGGGGCGCGCAGGGCGCGCGCGGATGATGGGGCAGGTGGTCGCCATTACGGGGTCGGTTGGCAAAACCACCAGTAAAGAAATGATGCGCGCAGCCCTCGCACCCTTGGGGCGGGTGCATGCTTCGGTTGCCTCCTATAACAATCACTGGGGCGTGCCTTTGACCTTGGCGCGGATGCCGCGCGAGACAGATTTCGCGGTGATTGAAATCGGCATGAATGCGCCGGGCGAAATCGCCCCCTTAGCGCGCATGGCGCGGCCCCATTTGGCCATTGTGACCACTGTTGCTGCCGCCCATCTAGAGGCATTTGGCAGTCTTGAGGGGATCGCCCATGAAAAGGCGAGCATCTATGAGGGGCTTGAGACAGGTGGGATCGCCCTTGTTAATGCCGATGTTGAGACGCGCGCCATTTTGCAAGACAAAGCGACCGCCTGTGCCGCCCGCGTCCTTCGTTTTGGCGAGGCCAAAACCGCTGAGGCGCGCTTGGTTTCGGTCGAGATTATCGAGGATCGCACCATTGTCTCAATGGTCTTTGACGGGGAAACGCATCTGTTCAAGCTGAACACCGCAGGGCGGCATTTGGCGCTGAATGCGGTGGCCGTTATGGCCAGTGTTGCTGCTTTGGGCGGGGATGTGGCGCTTGCGGCCCTTGGTCTGTCGGATTGGCAAGCGGTAACAGGGCGCGGCACCCGCGAGCGTTTGACCCTGTCAAATCGTCATGCCCACGCAGGCGAGATTGAAATGATAGATGATGCCTATAATGCCAATCCCGCCTCTATCGCAGCGGCGCTTGATGTTTTGGCGTCTGCAGAGGCACGCCGCCGTGTGGCGGTTTTGGGCGATATGTTGGAATTGGGCGCACAAGGCCCCGCGATGCACGCAGAATTGGCTGATCTGCCGAGTATCGCCAAGATCGAGCGTATTCATACAGTGGGCGGCTTGATGGAACATTTGCACGAAGCCCTGCCAAGCGACAAGCGCGGGCTGCATTGCGAAACCGCCGATGAGATGGCGCGCGCCCTGCCCAAGACCCTAGAGGAGGGCGATATTGTCCTTCTGAAAGGTTCAAACAGCGTAAAACTTGCGCGCGTGGTTGACGCATTGCGCAATCTCGGGCAATCCGTTGAGGAACGCTAAGGGGAGAACCGCCATATGTTGTATTGGCTCAGCGAATTGTCAGATGGCGGCGACCTCTTTAACCTGTTCCGCTATATCACCTTCCGTGCAGGGGCCGCGTTTTTCACGGCGCTGATCTTTGGCTTTATCTTTGGCCGCCCGCTGATCAACGCGCTGCGCCGCCGCTATGCCAAGGGACAACCCATTCGCGAAGATGGGCCTGCGCATCATATCGCAACCAAGGCAGGCACGCCCACAATGGGGGGCTTGCTGATCCTTGCGGCGCTGACGCTGTCCACGCTGCTTTGGGCGCGGCTTGATAATGGCTTTGTCTGGATTGTCTTGGGGGTGACTGTGGCCTTTGGCCTGATCGGTCTGGCGGATGATTGGGCCAAGGTCAGCCGCCAAACCACGGCGGGGCTTTCGGGCAAATTGCGCTTGGCGCTTGGCTTTGTGATCGCGGCTGTGGCCAGCATTGCGGCCTCAGTTTTGCACCCTGATGATCTGACGCTGCAACTGGCCGTGCCTGTGTTCAAAGATGTGCTGATCAATCTGGGCTATGTCTTTATCCCCTTTGCCATGATTGTCATTGTGGGCAGCGCCAATGCCGTCAACCTGACCGATGGTTTGGATGGCTTGGCCATCATGCCCGTGATGATCGCCGCAGCCACGCTTGGCGTGATTGCCTATGCGGTGGGGCGGGTCGATTTCACGGAATATCTTGATGTGCATTACGTGCCGGGAACGGGCGAATTGCTGGTGTTTTGCGCGGGTCTTATCGGCGGCGGTCTTGGGTTCTTGTGGTATAATGCCCCGCCCGCAGCCGTGTTTATGGGGGATACAGGCTCGCTCGCCTTGGGCGGGGCTTTGGGCGCCATTGCCGTTGCCACAAAGCACGAAATTGTTTTGGCCATCGTGGGCGGCCTGTTCGTGGCCGAAGCGATGAGCGTGATTATCCAAGTTCTCTATTTCAAACGCACAGGCAAACGCGTGTTCTTGATGGCCCCGATCCATCACCATTTTGAGAAAAAAGGCTGGGCTGAGCCGCAAGTGGTGATCCGCTTCTGGATCATTTCCCTCATCCTTGCGCTTATCGGCCTTGCGACATTGAAACTGCGCTAACAAAGCAAGGAGCGGTCAGATGATCCCCGTCACTGGGTTTTCAGGTCAAAAAATCGCTGTTTTGGGCTTGGGCCGTTCGGGTCTTGCCACCGCGCGGGCGCTGCAAGCAGGTGGGGCCATTGCGCTTGTTTGGGATGATGGGCAAGAGGCGCGCGCGCGCGCCGAGGCGGATGGGTTTGTGGTCACTGATCTAACAAAGGCAGGCGCTTTTGAGGGCGTGTCGCGCCTGATCACCTCGCCCGGTATCCCCAATCTCTACCCTGCGCCGCATCCCGCAATTTTGGCCGCCTATCGCGCCAATGTGCCTGTTGATAATGATGTGGGCCTGTTTTTCGCGGCGCTTGGTCAGGCGGATTGGGCGCAATTTGACCGCCCCCCACGCGTGGTCGCGGTGACAGGGTCAAACGGGAAATCGACCACCTCGGCACTAATCGCCCATATTTTGGATGTTGCGGGCGTATCTGTGCAGCTTGCGGGCAATATTGGGCGCGGTGTTTTGGATATTGATCCGCCCGAAGATGGGGGGGTGGTCGTGTTGGAATTATCCTCCTACCAAACCGAGCTTGCCCGCGCCCTGACACCCGATATCGCGGTCTTTACCAACCTGTCAGCAGATCATTTGGATCGTCATGGTGGGATGGGTGGCTATTATGCGGCCAAGCGCAGGCTCTTTGCCGAAGGTGGCCCAGATCGCGCCGTGATCGGGATTGATGAGGTTGAAGGGCTGTCCTTGTCCAATCAACTGACCCAAGGGGCAGGGGATGATCGGGTGATCCGCATCTCCTCTGCGCAGAAATTAGACGGCACGAATTGGGATGTCTTTGCCCGTAAAGGCTGGCTGTCGGAATGGCGCAAGGGGCGTCAAGTGGCCTCTATTGATTTGCGCGATATCGCGGGGCTTGCGGGCGCGCATAACCATCAAAACGCCTGCGCGGCCTATGCGGTGGCGCGCGCGCTTGGCCTTGCGCCGCGCGTGATCGAGGACGCGTTGCATTCCTTCAAGGGCCTGCCGCATCGCAGTCAGGTTTTGGGCGAACTGCGCGGTGTGCGTTTCGTCAATGACAGCAAGGCCACCAATGCCGATGCCGCCGCCAAGGCGCTTGCCGCTTATCCTGCCATCCGTTGGATTTGTGGCGGGCTTGAGAAAGAGGGCGGGCTTGATGTGGCACGGCCACATTTCGGCTCGGTCAAAAAGGCCTATGTCATCGGGCGCGAAGCTGCAAAATTTGCCTTGAATTTGGGGGATCTTCCCAAAGAGATTTGCACCGATATGGCCACCGCCGTGGCCCGCGCTGTCGCCGAGGCCGAGGCGGGCGATGTAGTTCTATTGGCCCCTGCCGCCGCTAGTTTTGATCAATACGACAATTTTGAGAAGCGGGGCGATGATTTTGCCGCCCAAGTTGCGCAAGTTCTTGCGCAATTGTAAGGCTGATGCGGCTTTCTCTGGCTTTCGGGAATAAATTTCGCTAATTTGCCAATGAGACCCGAAAAATCGGGCGGTTGAGGCAGTATCGGGCGGTATATCCCATGACAGAAATGGCGCATGGCACAGTTCTTGTGCAATCAGGCGAAGCGGTTTTGCCCCGTTGGTGGCGCACCGTTGATCGCGGCACAATAGGCTGCATTTTGGCACTTTTTGCGATTGGCCTGTTATTGGGCTTTGCCGCATCGCCACCTTTGGCCGAACGCAATGGTCACCCGCCCTTTCACTATGTAACACGCCAAGCCATCTTTGGCGGCGCGGCGATGATCGGGATGCTGTTAGTGTCGATGCTGCCGCCGCTCATGCTACGCCGCTTTGCGGTGGTGGGGTTCGCTGGCGCGTTTCTATCCCTTTTGGCGCTGCCGATTTTCGGCACTGATTTTGGGCAAGGTGCTGTGCGGTGGTATTCGCTTGGGTTTGCTTCGGTGCAGCCATCCGAATTTCTAAAACCCCTCTATATCGTCACAGTCGCTTGGATGGTCGCCGCAAGCCAAGAATTGGCAGGCCCGCCAGGCAAGCGCCTGTCCTTTGGATTGACCATTCTCATTGTTGGCATTTTGGTGATGCAGCCTGATTTCGGTCAGGCGGCCCTGATCTTGATGGGGTGGTGCGTGATCTATTTCGTTGCAGGCGCGCCCATTATTCTCATGGTCAGCGTTGTGGCGCTTGCAGGGGTCGGGGGCATCTTTGCCTATCACGCCTCCGAGCATTTTGCGCGCCGTATTGATGGGTTCCTCAGCGCCGAAGTGGCGCCAAACACCCAGCTTGCTTATGCGGCCAATGCAATCCGTGAAGGTGGGTTTTTTGGCGCAGGCTTGGGCGAGGGTGCCGTGAAATGGACATTGCCTGACGCGCATACCGATTTCATTATCGCGGTCGCTGCCGAAGAATATGGTGTGATCCTTGTGTTGATCATCATTGCCCTCTTTGCGGCAATCGCCTTTCGCAGTTTCCTGCGTTTGCTCAAAGAACGCGACCCGTTCATTCGCCTTGCAGGCACGGGTCTTGTGACCATGTTCGCGCTACAGGCCTTCATCAATATGGGCGTTGCGGTGCGGCTTTTGCCTGCAAAGGGCATGACCTTGCCCTTTGTGTCCTATGGCGGCTCTTCTATCCTTGCAACAGGTCTTGCGATGGGGATGATTTTGGCCTTTACCCGTGCGCGGCCACAGGGTGATTTGGCCGATATCTTTAGCAAACGGGGGCGTTGATCCGATGGGGACTGGAGGCGCGCGTCACGCAATCATCGCGGCAGGGGGAACGGGGGGGCATATGTTCCCCGCCCAAGCTTTGGCCGAGGCCTTGGTGCGGCAGGGGTGGCAGGTGACGCTTTCGACTGATGCGCGCGGCGCGCGCTATGCGGGGGGATTTCCCCATGTGGTGTCTGTGCAAACAGTGGCGGCGGCCACATTCGCCCAAGGGGGGCTGGCCGATAAACTTAAGGCGCCCTTTAAAATCTTGGGGGGTATTCTATCGGCCTTGATGCTGCAGCGCCGCCTTCAGCCCGATATTGTCATAGGCTTTGGTGGTTATCCCACCATTCCCGCATTGGCCGCGGCGTGGATCGCGCGGCGTCCACGGGCCTTGCATGAGCAAAATGGCCTGCTTGGCCGCGTCAATCATCTGTTTGCGCGGCGCGTGGATCGGGTGGCCTGCGGCACATGGCCCACGCGCCTGCCGGAGGGCACAAGGGCGGATCATATCGGCAACCCTGTGCGGGCTGCGGTGATGGCGCGCGCAGGCGCCGTTTATACACCGCCCGGCGATTGGCCCCTGTCACTTGTGATCATCGGTGGCAGCCAAGGCGCGCGTATCCTGTCTGAAATTGTGCCAAATGCGGTGGCGAAACTGCCCAAAGGAATTTTGGCGCGCTTGCGCGTGGCCCAACAGGCCCGCCCCGAGGATATTGATCGCGTCATCCGTGCCTATGATTATTTGGGTGTCACCGCCGAGGTGCAGCCGTTTTTCGATGATATCCCTCGCCGGATCGCGGAGGCGCAATTGGTGATCAGCCGCGCAGGCGCGTCCTCGGTTGCGGATATTTCGGTCATTGGGCGGCCTGCGATTTTCATCCCCTTTGCCGCCGCCACCGCAGATCATCAAACCGCCAATGCCCGCCCTATGGTCGCCGCAGGGGCAAGCCTTGCGATTGCGGAACATGAGCTGAACGCCGACAGCCTATCAGAAGCTATGCTTGAGGTTTTGGCCGACCCCGCACAGGCCCAAGCCATGGCAAATGCCGCGCTTGCGCAATCCGTGCCAGATGCCACCGATCGTCTTGTTGCGATGGTCGAGGAAATTGCAGCGAAAGGAAGATCATGAACGCCGCCGCCACAAAACTGCCCACACAGCTTGGGCCGATCCATTTCACAGGCATTGGCGGCATTGGCATGTCGGGTATTGCTGAGGTGCTGTTGAACCACGGCTATGCGGTGCAAGGCTCTGACCTGAAAGAGAGCAAGATCACCGAACGTCTTGCGGCATTGGGCGCGCGGATTTTTATCGGACAGGCGGCAGAAAATTTGGATGGGGCCGAGGTGGTTGTGATTTCCTCCGCCATCAAACCGGGCAATCCTGAATTTGACGCAGCGCGCGCGCGGGGCTTGCCGATGGTGCGCCGTGCCGAGATGTTGGCCGAATTGATGCGCCTGCGCTCGAATGTGGCGATTGCGGGGACGCATGGGAAAACCACCACCACCACCCTTGTGGCGACCCTGCTTGATGCGGGCGGCATTGACCCCACTGTGATCAATGGCGGTATCATCCATGCTTATGGCTCAAACGCCCGCGTGGGCCAAGGCGAATGGATGGTGGTCGAGGCCGATGAATCGGATGGCACCTTCAACCGCCTACCCGCCACCATCGCCATCGTCACAAATATCGACCCCGAACATATGGAACATTGGGGCACAATCGAAAATCTGCGCAAAGGCTTTTACGATTTCGTCTCGAATATCCCCTTTTACGGGCTCGCGGTCTGCTGCACCGACCATGCCGAGGTGCAGGCACTGGTTGGGCGCGTCACGGATCGCCGCGTGGTGACATATGGCTTCAACGCGCAGGCCGATGTGCGCGCGGTGGGCTTGCATTACGTCAAGGGTGTCGCGCATTTCGACATCGCACTGCGCGGCGAGGATCGGGTGATTGCGGGCTGCACCCTGCCTATGCCCGGCGATCACAATGTCTCAAACGCGCTGGCCGCCGTGGCTGTGGCGCGTCATTTGGGCATGAAATCGGATGAAATCCGCGCGGCCCTTGCGGGGTTCAAGGGGGTCAACCGCCGCTTCACCAAATTGGGCGAGGTCGATGGCATCACCATCATCGATGATTACGGCCACCACCCCGTGGAAATCGCGGCCGTTTTGCGCGCCGCAAGGCAGGCCAGCGAGGGGCGCGTGATCGCGGTGCATCAACCCCATCGCTATACTCGCCTGTCCTCCCTGTTCGAGGATTTTTGCAGCTGCTTTAACGATGCTGATGTGGTGGGCATTGCCGAGGTTTACGCCGCAGGCGAGGCGCCCATTGCGGGCGCATCCCGCGATGATCTGGTCGCGGGCCTCACCCGCCATGGCCACCGCAACGCGCATGCAGTCGACAGCGAAGACGCGCTCGAGGCGCTTGTGCGCGCCGAGGCCAAAGCGGGCGATATCGTGGTCTGCCTCGGCGCAGGCACGATCAGCGCATGGGCGCATGGCCTTGTGGGGCGGTTGCAGAAATAGGTTTGCTATTTAGATCTGAATTGGGCCACTCTTGACTCGGGTAACGGAGTCAGGGGTTTGGCTGCATGGAGGCGGAAGATATTCAATCGGCAGATGATCTAGAGGCGTGGTTGAATGGGCTGCCTGACGATGCAGAGCGTGTCAAGCTTGTGACGCAAATAGTCTATCGCCAAGCTTGGACCAATTTAGCAAGGCTGTCCCACCAACTGGATTACGTGAAGGGCGCACGCCCAACGCTGATGCCGTTTTCTATAATGCTGTTTGCAACAGTAGCTTTGTATCAGTCAGCAAAAATTGTGAATCACAAGTCGTTAGAACTGGCGACTACCCAAGTGTTGTCTAGCCTCGATAGGATTAGCAACGCTGACGAATTAAATGTTTACTTGGCGCTATATTGCATATTGAAGTCCGCGTCCGCTGATACGCAATACGCGCTTTCCGATACTGATTTTGCCGTTTCCAAAGCGCTCATCGCGGGCAGAAACATTAATCCTGCGGCTCACTCGGAGAAAGAGCTGTTTTTAAGCAGTTATACCGATCACAGAAACATACCCGAAGAAATTCGTGCAGACTTACGTAGGTTTGAAAGTGGCGATATCCTATTGAGTCGGCCTCTCTGGGCATTTGATAATACTCATTTGTGGCCAGACAAAGCCCTTCCATCGGAGCTACTTTCCCGTTTCCCCGCATGGTCTGTCTTCAAAGACCTCTACGAAAACGCCCTAAACGCGCGCCCGCAAAACTGGCCGCTTTTGACTGCATTGGCGCAGAAGGACGAGGCGTTTTGGACGGGGACGGATACGGAGGTTCTGGATCGAATCGCGGAGGTGATGGAGGGGTTTGCTCTATCCGCCACCTATAATGGCGAACGCATTGAAGTTAATCCTCCCACTCAAAAGCTGATGCTTGTTGGGGAAGGCGCGCTTCCCGATGATCTGGGACATTACGCGCGCAGGAAGATGAGGCGGGCGATTGATTTGTTCGCTAAAAAACTGAGCAATCAATACAACCCCTTGACAGATGCTGTCATTACCGTTCGCACCGCGATTGAAGATGGCGAAAACATTCCTATGGAATTGTTTGACGCTTGCGGGAGCGCAACGCGCATGGTTGCGACTTTGGCTCGTTCAGAATCGATTCCGCGCCCCGAGGATGATCCACTTATTGGAGAGTTTGTTCAGATACTTCGCGAAGTTGCCGCCTATATTATCGCCAATGATCCAAAGTCTCAGGAAACCTTAGCGCGGCGCAACGCCATAGAAGGAAATAACGCCCTACAAGTGAATGCTCGGGTGATAAACATTACGGTTGGGCAGATTGTAAATGTTTCTGAAGGCGCGCTGGCGCGTGAATTGACGCTGAATGCCAAAGATGCACTTGAAAAAAATCCCGAGAGCGAAGATGCGAGAGACGGGGCATATAAGCTTTCGGGACGAATTATTCGGGCTCTTCGTGTCCTGCGTGAGTCCGCCGCCACATTTAAAGAATTCAAAGAACTGTATCCTGCGGCCATAGAAATTCTAAATAACCCACAAGTCCAACAGGCCGTGCAGGTGATATTGAAGTATCTCAGTATCGGCTAACCACAAAACCCGCCCAAAGCGGGTTTTGTCGCGCACGACCCGCCCCCACGGGGCGGGCGCGGCAGTGCCGCTCCCACCCCTAGGGCCGTGCGAGACAAAACCCTGACGGGGTTGCGCGATGGCCCACCCCTCGGGCCGTGCGCGACAACACCCTTGCGCGGGGGAATCGCAACCGCTACTTCCCCGATATGACCCACAGCCTTCCAACCCGCCTTCCAACCCCCCGTGGCCCCTTGACCCCAGATCGCCCTTTGGCGGATCTGACATGGCTGCGTGTGGGTGGGCCTGCGGAGTATCTGTTTCAGCCTGCGGATCTTGACGATCTGCAATCCTTCCTTGCCGCGCTTGACCCTGCCATTCCTGTTTTTCCCATCGGTGTTGGCTCCAACCTCATCATCCGCGATGGCGGGATGCGCGGTGTGGTGATCCGTTTGGGGCGCGGGTTTAACGATATTCGCATCGAAGGGGATCAGGTCATTGCGGGGGCGGCGGCATTGGACGCCCATGTTGCGCGGCGCGCGGGCGAGGCGGGGTTAGACCTGACCTTTCTGCGCACCATTCCTGGCACTATCGGCGGGGCCTGCCGCATGAATGCGGGCTGCTATGGGGCCTATGTGGCGAATCATTTGACCACGGCCCGCGCGGTGACGCGGGCGGGCAGGGTGGTCACGCTTGCCCCTGATGATTTCCAATTCGCCTATCGCCAGACGGGGCTTGACCCTGATCTGATCTTGATCGAGGCGCGGTTCACCGCGCCGCGCGCCAATCCCGATGATCTTGCCGCCAAGATGGACGACCAACTGGCCCGCCGTGATGCCAGCCAACCGACCAAAGACCGCACCGCAGGCTCGACCTTTCGCAACCCTGCGGGGTTTTCCTCGACTGGGCGCGCCGATGACAGCCACGAGATGAAAGCGTGGAAGCTGATCGAGGAGGCAGGTCTGCGCGGGCATCGTCTGGGCGGCGCGGTGATGAATGAGAAACATCCCAACTTCCTGACCAATGCAGGCGGGGCCACCGCCAAAGAATTGGAAGATTTGGGCGAATATGTGCGAAAAAAGGTTTTCCAAAACAGCGGATTGCAGCTAGAATGGGAAATTATGCGCGTGGGTGATCCGTAACGGATCAAAAGCGCGCCAATAACAGCCCGCCGCATAGATGCGGGCAACGCGGTGGCCAAGGGGCGCAAAGACCCTGAAGGCTGATTGAGGCAAGAGGCAAGATTTGGGCGGTTCTGCTGCAAAAGCATCCCCCCGTATTGCGTTATTGATGGGTGGCCCCTCGGTAGAGCGCGAGGTGTCTCTTTCATCGGGGCGCGAATGTGCCAAGGCACTGGCGGGCGAAGGCTATGAGGTGATCGAGGTCGATGCAGGCCCCGATTTGGCTATGCGTCTGTCTGAAATTTCCCCTGATGTTGTGTTCAACGCGCTTCATGGCCGCTTTGGCGAAGATGGCGTGGTGCAAGGCATGTTGGAATGGATGCGTCTGCCCTACACCCATTCGGGCGTTTTGGCCTCTGCGCTTGCCATGGATAAACAGCGCACCAAAGATGTGTTGCGCGCCGCAAACCTGCCCGTGATGGACAGCCAGATCGTGGCGCGAGACGATGTCGCGCGCGCCCATGTGATGCCGCCGCCCTATGTGGTAAAACCCAATAACGAGGGCAGTTCTGTCGGGGTGTGTCTGGTGATGGACGGGGCCAATAGCCCCCCCGTGCTTGGCCCTGAGATGCCAGATCAGGTGATGGTGGAAACCTATGCGCCCGGTCGTGAATTGACCACCACAGTGATGGGGGATCGCGCCCTTGGCGTGACCGAGATTATCACGACAGGGTGGTATGATTACGATGCCAAATACAAACCCGGCGGGTCGCGCCATGTGATCCCTGCCGATATTCCCGCCGAGATTACGCAAGCCTGCCTTGATATGGCGATTGCCGCGCATCGCGCGCTGGGTCTGCGGGGGCTGTCACGCAGCGATTTTCGTTGGGACGATACGCGCGGCTTAGAGGGTTTGGTGATGCTTGAGGTCAATACACAGCCCGGCATGACCCCAACCTCACTGGCACCCGAGCAGGCGCAGGCCGCAGGGATCAGTTTTGGCGCTCTGTGTCGTTGGATGGTGGAGGATGCCTCATGCGACCGCTAGGCCCCGCGCAGCGCCCAAGCGCGCCGCAACATGGCGCAAGCGCCCCAAGCCCGCGCCAAAAGCGCGACCCCGCCCCATCGGTGATGGCCTATCGTTTTCAGCGCCTTTGGCTGACCCCCGTCTTTCGCGTTTTTATGCGCTATGGTCTGCCTTTGATCATCGTCGTTGGGGGCAGCGCCGCCTATCTGTCGAACCCGCGCAATATGGATCAGCTGACCGCGCAGGTGGAAGATCTGCGCCGCACCATTGAGGCGCGCCCAGAATTTCGGGTGACGCTGTTGTCAGTGAATGGTGCCAGTCCCGCTTTGGCGGATGAAATCCGCGGGCGTTTGTCGCTTGATTTCCCGCTCTCCTCCTTCGATCTCGATTTGCCCCAGATCAAGGCGCAGATCGAAGACATGCCCGCAGTGCGCAACGCCCAACTGCGTATCGC
Source organism: Roseobacter sp. HKCCA2468 (assembly GCF_037805105.1). Taxonomy (NCBI): domain Bacteria; kingdom Pseudomonadati; phylum Pseudomonadota; class Alphaproteobacteria; order Rhodobacterales; family Roseobacteraceae; genus Roseobacter; species Roseobacter sp. HKCCA2468. Next base: position 81,176 of record NZ_JBBLYN010000001.1, read on the forward strand.
GGCAGATGGGGTCTTGCAATTGGACATTGAGGAGCGGCGGCCTGAATTGATCTGGCAAACGCGCGAGGCGTTCTTGTTGATTGATGGCGATGGCGTGGTCATCGATGATTTGATCAGCCGACCCATTTCGCAGGCCTTGCCGTTGATCGGCGGGGAAGGGGCGGATCTTGCCGCGCGCGAGGCCTTGAACCTTGTGCGTATCGCGGCCCCTTTGGCCGATCAGTTGCGCGGTTTCGTGCGTGTGGGCGAGCGGCGCTGGGATGTCATCCTTTCTGATGGGCGCAAGATTATGCTGCCCGAGGAAAATGCCAGTTTCGTCTTAGATCGTGTGATCGCCTTGGATCAGGCGCAGGATATCCTGAGCCGCGATATCCTCAGTATAGATATGCGCAGGCCAGATCGGCCCACATTACGCCTCAGCGCAGGGGCCAAAGATAATTTCGACATGTTGCGTGGTCAGTTGGTGGTGAGTGGAGAACGGCAAGGATGATGAACAATCTGTATCATATGCAGCGCGCAATGCGCGCCAAACGCCAAGAGGCGCTCAAGCGCGGTGTCATGGCGGTTTTGGATGTGGGCAGTTATAAAATCTCCTGCCTCGTGCTGCGGTTTGATGAGACGGGCATGGCCTATTCCACAGATCGCCAAGCGGCCCTTGCGGGGCAGTCTGCCTTTCGGGTGATTGGCATGGGCACAACGCGCTCGCGCGGTGTGCGTTTTGGCGAGATCGACACGGTTCAAGAAACCGAACGCGCCATTCGCACCGCTGTCCAGACCGCGCAAAAAATGGCCCATACCCGCGTGGATCACGTCATGGTGGCTTTTGCAGGGGCGCGTCCGCGCTCCTATGGCATGGCGGGCGAGACGATTGTTCAAGACAAGACTGTGCAAGATGATGATGTGGCCCGCGCTTTGGCCAGTTGCGATTTGCCTGATTTGGGCGAAGGACGCGAGGTTTTGCACGCGCAGCCTGTCAATTTCTCATTGGATCATCGCACTGGCCTGTCCGACCCCCGCGGTCAGGTGGGCGAACGTTTGGCGGTGGATATGCATCTTCTGTCGGTCGAGGCCAATGCCTTCGAGGCGCTGCTCTACTGCGTGAAGCGCTGTGATTTGGAACTCGCGGGTCTGGCCTCTTCGCCCTATGTGGCGGGGGTGTCGAGCCTTGTTGAGGATGAACAGGAATTGGGCGCGGCTTGTGTGGATATGGGCGGCGGTGCCACGGGCCTGTCTATTTTCATGAAAAAGCATATGATCTATGCCGATACCGTGCGCATGGGCGGGGATCATGTCACCTCGGATATTTCGCAGGCGTTGCAAATTCCCATGACTCATGCCGAGCGGATCAAGACCCGTTTTGGGGGGCTTGTTGCCACGGGCATGGATGATCGTGAAATGATCGAATTGCAGGGCAATACAGGCGATTGGAATTACGACCGCCGTCATGTCAGCCGTGCGGAATTGATCGGCGTGATGCGCCCGCGCGTTGAAGAAATCCTTGAAGAGGTGCGCGCACGGCTTGATGCGGCAGGGTTTGATCACCTGCCCAGTCAGCGCATTGTTTTGACAGGTGGGGGCAGTCAGGTGCCGGGCCTAGATGGTTTGGCCTCACGCATTTTGGGCAATCAGGTGCGGCTTGGCCGCCCGATGCGGGTGCAAGGCTTGCCGCAATCGGCCTGTGGCCCCGCGTTCTCAACATCGGTTGGTCTGTCTCTGTTTGCGGCTTATCCGCAAGATGAATGGTGGGATTTCGACATTCCTGCCGAAAGCTATCCTGCCCGCTCGCTGAAGCGCGCGGTGCGTTGGTTCCGCGATAATTGGTAAGAAACCGCCCCGCTTGACGCGTCAAACCCTAGCGAAATTGCCCCCTCGCACCACAGAATGCGGGGGGTGTCAGCAAGATCACGCCGAATGTCACAGATAAGCCACTCTATTTTGTGGTAAATTTGCAATTTTCTGATGACGCGGCGCAGATTTATCGTTACTGTGATCCAAAAGAAACACGAGGCAGTCAAACCCCAAGATATCTGGCGCAAGATCAGATCAGGGACGACAAAACAGGTGGACCGAGCAGATGACCTTGAACCTTTCCATGCCCGACACAGGGACAGAGCTAAAACCACGGATCACCGTTTTCGGTGTGGGTGGCGCAGGCGGCAATGCCGTGAACAACATGATTGAGCAGGCCCTCGATGGCTGCGAATTCGTTGTCGCGAATACCGATGCCCAAGCCTTGCAGCAATCCAAAGCACCGCAGCGTATCCAAATCGGTGCGCGCGTGACCGAGGGTCTTGGGGCAGGCGCGCGCCCTTCGGTTGGGGCAAGCGCGGCAGAAGAATCCATCGAAGAGATCGTGGATCAATTGGCAGGCTCGCATATGTGCTTCATCACCGCGGGCATGGGCGGTGGCACAGGCACGGGTGCGGCGCCAATCATCGCGCAAGCGGCGCGTGAACTGGGTGTTTTGACTGTGGGTGTGGTGACAAAGCCCTTCCAATTCGAAGGCGCCAAGCGGATGCGCCAAGCCGAAGAGGGCATTGAGCAGCTGCAAAAGGTTGTTGATACGCTGATCATCATTCCGAACCAAAACCTGTTCCGTTTGGCCAATGAGAAAACCACCTTCACCGAAGCCTTCGCGATGGCGGATGATGTTCTCTATCAGGGCGTCAAAGGTGTGACGGATCTGATGGTGCGTCCGGGCCTGATCAACCTTGACTTCGCGGATGTGCGTGCCGTCATGAACGAGATGGGCAAGGCCATGATGGGCACGGGCGAAGCCGAAGGCGAAACACGCGCCATTCAGGCCGCTGAAAAGGCCATCGCCAACCCGCTCTTGGATGAAATCAGCCTCAAAGGTGCAAAAGGCGTCTTGATCAATATCACAGGCGGCTATGATCTGACCCTGTTTGAATTGGACGAGGCCGCAAACCGCATTCGTGAAGAGGTCGACCCTGATGCGAATATCATCGTGGGCTCGACCCTTGATACCTCGATGGAAGGTCGGATGCGTGTGTCTGTTGTGGCAACAGGTATCGATGTTTCTGAAATGCAACTTTATCAGCCAGAGCGCAGCTACACAGCCGCGCCTCAGCCTGTTGCAGAAGTTGTTGAAGAACAGCCTGCACCTGCCGAAGAATTCGCAGCAGATCAATCGCCTGAGCCGTTCTTGTTCGATGATCTTGAGCGTGACGTTGCCGCTGAGCCCGCCCCGATGATGGAGGCGGATCACAACGAGGTTCCCGCGCCTGTGTATGACAGCGCGATGAGCAGCCCCGCCCCTGTTGCGGCTGACCCTGAGCCTGTTTACGAGCCTGAAGCGGCCAGCTTTACCGCCCCGATGCGTCCTGCAGCAGGCACGCCAAGCCCGCAGGCCTTGGATCGTCTGAAAAATGCAATCGCAACGCATAATGCAACGACAGCCCGCCCAACTGCGCCGCGCCCCGCATTGACGGAGAAACCCGCCGCGCCCCGCCGTGCCTTTGGGATTAATTCGCTGCTTGAGCGGATGACGGGTCAAAGCAACACAGACTCCCCCGTGACTCGCAGTCGCCCTGACCTCAGCGCGCAGCATCAGCCGATGATGGAGGATGACGCAGTCGACCCAGAGCAGGAGCGCATCGAAGTTCCTGCATTCCTGCGCCGCCAAGCGAATTAAATTTTCGAAAATATGACAGCGAAAAGGCCGATCTTGCATCGGCCTTTTTCGTTTCTAATCAAATGATTAGATGAGTGTCCTGTGGTTTTTGGCAAGATTCTGCCGATGCGTTTTTGCATTGTTGCAGAGAGTCACAAAGCTTGAATTGTCTCGCCCCCGCTCAGTTTGTATCACAAGCTTGCGGTCAGATGGGGTGGCTGCATTGGGGGCGCCCACGATTGTGGGCACAGGACGACAGAAAGGTTTGCTGTGCAAGCAACGCTAAAAAAATCTGCAAGTTTCAAAGGTGTAGGCCTTCATGGGGGAAAGCCTGTTACCTTGACCATCCATCCAAGCGTGGCCGATAGCGGCATTTGGTTCAATCGGGTGGATGTGCGCGATGCGGATCCGCTGATCCCCGCGCGCTATGATGCGGTTCCAGAAAGCCGCCTTTGCACAAAGATTTCCAACGCTGATGGGGTTTCCGTCTCGACCATTGAACATTTGATGGCGGCACTTGCTGGCTGTGGTATCCACAATGCGCGTGTCGATATTGATGCCGAGGAAGTGCCCATTTTGGATGGCTCGGCGGTTGAATTTGTGCGCGGCCTTCTTGCCGCGGGTATCGCGCCGCAAGATCGCCCCATCTATGCGATTGAAATCCTTAAGAAAGTGACTGTGCGTGATGGCGACAGCGAAGCATCGCTTGCGCCTGCCTCGCATCTGACAATGGCCTTTTCGATTGATTTCCCTGATCCCGCGATTGGGGTGCAGCATCGCCACGCGGATTTGGCCAATGGGCGTTTCGTGCGCGAACTCTGTGACAGCCGCACATTCTGCCGCCAATCCGATGTTGAGGCGATGTGGAATGCGGGTCTGGCCCTTGGTGGATCCTATGACAACGCTGTGGTTGTGGATGGTGATGATGTGCTGTCCCCCGGTGGTTTCCGTCATGCGGATGAGGCTGTTCGCCACAAAATGCTTGATGCTCTTGGTGATTTGGCCTTGGCAGGCAACCCGATCCTTGGCCATTACGAAGGCGTGCGGGCAGGCCATATGTTGACCAATCGCCTGCTGCGCGCGCTTTTTGCGATGCCTGATGCGATGCGTTTGGTGCAATGTGACGCCCAGACGGCTGCCCGTTTGCCCGGTATGGGGGTCGGCCAACATGATTTGGCGCATGTTGCGTGAGGCAATCTGACGTTTTGCCCTTCCGATTAATGTGCTAACACCCTAGGAATAAGATACCCAAGATTTGGGGTTGGGCGGATTTCTACAGGGTAGATAGATGAACGACACGTCACGCGCGCATGGATTTTCACGAAAGCTTGGGCTTGGTCTGCTGATCCTGTCGCTTGGGGTGACGGCCTGTGGCCCGCGCGCCGATGGTGAGCCGCGCCGTGGTCTCTTTGGGCCGCGTGTGGTGGAACAGCCCCTTGAGGCCCTGACCGCCGAAGAAATTTACAACCGCGCTGAGTTTGAGCTTGAAAATAACGATGATCCAGAGGCAGCCGCGCCTTTGTTCCTAGAGGTTGAACGCCTGCACCCCTATTCGGAATGGGCCAAGCGCGGGTTGATCATGGCCGCATTCAGCCATCACGAGGCGCGCCAATACGAAGAGGCGCGGGTTGCCGCACAGCGCTTTATCGAATTTTACCCTGCCGATGATGATGCCGCCTATGCGCAATATCTTTTGGCGTTGAGCTATTATGATCAGATTGAACAGGTGGGCCGTGACCAAGGTTTGACCTTTCAAGCCCTGCAAGCCTTGCGCGCGGTGATCGAACTTTACCCTGATAGCGAATTCGCCAATTCCGCCGCTTTGAAATTCGATTTGGCTTTTGATCATTTGGCAGCAAAAGAAATGGAAATTGGCCGCTACTATTTTGAGCGCCAACATTACATGGCGGCAATCAACCGCTTTCGTGTCGTTGTCGAAGAGTTCCAAACAACATCGCACACGCCTGAGGCGCTGATGCGCTTGGTTGAGGCCTATCTTTCTTTGGGTCTGACGGATGAGGCGCAAACCGCGGGCGCGATATTGGGCTATAACTTCCAATCTTCGCCCTTCTATGAAGATGCCTATCGTCAATTGCAGGGGCAGGGCCTCGAGCCTGAACCGCAAGGTGAGGGTTGGTTGCGCGGCATTTGGAACAACACGATCCGTGGGGCGTGGCTCTAGGTCACTGAACGGGGGCATGGCCGATGCTGCGGCATCTCGAAATTCGCGATCTTCTGTTGATTGATCATCTCAGCCTTGAGTTTCAGGCGGGGTTGAATGTTTTGACGGGGGAAACGGGCGCGGGGAAATCCATTCTTCTTGACGCGCTTGGCTTTGTCTTGGGCTGGCGGGGCCGTGCCGATTTGGTGCGCCAAGGTGCAGAACAGGGCGAGGTATCCGCCGTATTTGATCTGCCCATGGATCACCCTGTTCAGGCGATTTTGGCGGAGGCGGGCCTGCCCTCTGGCCCCGAATTGATCTTGCGCCGTATCAACACCCAAGACGGGCGCAAGACCGCATGGGTGAATGATCGCCGCGCAAGCGGTGATGTTCTGCGCGCCCTGTCGGAAGTTTTGGTCGAATTGCACGGCCAACATGATGATCGCGGTCTGCTTGACCCGCGCGGACATCGTGCGCTGCTCGATGAGTTTGGCGACCATGGCGATGATTTGGCCGCGTTGAGCGCGCTGTGGCGGGCGCGCAGCAAGGCCGCATCCGCCCATAAATCGGCGCTAGACGATCTCGAAAAAATTCGCGCTGAGGAAGATTTCCTGCGCCACGCCGTAGCCGAGTTCGAATCCCTCGCCCCTGTAGCGGGTGAGGAAGATGCGCTTGATGCCAAGCGCCGCCTTATGCAAGGGGCCGAGCGGTTGCGGGAAGATGCGGCGCGGCTTGTCGCCACTTTGTCGGATCAGGGGGCAGAGCGGCAGATTGGCGATGCGCTGCGCCTTGTGGCTGGGTTGTCGGATCGTAGCGATGGCGCCTTGGACGAGGCACTGGCCGCCCTAGAGCGCGCCAACCTCGAATTGGGCGAAGCGCAACGCGTTGTGGGCGATTTTGCAGATCGTTTGATTTTCAATCCGCAGGATTTGGAAGAAACAGAAGATCGTCTTTTTGCCTTGCGCGCTTTGGCCCGCAAACACGGCGTTCTATGTGATGCCTTGCCAGAGATGTGGCAGGATTTGCAAACCCGCCTGAGCGCGATTGAAGGGGGGGATGCGCATTTGGCTGCCCTTGCCGCCGCCGAGGCCGCTGCAGATCAGGCTTATCACGCGGCAGCCGCCGCCTTGCGCAGCAAACGTGAGGCTGCGGCGCGCGCTCTTGATGCGGCGATGGCGGGGGAATTGGCCCCGTTGAAAATGGAACGCGCGGTCTTCACCACCGCGCTTACTGATGCCCCCGCAGGCCCAGAGGGGATTGACGCCGTGACCTTCACTGTGGCCACCAATCCTGGCGCGCCTGCAGGGCCCTTGAACAAGATCGCCTCGGGCGGGGAATTGTCGCGGTTCCTCTTAGCGTTAAAGGTGTGCCTCACGCGGCAAGAATCTGATATCACGATGATTTTTGATGAAATCGACCGCGGTGTTGGCGGGGCGACCGCCGATGCCGTAGGGCGCCGTTTGGCTGCGTTAGCGCAAGGGGGGCAGGTCTTGGTTGTGACCCACAGCCCGCAGGTTGCGGCCCTTGGCGCGCATCATTGGCGCGTGTCAAAGGCGGTTGAAAATGAGACCACACTCAGCACCGTGACGCCGCTTGATGCCGATGCCCGTGTCGATGAGATTGCGCGCATGATTTCTGGGGATGTCATTACAGATGCCGCGCGCGAGGCGGCGCGTGCCTTGGTGTTCCAAGCCCAGCTTTAGCGCGCTGCCCGCGCGCCAAGCCCCGCGCGCATCAAGATTTGGCGCACAGGTTTCACCGAGTAGAAACTGTTCAGCGCCTTCATCCGCAAATCGCGCAAGCCTTGATCATCGGCCATCGAGGCGCGATTGAGCGCATCCACCCCCGCCACGCGGGCGGCAATCTCGGCATGGCGTGCGCGTTCATATTTTTGCAACATGGCAGCCTCACCCAATCGGTCAGGCGCGGCCTTGGCCAAATCAAGCAGGGTCGCCATATCGGCAAGGCTCATATTGAGGCCCTGCGCGCCAATCGGGGGAACCACATGCGCGGCCTCGGCCACCAAGGCCAGACGCTCGCCTGTCAGGCGATGCGCCACTTGCGAAATGATCGGCCAGATCGTGCGCTGTGAAATCAGACGCAACGGCCCATAAAGGTCGGCAGAGCGCGTGCGCATTTTATCCTCAAATGCGGGTTGGGGGAGGGTATAGAGGCGTTCTGCCTCTGGCCCGCGTTCCATCCAAACCACGGCGGAGGAGGGTTTGCCTTCGTAATTTGGCAATGGCACAAGGGTAAATGGCCCGCCCGAGCGATGCACCTCGGTTGAGATATTATCATGCGGGTGATCATGGCTGACCGCAAATGCCAAGGCCTTTTGGCCATAGCGCAAGGTCGTCACAGGGATGCCCGCCGCCTTGCGCATGGGGGAATTGCGCCCGTCTGCCGCAATCACCAAACGCGCGCGCACACGGGTGCCATCGGTGAGGGTGACGCGCGCCTCTGCGCTGCGGGTGAGTAAGGATTTTGTGCCAACGCCCGCCCGAAAGGTGACATGATCCAATTCGGCAATCCGTGCCAAACCTTCACGGCGCAACAGCCAATTGGGCAGGTTCCACCCAAATGGCAAATCCGAGATATCGCTTGCGTTGAAATCATGCGCGCTGCGCGCCACGGCCTCGACCCCGCCTGCGTCCACGATGCGCATGATTTGCAAGGGCATTGCATGCGGTGCAAAATGCCGCCACAACCCCGCCTGATCGAGAAAGTCGCGCGAGGGCTGCAAAAACGCGGTGCTGCGCAGATCGGAACCTTCTGCATCGCGGGTGGTAATCGGCGCGCTTGGGTCTACGCAAAGAACGGAAAAACCTGCCGCATCAAAGGCAGAGGCGGCAATCAGCCCTGCAATGCCGCCACCCGAAATCAGAATATCTGTGTCGATCATATCGCTCATGATCTCTTAAATAGGCCGCACCCTGCCGCGCGTCCAAGCGTCATTTTCGCGCGGCCCATCGTGCCGCCCGCGGATCCATCACCCGCCGCCACAGCGGCGGCACCGTTGCCAAGGCGGCCATGACAGGAAGGCTGTAGGGCAGGCGCGGGTGATCTGGAGCATAGCTCAGTTCTACATAGCTGCGGTTGGGATTGAGGTGGTGGTCTTAATGCAGCGGCGCGGCCAAGAGCATTTTGGTGCTAAAGGGGCGCGGTGCGTTCCAGCTGTCTTGCGCAGATTGCGGCGCGGGGCGGCCATCTGTGCCAATGGCGCGGCGCAGCCCGTAATGTTGGATGTAATCGGATAACATCACTTGGATATGGAAGAGGGCGGCCACCAACAGATATGCGCCCAAAGCCAAACCACCCCCTGCGGCGAAGGCATAGATCAGGAACAGTGCCGCAAGCGCGATATGCCACGGATAGGGATGCGCCCATGTGACACCGCCACGGCGCGCGGTCTCGCAGCCAAGCGCTCCGTGAAAGGAGCCCCACCATGCCCTCGGAAGATAAGCCCAAAACCCAAGCCCAAGCGCGGGGCTATTTGGGTCGCGCGCGGTTGCAACATAGGGGTGATGGATCAACAAATGGGCCGAGGCGTGATGCCCCATCCCAAGGCTTGCATAGAGACCATGCCCCAAGCGCCGCGCGGCACGGCTGGGGTGGTGGATCAATTCATGCGCATTGGGGTGCGTGATTTGTCCTGCAAATGATGCAAGCGCGAGCGTGAAGATCAGGGACGCACCCCCCCCCCCGTTGCACCACAAAAGGCAGGGCAAGGATAAGACCAATATGACCGATCCCCAAAATCCATTGCAGGGCCAGTGCCCCATTTCGGTTGGGGCGCGCAGATACGCCGCTTGGGCGGGAGAGCTGCGGACTGAGATGGTCAACCAGACCCGCCACCACAGTCAGCACAATCAGCGCAAACAGCCCAAATGGGCTTCGTGCGAAAACCTCAAGCCACAATAGCCCAAAAGGCAGCAGCGTTGCGCCTGCGAATAGAACAATGGGCGGAAGTTTCATTCCCGCAAAACCCCGTTTGTGATCTGGCCAAATCAAGTGCTGAAAACTTACCCGCGGGGGCCAATCAGTGCAAAGCCTTTGCAATGCCCCGCGCGGCGTATTAGGGGAAGGGACGGAAGGTAAAAGGCGGTTTTTGAGCGAATGTCATTTTTCAAGAAAATGAAAGAACGGCTCTTTAAGTCTTCGTCCAAGATTGACGAAGGGTTAGAGGCTTTGGTGGCCGAAGGCGCCACTGATGATATGGCCCCTGAGATAGTCGAAGAAACTGCCGAAGCAGCCGAGCGCGGAAGTGAGGGGCAGAAGGCACCAGAGCTAGAACCTGCGCTAGAACCTGAACCACAAGTCGAGCCAGAGCCAGAGCAAAGCCAAGACCCTGAAGGTGCCCCTGAGGATGCTGCAGAACCTGCCGCGGTGGAAGAACCGCAGCCTCAACCAGCAGCCCGCCCCGCGACTGAGGGCGCGCAGGCAGAGGCGGCGAAAGCACCTGAATCTGCGCCCGAACCCGCACCCGCAGCGAAGCCAAGCCTGTTGCGCCGCTTGGTGGGGGGGGGCGCTGCGCCCGTTGCCAAGCGCGTGATTGATGATGAGATGATCGAGGAATTGGAAGAAATCCTCATCAGTGCGGATTTGGGGGTGGAAACCGCCCTTGCGCTTTCGTCAAATCTGGCCTCCGAACATTTTGGCCGCCGCATGAGCGTGGCCGAGATCAAAGCCGCGCTTGCCCGCGATGTGGCCCGCGTTATGGAAGCTGTGGCCAAGCCGATGCCGATTTACCCCAAACGGCCGCAGGTGGTGTTGGTGGTTGGTGTGAACGGGTCTGGCAAGACCACAACCATCGGTAAATTGGCCAGTCAATTCAAAGCTGCGGGGAAATCCGTTGTCATTGCCGCCTGCGATACATTTCGTGCGGCAGCGGTTGAGCAATTGGAGATTTGGGGCAATCGCGCGGGCGTGCCTGTGCTGCGTGCAGAAACGGGGGGCGACCCCGCGGCCTTGGCCTTTGATGCAATGGCACGGGCCGAAGCCGATGGGGCCGATTTGCTGCTTATTGATACGGCGGGGCGGTTACAGAACCGCGCGGATTTGATGGAAGAATTGGCCAAAATCGTGCGGGTGATCCGCAAAAAAGACCCTGATGCGCCGCATAACACGCTGTTGGTTCTTGATGCGACCACGGGCCAAAACGCGCTCAGACAGGTCGAAGAATTCCGTAAAATATCGGATGTCAGCGGGCTGATCATGACCAAGCTTGATGGCACGGCCAAGGGCGGTATTCTTGTGGCATTGGCTGATAAATTTGGCCTGCCCATTCACGCCATTGGCTTGGGCGAGCAGATTGACGACCTCGCCCCCTTTGATCCCGAAGAATTTGCAAACGCGCTTATGGGGTTGGAGAGCAATGCGTAACAGGGTGGAGGGTCGCCCTTGGGGGATCTGATCATCGCCCTTGAGGGCACGGCGGCGGGCGAACAATTGGCCCTGATCTTTGCCTTATGCGCGGCGCTGCTGCATGCGATTTTCGGCGCGCTGCAAAAGGGGCGGCATGACCCCCTGTTGTCACGCGGTGCGATTGATGCGGCGATGGTGGTTTTGGCAGGGCCTGTTGCCCTGTTCATCGTGCCATGGCCCGAGCCGCATATGTGGCCGATTTTTGCGGGCATGTTCATCATCCATGCAGGCTATAAATGGGCGGTGCTGTCGGCCTATCGGCGTGGGGCCTATACGGTGGTTTATCCCGTGATGCGTGGCACAGGCCCGCTCTTTACTGTGATCGGGGCGGGCATCTTGTTTGGCGAGGTCTTTACCCTTGGCCAATGGATCGGGGTGGGCGTTTTGATCACGGGGCTTTATGGGCTTGCCGCCTATAATATCGCCACGGTGACGATTGACCGCGAAACGCTGATCCCTGCCTTGGGATTTGCAGTGCTGACAGGGTTATTTGTGGCGCTTTACACCAATTATGATGCCTATGGCATTCGTGCCACCGCCGACCCTTTTACCTTTCTGGCATGGTTTTTCTTTATTGATGGCTTTGCCATGCCCAGTTTTGCCTATGTCGCGTGGCGGCGTATGGCAAACCCGCCCGCGCTCTCAGGGCTGGCTTTGCGCGGGGTCATCGGGGCCTTGGTGGCATTCGGGTCTTTTGGGTCTGTCATGTTGGCCACGCGCCTTGATCATGTGGGCGAGGCGGCTGTGCTGCGCGAGACATCCACCGTGTTTGCCGCGCTGATTGGCTGGATTTTCCTCAAGGAAACCGTTGGCCCGCGGCGTTTGGCCCTTATGGGGTTGATTGCAGCGGGCGCGGTGATAGTTGAGGCAGCAGGCTAGAAAAGGAACAGACCCATGCAAAACGGAAAACCCATCGCGCCATGGTTAAAAACCACGCTAGAGCTTGGGCCTGTTCTGGGGTTTTTCGTGCTGTATCTGTGGATCAAAGAGCAGACCTTCACCATTGCGGGGGTGGAGTATTCGGGCTTCATCATGGCGACCGCGCTGTTCATCCCTGTCATTGGGGCGGCAATCGCGGCCCTTTGGTATCTGACAGGGCATATCTCGCGCATGCAGATTTTCACCTTGGTTATGGTCGTGTTCTTTGGGGGGCTGACCATCTGGTTCAATGACGAGCGGTTTTTCAAGATGAAAACCACGCTTGTTTACACAGTGTTTGCGGCCTTGTTGGGGATTGGCCTTCTGCGTGGGCAAAGCTGGCTGAAGGTGTTGATGGGTGAATTTCTCAAGATGCGGGATGAAGGTTGGATGATCATCACCCGCCGTTTGACAGCCGTTTTCGCCGCAATGGCAGTTGCTAATGAGATCGTCTGGCGCAATTTTTCGGAACAGTTTTGGGTAACCTTTGAAACCTTCGCGCTGCCCGCCTTTTTGTTCGTGGCCTTTATGGCGCAAGCTAAGGTGATTGAGCGCTTCAGCGAGCCTTCGGACGAGGCTTGAACCCGCCCCGTTTGGCCGTCCCACCATCGCGCGTGGGGGGCGCAGATTTTTTGGGCGGCGCTTTGCGCAGCTTTCCCGTTTTGGGGCCAGTTTTGGCCTTCGCGTGCCCCTCAACCCGCACTTCTAGGCCCAGTTGATCCGCCAAGACGCGCGGTTTGATCTCTTCAACCTCGCCCGCTTTGAGTTCGCCCAAGCGAAACGGGCCGTAAGAGATGCGGATCAGCCGGTTCACCTCAAAACCAATCGCCTCCATCGCACGGCGAATTTCGCGGTTCTTTCCCTCGCGCAGGCCAATGGTGAGCCATGCATTGGCCCCTTGTTGGCGATCCAGTGAGACGCTCATGGGTTGAAATGTTTCGCCCTCGATGCTCAGGCCCTTGCGCAGAGGGGCAAAGGCCTCGTCATTGGGTTTTCCCTTAATGCGCACGCGATATTTGCGAAGCCATCCCGTAGAAGGCAATTCAAGTTTGCGCTTTAGGCTGCCATCATTCGTCAATAAAAGCAGACCTTCGGAATTCAGGTCGAGCCGCCCCACGGACATCACCCGTGGTAGTGTATCTGGCAAAGCGTCAAAGACGGTCTTACGCCCCTTTTCATCCGCGGCGCTTGTGATCAGCCCCGCAGGTTTGTGATAGAGCCACAGGCGCGGGGCAGCGATCTCGGGCAGGGGGGCGTTGTCCACCTCAATGCGATCTTGCGCGGTCACATTTAGGGCAGGGCTGTCGATGACTTTGCCATTCACGCTGACGCGACCCTCGGCAATCATCCGCTCCGCCTCGCGGCGCGAGGCAATCCCTGCGCGGGACAGGCGTTTGGCGATCCGCTCGCCCTGTGGTGTGCTTGTGTTCATGTGCCCTCCCTAAGGGTTTGGCTTCTGCTTGGAAAGAGGCAGAAACTGAGGCATGAAGGGAATATGAACGAATTTCATAGCCATATGCCCCGCGCGCTTGATCTGGCGCGACAGGCCGCCTTGCAGGGTGAGGTGCCTGTTGGTGCCGTGATCATCAAGGATGGTGTTGTGATCGCCGAAGCCCGCAACGAGATGCGCGCGCGCCATGACCCGACCGCCCATGCCGAGATGCTCGCCATTCGTGCCGCTTGTGCCGCATTGGGGCAGGAACGCCTTACGGGCTGCGATATTTGGGTCAGTCTTGAGCCTTGCCCTGCCTGTGCAGGGGCCATTGCCGCAGCGCGCCTGTCGCGTCTTTATTATGCGGCTTCTGATCCGAAATCGGGCGGCGTGGCGCAGGGGCCATGTGTCTTTGACCACCCCCAATCGCATTGGAAGCCTGAGATATATTCCGGCATGATGGAGAATGAGGCAGCCGCACTCTTGCGCGCGTTCTTCGCAGCCAAGCGAGACGGGTGATGGCCGACAGAATATGCGCGGAGGGCCTATAAGCCGGATTCTGTCTTGCCCCTTGCGGGGCATGGATGACCATTCCTCTGGGCGATCTGTTGCCAGATCACTCTAGCTGCCAACCCGGATCGCACGGGGCAGAAGCGGCCCTGAAAGGTTGCCCTTTCCAACGATCCCTATTTGGCATTGCTCCCGGTGGGGCTTGCCGTGCCGCCCGTGTCACCACGCGCGCGGTGGGCTCTTACCCCACCGTTTCACCTTTTCCCAAGGCCGAAGCCTTGGGTAGTTTCATTTCTGTGGCGCTTTCCGTCAGATTGCTCTGCCTAGGCGTTACCTAGCACCGTTGCCTCTTGGAGTCCGGACTTTCCTCGAACATTGCTGCCCGCAGTCATCCAGCCCTCCGCGCAAGAGGCGCTTTAGGTGACGCGGCCCGCGCGGTCAACGCCAAAGCGCGCCGCCAAATCAGCCGCAATCGCGCAATCCCATCCGTCAAGCGGCCCGGCTTTTGCCAACGCATGGGGGCGATACCTGCGCCGTAGCGTGTCGCGCATGAGGTCGAGATCATCCACATGGTATCCAATTTGCGCGCAATCCCGCATAAAGCGCTGCGGGTCAATCGCCAAAGCCCCGCGCGCCTTTGGCATAATGGCGAGGCCTTCATGCGCAAGCCGTGCCCAGTCAAATCTTGGGCCTGGGTCAATCTTGCGCCCTGCGGCCAGATCAGAATGGCCGATAACGTCTTCGGGCGGAATATCCCAACGGGCCATGATCCCGCGCAGCAGATCACCGAGGCAGGCCATTTGTGGTTCGGAAAACGGGCTAAATCCGCAGTTGTCCAATTCAATTCCGATAGAGTGGGAATTTACGTCCACGATCCCGCGCCAAGCCCCTGCGCCCGCATGCCATGCCCGCATCGCCTCATCCACCAAAGCGTGGCATGCGCCGTCACGCCCAATAAGATAATGCGCCGAAACCTCGCGGGATGGGTCGCAGAGCGCGCGCGCTGCCCCCTCGCAATCCTCCATCGCGGTATAATGGATTACGATCAAAGAGGGGGTTGCCCCCTCGCGCCTTGGCCCGAAATTCGGGCTTTGGCGGGGCAGGCTCATTGGGTCGCACGCGCGGCTTGGGCCGCCGCGCGATAGGGTGCAGGATCCCATCCGCAGGCATAGCCATCCCCATCAGGGTCAAGCACCATTGGGTCGCGATTGGGCCCGCCGCGCGCTAAGAAATCTTCTTGCGCGAGATCATCCCCGCGATAGGCCGCACAGTTTTCCGCATGTCGCCCCCGACCCAAGGGGGAACGGGCATAAACCCGTTGCCCCATCGGATGGCTCGTTGCCAAGGCGTAATTCAACACCGATGGGCCAACCGTTTGGGGGCGCTCAGGCACGGGTTCAGGTGCCACCACTACCAATTGTTGCTGCATCCGTGCGCGCCGTTCGGCGTCTGATTCAACAGTCTCACGCGCGGAGACCGCGTTGAAATCCTGTTCGTCAGAAATCCCACGGGGTGTTGCAGATCTCGGGGGTGCAGATACGGGTGCCGCCGAGGCAATGGGTGTCACCGCGACAGGTGGCGTGGATGCCGCAGGCGCGGGGGCGGCGATAGCGCGCGCGCCCTGTTGCGATGCCGCCTGTGGCGCGGCGGCGTCAATGGCCGCGCGGGCGCGGGCCGCCAAAATTTGATCTTGCGTCAAAACGGGTGCTGCGGGTGCGGCAGCATTGGCCACGATCGGTGCCGTTTGCGGCGCGGTGATTGCCTGTGGCGGTGTTCGCAAGGCCTCGCGCCGTGCAGCCTCGGCGGCGAGATAGCTTTGATAATCGTTGAACCCAACCCCTTGGGCGACATCATTGGGGGCAGAGACGCATCCAGCCCCCCCAATTCCTGCGGCCACAAGCAATGCCCCCACGCGCAGCTTGTCCCGCAAATTTGCGGAATGCCCGACCTTAAACCCCATCACTGCCTCATAAGCTTTTTGCATATTTATGCAGAAAGCTTACCACCATTTATTGGGTTTGGCTACAAATCCCGCCGCAGTTTCCAGCGCATAGGCGGTGTTGAGCAAATCACCCTCTTCAAAGGGGCGGCCGATCAATTGCAGACCCAAAGGCAGGCCTGCACTGCTCAACCCTGTCGGCAGGGCCACACCTGGCAGGCCCGCAAGGTTCACGGTGACTGTGAACACATCGTTGAGATACATCTCAACAGGGTCCGCCACCTCTTTCCCCAACTCAAACGCCGCCGATGGTGTGGCGGGTGTGAGGATTGCATCAACGCCTGCGGCAAATACCTCGTCAAAATCGCGTTTGATCAGGCTGCGCACACGGCGCGCGCGGTTGTAATAGGCATCGTAAAACCCTGCTGATAGCACATAGGTGCCGATCATGATCCGCCGCTTTACCTCGGCACCAAAGCCTTCGGCGCGGGTTTTCTCGTAGAGTTCTGTAATGCCGTCCCCTTGGGACAGTTCCGCGCGATAGCCAAAGCGCACCCCATCATAGCGCGCAAGGTTTGACGAAGCCTCGGCTGGTGCGATCACGTAATAGGCGGGCAGGGCGTATTTTGTATGCGGCAGCGATATGTCGCGCAGTTCCGCACCTGCATCTTTCAGCATCGCAGCGCCATCGGCCCAAAGTTTCTCAATCTCTTCAGGCATCCTATCAACACGATATTCGCGCGGGATGCCGATGGTTTTGCCCCGAATATCACCCGTCAGAAATGCCTCGAAATCGGGAACGGGCAGATCGGCGGATGTGCTGTCTTTGGGGTCATGCCCCATCATCGCGGCCCCCATGATTGCGGCGTCCCGCACCGTTTTGGTCATTGGCCCTGCTTGATCAAGGCTAGAGGCAAAGGCGACAATCCCCCAGCGCGAGCAGCGCCCATAGGTGGGTTTCAGACCTACTGTGCCCGTGAAGGCGGCAGGTTGGCGGATTGACCCGCCCGTATCCGTGCCAGTGGTCCCAAGGCAGAGGTCAGCCGCAACCGCGGCGGCCGATCCCCCAGAAGACCCACCGGGTGTCAGGTTTTGATCGCTGCCGTTCGCGCGCCACGGGTTGACCGCTGGCCCGTAAACAGAGGTTTCGTTGGACGACCCCATGGCAAACTCATCCATATTGAGTTTGCCCAACATGACCGCGCCTGCATCGCGCAATTGCGCTGAGACGGTCGATTCATATTCAGGCCGAAAGCCTGACAGAATTTTTGACGCGGCTTGGCTCTCGACCCCTTCGGTGCAGAACAGGTCTTTGATCCCAATAGGAATGCCGCAAAGGGCGGGCGCATCGCCCGATTTGATCCGCTGATCTGCGGCCTCGGCGCGGGCAAGCGCAAGATCGGGGGTGTTATGGACGAAGGCGCCAAGCGCGCTGCTGCCCTCAATCGCGCTGAGGCAGGCATTGGTCAATTCAACCGCTGTGGTCTCGCCACGGCGCAGGGCATCGCGCGCCTCGGCGATGGTCAATTTGTTCAGATCAGACATCACTCAACCACCTTTGGCACGGCAAAAAATCCTTCGCGCGCATCAGGCGCGTTCGACAAAACCTTGGATTGTTGATTGCCATCCGTCACCTCATCTACACGCGCCTTAAGGCGCTGTGGCGTGACCGATGTCATCGGCTCAACATCGCTGACATCCAGTTCTGAGAGTTGCTCAATAAAGCCCAAGATCGCGTTGAATTCGGACGCTAGGCTTGGCAATTCGGCAGGGTCAACCTTGATGCGGGCAAGTTTCGCCACGCGGGCTGCGGTGTCGGTGTCAATTGACATCGTAATATCCCTTCTGTTCTGTCAGGCGCGGGTTTAGCGGGGCAGGGGCAGCACTGCAAGCGGCCACGCGCAGAAAACCTGTTAGGTAAACCGAACACTTGGCGGGTCGTCATCTGCCTGTCACAGTGTCACGCCATAGCCGTGATCCGTAGTATAGGTGCGCCAGCATGAGCGAAAATCAACACCCCCCCAGTCTGAGCGCGCTTTTCGCGGTTTTTGCGCGCATTGGGGTTTTGTCCTTTGGCGGGCCCGCCGCGCAAATCGCCCTGATGCATCGTGAGTTGGTCGAGCAGCGCAATTGGCTGAGCGAACGACAATTTCTTGCGGCACTGTCCTTTACCATGCTTTTGCCGGGGCCAGAGGCCATGCAACTGGCGACCTATGCAGGGTGGCGCTTGCGCGGCACTTTGGGTGGCTTGATCGGTGGGGGGCTTTTCGTCTTACCGGGTGCTGTGGTGATCATGGCCTTAAGCGCGCTTTATGTGGGCTTTGGTCAGCTGCCGCTTATGGCGGCGCTGTTCTTGGGCATCAAGGCAGCGGTGATTGTGATTGTCATCCAAGCCTTTTCGAACCTGTCAAAGCGCGCCTTAAAGGGGGGCGTTGCCATCTGGATTGCGGGACTGGCATTTACGGCGCTGTTCGTATTTGATCTGCCCTTTC
Organism: Roseobacter sp. HKCCA2468; assembly: GCF_037805105.1. Lineage (NCBI taxonomy): Bacteria > Pseudomonadati > Pseudomonadota > Alphaproteobacteria > Rhodobacterales > Roseobacteraceae > Roseobacter > Roseobacter sp. HKCCA2468. The sequence goes on from NZ_JBBLYN010000001.1 coordinate 99,686, forward strand.
CTTTGGTGATCGCAGGGGCGGCGCTGATTGGCTATTTGGGTTGGATCACGCCAATTGCGGCGGCGGCAGACCTGCCCCAAGGGCGCCCGTCCAACAGCCTTGCTCATCTGGCGATCTGGGGCGGGTTGTGGGCCGCGCCCTTGGGGCTTTTATACCTGATAGCGCCTGAGGGGCTCTTGTTGGAGGTAGGGCTTTTCTTCTCGAAACTGGCGCTTGTGACCTTTGGCGGGGCTTACGCGGTCTTGGCCTATATGGTGCAGCAAGTTGTCGGGGATTTTGGATGGCTCACCACAGGGCAGATGATGGATGCTTTGGGCTTGGCTGAAACCACGCCCGGGCCGCTGATATTGGTGACGCAATTTGTTGGCTTCCTAGCAGGGTTTGGCGCCTATGGGTGGGCAGGTGCGGTCACTGCCGCGGTTTTGACCCTTTGGGTGACGTTCATACCCTGCTTCTTGTGGATATTCCTATTCGCGCCACAAGTGGATCGCTTGGTCGCATGGCCCAAGCTAAAAGCCGCGCTTGACGGGGTTATGGCGGCGGTTGTTGGGGTTATTGCCAATTTGTCTGTGTGGTTCGCGCTGCATGTTTGGTTTGAAACGGTCACGCGCGACAGCAGGCTGTGGCTGCCTGATTGGGCGAGCCTTGATTTGGCCGCCGTGATCTTGACCCTTCTCGCGGCAATCTTACTGCTGTGGCAGAAGATGGGCCTGATCCGCGTTCTTGTGATTATGGCGGGGGCGGGCGCGCTTATTTCCCCGTTTTTCGGTTGACACCTGCCGCCCCGTCAGTAAAAGCGCCCAAACAGAATTATCTCGCGCGCGGATTCTCGCGCCGATCAACGCCGTTCAAGGAGCAACGCCATGGCGAAGCCGACCACGATTAAAATCCGCCTGAACTCCACGGCGGGCACGGGCCACTTCTATGTGACCAAGAAAAACGCACGCACCATGACCGAGAAAATGACAGCGCGCAAATACGACCCAGTCGTGCGCAAGCATGTCGAATACAAAGAAGGTAAGATCAAATAAGATCTTCCTGTCTCGGATATACACAAAAAAGCCGCGCCTGATTGCGCGGCTTTTTTATTGGCGTGATACAGAAATGAAAAAGGGCCGCACTGTTCATGCGGCCCTTCATTTTTGGATATGTGCCCTGCAGGCTTATTCGCGGTTGCCCAAGAATTGCAGCAGGAACATGAACATGTTGATAAAGTCGAGATAGAGGCGCAACGCCCCCATAATCGCGGACTTGTTCAGCCATTCCTGATCGCCATGCACGGCATGGTCGATATATTCTTGTTTGATGGACTGGGTGTCATAGGCAGTCAGACCTGCGAAGATCAGCACGCCCAAGATGGTGATTGCGAAATAGATCGCGGGTGAGCCCAAGAAAATATTGATGATCGAGGCCACAATCAGACCGATCACACCCATCATCAAGAATGTGCCCCAGCCGCTGAGATCCTTTTTGGTGGTGTAGCCATAAAGGCTAAGCCCCGCAAAGGCGATGGCGGTGGTCAGGAAGGTCTGTGTAATGGACACGCCTGTGAACACAGCAAAGATCCACGAGATGGAGATACCCATCACGGCAGCGAAGGCATAGAAGAACAACTGCGCTCCTGCGGCAGACAGGCGGTTCACCGCCGCGCCGAAGGCGAAGACCATGATCAGCGGCGCGAACATCGCAATCCAGCCAAGGATATTGGGCTGCATCGTGATCGGGTCGCGGAACAGGGCGTTCAGCGCAGGGTTGCTGCCGATTGCCCAAGCAGCGCCTGCGGTCATGACCATGCCCACGGACATGGTGCCGTAGACCTTGTTCATATGGGCGCGCAAGCCCTGATCAATCTGCGCTGCATTGGCCGAGGCCGCCGCCGAGCGCATCGTTTGATATGGTGCCATTGATCCCTCCTACAGAGATAGCTGTGACGGTCAAAAAGGGTGGCAAAGCCGACCCTTGGGGTCGCAGGCGGCACTCTGCCGCCCGTCCTTGGCCTTAATATTGGCAAGAAGGGCTATTTTTTCAAGTGAAAGCTATGCAAAACACACTCAAAGGTTTGATAGTTTTTTCCTATCACGTAAGCCTGCGATAGGTATCAAAGCGTCTTTGCAATTTCGATCACCAGTTTGCCCGTGGATTTGCGCGATCTAAGCGCGTCAAGGGCTGCAGGCAGGGCGTCAAACGGGTAAGTTGCACCAATATGAGGCTTGAGGCCGCCTTGTGTATAAAGGCCAAAAACCTGCTCAAGGGAGTGGTGCAAGGCCTCTGGATTAAAGCGCAGATACCCCCCCCAATACAGGCCCATCACATCAAGATTTTTGACAAGCAGATGATTGGCGGGGATTTGTGGAACCGTGCCGCTGGCAAAGCCGATGCTTAAAATCCGCCCTTCGGGCCGCATAGCGCGAAATCCGGCCTCAAATCCCGCGCCGCCAACCGCATCATAAAGCACATCAACACCGCCAAGGGCGCGCAATTGGTCGCGCAGATCGGGGGTGTCTGCGTCAATCACATGATCCGCCCCAGCGCGTTTGGCAATTTCAAGCTTGGCTTGCCCGCGCGCCACCGCAATGACCTTGGCCCCAAGGCTTGCGCCGATTTCCACCGCGGTCAGGCCGACCCCACCTGCCGCACCTAACACGGCAAGGGTTTCCCCCGCAGCCAGACGCGCACGCCGCGTCAATGCCAGATGTGAGGTGCCATAGGCGATCAAAAATCCTGCGGCCTCGGTCAAGGGCATGTGATCTGGCAGGCGCAGGGCGCGCTGTGCGGGAAAGCATCCATATTCTGCCAAACCGCCTTGGCCCGCATAAACGGCCACAGAATCCCCCACCGCGTGGGTTGTCACCCCATCCCCAAGCGCATCCACCACGCCCGCCAACTCCAAACCCATTACGAAAGGCGGGGTCGGGGTATCTTGGTATTTTCCCTCAATCATAAGCAGATCGGCAAAATTCAGACCACAGGCCGCAATGCGCACCCTGATCTCGCCTTGGTTTGGGCGTGGCATTGGAAGTTCACGGATTTCTGGCGCGGTGTTAAAGGCGCTTAACTCCCATGCTTGCATGGCAAAATCCTTTCCCAATCATCCAAGCCCCTGATCTTGCACAGTTAAGACATCGCGCCAAGCCGTCAAAGCGCCGCGCGCTTTTTCATTAGGAAAAATTCGCCTTATGCGGTATCATAGGGCTCCGAACGCAGGTTGTGTGACCGGCTTTGGCGCGTGAATTATCAGGTCTGCCTCTCCCCTTTCTTGACCGATATTCGTTGCGCCCTATCTTGCACTCGGTGCCGCATGGGTTGAGTGATGTCTTGCGAACTCGCTTGGCTTTTGTGGTCGTTTGTTGCCAAACACCAATCGCAGTCGCAGGAGTAACCAAGTGACACATCCCGTAGACATTCATGTCGGCAAGCGCGTTCGTCATCGCCGTTGGATGGTGGGTATGACCCAGCAACAGCTCGCGGCCCATGTTGGGATCAAATTCCAACAGATCCAAAAATACGAAACTGGCATGAACCGCATCAGCGCCTCGCGCCTTTGGGATATTGCGGCAACGCTTGGCGTGCCTGTGCAGTATTTCTTTGAGGGATTGGACGAAGCCAACACCACCGCCGCAAATCAGCCCGATGATCTTTTGGCGGATAAGGAAGCGTTGGATTTGATCCGCTCTTATTACGCGATCCCAGAAAATCAGCGCCGCCGTTTGTTTGATTTGGCGCGGGTTCTGTCGGACGCAGCCGCTTGACCTAGGGCGGTTTTGCGTGGCACTGCGCGGGGGCGGGGCAGAAGGCCCTGCTGCCACCAGTGAGATGCCATCATGACCGCGACCCGCAATGTGCCCAATTTGACCGATGTCGAGGCGGCCGAGCTGATTGCCTTGGCCCATGATCTGGCGGATGCTGCGCGCAAAGCGACCTTGGCCCGTTTTCGTCAAGCGGGGCTTTTAACCGAAAACAAGGCCAGCGCGGGATTTGATCCCGTAACCGAAGCCGACCGCGAGGCCGAGGCAGCCATGCGCGCCTTAATCGAGGCACGCCGCCCACAAGATGCGATTTTGGGCGAGGAATTTGGCGCAAAATCGGGGCAATCGGGCCTGACATGGGTGCTAGACCCAATTGACGGCACGCGTGGATTTATGACGGGCACAGCCAGTTGGGGGGTGTTGATTGCCCTGTTGAATGAGACAGGCCCAATTTTTGGCGTCATTGATCAACCCTATATCGGCGAGCGTTTTATTGGCGGTTTGGGGCAAAATTCCCTGACTGGCCCGCAAGGCGAAATGATCTTGCGGACAAGCGCGCGCAAAACTTTGGCTGAGGCGCGGCTGTTTTCGACTTTTCCAGAAATCGGCACGATCTCCGAGCGTCTCGCCTTCGAAGCGGTGCGCGATCAGGTTCTTTTGACGCGCTACGGGATGGATTGTTACGCCTATGGTTTGGTGGCCTTGGGTCAGGCAGATTTGGTGATTGAGGCGGGTCTGCAATCCTATGACATCGCCGCCCCGATTGCCGTGATTGAGGCGGCGGGGGGCATTGTCACCAATTGGCAAGGCGGCCCTGCCCATCAGGGCGGGCAGGTCTTGGCTGCAGCCAATCGCGATTTACATCAGGCGGCATTGGTGCTTTTGTCTGAGCATTCTTGATCCTTTATGGGGGGCGTCATGCGTAAATTTCTTTCGCTTGGTCTTGTGGTTGCGGCCCTTGCGGCCTGCGCGCCAAACGCGCCGCGAAACGGGCCTGATCAAGATGGTCGTCTCTCCCTGCGCCAATCCTCGGAAATTGGGCGTGTGGGCACCTATTTGGCCATCGCGCGCGCGGATGCGGGGCTGACTATTCCGTTGCGCCATTCACCTAAATTGCAAGGTGTCGCCGCCGCGCGTGCGGTTGATCTCGCCTCGGGTGGGCTTGCCCCCCTGTCGGATCGCATTGCGCAAGCGGGCTATTCTGCCTGTTTCAGTGCCGAGGCGGTGGCACGCGATGCAGCCGATTTGCGCACGGGCGTAGATCAAATGTTGGCAGATCCTGCCGCCCGCGCAGCGATCCTATCCGCAAGCCCAAGCGAGTTTGGCTTCTTGCGCAATGGGGCAGAGCAAATCTTGATCCTTGCGCGCCCCTGTTAAAGGGGTCAGGCGCGTGGGCCAAGGATGCGGATCACGGTTTTCCATTGGCTGATTGCGACCCCGCACAAGATTAATCCAAGCGCCACAAAAAAGCGCAAAGGCAGATCTTCTGACAGGATCAGCCAGCCAAAAAACACCGACCACAGCGGCACTTGATAATTGACCAAGGTCATAAACACCGCGCCCGCGCTGCGGATCACCGATACCCGCAAAAGCGCGGCAAGCGCGGTGGGAAAGAGGCCAAGCACGATAATGGCCCCCCCTGAGCGAAGGCCTTGCCATTGCGGCAGACCTTCAACGATCAGCATCGCAGGCAGGATCAAAACCGCCCCAACAGCCAGGGTGGTTCCCGCAAGGCTGATGGGGTCAACCGCAGGGCAGGTGCGGGTCATCACCGAGGACACGGCGTAGGAAATGGTCGCGGCCAAACAGGCGAGGGGGGCCAATACCTCCCATCCTTGTGAGGTGCCCATTTGAAACGCCGCACCAAGGTTTGGGCCCACTAAAGTCAGCGCGCCAAGAAAGCCCACTGTCACGCCAATCACGCGGCGGCGATCCATTTTTTCATCGCTAAAGACATGTGCCAAAGGCAGCACGAACAGGGGCAGCGCGGCCATGGAAATACCAGCAAAGGCCGAAGGCACATATTGCTGGCCCCACGACAGAAGTGAGAAGGGCAGCGCGGAATTGAGCGCACCAATGATCAGAATATAGGGCCATGCGGCGCGGGTGGGCAGGGGGCGGCCAAGGGCCACCATCAATCCAAGCAAGGCCAACGCCCCCAATGTGGTGCGCGCAGCCGCAACAGTCAGCGGGCCATAGCCCTCAAGCGCGATGGAGACGACCATAAATGTGCCGCCCCAGATCACGCCAAGCGCGGCGATTGAGGCCCAATTAGAGGCACTGGGGCTGTCGGATATACGGATTTCGGTCATGATATTCTGCTCCTGCCAAGGCAGGTTCTGCCGCCTTCAGGGGGCATGTGCAATGGGGCGACAGAAAAAAGGCCCGTCTTTGCGGACGGGCCTTTGATCGTTTGAGCTGCAAAGCGACTTAGTTCTTCGCTTTGTCCACCATCTTCCCTGCGGAAATCCAAGGCATCATGCCGCGCAGTTTTTCGCCCACTTCTTCGATCTGGTGTGCGTCATTGATGCGGCGTGTCCCTTTGAAGAAGGGCTGACCCACGGTGTTTTCGGTCATGAAGTCACGAACGAATTTACCTGTCTGAATATCGGTCAGAACCTCTTTCATGCGCGCCTTGGTTTCATCGTAAGGCAGGATGCGGGGGCCCGAGACATATTCGCCATATTCGGCCGTGTTCGAGATCGAATAGTTCATATTCGCGATGCCGCCTTCGTAGATCAGGTCAACGATCAGCTTCACCTCGTGCAAGCACTCGAAATAGGCCATCTCAGGGGCGTAGCCCGCTTCGACCAAAGTCTCAAAGCCCATGCGGATCAACTCAACCAAGCCACCGCACAACACGGCCTGTTCACCGAAGAGGTCGGTTTCGCACTCTTCTTTGAAATTGGTTTCGATGATGCCCGAACGGCCACCGCCAATGGCGGAGCAATAGGACAAGCCGATTTCCAAGGCTTTGCCGCTTGCATCATTGTGAACGGCCACAAGGCAAGGCACGCCGCCGCCTTTGGTGTATTCGCCGCGCACTGTGTGGCCTGGGCCTTTGGGGGCCATCATGATTACATCAACGCCAGGCTTAGGCTCGATGAGGCCGAAATGCACGTTCAGGCCGTGGGCGAATGCAATCGCCGCGCCTTCGCGCAGATTGTCATGGACGTATTTCTTATAGGTTTCGGCCTGCAATTCATCAGGCATGGTGAACATGATCAGGTCGCACCAAGCGGCGGCTTCTGCGATCCCCATAACCTTGAGGCCTTCGCCCTCGGCCTTCTTCGCAGAAGGGGAGCCCTCGCGCAGGGCCACAACCACATTCTTCGCCCCGCTGTCGCGCAGGTTCAGCGCATGCGCATGGCCTTGGCTGCCATAGCCCAAGATGGCAACTTTTTTGTCTTTGATTAGGTTCACATCGCAATCGCGATCGTAATAGACGCGCATCGGCTTTCTCCTTGCTGGCTGCAAATTACATCTGCCGTTGGTATAAGCGCGGTTTGCTGCGAAGTGCGGATGAATATTTGATTATTTTGATCATTATATGATAAGATCATTCGCGAATATTTATTTTTGGATTATTTCATGCTCGATGATCTGGATCGCCGCATTTTGCGCCATCTACAGTCTGACCCGGACCAACCCGTGGCGCGGGTGGCCAAAGCGGCGGGTGTGCCTGTGGCGACCTGCTATAAACGGCTTGATCGGATGCAGGCGATGGGCGCGTTACGCGGGACGCGCGCTGTTATTGATTGGCGGGCACTTGGCTATGCGGTTCAGGTGTCGTTGCGGATCTCATTGGATAAAACAGATCCACGCGCCTTTGATGAATTTATCGCCGCCGCGCGCGCCGTGCCAGAGGTGACCGAAATTCAAACATTCTTGGGCCGTGTTGACGTGCGCCTTGAGGTGATTGCGCGCACCATGCCGCATTACCAAGAAATTTACCGCGACCGCATTCTAAGCCTGCCGCATATCGCGGATATCGAGGCCCTGATGCATGTCGCGGCAATCAAAGACAGCGAAAGCTTGCCCCTATGATTGATCTTGATCCGATTGACCGCCAAATTCTGCGCGCTTTGCAGGAGGACGCCACGCAAAAGGCCGCCGAGATCGGGCGGCGCTTTGGCCTAAGCCAACCCGCAGCATGGCGGCGCATTAAGCGCCTGACTGATGCAGGTGTGATCACCACCCGCCGTCTTGATCTTGATGCTGAAAAGCTGGGCTTTGGCGTGACAGTGTTTTTGGGGGTGAAATTGGCCACCAAGGGGCGCGTCAGCCTTGAGGATTTCGAGCGCGCGGTGACCGCCATCCCTGAAGTTCAATTGGTGCAGCATGTTTTGGGCCTCTATGATTACAGGCTGCGCATTATTGCCCGCGATCTGCCAGATTTTGAACGGGTGTTGCGCCGCCGTATCATGACCCTGCCTGGGGTTGGGAATGTCGAGGCGAATGTGCTGTTGTCAGAAGAACGCCGCCCTGGCCCCTTGGGGTAAGCGCGCTATTTTTCACCTATGCCCAAAATGAAACGCAAATCAGACCTGCCTCAAAAAACCTGTGCCACCTGTGGCCGCCCCTTCGTTTGGCGGCGCAAATGGGCCAAGGATTGGGAGGAGGTGCGCTATTGCTCGGACAAATGTCGCGCGGCGCGCAAGTCGGTCAAAGCGTAATTTACCTTCCCTCGATAATTGGTCTGTTTATTTTACCAGATCGCTTGCCTCTCGTCTGATTTTTGGCTAACGCGAGGGAAGGGACGCGGGCTGCTTTTGTGCAGCATGAAGAGAGGAGACCCCGCAAATGACGAAACGTGTAGAGCGTGCAGGCCTGCAAGTGGCGCAGGTTTTGGCGGATTTCATCGAAACTCGGGCCTTGGATGGCACTGGCGTGGCCGCTGATGCATTTTGGACGGGGTTCTCTGATCTTTTGCATGGCAAAGCTGACAAAAACCGCGCCCTTTTGCAAAAGCGCGAAGATTTGCAGCGTCATATTGATGAATGGCATATTGCACGCCGTGGTCAGCCCCATGATGGCGATGCCTATCAGGCCTTTTTGCGTGAGATCGGGTATCTCTTGCCTGAGGGAGAAGATTTCCAGATCGACACAGATCGCGTTGACCCTGAGATCGCCACAGTGGCAGGCCCGCAATTGGTGGTGCCCATCACCAATGCGCGATTTGCCTTGAACGCGGCCAATGCGCGTTGGGGCAGTTTCTATGATGCGCTTTACGGCACGGATGCTATGGGCAGCCTGCCCCCCAAAGGCGGCTATGATCGCGGTCGTGGATCGCGCGTTGTGGCGCGTGCGCGGGTTTTCCTTGATGACAGCTTCCCCATCGAGGGGGCAAGCCATGCCGATATCCGCCGCTATAGCGTGGATAAGGGGCAGTTAATGATGGATGACAAGCCCCTCGCAGATCCTGCGCAGTTCAAGGGCTATACGGGCAATGCAAAGGCGCCTGATACCATCCTTCTGTGCAACAATGGCCTGCATGTTGAATTGGTCTTTGACCGCGCCCATCCGATTGGCAGCCGTGACCAAGCCTTGCTTGCGGATATCCGTCTGGAATCTGCGGTTTCGGCTATCATGGATTGCGAAGATTCGGTGGCCTGTGTCGATGCCGAGGACAAGGTTTTGGCCTATTCCAATTGGCTTGGTTTGATGCAGGGCGATTTGGTGGAAAGCTTTGAGAAGGGCGGGCAAACCATGACCCGCCGCTTGGCCGCCGATAAAACCTATACCGCGCCCGATGGCAGCACGTTTGACGTGAAAGGCCGCGCCTTGATGTTGGTGCGCAATGTGGGTCATTTGATGACCAACCCTGCGATTTTGCTCAAAGATGGCAGCGAGGCTTACGAGGGCATGATGGATGCGATGATCACCGCATTGATCGCCATGCATGACCTGAAGAAAGCGGATGGTCTGCGCAACAGCCATGCAGGGTCGGTCTATGTGGTGAAGCCCAAGATGCACGGGCCTGAGGAAGTTGCCTTTGCGGACGAGATTTTCACCCATGTTGAGGGCGTTTTGGGTCTGAAACCCAATACGGTCAAACTGGGTGTCATGGATGAAGAGCGCCGCACCTCGGTTAACCTCAAGGAATGTATCCGCGCAGCCAAGCATCGCTTGTGCTTTATCAACACAGGTTTCCTTGATCGCACGGGTGATGAAATTCACACCTCCATGGAGGCAGGGCCATTCAGCCGCAAGGATTTCATCAAGCGCAAATCATGGATCACCGCCTATGAAAACCAGAATGTGGATATTGGTTTGGAATGCGGGTTGCGCGGTCGCGCGCAGATCGGCAAGGGGATGTGGGCCATGCCCGATGCCATGGCCGCGATGCTAGAGCAAAAGATCGAGCATCCGCGCGCGGGCGCAAATTGCGCTTGGGTTCCAAGCCCGACTGCCGCGACCCTGCACGCCACCCATTATCACCGCGTGAATGTGGCTGCGGTGCAGGAGAAACTGGCCGCAGGTGGTCGCCGTGCCTATGTGACGGGTCTGTTGGATATTCCAATGGCCAGCTATCGCCGTTGGTCGCAAGACCAGATCACCCGTGAATTGGACAATAACGCCCAAGGGATTTTGGGCTATGTTGTGCGTTGGGTGGATCAGGGTGTTGGCTGCTCGAAAGTGCCTGACATTAACAATGTGGGCCTGATGGAAGACCGCGCCACCTGCCGCATTAGCGCGCAGCATATCGCGAATTGGCTGCATCATGGTGTCGTCAGCGAGGATCAGGTCATGGCTGCCATGCGCCGTATGGCCGAGGTGGTTGATGGCCAAAATGCAGGCGACCCTGCCTATAGACCAATGGCGCCTGGGTTTAACGGCATCGCCTTTGCGGCGGCTTGTGATCTGGTATTCAAGGGCCGTGTGCAACCCTCTGGCTATACTGAGCCAGTCTTACACGCCCGCCGCCTTGAATGGAAAGCGGCCTAACGCGACCCGATTTTATCGGTTTATCTCTGCCCCCCGTGCCTGTCTGATCGCTGGCGCGGGGGTTATTTTATCGTGGAACCCGCGCGAAAAAGGGGGGGCTTACCTGCCACAAGACGGGTGTCTTTACTTTCGATAGACCGCCGCGCGTCTTTTGAGGGGTCGTGATACCTCTGCGCGGCAGACCTAACCCTCCGCCCATCTGCACAAAGCCCGAAAATGTCGTTGTCACTGTCAAGCACTGTGTTTGAAGGGTGCAAGTCATGGATCGTTTTGCCTTTCAGCTAGAAGGGCTATCGGTGATGGAGGCGTTGAGCCTCTCGTGCGAAGAAACGGATTTGATTTTGAACTACGGCCTAGGCTCGGTCGTTTTATCAGATCAGGCTGAGGCAGAGCTGACAGAAGACCATTTCCTCTTTGTTTGAACGCGCTATCTGAAGAGGCGGGGGCTATGGCCCCAAGATCTAGACAAGAGGGACAAGACCAAGATGATCACACTCGATCAGGCACGCACAATCATTTCTGCAACCCGCGCCAAAGGCGGCGAGATGGGGCTAAAGCCCCTTTCGGTCGTTGTTCTCGATGCAGGCGGCAATATTCAAGCCTTTGAGCGCGAGGATGGCGCAAGCCCAGGTCGGTTTGAGATTGCGCGCGCCAAGGCCTATGGCGCGGTGATGTTGGGCATGGGCGGCAAGGCGCAAATGGCGCGGGCCGAGGCGCAGGCCTATTTCGTCAATGCGGTCAACGGGGCCTTTGGGGGCCGTGTCGTGCCTGTGCCCGGTGGTGTTCTGGTCAAGCGGGATGGCGTTGTGATCGGCGCAGTTGGGGTCACCGGTGACACATCCGATAATGACAGCGATGCGGCTGTGGCGGGTATTGCCGCAGCAGGGCTTGACGCAGAACCATGAGCGCGGATGCCCCATCAGGGCGGCGCCTGATTTCCTCAGGCTCGCCCTTTGAGGCCGAGATCGGATATAGTCGGGCAGTTGTGCAAGGTGATTGGATTTTCGTGTCGGGAACCACGGGATTTGATTACAGCACCATGCAAATTGATGCCGATATCGCGGCCCAAGCCGAGCAATGCTTTGCCAATATTGACAGCGCCCTGCGGGCAGGCGGTGCGTCAATCTCCGATGTGGTGCGGGTGCATTACATCGTGAACGATGCCGCCCTTTGGCCCGCGTGCTGGCCTGTCACGCAAAAATGGCTTGGCGCAGTGCGCCCTGCGGCCACAATGTTTGTGGCAGGCCTGCAAGACCCACGCATGAAGATTGAGATCGAGGTGACAGCCTATCTTGGCTCAAAATGAGGATAAATTTATCGAAAGCAGCCCCGCTAAATTCTTGCGGCGAGTTGGGCGAAGGCCTATAGATTTGAGGACAAGATTTTTCCTAATGGCGTCCCCAAAAGCCTGAAGGAGAGGATATCATGGCCCGCCCGGTCATTGGAATTATTGGAAATTTTCATCTGATCAATGATCAATACCCCGCGCATACAGTGGGGGCTATGGACTGTTGTGCTGTATCGGATGTCGCCAAATGCACGCCTTTGGCCATTCCTGCCAATCCAAATTTCGTCAATTACGAAGACCTGCTTGAGATTTGTGATGGGTTTTTGTTCACGGGCGGTCGCCCGAATGTTCATCCCGAGGAATATGGCGAGGAAGAAACAGAGGCGCATGGCGCCTTTGATCGCAATCGTGATGCCGTGACATTGCCCCTGATCCGCGCGGCGGTCGAGCGGGGCTTGCCTATCCTTGGTGTTTGCCGTGGGTTCCAAGAGGTGAACGTGGCCATGGGGGGCAGTCTTTACCCCGAAATCCGCGATTTACCCGGACGGATGAACCACCGCATGCCGCCCGATGGCACCTTGGAGGAAAAATTCGCACCGCGCCATGTCGTGCGCTTCACGCAAGGAGGGCCGTTTCAGCGGCTCTATAACAGCGCCGAGGTGACCACCAACAGCTTGCATGGTCAGGGGTTAAAGACCTTAGGCCGTGATGTGGTGGTTGATGGATGGGCCCCTGATGACACGCCTGAGGCCATCTACATCAAAGGCGCGCGGGGGTTTACCCTCTCGGTGCAATGGCATCCTGAATATCGCGCCGCAGAAGACCCTGTCTCGCGCCTATTATACGAGGCCTTTGGCCGCGCGGCCCATGCATGGCAGGCCGATGGCAAGCCCATGCCAGTCGCGGATGTGGCTTAATCGAGGTCACCCAATATATGGCCTAAAAACCATGATAGATCGTGGGTCTGATGATGGATGTGGGCACTTGGGCCCTCATGGCTACCCTCTTCGTCAATCAAGATCGTCCGCAGGCCCAATTCATGCGGCACGGCCAGATTGCGCGGGTCATCCTCGAACATCGCGGCGCGCGTTGGGCTGAGCCCGTCTTTGCTAAATATCATTGCAAAGGCATCAGGGTCTGGTTTTGGGCGATAATTGGCGTCCTCGACCCCGTAAATTGCGTCGAATAGGCCCGACAAACCCCGATGGTGCAAAACATTACGGGCATAATCAGCGGTGCCATTGGTGTAGACGATACGCCGCCCCCTCAGGCGCGTGATACGGTCTGCCAAAATCGGATCTGGTTTGAGGATGCTGAAATCTATCTCATGCACCTCGTCCAAATACGGATAGGGCGGGATATTATGCTGTGCCATCAGCCCCGCCAGGGTTGTGCCATGGGCTCGCCAATAGGTGTGGCGGATACAATCTGCCTCCTGCGCATCGACATTCAAGGCGCGCATGACAAACGCGGACATGCGGATATTGATCTGATCAAACAGTGCCATTGAGGCGGGATAAAGCGTGTGATCGAGATCGAACACCCATGTGTCGACATGTTGGAAATCTGCGTGTTTCATGGCCGCTACACTAGCCTTATGTGCTTTTGCTTGCCAAGGGGGGCGGGGCTGCTTAGCTTTGGCAGCGTTAAGAATTGGAAAGACCCCACGCGATGCACAGCAAGCCACAGCAAAAAGACGCCTATGACATGATTTTGGATGCGATAGATGGCGGCATCTATCGCCCTGGATCGCGTTTGGTGGAATCGGAATTGGCCGAGCGGTTCGGTGTCAGCCGCACACCCGTGCGCGAGGCGTTGCAGCGGTTGGAAACCCAAAGCCTGCTCACCCGCGATGGGCGCAGTCTGATTGTGGCCTCATTGGATCATGCACAGATGGCCGAACTTTATGCCGTGCGCACCGAGTTAGAGGCCTTGGCCGCCCGTTTGGCCGCGCAACATGCCGCAACCGAGGAGGTGCGCGTCTTGCGCGAAATGGCACAGGCGGATCGCAAATTATTGAATGATCCGCAGGCGCTGAGCCGTGCAAACCGCCGCTTTCATAAGCAAATCCATCTTGCCAGCCATAATCGTTATTTGGTGCAGCAATTGGATCTTGTGCATCGCTCAATGGCGTTGATGGCCACCACATCCTTGGCCGCAAAAGGGCGGGGCGAAAAAGCCTTGGACGAGCATGATGATATCGTCAACGCCATTGCCGCGCGTGATGGGGATGCAGCGGCAGATGCATTGCGGCGACATCTTTCCATTGCCTTTGAGGTGCGCCTCAAGGAGGAGGCGGGCGCGGTCAGCTAGGTTTGCGTGCCACCACCGTGCCACCAAAAACCCCATGCTTTGTTTTCGCCCAATGAAACGGGGGCCCGCACCCCTGATGGCCGACTTGAAATCTTCGCGTTTCAAGCCCCGTTAGGGAAGCGCTGCGATGGTTAACAAAATCCTAATCGCGGATAATTTTTTACGAAAATTCAAAGATTTCCGCGTTATACAGCCTTGGGTTTAGGGGGCTTTTACCCCCCCCTTCAACTTTAGCGTGTTGCCATGGCGGCTGCGAAGCGCTCGAACAGGTAATAGCTGTCTTGTGGGCCGGGGCTGGCTTCGGGGTGGTGCTGAACGGAAAAGATCGGGCGATCCTTGACGCGGATGCCGCAATTTGACCCATCAAACAAGCTGACATGAGTTTCTAAAACATCATAAGGTAGGGTTTGGCTGTCGACAGTGAACCCGTGGTTCATCGAGGTGATTTCGACTTTGCCCGTTTCCAAATCTTTGACCGGGTGGTTTGCGCCATGATGCCCGTGGTTCATTTTCACGGTTTTCGCTCCAAGCGCCAAAGCCAGCATTTGGTGGCCAAGGCAAATCCCGAAAACGGGCAGTTCTTTTTCCAAAATCGCACGGATCATCGGCACGGCATATTCCCCCGTTGCGGCAGGGTCGCCTGGCCCGTTCGACAGAAATACACCATCGGGGTTTTGCGCAAGGATTTCTTCGGCGGTGGTGCTGGCGGGCATCACGGTGACATCACATCCGGCACTTGCGAGACAGCGCAGGATATTGCGCTTGGCACCGTAATCAATCGCCACCACTTTGGGGCCAGTGCCCGTGCGCTTGCTATAGCCCTCAGGCCATGACCAACGCATCTCGTCCCAACGATAGGATTGCGCGCAAGTCACCTCACGGGCGAGGTCGAGTCCCTCCAGACCCTGCCATGCGCGCGCCTCCTTCAGCATCGCCTCAATGTCGAAATTACCCTCAGGATCATGCGACAAGCAGACATGTGGCGCGCCTTGTTGGCGGATCGCGCGGGTGAGGCGGCGGGTGTCAACACCGCCCATTCCGATGCGGCCCCGTGCGGACAGCCATGTGGTCAGGTTCTGTTCCATTCGCCAATTGGAGGGCTCTGTTGGATCGCATTTCACAATCATCCCTGCCGCGACTGGATCGGTGGTCTCGTCATCCTCGGCGGTGATGCCTGTGTTGCCAATATGCGGGAAGGTGAAGGTTACGACCTGCCCAGCATAGGAGGGGTCGGTCATAATCTCTTGATAGCCCGTCATCGCGGTGTTGAAGCACAGCTCGGCAACGGTCTGGCCTGTGGCGCCAAAACCCTTGCCGTAGAACACGGTTCCATCAGCCAAAACAAGACATGCAGTGGGGCGTTCAGTCATGGCGCTGCTCCGATTACGGCGATGTTGAAATTCGCGGCAACCTAAGTGTCCAAGCGTGCAGGGTCAAGCACCTTGCGACACCAAGATGCAACCACCGCTCTGCCCCCTATTTCAAAGGTTGTTGCGCGGCAAAAAATGCCTTAAACGGGCGGTCTGGTGCGGGTCAGATGGCCCGTTGCAATCTGGGGATAAGACCATGAGTTTGCGAGAGCGTATCACCAACGGCCTAAAAGACGCGATGCGCGAAAAGGATGCGGCGCGTTTATCAACCCTTCGTTTGATCAATGCGGCGATCAAGGATCAAGACATTGCCGCGCGAGGCGCAGGCAAGACCGAGGGTGTCGATGAAGGTGAGATTCTCGCCATCCTTGCCAAAATGGTGAAACAACGGATCGACAGCGCCAATGTCTATGAAGAGGGCGGGCGGCTTGAATTGGCCGAAAAAGAGCGTGCAGAGATCAAAGTGATTGAAGGGTTCTTGCCGCGCCAACTGTCCGAGGCGGAAATCGCCGCAGCGATTGATGCCGCGATTGACCAGACAGGGGCGAGCAGCATTCGCGATATGGGCCGTGTGATGGGGGCGCTGAAGGCGGCCTATGCAGGGCAGATGGATTTCGGTGCCGCAGGGGCGCTGATCAAGGAGCGGTTGGCCTAAACAGCCCTTGACCCTTAGGCCCTTGCCTGCGCCAAGGCCTGTTCTAATGCGAATTTCAGCTTGACCCTTTCGGTGGGCGTCAGAAACGCGCCAAGCTCGATTTCGCGCGTTGCCTTGTCGCCGCGTAAGGTCAGGTAATTGGGCACAGGCCCGCCCGTTTTATGCAAGGTCAGCCGCACCCAATAGGGGTTTGCTTCCCAGATTTTCGTTTCTTTGCGGGGCTCTTTGCGCTCAACCCTTATGTGATCAGGCCACAATGTCAGGGTTTCTGTGATTTCCTTATCGCGCCATGAGCGTTTCAGCGCGGTCCAAATGGCCCAAATCGCCGCCAATAGAAAGGGCAGCAGCGCCCAGAACACGGCCGTGCCTAGAATGCCGAAAAGCGGCAGGGCAATTAACGCGGCGGTCGCACCGACAAACCAAACGAACCCTTCAGGAGTCAGCGATTTATGCGGCGTAATCCGCATCAGCATGTGAGGTGCGCCACGATCAGGATGAGCAAAGGCCCCGAATTTCTCCGGGGCCTTCTCTATTTGCGGCGTCTCTATATGAAACGGCATATTTTCTCTCAACTGTTCAAAAAGCGGCCAGATTAGTGGCTTGGCTGTTTGTCCCACATTTCGCGTGTGGGCAGTTCCTCGAACGTGTGCTCGGGCGGTGGGTTTGGCAATGTCCATTCCAAGGTATCGGCATGCTCGCCCCAATAGGCAGGTTCGCTCAGTTTGCGGCCTGCAAGCAGGGTGTAGGCGACAATGCCAAGGAAGAAGAGGAAGGACGCGAATGCGATAAACGCACCGATCGAGCTGACGTAGTTCCACGTTGCAAATGCATCAGGATAATCGATGTAGCGGCGTGGCATGCCCTGACGACCCAAGAAGTGCTGTGGGAAGAAGGTCAGGTTTGCGCCGATGAAGAACAACCAGAAATGCAGCTTGCCCGCCCATTCAGGGTATTGGCGACCTGACATTTTGCCGATCCAGTAATAGATGCCTGCGAAGATACCGAATACGGCACCCAAGCTCATCACATAGTGGAAATGCGCCACAACGTAATAGGTGTCGTGATAGGCGCGGTCAACGCCCGCTTGGCTGAGCACAATCCCCGTTACACCGCCAACGGTGAACAGGAAAATAAAGCCAATCGCAAACAGCATTGGGGTTTCAAACGTCATCGAGCCTTGCCACATCGTTGCAATCCACGAGAAGATTTTGACGCCTGTTGGCACCGCGATCACCATGGTTGCGACCATGAAATAGGCCTGCTGGTTCAGCGTCATGCCCGTCGTATACATGTGGTGCGCCCACACAACGAAGCCCAAACCACCGATTGCGATCAACGCCCAGACCATCGGCAGATAGCCAAAGACGGGCTTGCGCGAGAAGGTCGAGATCACATGGCTGACAACGCCAAAGGCGGGCAGGATCACAATGTAAACTTCGGGGTGGCCGAAGAACCAGAAAATGTGCTGGAACAAAAGCGGGTCACCGCCGCCTGCCACATCAAAGAAGGTTGTGCCAAAGTTACGGTCGGTCAGCAGCATGGTAATTGCGCCTGCCAAAACGGGCAAGGACAGCAAGAGCAACCAAGCGGTCACAAAAATCGACCATGCAAAAAGCGGCACTTTGAACAGGCTCATGCCAGGGGCGCGCATATTGAGGAAGGTCGTGATAATGTTGATTGACCCCAAGATCGAGCTTGCACCCGAGACGTGAACCGCGAAGATCGCGAAATCCACCGCGCGGCTTGTGGGGGCATCTTGCCATGACAAGGGCGGGTAGAATGTCCAACCTGGGCCTGCACCACCATCCACGAACACTGCGCAGAAGGCCAAAGCCGTGCCTGCAACGTAAAGCCAGTATGACAGGTTGTTCAGACGGGGGAAGGCCATATCAGGCGCACCGATCATCAGCGGCATGAAGAAGTTACCAAAACCACCGAATAGGGCAGGAATGACCACAAAGAACATCATCAATACGCCATGGCCCGTGATCAAAACGTTCCACAAATGCCCATCAGGGGTACATTCGCCTGCAGCAGCTTGGCTCAAGACGCGTGCGCCTTCAGCACACATGTATTGAACGCCAGGCTCCATCAACTCGAGGCGCATGTAAACGGTGAAAGCAACCGATACGAGACCCACCAAACCTGCAGTGATGAGGTAGAGAATCCCGATATCTTTATGGTTTGTGGACATGAACCAGCGGGTAAAGAAGCCCGGCCGTTCGTGATCATGTCCAGAAATGGCTGCATCGGCCATGTCTGTCTCCTGTTCATAATTATGAGGGGCAGGGGTCTGGCCACCTGTCCCTTTGACGTTCCACTGCCCCCCGTTCTACTGCGCCTCGCGCGTGCGATCAATTGCGATCACGCCTTTCAGGTGGGAAAAATTGCCTCATGCCAGATCAGCAAGTTTCGCGCCGAAATCTTACGAAAATGGAAAAGGGGGCGGTTGCAATGATCTTTAGGGGTTAGCTGGGTCAGCCAGATCCGCGTCCTGCGTTGGCCCAAAGCGCCGTTCAAATTCTTGGCGCAAAGCGACATCAAGGTCATCTAGGCTCACGGGCAGGCCTAAATCCACAAGGCTTGTCACGCCGTGATCACGGATCCCGCAAGGCACGATTCCCTCAAAATGGCTCAGTTCAGGATCGTGATTGATCGAGATGCCATGAAAGGACACCCATTTGCGCAAGCGGATCCCGATGGCTGCAATCTTGTCCTCACGCGGGCTGCCATCGGGCAGGGCGGCTTTGTCGGGCCGCGCAATCCAGACTCCAACGCGCCCCTCTCGAATTTCCCCGCGCAAGTTAAAGCTTGCAAGCGTGTCAATCACCCAATTTTCCAGATCTTCGACAAAACGGCGAACATCACGACCGCGTTTGTTGAGATCTAGCATGACGTATATAACCCGCTGACCTGGGCCGTGGTAGGTATATTGCCCCCCGCGGCGCGCCTCGTAGACAGGAAAGCGATCAGGGTCAGTTAAATCGTCGGGCTTGGCCGAAGTGCCTGCGGTGTAAATCGGTGGATGCTCCAGCAGCCAAATCGCTTCGGCTGCATCCCCTGAAGAAATTTTTGCGATGCGAGCCTCCATAACGCGAAGTGCATCCTCATAATCGGTCAGCTTATCTGATATTATCCAATCAACCAATTTAAGGCTCTTTAACTTAATAATTTCTTTGCAATGGTGTATGCGGGAGACGAGAGGCACGGTCATCGCCTTTCAGTCATACCCTTGTGTTAATAGCAAGTAGGTGTTTCATACTAAACAGAAAAATCAGCTTGGCCAAAATCCACAATTTTAACCCTTGAGCACGGCGCCTGCTTGGTCTAGACAGCGGCATATTAAGCGTCAGACAGTGCGGTCGTGGCGGAATTGGTAGACGCGCAGCGTTGAGGTCGCTGTGGGGTAACTCCCGTGGAAGTTCGAGTCTTCTCGACCGCACCATTCCCTTTAAGTGTTGCCTAAAGATCGCGCCGCAATCATTTGATAAAATTTATAATTTTAAAAATGCATGCTTAAATTTTGTCGGGATTTTAATTGATACAATGATTAAACGGCTTCTCCGTATGTATAAGTGTGTGTGGCCTTTTTTGCTACTTCCGTCGAGTTCAACAACGCCTGCTTAAACAAAAATCGTGCGGCTGCATTGTTTAGCCTCATTCTATAAAAACTAGTCGTTCGTGCCCAGCGAATTTGCGTGTACGTAATAGCAGTAAGAAACGCCTCTGTGGCGGGGCTGGTACAAAGTCAACAAACCAAGGCCGCCAAAAGACGAGCCCGAGCAAACAGCGTAAAATCAGCCTAAGGTGAAATCAGGCCGCGCGATCTAGATCAAAGGCGTCATGCAGGGCCTGCACCGCCAATTCCAGATATTTGCGATCAACAAGAACCGAGACTTTGATTTCGGATGTGGTGATGACTTTGATATTGATGCCTTCATCGCGCAAAGTCGCAAACATCTTCGCGGCCACGCCTGCATGGCTGCGCATCCCGATCCCTACGATTGATACTTTGCAAACATCGCTGTCGATCAGCAATTCGGAAAAGCCGATTTCATTGCGGGCTTTCGCCTCTTCAAGGGCCTTTTCCGCGCGTTTGACCTGATCAATCGGCAGTGAGAAGGTCATATCGGTTTTGCCTTCTTCCGAGATATTTTGCACGATCATGTCGACATTGACCGCGGCCTCGGCGAGGGGGCCGAAAATAGCGGCTGCAATGCCTGGGCGATCTTCGACCTCCGTCAGGGTCATCTTTGCCTCATCGCGCGAATAGGCCACGCCCGCCACAGCTTTGCTTTCCACGATTTCCTCCTCATCACAGACCAATGTGCCTGCGCTGTCATCCATTTCTTCAAAACTCGACAAAACCCGCAAGCGCACCTTATAGCGCATCGCCAGTTCAACCGAGCGCGTTTGCAGAACCTTCGCACCGAGGCTTGCAAGCTCAAGCATCTCTTCAAACGAGATTTTCTCAAGTTTGCGCGCCTTATTGGTGATGCGCGGGTCGGTCGTGTAGACCCCGTCCACATCTGTGTAGATATCGCAGCGCTCCGCCTCGAAAGCGGCGGCAAAGGCCACGGCAGTCGTGTCTGACCCGCCGCGGCCCAATGTGGTGATACGCCCTTCAGGGCTGATGCCTTGGAACCCCGCAACCACGGCAACCTTCATCCCTTCGCCAAATTTGGCCATGATGTTATCGGTTGGGATTTCTTCAATCCGCGCACTGGCATGGGCGGAGGTGGTTTTGACGGGCACCTGCCATCCTTGCCATGACCGCGCAGGAATATCCATTTCTTGCAAAGTCAGCGCCATCAGGCCGGCTGTAACATTCTCGCCCGAGGAGACGACCGCATCATATTCGCGCGCGTCATAGAGCGGCGAGGTTTCGCCCACATATCCTACGAGCTTGTTGGTTTCACCCGACATCGCCGAGACAATCACGATCACATCATACCCATTGGCCACCTCGCGCCCCACACGTTTTGCGGCGCGGCGGATGCGATCAAGGGTGGCCACCGATGTGCCCCCGAATTTCATGACCAAAAGCGGCATAGCACTTCCCACTTATAAAGTTGCGCCGAGGCTTTACGCGCCAACGCAGGCGGGCGCAAGTGGAAGCGCTATTCCACCGTCACAGTTATAGGCAAGTTGCGACGCTGGTCACCCAAACTCATCAGAGGTTGAAATACCAAAACCATATTAACATTAGTTTCAATACTTAAATAATCGTTGTAAATCAGAAAAACATAAACAATATGCTAGATATTCACTGGTGTTTTTGAGGGTTAACAACATGATATTCGTTCGTAAATTAGATAAGTCTGATTTTAATTCTTGGTTAGATGTATATCGTTATTACGCTAATCATTACCAGACTGAACTTACTGATAACGGCATTGCAACGACTTGGGATTGGTTGATGGATACTCAACATCCATTGACGGGTATTGTTGCAGAGAGCAACAACGAGTTGATCGGTCTAGCACACTTCAGAGCAATGCCAAATCCGTTGAGGGGTGTAAACGTGGGTTTTCTGCATGATTTGGTGGTGAAACCCCAAGAAAGAGGTAGTAACGCCGCCAGACTATTATTGGATGAATTGAAATCTATTGGCAAAAAAGAGAACTGGGCAAAAATCCGCTGGATTACGGAGGATGATAATTATCGTGCCCGCTCTCTCTATGATAAAGTTGCAACAAAAACTAATTGGACAATTTATGAAATGGAAACTGATGTTTAGCGTTAATCATTTAATTCAACCTAGATGGTAACCGCTTAGTTATTCTGGACTTGTGTCCAACAGAATCATTGATAACTTACCCATCTGTAATTCATAACGCTTATTCTGGCGTTCATCCCTCACCTTCTTCTTTTTCAAAATAGAAAAGACATGAGTATTTTTGAACTCATGTCCTCTTGGTGTGGTGTATCCATGTTCATTCAACCAGTAGGCAATCCTACGATAACCTATGCCTGAATCATGCATTGTCTTGATTAGATGGTGCAGTGATTCTTGGTAATCAGAATAGTTTGAATACCAAAGGTGAGATGCCCTCAAAGTCACTGTAAAACATAACAAACCTTCAATATTATGTCGTCCGTTGGAAACTACTCCACGGTGACCGATTTCGCCAAATTGCGCGGTTGATCCACATCGGTGCCTTTGGCGATTGCGCTGTGATAGGCCAAAAGCTGCGCAGGCAGGGCGTAGAGGATGGGCGCGCTCAGCGGCGTGGTCGCGGGCAGGGCCAATGTGGCCGCGGTGCCCTCAGCGGCGGCTTTGCGCCCCATCTCATCGGTGATCAAGGTCACTTGGCCGTGGCGCGCCATAACCTCCTGCATGTTTGAGATGGTTTTATCAAACAGCGCATCATGCGGCGCGAAGACCACCACAGGCAGACTGCGATCAATTAGGGCAATCGGGCCATGTTTCAGCTCACCTGATGCATAAGCTTCGGCGTGTATGTAGCTGAGTTCTTTTAACTTTAAAGCTGCCTCAAGGGCTGTGGCATACATCACGCCACGGCCCAAAAACAGGGCGGATTTTGCATCACTCAAGCCTTCGGCCAGATCGGCAATCTCGCCTTCCATCGCCAGAACTTGGCGCATTTGATCGGGCAGTTTTTCCAAGCTTTGGATGTGATCCCGCACCTCTTCGGTGGACAGCGCGCCGCGCTGCGCCGCGGCCTGCACCGCCATCAGCGCAAGGATGGTCAATTGGTTCACATAGGCCTTGGTTGAGGCCACCGAGACCTCGACCCCTGCTAGAATGGCCAAGGCCAGATCGCTTTCGCGGGCGATGGAGGATGTGCCAACATTGACAAGGCTTGCCACCATGGCAGCGCGTCCGCGCATATACCTTAGGGCCGCCAATGTGTCGGCCGTCTCGCCCGATTGACTGACGAAAAGCGCAAGGGTGCGGGGCGCCACGGGCGGTTCACGATAACGGAATTCCGATGCGATATCGACATCGCAAGGCATCCCTGCCACCTGTTCAAACCAATATTTGGCGGTCAGGCAGGAATAATAGCCTGTCCCGCAGGCCACCATTACAACGCGGTCGAATTGGGTGAAATCCAAGGCTTCGGGGAAGGCAGGCACACCTTTGGGGGCATAGCGCCCCAAGGCCTCGCTCATGGTTTGGGGCTGTTCATGGATTTCTTTTGCCATGAAATGCTTGTAACCCGCCTTGTCGATCACGGCGGCCCCTTGTTCAATGCGGGTTTTGGCGCGGCTAACAGCGTGGCCCGCCTCATCAAAAATCTCGATGCTGCTGCGGGTCAGGATGGCGCAATCGCCCTCCTCAAGATAGGTGATTTCATGGGTGAGGGGGCCAAGCGCGATTGCGTCCGAACCGACATAGGTTTCACCATCGCCATGACCGATGGCCAAGGGCGACCCTTTGCGCGCGGCGATCATCAGATCATCTTCGCCCTCAAACAGGAAACAAAGCGCAAACGCGCCTTCAAGCCGTGACAAGGTTTTTCGTGCGGCCTCAGCAGGGCTTAGACCTTGGGCAAGGTAATGCGCGCAGAGCTGAGAGACGGTTTCCGTATCGGTTTCGCTTTCAAAATTGCGGTCTTTTAATTCAGCGCGTAATTCGCGAAAATTCTCGATAATGCCATTATGCACCACCGCAACCTGACCCGATTTATGCGGATGCGCATTGGTTACAGTGGGCGCGCCATGCGTGGCCCAACGGGTGTGCCCGATACCAGACTTGCCTGCCAAAGGGTGATGCACTAATTCATCCGACAGGTTCACAAGCTTACCCACCGCGCGGCGGCGATCAAGCGCACCATTTTGCACAGTCGCAATGCCTGCGCTGTCATAGCCGCGATATTCCAGACGTTTGAGCGCCTCAACCAATGTGGGCGCAACCTCGTGGCTGCCCAAAATGCCAACGATCCCGCACATAGCCCTTACCCCTTTTTGGTCTTTTCTTTCAGCGCCAGCAGCCGCGCACGCAGGCGTGTGGCAAGCCCCGCTTTGTTTTCTTGCCGTCCACGCGCCACCGCCAAAGCCCCCTCTGGCACGTTTTCGGTGATCACCGAACCTGATGCGGTCAGTGCATCCGCACCAATGGTCACAGGGGCCACAAGCATCGTGTTTGACCCAATAAAGGCCCGCGCGCCCACTTCGGTGTGATGTTTGAACACGCCATCATAATTGCAGGTGATGGTTCCTGCGCCGATATTGGCCCCTTCGCCGATGGTCGCATCCCCGATATAGGACAGGTGGTTGACCTTAGCCCCTTCTTGGATTTGCGCTGATTTTACCTCAACGAAATTGCCGATCCGCGCACCATTGTCGATTTCAGCGCCAGGGCGCAGGCGGGCATAAGGCCCCACAACAGCCCCTTGCGAGACATGTGCGCCCTCAAGATGGCTGAAGGCGCGGATATGCGCGCCCGATTCAACAGTCACATTGGGGCCGAAGACCACAAATGGCTCGATCACCGCATCGCGGCCAATATAGGTGTCATGGGCAAAATAGACTGTCTCAGGCGCGTGCATGGTGACGCCCAAATCTAGCATCTCGGCGCGGCGGCTTGCTTGAAAAATCCCTTCGGCGCGCGCCAGTTCCGCACGGCTATTGATCCCCAAGGTTTCCGCTTCTGGGCACGTCACATAGCCTGCTTTCAGGCCCGCCTTATGCACCAAAGCAGGCACATCTGTCAGGTAATACTCGCCCGCGGCATTCGCGTTATCGACCTGTTCCAAAAGGTCGAATAATTGCGCGGCATCTGCGGCCATGAGGCCAGAATTACACAAAGTTATGGCAAGCTCGTCTGGGGTCGCATCCTTGGCCTCGACAATTTTATGCAAGGCCGTGCCCTTGGTCACCAAGCGGCCATAGCGCGCAGGGGTGTCTGCCTCAAATCCCAAAACGACCACATCATGATCAGCGCGGGCTGCGATCAATTTGGTCAGGCTGTCTTCGCTGACAAAAGGCGTATCGCCGAACAACACCACCGCATCGCCCGTGAAATCCGCCAACGCGGCGCGGGCCTGCGCCACGGCATGACCTGTGCCCAATTGTTCATTTTGGCGAATGCAGGTCACAGGGTGGTCGGCCAAGGCCGCCTCAACTTGATCCGCGCCATGACCTGTGATCACCACAACCCGCGCGGGCTCGAGGCTGAGGCCGCTGGCAAGGCTGTGTTCAATCATCGGAACGCCGCCCAAAGGATGCAGCACCTTGGGCAGGTCGGAATTCATCCGCGTCCCTTGGCCTGCGGCCAGAATGATCAGGGCAACGGGGCG
This sequence comes from Roseobacter sp. HKCCA2468, assembly GCF_037805105.1. Classification (NCBI taxonomy): domain Bacteria; kingdom Pseudomonadati; phylum Pseudomonadota; class Alphaproteobacteria; order Rhodobacterales; family Roseobacteraceae; genus Roseobacter; species Roseobacter sp. HKCCA2468. Next base: position 125,272 of record NZ_JBBLYN010000001.1, read on the forward strand.
TGTGCTCATGAGGGTGCCTTTTGGGATTTATGCCTGTTTGGTGTTCTCTTAACCTTCTTCACTTGATCTGCAAAGCCCGCAGGCGGTCACTTCCTCTTTCGATTTGTTACGATGTGCCATCGGCCCTTGGCGAAAATCCGCCTTTAGGTCATAAGCGGGGCACATCTGAGGCATGAGGACAGAATGGGCGCGCATATTATCGTTTTCGATTTGGATGGCACTTTGGCTGATACCAGCGCCGATCTTCTTGCTGCGGCCAATCAGGCGGTGGCAGAGGCGGGATGGCCCGCGATTTTGTCTCATCCAAAAGACGCGCTTTGTGCCTTTCGGGGCGGGCGGGCGATGTTGAAGCTTTCCCATGCGCGGCTTGCGGCGCAGGGCGGGTCTGACCTGCCACAGGAGGAGGCCTTCATCGAGGCGGGCTATCCCCGTCTGCTTGCCGCTTATGGGGCCGCGATTGACAGGCATACAAGGCTTTATGAGGGTGCGGTTCAGGCGGTGCAGGCGTTGCGTGCCGCAGGCCATGCAACGGCGATTTGCACCAATAAGCCCGAGGCGCTGGCCGTGGATTTGGTCGCGAAATTGGGTGTTTCTGATCTTTTTGATGCTTTGGTCGGGGCCGATACATTGCCCACACGAAAGCCAGATGTGGCGCCCTATCATGAAACGCTGCGCCGCGCGGCCAAGCGGCGCTTTGGCGTGGATTTGGGGGCGGATGTGCGCGATTTTCCGCAATCCTGTTTGATCGGCGATACAGTCACTGACCGCGAAACGGCGCGCGCGGCAGGGGTGCCTTCTATTCTCGTGGGCTTCGGGCCAGAGGGGGGCGATATTGCACGGCTCAGCCCTGAGGCGATTTTGGATCATTACAGCGATCTGCCTGCGCTGATTGAGCGGGTCTTATCGGCGTGAATTCAATTGACCTGCCGCGTGAGAACCCTAACCTGTGCGCTATGAGCGACAAACCCATTTTCACCCGGTCTTTCACCCAACAAGAGCCAATCCCAGAGGCGGCGATTGAGGCGGCCAATCGGGTTTTGCGAACGGGCAGGTTGCACCGCTATAACACCGCCCCTGATGAGATTGCCGAAACCGCCCTTCTGGAGGAGGAATTCGCCGCGATGACAGGGGCAAGATATGCGCTTGCCGTGGCCTCGGGTGGCTATGCAATGGGGGCTGCCTTGCGTGCAATTGGCGTGGGGCAGGGGGATTTGGTTCTCTCAAACGGATTTACGCTTGCCCCTGTGCCTGGTGCCATCGCCTCGGTGGGCGCTGTGCCTGTCTTTGTCGAGGTGACCGAAAACTTAACAATTGATCTTGAGGATTTGAACACCAAAGCCCAAGCCAGCGGTGCGCGCGTGTTGCTGTTGTCGCATATGCGCGGGCATATCTGCGATATGGGCCGCTTGATGGACATATGCGATGCGGCGGGCATCACCGTGATTGAGGATTGCGCCCATACAATGGGGGCCGCATGGGATGGTCTGGCCTCGGGGCGGCATGGCAAAATCGCCTGCTATTCCACCCAGACCTATAAGCATATCAACTCAGGTGAAGGTGGTTTCCTTACCAGTGATGATGCCGATGTGATGGCGCGGGCCATTCTGCTGTCGGGCAGCTACATGCTTTACACCCGCCACCGCGCCGCCCCCCCGCCTGAGGCTTTTGCCCAAGCACGTTTTGAGACGCCCAATGTTTCGGGGCGGATGGATAATTTGCGCGCCGCCATCCTGCGCCCGCAATTGGCCGATCTGCCGCGCCAAGTGGTGCGTTGGCGCGAGCTTTACGAGCGGATGGAGGCGGGGCTTGCCAATCTGCCCCATCTGCGCTTGACCGAGCGCGATCCGCGCGAAGATTATGTTGGATCCTCGTTTCAATTCCTTTTGCCCGATTGGTCGCCCGATAAAATCACGGCATTCGTCCAAGCGGCCGCGCGGCGGGGTGTTGAACTGAAATGGTTCGGCGCGGCCGAGCCTGTTGCCTTTACCTCGCGCTATGACAGTTGGCGCTATGCGCCTGCGCAAACCCTGCCCAAAACGGATCATATTTTGGCGGGGTTGATTGATTTAAGGCTGCCTTTGACCTTTGCGCCCGAAGATGTGGATCTTCTCGCCGAGATTTTGCGCGATGAGGTGATCGCGCATGCCCCCTGATGCCTCAGGCGGGTTTGGCAAGGCTTGTGCGATTTCGACCATCGGCCTTTGAGGCGTAAAGCGCCGCATCTGCGGCCTCAATTAGGCGGGGCGCGGTTTGGTTATTCTGTGGATGGGCCACTGCAAGACCGATACTTGCGGTAATAGTCAGCGGGCTTTCCATCGTATCAATTACAAACCCTTGCCCCGAGATCACCTCGCGCAGCGTGTCCGCGAGATGATAGGCCGCGCTGCCATCGCGCACGGGTGTGGCGACCAAGAATTCTTCCCCGCCCATGCGGGCGATGACGCAGCCATCGGGAGGGAATGATTTCATACGCAGGGCCAAATCCGTCAGGATTGCATCCCCTGCGGCGTGGCCAAAGCGATCATTCACCGATTTGAAATGGTCAATATCAATCACCATCACCGCCAGATTGCCGCTTATATCGCACAGCAATCGGTCAAGCTGAAACATGGCATAACGCCGATTGAACAATCCTGTCAGCGGGTCCGTGGTGGCCATTTGCATCCCTGCAGAGAGGCCCGCGCGCAAACGGTCTGCTTGGCGTTTGCGGCGCAATTGCGTTTTAAGACGCACCGCCATTTCTGCGGGATCAAAGGGGTCATAGATGATGTCGCCCGCCCCCAAATCCAACGCAATCGCGGCGCGTTCGGCGTCATTGGCAGGCAGAACCGTCATCATGCCCGCATGGCGCGTGGCAGGGCGCGAGCGCAGATCAGACAATAGGCGCAACCCCTCGTTGCGATGGGATAGGTCTGTGGCAATGACAAAAATATCAGGAACGGATTGACTGGCCGAAAGATCAGAGAGCGCTTCACTGCGTGTCATGATGCGAATGTTCAGGCCCCGAAACCCAGCCAAACCTGCACGCCAGAACAGTCCCGTTTCAGGGCGGGGTGCAATCAGGGCGATTGTGTTTTCTGTCTCATTCGGGGCGGGGGTCGCCTCAAGCGCCAGATCAAGGGCGCTTGCCCCTTGTTGGCGCAGTTCCGCTGTGCCGTTCGTTTCGCGCAAAAGCGACCGCACCCGCGCCAGAAGTTGGTTTTCATCAACGGGCTTGGTAAGATAGTCATCCGCCTCCGAATTCAGCCCCTCAAGTTTTGAGGCGTGATCAAGGCGCGAGGTGATCAAGATGATTGGAATATCGCGCGTGGCGGGGTCACGTTTGAGGCGCGCACAAACCGAAAGCCCGTCAAGATCGGGCATCATCACATCCAACAAGATCAGGTCAGGGGCTGCATGACGGGCCATGCGCAGCGCCTCATGGCCAGAGCTTGCCTGCAAAACCTCGTAACAGGCGCTGCGCAGCTTCACTTTTAGCACGATGCGATTGGTCGCGACATCGTCCACGATCAAAATACGCTCGCCCATATAACCTCTATCCTCGTTAGATCGCGCGGGGTTTGCCCGCGCCTATGTTTTGACCTTCACCATCAGGTCTTGTCTTGGGTTATGCATGGCCCAAGTGATATGTGCATTGATACAAGAGGAATGGTTAACAAATTCTTTCTATGCGCGAGGAATGCAAAGAATGAAGAAAGAAATCGCACAGGAAAAGGCGATTGCAGCCCTTGTGTGGCTTTCGTCCGATGACGCGCTGACGGGGCAGTTCTTGGGCGCATCTGGCCTGTCGGTCGAAGATATGCGGGCCGCTATCGCCAAAGGTGATCACGGGTTCTTATCCGCCGTGGTCGAATTCATCTCGCAAGACGATGCTTGGGTGGTTGAGGCTGCGGGGGCAATTGGCCTCACGCCAGATGAATTTGTCACCTTGCGGCAGGTGATGCTTGGGCGCTCTGCCACCCATTGGACATAAGTTTATCTGCCCCCTTTGGGGGCTTCATTCCCGTTGAGCTTGCATAAGAGATAGCGCAGCTGATCCAGCTCTTCTGGGGTTAATCGCCCCTCAATCATCTGCAAATGATCGCGGCAGGGGGGGTGTTAATAAGCCATCAATTCCACCCCGCGCTTTGTCAGTTTGACTTGGGTCATACGGCGATCAGAAGGATCGATGCTGCGCTTGATTGTGCCCAACTCCTCTAATTGCCGCAGCGCCCGCGAGGTGGCAGTGCGATCAATTCCGACAAAGTCGGAAATTTCCGAGGGGCTTGTCAAATTATGTTCATGCAGGGCCAATAAAATGCACCAATTCACCCGCGACAGACCACTATGGCGTAGGGATAGTTCGATGCATTTTTCAAATACACGCGCCGTTCGCTGTAGTTTAAAACCAACACTAGAATGCAAACGCCCCGTGGGCGTCTCATCAGTCATTTGCATGGCGGCTACCATATGTTCTGGGTCTGACAGAAGTTATTATTAAGTGGTCATTTATCTCATTTTAGCCGAATTTATGGGAAAATAAACAAGGGGGCAGCAAAAATATGCAAGAAAATTACTTCCAATTGTTAATATTTGACAAAGATGGAACACTGTTTGACTTTGCTAAATCTTGGGAAAATTGGGCAAAATCGGCTCTGCTTGCGCTCGCGGGGGGTGATGAAATTTTATTTCGCGCCCTTGCAAATCGCTTGTCTTTTGATGCGGAGCGTGGCGTGTTCTTGCCCGATAGTGTCGCTATTGCAGGCACGCTGGACGAGACTGCGCACCACTTGGCCCCGCTTTTGGGGGCTGATTTTACCCCGCAGCAGATCGCGGCGCGTCTGAATCACCTTGCACAATCTGCTGTCATGGTCGAGGCGGCCCCGTTAGCGCCGCTGCTCACGGGCTTGCGGCAGGCGGGCTACATCTTGGCTGTTGCGACCAATGGACAAAAGGACGAGGCCGAGGCCCATTTGGCGGCACATGAGATCCGCCCCTATTTTGCCGAGGTCATCGGGTGCGACAGTGGGCATGGTGCGAAACCTGACCCAGCCATGTGCGCCCATATCGCACAGGCCTGTGGTGTTGCGCCTGCGCGCGCGGTAATGGTGGGCGATAGCCTGCATGATCTACGGGCGGGCCGCGCCGCTGGTATGGCGACAGTGGGCGTTCTCACGGGCCTTGCCGATCATGGCACGCTCATGCCGCATGCTGATGCCGTGTTGCCAGACATTGGCCATCTTCCCGCTTGGCTGGGGCATTAAGGCTGCGTTTGTCTGTTCGCGTCAAAATGGCGGGGGGTTTGGTCGGAATTTGTCGGGTTTTTCCCGCCCTCGCGCGGGCAGTCTAAAGGGGCTTTGATCTCCCTTTTTGTAAGATCCGATCCTATGACCGAAACCACAGTTGATCCAAAACGCCGCCGTTCCGGGGGCACGCGCGCTAAACATCAAGGTGTCAGCCAACATGCGATTGCGCAAATGCCGTGGCGTATTCCGCAAAATATAGATCAACCAACCGAACCCTTGCCGTCTGAGGGCGTCTTGGCCATCCACAACAACGCTCTGCGGATTCTGTCCGAGCTTGGGCTTGAGATGCTGCACCCTGAGGCGCGGCAAATATTGGTGCAGGCAGGCTGCCGCCAAGAGGGCGAGACGATCTTTTTTGACCCTGATTTTGTGACCGAGATGGTCGCGCGTGCGCCTCAAAGCTTTACAGTGACGCCGCGAAACCCTGCGCGTCAGCTGACCATTGGCGAGGGGCATATTCTCTTTGGCAATGTGTCCTCCCCCCCCAATGCATGGGATATGGTACGCGGCAAACGGGCGGGCGATTTTGCGACCTTTCGCGAATTCATCAAATTGACGCAATATTTTAACTGTATCCACTTTGCAGGCGGCTACCCTGTTGAGCCGATAGATATTCATCCTTCAATCCGCCATTTGGATTGTTTGCATGAAAAGCTTATCGCGACTGACAAGGTCGTGCATACCTACTGCCTTGGCAAAGAGCGGGTTGAAGACGCTATGGAGATGGTGCGGATCGCCGCAGGCCTAAGCCACGAGGAATTCGAGGCGACACCGCGGTTTTACACCAATATCAACTCGGTCAGCCCGCTGAAACATGACTATCCAATGTTGGACGGGGCGATGCGTATGGCGCGGCGCGGGCAGCCTGTGGTGGTTACACCCTTCACCTTGGCGGGGGCGATGGCGCCTGTGACCCTTGCGGGGGCTGTGTCCTTGTCCATTGCCGAGGCTTTGGGGGCGATTGCCTTGTTGCAATATATCGCGCCGCACGCGCCTGTCGTGATTGGAACCTTCACCTCAAATGTCGATATGAAATCAGGTGCGCCTGCCTTTGGCACACCTGAATATATTCGTGCCACCCAAATGACTGGGCAGATGGCCCGTTTTTATGGGCTGCCTCTGCGCTCTAGCGGGGTTTGCGCGGCCAATGTGCCCGATGGGCAGGCCCAAGCCGAAACCCTGCAAAGCCTGTGGGCCGCGGTGCAATCTGGCACAAATATGGTCTATCACGCCGCAGGTTGGTTGGAAGGGGGGCTGATCGCAAGCCCCGAAAAATTCGTGATGGATTGCGAATTGCTGCAACAATTCCAACGCTATTTTGACCCCGTTCTGACCCAGACCAATGCGGATGATCTGGCCTTTGAGGCCGTGCGCGATGTTGGGGCGGGGGGGCATTATTTTGGCACGGCGCATACCCAAGCCCGTTATAGCACGGCCTTTTATCAGCCGTTTCATTCTGATTGGCGCAATTTCGAGGCGTGGGAAAAAGACGGCGCCGTTTGGAGCGCCGAGCGCGCGCATGGGATTTACAAGGCAATCTTGGCCGAGGCGACAGACCCACCCCTTGATCCGAGTATCCGCGAAGAACTCGATGCCTTTGTCGCCATGCGCAAGGAGGAGGGCGGCGCGCCCACCGATTTCTAACGCGCAGATCCTGCTGCATGCATCAGCATCTTGTTAATCTTTTGCGCTTAAGCGTGGAAAGAGTGATGTTTGATGTTGCAAGGTAAATCGGTGCGATGCAGGGATTTGTAAACCGCGCATTTCAGCAATATGTGCAAGATATGCACGGCGCTGCCGCGTGGGAGGAAATACGGGTCATTGCCGGCGCCCCCCTTGATGGGTTCGAGCCCATGTTGCCCAGCGATGCGCAATCCACGCGGTATCTTTTGGATGCTATGACAGGTCATTTGGGCCATAGCGAAGACGCGCTGTGGGAGGAGTTGGGTCTTTACCTCGTCACCCACCCCCGAATGGAGGGGCTGCGCCGCCTTTTGCGCTTTGGGGGGCGGGATTTTGTCGAATTTATTTGGTCTTTGGCAGATTTACATGATCGCGGGCAGCTTGCCTTGCGCCTGCTTGATTTGCCCAAGATCAATATCCGTTGCATGGATGGCCCAAACCAGATGCGCTTTGATCTCGACATCACATGGATGATGGAGGGGGGGGTGTTCTTGATCTATGGCGCATTGCAGGCCATGGCAGATGATTACGGGGCCTTGGCCGTGATCCGACCCAATCCGGGCTGCATTACGATTGAGCTGCACGATTTGGGCTTTGGCCCTGCGCGCAGCTTTGCCCTGATTGGTCAGCCCCCCCTGTCCGAGGCGCGGGCATGATGGCGCGTGCCCCTTCATCACTTGCGGCGCATGGCCCCTATGCCTTGCCTTGGGCGGGCTTGGCCCCGCTTTTGCCGATGCATCTGGCCTGCGATGATCAGGCGCGGATTGTTTCGGTCGGGCCAACTGTGTCGAAAATGTTAGAGGTTCCGCCTGATCAGCTTATTGGGCAGCCTTTGTTTGACTTGGTTCAGATCAAATCCCCGCAACTGGCCAATAGTTTTGAGGAGCTGTGCGCCATAACGGGGCAGCGTTTGCAGCTATGTCTGCGCAGCGCGCCCGAGATTATGTTGCGCGGCGTGATGAGCGCGTGGGGGCAGGGCGCAGTTCTCAGCCTGTCATTGGGGCTGAATTTCACCCAAGGCATCGCGCGCTGGGCTTTGCATATGTCGGATTTTCCGCACACGGATCAGACCGTGGAATTGCTCTATTTGCAGGAGGCCAATACCGCTGTCGCGGCCGAAAGCCGCGCGTTGACAGAGCGCCTTTTTACCGCCCGCGCGTTGGCCGAGCGCGAGGCATTAACAGATCCGCTCACGGGGCTTGCCAATCGCCGTGCCTTGGAACGCGCGCTGCCGCGCCTCTTGTCGCGCATCGAGCGGCCCTTTGCCCTGCTGCATATTGATCTGGATTATTTCAAGGCGGTGAATGATCAATATGGTCATGCGGCAGGTGATCTTGTGCTGACCCAAGTTGGGCGTATCTTGCGCAGTGACATCCGCGCGGGTGATTTCGCCGCGCGTTTGGGGGGCGATGAATTTGTGGTGATGATCGCCAATGCCATTGATCCCACGATCCTTGCAGATCTCGCAGCGCGGCTGATTGCCCATCTTGAGGCCCCCATCACAGTCGAAGGCGGGGTTGCGCGCATCTCGGCCTCTGTTGGGATCGCGATTTCAACGGATTTTGCGCAAGATGCCCGCGCCATGCTGCAGGCGGCTGATGAGGCGCTCTATAACGCCAAGGCCGCAGGGCGGGCAGGATTTGCCTTTGCTGCCCCGCCTCAGCTGGGGGTGGCATCGCCTGTGGCTATTGCCTCATCGGGCTGATCCAATAATTCGGGATACCAAACCGCCAACCCCAATTGTCGCGCTGCGGGCAGAGATAAAATCGGGCTGTCGAGGCCTTGCCCGCGTTGAAAGGCGCGAATGGCGGCCTTGGTCGGGGTGTCTAATTGCCCTGTGATTGCGCCTTGATACTGCCCGCGGGCCTGCAGCGCGCGCTGCAAGGTGGTCAAAAGCTCAGGGTTGCGCTCAAGATCGCAAATGGTTTCAAACCATCTTTCGCGCCGTTCCTCAACAATCACCTGACGGGTTTCTGTGCGATAGGTTGCAGGGGTCACCACCTGACCCTCCGCACCAAGGCGTGCGGGGCGGGTGATGATCTGCTCGGTCACAGTTTCAATCACCGCAGGCGTCACCTGTAGCCCATAACAGGCCTCGGGACGGGCATCAGGTGGGCCTGATCCGCGCTGCACTTCTGCAATATGGGGGGCAATTTGACCACGCTGTTCAGGGTCAATCTCGAAAGGCGCGCCCATGACACAGCCCGAGAGGCCAAATGCCACCCCAATCATGCCGCAAAGAACACTGCGCGCCATAAATTTATGCCTCAAGGTTATTCTTATTTTTCCAAAACAATAGGCAAACTGGCTCAAAGGGCAATGGCTTTGCGCAGGCTGTGACGCTCTAGGGGGCGGTGTGGTGCAAAACAATCTCATCCAGCAGGGGCGATATATCTTCGATCTGCTCGGCGATGATATGGGTGATGCCCGCCTGCCGTTGCAGCCGCCCCGTCACGCGCATCAGCCGCGCTGCGATAACCGCACGGCGAAATTGCTGATATATTTTCTGCCAGATGATCACATTGCAGGTGCCAAACTCATCTTCCAAGGTGATGAAAATCACACCTTTGGCCGTGCCTGGTCTTTGGCGCAGCACCACCAAGCCCGCCACCGCAACCCGCGCCCCCTCATGGGGCAGATGCAGCAAATGATGGGGCAGGCAATCGGGCGGTTTGGGCCAAACGCGTGGGGCGAGATCGGGTTCCATGGCAGATATCCTGTTTAAGAACAAAAATAGAACATTTGCCTTGAGATGCAAGCGCGACTGCATGACATAAATTTCGGGGCTAGAAAGCGGCAGCAAGGAACGCTACCTAGACAAGATCCGAGGTTAACAGCAAGAAAGTGCGCGTTTATGGCTAAGATCACTTATATCGAACATAACGGAACCGAGCATGTCGTTGATGTGCCAAACGGGTTGACCGTGATGGAAGGCGCGCGCGACAATGGCATTCCTGGCATTGAGGCTGATTGCGGCGGCGCCTGCGCCTGTTCGACCTGCCATGTTTATGTGCATCCTGATTGGGTCGCAAAACTGCCAAGCATGGACGCGATGGAACAGGATATGCTGGAATTCGCCTATAAACCAGACGAGGGGCGTTCGCGCCTGACCTGCCAGTTGAAGGTGACAGATGCGCTTGATGGTCTGGTCGTGCAGATGCCAGAAAAACAAATTTGAGCCAACAGGCCTCAGAATGACACCAAAGCCCGCGCTGTGCAGTCGCGGGCTTTTCGCTGCTTGGGGTTGACTTCGCGCCCCGCTCCATGTGTATCGGCGGCACAGAGATGACAGGCCAAAAACAAGGCCAATATATAGGATATTTCGTGATGCACGCTTTCCGCAGCCATACCTGCGCAGACCTGACCAAGGAAAATGTCGGTCAAACGATCCGCCTCTCGGGCTGGGTTCATCGGGTGCGCGATCATGGTGGGGTTTTGTTCATTGACCTGCGCGACCATTATGGGATGACACAAGTTCTCTGTGATCCCGACAGCCCCGTTTTTGCCGAGGTTGAAAAACTGCGTGCGGAATGGTGTATCCGCATCGATGGCGAGGTGAAGGCCCGTGATGCCAGCCTTGTGAACCCAAAAATTCCTACAGGCGAAATTGAAGTTTTCATTCGGGATCTCGAGGTTCTGGGTGCGGCGAATGAATTGCCCCTGACGGTCTTTGGCGATCAGGAATATCCTGAGGAAACCCGCCTGCGCTATCGCTATCTCGATTTGCGCCGCGAGGTGATGCAAAAGAATATGACCTTGCGTTCTGATGTTGTGGCCTCAATTCGCAAGCGGATGTGGGACAAAGGCTTTCGCGAATTCCAGACCCCAATTATCACGGCCTCTAGCCCTGAGGGCGCGCGCGATTTTCTTGTGCCTTCGCGTCTGCATCCTGGCAAATTCTACGCGCTGCCACAGGCGCCACAGCAGTTTAAGCAGCTGTTGATGGTGTCGGGCTTTGATAAATATTTCCAAATCGCCCCTTGTTTCCGCGATGAAGACCCGCGCGCGGATCGCTCGCCGACTGATTTCTATCAGCTCGACATGGAAATGAGCTTTGTGACACAGCAAGATGTGTTTGATACGATCCAACCCGTGCTCAAAGGCCTGTTCGAGGAATTTGGTGGCGGCAAGAAGGTCGATCAAGACTGGCCGCTGATTTCTTATAAAGATGCTGCGCTATGGTATGGCACCGATAAGCCAGACCTGCGCAACCCGATCAAAATGGAAGTTGTGAGCGAGCATTTCAAAGACTCGGGCTTTGCGATTTTTGCAAAAATCCTCGAGCAGGACGGCACCGAAGTGCGCGCCATTCCTGCCCCCACAGGCGGCAGCCGCAAATTCTGTGACCGCATGAATTCATGGGCGCAAGGTCAAGGCCTGCCTGGGATGGGGTATATGTTCTGGCGCGAAGGCGAGGATGGCACGATGGAGGCCGCAGGCCCCTTGGCCAAAAATATTGGCCCTGAACGCACCGAGGCCATCCGCACGCAATTGGGCCTTAGTGTCGGTGACGCGGTGTTCTTTATGGCAGGCAAGCCCGCGGATTTCGAGGCCGTTGCAGGGCGCGCGCGCACCGAAGTGGGCCGCGAATTGGGGTTGATTGACGAGAACCGCTTCGCCTTTGCATGGATCGTGGATTTTCCGATGTATGAAAAGGACGAGGAAACGGGCAAAATCGATTTCAGCCACAACCCGTTCTCGATGCCCCAAGGCGGGATTGAGGCGCTTGCGGGTGACCCGCTTGAGGTGCTGGGATATCAATATGACCTAGCCTGTAACGGCTATGAATTGGTGTCGGGTGCGATCCGCAACCACAAGCTTGAGATCATGTTCAAGGCGTTTGAACTTGCATGCTATGGTGAGGACGAAGTCCGCCGCCGTTTTGGTGGTATGGTCAATGCGTTCCAATTCGGCGCGCCGCCTCATGGCGGCTGTGCGGCGGGGATTGACCGCATCGTGATGCTCTTGGCGGAAACGGCGAATATCCGCGAGGTGATCCTCTTCCCGATGAACCAACGCGCGGAAGATGTGATGATGAATGCACCCTCCGAGCCGATGCCAGATCAGCTGATGGAATTGGGTCTGCGGGTTTTGCCGCGCGACTGATCCCGTTTCACCCTTGCCAATTTTTGTGGCCTCTGCCCTGATGGGTGGGGGCCTTTTCGCGTTTTGATGGGGGTTACGATGCAGGATTTGTCAAAATATGTGCCGCCCGCGCGGCCCGAATTCCAACAACGGCAAGGGCGCTATGCGCGGCTTGAACGGCTCAGGGCGCATTTGCACGCGGATGAGCTGTTTCGGGCCTATGACGGCGCGCAAGAATTGTGGCAGTTTCTGCCCTATGGCCCTTTCATTTCTGCCGCCGCCTATCATCGCTTTTTGCGCGGCTTTGAGGCGGGCGAAGATCCTGTGTTTTACGCAATCCGCGACATGGCGCGGGGACAGGTGATGGGCGTGGCCTCTTATTTGCGTATCGCGCCTGAGAAAGGATCGATTGAATTGGGGCATATCTGCCTTGGCCCCGCCTTGCAAAAAAGTCCCGCCGCGACCGAAGCGTTTTTTATGATGATGTCATGGGCCTTTGAGGCGGGGTATCGGCGGTTTGAGTGGAAATGCGATGCGCGCAATATCCCCTCGCGCCGCGCGGCGCAGCGTTTGGGCCTGAGTTATGAAGGGGTGTTTCGCCAAGACAATATCGTCAAAGGCAAAAATCGTGACACCGCATGGTTTGCCGCCATTGATGCGGAATATCCCGCGCTGAAAGAGGCCTTTACCGCATGGCTTTTGCCGCAGAATTTCGATGCGACAGGGCGCCAGATCGAACGTCTTTCTGACCTGACGGGATTGGTGCGGGTGGCGCGCGACCCCGCGCTTGGCTCATAGTCGTGGGCTGATTTCCGCGATTTTTTGTGTCAGCGCATGGCGCAGCGCCGCGCGGGTGTCGCGCATCAGACCGCGCGCGGCTTCGGCCAATTCGCGGTCGCCCGCCTCCTGCGCGATGCCCATTAAGAAGGGGCGCAGATAGGGCAGGGGCGGGTCTGGCTGATCCAAGAGATCAATCGCATGGGTCAAATCCTCGCGATAGGCAATAGGGTCGGGGATCACGGTGTCGCCTGCCACAGCATGGGGGGTTTTAGGGGCCAAATCGGGGGGCAAATGGCGCAGGATTGTTTCTTGGAAATGCGCGAGGGTGCCGATGGGTTTGGCCAAAAACCCATCGGCACCTGCGGTCTTTGCCTCGGCGGCGCTGTCATGGGGGTCAGCGGCGGAACAGGCCAAGATCACGGGCAAGCGGGGGCTTGCCATGGCCAAATCTTGGATCAAATCCAAGCCAGACCCATCTGGTAGACCGAGGTCGATAATGGCCACGCTGGGGCGATAGACCTGCAGGTGACGCCGCGCGGAGGACAGGCAATCGGCCCGCCTGATCCGCGCGCCCGAACGCAGGCTCAGCAATCGCAGCGATTCCGAGGCGTATCGGCTATCCTCAACGATTAAAATGGTCAGCCCCATCAGCGGATTTAGCGCCTGCATTTTCGCCTGACGGGTTGGCGGCAATTTGAACTCATCCATTTCAGGCACCTCGAATTTGTGATTCCCTCCCCCGATTACAGCCTGTCGCGGTTACCGAAGGGTAAACGGGGCGCGACCACACGCCTCTTGCCCACAGGATTTTGCGCAGGCATATCGTGGGGCGAGTGACCCAAGGAGATGAAAATGATCGGTAGATTGAACCATGTGGCCATTGCTGTGCCTGATCTCGAGGCCGCGTCAGCGCAATATCGTGATACGCTTGGCGCAAAAGTTGGCGCGCCGCAGGACGAACCTGATCACGGGGTGACGGTGGTCTTCATCGAATTGCCCAATACCAAGATCGAGTTGCTCTATCCTTTGGGCGAAAATTCCCCCATCGCGGGTTTTCTAGAGAAAAACCCCTCAGGCGGCATTCACCATATTTGCTACGAGGTCGAAGATATTTTGGCGGCGCGCGATAAGCTTCAGGCCAGTGGCGCGCGCGTTTTGGGCACGGGGGAGCCGAAAATTGGGGCACATGGCAAGCCCGTGTTATTCCTCCACCCCAAAGATTTCACAGGCACATTGGTCGAATTGGAGCAGGTCTAATGGGTATTGTCACAGGCCTCGTGGTTTATGCGATTGTATGGTTCATGTCGCTGTTTGTGACATTGCCGTTTTTCGTGCGCACCCAAGGGGATGAGGGCGAGGCCGCGCGCGGCACATCGCAATCTGCCCCCGCCTCAAGCTTTAACCTGCGCCGCAACCTGTTGATCAACACAGCCATTGCCACGCTGATCTGGGCCGTGATCGCGGGGATCATTTTATCGGGTCGTGTCTCTATCGAAGATATTAACCTCTTTGCCCTCTTTGGCATGGGCGACAGCACCTATTGACGCGCCCCCGTCAGGCCCACCCGATGGGCTATATGGGTAAAGGTCGCAGCTCCCAATATGGGCACGATGAGGTTCAAGATTGGCACGCTTAAGGGGAGTGCCATCATGACCCCGCCTGCAAAAAATGTCAGGCGATTTTTGCGCCGAAATTCAATCGCCGATACGCGATCGAGGCGGCGCTGTGCCACCATCTGCGAATATTCACGCCCCAAGAGAAACCCGTTAAACCCCCAGAATACAAAGGGGGCGAAGGGCGTGAAATAAAGAACCAAGGCCAATGTGTTGGCCAATAGGATCACGCCCAAAAATCGTAGGCTGTCACCGATGGCTTCGGCCAATTTCACATGGCGGGCGGGCGGCAGCTGGGGGTAATGTTCTGCTTCAACCGCATCTGCGATTTCGTCTAAGAAAAACCCCGTAAAGGCCGAGGCCACAGGCACCATCATCACCGATGACAGCAAGATCAAAAATGGCACGGCCGCCCATGAGAGTGCCGCCCCAAAGAAACTGATTGTGCCAATCCAAGGCAGGGTGATTGCATCAGGCAAGAGCCATCCCAAAAAGATCAGAACCGCCGCTGAGATCGCAACCAGCAACGCAATGGTCAACGCCACGCCGATCAACAAAACGCGCAAAAAGCGCCTGTCGCGGAATTGCAAAACGGATTTTAGGAAATCAGCAAGTAATGCGGCCATGTTGAGATGGCTCCTTTTGGGGCAGGTCTGTGCTTAGGTGGGGCAGGCCCCATCGTGGCGCAAGGGCAAGGTCACGCCCTAATCGCGATATGTGACGATATCGCCCATCTCGGGGCGGGGGCGTTCTGGGGCCTTGGCGCTTGGCGTTCCAAGATGAATGAACCCTGCCACGAATTGCGGCGCTGTAATGCCATAGGCACGGGATAAAAATTCGGGATCAAAAGCCATCCAACCGCTCAGCCAATTTGCGCCAAACCCGTGGGCCATCGCGGCATGCATCATTTCAAGACAGACTGCCCCTGCCGACAGCTGCTGTTCCAACAGGGGGATCGCATCATGCGCAACGGGGTGAGACAGAACCGCGACCACAAGAGGGGATTGGTCAAATGCCGCGGCGGATTTTTCGACCTTTTCGGGCACGCGGCCTGCGCCATGGCCCAATTCGCGGGTGAGCGCGGCCAAGCCCGCACGGCTTTCTGGCCCATGAACAACGATGCGCCACGGGGCCAATTTTCCGTGATCTGGCACCCGCAGGGCGGATGTGAGGATATCTTCCAACACCGTCCCCGCAGGCGCGGGGGCATTGAGCAGCTGCGCAGGGGTAGATCTGCGCAGGCGCAAAAATTCCGCCAATTCTGGCCAATGCGGGGGCTGATAGGGGGCGTCCGTCATGATTTTTTCGCCGCAGCCTTTTTCGGGGCTGCCTTCTTTTTGGCAGCGGCTTTGGGGGCGGCTTTCTTGGTGGCGGCCTTGCGCGGGGTTTTCCCGCCTTTGGCGGCCTTGGCCGCGATCAGCGCCAAGGCCTCCTCCATCGTGACGGCTTCGGGTTCGGTGCCCTTGGGCAGGGTCGCATTGATTTTGGCCCATTTCACATATGGCCCATAGCGGCCATTCATCACCTGAACCGCCCCGCCCTCAGGATGCTCGCCCAACTCTTTGAGAGGGGCGGCCGTGGCCCCACGGCCTGCACCGCGCGAGGCGGCCTTGGCGGCCAAAACCTCAACCGCGCGGTTCATGCCGATCTCGAACACCTCATCCACCTCGGGCAGGTTTGCGTAAAGGCTGCCATGCTTGACATAAGGCCCGTAACGGCCAATGCCCGCCTCGACCAAAACGCCATCCTCAGGATGCGCACCAATCGCGCGGGGCAATGACAAGAGGCGCAGCCCTTTCTCCAAATCCATGCCCGCAGGGGGCCATGTTTTGGGCAGTGAGGCGCGCGGCGGTTTTGGGTTGTCTTCGGTCGCTTCGTCCAATTGAACATAAGGGCCAAACCGCCCTGCTTTCAGCCAAACGGCCTGTCCGCTCTCGGGTTCGACCCCCAGCATTTTATCGCCCTCGCTTTCCTCGCCATTGGGGGCGAGGGGGCGGGTATAGCGACATTCAGGGTAATTGGAGCAGCCGATAAACGCCCCGCCAGAGCGCGCTGTGCGCAACGAAAGACGCCCTTCACCACATGCCTGACATTGGCGTGGATCACCACCATCGGGGCGCGGACGGAAGAGATGCGGTTCCAACACCTCGTTGATTTTTTCCAAAACATCGGTGATCCGCAACTCGGCGGTTTCATCGACCGCCGCTTTGAAATCGCGCCAGAAACGGGTCAGCAAATCGCGCCAATCGCGCGCGCCTGCACTGACCTCATCCAGTTGGTTTTCCAAATCCGCGGTGAAATCATAGCCCACATATTTCTGGAAATAATTGCTGAGGAATATTGTGACCAAGCGCCCCTTATCCTCGGGGATCAGGCGCCCCTTATCTTTGAGCACATAGCCGCGATCTTGGATCGTGGTGACGATAGAGGCATAGGTGGACGGGCGGCCAATGCCCAATTCTTCCATCCGCTTGACCAAAGTGGCCTCGGTGTAGCGGGGGGGCGGTTGGGTGAAGTGGCGCTGTCCGAATACTGCGCCTGAATTGTCGATGATGCCCCCTTCCGAGAGGCGCAAGCCGCCGCTTTCGCTGGCTGTGGCCCCATCCAAGGCCTTGGTGAAATCATCCATCAAACTGCTTTGATCAAAGTCAAGCTTGTCGCCAACCGCCATATTGGGCAGGCGATTTGCGTCTTGCTCATCGGTGTCATCGCGCCCTTCTACATAAACCTTGAGGAAACCCTCAAACTGGATCACCTGACCGCTTGCGCGCAGCACGACATTCTCATCGTTTGAGGAAATATCAACCGTGGTGCGTTCAAGGCGGGCGGCTTCCATCTGGCTTGCGATGGTGCGTTTCCAGATCAGTTCGTAGAGTTTTTTCTGATCCGCATCCGTGATGCGCAGCTTTTCTGGCCCCATGGACATATCGGTGGGGCGGATACATTCATGCGCCTCTTGGGCGTTTTTCGCCTTGTTCTTATATATCCGTGGGGATTTTGGCAGGAAGTCTTCGCCAAATCGTGCGCGGATTGTGTCGCGGGCGGACATCACCGCCTCGGGGGCCATGTCGATCCCGTCTGTTCGCATATAGGTGATATGCCCCGCCTCATAGAGACGCTGTGCCGCGCTCATGGTTTGGCGCGCGCCCATGCCAAATTTGCGGCTGGCCTCTTGTTGCAGGGTCGAGGTCATAAAGGGCGGGCTTGGATTGCGGGTGGCAGGTTTCGCCTCGACACTGGTCACAGTGAGCGCGCGGCTTGCCACCGCACTAACCGCCATCTGGGTCGAGGATTGCGTGGCCAAGTCGAATTTATCCAACTTCTTGCCCCCAAAATGGGTCAAACGCGCCTCAAACCCCTGTCCGCGCGGCGTCACAAGGCCCGCGCGCACTGACCAATATTCTTGGGCGCGGAAGGCCTCGATTTCCATTTCGCGCTCAACGATCAGACGCAGGCAGACGGATTGCACACGGCCTGCTGATTTTGATCCGGGCAATTTGCGCCACAAAACGGGGCTAAGGGTGAACCCTACCAAATAATCCAACGCCCGCCGTGCCAAATAGGCATCGACCAATTCCATATCGACCTCGCGCGGGGCCTCCATCGCTTGGGTCACAGCGGTTTTCGTGATTGCGTTGAACACAACGCGGCGCACGGGCGTGTCTTTCTTAAGTGCCTTTTTCTGCGTCAACGCCTCAAGCAAGTGCCAAGAAATCGCTTCACCCTCGCGGTCAGGGTCGGTGGCAAGGATCAAATCGGGGTCAGATTTCAGCGCATCCACAATCGCCTTGATGTGCTTTTTGCTATCGGTGGCGACCTCCCATTTCATCTCAAACCCTGCGTCAGGATCGACTGAGCCATCCTTGGGGGGCAGGTCGCGCACATGGCCGTAGGAGGCCAAAACCGTATAATTCGCGCCCAGATATTTATTGATCGTCTTGGCCTTGGCGGGCGATTCGACAACGACAACGGGCATGAGTGGCAACCTAACTTTTTATGGAAATGTAATCGGTCTTAGGTCGCGCAACATTTGGTCTTGTGCAGGGTTTGTCAATGCACCCCTGTCACGATCACCCTATTTTTGTGGCATCTAGGCTGCGGTTTGGTGTCTCTGTGCGGCAGGTTCTGCGGCGCTATGATCACTGCGCGCCACCATGCCGCCTGCGCTGCGGGTGATCTCACCTGCAAGCTCCAACTCGGTCAAATGGCGGGCGAGATCGGCGCTGGACAGGGCGCTCACACGGGCCAGATGATCCTCGCTGACCGCGCCTGCGCCGATGAACGACAGGATCATTGCGTGGGGGCTGTCGTGATGGGTGATGTCGCGCGCTGCTGCAGGGTCGGGCGGCTCTGCGCTGGCAGGGGCGCGGGTAAAAGCCCCCTCCAGATCAAGCGCCACGAGGACATCGCGCGCCTCGCGGATGAGATGCGCCCCTTCGCGCAGCAAAAGATTACACCCCGATGCGCGGGTGTCGAGCGGATGCCCCGGCACGGCCATCACCTCGCGCCCCTGTTCAGCGGCGATGCGCGCGGTGATCATCGACCCTGATCTTAATGCGGCCTCAATCACCACAATGCCCCGCGATAGCCCTGAAATGATGCGATTGCGCCTTGGGAAATGGCGCGCTTGGGGCGCGCGGCCCATCGGCATCTCAGACAGGCGCAAACCGATTTGCGCCGCAAGTTCGGCGTTTTCGGGCGGATAGATCACATCCACCCCGCCTGCCATGACCGCGACCGTGCCTGTGCCGAGGCTTGCTTGATGCACAGCTGTATCAATGCCGCGGGCAAGGCCTGAGGCGGTCACAATCCCCGCTTGGCCCAAGTCGCGTGCCACCGCGCGCGCCATCCGCAACCCAAGCGCTGACGCATTGCGCGTGCCCACCATGCCGACCATTGGGCGGGTGAGCAGATCAAGATCGCCAATGGCCCACAGAAAAGGCGGGGCATCGGACAGTGCGGCAAGGGTTGCAGGATAGGCCGCCTCACCCAAAAACAGGGCGCGGGCCGCACAGCTTTGCGCCGCGCGAATTTCGACCTGTGCCGCAGATTTGGAATAGACCGCATAGCCTGACACACCCGCCTTGGCCGCAATCTGTGGCAGGGCCGCCAAGGCATCGGCCCCCGATCCATATTCGGCAATCAATCGCCGATAGGTCACAGGCCCAACTTTTGGCGAGCGGATCAACCGCAGCCGCGCCAAGCGTTCGGCCGTGTCATCGGACGGGGGAGGGAGAGCAGCAGAAGGGGCGGCATGATCTGTCATGCCGCAGCCCTACACGCAGCTTGGTTGAGAAGGCGTTAATGCAGGATCAGGCCGAACCGCCGACTGTCAGACCGCCAATCATCAATGTGGGTTGACCGACCCCCACAGGCACCCATTGCCCCGCTTTGCCGCAATTCCCCATGCCCGGATCTAGGGCCATATCATTGCCAATCGCGCGGATTTGCTTCAGCGCAGTGGCCCCATCCCCGATGAGCGTGGCCCCTTTGACAGGCGCCCCGATCTGGCCGTTTTGCACGCGATAGGCCTCGGTGCAGGAAAAAACGAATTTGCCATTGGTGATGTCAACCTGCCCGCCGCCAAAGCCAACCGCATAAATCCCGTCTTTCAAATCCGCCAAAATATCGGCAGACGCGCTGTCGCCGCCAAGCATATAGGTGTTGGTCATCCGCGTCATCGGGGGGTGGGCATAAGATTCGCGCCGCCCATTCCCTGTCGCAGCCACACCCATCAGGCGGGCAGATTGGCGGTCTTGCATGTAGCCAACCAAAATTCCGTCCTCAATGAGCGGGGTGGCTTGGCTTTGCGTGCCCTCATCATCAATCGAAATGGATCCACGCCGATCAGGCAGCGTGCCATCGTCCAAAACAGTCACGCCTTTGGCCGCCACTTGCTGCCCCATCAGACCTGCGAAGGCGGATTGGCCTTTGCGGTTGAAATCCCCCTCTAGCCCATGCCCCACAGCCTCGTGCAGTAGGATACCCGGCCAGCCTGGCCCCAGCACCACATCAATCACGCCCGCAGGGGCAGGGACGCTGTCGAGGTTCACGCAGGCCACGCGCAGGGCCTCACGTGCAACCGATTGCCAATGCGCAGGGGCCATGACGCGGTCAATCGCAAACCGCCCCCCACCGCCTGCCGAGCCACTTTCACGGCGGCCCTTTGCCTCGACAATAACCGAGATATTCAGGCGCACCAAAGGCCGTGCATCGCGCAACACTTGTCCCTCAGGGCGCAGGATTTCGACCTCTTGATGCGAGGCGGCAAGCGATACAGACACTTGCACAACGCGCGGATCAAGGGCGCGGGTATAGGCGTCAATCTCGCTCAATAGATCAATGCGGGCCTCAAAGCTGCTGCCATCCATTGGGTCATTGGGCATGTAGAGGTGGCGGTTGGTGCCTTGTGGGGGGGCGGCCATGATCCCGCCGCTTTGGCGAATGGCCATGCGGGCAGTGTCACTGGCGCGGGACAGGGCCGCTTCGCTTAACTCGGTCGCATGGGCATAGGCCGAAACCTCCCCCAAGACCGCGCGCAGCCCGAATCCCTCGCTTGCGTCATAAGAGGCGGTCTTGATCCGCCCATCATCGAAAACCAAGGCCTCAGATCGTTTTCTTTCGAGAAATAACTCTCCGTCTTCTGCCCCTGTCAGGGTTGCGCGCAACAGTCGCAGGGCGGCCTCTTGGTCGAGGGATGTCTCGAAGGGACGGAAGCTACTGGCACGATCAGACACGCAAATTCCTTTCAAAATTGGGCACTTGGCCCGCGTTCCGCCGCCGCGACGGCAGCATAATCACCCCATGTGAGCCGTGAAAATGATCCAAATCAACTTTCCCAAGGGTGAGACATTTTTATCCAATGTCTTGTAATGTAACCCTCTATATGGTTCTTGCAGCTTTGAACGCAACGGGATGTCACAGACCTTAAACGGGCATCACGAAAAAACAGGACGACATGACAATGGCACTTCGTACCAAGCTCTCAAGCTTTTGGGCCGCAGCAGCGGCAACATTTGCCCTGACGGGTGGTGCATCTGCGCAGGCGTTGCGCGATGGTTTGGAGATTATCGGCGCACCCCATCTAGGTGGTGTGAATATGCAAACAGGCGTGACCGAATTGGCGCATGACGTTCGCATGTTAGATACTCTGCTTTTGGTGATTATCACCGCGATTGTTATCTTCGTGACCGCATTGATGGTCTATTCCATCCTGCGCCACAATCGCCGTGCGAACCCAAAACCTGCAACTTTCACCCACAACCGCAAGATCGAGATCATCTGGACAGTCGTGCCAATGATCATCTTGTTTGTGATCGGCGGCTTCTCACTGCCTGTGTTGTTCAAGCAGCAGACCATTCCTGATGGCGAAGTGGTGATCAAGGCAACAGGCTACCAGTGGTATTGGGGCTACGAATACCCGCAGCATGACATTGTTTTTGACAGCTTCATGTTGGCCGAAGATGAATTGGCCGATTATGGTTACACAAGCGATGAATATCTGCTGGCCACCAACACAGCGATGGTTGTGCCAACAGGCCGCGATGTTGTGGTTCAGGTCACGGGCGCAGATGTGATCCATTCTTGGACAATTCCCGCCTTCGGTGTGAAGCAGGACGGAATCCCGGGCCGCCTTGCGCAGCTGTGGTTCAATGTTGAGCCTGGCCGTGAAGGCATCTATTTCGGGCAGTGTTCGGAGCTATGCGGCGTGAACCACGCCTACATGCCCATCACCGTCTTCGCAGTGACCCCTGAGGAATATGACGCATGGACACGCGGCGAGATCAGCGATTTCGCCTCCGTAGATGCGCGTGCGCCACAGGTTGTGGAACTGGCCGCGGCGCAATAAGCGCAGCAAAGCTTCTGCCAAGCCACCCGCGCAATCAGGTGGCTTGGCGATTTCGCAAATAACCCCCCAAAGGACGCGCCCGCAGATGAGCGATGCATCCATTGATATCACCACCAAATCGGCGAAACCCGCTGAACTGGAACCCAAAGAAGCAAGCTTTGGGGATTATGTGCTGCTGCTTAAGCCACGCGTGATGTCTTTGGTGGTGTTCACCGCTTTTGTTGGCATTGTCGCGGCGCCCGAGGCGCAGTCTTTGTTCATCTCTTTCTGTGCCATTTTGTTCATCGCCATTGGTGCGGGGGCGTCTGGCGCGCTGAATATGTGGTATGATGCCGATATTGACCGCGTTATGAAGCGCACCGCCTCGCGCCCTGTGCCGTCTGGGCGTGTCACCGCGCAAGAGGCGTTTCAGATCGGTCTTGCGCTCTCGGTCATGTCGGTCGTGTTCCTTGGCCTTGCGACCAATTGGGTTGCGGCGGGGCTCTTGGCCTTTACCATCTTTTTCTACGTTGTGATTTACACGATGTGGCTGAAACGCGCGACCCCGCAAAACATCGTCATTGGTGGTGCGGCAGGGGCCTTTCCCCCTATGGTGGGATGGGCGGCTGTAACGGGTGATGTTTCGCTGGCCTCTATGCTGATGTTCGGCTTGATCTTCATGTGGACGCCGCCGCATTTCTGGGCCTTGGCCTTGTTTATGAAGTCGGATTACCACAAGGCCGATGTGCCGATGCTGACGGTGACCCATGGGCGCGCGGCGACCCGCCGCCATATCTGGATTTACACTGTGCTTTTGGCGCCTGTGGCGCTTGGCATTGGTGTGACGCAAATTGGCGGCCCGCTCTACATGGCGGCAGCGGTGGTTCTGAACCTGATCTTCTTGAAGGGCGCATGGGATATCCGTGCCCGCAGCGAAGATGCGGCAGAGGCCGATGGCTATGCGACTGAAAAGAAATTCTTCCGCTTTTCCCTCTATTACCTTTTCCTGCATTTCTGCGCGATCTTGGGCGATATTGCCCTGCGCGCCGCAGGTCTGTCATTGGGGGGGTGGTAAGCTATGGCGATCCGTGAGCAAAGCGATATGCACAAGCGCCGCCTGAGCCGTAATATCGGCGTGGGGCTGAGCCTTGTTGCCTTTTGCGTGATCGTTTTTGGGATGACGGTGGCAAAAATCCGTGAAGGCTCCAAGATGGAGGCCTTTGATCATCAACCGCGCGTGTCGATGACCCCTGCGCAAGAGGGGCAATCAGGAGGCACGCAGCAATGACACAAAACCGTAAAACTGTTTACAGCCTGCTGGGTGTCATCGTCTTTATGGGGGCGATGGCATGGGCGGCTGTGCCGCTTTACGATCTCTTTTGCCGTGTCACGGGCTATGGCGGCACCACGCAAGTTGCGGATACTGAAAGCGCGGTGGTGTCTGATCGCATCGTCACTGTGCGCTTTGATGCAAGCACCGCGCGCGACATGCCGTGGGAATTCCGCCCCATGCAGCGCGAAATTGATGTCCGCTTAGGCGAAACAGCCTTGGTGTTTTACGAGGCCTATAACCCGACCGATGAAGTGGTGGCAGGCACTGCGAGCTATAACGTGCTGCCCTATACGGCGGGCGCTTATTTTGCGAAAATCGCCTGCTTCTGTTTCACCGAGCAGGTGCTACAACCAGGTGAGCGGGTCGAAATGCCTGTGACCTTTTTCGTAGACCCCGAAATCCTTGAGGATGACGAGGCCTATGACACACAAGAAATTACCCTGTCCTATACATTTCATGTTATGGATATAACCGAAGACCTTGCCGCCCTGAGCGGCACAACTGAATGACCGAAAGCGAAGGACCAAAACAGATGGCCCATGCAAAGAACCATGATTATCATATCATTTCGCCCTCGCTCTGGCCGCTGATTGCTGCCGTTGGGGCTTTTGTAATGCTTACGGGCGGCGTGCTGTGGATGCACGGTTCTGGCCCGTGGATGTTCCTGATGGGCCTTGTGGCCGTCCTTTACGTGATGTTCGGCTGGTGGTCGGATGTGGTCGCGGAAAGCAACCAAGGCGATCACACCCCCGTTGTGCGGATTGGCCTGCGCTATGGCTTTATCATGTTCATCATGTCCGAAGCCATGTTCTTTGTCGCATGGTTCTGGGCGTTCTTTAAACACGCGATTTACCCGATGAATGAATATGTCGGGTCGCAATATGTGCAGCCAAGTTTCTATCAGATGGATGTCTGGCACTTGCCTTTGATCAACACGCTGGTGTTGCTTCTGTCGGGCGCGGCGGTGACTTGGGCGCACCACGCGTTGGTGCACAATGAAAGCCGCAAGGATGTCGAATGGGGCCTTTTGATCGGTGTTGTGCTGGGCCTGTTCTTTACGGCGCTTCAGGCCTATGAATACTGGGAATTGCTGGTTCACAAAGACTGGACATTCGGCGGGGATAAGTTCTTCTCGACCTTCTTCCTTGCAACGGGTTTCCACGGGATGCACGTGATCATCGGCACAATCTTCCTGTTCATCTGCTATCTGCGCGTGCGCAGCGGCCATTTCACCGCAGAGAAACATATCGGCTTCGAAGCGGCTGCATGGTATTGGCACTTTGTTGATGTGGTCTGGTTGTTCTTGTTTGCCGCAGTCTATATTTGGGGCATTGGCGGCTGAGCTGATCCCGCGTGATCACCTAATTTTGGAACGGCCCGCCATCACAAAGGCGGGCCGTTTCTCGTTCGACCCGCCATCTATGAGAGGTGCTATGACACATTCGCGCGTTGCGATTTTCTCGGTTCTGTCATTCGGGGTTGCGGGGGCCGCTATCCTGATTGCGCTTGGCGTGTGGCAGAGCCAACGTTTGTCTTGGAAGCAGGGCGTGTTGGCCGATATCGAGGCGCGGATTGTTGCCGAAGCAGTGACCTTGCCCGAAGCGCCCGATGCGATCCGTGATCGGTATTTGCCTGTGATGCTTGAGGGGCAGTTTATCCGCGGGGCAGAGGACACGCTGCGCGTCTTGGTCAGCCGCAAGGGCGTGGGGGCGGGCTATCGCCTGATCTCAGGGTTTGAGGATGATCTGACGGGGCGCCGTATCCTGGTGGATCGTGGGTTTTTGCCCGTAGCCGATGAGATGCGTTCTGCGCAAGAAGGCCGCTTTGCCCTCACGGGTAACCTGCATTGGCCAGATGACCGCAACAGCTCGACCCCCGATAATGACCGCGCCGCAAATATCTGGTTCGCGCGCGATGTGGCGGATATGGCCGCGGTGCTTGGCACAGACCCCTATCTTGTGGTGCTGCGTGACGGCACCCCGCCAGAGGCAGACCTGACACCGATGCCCGTGGACACATCCGCCATCCCCAATGACCATTTGCAATATGCGGTGACATGGTTTTCGCTTGCAGCGGTATGGTTGGGGATGACAGCCTATCTTCTGTGGCGTATCAGGCACAGAACGCTTTGAAGGGACAATAACCATGCGCTACATCTCGACACGCGGCACAGCGCCTGAACTGACATTTGAGGACGCCATGTTGACGGGGCTTGCCCGTGATGGGGGGCTGTATGTGCCCGCAAGCGTCCCACAGTTGAGCCATGCGGAGATCGCCGCAATGGCGGGTCTGCCTTATGAGGAGGTCGCCTTTCGCGTGATGCGCCCCTTTGTGGGAGATACATTCAGCGAGAGTGAATTTGGCGATATCATCACCCGCGCCTATCAGGGCTTTCGCCACGCAAGCCGCGCCCCGCTCAAGGAATTGGCACCCAATCATTTCCTGATGGAATTGTTCCACGGCCCCACCTTGGCGTTCAAAGATTTTGCGATGCAGCTGATTGGGCAAATGTTTGAGCATAGCCTGACCAAACGCGGGCAGCATGTGACCATTGTGGGGGCAACGTCCGGCGATACAGGCTCTGCCGCGATGGAGGCATTTCGTGGGCTTGATGCGGTGTCGGTGTTCATCCTGTTCCCCCATGGCCGTGTGTCCGAGGTGCAGCGCCGCCAAATGACCACTGTCACCGAGGCCAATGCCCATGCGTTGGCCATTGACGGCACATTTGACGATGCGCAGGCGCGGCTCAAAGATATGTTCAATGATCTCACCTTTCGCGATGAGGTGCGCTTGGCAGGGGTGAACTCGATCAACTGGGCGCGTGTCATGGCGCAGGTTGTTTATTATTTCACCGCCGCAGTCAGCCTTGGCGCCCCACATCGTGCCGTCAGCTTTACCGTGCCGACTGGCAATTTCGGCGATATTTTTGCGGGCTATATCGCGCGCCAAATGGGTCTGCCGATTGATCGTCTTGTGGTGGCGACCAATAGCAATGACATTTTGGATCGCGCCTTGCGCACGGGCGGCTATCATATGGGCGGTGTGCAGGCCACAATCAGCCCTTCGATGGATATCGAAGTGTCATCCAACTTTGAGCGGGCATTGTTTGATGCATATGGTCGTGACGCAGGCGCGGTTGTGCAGTCCATGGCTGCGTTGAAATCTGAAGGCGGGTTTGACATCAGCCAAGGCGCGCTTGAGGCTTTGCGGGACATCTTTGCCTCGGGTCGTGCAAGCGAGGATGAGACATCCGCGATGATCACATCTTGCCTGTCAACATCGGGTGAGCTGCTTTGCCCCCATTCCGCAGTCGGGGTTCATGTGGCCCAAGAGCACCTTGGGACGACCCCGATGGTTACATTGGCCACAGCGCATCCTGCGAAATTCCCCGATGCGGTCGAGGCGGCAACGGGCATCCGCCCCGCATTGCCGCCCCATATGGCAGATTTGTTCGAGCGTTCCGAACGGGTGCAGCGCGTGCCAAATGACCTTGCCGCCCTAGAGGCGTTGATCCGCGAAAAGGTGGCCGCATGAGTGTTGAGATGCACCAACTCTCCAACGGGTTGCGGGTGATCACCGAACGGATGGAGGGGCTTCAATCCGCGGCAATCGGGGTTTGGGTGTCCGCAGGCGGGCGCCATGAGCGGGTCGAGCAAAACGGCATCGCGCATTTCCTTGAACATATGGCGTTTAAGGGCACGAAACGGCGCAGCGCGCTGCAAATCGCCGAGGAGATCGAAGATGTAGGCGGCTATATCAACGCCTATACCTCGCGCGAAGTCACCGCCTATTACGCGCGCGTTCTGGAACAAGATGTGGCCCTTGCCCTTGATATGATTGCCGATATCGTGCTGAACCCTGTGTTTGATCCGCGCGAGATCGAGGTTGAGCGGGGCGTCATCCTGCAAGAAATCGGTCAGGCGAATGACACGCCTGATGATGTGATTTTCGACTGGCTTCAGGAAACGGCCTATCCCAACCAACCGCTTGGGCGCACCATTCTTGGCCCCAGTGAGCGGGTGCGCGGCTTTGGTCGCGAGGATTTCAGCCAATTCGTGACCGAACATTATGGCCCCGATCAGATGATCCTATCGGCCGCAGGGGCGGTGGATCACGCGCAGATCGTGCGACTGGCCGAAGAGAATTTTGGCCATTTGCCCTCACGCCGCGCGGCCCCAGCACCTTTGGCGCAATTTGCAGGCGGAGAATTCCGCAAGGTCAAGAAACTGGAACAGGCCCATATTGCGATGGCCTTTGAAACACCAGGATATCGGTCTGACGACATCTATACCGCGCAGATTTACGCAAGCGCGCTTGGCGGGGGCATGTCCTCGCGCCTTTTCCAAGAGCTGCGCGAAAAGCGTGGTCTGTGCTATTCGATTTTTGCCCAAGTAGGGGCCTTTGATGAAACGGGCCTTCTCACCATTTACGCAGGCACGGGCGGCAAGGATGTGGGGGATTTGGCGCTTTTGAGCATGGATGAGATCAAGCGCGCCGCGAGTGATTTGAACCAAGCCGAGCTTGATCGCGCGCGCGCGCAGATGAAAGCGGGGCTTTTGATGGGGCTTGAAAGCCCATCTTCCCGCGCTGAACGTCTGGCACGGGTTTTGGCCATCTGGGATCGCGTGCCGCCCCTAGAGGAAACTGTGGCGCGGATTGATGCGGTCAGCCTTGCGCATATTCGTGACTTTGGCGCAGGGATTGCCGAAAGCGGTGCGCTTGCCTTGGCGCTTTATGGGCCCGTCAGCAAAGCGCCTGATTACGCGCAATTGACGCAGCGTTTGGCGGCTTGATGCTGAGGCGGCGGCCGAAACTTGCCATTGAAACCGAGCGCATGACCCTGCGCCTGCCTCTGCATGAGGATTATCGCCACTGGGCGGGATTGCGCGAGGCATCAGCATCCTTTCTGCAGCCATGGGAGCCTGCTTGGTCATCGGATCATCTGACCCGAAAAAGCTTTTCTGCGCGGGTCTATTGGGCACAGCGTGCCTCATCGGAAGAAAGCGCGCTGCCGCTGTTTTTGATCCGCCGCGAAGACCAACGCCTGCTTGGCGCGGTCACATTGGACAATATTCGCCGTGGCCCCGCGCAGGCGGGAACGATTGGCTATTGGATTGGGCAGCCATATGCGCGCAACGGATATATGCGCGAGGCGGTGGTGGCCTTGATCCACTATGCTTTTACCCGTCTTGATCTCTCCCGTATCGAAAGCGCCTGTTTGCCTGAAAACACCCCTTCCCGTGGTCTTTTGGAGAAATGCGGCTATAAATATGAGGGGGTCGCGCAAAGCTATTTGCAGATCAATGGGCGCTGGCGCAATCATGTGCTTTACGCCAATTTGCGCAGTGACCGCCGTGGCCGCACCGAAGTGGGCTAAGGCTTTGTGGGTGTAAGGGGGACAGGCGTGACAGCTTCATCAAAACTTGACGCGGTGAAGGGCGATTTGCCCGCAGATATCTGGCGCGAGGCGACCCCGAACTATCTTGAGGAACCGCGTGGGCGGTGGCAGGGCCAAGCTGCGGCTGTTTTGGCACCGCGCTCTACCGAGGAGGTTGCTTTGGCCCTGCGCGCCTGTGCGGCATATGGGGTGGCGGTGATCCCCTATGGTGGCGGCACGGGCTTGGTCGGTGGGCAGCTGTCTGAAAATTTTGATCATGGCGTGATTTTATCACTCGAGCGGATGCGCGCGATCCGCGCCATGGACGAAGATGGGCGCAGCCTAACCGTTGAGGCGGGTGTTATCTTGGCTGATATTCACGCGACCGCGCAAAAGGCGGGGCTGCTTTTCCCCTTAAGCCTTGCAAGCCAAGGATCGGCGCGCATAGGCGGCCTTTTGGCGACCAATGCGGGCGGGGTGAATGTTCTGCGTTATGGCAATGCACGGGATTTGGTTTTGGGCATTGAGGCGGTGATGCCCGATGGAAGCATTTTTCACGGGCTGTCGCCTCTGCGTAAAAATAACACGGGCTATGATCTGCGCCATTTGTTGATTGGCTCTGAGGGCACATTGGGCATCATTACAGCGGCCAGTTTGCGGCTTTTCCCTGAGCCTGCGGCACAAGGCGCGGCGCTGATGGCGGTGCCTGATCCACGAGCGGCCCTGTCTTTGTTGCGAATGGCGCAGGATATGGTGGGCGAGGGGCTTTCGGCCTTTGAATTGATGCACCGCCAAGGGTTTGATTTCTTGGCCGAGGTCGGGCCAGATTTGCGTCAACCTTTTGATGACATCCCCGAATGGTGCGTCTTGATCGATTTGGGCCTTGGCGCGGGGCAAGATCCCGCCGCGCTGTTGGAGGGGCTATTTGCCCGTGCTTTTGAGGCGGATTTGGTCAGTGATGGGGTGATTGCCCAATCCATGGCGCAGCGGGATGATTTCTGGGCCTTGCGTGAAAATATCCCCGAGGCCAATCGGCGCATCGGCGCGGTCAGTTCCCATGACATTTCCTTACCCGTGGGGCTGGTGCCGCAATTCATTGCTGACATTCCTGCGCGCATCGCCGAGATCGGGGATTTCCGCCATAATTGCTTTGGCCATATGGGGGATGGGAATTTACATTACAACATCTTCCCCATGCCAGGCAAAACGCGTTCCGATCATCTGGCCGAGCGCGATGTGATCAAGCGCGCCATGCATGATCTGGTGCATGAGATGGGCGGATCCGTATCTGCCGAACATGGGATCGGGCGGCTGAAGGTCGATGACCTTGAGCGCTATGGCGACCCTGCCAAATTGGCCGCCATGCGCGCGATCAAGGCCGCGCTTGACCCGCAAGGCATCATGAACCCTGGTGCCGTGCTGCGCAGTAACGCGGGCTAAGGGCGTTTATTCCTCGGGCGGGATTAGGCGCAATTCGCCTGCCTCCTCCAAGTCACGGATCGCGGCAATGACGCTGTTCATTGCGGCCTCCCCTTCCTCAAGGCGCGGGGTTTCGCGGGAATTGGCATCTTCGCGGATTTGTTCGGCCAAGCGTTTGGACATATTGCCAAGCAAGAACTCCACCACCGCGGGGCAGGATTTCAAACCAGCGGCCAAGGCGGTCAGCATGGTTTCACCATCCACTTTACGCATAACCTTGGCCACATCTTTGGCATCCAAACGGCGTGGAATATGCTCGAAGGTAAAGATGGCACGCTTCACATCCTCGCCGAAGGCGGCATCGCGTTCCATCAACCCTTTGAGGATCGCCTCGCGCGCTGTGCCGCGCGCAGCGTTGAGCATGGCCCCAACACGTTCGACTGCGGATGCCTTGAACACTGAACGTGGCTGAGATTGCATTTGTTTTAATAGGGCCTTGCCGATTTTCTCAACCATCGTTGGGGTCACAGTCGATGTGAGGGAGATTGCATGGGCCACTTGTGGCGCGCGATCCTCGGGCAGGCCTTCCAGAATTTCGGCGGCCTTAGCCACGCCAATTTTTGAAAGCAAAATGGCGCAAACCTCGGCGCTTTCATGCACCAAAAGCGGGGCAAGCCGTTCGGCGGGCATGGCGGCCAAAATGGGCCACGGGTCTGACCCATCCCCTGCGGCAGCTTTGGATTTCAGGTTCTCTGCGGCATTGGGGGAGAGGTGCTGTTCCAACAGTTGCACGGCATCGGGCAGGGCACTGGGAAAGGTCAGTGCCAGATCATCCAAGGCTTCGGCAAATTCGCGGATCACGGCATAAAGCGTGTCGCGGTTGATCGGCCCCAAACGCGACATGGTCAATGCAAGGGTTTCTTGGTGTTCTGGGGGCAGGCGGTCAATCGAGGGGGTAAGTCCCTGCGACAGAAGCAGACGCACAATCACTGCCGCCTTTTGCGAGGGTTTCAGCGGCCGCACCCGCGCGGCGCGCGAAGGCAGGCCTTGGATTGCCATCGCGGCAGGCCCAAGGATTTCTTCCTCCTGCGTTTCTGAAAAACTTGCACCGCTCAAGGGGTCTTTGACCCGCCCTGCAACGGCCATATTCTCTGTATCATCCGACAGCATATCCATGCGCATCACCCAGATCTCGCTTCACCCATGGGCGAATGTGGCGGCAAATCCTTAATCATTGCCTAGCATGCAGAGGTCAAAACGTGATGTTATGTGCAGGATTTTACACGATTTAAAATGAAAACCCCGCCTTTGAGGGGCGGGGTTTGTCACTGGTGCTGCCGTCTTTGGCCCTTAGCCAAAAACGCGCTTGAAAATCGTGTCTACGTGTTTGGTGTGATAGCCGAGGTCGAATTTCTCTTCGATTTCTGCGGCGCTCAATGCGGCGGTCACTTCGGCATCTGCGAGAAGTTCGGTTTTGAAATCAGCCCCTTGCTCCCAGACTTTCATCGCGTTGCGTTGGACAAGGCGATAGGCGTCTTCGCGGCTGACGCCCGCTTGGGTCAACGCCAAAAGCACGCGCTGCGACATCACCAAACCCTTAAACTTGTTCATATTGGCAAGCATGGTTTCGGGATAGATCACCAGTTTTTCGACAACGCCCGCCAAGCGGTTTAATGCGAAATCCAAGGTGATGGTGGCATCAGGGGCAATCCCGCGCTCTACTGAACTGTGCGAGATATCCCGCTCGTGCCAAAGCGCGACATTTTCCATTGCGGGGATCACCGCCATTCGCACAAGCCGCGCAAGGCCTGTCAGGTTTTCGGTCAAGACAGGGTTGCGCTTATGCGGCATTGCAGAGGAGCCCTTTTGCCCCGCAGAGAAGAATTCTTCTGCCTCAAGCACTTCGGTGCGTTGCATATGACGGATTTCGATTGCGATATTCTCAATGCTGCTTGCAAGGACGCCAAGCGTGGCAAAGAACATCGCGTGACGATCGCGCGGGATCACTTGGGTTGAAATCGGCTCAGGCGAAAGGCCCATCATTTTGCAGACATGCTCTTCAACGGCGGGGTCGATATTGGCGAATGTGCCAACTGCGCCTGAAATCGCACCCGTTGCGATCTCGGCACGCGCGGCTTGCAGGCGGGCCTTGTTGCGATCCATTTCTGCATAGAAGCGGGCAAAGGTCAGGCCCATTGTGGTGGGTTCTGCGTGAATGCCGTGGCTGCGGCCAATCCGAACGGTGTCTTTATGCTCCATCGCGCGGGTTTTGAGCGCGGCTAAGACCTTATCCAGATCCGCCAGCAAAATATCCGCCGCGCGCACAAGCTGCACGTTCAGCGTGGTGTCCAGAACGTCTGATGAGGTCATGCCCTGATGCACGAACCGC
Organism: Roseobacter sp. HKCCA2468; assembly: GCF_037805105.1. NCBI lineage: Bacteria > Pseudomonadati > Pseudomonadota > Alphaproteobacteria > Rhodobacterales > Roseobacteraceae > Roseobacter > Roseobacter sp. HKCCA2468. The sequence goes on from NZ_JBBLYN010000001.1 coordinate 158,064, forward strand.
GCATCCTCAGACCCGATATGCTCGGCCAAATGGGTAAGAAAGGCGATCACATCATGCTTGGTGACAGCTTCAATCTCGTCAATGCGGGCCACATCGAATTCTACATCCTTGGCCTTCCAAACGGCGGCGGCGTTTTCGCGGGGGATCACGCCAAGCTCGGCCTGCGCATCGCAGGCATGGGCTTCGATCTCATACCAGATGCGGAATTTGGTTTCGGGCGACCAAATGGCAACCATTTCAGGGCGGGCATAGCGGGGGATCATGGGCGAACCTTCTGTAATGCAGTTTCAAAGGGGTTGCGCGCCTTCTAATCTAAATGTCACAGAAGGGGAAACCGCTTTTCGACCGCCTGCGACCATGAGGGAGGCCAAATTGGATCATTGCGCCTTGATACCAGAAAGTGACGCGCTGGCAGGAGCGTGGCGGGTCGCGCGCGAGATCCACGACCACCGCGCAGAAATGCAAGGTCATTTCGAAGGGCATGCGCGGTTCACCCCCGCTGAGGATGGTGTCCTGCACTATCACGAGGCAGGGCGTTTGAACTATGGCGCGGGTCAAATCTTTGAGGCGGAGCGGCGCTATATTTGGCGGCGCGTCCCAGAGGGTTGGCAAGTGGATTTTGACGATACCCGCCCCTTTCACCTCATTCGCGCCGCGGATCACCCTGCGCGCCATGACTGTGCCCCTGATCTCTACATCTTACGCTATCAGTTTGAGGCACTGCCGCGGCAGTGGCAGTGCCAATGTCGTATTACGGGGCCGCGCAAAGATTTGGATTTGGTGACGAATTATTATCGCGACTGAGCGCGATTGACCCGTTCGGCCTTCTTGCGCACCAAAACGCTGCGCAGATCATGCATCGCCAAAAGCAAGCGATCGGTGAAATCCTCGAGATCCTCATCATCGGCGCGGGATTGCGCCCAATGTGCCGTTTCGTTGAGATGGTCGATGGTGCGGTGAATGTCATCGAGGTCACGGCGCTTGAGCAGGGCGCGGCGCGCCTCCATCCATTGGGTTATGGCGGTGGTCTCGTCTGCGGTTAACTCATGCGCGCCATGCGCTTTGATATTGCCATTGCGGATATTCACCATGGCAATCTCGTGCATTTCAATACGGCGGTGGCGGTTTTCGGTATCGACCCGAAACACCGATGCCCCGTTTTCACGCACACGGAAATAAAATTCAGGCAGCTCGGCCATGGCCCCCCAACGACACAGATACCCCAGTTATACAGCCGTATGACCCTGCGCGGCTTTGGTCAAAAGGTCAAGTGACCTTGCGCTGTGGCGTTGATTTATGGGGGATTTGTGTGCCACCCGCAGCAGGCGCTTGCGGCGCTGCTGCGGGTGGGGAGTTGTTCACAGAACAAAGATTATTTCAGGCCTGCGCAGAAGCGTTGGATGCGGCTGCACGCCTCGCGTAGATTGTCATCCGATGTCGCATAGGACACGCGGAAATTGGGCGATAGGCCAAAGGCCCCCCCAAAGACCACAGCCACGCCTTCTTCCTCGAGAAGGGCTGTTGCGAAATCTTCATCCGTTTCGATCTTTTTGCCAGCGGGGCTGGTCTTGCCGATGCAGCCTGCAATGGACGGATAGACATAAAATGCCCCGTCTGGTGTTGGGCAGGTGATGCCCTCTGCCGCGTTCAGCATCTCAACCACCAGATTGCGGCGGCGCAAGAACAGCGCAACGTTATCCGCCAAGAAATCCTGCGGGCCATTGAGCGCCTCAACAGCGGCCCATTGGCTGACCGATGAGGGGTTCGAGGTGGACTGACTTTGGATTTTGCGCATCGCGCCAATCATGTTCTCGGGGCCTGCCGCATAGCCGATCCGCCACCCAGTCATCGCATAGGCCTTGGAGACGCCGTTACAGGTCAAGGTGCGCTCGTAAAGGGCGGGCTCCACTTCGGCGGGGGTGCAGAATTCAAAGCCGTCAAAGACCAGATGCTCATACATATCATCCGACATGATCCAGACATGAGGATGGCGCAGCAACACATCGGTCAGCGCCTTCAACTCAGCGCGGGTATATCCCGCACCTGTGGGGTTCGAGGGGCTGTTGAAAATGAACCATTTGGTCTTAGGGGTGATGGCCGCCTCAAGCGCCTCGGGTGTCAGTTTGAAATTCGTTTCAATCGTGGCCGTTGCGATCACAGGGGTGCCGCCTGCAAGCAGAACCATATCGGGGTAGCTCACCCAATAGGGGGCAGGGATGATCACCTCATCGCCGGGGTTCAAGGTGGCCATCAGCGCATTGTAAAGAATTTGCTTGCCGCCCGTGCCCACCGACACTTGCGAGGGTTTATAGCTTAGGCCATTTTCCCGCTCGAATTTCTTGCAGATCGCCTGCTTGAGTTCGGCAATACCATCCACCGCAGTATATTTGGTCCGACCCGCATCAATCGCGGCTTTGGCCGCGTCTTTGATGTTTTGGGGGGTGTCAAAATCAGGCTCACCCGCGCCAAGCCCAATCACATCTTTGCCTTGCGCCTTCAGCTCTGCGGCGAGGTTGGAGACGGCGATGGTGGGGGAGGGTTTGACCCGCGAAAGCGTGTCGGACAAAAAGGCCATTGGATTTCTCCAGTTCTGCGGCGCACGCATCAAAGGCGAGGGCCTGCGGTTTACTTCACTGCGGCACAGCTTTAGGGTTTGGCGCAAGGCTGTTCAAGCGCGGAATTGTTGGGCGAAGTGCCGCATATATGCATTTCCTGCGCCTTTATCCCTTTTAGGTTGAACAGTGAGAGCTGCGCGCGCCCGCGCTGTGCAGCGTGAAAATAAGTTGGCCGATTTGAAAAGGAGCCTCCGCAATGAGCGATGATGTGATCACCCATGAGCCCCAGACAGATGCAAGCTGGTATGACGAAGATACAGCCACATTTGGGGATCGTATGGCAGGGGCGCGCGAAGCGGCAAATATGGGTCAAGCAGAACTGGCGCGGCGCATGGGGGTCAAAGCCAAGACGATCCGTGCATGGGAAAATGACCAAGCCGAACCCCGCGCCAATAAGTTGCAGATGTTGGCAGGGGTTTTGGGCGTGTCGATTATGTGGCTGTTGACAGGGCGCGGCGATGGGATTGATGGCCCGTTTGAGGCATCTGCCCTGAGCGAAGACACCAGTGCGATCCTAAAAGACCTGCGCCGCATTCGTGCTGAGCAAGCCCAACTCTCCGAAGCCTTGGGTCGGTTGGAAAAAAGATTGCGTCAAACTCTGGTGCAAGAGGCAGGTGGGCAGTAGACAGGGGCAAGTTTGCCCCCAGCGAAGAGGCCGCCTATGTCCCAATCAGCCCCCCAAGAGACCCGCGAAATCCGTCTCAAGCGTCTTCGGATGCGGGCATGGCATCGGGGTATCAAAGAGATGGATTTGATCTTGGGTGGATGGGCAGATGCGCATTTGGCCTCTGCTGATGATGCCACGCTCGATCAGTTTGAGGCGGTGCTCGAGGAGGCGGATCAAGACCTTTATCAATGGGTTTCTGGGCAAAAACCCGCGCCTGATCATATCGCAGAATTCCTCGAACAAATCAGCCGCGAGTTTCGCGCCACATTAAACCGCAGCACTTAACAGTTTTTTGTTTTTTGCCGTCATTTGTTGGGTCGTGACTGAATCACGGAGTAGCAGATGAGTATTGAGACCCCCATTGTTCCCGCAGGATCGCGTGCCTTGGCCGCGGGCTATCTTGAATCCCTCGCCTTGGTGGAGCGGCTTCATCGTCTGCTTCTCGATGTGATCAAGGACGAATTTGAGCGTCTGGGGATGTTGGAGGTCAATTCCGTTCAAGCCCTGCTTTTGTTCAATATCGGCGAGCATGAGGTGACAGCAGGCGAGTTGAAAAGCCGCGGCTATTATCAAGGCTCGAACGTGTCTTATAACCTCAAGAAACTTGTTGATATGGGGTTCATGCACCACCAGCGCTGCGATATTGACCGCCGTTCCGTGCGGGTGCGCCTGACGCCCAAAGGGCGCGAAGTGCGCAATGCCGTGGCCGAACTTTTTGAACGGCATGCAGGGCAATTAGAGGCGCAAGGCTTTCTCATGGCGGATGGTGTTGGTCAAATCAACCATTCGTTAAAGCGATTGGAGCGGTTCTGGACGGATCAAATCCGCTATATTTATTGATTAGCCCTCAGTGGCCTCGAACCCTTCGGGTATGACCAGGTCATAGCCTTTTTCCTGCAAAGAGGGCAGCACTTGATTGGCCAAGACCCGTTGCGTGATCGGGCCTCGGAAATGCAGAACCACTACACCTTCGGAATTGATAAAGAAGGTTTCGGGCATCGCAACCACGCCCCAATCGCGTCCATTTCGCGCTTCTTCATCGCGACCGATGCGGTCATAGGGATTGCCCAATTCAGATAAAAAGGCACGCGCTTGGCCCAATTGATCGCGATAATTTACGCCAAATAGCGGGTTTCCGGCCTCGGCCAATGCGGTGAGGGTTGGATGCTCGGCGCGGCAAGGTGGGCACCAACTGGCAAAGAAATTCAGAATAATTAACCCGTTGCCCTCAAGATCGGCACGGGTCAGAAGCGGCGTGTCGTCAAGCGCCGCTAGATCAAGATGGGGGGCTACGCGGCCTTCACGCGTGGAGGGGAGGGCGGCCGTGTCAACGCCGATACTGCGCGCGTCCTCCGTGCGGCTTAGCTGCACCGCCGCAAGCCCAAAAAACCCAAGCGTTACGGCCAAAGGCACAATCATCATCGGACGAAATTTCATCACAGGTTTTCCGTAGATTTTTGACGCTTGGCCGTGCGGCGCGCTTCGAATTCCTCAAGCCTGATCCGCGTTTTGCGCCCCTGCCAAACAGAGCCTGCCACCAAGATCAGCAAAAGCGCCAATGTCCCTGCATAGGCAGATAAGACCTCGACCGCATATGGCCCCAGATCGGGAAAGATGAAAGCTGTCATGCCATCCGCTCCTGCGCAATCAGGGCGCTGAGGCGGCGGGCGCGAATTTCAGTGCGCGTGCGCAACAGCACAAGGCAGATAAACAAAAGGCCAAAGCCGATAATGCAAATCCAAAGCGGATAGGCAAAGACATCAGCGACATTTTCCTCGGCATCCATCGACAGCGATGCGCCTTGATGCAGGCCTTGGTTCCAGAACAAAATCGCATAGCGCGAAATCACCGCAAAGACCGTGCCAACAAGGCAAAGAACGGCGGTCAGATCTGCGGCCGTATCGGGGTTTTCGACCGCCGCCCACAGCGCCATATAGCCCAGATAGAACAGAAACAGGATCAAGAAGGCGGTCAATCTTGGGTCCCATTCCCACCATGTGCCCCACATGGGTTGCCCCCAGACCGCGCCTGTGAACAGGCCGATCAGCGTAAACACCATCCCAACGGGGGCTGCGGCCTTGGCCGCGAGGGCGCTGACATGGTGGCGGCGAATGACCCAAACCAGCGAGGCGGCCAACATCATAAACCATGTGCCCGAACCCATAATCGCGGCAGGCACATGGATATAGATGATTTTGACAGTCGCGCCTTGGCGAAAATCATTCGGGGTGAAGAAAAACCCCCAGATTAGCCCACCCACCACCATCGCAACGGCAAGGGCCGTCACCCATGGCAGAACCGCGCCCGACAGCGACATAAATTTTCGCGGATTTGCGTATTCCCAGATGCTCATAAGCGCGGAGATTAGTCGCAGCGCCGCAAGGCCACAAGGGGCTGAAAGAGCGGCAGCCTAGCGCAGATTGACGCGGAGGACAGAGGCCGAAGCAAAGGGCAAAATCGCCAAACTGCCCAGACTGATGGCCGCCAATAGGGCCAAAGGGGTGCCAACCGCCTCGCCAGAGGCCCCGTTTGAGACGACCATCGACCCAAAAAGCAAACTGGGCACATAAAGTGGCAGCACCAATAGCGACAGCAACAATCCGCCCCGCCGCATCCCCACCGTCAAAGCGGCGCCAAATGTGCCAATGGCCGAAAGGGCGGGCGTTCCCACCAAAAGCGAGATGACAAGCCACAGAAACCCGTCTTCGGGCAAATTCAACAACAGCCCCAAAAGCGGCGCCACCAAGGCCAAGGGCAGCCCCGTGGTGATCCAATGCGCCGCAGATTTGGTGATTGCGACCATCTCAAGGGGCAGGGGGGAGGTTGCCAGAAGCTCAAGACTGCCATCTTCCCAATCAAGGGCAAAGATCCGATCCAGTGATAAAAGGCAGGCCAAAAGCGCGCCAAGCCACAAAACGCCCCCCGACACCTCGCGCAGCAAACCCGTTTCTGGCCCGATCCCGAACGGCACCAGAACCGAAACGATCAAGAAAAAAGCAAGCGCAAGGCCAAAGCCGCCCCCCGCTTTTACGGCCAATCGCAAGTCGCGTATCAAAAGACCGATCATGCCGCCCCCCAATCCGAAAACGGGTCAGTCTCGGCTAGCTTTTTGCACATGAAAGGTTTGATGTCGAAAATCCGCGCCTCGGCCAGCCCGAGATCAATATGGGTGGCAATCAATGCGGCCCCGCCACGGGCCAAATGTGCCTGCACGGCGGCAGCAAAGCGCGCGACATTTTCTTGGTCAAGCGACACTGTCGGCTCATCAAGGCACCAAATGGGGCGCCCCGTCACTAAGAGCCGCGCAAGGCTGAGGCGGCGTTTTTGACCCGCACTCATTTCGCCTGCGGGGCGGTCACGCAGATCATGCAGATCAAACGCATCCAGCGCAGGCGTGATGTCACGCTGTCCAAATACACCTGCCCAAAAATTCAGGTTTTGCGCCACGGTTAGACTGGTTTTGATCCCGTCTGCGTGACCGCTATAGGCGATGCTATCGCTGGCGCAACTGATCTGCCCCGACAGGGCGGGGGCCAGCCCCGCGATGATCCGCAACAGCGTGGTTTTGCCCGCCCCATTCGGCCCGCGCAGCACCACGGCCTCGCCCGCACAGAGGGTAAGGTCGACATTTTGCAACACTTGCACAGCGCCGCGCGCGCAGGCCAAAGAGGTGATTTCCAACATCATAGCTTCACAGCTAAACGGAATTTAAGAATTTGGAAAGCGTGCAAACAGGAATGCTTGCGCCTGCCTGTGAAAAAATGTATGCAACGGCATACAAACGCGACCAACCCCCATTGCCACATCCAAAAGCAAGGGCTAAGGCCGTGACCGTTCAACCCGTTTTTTCGATGAGGGAGGCAAATATGCCCATCACCGTAGGCCACGATAGCGCCGCGACCCGCAAGACCCTGACGGCAGGGGGAAAAACCTATGCCTATTATTCCATCGCCGCCGCTGAGGCCGCGGGGCTTGGCGATTTCTCGAAATTGCCTGCCGCGTTGAAAGTGGTGCTTGAGAATATGCTGCGATTCGAAGATGGTAAGACGGTCAGTGTCGATGACATCAAGGCCTTTGCTGAATGGGCCAAGTTGGGTGGTCAAAACCCGCGCGAGATCGCCTATCGCCCCGCCCGCGTTTTGATGCAGGACTTCACGGGCGTGCCTGCGGTGGTGGATCTGGCCGCGATGCGGGACGGGATCAAGGCGCTTGGCGGCAACCCTGACAAGATCAACCCGCTGAACCCCGTGGATTTGGTCATTGACCACTCCGTGATGATTGACGAATTTGGCAATCCGCGCGCCTTCCAGATGAATGTGGATCGCGAATATGAGCGCAACATGGAGCGTTACACCTTCCTCAAATGGGGTCAGAACGCATTCAACAATTTCCGCGTTGTGCCTCCTGGCACGGGGATTTGTCACCAAGTAAACCTTGAATATCTGGCCAAAACGGTTTGGTCGGATGTGGATCAGAACGGCGATTTGGTCGCCTATCCTGATACGCTTGTTGGCACAGACAGCCACACCACCATGGTCAATGGCGCGGCTGTTTTGGGATGGGGCGTTGGCGGTATCGAGGCAGAGGCCGCGATGCTTGGTCAACCGATCTCGATGCTGATCCCCGAAGTGATTGGCTTTAAATTGACGGGCGCAATGGTGGAAGGCACGACAGGCACTGACCTTGTGCTGAAAGTTGTGGAAATGCTCCGCAAGAAAGGCGTGGTTGGCAAATTCGTTGAATTCTACGGCGAAGGTCTGGATCGCCTGCCTTTGGCGGATCGTGCGACCATCGCCAACATGGCGCCTGAATATGGCGCGACATGTGGCTTCTTCCCAATTGATGATGAAACCCTGCGTTACCTGCGCAACACGGGCCGCGAGGAAGAGGTTATCGCCTTGGTCGAAACCTATGCCAAGGAAAACGGGTTCTGGCGCGATGCGAATTACGCGCCCGTTTATACCGACACGTTGGAATTGGACATGGGCACGATCGTGCCTGCCATTTCGGGCCCAAAACGCCCACAAGATTACGTGGCGCTGTCGAGCGCAAAATCCGCCTTCCGCAAGGAAATGGAAGAGACGTTCAAGCGTCCTTTGGGCAAGCAGGTCGCCGTCAAAGGCGAAGATTACAGCATGGAATCAGGCAAGGTGGTAATTGCGTCCATCACCTCCTGCACCAACACATCGAACCCTTATGTGATGATTGGCGCAGGTCTTGTGGCGCGCAAGGCCGCTGAATTGGGCCTGACCCGTAAGCCATGGGTCAAGACATCGCTTGCGCCAGGCAGCCAGGTTGTATCTGCCTATCTTGAGGCCGCAGGCCTGCAAGAAGATCTTGATAAGGTTGGCTTTAACCTTGTGGGCTATGGCTGCACCACCTGTATCGGTAACTCTGGCCCGCTGCAGAAAGAGATTTCCGAGGCGATTGCCGAGGGTGATTTGGTCGCCACCGCGGTGCTGTCAGGTAACCGCAATTTCGAGGGCCGTATCAGCCCCGATGTGCGCGCAAACTATCTCGCCTCGCCGCCGCTGGTCGTGGCTTATGCGATTGCAGGCACGATGGATATTGATCTGGCCAATGACCCGATTGCCCAGACCCCAGATGGCCGTGATGTTTATCTCAAGGATATTTGGCCAACCACGCAAGAAGTGGCAGCAACAGTTGAGCGCACTGTGACGCGCGAAGCGTTCCAAGCCAAATACGCCGATGTGTTCAAAGGCGATGAGAAATGGCAGGGCGTCAAAACCACCGATCAGCAGACCTATGATTGGCCTGCGACCTCGACCTACGTTCAGAACCCGCCTTATTTCCAAGGCATCACGATGGACACCAAAAAGATCGAGAATATCGAAGGGGCCAAGGTTCTGGCGCTTTTGGGCGATATGATCACCACAGACCACATCAGCCCTGCAGGGTCGTTCAAGGACACGACCCCTGCGGGTCAATATCTGATCGAGCGTCAGGTGCCTGTGCGCGAGTTCAACTCTTATGGCGCGCGCCGTGGCAACCACGAGATCATGATGCGCGGCACATTCGCCAATATCCGCATCAAGAATGAGATGTTGGATGGCGTTGAAGGCGGCTATACCAAAGGCCCAGATGGCGCGCAGACCTCGATCTTTGACGCGGCAATGGCCTATCAAGAGCAAGGCACGCCCTTGGTGATCTTTGGGGGCGAGCAATATGGCGCGGGCTCAAGCCGTGACTGGGCTGCAAAAGGCACCGCCCTTTTGGGTGTCAAAGCCGTGATCGCAGAAAGCTTTGAGCGCATCCACCGCTCTAACCTCGTTGGTATGGGGGTAATCCCGTTCGAATTCACAGGCGGCGACACCCGCAAGACCTTGGGTCTGACGGGCGATGAAACCGTGGCAATCAAGGGCTTGGATACAATCACACCCATGGCCGAAGTGCCCTGTGATATCACCTATGCCGATGGCAGCGTGAAAACGATCACGCTGAAATGTCGGATCGATACGGCGGTTGAGATCGAATATATCGAGAATGGCGGCGTCTTGCATTACGTTCTGCGCAACCTCGCCCGCGCGGCGTAAGCCTCGCCCCAGCAAAACCAAAAGCCCCGCGTATTCCGCGGGGCTTTTTTATTTGGGTGGATTTTCAGCGAACCCCACCTCCACAATCCGCCCCCGCCCCGTGGCCCATTGCCAGATTTGGCGGGGGGCTTGGTTAATCTCGGCGCTGCCGCGTTTGAGTTTGCGCCATGTTTTGGCCCATCCTTTGGGGCGCACGGCTTTGCCAAGGCCTGAGATATCAGAATTATAGGCATAGGCGCGCTGTGTCGCCATCGCGGGCACAATGATGCTGGCGGCCAAAGCGCGGCGAATGGGGCTGACTGTGTCATTGAACAGGAAATGGTCAATCGGCACCCGCATCTTGCCGCGCCAAGACAGGGCCAGCTCCGCCCCCCGCCGCGACAGGATATAGGCCCCACCCCCCACATGGCGCGAACGCATCGGGTGGATTGCGCGGCCTGAGGGGGTTTGACCAATTTGCGCGCCAAGAAATAGTTTTGATATGCCTTCGTTGAATTTCTCAAGTTTGACCGCCTCGGTGCCGCGCGGGATCCAATCAGAGGTCATCACCACAGAGGCCAGATCAGCGGCGAGATAGATGTCATCCTCTAAAAAGAGGGCGAATTGCGCGTCTGTTTGCAGAAAGGCGGCCCAAGCCTCGGTATGGCTGACGGTGCAGGCGCGGTCACCCAAACCAAGCCGTCCCAAGGGGCCATATTCGGCAATCACAGCATCTATGCGGGCGGCATCCGCGCTTTGTGCATCACAGGCGGAATGACGAATGAAGGTCACGCCGCGCGCGCGCAGGTGATCCCCGATCCGCTCGAGCCGATCGGGGCGGCGGTCGAGATTAATGACATAGATTGGGATATTTTGCGCCATGCGCGCCTCTGGGGTGATTTCTGCCTGCGGCGCATTTGTCATGAAAGCGGCTGTTGGGGCAAGCAATGATGCGCGGCGCTTGTGTTCAAACCCGTGGCTGGGCTATGCCATTCCCACGGATAAAGGAGCGGTGCGCGTGCAAGACTGGCCTGTTTACGTCATCAATATGGACAGCAATGAAACGCGGCTCGCCCGTGTTGGCGCAGAGTTGGACGGAGCGGGTGTCGCATGGACGCGCCTGCCTGCGGTGAATGGTCGGGCGCTGTCCGAAGGCGAGTTCGCCCGCGTCTATGATGTGCGCGCCAATCGCCGCTACGCGCGGCATGATTTGGTGGCGCCTGAAATTGGCTGTTATCTCAGCCACATCAAGGCCGCTGAATGGCTGTTGGAAAGCGGGGCTGAGGCCGCGGTGGTTCTCGAGGATGACCTGCGCATCACGGGTGACTTTGCCGCGACCCTATCCGCCTTGCAGGATGATTTGCAAAAGCGCCCCGCGGCATGGGATATGGTAAAGCTCTTTTCGTTCAAGCCCGTCCGCCTTGATCAGGCGCAGGCGATTGGGCAGGGTTTTACGCTGGGTCGCCCTGATCGCGTTCCCTCTACCACTTTGGGCTATGTTCTGACGCGGGCGGGGGCCGAAAAAATATTGGCCAAAGTGCCGCCTATTTTCCGCCCTGTCGATGAAGATCATAAGCATTTTTGGGAGTTTGATTTGCGCGTGGCGATGATTGCGCCGCAAACGATTGCCATCGGCGCGCAAGAGACCAGCGATGGCACAGTCGGCGATAGCCGCAAAAAAATGGCGCAGAATGACCCGATTTGGGTCAGGCTGTGGCGCTTTGGGCGATATCGCGTGAATTACCGTCTACAATTGGCGCGCGCACGGGCCAAGGGATTATAGGCGCGTGGTCAAACGGATCTTCCATATCATGATGGGGCGCGATGGTGGCACAGAACGCTTCTTCCTTCGCCTGACCCAAGGGTTTCATGAGGCGGGGATCGAACAAGAATTTGCCGTGCGGCCCGCGCAAATCTGGCTGCCCGAATTGGCCCCGCGCGGGCGCGTGCATCAGGCGACCTATTTGCGCCGCGATCCGATCTCGCTCCTGCGTCTTTGGGGCTTGCACCGCCAGATTGCGCGGTTTGCCCCTGATGTGGTGATGGCATGGCGCGCCCCCGTTGCGCGACTGATCCCCGATGGCCCATGGGTCAAGGTGCTGCGCCTTGGCGATTTTCCGTTCAATATCAAATATTTTCCGCGTCTTGACGCAGTAATTGCCAATACGCCCGACATTATCACCCATATTCGCGGCCAAGGCTGGCAGGGCGCTGCGCATGTGATTTCAAACTTTCCGCCCGCGCCCAAAACTACATCGGGGGCGGATGTGCCCCAAGCCCCCCGCGCCAAAGGCGGGCGGGTCGTGGCGATTGGCCGCTTTGTTGGGATCAAGGGGTTTGACACGCTGATCCGTGCAATGAGCCACGCACCTGACGCGGAATTGTGGCTGATCGGTGATGGCCCGCTAGAGGCGGATTTGCGCGCCTTGGTGGCCGATCTTGCTCTTGTGTCCCGCGTCCATTTCTTAGGGTGGCAAGGGGATATTCTGCCATTCCTGCAGGCCTGCGATATCTTGGCCATGCCGAGCCGTGACGAGGCTTTGGGCAATGTCATCCTCGAGGCATGGGCGGCAGGGCTGCCCGTGATCGCCACGCGCAGTCAGGGGCCGCTCTGGTATGGGGTGGATGGCGAGAATATGGATTTGGTTGATATTGATGATGCGCCTGCGATGGGGGCCGCGATTGCACGGCTGGGGGCAGATCCTGCGCGGCGCGCGCGATTGGCACAAGCGGGCGCTGCAACCCTTGCAGCACGCTTTTCCAAGGAGGCAGTGATCGCGCAATATGTAACCCTTTTTCAAAATCTGGCCGAAGAAAAGGCGCAGCGATGACCAGGCGCCGCGTGATCCATATGCATTTTGGCACCGATGGCGGGGCGGAGCGGTTCTTTGTCAATCTGTGTCAGGCTTTGGCTGAAGCGGGGGTTGAACAGCGTTTTGTGATCCGCCCCAATCGGGCTTGGGCTGAGGATCTTCGGCCGCTTGGCGCGATTTATGAAACCAATTTTCGGCTTCTCAGCCCCCAATCCCTTTGGCTGCGGTGGCGCTTGCGGCAGATGCGCGCGGCGTGGCGGCCAGATGCGACATTTGCATGGATGTCGCGCGCCTCGAAACTCTTGCCCCAATCGGGTGGGGGGGTGCGGATCACGCGCTTGGGGGATTATCCGCGCCATTTGAAAAACTTCGCACGCAATGATGTGATCGTTGCCAATACGCCCGGTATTGCGCAGGCCTGCCGCGATTTGGGTTGGCAACGTCCCCTTGGGGTGATTTCCAATTTCGTGCGCGAGGTGACACCGCGTGCGATCGCGCGCACCACCTATGACACGCCTGACGATGCCTTTTTGATTGTCGGGTCGGGGCGGTTTATCCACCGCAAGGGGTTTGACACCCTGATCCGTGCCTTCGCACAGGTGGAGGGTGCGTATTTATGGCTCGCGGGTGAGGGCGAAAAACGCCCCGCGCTTGAGGCGCTTGCCCGTGATCTTGGGGTGATAGATCGCGTTCGCTTTTTGGGTTGGGTCGAGGAGCCGATGCATCTTGTGGCCAGCGCAGATGCCTATGTCATGCCTTCGCGCCATGAACCGCTTGGGAATGTCATTCTCGAGGCATGGCGCAGTGCCACCCCTGTTGTGGCCACGCGCAGCGAGGGGCCATCATGGTTTTGTGAGGATGGTACGGATGCGCTGCTTGTTGATATTGACGATGTTGATGCAATGGCACAGGCGCTCTTGCGATTGCGGGCCGAGCCAGACTTGGCCGCGCAATTGGTGACAGCGGGCCAAGCGCAATTATCCGAGAAATTCACCAAATCCCGCGTTGTGGCGCAATATTTGGCGCTAATTGACGGGGATTTGTCTGCAATGGATTTTGGCCGATGAAGGTGTTGATCATCAATATGGCCACAGCCAAGGATCGTATGGCCTTTATGGCCGCGCAGATGGATCATTTCGGTCTGGACTGGGCGCGGATTGAGGCGATTACCCCCGACACGTTAACCCCGCCTGCCGATGATCCTGTATGGCATCGGTGGCAGCGCCCCTTGCGGGTGACAGAAATGGCGCTTTGCGCTTCGCATATGGCCGCGTGGCGCGCTGTGATCGCGGCGGATGTCCCGCATTTGATTTTAGAGGATGACGCGACCTTGGCCGCGGATTTGCCCGCCTTCCTCGCGGATGTTGCGGGGTTGACCGAGGTCGATCACATCTCGCTTGAGACGCGCGGTCGCAAAAAGGTTTTGGGCCGTGTCTTACATTCAGCGGCCCCGATGCTGCGCCTGTGGCAGGATCGAACGGGTTCTGCGGCTTATATCGCCTATCCTAAGGGGGCAAAGCTGATGCTTGATCACGCGCTGCGTGTGGGTGGGCCATCGGATGCAATTATCTCCTCCACATATGGGATGCGCAGCTATCAGGCTGTGCCTGCTTTGGCGGTGCAATTGGATATTTGCGCGCAATATGGGGTGCCGCAGGCGCTTGAAACCCGATCTTTGATTGATGCCGTTGAAAAGCCGCGCTTGCCCGTGTCGGGCATGGCGGCGCTTGGGTTTCGGACACGGCGGATTTGGGGGCAGATCGTCATGGGGTGGCGTCAGTTGCGGCATCGGGGCACAAGGCTGCATGTGGCGCCTGCGCGCGATTGGCCGAAGATCACGCTATGAGGGCGTTACGGGCCTATATTGATATTCCACCGATATGGCTGTTCCTTGCCGCAGCGGTGGCGTGGATCTTGGCGCGGGAATTGCCCCTGATCATGGCCTTTGGCCCCGTGTTTCGTGTGGGCGGGGGTCTTACCATCGCTGTGGGGGTCGCCGTGATCTTATGGGCGGCTTGGTTTTTCTATCGCGCCAAAACACCGATTGAACCGCGCCATACCCCAAAGGCTTTGATCACATCTGGCCCGTTCAAATATAGCCGCAACCCGATCTATTTAGGCATGGTGTTGATTTTAATCGGGTGGGTATTGGTTTTGGGCGCGCTATCGCCTGTCTTGATCCCCTATCTCTATTTTTGGATGGTGGATCAACGATTTGCTGCCCCTGAGGAGGAGGGGCTACGCCACGCGTTCGGCGTTGAGGGCCTGCGCTATATTCAAACCACGCCGCGTTGGATTTAACGCTTCTTTGGTTTCCTTCGATAACAATCGCGGCCATAGTTGTGGCATGGGTGGAATATTACCGTGGCTCGCAAAGGCTTGATTGGCGCAGTCGCGAAAAGCGGCCTATGTGAAAGGGGACAGTGCAAGAGGGATGATGATGACAGGCTCGCTGCTGCAAATGGTTCTAGGTCGGATGGTCATTGGCCTGCGCCCCATGGTGCGGGCGCTCTGTTTTGCGGTTTTAGCCATCATGGCCCTTTCCCCCAAAATGGCCGAGGCGCAATTATCCGCAACAGGCCCTGTTGTTGTGGAATTGTTCACCTCGCAAGGCTGTTCCTCTTGCCCGCCTGCGGATGCATTGCTCAATGAATTGGCTGCGCGGGGCGATGTTTTGCCCTTGGGTCTGCATGTCGATTATTGGGATTATATCGGTTGGCCCGACACATTTGCCAAACCTCAATTCTCGCGCCGCCAAGAGGCCTATGTGCGCGCCGCAGGGGGGCGGCGGGTTTATACGCCGCATATGGTCGTGGGGGGGCATGATCATCTGGTGGGGGCGCAGCCGATGGAATTGGCCGATTTGATCCGCGCCCATGCCGCGCAGGGCTATCCTGTTGCGGTCGAGCTTATTCGCAGTGCAGACGGCTATCGCCTGACGGCGCAAACCACGCAGACTGCGCCAATGGTGGTGCAGGTGATCCGCTATACCCCGCGCGCTGAGGTGGATATCACCCGTGGCGAGAATGCGGGGCGTGATGCCCATTACAGCAATGTGGTGCGGGATTTGGAAATCTTGGGCGATTGGGATGGCCGCACCCCATTTGTGCGCACGATCACCGCAGAGCCAGAGATGGATTTGGCCGTGGTGGTGCAGGCCCGTCTTGGCCCTGCTGCCCTTGGCCCTGTGATGGGGGCTGCACGGGCGCCTCAATAAACGGGGCGCTATAAATCGCGGCGCAGCGCCTCTTCCTCTTCGGGATCTAGATCAAAATAACGCAATTGGCGTTCGGGCTTCCAGCGGCGATGCACCCACAGCCATTGTTCGGGTGTTTCGCGGATGCGCCGCGATATTGCATCTGAAATGGCCTGCGTCATGGCCTCGGCTGTGTCATGCGGGATGGGCGCATCGACCAGAATATCGAAATCCAAGCCATTTTCACAGCGGCGGGCAAAAATTGGCACAACCAGCGCGTCATGGCGCAACGCCATTTCCGCCCCCGTCAGGGCCGTTGGTGCAGGTTTGCCTAAGAAATCAACGCGCACCCCATCTGCGAAATATTGATCCAACAAGATGGCGCATTGCCCACCCCCCTTGATATGGCGCAGGAATTGCGCCACGCCCCGCCGCCCGCGGGGAAAGGCGGGGCCGCCGAATGCGCGCATCGTATCTTCGTAATGGGCATTCACATAGCCATTGTTCATTGGGCGATAGAGCCCGCCCATGTGATAGCCGCGTTGGTTCATGGCGCTGCGAAAGGCTTGGTAATTGCCGAAATGGCCTGAGACAAACAGGATCGGGCGCCCCGCCTGTCGTGCGGCTTCGGCCGCCTGCCATCCCGCGCCATGAGGCTGCCAGTGCCTTGCACGAGCAATCAGGTCGGGTGCGGAATATTGCTCGATCACCGAACGGCCCAGATTATCTAAACTGGCATCGGCAATATCTGCGCGCCGTTTCTCGGGCAGATCAGGCCAGATATAGGCCAGATGCCCCATCGCGCGGCGACGAAACCCCGCAAGCGGCGCCAACACGCGCCGCGTCAGGCATCCGATCAAGGCCACACGCTGCGCATAGGGCAGGGCGCGTGCCGCCGCCAGAACCGCTTGGAACAGGGCGTTTACGACCCAATCAACAGGGGTGCGGCGATCTCGGTCATAGGCGGCCATGGCGGCTCTATCTTTCCCTCAGCCATCCGCGCGGGCGGATGCCACATGGTCAATCTGCGGGCCGAGATGGGGCATCGGATAGCCCGCAGTGGCAATCGCGTCCAAAATGTCATCCCGCGCCATGGTGCCTGCAAGGGCAAAGGCCGACAAAACCGCCGAACGCGTGCCAGAGGCACAATAGGCCAAAATCTTGCCGCTGCTGCCCTCAATCGCATCGGCCTGTTCGTCAATCATGTCCATGCTTAACCCCGCAGCCCCCATGGGGTTATAGACAAATTCCAAGCCCGCCGTTTCGGCCGCGGTCTCAAATGCCGCTGCTTGGAGGGGTTCGGGGTTCTCGGCATCGGGGCGGTTGCAGATCAAGGCTGTGAACCCTTCTGCTTTGAGGGTGGCCAAATCCTCGGGCGCGACTTGCGGCGAGACAAAGATTTTATCGGTGATTTGGCGCAGTTCCATTTCGGGGCATCCTTTGGTTGGGCGGCTGTCTCGCCCAATCTAGGCAGGGTTGGGGCCAAGGGCAATTGCAGAAGTTGACACAAATCAAAGCGGCGCTGCCTGCCTCGCGGCACTGTTGGGGGGGTGAACAGGCAAGTTTTAGGAAAGGATAGGGTTATGAGTGGCCATCTGAGTAAAGCCGCGATTGCCGCAAAGCGTGATCAATTACAGACACGTTTGGCGCAATTGGATCAGCGCATCCGCACTGTGGAGGATGCGCTTGACGCCCCCCATTCGCGCGATTGGCCCGAAGCCGCCAAAGAGCGCGAAGATGATGAGGCCCTAGAGGCGCTTGGCCTTGAAGCACAGCATGAGATTGCGATGATAAACGCCGCAATCGCGCGCATAGATGCAGGGCAATATGGGATATGCACCTCTTGCGATTTGCCAATAGCCGAAGACAGGCTAGAGGTTCTGCCCTTTACGCCGTTTTGCCGTGATTGTGCCGCACAGGCGGCCCATTGAGCCGCGCATTTCAGGCGAGGAAAATTCCAACCACCACGGACATCAGCCCGAGCGCCGAGAGCAAAAGCGCGCCCATATTGATCACCACGATCCGTTGCAATTTTGCGCGCAACTCAGCCTCGGGCAGGCCCGCGCGTTTGGCGGCCATGGCCGCGAAAATGCAATAGGCCAAAAAGCCAAGACCGATCAGTGTCAGCCCCGTCCCGATCCAAACAAGCCATTCCATCGCGCATATTCCCTTGGCCTTAGAATTCACCGCCTGCGGGCTAACGCGATTGCGGCCTTCGCGCAATCCCTTTGCGCCAAACGCGCTTGCGAAAGCCAAGGACAGGCGCTAGGTCATGGGCCGCAGAATTGCGCTGACTCGCCCTAAGGAGAGATGTGTCATGGATGACCAAATTGCCCCAAGCCCCGCTGCCCCCTCCTCCTCGGATGCGACCTATCGGGTCACCGCAGATGAGCTGCGCGCCTTTATCGAGCGGTTCGAGCGTCTCGAAGCCGAGAAAAAAGACATCGCCGATCAACAAAAAGAGGTGATGGCCGAGGCCAAAGGGCGCGGTTACGACACCAAAGTCATCCGCAAGCTGATCACATTGCGCAAGCGTGAACCTGACGATATCGCCGAAGAGGAAGCCGTGCTTGAAATGTATAAAGAGGCGCTTGGGATGCGCTAAGGCGCGATCATCCTCACCCCTTCGATCTGTGCCACGCTTAGCAAATCCGCCTCATAGGCCGCACTCATGCGGTCGAGCAGGGTTTGATCCCAATCTGGGATTGTGCAGGCCTCAACCATGAGATCTTCTTTCGCGTATCTCTCTAGGAATGCCAGATGGATACGGCGCAAATGCGCGGTCGACTGGGGCGGGTTTGTCATCAAGTAAAGCTCCATCTGCGCGGCCACAGATTTATCAAGCAAAGACGCGACCAAATCGCTTTCGCCCTTGAGGCGGGTGTCGGGCGGTAGGCCCGCCAAGGCACGCATCACATCGCCCCAAATCAAGGGCGTATCTTCGTTGGCCCAAACTGTCAGCTGTGCATCAGGTTGAGCCGCGCGCAGCCGTTGCAGCATCTCTGACCACCGCAGGGCTTCGGGCTGTATATCCGCCGCAAATTCGTTGAAGTCATCATAACGCGATGCCCGAAATAATGCGGGCAAAAGCGTGCTTGGATCCCGCAGCGCAATAAAGAATTCGATCTCTGCCTCGGGGAAAAGGGCGCGCATATTGTCAGTCTGCCGCTCAATCGCGGGCCAAAATTGTGCACCTTGCGCAACAAGACGATTGATCGAGACAAGCCGCGGGTCAGATAACACCAAACGCTTGGGCGTTCCCGCACCCAGTATCGCATCTAAAAGCGCCTCGGTGATCTCGCGCGATGCGGCCTTGCCTTTGAGTGCGCGCATGGTGTCGCGCAGCACGGTGCGAAATTGCCCCGCCTCAGGGATTGCAATGCCTAAGGCCGCCAATTCGGCGGTGTTTTTGTTTAGCGCAGCCAATAACATATCGTCATCCGTGCATGGCGCACCGAGATGAAAAGCAACCTGCATAAAAGGGCCAGTCCTTATTATCGCTCGTAACCCTAAGGTGCAAATTACAGAAGGGTCAGGATTTGCGCAAATCCTAATGCCGCAAAGAGGGCGAATGTTTCTTTCGGAAATTTTTCAAGCAGCCTCTTGCGTCCGCCCGCATAAAGCCCTATTTCCCCGCGCAGTGCCCCTATAGCTCAGCTGGTAGAGCATCTGATTTGTAATCAGAGGGTCCGCGGTTCGAGTCCGTGTGGGGGCACCATTTCATATTAAAACACTAGATTAAGTGCGGCGTTCTGATAGGCCGTTTGCGCGATGCTATGCGCTGCTATGCGGCGCAGTGATCCCTGTGCAAAGGAAGTGGGCTGTCCGTTTTAGGATGGTGGCGGTGCGGCAGGCGGCTTTCGTCTGCGTTATTTTGGCATCAAAAAATCAACAGCGGGATCGGCCTGAAAGCGCCATTTGCGCAATGGGCCTGCCATGACGTTGAGGTAATAAAGTTCAAACCCGTGCGGTGCGCCGCAGGGGTGGTGGCCGCGTGGCACCAGAACCACATCGTGATCTTGTACGGCCATCACCTCGTCCAAGCTGCCATCTTCGGTATAGACGCGCTGCAGCGCGAAACCTTGGGCAGGGTTGATGCGGTGGTAATAGGTTTCCTCAAGATAGGTGATATTGGGATAATCATCCTCGTCATGGCGATGACTGGGATAGGATGACCAATTCCCTGCGGGGGTAAATACCTCGGTCACCAGCAGGCTGTCGCAGTAATCTTCTGCTTCCATCGCGATATTGTTGATGAAGCGGGTGTTGCTTCCTTCGCCCCGCTGCGTCAGCGTGATCCCGTCAGGGCCAATCTTGCGCGACCCGTGGCCCGATTTTCCAGGCGCGGCACAAACCGCGACCGTGCAATCGGTCTGCGCCACCAAAGACCAATCGCTGTCATTTGGCACATAAAGGCAATGGGGCGGGGTTTTTTCGAACACATCCATCCGATCCCCCAACACGCCCCAATCTTGCCCTGCGGCGGTGATCTGCGCCTTGCCCTCAACCATCACCAAAATCACCTCATTCGTCCCCGTGGGTTCAGCGGCCTTTTCGCCCGCGCGCAGGCGATAGAGCGAAAACCCCACATAACGCCACCCTGCGCTTGCGGGGGTAATCTTATGGGTTTTGCCATGGCTGCCAAAGGGTTTGAGCTGCAATTGGGGCATGGTTTTGGGCCTTTCTTCTGCGGGGTTTATCCCATCCGCTCCGAGGCGTAGGAGCCAGGTGAGGGCGGGAAAACCACGGTCTTGTCGCCGTTGAGGAACACCCGCCCTTTGACATGGGCATGGATCGCGCGGGCGAATACTTGCGCCTCAACATCACGGCCAAGCGAGACATAATCCTCAGCCGATTGGGCATGGGTGACGCGGATGATATCTTGCTCGATAATCGGGCCTTCATCAAGGTCAGCGGTCACATAATGCGAGGTCGCGCCGATCAGTTTTACCCCTCGTTCAAACGCTTGCTTATAGGGGTTCGCGCCTTTGAAAGAGGGCAAGAAGGAATGGTGGATATTGATAATCCGCCCAGACATTTTGCGGCACAGATCATCTGACAAAATCTGCATATAGCGCGCGAGGACCACCAATTCTGCCCCCGTTTCTTCGACCACGGCCATAATGCGCGCCTCGGCATCGGGTTTGTTTTCCTTGGTCACTTTGATGCAGTGAAACGGGATGTCGTGGTTCACCACCAGTTTTTGATAATCCATGTGGTTCGAGATCACCGCAACAATCTCAACGGGCAGGGCACCGATGCGCCACCGATAGAGCAGATCGTTCAAACAATGACCAAAGCGGGAAACCATGATGACCATCTTGCGCTTGATGGCCTCGTCAAAAAATTCGGCTTCCATGCCAAAGGCCGCGGCGATTGGGGCAAAAGCATCCTGCAACCCGTCCAGCCCCTGACCCTGTTCCGAGCGGAAACTGACGCGCATAAAGAAATTACCCGTTTCGGTGTCGTCAAATTGGGCGCTGTCGGTGATGTTGCAGCCTTGATCGGCGAGGAATGTGGAAATCGCGGCCACAATACCCCGCCTGCTGCTGCATTGCACCCGAAGGGCGTAACTGCTCATGGAATGCGCCCCGCCTTAGATATCGGAAAGAAGAACGGGCTGCCCCGTTTTCGCGGATTTTGTTGCTGCCTCGGCCATTGCAAGGGCCAAAACCCCATCTGCCAAGGTGACGGGCAGGGCGGCCCCTTCGGTGATTGCCGCAACAAAGGCCGACCATTCAGCCTTATAGGCCTGCATATAGCGTTCAAGGAAGAAATAGGTGGGCTTGGCCCCCGTAACGCCCCCGGTGCCCGATTTTACGACCGTATTTTCGAGCATATTTTGCGCCTGCAAAAGGCCCTCTGACCCAAGCAGTTCCACGCGTTGATCATAACCATAAACCGCGCGGCGCGAGTTTTTGATGACAGCCAATTCGCCGCCTGCATAGCGCAAGGTCACAATCGCCGTGTCAAAATCACCTGCCGCGCCGATGTCTGGATCCACGATTGAGGAGGCCGTGGCACTGATGGAAACAGGGGCAGAGCCCATTATGAAATTCGCCATGTCAAAATCATGGATCATCATATCGCGGAAAATCCCGCCAGAGACTTTGATATAAGCAACAGGTGGGGGGGCGGGATCAAAAGAGGTGATCGAGAGCAATTCTGCCTTGCCAATCTCGCCGCCCGCAAGCGCGGCTTTGAGCGCGCCAAAATTGGTGTCAAAGCGGCGGTTGAACCCGATCATCACAGGGCGGCCTGTGGCATCGACCACGTTTTGGCAGGCGCGCGCGCGCTCGAGGCTGAGGTCAACGGGCTTTTCACACAGCACGGCCTTGCCCGCGCGGGTGGCAGCCTCCATCAAATCGGAATGGGTGTCGGTTGAGGTTGCAATCAGCACAGCGTCAATCGCGGGGTCTGCGATGATCTCATCCGTGCTGCGCGCCACGGCGCCATATTGCGCCGCCAATTTTTCAGCCGCCTCAGGATAGAAATCTGATACCGCGACCAACTCGCTTTGGGGGTGTGAGGTAATGGCTGTGGCATGCACGCCCGCGATGCGGCCCGCGCCGAGAAGTCCAACTTTCAACATGATCTGTGCCTTTTCTTCGGGTCAAAACCCGTGGGAGTGTGAGTCTCAAGTGTTAGCGCCAAATGTGAGGATGCCCGCGCCCGCGTCAAGCGCCGAGTTTGGCGAGAAAAGCATCATATTCAGAATCCGCAATCGCCACGCTATGCCCTGCCTCGGGGTATCCGCCTTGGTCGACATCTGCCTTGAATTCACGAAAGGCTGCGATGCGCTCTTGCTGAAGGCGTTCAAATTCAGGGGCGAAATTGCGATACATTTTGCCGTGCCGCGGTTTGTGGTTTTTGCCATAGCCGCAGACATCTTCGGTAAAGAGATATTGCGCATCCGCATATTTGCCTGCCCCCATGCCCAGCATCACGAGAGATGAATTCTCGGTCAGATATTGCGCGACACGATCAGGCACGACTTCAAGCTCGGCGGCAAAAACGCCGATTTCTTCAAGCTTTTTGGTATGCCGCCAAAGCGCGGCGGCCTCGTCTGCGGTTTTTCCTACAGCACGCCATCCTGTCCAGGTTATGTAACTTGGGATCAGGCCGATATGCCCCACAACGGGCAAGTGATTGTCGCACAACACCTTTTGAATGTCATAGGAGGCGGCGCAGTAATAGGCATCGCCGCCCAGACCTGCGTAATGAAAAGCCGCGCGCAGGTAATCTTCGGCGGTCGCAATGGGCCGCCCTTCGAAACGCCCCCAACCGCCATAGGGCAGGCCGACCTGAACGAAACAATCGCCGGCCGCTTCGCGCATTTCTGCATCAAAAAAGCGCCCTTCAATTGAGAGCATGTGAATACCCGCTGCATGGGCTGCGGCGGCCTCCTCAGGCGTGGTGACGAATAACATAGAAATTTTTTCACCGCGCTTTTTCATGGCGCGAATATCTTCGACATGGGGGCGATTGTGATACATGGGATGTCTCGCTGATTAAAGCTGTGGCGATAGGGTAAAGGCTGTGCGGAACGCGTCTAACGCCTCCTCAGGGGTGCGGGCGGCAAAGGCCTCCATGCCCACGGGGCCGTTGTAGCCCATTTTCTGAAGGGCGCGGGCAATGTTTGGCCAATGCATTTCACCTGTTCCAGGCTCGCAGCGGCCAGGGTTGTCGGCCACTTGCACCTCGCCAATCCAAGGCAGGCAGGCCTCAGCCCATCGGATCACATCGCCTTCGCCAATTTGCGTGTGGTAAAGATCAAGATTGATCCGCAGTTCTGGGCGATTAATGCTCGACACCAGTTCTAAGACGTCATTCGTGCTTGAAAACGGGCATCCTGGATGGTCGCGCAGATTGAGGTTTTCGAGCGTAAACACCACGCCCTCGCGCGCGGCAAGATCACAGATGCGATGCAACGTGTCGCGTGCGCGTTGCCACATACCAGGCGCCACATGGGCAAGCTGCGGGATTGGCAGGCCCTGATCGCCCAGACCCGTGCCATGCAAATTATACCGCGCCACACCAAGCCTTTTGCCTTGTTCAACCGCCTCGGCCGCAGAGGCCAAAAGCATATCTGCGCCCTCTGCATCGGCCAATCGACCCCGCAGGTAGCCGTTCATTATCGTGAAATTCGCACCAGTGCGGGCGAGGGCATCAATATCCCAAGCGGGCCAATTCCACAGGCCCACGCCAAACCCCATCTCATGCAGGCGCGCCGCCCGCCATGAGATCGGTTTATCCTGCCACAACATTTCGGCACATGCGGCGAGTTCAAAGGCCATCTTTTAGATCTCCACAAACACGCGGCCAGCTTCGACCTTGGTTTTATAGGTGTGCAAATTTTCGCAGGCGGGGGGTGTTTCAACTTCGCCTGTGCTGACGTCAAAAATCGAGGAATGTTTTGGACATTCAATCGTGGCTTCTACGACCAAGCCCTCGCACAGATGCACATCTTCATGGGTGCAGAGCCCGTCTGTGCAATAGTAATTATCCTCGTGATCGCGCACGATGATAAAAGTACGATTCCCGTGATCAAAGCGGATCACATCTTCTTCGGCGATGTCAGCGGCGGCGCAGGCGTCAATCCATTCGGCCATGGTCAGTCCTTTCTTCTGTGTCAGTCGACCTCTGCCCTGACGGGCATGCGTTAAATATCTTGTAGTTTAAAATCTGCGGGTTTGTCGGGCATCACAGCGTGCAGCAACGCCACTGATTTTTCCAAACCCTCGAGCGAATTGAGCAGCACGTCCTCATGTTCAATAGACAGCCACCCATCATAGCCGCCCATTTTAAGCCGATAACAAAATTGCCGCCACCAATGCGCGCCATGACCGTAGCCCAAGGTGATGTATGACCAACTGCGCGCCGGGATATCCATCAACGAGCCATTTTCAAGCAAGCTGGTTGTGGCTTGCACAGGGGGGTTTAGGAAGGTGTCTTTCGCATGCACATGATACACTGCAGCACCCAAAGCCTCAGCCGCGATGAGCGGGTCTGCCCCCATCCAAAACAAGTGCGAGGGATCAAGATTGGCCCCAATAATCGGCCCAATTTCCGCGCGCAGTTTCAGCAAAGACGGCACATTATAGACGCATTGATTGCCATGCAATTCGAGCGCAATCTGGCGCACCCCTTCGGCTTCGGCGGTTTTGGCGATGTCAGTCCAAAACGGGATCAGTTTTTCGTGCCACTGATAGGTCAAGATCGTCTGCGTTTCAGGGGGCCAGCTTGAGACAACCCAATTGGGCATCGTATCACCTGGCGCACCTGCGGGCAGGCCCGACATTGTGCAAACTTTGGCCACCCCCATCTGGCCGGCCAGTCGTAAGGTGCGGCGCAGATCGGCCCCTTGTTTGGGGTCGGTCGGGTGCAATGGATTGCCATTGGCATTAAACGCAATGATCTCAAGGCCTCGATCGGCAAAAGCCTTAAGGAAGGTTTTCTGCGCGGCGCTGTTATCAAGCAGGTCGTCAAGACTGCAATGGGGTGCAGTTGACCAACCGCAAGTATTGATCTCAACCCCGCTGACACCAAGGCGTGCTGCATGATCAAGCATATCCTCAAAAGACAACCCGCTGAGACTGTCGGATACAAAGCCAAGCTTCATTTATAAAACTCCGGTTTTGGGGCCATGGTGACGGGGTGCTTGCACCCTTCGGCCAAGGCACGCGTTCCTGCCATCGCGACCACGGTGGCGGCATAGCCATCCCAACAATCTGCCGCGCGGGCAGGGAATTGACCGCTGTCTACAAAGGTTAAGAAATCGCGGTTTTGGCGCAGATAGGCCTCGTGGTAGCGGCCACGCCAATCGCTTTCATATCGGGTAGCGGCCTGCAGCCCTGCATCGAGCCTGGTATAGGCGATGGGGGCCATGGTGATGCTGCCTGTTTCCCCAACCAATTCGGCCCGCACATCATATCCATAGGCCGCATTGTTGTTGATCTCGATGGTGACCAGTTGATCATCATCCGTCTCAAGCACCATAACCACAGGGGCCACGACATCATCTGAACGGCGCGGTTGATACGCGCTGATGGATGTATATTCACAGCCCAAAACATGACGCACCACATCAAATTCATGGGGCGCAGAATTGGTGATCGCCATAGCCCCTGTAAATTCTGCATTGGGCGTTTCCACATTGCGGTGGAAATTATGCATCATCAAGGCGCGGCCAAGTGCCCCTTGGGCTAAGGCATCGCGCATCTCGATATAGGATTGGTCATAGCGGCGCATGAAGCCCAACATCACATGGCGGTGGCCAGCTGTGATTTCAGCCTCCATCACGGCGAGACATTCGGCGACATCCTGACTGAGGGGCTTTTCGCATAAAACAGGCTTACCCGCTTGGATGGCCCTTAAAGAGAGGGGCGCGTGCGTAAAATCGGGCGAGGCGATCACAAGCGCATCGACATCTGCGCGCACAATCACCGCAGCGGGGTCTGTGGATATATCCCGCGCGCCGCAGCGATCCGCAACACAGCGCGCGCGGGTTTCGTCCATATCGCAGATCACCTCAAGCGTGGCATTGGGCAATTCTTCGGCGAGGATCTGTGCGTGATCCGCCCCCATTAGCCCCGCACCGATAACAGCAAGTCTGATACTCAATTTTTTCTCCGATCACAGTTAGATCTGCGCTTCGATGGTGGCTTCAAGGTCTGCCATAGATTCCCCGCCCGCCATCAAATCAGCGATTTCTTCACGGGTTTTCTCGCCTTTGCGGAAATCAGCGGCGACCGCGCCGCGAATGAGAACGGCAAAGTGATCGCCAACGGCCATGGCATGCATGACCTGATGGGTGATGAAAATCACCGCAAGCCCGCGCTTTTTGGCTTCGTTGACGATACGCAGCACATGGGCCGCTTGTTTGACCCCAAGGGCCGCTGTCGGTTCATCAAGGATCAAAACCCGTGCCCCGAAATAGACCGCGCGCGCAATCGCAAGCGATTGCCGCTCGCCCCCTGAGAGGCCGCCGACCAATCGGTCACCATCATCAATGCGGGTGATGCCGAATTTCTGCACCTGTTCCACCGCAATGCGGTTGGCGGTTTTTCGATCAAAAATCTTAAACGGGCCAAAGCCGATTGTTGGTTCTGCCCCTGCAAAAAAATTCCGTCCAATCGACATTAGAGGATAGGTTCCGCCGAATTGATGCACCGTTGCAATGCCCATGTCCTGCGCATCTTTGGGGCCTGTGAAGTTGACGGGTTTTCCATCCATGAACATCTCGCCGCGGGTCGGTTGATGCACCCCTGATAAAGTTTTGATCAGGGTCGATTTGCCCGCGCCATTATCGCCCAAGAGACATAAAACTTCGCCTTCATGCACCTTGAGGCTGATCTCATGCAGGACATCAATCGGGCCAAAGCTTTTGTCGACCTTGCGCATCTCTAGAACTGGGTGGTGTTGTGTCACAGGTTTGATCTCCCGATGGGTTCGGTTAAGGCGCTGGGGTCGCTGGTTTTGGGCGGCGTTTGGATTTTGCCCCAACAAGGCCAAAGGCCATTTGCCGAAAGCTGGTGTTCATCGCGACCGCGATCAAAAGCATCACGCCAATGATGAAGTTTGACCAATTACGGTCAATATC
The DNA here is from genome assembly GCF_037805105.1 of Roseobacter sp. HKCCA2468. Lineage (NCBI taxonomy): Bacteria > Pseudomonadati > Pseudomonadota > Alphaproteobacteria > Rhodobacterales > Roseobacteraceae > Roseobacter > Roseobacter sp. HKCCA2468. The sequence continues at coordinate 185,490 of NZ_JBBLYN010000001.1, forward strand.
TGTGAAATCGATGCCCTTGTTGACGATGGCAAAGGTGAGGGTGCCTACGAAAATTCCTGTGATCGAGCCAAACCCACCGCTCAGCAATACACCACCCACAACAACGCTGACGATGATGTTGAAAATATCATTCATGCCGCCAGATACTTGGGCGGAATTGAACAAAATGGCCTGATACATTCCCACAAAGGCGGCAGAGGTGGCGCTCATCATGAAAAGCGCGATGGTCATGTGATCTACGGGGATGCCCGCATTGCGCGCGCTTTCACGATCCCCACCCATGGCGAAGATCCAATTGCCAAAGCGGCTGTGATGCAAAAACACCCAAGCTAAAACCGCACATCCGATCCACCATAAAATAAGCACCTGATGTGCGCCGCCAAAAATGAAATCCCCAAACAGGGTTTTGGCCCAATCAGGGGCATTCAGCGGCACAGAGGCGCTGCCCGTCAAAATTTTAGAACCTGCCAAGACCACCCCTTGCATTCCGACCAGCGTGGCCAAGGTAATGATGAGGGTCGGCACATTGGTGCGTACGGCTAAGATACCATTGATAAAGCCCACGATCATCCCAATCCCAAGGGCGCCTGCGATACCATAGGCCATGGGAAGGCCGTAATGGCCTGAAATAATCGCAACGCTCATCGCACCTGCAGGGATCATGGCGCCGATGGAGATGTCGATCTCGCCAGAGATCATCAACAATCCCACGGGTAAGGCCACAATCCCAATCCGTGCTGCGTAATTGGCCCAACTGGCCGCGCCGAATAATGTCTCAAGATTGACGCCGCCAATCAGCACATAAAACAGCAAAACGGCAAAGAGGCTGAGAACCGATGCGCTTGCGGGGCGTGTCAAAAGTGAAAGACCGATCATGCCCCCCTCCTATTTCGCTGTACGGCTTGCTTGGGCGGCAAGCCTACGGAACGTGTCGTTGGACAGAACAGCCACCAACAACAGCGCGCCTACAATGATCGAGCCAATATTGGGGTCGAGCGCTGCAAAAAACACGCCTTGATTGACCACTGCGAAGGTGATGGTGCCAAGGAATATCCCAAGAATTGAGCCCGCACCGCCTGTTAGCAGAACGCCACCGATCACCACGCACATGATCGAGTTAAAGATAAACGCCTGACCGCCTGCCACTTGTGCTTGTTGATATGTCATGACCTGAGCAACGCCCACAAAGGCCGCGCAAAACCCAGAGGCCATGAACATCCCTATCGTCAACTTGCGTGTTGGAATGCCGGCATTGCGGGCGCTTTCGCGGTCGCCGCCAAGGGCGAATATCCAATTTCCAAGCGGTGACATATGCAAAACGAAATAGGCAAGGGCGACAAATCCAAGCCACCAGAAAATTGCCACGTTGAACATGCCGTTTATGAATTGCCCGAGCATCGCTTTGGCAAGTGGGGCAGGGACATAAGAGACGCTGGTGGAACCCTTGATCATGACGGCGATGCCTAGGGTTAGCCCCATGACCGCAAACATAACGCCGATGGTCACAATTAAGGAGGGGATCGCGCTGCGCGTGACGATGACACCATTGACAAAGCCGACCCCCAACCCCACGGCCAAGCCGCCAAAAATCGCCACGAGGGCGGGAAAGTCGTAATGCCCTGCAAGCATGGCCGTTGTCATGGAGGCTGCAGGGACAACCGACCCGACTGACAGATCAAATTCCCCCGCGATCATCAATAAACCGACAGGCAGGGCAATAATGCCAACTTCGGCGGCGATATTCAGCCAACTTGACCAACCCGGCGCACCAATGAAAACGGGGCCGCCCATGATTGCAAAAAAGACATAGACCGCAAGAAAACCCAATGCTGTCCCCATTTCAGGCCGTTTGAAAAAGGCACTGAGGCGCAGATCTGGGCGAGGGGCAGGTTGCATTACTAAGGCTTTCTTGTGCTGCAAAGAGAGGCGCGCGCCACCCCTTGGGAGTTAGGCAGCGCACGCGAAGTTTCCTTGAAAGACGCTTGGCTTTAGCGCGCGCCCGCCTGAACGCCCGCGATCACCAGATCCACGTTATTTGCATCGACAATGCCAGGCCCTGTGAGGATTTCACGGGTCGGGATAGTGGTGCCATATTGCACGTGGTTGGTCAGGATCGACACGGCGAAAAAGCCTTGCTGATAGCCTTGCTGATCAATCGCGCATGCCTGAGTGCCCGATTGAATATTCGCAAGGATCGAGTCGTTGAAGTTCATGCCGCACACATGAACCGACCCTGTCTTTCCAGCCTGCTGAATGCCGCTGATCGTGGCGTTTGTGTCTTGGTCGCCAATGGCGAACATTGCTGTGATATCGGGGTTTTGCAAAAGATGCGCCCGCACAGCCTGCGCCACGGCGGTCGAGTCACCAAAGGCGGTCGCTGGCAATTGCAACACGGAACCCGTGCCGCCGCCTGCAACGATGCCATCGTTAAAGCCGTTGCAGAAAGCTTCGATATTCGCGGCACCGGGCAGGGTGTTCACGCATGCGCCGTTGGTATGTCCCGCCGCCGCAAGGTATTCACCCCCCGCATAGCCAGAATTGTAATCAACCGCACCAACATAGTTCATTGCGCCAAGGCGATCTGCCGCCTCAATGCCGCCTGCGTTATAGATCACAAGAGGAATTCCCGCTGCGACAACGGCCTCGAATGCGGGATCCATCGCTTCGGGCACCCAGTTTGGGCCGACAACCGCATCGGCACCCTGGTCGATGGCTTGACGGATCAATTCAGCGGCATCAGGGCCGAGATTGTCATAGTTTTGTGGGCCAAGCCATGTCACCGAGCCGCCATGCGCTTCGGCGACCAAACCCGCATGTTCCGCGCCCAGTTTCACGCGCGACCAGAATGGATCGTCTGGCTTTCCGCCAATCACGAAAATATTGGGGCCACCATCGGCCATCGCGAATGTCGCAGACATTGCAAGACCTGCGGCTGCGAGTATGTATTTTGATAGTTTCATTTCTAGTTTCCTCCCTATTTTTGCCGCGATACGGCAATCTTAAAAACCGCAGCCCCCTGTCATCCGAGGCCTCCTCTGCCTCGGGTGGTGTGGGATTATTCTGCGGGTGTTTGTGGTGCCTGTTTTGCCTTGAGCCGCTCTTTTTTGCGGCGGAAGCGGGCCTTCATTTGCTCGTCCGCTTCTTTTGATCCGTCATGCCAAAGCCCGAACCACTTATCGAGGGGCACAAGACCATCCGCGCCGTAATTTACCTCGAAATATTTGTGATGCAGGTGATGGGCATAGGCATGGCTGTCGATTTGGACATCATCGGTAATTTCGAGTTTGTCGAAGCCAATATGCCCGTTCAGCGCGCCATAGCCGACCGCGTGGCTGTTGAACATCATCACAATCGGATTGGACGGGATAATCAGATGCCAGAAAATCTCGCCAAAATAGAACAGGTGCTCGACAGGGTGCATCGACAAGGATGACCACGGGCTGGGGTTGATCGAGTTATGATGCACCGAATGCACGTGTTTGTAGAGAAACGGCGTGTGGATCAGGCGGTGGATGCAGAAAAAATGAATCTCATGGATCGCAGGAACCAGGAGGGTCAGCGCGATCAACCACAGCCAATTGTCTTGGAAATCCACCCAACCAAATAGATGGATTCCATTGGCAAAGCACAGCAGCATCACCACTTCACTCGCTGTCCAAATCGGGATGCCGACCAGAAAACTGCGCAGGAAATTGTCAAGGTTTTGGCTTTTGAACCAAAACACATCTGACGGGTTCTCGGATGGGAATTTTGCGTTGTATTTGAACCGCGTCTCTTGCTTGCGTTTGATATAGAAAAACAGCTCAATGCTGCCATAAAGGACAAAAATCCCGCCTGCATTGACCGCAAAGAGATACAGCGCCCAATCCCAGGAAAAGCTTTTCATCACCTCGACATCAGGCAATACAAACGCCCAATAGAGCAGGGCGGTTGCCATGTGAAACGCGTTCCAAGGCCAGAAATAATCGCGGATGAAATGTGCCATCTTTCCCCATTTCCCAGTCCAGAAAGGGGCGATTTCTAATGTTGCATTCGGTGTCCAGTTGCCGCGTTTGTCGCGGGTTCCATAATCCAAATCGTTCATAACTTGCCCTTCGCAAATGGGGTCGTTTCACAGCGCAAACTGCGCCAGTCCTTTGCTGCGCAATTTGTGAGAAATTGATCTGGACCAAATCAATCATATCTTTACATCTCAGAAATTTTCATGCCAAATAATATCAAATTGGCGTTAATTTGAGATGAAATGAGATTTTTATGACGGCGCGGCGCCCCACCATTCCTGATCTTGCAGCGGCTGCAGGCGTTTCTGTGTCGACTGTGAACCGCGTTTTGAATCAGCCAGAATCGGTGCGAAAGCCAACACGCGATAGGGTTTTAGCCGCGGCACATGACATCGGATTTTATGGGCTTGGCACGCTGCGCCATTCTGTGGCCGGCCTGCGCAAGACCCATCGTTTGGGCGTTTTGCTGCATCAAAAAGGGCGTAGGTTTTACGATAATTTGGCCCGTGCCATTCGTGAGGCTGCCGAAGGGCGCATCGAAGATCAGGTGGAATTGACGCTTGAGCATCTCGATGATCTGTCGCCTGAGAAGATCGCGGAACGTCTGTTGCGGATGTCGCAAAGCTGCGAGGCGATTGCGGTTGTGGCCGCTCAGCACCCTTTGGTGTCAAACGCGCTTGATGAAGTGATCGAGAAAGGTGTGGCCGTGGCGGCGCTGATTGCACCGCTTTCGGCGCGCAATAATGTCAGCTATGTCGGCTTGGACAATTGGAAGGTCGGGCGCACAGCCGCTTGGGCCTTTGATAAAATCAGCCGCGAACCAGGCAAGATTGGTATCCTTTTGGGCAACCACCGCTATCGTAACCAAGAAATGAATGAAAGCGGGTTTCGATCCTATTTCCGCGAGCATAACACCGCCTTCACAGTGCTTGAGCCGCTTGCGACCTATGAATCCGCGACCGCCGCCCGTGATTTGGTTGATCAGCTATTCCACCAGCATCCTGATCTATGCGGGCTTTACGTGTCAGGCGGCGGGATCACGGGGGCGATGACGGCCCTACGTGCACAAGAAAAGCGTGAGGGGTTTGTGACAGTTGGCTACGAATTGTTTGACGAGACCCGGGCCGCCCTCAGTGATGGCACGCTGACGATGGTCATTTCCCACCCAATGGCGCGCCTCGCACAAGAAACGCTCAACACATTGATCATGGCGAAGTCAGCGGGCCCCCGCGGCGGCGCGCAACGTGTGGCCTTGGAATTTGATATTTATACATCAGAAAATCTGTAACAGGGGTCAGCCCAACCATCGCGCATAGTCGCTGACCAAAAGATGGGTGGGGGGTTGGTCTTCTTCGATCTCGGCAAAACGCCCGATCGGGTCGCGGAAGATGTTATCGGTTTCATCATCATTGACGGTTGAAACCTCGCCGATCAAAACATCGCCCCCTTCGCCCCAAAAGGCATGCCAATCACCGGGTCGCAAGGTGACGCTTTGACCAGGGGCAAGGATCAGCTTTTGCCCCGCGGCATAGTCTACCTGCAGACCATCACAAAAGACTGTGCCACCCCGATCCTCGGCAAAATTGCCGTGATCATCTGATCCGTAAAGTTCGACCACCAATTTTGCGCCGCCGCGGTTGATGATGTCTTCGGCCTTTAGGATATGGCTGTGCATCGGGCTGAGTTGATCTTGCTTTGAAATCAAAAGCTTTTCTGCGTAGCACATTCCGCCCCCCTGTCGCAGATCATCGAGCAGACCATTGCGCAAGGTGAACAAGAACAGACCCATGCGATCATAATCGCCCGCACCGTAATCGGTGATGTCCCATCCACAGCGCGAGGTGATTAGGTGGGCGGCTTGATCTTTGCGGGCCGCGAATTCTTCAGGTGTCCAATAGGCAAAGGGCGGCAGCACAAAGCCGAATTGGCGGATCATCTCATCGGCATCCGCCATGATGGCATTGATGGCAGAGCGTTTCATGTCAGATTCTTTTCCAAGGGGGTGAGCGTCCATGTGTCAGTCGAAAGGCGCATCATGCGGGGCAGGGCCCCCTGTCCATAGCGGAGGCCGATGAGTGCTGCGGGTATAGAGGTTGCGGCGCGCAAGGCCTCAACAAGGGGGATGCCGACATTTTCAACCATCACCTGCACTGCACGGGTCGGGTCTAAATCCGCGCCTGCAAGCGTGCCATCGGCCAAGGTCAAAACCCCGTTCTTTCGGGTGATGCGCCGACCGCCGAGGTCAAATTCCGTGATGTCGCTGCCCGCCACTGCCATCGCATCGGTGACAAGGAATAGCCCACATGGCCCCTTTTTTGCGTCCCATGCCGCGCGCAAGGATTGTGGATGCACATGCACCCCATCCGCGATCACGCCTGCGCTGACGTTGCCCGTGCCCAAGGTCGCCCCGACCAAGCCAGGCGCACGGCTGTTGAGCTGGCTCATGGCATTGAACAAATGCGTTGTGGCCCGCACCCCCGCCCTAAAATAGCGCAGGCAGGTATCGTAATCTGCATCCGTGTGGCCCAAGGATAAAATGACGCCTGCGCGCGCCAATTGGGCCACTTGGTCTTCTGTGACGTTTTCAGGGGCGATCGTCAGTTTCAAACAGGGCAGGGATGCCGCCGCGTCAAGATAGAGTGCCAGATCCTGCTCGGTCATTGGGCGTATCAGGCCGCCCGCATGCGCCCCTTTGCGCGCCAGTGACAGATGCGGCCCCTCAAGGTGCAAACCCGCAATCCCATCCACCTGTGCCGCGACAGCATCTTGGGTGGCGGCGATGGCCGCACGGGTGACTTCGGGGGTATCGGTGATGAGGGTCGGCAAGAAGGCAGTGGTGCCCAAGCGGCGATGCGCCTTGGCCATGCGCCGCAATCCGTCACAATGCGGGGCAGAATTGAACAAGATCCCATCCCCGCCATTGACCTGCAAATCCACATAGCCCGCAAATAAAATATCGCCGCCCAGATCAATCTCTGCGGCCCCTTGCATGTGGTAATCCGTGCCGAACGCCCCTGCAAAATCATTGCCGTCAAACTGCACTGTGGCGGGGCCTGTCAGGGTGGCGCCATCAAAATAGCGGGCGTTGCGGATCAGGTGGTGTTGCGCGCTCATGTAACCCCCTCGCGCGCGAAATCCGATGCAAGGGCGAGGGCACCTATAATGGGTGCGGCCGCAGGCGCGGTGATGCGGGCCTGTAAGGCAGGGGGTAAATAGGGGCGATACTGGCCCCCAAGCCCCCCTGTAAGGCAAAGATCTAGCCCCTCATGCCATCCCAAGGCCGTTAGGCTTTGCGTGATTTCTTGCGCCCCTGTCTGCATCAGCGCGAGGGCGAGAGGGTCATCTTGGGCTGCGGCGCTGCACACCGAGGGCGCAAGTGCCGCGATCTCCTCAGGGCGGGCATGGGTTGCAAAGCGCACAATCCCTGCGGCCCCATCATATTGGGCGAGCAGGGATTGCGAAAAATCAGTGGCGCACCGCCGCCCGTCCACGGTTTCTAGCGTGGCGCTGAGGGCCGCGCGCCCCAACCAATGGCCCGAGGCCTCATCCCCCAAAACATAGCCCCAACCGCCTGCGAATTTTTGCGCCCCGCCCAGTTGAACCCCCCAAAATGATCCTGTGCCACAATGGGCAATCGCGCCATCTTTTGCCCCAAGAGCGCCGCGCAGGGCAGGGGGGCGGTCATCGGTCACTTGGACATGAGAAAAGGGCAGCGCCTTGCGCAGGCGCGCGGCCATCTGTGGCCCAGTCACCCCTGCAACCCCGATATAGCAGGGGCAAGCGATAAGATCCGCAACGGGCATTTGCAATTTGGCACAAAGCGCCTCAACCCCGCCAAGGATCGTGTTCACTGCGCCCTCAAAATCACTCGACACATTGGCCGCGCCCATATCTACCAAGCTGTGATTTTCACAGCTGCCATAGGCGATACGGCAATGCGTGCCGCCACCATCGATGGCCAGAACATTCGCGTCAGGGGCATTTTTCATAGCCTCTGCGATAGCATAGGATTTGCCGTTCAAGAAAGCTTATTCCTGTTTCTAGGTCAGTTTGATGCGCTAGGCTGAAAGAAGTAGCCCCGCAGCAATGGCCCACATGATGCCGCCAATGACGGCCTCAAGAATGCGCCATGCTTTGGCGGATTGAAACAAGGGCCGCGCAAGCCGTGCGCCGAAGCCAAGGCTGAAGAAAAAGAAAAAAGAGGCTAGAACGGCCCCCGCTGCAAAAATGGGTTTCTGCCCGATAAATTGGGCAGAAACCGCGCCCAAAAGAACCATGGTGTCGAGATAGACATGCGGGTTGAGCCATGTGATGGCCAAACAGGCGGTCAAACTTGCCCAAAGGCGTGTTGGCGGGGCGGCCTTGCTCAGGTCGATTGCATCCGTGCCTGCAAATGCAGCGCGAAATCGCAACGCGCCATAGGTGAACAGAAAGAGCGCCCCGCCATAGGTGAGGGCAGGCGCAATCCAAGGCACTGCCGCGGTCGCCCGTTCAAAGCCTGCAACCCCAAGGCTAATCAAAATCGCGTCTGACAGTGCACAGGTGAGACAAACCCAAAACACATGACGCCCCAAAAGCCCCGTGCGCAGCACAAAGGCATTTTGCGCCCCAATGGCCAAAATCAAGGTCAGGCTGGTGAAAAATCCTGTGATGAATGCGGTCATAATCTGCGCATGGGTGAATTAGTATTGGATTGAAATGTTTTCATAATACGGGACTTTTTTCTATTGAGCCTTTGGTGTTTCAACGTCCTGAATTTCCACTTAGCGCTTGGAAACACTTATTTTTCTTGAATATGTCCCTTATATTAATGGGGTGAGTGCAATGAGTATGAAAGGGGTTTGTGATGGCACGCAAGGGTATAGTGACGATTTCCGTGTTGGCTTCAATCGGGTTCTCTCTCGGGGCTGTTCAAGCCCAGGAGGTCGCGCCAGAGATTGAGGCATTGGTCAGTGATCTCGCCACGGAAGGGTATACTGAGTTTACGCTCGAAGACTCGATCTTCACCCCGCCGACTTTGGTCGCAGAGCAAGACGGCATTCTTCTTGAGCTAGAGTTGGATCCTGAAACCTTTGAGGTGACCGAGACGGTTGTCGCCTTGGATGAAGATGGGGATGGCACGGTTTCGCGCGCCGAGCGTAGGAACGGTATCGTTGCAGAAGACTTACCCGCCCAAGCATCTGATCGCGCGCGTGAGGCAGTCGCACAGGCCCGTGCGCGTCAGCAGGAACGCGTGGAAAACCGCGCCGCAAATGGCGGCAATATGGGCAACGCTGCGGCATCTGCCACCCGCGCTGATGGCCCATCCAACAGCAATGCGGACGGCAATAGCGGTGGCAATGGAAATGGCAATGCGGGCGGCAATGGCGGCGGCAACGGAAATGGGAACGGCGGCGGCAATGGCCGCGGCCGCAACTAGGCTTTCGCTACGGATGTGCTGATTAAGAGGGAGGGCGTTGTTACGCCCCCTCGAACCGATACCCCTGATTGGCGCGGGTGACACGGCCGATCCCGCCATTGGGCAGGTGATAGCCGATGATGGTGATTTCGTCAGCGGCGCATTGATCCATCAGCGCGGCGCGGGTTTCTGCCCCCAAGGCCTCATCCTGATCTGATCCCGATGTCCACTCGGGCCGTGCAAAGCCAACATGGTCATTGGTCACGACATCACCAATGATCATCAATTGTTGTGAACCTGACGCTATTTCAAAGGCCATATGGCCCGGGCTATGGCCGGGCGTTAATTTCGCGCGGAGGCCAGAAACGATTTCGGCGCCATCACTGATCCGCGTGATCTGGTCGCCCAAACTGTCAAGCCGGCGCGAGGCCCCTGCGGCAAAGGCCGCGCGGGCCTCGCCAATTGAATTGATAGTGTTTGGGTCCATCCAATAGTCATATTCAATCTCGCCCATGATATGCTCGGCATTGAAGAATGTCGCCTCGTCAAAATCATCTATCACACCCCAAAGATGGTCAGGGTGGCCATGGGTAAAGAGAACATGGGTGATGTCATCTGCCGCAATGCCCGCCGCGTTGAGTGCATCAAGCAATTGCCCCGCGCTGTCTTGAAAAGCAAAACCTGCGCCTGTGTCGATCAGGATTGCTGCATCGCCCTTTCGCAGAAGGGTGACATTGCAGGGCGGCGTCAGAGGGGCGTTTCGATCTACGCCCGCCTCGGCCAAAATGGGGGCAAGGGCCGCGTCATCCATTGGGCCAAAGATGAAATCTGCGGGCAAGGTGAGGCTGCCATCTGAGAGGGTCATCACCTCAAAATCACCCATATTTAGCGTGGTCTGCGCCCATAATTTGCGCGGCAGGGCAAGGCCTGACAGGGTGGCTGCAGCACTTGATATGATCAAATTGCGTCTGGTGATTTGCATGGTCATTCCTCCCAAATTTCGGGGGAAAGATAGCCAAGCAAAACATATTCGAAAAGTCTTATATTTACGACTCAGCCTCGAATCCCAGGATCAACTGGCGCAGGCCCACCCATGCGCCAAGCCAGATCGCCGCCGCGACAAGGGGGGCGGTGATGGAAAGGCTGGACATCGCAGATAGACCCTGGCCAATGCTGCACCCTGCGGCCAAGACAGCTCCAAAGCCCATCAAAACCGCCCCAAACAATTGGCGTTTCAATTCACGCGGGTCTTCGCAGGCTTCCCATCGAAAGCCCCCTTTGATCAAGCTGCCTAAAAAACCGCCCGAGATCACGCCGATGACGGAGCCAATTCCAAATTTCGCGGCGAGCCCTGAGGAGAACATCGCGTAATGGATGGTCTCACCGATAGAGGCAGCAAAGGTTTGTGAGACAACAGGCCAAGCCTGCCATCCGTTTTGCCCCACCCAATAGGTGCCGAAAAAGCCCCATGTCACCGCGCCCCCAACCGCCATGCCCCAGAATGTGTTGCGCAAGAGCCGCGCCTTTGGGGTTTTGACCAAGGCGATTAAAAACACAGTCAATCCAAGGGCCATTCCTAAAACCGAAGGGACCACCAAATCACCTGCAAGAAAGGCAAGGCTTGTTGGGGTGCCATGCGCAGGGGTGGCATCAAAGAACAAGACCCGCAGCGGGGCCAGAATGCCAGATAGGGCGATCAGGGCTGCAACGCCCATAACCAAAGCAATGACCATCGCGCGCAAATCGCCGCCACCAAAGCGGGCCAAGGCCGTAAAGCCGCAATTGCCCGCCTGCGCCATGCCATAGCCGAAAATCAGCCCGCCGATCATGGCGCCCGCGATTGTATAGCTGTTTTGCAGGTAAACCACGCGGCCCAAATTAAGATAGCCCAAGTGATGCAACGCGTGGTTGAGGAAAATGGCGATGCCAAGTGCCGCAAGCCACAGGTAAACGCGGCCTGTGTTTTCGCCATAATGGACATCTTCGATCATGCCTAAGGTGCAAAATCCCGCCAAACGCGCGGCAAGGCCCAAGACCAAACCACCTGTCAGGCCGATCAGCACAATGGCCAATGGCTCACCCAATACTTCGAGCACGTCCCCTCCCTTCCGCCGTAACAGGGGTGACCGTTTTGCCCGATCTTACCCTTTGGCGCAGAACAACTCGTAAACCAGTTCGATGATCCGCGCTGCGCGGTCATCTGTCAAACGATAATATATTTGCTTGCCATCGCGCCGTGCGGTCACCAACCCCTCAAGGCGCAGGCGCGCAAGCTGCTGAGACACGGCCGCCTGACGTTGCGACAGGAGTGTTTCAATCTCGGTCACGGATTTTTCGCCGCGCGTGAGGGCGCACAAGATCATCAAGCGGCCCTCATGGCTAATGGCCTTGAGGACATCGCTGGCGGCTTGTGCGTCACAGCGCAATTTTTCCCAACTGGCCTCGTCCATCGGCGCGGTGAGGTCAGGCAATATTGTTGGCCTGTCTTCGTTAAGCATGGTTCATCCTGCCAAGATCGGGTGGCACGTCCCAAATTGTGACTGGCTTTAGCTTAACCTGCTGCATCAATCAACTGGCTGAGCAAAAACCAAAAGAATTCCTCGCCCGGATAGCCTTCTATACGGCCTGTTTCTGCACCGTCTTTGAGCAGAACAAAGGTTGGCGTATAGACTGCCCGCCGTGCAAGGGTTACGCCATCGGGCAAGGGATCATCAATATCGGTCTGGCGCAAAGGGGCTGTTTGCCCTTCTGGGGTGATCGGAAATTCAGGGCCAATCTCGGCATGCCACTGCGCGCAATACACACATCCCTCATCTTCAACCATCAGCAATTCCAAATTTTGCGCCGAGGCCGCAGTGGCCGCGCACAACCCAAGCGCAAAAAAAAGCGTTGCAACACGCGCAAAGATTGACTTGCCCAAATTTGTGAATGCAATATGAATATTTGAATATGAAACGGTAGGAGGCGTCATGTTCGATGTAACCTTGGGCGGTGCCTTTGTTGCGGGACTGTTGTCGTTTCTATCGCCATGCATTTTGCCGATGGTGCCTTTCTACCTCAGTTACCTAGCCGGCGTAAGCCTAAATCAGGTTGCCGAGGGCGGTGGCATTACCCGTGAAATCCGTGTGCGTGCGGTTCTTGCGGCGATGTTCTTTGCCGCGGGCATCATGACGGTCTTTGTTGGGCTGGGGGCTTCGGCCTCGGTATTTGGGCAATTGCTGCGCGATTGGTTCGACATCCTGCGTTGGATTGCAGCCGCGCTGATTATTGCGATGGGCCTCCATTTCCTCGGCGTGATCCGGATTGGCATCTTGTATCGCCAGTTCCGTGCAGAGGCGGGATCGGTCAGCAATATGTCATATGGCGGGGCTTATGTGATCGGTCTTGCCTTTGCCTTTGGGTGGACACCCTGCGTGGGCCCTGTTCTGGCAGCGATTTTGTTCACCGCCGCAGGCACTGACACGGCTAGTCAAGGGGCCACATTGCTGTTGGCCTATGGTCTGGGCATGACCTTGCCCTTTGTTTTGGCCGCAGGATTTGTGGGGCCATTCATGCGCATGATGGGGCGGTTCCGCCGTCATTTGGGGCTGGTCGAAAAAATCATGGGCGCGCTTTTGATCATCTTTGGTGTGCTGATTGCGACCAATGCCCTCAATTACATCGGCCAATGGCTGATCGAGAATTTCGAGATTTTCCGCCAATTGGGTTAAGGCGGCAAAAGGGGAGGATGCGATATGAACCTAAGAACCATGATCGTTGCCGCAGGTCTTGCGCTGCTGCCAATGTCGGCTGTGGCGGTGGAATTGGATGGCGATGGGCTGCACCGCGCCGATTGGATTATGGATACGTTCCGTGATCTTCGCGAGGATTTGGACGAGGCCAATGCGATGGGCAAGCGTCTGGTCGTGATGATCGAACAGCGCGGCTGCATCTACTGCACGCAGATGCACGAAGAGGTCTATGTGATCCCCGAAATTGAACAGATGCTCACCGATGATTTCTTTGTGGTGCGCGTCAATATGTATGGCAGCACCGAGATGGTTGATTTTGACGGCACCACGTTGTTGGAGGGCGATATGGTGCGGCGGTGGCGGGTGATGTTTACGCCCACAATCTTCTTCTTCCCCGAGGATGTGCCAGAAGATGCCACCGCGCCTGATGCCGCGGTTGCCATGATCCCCGGCGCTTTTGGGCGGTGGACGACCTTCAATATGCTCAATTGGGTATTGGAAAAGGGCTATGAGGGCGAGGAGGGCTTTCAGGCTTATCATGCGCGCATGCTACGCGATCAGCTGCCGCAATAGGATATCTTTGGTTTCGCAACAGTATTAAGTGCAAGCAATTTCAATGGCTTGGCTTGCAACTAATTCAAAAAACTAAATATGTTGTTGCAATCTAAGGGTGAGCTTGTTTACCGTTGCATACAGAGGTGACTGAATCGCCTTAGGGAGGAAATAAAGTGACGCGCCATCTTATTTTGGCGGCTCTCTTCGGAGTGTCCGCAGGTGTCGCACAGGCCGAAGTGGTTGCACCTTCGGATGTTGTGGCGAATGAATACGGAGAAATCAGTGTCTCTCTCACCGGTGTTGCGGGTGATCCCGTGCGCGGTGAAGAGGTGATGACATCACGCGGCTTGGGCAATTGCATTGCGTGCCACCAAGTTACGGCATTGGAGGATTACCCGTTCCATGGTGAGGTTGGCCCATCCTTGGATGGTGTCGGCGCCCGTTGGGACGCTGCAGGTTTGCGGGGGATTGTGGCCAACGCAAAGGCCGTTTTCCCTGAATCCGTAATGCCAAGTTTTTACAAAATTGACGGCTACACACGCCCCGGTGACGCCTTTACCGGCAAGGCCGCAGAAGGCGTTCTTGATCCGCTGTTGTCGGCTCAGGATATCGAGGATGTGGTGGCCTATCTTTTGACCCTCACCGAATAATCGGTCGAGCGTAGGTAAGGAGAAAAACTTATGTCGCTAACGCGCAGAGAATTTGTTGGAACCAGCCTGACGGGCGCTGCTGCTTTTGCAGTTTTGCCTTCGATGGGTTTGGCCGAAGGTGCAGATGAGGCTATCGCCGCCTATACGGGCGGGGCGGCCACATCGGACGCGGGCATCACCCTGATCGCACCAGAAATTGCCGAGAACGGCAACACCGTGCAGATCGAAGTCAGCGCACCAGGTGCCGAGGAGATCATCATTTTCGCGGCAGGCAATCCGAACCCGAATGTTGCGACATTCAAATTCGGCCCAATGGCAGGGTCGCAGGCTGCCACAACCCGCATCCGTCTCGCAGGCGAGCAGGATGTGGTCGCCATTGCGAAAATGCCCGATGGCAGCTTTGCCAAGGCGGTTTCCAACGTAAAAGTCACCATCGGCGGCTGCGGCGGCTAATAGGCAGAGGGTTAGAAAAATGGCAGAGAATGTAACACCACGCGTCCGCGCCCCTCGTGAAGCTTCGGCTGGCGAAGTGGTTTCCGTGCGCACCTTGATCAGCCACCCCATGGAAAGCGGTATGCGCCGCGATGGCGATGGCAACACAATCCCACGTTCGATCATCAATCGCTTTGTTTGCACCTTTAACGGCGAGACTGTGGTCGATGTCACGATGGAACCCTCCATCGCAACAAACCCTTATTTTCAGTTTGAAGCCAAAGTGATGGAGTCGGGCACGTTCAACTTCACTTGGTATGATGATGATGGCTCGGTTTACGAGGATAGCTCGGACATCACCGTAAGCTGATCTGATCCATCGCAAGGGAGGGCGAAGGATGACACATAAAACAAAACTCGCAACGGCAGCTTTGGCAGCACTGTCTTTGTCTGTATCTTCATTGGCCCTTTGGGCGGATGAGGACGCAGATTTGGTGGTCAATGGCGAGATCGAAATGGTCGTGCGCACCGATGCGCCTGCGCATTTGGATGGGGCGCTGAGCACCATCTATTCGGGTTGGGTCTTCCGCTCGGACGAGACGCAAGCCATGCAAATGGATGACTTCGATAACCCCGCAATGCTTTTTGCAGAACAGGGTCAGGAGTTGTTCAACACGGCCATGGGTGCGAATGGCGAAAGCTGTGCTTCTTGCCACTCGAACCCAGACGACCTGAACCGCGTGCGCGCCACCTATCCGCAATGGGATGAGGAACATGGCACTGTGCAAACAGTCGAGATGCAGGTTCAAGAATGCCAAACCGAAAGCATGGGGATGGCCGAAGCTTGGGGGATCAATTCCCAAGAGATGCTGAACATGACGGCCTATATCGCCTCAATCGGGCGGGGTCAGGTGATTGACGTGGCGATTGACGGGCCTGCGCAAGACACATGGGAAGCAGGGCGCGAGATTTATTACACGCGTTTTGGTCAGCTTGAGCTGAGCTGTGCAAATTGCCACGAACAAAACTATGGCAACTACATTCGTGCAGATCACCTTAGCCAAGGGCAGATCAATGGGTTCCCAACCTATCGTCTGAAGAACGCGCGCCTCAATGGCACACATAACCGTTTCCGCGGCTGTATCCGTGACACGCGCGCTGAAACCTTTGCCATCGGTAGCGATGAATTTGTTGCGCTGGAACTTTACGTTGCCTCGCGCGGCAATGGTCTGACGGTCGAAGGGCCTTCGGTTCGAAACTGATTTGCTGCTTGCCCGCCTTGGGGATCCTGAGGCGGGCATTTTGCATCTAAACATATGCAATTTATAGAATGTGAGTGACAAAATATGATCGCACGCCGCCATTTCCTTCAGGCTGCTTTGGCCACGACCGCGCTTTATGGCGCATCGGGCTTTGGCAATTGGGCCAAACTTGCCGCGCAACAAACCCTGACGCAGGAAGATCTGATTGGCACAGGCGGGGCAGGGAATGTCACCTTGGTGCATATCACTGACATTCATGCGCAAACCCAACCGATTTATTTCCGCGAGCCCGAGTTCAACTTGGGCGTGGGCTCTGCCTTGGGGCAGGTTCCGCATTTGACGGGCGCAGATTTCCGCGCGGCCTATGGCATCTCGCAGGGCAGTCATCTGGATTATGCGCTGACCTATAGTGACTTCGCGGCGCTTGCCCAAGGTTATGGCCGCATGGGCGGGCTTGACCGCATCGCGACTGTGGTCAATGCCATTCGCGCCGAACGGCCTGATGCGATTGTCTTGGACGGGGGCGATACATGGCAGGGCTCTTTGCCCGCTTTGCGCACCAACGGCCAAGATATGGTGGATCTTTTCAACGCACTTGGCGTGGATGCCATGACCTCGCATTGGGAATTCACGCTTGGCTCTGACCGCGTGCATGAGATTGTCGAAAATTCGCTGCAACCTGCCTTCTTGGGCGCGAATATTTTTGACGCTGAATGGGATGAACCCGTTTTTGACGATTACAAATTGTTCGAGCGCGGCGGCACCATGGTTGCGGTGATTGGGCAAGCCTTCCCTTATATGCCAATCGCCAATCCAGGTTGGATGTTCCCTGAATATAGTTTTGGGCTGCGCCGTGAACGCATCGCCGAAGTGGTCGAGGAGGTGCGCGGCCTTGGTGCTGAGGTGGTCGTTCTACTGTCGCACAATGGCTTTGACACAGACCGCCAATTCGCCCGCGATATACCTGGAATTGATGTGATCCTGACAGGTCACACCCATGATGCGCTGCCTGAGGCGGTTCAGGTGGGCAATACATTCCTCATCGCCTCGGGCAGTCATGGCAAATTCGTCAGCCGTGTTGATTTGGACGTGCGCGATGGCGCGCTGCAAGGCCTGACCCATCGGTTGATCCCGATTTTCTCAGATGTGATTGCGCCTGATCCTGACATGGCCGCCTTGATTGCGCAGACCCGCGCGCCCTTTGAGGCCGAGATGGGCGAGGTGATCGGCACCGCGGGGTCGCTATTGTATCGCCGCGGTAACTTTAACGGCACATGGGATGATGTGATCTGTAACGCCCTGATCAGCCAACGGGACGCACAGATTGCGCTATCCCCTGGTTTCCGTTGGGGGCCAAGCGTGTTGCCGGGTCAAGAGATCAAGCGCGAAGATATCTATAACGCGACTGCCATGAGCTATCCGCAGGCCTATCGCACTGAGATGACCGGCGAATTCCTAAAAGTCGTGATGGAAGATGTGGCTGATAACATCTTTAACCCTGACCCCTATTATCAACAGGGCGGCGATATGGTTCGCGTGGGCGGTATGGGATATAGGATTGATGTCAACGCGCCAGCGGGCAGCCGCATTTCCGAGATGACCCTGCTCGAAACAGGCGAACGCATCGACCCTGCTGCCTCCTATGTCGTGGCGGGTTGGGCCAGCGTGAATGAAGGAACCGAAGGGCCTGCGATTTGGGATGTGGTCGAAGACCATATCCGTGCGCAAGGCACCGTCACAGTTAACCCCAACACCAGTGTGGATGTTGTTGCGGGCTAAGCCTCGCCCGCATTGATTATTGAAGGAGCTGACATGGCTAAAGACGATGGTTTCACCCCTTCGCGGCGGCAATTTCTGAAAGGGGCCGCAGTTACAGGTGGCGCTCTTGCCGCAGGCAAGGTTTACGCGCAGGCGGCCCCCGATCCATTGATCACGGAAATGCAGCCTTGGACGCAGTATCTCGGGCCAGGCGTGGATGCCGCGCCCTATGGTATGCCATCCCCGCATGAGGCCCATGTGGTGCGCCGCAATGTGCCATGGCTGACCGCCGATAGCGTGTCATCGGTCAATTTCACGCCGCTGCACGAGCTTGATGGGATCATCACCCCTAATGGACTGTGCTTTGAACGCCATCACGGCGGGGTGGCCGAAATCGCCCCCGAAGATCATCGCCTGATGATCAACGGCTTGGTCGATAATCCGCTTGTCTTTACCATGCAGGACATCATGCGCTTCCCGCGTGAGAACCGCGTTTATTTCCTCGAATGTGCGGCCAATTCAGGGATGGAATGGCGTGGCGCGCAGTTGAACGGGTGCCAATTCACCCATGGGATGATCCATAACGTGGTCTATACAGGCGTGCCCTTGCGCCTGCTGCTTGAAGAGGCCGGGGTGAAAACAAATGGCACATGGATCTTGCCAGAAGGGGCCGATGCCTCGGGCATGACCCGTTCCATCCCTATGGAAAAGGCGCTTGATGATTGTCTTGTCGCCTTCAAGATGAATGGCGAGGCGCTGCGCCCTGAACAGGGCTATCCGCTGCGCCTTGTTGTGCCGGGTTGGGAAGGAAATATGTGGGTGAAATGGTTGCGCCGCATCGAAGTGGGCGATCAACCGTGGCATCACCGCGAGGAAACATCAAAATATACTGACCTTCTCGAAAATGGTCAGGCGCGGCGCTTTACATGGGAGATGGATGCAAAATCCGTCATCACCAATCCAAGCCCGCAAGCCCCCATCACCCATGGGCCTGGCCCAACTGTTTTGACAGGGGTGGCATGGTCGGGCCGCGGCACAATTCCGCGTGTTGATGTGACATTGGATGGTGGCATCAATTGGCACCAAGCGCGCATGTCTGGGCCATCGTTAGACAAGTCGATGCATCGCTTCTATTTCGAATTTGATTGGGATGGGCGGCCCTTGCTGTTGCAAAGCCGCGCCCATGACAGCACGGGCTATGTGCAGCCCACCAAGGAAATGCTGCGCCATGTGCGCGGCGAGAATTCCATCTACCACAATAACGGGATCCAGACTTGGGCGGTGGATGAAAACGGCAATGCGGAAAATGTGGAGGTTGGATAAGATGAATAAGGTAATCAGTCTTTCCGCAGCCCTGTTGATGGGGGGCGCAACCTTTGCGCTTGCTGAGAATGCGGCCCCGTCTCGGGATGGCGGCTATGGTTTGGGTCGCACCGCTTTGCCCGAAGAAATCGCGGCATGGGATATTGATGTGCGCCCCGATGGTCTGGGCCTGCCCGTTGGATCGGGTGATGTGTTCACGGGCGAAGAATTATGGATTGATAATTGCTCGGCGTGCCACGGTGATTTCGGCGAGGCCCGTGGCCGTTGGCCCGTGATTGCAGGTGGTTTTGGCACTTTGCAAAGCGAAGACCCCAACAAGACAGTCGGGTCATATTGGCCCTATCTGTCGACTGTGTGGGACTATGTCCACCGCGCGATGCCCTATGGCAATGCTCAGAGCCTCAGCAATGATGAGGTCTACGCGATTGTGGCCTATATCATGTATTCCAACGATCTCGTGGATGATGATTTCGAATTGTCGAATGAGAATTTCCTCGAGGTGCGTTTGCCCAATGAAGAGAATTTCTTCATGGATGACCGCGCCGAGGTGGAATTGCCCATGTTCAGCGAAGCGGTCTGTATGGAAAACTGCGCCGAGAGTGTCGAGATCACGGCACGCGCGGCGGTTTTGGATGTAACCCCAGAAACCGAGGGCGATGCGGCCGCCGCTGAGGTGGTTGAGGTTGCCGCCGCCGCCGAAGAGGCCGCGCCCGCAGATACAGGCCCAAGCCCAGAATTGATTGCCGCAGGTGAGGAAGCCTTCCGCGCCTGTCGCTCTTGCCACCAAGTGGGCGAGGGCGCGCGCAATGGTGCGGGGCCGCAGCTGAACGGCATCTATATGGCAACCGCGGCCCATGCCGAAGGGTTCCGCTATTCCCCTGCCTTTGAACAGGCCCGCGCCGATGGTCTGGTGTGGGATGATGAGGCGCTGACTGCCTATCTGATGGATCCGCGCGGTTATCTTCCAAATAACCGCATGGCCTTCCGTGGATTGCGGGATGCGGCTGATGCCGAGGCCATTATTGCCTATCTGCGCGCCGAAGGTGGGGAGTAGGCGATGGGGAAACAAGGGCTCTTTGCCTTTGCTTTGATCTCTTGGGCAATGCAATCCTCCCCCGCATTGTCCGAGGGTGACCCGAGCGCGGGGCAGGCGGCGTTTCGCCCCTGCGCCGCGTGCCACATGATCGGGGATGGCGCGATCAATCGCGTGGGCCCGCATCTGGATGGTTTGATGGGCCGCCCCGTTGGGGGGCTTGCGGATTACCGCTATTCTGACACGCTGACCGAGGCGGGCAATGAGGGCGAGCTTTGGACAGAAGACCGCCTCAACCGCTTTCTCGAAGATCCGCAAGGCTATTATCGCGGCACACGGATGGTGTTTCGTGGGATCAGCGATCCTGACACCCGTGCCGATTTGGTGGCCTATATCGTGGCGGAGGCGGGCAATTATGACAGTGATACCACCGCAACCAGCACAGGGGATGTGCCCCCAGAAATCGCTGCGATTTTGGCGATTGAAGGCGACTACGCCTATGGCGAGTATCTGTCATCTGAATGCACCGCCTGTCATGCGGCGCAATCGGGCGGCGATATTCCCGCGATTGCAGGGCTTGCCCCCTCAACATTCATCCATGGCTTGATGAGCTACAAAACAGGTGCACGCAGCCATCAGGTGATGAGCATGATTGCCGAGAGATTGGGAGATGAAGAGATTGCCGCATTAGCGGCATATTTTGCCACTGTTGAGTGACGATCAAGGGACAACAGGGCAGGCAACCAAAAGGGAGGAATTTGGAATGCCACTCGATAGACGACAGTTCTTAACCAGCGCCGCGGCGCTTGGTGCAACCCTTGCAGCACCCATGGTGGCGCGGGCGCAAACCGCGCCCCATGTGGTCGTAATTGGGGGCGGTGCAGGCGGGGCCACGGCCGCGCGCTATATCGCCACTGGCAGCAATGGCGCCATCAATGTGACCTTGGTGGAACCAACCCGCGCCTATTATACCTGTTTCTTCTCGAACCTTTATCTTGGCGGGTTCCGCGAGATGAACAGCCTTGGCCACAGCTATGGCACTTTGGCCTCGAATTTCGGGATCAATGTGGTGCATGATTGGGCCGTTGGCGTTGATCGCGATGCAAAATCGGTCAGCTTGGCAGGCGGGGGCAGCCTGTCTTACGACCGCCTTGTCCTCAGCCCAGGGATTGATTTCATCGAAGACAGCGTTCCGGGCTGGTCGCAAGCGGCGCAAAATGCCATGCCCCATGCCTATAAGGCAGGCAGCCAAACCGAATTGCTGAAGGCGCAAGTGATGAATATGCGCGAAGGCGGTGTCTTTGCCATGATCGCCCCCCCGAACCCCTATCGCTGCCCCCCAGGGCCATATGAGCGGGTGTCGATGGTCGCGCATTTGCTGAAGCAAAATAATCCAACCGCGAAAATCCTGATCGTTGATCCAAAAGAGTCGTTCTCAAAGCAAGGCTTGTTCGAGGATGGATGGCAGCGCCACTATACGGGCATGATTGAACGAATTGGGCCTGATTTTGGTGCCACCAATGTGTCTGTTGATCCTGACGCGATGACTGTGTCAATCGATGGCAATGTCGAGCAGGTTGACGTCTGCAACGTGATCCCTGCGCAGCGTGCAGGGCGCATTGCCCATCTGGCAGGGATCACCGATGGCAATTGGGCGCCTGTATCGGCCTATGATCTGTCGTCTAGGATGGACGAAAATATCCATGTCTTGGGCGATGCGGCGGCGCAGGGCGCGATGCCGAAATCGGGGTTCTCGGCCAACAGTCAGGCCAAGGTCTGCGCCAATGCCATCGTGGCGGCCCTTGCGGGCGGTCGGGCCTTCCCGCCGCGTTTCGCCAATACCTGCTGGTCACTCATTGATACCAATGACGGGATCAAAGTCGGTGCGACCTACGAGGCCTCGGACGAGGGGATTGTCTCGACCTCTAGCTTCGTGAGCGATGTGGGCGAGGATGCCGCAACCCGCGAAACCACCTATCGCGAAAGCCTTGGTTGGTATGACGCGATTACCGAAGATATGTTTGGCACGGCCTGACATAACACCACCACAAGGGCAGGGGCGCAGATCGCCCCTGCCGTCATTTGATAAAGGACTAGGCCCATGTCGTGCTGCACCGCCCCCCGTTTGTTTCTTGGCCTCATGGCTGGCCTTCTCGCGGCATTTGCTGCGCAGGAAGCCCCCGCACAAGAGGCGGTGTTTTTCGAATATGACGGCAGTTTCGAAGATGCCACTTTTGCGGTGGAAAACACTATTATTGGGCGGGGCTTGGTCATCGATTATCGCTCGCATACGGGTGATATGCTGAACCGCACCGCCGCGGATATCGGCAGCGATGTGGTGATTTTTGATCAAGCGGATATTTTCTTATTTTGCTCGGCCGCCGTGTCGCGCCGCGTGATGGAGGCGGATCCCGCGAATATCGCGCATTGCCCCTATAATATCTTTGTCACCTCAAAGGATGGTGTCGTGCAAATAGGTCACCGCACCTATCCTGATGGGTCAATGCAAGAGGTCGAGGCATTGTTGGACGCAATCATCCTAGAGGCGCGTGACCAATGAGCGCCTATGATTACGAGGGTTTTTTCGCCGCCAAAATTGACACGCTGCGCAGCGAAGGCAATTACCGCTATTTCGCGGATATTGAACGCAAGCGGGGCGCATTTCCCCATGCCCGAAATCACCATAAGGGCGGCACGCGGGACATTACTGTGTGGTGTTCCAATGATTACCTAGGGATGGGGCAACACCCCGATGTGATTGCGGCGATGCAACACGCGATTGAGCGCACAGGCGCAGGCGCGGGCGGCACGCGCAATATCTCGGGCACAACCCACGCCCATGTCGCGCTTGAGGCGGAATTGGCCGATCTGCACGGCAAAGAAGCCGCGCTGTTATTTACCTCGGGCTATGTGTCAAATTGGGCGGCCCTTGGAACATTGGCCGCGCAGATCCCTGATTGTGTTGTTCTGTCAGATGCAGGCAATCATGCCTCGATGATTGAAGGCATCCGTCATTCGCGCGCGCAAAAGATCATTTGGGCGCATAATGATTTGGCGGATCTCGAGGCGAAACTGGCGGCCCTGCCGCCGGAGCAGCCCAAATTGATTGCCTTTGAATCGGTTTATTCGATGGATGGCGATATTGCCCCCATCGCCGCGATTTGTGATTTGGCAGATCGTTATGGCGCGATGACCTATCTCGATGAGGTGCATGCCGTGGGTCTTTACGGGCCACGCGGCGGCGGGATTGCCGAAGCGCTGGGGTTAATGGATCGTCTGACTGTGATTGAAGGCACGCTTGGCAAGGCTTACGGCGTGATGGGGGGGTATATTGCGGCCAGTGCCGCATTGGTTGATTTCATCCGCAGTTTTGCCAGTGGCTTTATCTTTACCACCGCCTTGCCGCCTGCGGTTGCGGCAGGGGCCTGTGCCGCTGTGCGCCACCTGAAAACAAGCCAGACAGAACGCGCCGCCCATCAGGAACGGGTCGCAGAATTGCGCGCGCGCCTTGATGGGGCGGGCATTCCCCATTTGGCCAATGACAGTCACATCATTCCCGTCATGGTCGGTGATCCTGTGAAATGTCGCTATATCTCAGACAGGCTCTTGGATGAGCATGGCATCTATATCCAGCCGATCAACTATCCAACAGTTCCCAAAGGCACGGAGCGTCTGCGCATCACCCCAAGCCCTGTTCATGATGCAGAAGCGATGGATCATCTGGTCAAGGCGCTGTCAGATCTTTGGGCAGAATGCAAATTGGCGCAAACCGCACGCGCCGCGCAATAGTTGACCTAGATCATCGCAGGCGGCGCAGGCCCTGTGGTCTGCTGCGCCTGTGGATAAAACCAATGAGGCGCTTTTATGATTGAGAACCTGCTCATCGCATGGGGCGAAGGCCCCGTTCTGGCGCTTGCAGGGGTGGGGGTGGGCCTTGTTTTTGGCGCGGCGGCCGAGCGGTCGCAATTCTGTCTGCGTGCCTCAACTGTTGAAGTGGCCGAAGGCCATGCAGGCCCACGGTTTTCGATTTGGCTCATTGCCTTTTTTGCCGCGCTGACCCTCACCCAAGGGCTGATTGCAGCGGGGGCTTTGGATGTGACAGCGGCACGACAATTGGCCGCCACAGGCAGTATGAGCGGGGCGATTATCGGTGGTTTGATGTTTGGGGTGGGAATGGTTCTTGCCCGTGGCTGCGCCTCGCGGCTGTTGGTCTTATCTGCCACAGGAAATCTGCGCGCGCTGATCACAGGGCTGGTTGTGACCTTGGTTGCGCAAGCGGCCTATAGCGGGGCGCTTGCCCCTCTGCGCGAGGCGGTTGTTGGCCTTTGGACAATTCAAGGCAATGGCGCGCGAAATTTGGCAAGTGCGATTGGCCTTGGCGCCCCTGCAGCGACCTTTTTGGGGAGTGTCGCCTTGAGTGCGGCCATCGCTTTTGCGCGCCGCCATGCAATGTCTTATGCCCGTATCATCGGGGCTGCGATGGTGGGGGCGGCGGTGAGCTTGGGGTGGTTTGCGACCTATATGATCGCGCAAAATTCCTTTGAAATCGTCCCGATTTCCTCGGTTACTTTCACAGGGCCTGCCACCGATACATTGATGGCTTTGGTGGCCGAGCGAAATATCGCGCTCAGCTTTGGCATTGGCCTTGTGCCAGGTGTGTTTCTTGGCGCAGGCGCAACATCCCTTTGGGCGGGTGCGTGGAAATTGCAACGCTTTGGCCCCGATAGCCCGATGGAGCGGCATTTGATTGGCGCTGTCCTGATGGGGTTTGGCGCTATGGCCGCAGGGGGCTGCGCGGTTGGGGCAGGGGTGTCAGGTGGCGCAATCCTATCTCTGACCGCATGGGTTGCGGTTGCTGCCATGTGGGCGGGGGCCATGGCCACAGTTTGGATCATGAAGGCAGGGCAAAGCCGCCCCGCCGTGACTTGATCCCCTTAATCATGCTGCATCTGCGGGCGCACCAATGCCCGATAGATATCCTCCATCTTCACCTTGCCGATGATCTTGGTGGCATCGTTCGGGTCAGAGACGGCAAAGGTGCCGTCAATGCGGCCCTTATGGGCGTTGATCACCGCCTCTAGCGTATCATCGCCCTGCACGACATCACTGCAGCCGCGCTTTGTTTTGGCGGGGCTCATGATGGATTTCACCTTCAAAACGCGGGCGCGGTTGATGTCTTGGATGAATTCCTCAATGTAGCGTGCGGCGGGGCGCAGCAATATCTCCTGCGGATCGCCTTGCTGCACGATATAGCCATCTTTCAAAACCACCAAGTGATCGGCCAGTTTCAACGCCTCGTCCAAATCATGGGTGATGAAGATGATGGTCTTGTGCAGATCGCGTTGCAATTCCAACAGCAAATCTTGCATAGAGGTGCGGATCAGCGGGTCAAGCGCGGAAAATGCCTCGTCCATCAGCATCACATCGGCGTTTGAGGTCAAGGCGCGGGCCAGACCCACGCGCTGCTGCATCCCGCCTGAAAGCTGGCTTGGATAGCTGTCTTCCATCCCTTCAAGACCCACACGCGCCAACCATTTGCGCGCCTCATCCTCGGCTTGCTTGATATTCTCGCCGCGCGCCTCGGGCGCAAGGATTGTGTTGGCCAAGACGGTGCGATGGGGCAAAAGCGCGAATTTTTGAAACACCATCGACATAGACCGCCGCCGCAAGTTGCGCAGCGCCTCATCGTCCATGGCCAGAACATCTGTGCCATCGAGAAAGATCTGCCCTGAGGTCGGTTCGATCAATCGATTGAGGTGGCGGATCAGCGTGGATTTGCCAGAGCCAGACAGGCCCATCACCACGGTAATTTGCCCCTCGCGCATATCCACGTTGATATTATTCAACGCCAGAACATGCCCCGTTTCCTGCATGAAGGCGGATTTGTCGATGCCATCATAAACCTTGTCCTGCACGGCGCGCGGATTGTGGCCGTAGATTTTGAACAGGTTTTGCACCGAGATTTTTACGTCACCCAAAGCCATGGTTTCTTAGTCCCTTCTGCGGTGCTTATGATTTGTTCGACTTGTCGATGCGCGCCAAGGCGGCCTTGGAGACGCGATCAAGCATAATCGCGATCAACACGATGCCAAAACCTGCCAAGAAGCCAACACCGAGGCGCAGGTTGTTGATGCCATCGAGAACCAATGTTCCCAGACCTGGGGCCGACACGAGCGAGGCAATCACCACCATCGCAAGGCTCATCATGATCGTTTGGTTCACACCCGCCATAATATTGGGCAGGGCTAGCGGAATTTGCACGCGATAAAGTTTCTGGCGATCCGTTAAGCCAAAGGCCGTGACCGCCTCCATCACATCGCGATCCACAAGGCGAATGCCCAGATTGGTCAGGCGCACCACGGGCACAATCGCATAGAGGATAATCGCAAGCCCATAGAGCTTGGGTTCGGTGATATTGAACAAGAAAATGAGGGGGATCAGATATACAAAGGTCGGCAAGGTTTGCAGCATATCCAAAATCGGGATCATTGCGTTTTGAAACCTGTCAGAGCGCGACATGGCAATCCCAAGCGGCACCCCGAAGGCCACACACAGCACCGTGCACACAAAAATGATCGACAGCGTTTGAATGGCGAATTCGTAGTAATCGACAAAGAGCAAAAACAAGAAAGACGCCGCCACAATGCCCGCGACCTTGTAGGAATTCGACAAAAGCTTGGCCACCAAGATCAAAAGCGGCACCAAAATCCACCACGGCATTTCCACAAACAGGGTCAAGGCACCATCAAGCGCCCATGACAGGGGCTGTGTCAGCGGATCAAGCACAGCGCGCAGGGCGGGGCGAATGTAAAGGAACCCATCCTCCAACGCGGCGGTGAAATCGCGGGTTTTGGGAAAGGCTGCACAGGCTTCGTTCAGCGTATCAAGCGAGGGAAAGGGCAAATCCCATGGGCTTGGGGCTTCGTTGCGCAAAGATGACAGTGATAAAAGCGGCCCGCTATCGGTTTTGCAGGCGTCTGTCATGCCAAGCGCGCTGAATATCCAATCATATGCCATAGGTTTCCCTCCTCGCAAAATGAGAGAGGCCAGCGCCCTGCGGCGCTGACCTTTGTCATTGGTTGTGGATTATTGCAGAAGCGCTGAAACGCGCGAAGCTGCATCCTCGGACATCCAGCCAAGGATCATGTCGCTGTGGTTGGTCAAAACCCAAGCCGCAGCTTCATCCGCGGAGGCGCCATTGTCCTCGGCCCATGCAAGCATAGCGCTGACAACATCATTTGGCATTTCCATATTGCGAACGAAATCAGCAACCTCGGGTGCACGCTCTGCCAAATCGGCGGTCACAGCGTTCACAACAGTTGCAGCCGGGAAATCCGATGGGCCCCAAGTGGCAGGGTCAGCATCAGCATTTTGGTTGATCGCATGCTGTGGCCCGTCAACAGGGCCAAGGTCGATCTTGGTCAGGTCATATTTGCCCAAGATTGCAGTCGGGCCCCAGTAATAGCCGAACCATGGCTCGCCCGCCTCGTCAGCGGCGGCGATGGAGGCGGCAAGGTTCGCGCCCGAGCCGTGATCAAATACTTCGATCCCGTTGCCCTCAAGGTCAAATACAACTTTCAGCGCATCATTCACGATACGGCAGCCCCACCCAACAGGGCAGTTGTTAAAGCGTCCGCCAACCAGTTCTGGATTGGCCAAGACACCTTGGATTGTTGCCAATTCAGGATGGGCTTCAACCGCACTTGTGGAGATCCACCAACCTTCTTCGCCGCCATTGGAGAACGTGTTTGAGGCAGTGATAACTTTGCCTTGTGCTTCAAGATCGGCATAGACAGTGGCCGAGTTCACCCAGACCTCGGGCACGATGTCTGGTTCGCCATTTTCGGCCAAAGATGTCACCGCAGGCACGGTGTCTGTTGGCACGATGGTGACTTCGCAGCCATAGCCTTGCTCAAGGACAAAGCCCGTCAGCGCCGCCAAGGCCTCGCCCGAGGCCCAACCCATTGCGCCAACGCTGACCTGACCACAGGCAAATGCGCCGCTTGTGGACAGCATGAGGGCCGCCACGGATGTATAAGCAAATTTCTTCATCTTTCATTACCTCCCAGATGGTGTTCCAAGTTCACAACGAACTTGTAGGTTTTCAGGTTCTTCAACCGACATTTTGCGCGCAATTGCGACATTCTCGGTTTTAGTGTCCGACCTCGGCGCAACAGCAGCGCCGAACCCGATTTCTGGCATGGGCTTAGCATGCCGGTCTCGGCACGAGGGTCAACCAGGTCAGGCTGAAATTTTCGTGCAAACTGAATATTTTTTGGCAAGAGCGTCTTGGTCTTTTTGCCACCTCCGCGGTGGGCTCTTTGGTATCCTTCTGATCAATCATTGTCGCTCAAGCCCGCACCTGCGCCTGTCTCGCGCGATTGCGCCGTGGCGGGCACGGTTGTCGCAAGCGCAAAGCGATCAAGGCTTGCGTAGGCCTCTGGCGTGATTTTGGGGGTATGGGGCGCGCGCAGCACAGATGCGCCATAGGAGCTTGGTTTGGCGCAGAGGGTCAGGGTGTGATCGCGCGCGTGATCTGCAAATTCGGTGATGTCGCGCGCAGCCAAAGGGACAAGCCCGCCAAAAACAAGCGCGGCTTTGGGTGTTGTAATTTGCACCGCGCGGCCCGCGCGCGCAGCCAGCCCATCCACTAGCGGCAGCAGCATCAGCGGCTCAGCCACAGCGGCAAGCGTCACGGGGCTTGGCCCAAAAAGACCCTGCGGGCCTGTGCCTAGATCACAAATCAGCGCGCCCGTAGTGACAGGGCAAAGCGGTGCGCCAGCTTGCCCCCAAACGCCCCCGTCAATCTCGGTCATTTGCGGCAGACCCAAAACCGCCTGCGCGGCACATAACGCAAGGGCAGGGCCTGCGCCGTTGATGCCCCATTGCGCTAAAGTCGCCAAACTTGCGCCGAATTCCTCGGCCAAGCCCCAAGAATAGCCCGCGCCGCGCGCGGCCTTCACGCCTAAGCTGGCCCATTCTCCCGCGCTAAGCTGCATCTGCCCCCCCATGCGCGGGTGCGCAGATATGTTCAGGGAAAACTTGCCCCGCAAAGAGGCTGATGCGCAGCCATTTATCCGAGCGCGGATCAAAGTGATTGGCCCCAAAAAAGGCCAGCTTATAGCGCATCATATCAATTGGCAGGATGTCAGCGCCGATGAGGTTTTCGCGAATCTCGCCATAATCGCGCCCCGCCAACCATTGCAGGCGGCGCAGAATTTGGCGGTGTTCGGGATGGGCCAAAAGAAACGCATAGGCGGGCGTGGCATCAGGGTAGGCGGCCATCGCGTCATAGGCCTGACGGATCAAATAGGCGATGCCAAGCGGGGCTTCACGGGTTGCGCCCTCTTCCTCGAAGCGCGCGCCGAGGCGGGGTTCAAGCTTTTCTTCCGAGACATACCAGAACCGCGCTCGTGCTTCTTGGGTTGAGAAATCATAGGACAAGGCCCAGTCGTAACGGCCCTCAATCGCGCGGCGCAGATCGCCAAGCCGCGCTTGCCCCTCAATCGGGGGGGCGGGTGGCTCGTCTGCGCGCAGCGACATTTCCAAATCGTCAATCAGCGCGCCGCAGGGTTCAAGCAGGATCGACAAGAGCATTTCTTGCCCCTCAAGGCTTAGATGCGCTTCCCCCCAGTGCCATATCGCATTCCATGGCAGATCTTTCGCGCAATGTCCGCGGCCTGTGGTGAGATGATGATGGAGCTTTTCCAAATCCCCCCGCAGATCTGCCAATTTGGCCAGTTGCACAGGGTGGCTTGAGCGCCATGTCGCGCCCGTGTCGCGCGCGGCCTCGCAGCCCGCGATCAGCGCGCGCAAATCGGCCTCTGACATCCGTCTTTGGCCGCGCACCCGTGCAAGCGCCGTCTCGCGCACCCGCACCCAAGCGTCCAAAAGGGCAGGGTGACGCACCAAGAACGGGGCCATGCCAAGACCTGTAGAATTTCCCACCCCAAGACTGCGGGCCAATGCGGGCGCAAGCGTTGTGGCCTCTGCCCCGCCTTTGGCGCGGGCCAGATGATTGACAAGGTCGATGGTAAAGCTGCGGGTCAGCCAAACCGACATCATCTCGGCTTGGAACGGCGCGCATAATTCTGGCCGCGTGGCAATATCGGCATTTTCCGCCGCCCCGAATTTGGACGAGCCATAAACGGCGGTTGTGCGCATTAAATAGCCCACCTCATCAAGCGCATCGCGTTCTGGCTGTTGGCCCGTGGCCAAGCGGGCCACAACATGATCAAACAACCTGACCGACCGATTGGCGCGGCTGAGGGATAATTCCCGCGGGCTGATGCGCCCTGCCTCTTGCAGGGGCACATTCGCGCTCAGCCGCGTGATATCATCTGCGGTGGGGATACCATCAAAGAGGGTAAAGGTGGCATCCCACGCAGTCGCAATGACCCGATCCGAGCGTTGATCTGCCGGCAGATCATGGGCAAAGGCCACAAGGCTATAACTGCGCTTAGGCCCGTGTAGGCAATAGACGGCATACCCAACACCGTTTTCGTCAAGATCAAAAATACGCCGCTCAAACCGCCACCCTTCGGTTTCAATGCGGCGCAGCAAGATACGCAGAAATGACAGCCGCGTGGGGTGGGCTGATCCCATCCGCGCGAGGCGCATGACCGTATCAGGCGCCCGCAGCGCAATCGGCGCAAGGCCCATGATATGGGGCGCCGCCCGATCCATCATTGCGCGGCCTTTGTATTGGGGACAGCCTGCACAGCGGGGGTGAAACTTTCGCTGAAAAAGCGCTGCCAATTTCCACCCATGATTGCCGCGACATTGCCCGCGTCAAACCCCGCCGCGCGCAAGCCCGCGGCCAAACGGCCAAAATCGCGATTGTCGGCGAAAAAATCAGGCATGGGGGGAAACCCCGCCTGCGCGGCACTGCCTTCGCCATAGTCGATATTTTTCGTCCAACGCCCGACCCGCATCCATTCGACCACGCTGTCGGATTGATCTTGGCATAGATCCGTTCCAATGCCGATCTGCGAGACGCCCATTAAATCGGCGGCCCGCGCAACCATGTCGCAGAAACTTTGCAAGCTACAGGCAGACCCGCCCTTCAGGTGATGAGGATAGATCGAAAAACCAAGCATCCCCCCCGATTGGCCAAGGGCGCGTAAGAGATCATCGGATTTATTGCGCAAGGCAGGGTGCCAACTGGCCAGATTTGCATGGGTGATTGCAATCGGGCGGGTGGAGTGTTCCATCGCCTCAAAGGTCGAGCGCTCGCCCGAATGGCTCATGTCGATGACCAGACCCACGCGGTTCATCTCGGCCACCACCTCGCGCCCCATGCGGGTGAGGCCTGTATCCTCGGCCTCATAGCAGCCCGTGGCAAGCAGGGATTGGTTGTTATAGGTCAATTGCATGAACCGCAGACCTAAGCGATGCAGCACCTCGACCAACCCAATGTCATCTTCGATGCAGGAGGGGTTTTGCGAGCCAAAGAAAATTGCCGTGCGCCCCGAGGCGCGCGCGCGGGCAATATCGCTTGCGTCAAAGCCTTGAAAAATAAGGTCTGGATAGGTTTCGAACCAGCGGTTCCATTTTTCGATATTGAGAACCGTTTCACGGAAATTCTCGTGATAGGTGATGGTGACATGCACCGCATCCACCCCGCCTTCGCGCATCTGGCGAAAGACTTTTTCCGACCAATTGGCATATTGCAGCCCGTCAATCAGCGGGTTTTGCATGGGATGCATCGCACCTGTTCCACTCATTCCAAATCCCCCGTGACCCCAAGGTAAGAGGTTTTGACTGTCGTGTAAAACTCTGCGGCATAGCGGCCTTGTTCGCGTGGCCCGTAGGAGGTTGCCCCCCGCCCCCCGAATGGCACATGGTAATCTGTGCCTGCGGTGGGAAGGTTGACCATTACGCAGCCCGCCCGCATATGCGCGCGGAAATGGGCGGCGCGGGCAAGGCTTTTGGTCATGATCCCTGCGGTGAGGCCAAATTCGCTGTCATTGGCAACGTCTAGCCCTTCGGCATAGCTGCCCACCTTAATCACCGATGTGATGGGGGCAAACATTTCTTCGCGGTTGATCCGCATATCATTGCGGGTTTTGGCAAAGACCGCAGGGCGCATGAAATAGCCTGTGGTTTCCGCCTCAGCGCGGGTTCCGCCACAAAGAAGCTCGGCCCCTTCGGATTGACCGAGGGCGATATAATCAAGATTGCTATTAAGCTGGGCTTCGCTCACCACAGGGCCAATTTGCGTGGCGCTGTCTAGGGCGGGGCCAACCACGAGCTTATTTGTGGCCGCGACCAATTTTTCGACAAAAGCATCGTGGATTTTCTCATGCACAATCAAACGCGAGGCGGCAGTGCATTTTTGACCCGTGCCCCCGAAAGCCGCATTCACACTATGGGCCACAGCCAGATCAAGGTCGCAATCCTCCATCACGAG
Source organism: Roseobacter sp. HKCCA2468 (assembly GCF_037805105.1). Classification (NCBI taxonomy): domain Bacteria; kingdom Pseudomonadati; phylum Pseudomonadota; class Alphaproteobacteria; order Rhodobacterales; family Roseobacteraceae; genus Roseobacter; species Roseobacter sp. HKCCA2468. The sequence goes on from NZ_JBBLYN010000001.1 coordinate 218,045, forward strand.
CATAGGGTTCTTTGATCCCATTTCCATTTGCAGCTTGGTCATATTGGGAATGGCTGATGCGGCGATGGCGCGGCCCACGGGAACCGAGCCTGTAAAGCTGATGGCATCCACCGCGGCACTTTCCACCAAAGCCTGTCCAATCGCGCCCCCTGCGCCCACAACCAAGTTGAACAGGCCTTTGGGAATGTTTTGGCGGGCGATGATCTCGGTCAGCATCACGGCGCTTGCGGGGGTTAGGTTGGCAGGCTTCCAGATCACGGCATTGCCAAAGGCCAATGCAGGCGCGATTTTCCACGCGGGCGTTGCAATTGGAAAATTCCACGGGCTGATGATCGCCACAACGCCCACAGGTTCGCGGCGCACATCCACCTCAATGCCGCCGCGCACGCTTTCGGCATGGTCGCCTTGATTGCGCAGCGCCTCTGCTGCGAAATAGGTAAAGAATTGGCCCGCGCGATAGGCCTCACCGCGACCTTCGGCGCGCGATTTTCCCTCCTCGCGGGAAATCATCTCGCCCAGTTCATCGGCCCGTGCCATCGTCTCTGTGCCAATGGCCATCAGCACATTGTGCCGCGCCTCAATGCCCATGGCCCACCATTCGGCCTGCGCGCGCCGCGCCGCGGCCAAGCTTTCTGTCAAATCTTCATGGCTGGCTTGGGCGAAATGGCCAATCACATCGCTGGTGTCAGATGGGTTGATATTCGCAATCTGCGCCACGCCATCGCGCCACATGCCATTGATGAAATTCTGACCTTGCATAAACCTGTCCCTTGTTACCGCGCATTCAGCCTAGACAGGGGGTTATACTTCAGGCAATCTCAAATTATTGAAATAAATTTCAAGAATACTGAAATATGATCAAGTTAGAGATGTTGCGCGTGTTTTTGGCCGTGGCCGAAGAGGGAGCCTTGGCGCTTGCGGCGCAGAAATTGGGGCGCACGCCATCGGCCCTGTCGATGGCCCTCTCACAGCTTGAGGCCCAAGTGGGCGCGCCCCTCTTTGAAACGGATCGCAAAAATCGTCTCACCACTTTGGGACGTTTGGTGTTGGAGGAGGCGCGGCGCGCCACCAATTCCTATACCCGCAGTCTCGATGCCATAGCGCGGCATGCGCGATCTTTGGCGGGAACTGTGCGGGTTATGGCGGTGCCTTCTGCAACCATCACGCTTTTGCCGCGCACGGTTTTGGCCTTTTCGCAGGCCCGCCCTGATGTGCGCCTTGATATTCGCGACAGCGACACCGCCAGTGTGATTGCACAAGTGGCAATGGGCGAGGTGGATATTGGGATAATCTCGCAATCCCCGCGTGCTAATGCCGCGCCATCCGTTGAGGCAGAGGTCATTTTGAGCGACCCTTTGGGGATTGTCGCGCGCCACGATGGGCGATTTGCGCAGATGACTAAGGGGCGCGGCGTGGGATGGCAAGATTTGATCCACGAGCCGTTGATTGCCAACCCGCTTTGCGATTTGGTGGATCACCCTAGCGTGACCGAAGGATTGCAAGATTGCCGCATTGAGGCGCGCAATACCACCGCACTTTTGGCCTTTGTGCGGGCGGGTATCGGGATCACGATTTTGCCCCAAACCGCGATGGCCGAGGCCGACCCCGCCTTGCGCTTCTTTGCCCCTCATGATCCGCATAGCCGCCGTGAGCTGTGTAAAATAAGGAACCGCGCCGCCCATCTTAGCCCTGTGGCGCAGTCATTTTGGGACTTGCTTGCACCCCTTGCGTCAAGCCCTTAGCCTTTGACAAAACGACCATAGGGAGGGCGGCCATGGCGCAAGTGGCGATCAGCGAGATTGAAACCGTGACCAAAGCCGCGCTTATGGCCCATGGGGCGGGCGCATGGCAGGCGGGGGAGGTGGCCCGCGCCACCGCCCATTCCGAGGCGCATGGCAATGTGATTTGCGGCCTGCAATATGTCGAAAGCTATTGTGTGCAATTGGCCTCTGGGCGTGTTGATGGGCAGGTCATGCCCGTTGTCAGCCGTCCCAAGGCGGCTGCGATCTTGTCGGATGCGCAGCTTGGTTTTGCCCAACCCGCCTTTGCCGCGGCCAAAGATCAATTCTGCGATCTGGTGGATGAAACAGGCGTGGCCATGCTGGCCGTGGCGCAAAGCCATACTTGCACCTCGCTTGGTTATTTTACCGAACAAATCGCGCAAGCGGGCAAGCTGTGCATCGGCTTTACCAACGCCTCGCCCGTGGTGGCAGCGCCAAATGGCAAGCGGCGCGTCATCGGCACCAACCCCATCGCCATGTCCGTGCCTGATGGGCAGGGGGGGCTGTCGGTGCATTTTGATTTCTCAACCTCGGCCGTGGCTTTGGGGAAAATCACCATGGCGAAATATGCAGGGGAGGAGATCCCATTGGGTTGGGCCGTGGATGCCGAAGGCCGCCCCACAACCGACCCCGAAGCGGCCTTGCAAGGTGCCTTGTTAAGTGCGGGTGGCTATAAGGGGTGGGGGTTTGGCATTATGGCCGAGGTCTTGGCGGCCGCGATGACGGGCTCGGTCAATTCGCTCGATGTAGGGGGGCTGAAATTGCCAGATGGCCCGCCGCATCGTTTGGGGCAATTCTATCTGGCAATGGATACGGGCACATTTAGCGATCAGTTCGGCGCGCGGATCACGCGACTGTTGGAGGCCGTGGCCGAAGATGAGGGCGCGCGTGTTCCGGGCCAAGGGCGGGTGCGGGAGACATCGGTGGATGTGCCTCAGGCCCTTTGGGATAAGATCACAGGATTGGCGGCGTAACGCGCCGCGAGACAGGAAGAGAACCCATGGATTTAACAGTTTACCTTTCAGGCGAGATTCACACGACTTGGCGCGAGGAGATCATCGCCGCCTGTGCCGAGGCGGGCCTGTCGGTTCGCTTTACCGCGCCTGTGACCGATCATGCCGCCAGTGATGATTGCGGCGTGGCTATTTTGGGGGCTGAGGATCAGAAATTCTGGCATGATCACAAGGGTGCAAAGATCAATGCCATTCGCACCCGTAAGGCGATTGCAGATGCAGATATCGTGGTTGTGCGCTTTGGCGAGAAATACAAGCAATGGAATGCGGCCTTTGACGCAGGATATGCGGCGGCCTTGGGAAAGTCGCTGATTGTGATGCATGGGGCAGATCATCAACATGCGCTCAAAGAGGTTGATGCGGCGGCCCTTGCCGTAACCGAGACGCCCGCGCAGGTTGCAAAAATTCTAGCCTATGTGATTGACGGCACCATTTAGGGGGTTATCTGCGCTTGGCAGTGCTGCGGGCCTTTCGTATGAAAGGGCCAAAGCGGCGCGCGTGCCGCGCATATCCCGTGACGGGGAGTGCGCATTTTCTGGAGGGACAAGATGGATTTCATGACGGCGGAATTCGCCATGGTCGCAGTGATGCTGCTTGCGGCGGGTGCAGTGACGGGCGTTCTCGCGGGGCTGTTTGGCGTAGGCGGCGGCGCATTGATTGTGCCTGTGCTTTACGAGATCTTCGGCTTCTTGGGTCTCTCAGATGAGGTGCGGATGCCGTTGGCGGTTGGCACCTCACTGGCCATCATTATTCCCACCTCAATCCGCTCTTATATGGGCCACCGCGCCCGCGGGGCCGTGGATGAGGCGCTGTTGAAATCATGGGCGCTGCCCATTCTGGCAGGCGTGCTGATCGGCGCGGGTTTGGCCCGTTTTGCACCGCCATTCGTCTTTCAGATCGTTTTTGTAGTGGTTGCGGGGGCCAATGCGATCAAGATGATCTCTGGTGCGAAGAAATGGGATTTGGGCGCTGATTTGCCCACGGGGGCAGGGCTTTACTCCTATGGTGGTTTGATTGGCCTTTTGTCAGCCCTGATGGGGATTGGTGGGGGTCAGATTTCAAATATGATCATGACATTGCACGGCCGCCCCATTCATCAGGCGGTGGCCACATCGGCAGGGATTGGGGTTTTGATCTCGGTCCCCGGCGCGATTGGCTATATGATCGCGGGCCTCGGCCAAGACGGGTTACCGATGGACGCCATCGGATATGTCTCGTTTTTGGGGATGATCCTGTTTGTGCCAACCACAATTCTGACTGCGAATTTGGGGGTGAAATTGGCGCATAGCCTGTCGCGGCGGCATTTGGAATTGGCCTTTGGCCTCTTTCTTGCGTTGGTCTGTTTGCGCTTTGTCTACGCAATTGTAACGGGTTAATTGGGTGCCACCAAGGGCAGCAGCAATGCAGCATAAAGACGCGTCTATCGGATAGGTCGCAGATCTCATGCCCCTTGGTGGCATTGAAAATGCTATCATATTCAATGAGTTGTGTATGAATGATTTCACCTGATAGGAAAATCCTATCTTGGTCTTTCGCATTTCATACATGGCTTGGCCAAAGGGGCGAAAGCGGCGCAAATAGGCTATGAGAGGTCGCAGGGCGCGCATGATTTATCACAAAACCCCCGCAGCATAGAGGGCAATCGCGATCACGCATGGGGCCCTTGGCCATGGAAGATGTGTTTGACTACACTGTTGCACCTATTTTGGGGCGCCGTGCCGTGTTGGGCATGGTCGTATTGCAATCCGATGAAACGCTAGAGCACGACCTGCGCCGTATCTTGCCGCAAGAGGATGTGGCCCTTTATATCAACCGCGTTCCCAGTGCGGAAACGGTCAGCTCAGACAGTCTTGCTGCGATGGAGGGGCATCTGAGCGATGCCGCAGCCCTGATGCCGCCGCCTTTAGACTTTGATGTGTTGGGATATGGTTGCACCTCGGCGACATCGGTGATCGGGGCGGGGCGGGTGGCTGAATTGCTGCGCAAAGGATGCCCCGCGACCCATGTGACCGACCCGCTTTCGGCGCTCGTGGCGGCCTGCCGTCATATGGGGATCACGCGCTTGGCGTTTTTGTCGCCCTATGTGCCCGAGGTCTCAAGCCGCCTGCGCGCCGCAGTCGCGGCACAAGGGGTAGAAAGCCCGGTGTTCGGAACCTTTAACGAGGCGCGCGAACATGCAGTTGCGCTCATCGATGGCCCGTCTGTCACCCGCGCGGCAACGGCGTTGCTGCAACGGGGCGGGGCCGAGGCGGTGTTTTTATCCTGCACAAATTTGCGCACCTTGGATGTGATTGATGCCATCGAGGCCGAAACGGGCGCCGTTGCCCTGTCGTCCAACCAAGTGATGGCATGGCATATGTGCCATCTCGCGGGGATTGCGCCCGCCTTGCGCGTGGGGCGCTTGATGGCCGAGCCCCTATTCGACCGAAGTGCCGAATAGGGTGATCGCCCCACCCAAGAGGGCCATCGCAATAAAGAACAGGCGCTTTGGCCAATTGCCCGCGCCTGCCGCCGCAATCGCGGCTTGCAGCGCGTAATAAAAGGCAAAGGCGCGGGAGGCATAGCCGATGATGGAAAACACATCGCCCACCCATGTAAGGATCAGCGCGACTGCGCCCAAAATGACATAGCCTTGGCGCGCATCGATGCGGTCGCGGGTCAATTCTGCGAGCAGCCCGCCTGATCCGCCCGTATCGGCCAAGGCGGCGCTGAACTGGGCACTCAGCGCCGCAATCATCAAAAGCGGCGCAAGGATTGGGGCCAAACGGCCCATCATGTCGATAATGGCTGTTTCGCTGACGGCTTGCGGGTCGGGCGTAAAGATTAGGCTGAGGGGCACAAGATAGGCCATATAGATCAGCGTGGCGATAAGCAGCGCCATATGCATGGCGCGGATCCGTAACGCGGGGTCATACTCCGCCCCCATATACCGTACCGTTTCGAAACCTTGCACGGTCACAATCAGCCCAAACACCAAAAACAGGGCTGCGGGGCCCGTTTCTGTCGCGGGGGATAGGATCACACCCTGCCCATCGAGCATATCTGTGCCAAGCGCCATCCATAGCGCACCAAGAAGCCCCGCAATCACCGCCAATTTGATCCCAACCGAGATTTGTTCGACCCGTTCAAGGGCATGAAAGCCGCGAGCAAGCCCCAAGATCACGATGAACCCGAGCGCGCCTGTGGTGATCCATCGCGCGGCATGCGGGTCGCTCACGGGGGTCAGGCGGGCTGCAAAAGCGCCAAACAGATTGAGGTAATAGGCCACCGACACCATATAGGCAAACGCCAAGGCCCATGATGCGGCGCGATCCAGCCAGATCTCTATGGGCCTGCGTGATCCTTTAGCCAATCGCATGATATTATGAGCAATGGCCCGACTGAACCCCCAAGCCAGCGCACATAAAACGGCCATTGCAAGCGCGGCATAGACGCCAAATGCGTGGTGCAAAACGGGCCCAAGAACCAAAAACCCGCTGCCGATAATTGAGGCCAATGGGGTGATTGCGGCGCGCCAGAGGGTCGATTTCGCCAAGGGTGGCCAGATCAACAGACCCGCAACTGCCAAAGCAATGATCAATATAAGTGCCGTTTGCATGCGCCTAGGGCTAGCAGGCAGGTCTGGTCTGTAAAAGATAAAAAAACGCGCGCCCGTTTGGGGCGCGCGCCTGTCTTTTCTTACCTGCGTGTTTTATGCGGCCGCGTCAAAACGGTCTGCATTCATCACCTTTGTCCACGCAGCGGCGAAATCATGCACGAATTTCGCGGCATTATCGTCTTGTGCGTAAAGTTCGGCATAAGCGCGCAGGATTGAGTTTGAGCCAAAAACCAAATCCACACGGGTGGCTGTCCATTTTGTTTCGCCTGTTTTGCGAGACACGATGTTGTAGAGGTTCGGCCCTGCAGGTTCCCACTTATTGGCCATGTCGGTCAGCGCCGTGAAGAAATCGGTCGACAATGTGCCAACACGATCCGTGAACACCCCATGCGCGCTGCCGCCATGGTTGGTGCCAAGCACACGCATACCGCCAATCAATGCCGTCATTTGGGGCGCTGTCAGACCCAAAAGCTGCGCACGATCCAACATCAGCTCCTCTGGTTGCACGGTGTAATCCGCTTTCAACCAGTTGCGGAACGCGTCATGGACGGGCTCTAGCACTTCGAAACTGTCGATATCGGTTTGCTCTTGGGTGGCGTCACCACGGCCTGGCGTGAAGGGCAGGGTGATCTCGACCCCTGCGGCCTTCGCCGCTTGCTCGACACCGAGATTGCCCGCCAGAACGATCACATCCGCAAGGCTTGCGCCTGTTTCCGCGGCGATGGGTTCCAATGCGGCCAGCACTTTTTGCAGGCGGGCCGGCTCGTTGCCTTCCCAATCCTTTTGTGGGGCCAGACGAATGCGCGCGCCATTGGCACCGCCGCGCATATCAGACCCACGGAAGGTGCGCGCGCTGTCCCATGCGGTGGCGACCATCTCGGAGATGGACAGGCCCGTTGCCGCGATTTTCGCCTTGACCGCATCCACATCATAAGTCGTGGAGCCCGCAGGGATCGGGTCTTGCCAGATCAGATCTTCGGCAGGCACATCTGGCCCGAAATAACGCGCCTTTGGCCCCATATCGCGGTGGGTCAGCTTGAACCATGCGCGGGCGAAGGTTTCCGAGAAATATTCAGGATCGGCATAGAACTTTTCCGAAATCTTGCGATATTCGGGATCCATCTTCATCGCCATATCCGCATCCGTCATGATCGGGTTGTAGCGGATAGATGGGTCTTCGACATCAACGGGCTTGTCCTCTTCCTTGATGTTTACAGGTTCCCATTGCCATGCCCCCGCGGGGGATTTCTTCAATTCCCAGTCATAGTTCAGCAGCAGATGGAAATAGCCGTTATCCCATTTGGTGGGGTGGGTTGTCCAAGCGCCCTCGATGCCCGAGGTGACAGTGTCGCGGCCCACGCCACGGGTGGTGTGGTTGTTCCAGCCAAGGCCCTGCTCATGCACATCGGCACCTTCAGGGTCAGCACCCAAATTGGCCGCATCGCCATTGCCATGCGCCTTGCCCACTGTATGGCCGCCTGCGGTCAGGGCCACTGTTTCTTCGTCATTCATCGCCATACGGGCAAAGGTGACCCGTACATCATGCGCGGTGCGCAGCGGATCGGGCTGACCATTCACGCCTTCTGGGTTCACATAGATCAGACCCATCTGAACCGCCGCAAGCGGGTTTTCCAATGTCTCAGAGCCACGATCCTCGGCATAACGCTCAGACCCCAGCCAATCCTTTTCTGCGCCCCAGTAAATATCTTTTTCTGGATGCCAAATATCGGCGCGGCCAAAGGAATAGCCAAAGGTTTTGAGGCCCATGGATTCATAGGCAATGTTGCCCGCCAAAATGAACAAATCTGCCCAAGATACGGAATTCCCGTATTTTTTCTTGATCGGCCACAACAGGCGGCGGGCTTTGTCGAGGTTGGTGTTGTCGGGCCAAGAATTCAGCGGTGCAAAACGCTGGTTGCCAGTGCCGCCGCCGCCGCGACCGTCAGCGGTGCGATAGCTGCCCGCCGCGTGCCAGGCCATGCGGATCATCAAGCCACCGTAATGGCCCCAATCTGCGGGCCACCAATCTTGGCTGTCGGTCATCAGCGCGTGCATGTCTTTCTTCAGCGCATCGATATCGAGCTTTTCCAATTCTTTGCGGTAATCAAAAGCCTCGCCCATCGGATCGGTCTTGCGACCATGTTGGTGCAAAATGTCGAGGTTCAACGCATTTGGCCACCAATCGGTAACAGTTGTGCCAAGCGCGGTTTGCGCGCCATGCATCACGGGGCATTTGCCAATGTTATTTCCATCCATGAGGGCAGTCTCCTTTTGGGTTGTCTCATTCAGGCCCCATCATCGGGGTGCGGTTCTAGGTGATCAGAGGGCCGTTGCACGGATTCGCATGCAAACGGCACTTAGGCTTGTTTTAGCATCAGTGAGCGATTAGTTTAATTTTGATTTTCTGATGTAACCGATCAGGTTTTATTATGGCTAATATCACCTTGAAGCAGTTGCGATATGCGGTGGCCGTGGCCGAGCATGGTCATTTTGGACATGCGGCTGCCGCATCCGCGATCTCGCAGCCCGCTTTGTCCATGCAAATTCAGGCCTTGGAGGATGGTTTAGGTCTGGCCCTGTTCGAGCGCGCGGCCCGCCATGTGCGACCCACGCCCTTTGGGGTGGGGTTTTTGGCGCGCGCGCAGCGAATTTTGGCCGAGGTTGACGATTTGGGCGATAGTGCGCGTGCGGCGCGCGGTGATGATTTGGGGCGCCTGCGTCTTGGTGTGATCCCCACCATTGCGCCATATCTATTGCCGCGCGTGGTGGGGTTGATGGGGCAGTATTACCCGCAGGCCAATTTGGCGTTGCGCGAAACGATCACCCCGCGCTTGATCTCGGAATTGTCTGAAGGGCGGTTGGACGCGGCGATTGTGGCCCTGCCCATATCGGAGCCCAGCTTTGAGGAGGTGGAGGTGTTTCAAGAAGATTTCATTCTTGTGCGCCCGCCCGAAGATGCAGGCAAGCCTGTGCCCGATGCCAATTCCCTGCGTGAAATGAAACTGCTTTTGTTGGAGGAGGGGCATTGCTTCCGCGACCAAGCCCTGTCTTTTTGCGCGCTTGGCGCAAATACCCCGCGCGAGGTGATGGATGGCTCATCCCTTTCAACGCTTGTGCAGATGGTGGGGGCGGGGATTGGCGTGACGCTTATCCCTGAAATGGCTGTGCCTGTTGAGACGCGCTCTGCGAGCGTGGCCTTGGCGCGGTTTCGCACCCCTGCGCCTGCGCGCAAAATCGGGGTTATTTGGCGGCGCACTAGCCCGCTTTCCAATCAGTTGCGCAAATTGGCCAATGTGGTGCGCGAGGCGGCAGAAACGGGCGCGGCCGAGGCCATGACAGGCTGGCTTATGCCCAAAATCGCGTAAGCAAAAAGAAAAAGGCGGGCCAAAGCCCACCTTTTCCAATCCAAACTGGATCAGGCTTATGCCTTAGACCAGCGTGATATTTACGGCGCTTTCGCGGCCATCACGGCCTTTTTCCAGCTCGTAAGTCACTTTCTGGTTGTCGTTGAGGCCTTTGAGGCCAGAACGCTCAACACCAGAGATGTGAACGAATACGTCTTTGCCGCCTTCATCAGGTGCGATGAAGCCGAAACCTTTGGTTGCATTGAACCATTTCACGGTGCCATTGGCCATTTCCGTGTCTCCTGTCATTTTGCTGCCCACACCATGTGGCAGCTTGGCAATCGTCATGCGAGATAGGCTGCACTGTTGCCTTTAAAGAGGGACAGAAGAGCGATATCAGATAACTAGCGCGGCCCATGTCGCATGAAATGGGCTTCGCGTAAAGATAAATCGTTGGGGGTAAAAGATGCTGTTCAAATTGTTCATGGCCGTTGCAACGCTTTTTGGCATCGTAATTTTTGCGGCGGTGGCCTTTCGTGTGATGCCAATGGATGCCGCGCGCTATCATATGCGCCCTGCTTTGGCCGTGCCGCCATCAACCCCCAATTTCGCCCTTATGGTGGGGGATGAGGCCTTGGTGTTGCCGCGCAATCTGGCAGATGTGGCGGCAGATGTCGCGCTGAAGGCCGCCAGCGATGGCGCCGTTCTGTTGGCAGGCCAACCAGAGGATGGTTTTGTCACCTATGTCTATCGCAGCCGTTTGATGGGCTTCCCTGACGCGCTCAGCCTAACGCTTGATCCCACCGATGAGGGGGGGACGCGGGTTCAGATCTTCTCGCGGTCGCGCTTTGGTTATAGCGATTTGGGGGTGAATGCAGCGCGCGTGGCCGATTGGGTCGCTGCGTTGCAGGAAGCGCGTTGATCAATCAGGCTTGACGCGCCCGCGCCGCTTCGCCAAACCCTGCCTATGTTGCCAGCAGAACCCCTTCGCCAAATTGTCGAGCGCTTCGAGTATCTCGAGGCGCAATTAAACGCAGGCCCCGCCGCTGATGCGATTGCCGCAATCAGTCGCGAATATGCGCAGCTGAAACCTGTGGTCACGCAGATTGACGAATATCAGCAGATCAAATCTGATCTTCAGGGGGCCGAGGCGATGTTGGCCGATCCTGAGATGCGCGCCTTGGCCGAAGAAGAATTGGCACGGTTGAAAATCGCGCTGCCTGAGGTTGAATATGCCTTGCGCATTGCGCTTTTGCCCAAAGATGCGGCCGATGCGCGCCCTGCCATTCTTGAAATTCGTCCAGGAACGGGCGGCGATGAGGCGGCCCTTTTTGCGGGCGATTTGCTGCGGATGTATCAACGCTACGCCGAGGCGCGGGGATGGCAATTTGAATTGATCGAGCAGCAGCTCTCCGAGCTTGGCGGGGTGCGCGAAGTGACCGCGCGGATTGCGGGCGAGGGGGTATTCGCACGGATGAAATACGAGTCTGGCGTTCATCGCGTGCAGCGGGTGCCAGAAACGGAATCAGGCGGACGTATCCATACATCCGCCGCGACTGTGGCTGTTCTGCCCGAGGCTGAAGATGTCGATATTGATATCCCAGCCACCGATATCCGTATTGATACAATGCGCGCCTCAGGCGCGGGTGGTCAGCATGTGAACACCACAGACAGCGCCGTGCGCATCACCCATTTGCCCACGGGGATCATCGTCACCTCATCGGAGAAGTCACAACACCGCAACCGCGAGATCGCAATGCAGGTCTTGCGCGCGCGGCTTTATGATCTGGAACGGCAAAAGGCCGATGATGCCCGCGCCGCTTCGCGCAAAAGTCAGGTGGGGACGGGCGATCGTTCCGAGCGTATCCGCACCTATAATTTTCCCCAAGGGCGCATGACAGATCATCGGATCAATCTGACCTTGTATAAGTTGGATCAGGTCTTGTCGGGTGATTTGGACGAGATCATTGACGCGCTGACCGCCCATGATCAAGCCGCCCTATTGGCTGAGATGGACGGGTGAGCGCGCGCTATCGGGATCTTTACGCCGCCGCGCGCGCGCGTTTGTCTTTGCGCTTGCCCCAAGATGAGGCTGAGCGCGATGCGCGCCTTTTATTGGCGCATGCCGCAGGCCTGTCAGCGGCGGGGTTGTCAGCCCGTCTCAATGATCTGGCCGCTCAAAATCATATCGTGGATTTTGAGACAGTGGTGGAGGCCCGCCTTGCTGGGCAATCTGTGGCCCATATCATTGGGAAATCTGCATTCATGGGATTGGATTTCGTTGTTGGGGCGGGGGATTTGGCCCCGCGGCCTGATACGGAAACCTTGGTAGAGGCTGCACTCGCGCGTGGCTTTAGGCGCTTTCTTGATCTGGGCACAGGCACAGGGGTGATTGCAATCAGCCTGCTTGCCGCGCGGCCAGAGGCGCAAGGGGTTGCAACCGATTTGGACGAGGGGGCATTGGCCCGCGCGCGACAAAATGCAAAGACCCATGGCGTGGCGGGGCGTTTGCAGTTCTTCACAGGCCCATGGTTCGCGGCGCTGCCAGAACCCGCGATGTTTGATCTGATCCTATCCAACCCGCCCTATATTGATCAGGCAACTTATGCAGGCCTACCCGAAGAGCTGCGCTTGCATGAGCGCGCTGCGGCGCTGACCGATGGTCAGGATGGGCTGAGCGCATATCGCGTGATCGCGGCGGAGGCAGGCGCCTATCTTGCGCGCGATGGGGCGGTCATGGTCGAAATCGGCTATGATCAAGGCGAAACGGTGCCGCAAATCTTTGCTCAAGCAGGGTTTCGGTCTGTGCGCGTCATCCATGACTTGGCAGGCAAGCCGCGTGTTGTGGTGGCGCAAGCGATGCGTTCCTAGGCGAAAAAGCTGATAATTTCGCCGTTTTTGTAACTTTCCGCTTGTAAGCGCCCCTCAGCCATGGCAAGCGGAGATCACGGGAGAGGAATTATTAAGACATTCCCCCGAAATAACAGCCACGATATTCTGGACAAAGGCACAGATTGCACAGGCTGATCGTGGATATTGGCACGGACTTGGCACTAGGCCGCCTGACACCCTGCCGTGGATGGCTTCAACACTGGACTATATAAGAACAATGAGATCATCAAAGAACCGCTCGCGGTCAAAGGGCAATCGCAACCGCTCTGTTGGCAATATCATCAATCGGGTGTTTGACAGCTCTGGCCCAGAGGGCAAGGTGCGCGGCACGCCGCAGCAGATCATCGACAAATATCAGCAATTGGCCCGTGATGCCCAGTTGAGCAATGACCGTGTTGCCGCTGAGAATTTCTTGCAGCACTCCGAGCATTATTCCCGCCTCCTAAGCGAGGCGCAGCGCGAGATGGACGCGCGCCGCGAAGAGCAGCAAAACCATAATGGCGGCCAGAATGGCAATGATCGCCGTGGGTATTCAAACGAGGACGAGGCCGAGACTTCGCAGGATGCAGGCCAAGAGGTCATGCCCAGTGAAACGGATGGTTTGGCGATTGCCGCCGATGGCGATGCGGAGGAGGCCAGCACCTTGGTCGACACGCCCGAAAGCAAACCTCGCGCGAAACGCGCGCCGCGTGGCCCCCGCCGCCCGCGCAAATCTGACGAGGCAGGCAGCGATGCCGCCCCAATGGTTGCGGCCCCAAGCGAGGCGCAAGGCGATTAATCGCGCCTGACCTTGTTGCATGACATTGCCCCCGTGCCATCCTTGGTGCGGGGGTTTTTCTTGCCTTAATCGGCCGCGACAGCGCGGGCGAGGGCGCAAAACCCCTCAAGGCTGACTGTTTCTGCGCGGTCAGTCGGGCGCAGCCCTGCGGCCAAGATGCGATCCTCAATATCAGGGCAAAGCCCCTTCAGCGCGGCGCGCAGCATCTTGCGGCGTTGATTAAAGGCTTTTGCCACCACGCGCTCCAGCACCTTTTGATCGGCGGGGAATTTCGGTGCCTCAAGTGCTGTTAAATGCACCACCGCAGAGCTGACCTTTGGGGGTGGGGTGAAGGCCTCAGGTGGCAGGTTCAGCGCAATCCGCGCCTCACAGCGCCATTGCGCCAAGACGGCCAAGCGGCCATAGGCCTTGCTGCCTTCCCGCGCCACAATACGTTCGGCCACTTCGCGTTGGAACATCAAGGTCAGGCTTGACCATTGTGGTGGCCAGACAGGCGGGATCAGCCAACGGATGAGCAATTCGGTGCCCACATTATAGGGCAGATTGGCGATGATACGGATCGGCGGGTTCAGATGCGCCGCCCAATCCACGGCCAAAGCATCGTCATTGAGAACGCTCAGGCGGTCGGGATAGGCGGCGGCGATTTCTGCCAACGCAGGAAGGCAACGCGCGTCTTTTTCAATCGCCACAACGCGCCGCGCCCCTTCGGCCAAAAGGCCACGGGTCAAACCACCAGGGCCGGGGCCGATTTCTAGAACATCACATTCGCTTAAATCCCCTGCAATGCGGGCGATTTTTGCGGTCAGGTTCAGATCAAGCAGGAAATTCTGCCCCAAGGATTTCTTGGCGCGCAGATCATGGGTTGCGATCACCTCGCGCAGGGGGGGGAGGGTATCAATCATGCCGCGCGTGCCTGTGCCATTTGATCCGCCATGCGCAACGCGGCGACCAAGCTTGTGGCATCTGCGCGGCCCGTGCCCGCGATGTCAAAGGCCGTGCCATGATCGGGCGAGGTGCGGATAAAGGGCAGGCCAAGCGTCACATTCACCCCGCCTGAGAAATCAAGCGTCTTGATTGGGATCAGCGCCTGATCATGGTAGGCGCAGATGGCCACATCATACCGCGCGCGCGCCGCAGGATGGAACATCGTATCTGCGGAGAGCGGCCCCGCGATATGGTAACCTTCGCCGCGCAGCCCCTCCAGACAGGGGATCATCCACGCGATTTCCTCGCGCCCCATGGCGCCATTTTCGCCCGCATGGGGGTTGAGGCCTGCCACGGCAAAACGAGGGGACTGCAGGCCGAAATCACCCTGCATTGCGTCCGAGGTCACGCGGATCACATCGCGCAATAGATCGGGGGTATAGGCCGCAGGAACCGCGCTGAGGGGGATGTGGATGGTGGCAGGCACAACGCGTAATTCTGCGCAGGCCAACATCATCACCACCTTTACCCCACCCGCCAAGGCCGCGAGATATTCGGTATGGCCTGGATAGGCAAAACCTGCGCCTTGTTGCAGGGCGTGTTTATGGATGGGCAGGGTGCAAATTGCGCGCGCTGCACCCGCTTGGGCAAGCTCTACCGCCTCCGCGATTGCGTCAATGACGCCTTGCGCATGGGCGGCTTGGGGGTGGCCTGCCACACGGGCGGGGCCAAAACCGCGATGCAGAACTGGCAACCCATCGCCACAGGCAGCAAAGGCGGCACTTGCCTGAGATATTTTGACAATAGGTGCGCCATGCCCGTTGAAATGATCCGCATCCCCAATCACGAAAAAAGGAACCGCGCCCTGCAATTCATGCCACGCTTTTGCGGCAATCTCGGGGCCAATCCCCGCAGGTTCCCCGCAGCTGAGCGCAATGGGGCCAGTCGTGCCCGCACCCATGGGATCAGTCCAAATCACGGATGATGGCGTCCGCACGCAATTCCTCAAGATAGCCAGAGGCATAAGTCTCAAGGCGCTGCGAGAACAAGGCCTGGCGAATTTCCTCGCGCGCGCCCTCTTCAAGCTCGACTGTGCGATTGCACAGCCAAACCATCAGAAGATCGGCGCCATTGTTGCGGCGCAGGGCGGTCGAGCTTTCATTCGGGTCAAGCTTAGCAAGCTCTGCCGCAATATCTGCGGGCACTTCGGCGCGTGGGGCGCTGATCCGTTCAAACTGACCTCCTAGGGTGCCATAAAGATCATCGCAGCGGTCATTTTGCGCGGCGATCTCAGCGGCGCGCGCGGCGGCATCTGGCCCTGAAAGCAGAATGGTCGCGTAATCATAACTGCTCGGCGTTGGGAATTGATATCCCGCCTCTTCAAAGCCCAGCATTTGAAAAATCCCAATCCCAGGCCCCAAAGGGACGGGTTCGGTGACGTCACCAACATCCAAGGTGATCAACATGGCACTCAGGCCTTGGGGCAGGGATGACAAGGGGCGCCAATCCAACGCACCACCATCCACCGCGGTAGGGGCGGCGGAACGGGCGCGGGCGGCATCGGCAAAAGCCGTCAGATTTCCATCCACATCTTCGGCAATCGCCAGCAACTCAGCGCGCAGCGTGTCAATATCGTTGCCTTCAATCGGCAGGATCAATTCCGCCAAACGAATTTGCGCCCCGCCCCCGCTGGAGCCAAGCGCAAGTGCGCGGTCAATCTCGGCCTCAGAGACTTGGGCGCGTGCCCCAAACCGACTGCGCAATATCTCGCGCCACAAAAGGCCTGCATTGATAAAATCGCGCAGGGTCTCATAGGCGACCCCCTCGTTCTCAAGCGCATCAATCAACCCTTGGCCGTCCAAATTCGCGCGGGCGGCAAATTCGTCAATTCCGATCATCAACTGATCTTGGGTGATTGTGATCCCCGCTGCTTCGGCGGCGGCCATTTGCAGGCGTTCCTCTACCAAAACCTCGCGCGCGCGGGCCTGTAGGTCACCTGGTGCATTCAAGATGCCCAAAAATGTGGCGCGTTGATCCACCTCATATTGCGTGATCACGGTATCATTAACCGCAATCACAGGCGTGAAATCGAGCGATTGCGCGCGCATTTGTGCAGGGCTAAACGCCAAGGCGCATCCCATGATCACACCAAAACACAGGTTGCGCGCGGCGCGCGCGCCCAAGAATTTACCCAAGATTGGGGAAGATACGTGATGTGAACTCATCTTGTCCTTCTTCGGTCACTCTTGCGAGGGGCGGCGTCAGAGCGCCCGTTTATATTTGTGCCAAGCCTACAAGAGGCGGGCAAGCGAAGCGAGGGGAAATTCATGCCCCCCTCATGTCTTGGGCCGATCTATCACTGTCTTAGCCATCTTCCATATGCAAAATCACCCCAAGCGCCAAAAGCGACCCCGCAAGGGGCGGTGTCCATGCAACGATAAAGGCGGAAAGCTGACCATTCTCACCCAAAACTTGGGCAAAGCTGCGCAGAAAATAGAGGCCAAAGCCCAACAAAATCGCGGCGAGCACCAAAGGCCCCGTGCGGCCAAAACGGGTGTGACGCATCGTAAGGCTTGCACCGATCAAGACCATGCTCATCAGCATCAAGGGGTTTGCCAACTGCATCTGGAACCAGACCCGATGCGACAGGCCCGCAAATCCAGCCTCCTGCAACTGCGTAATGAAATCGGGAAGGGCGTAAATCGAGATATTGCTCGGATCCCCAAAGGAATCGAGAATTTGTTCCCGCGTCAGCGTTGAAGGAACGGCATAGCTTTCAAAACTTTCTGCACTGGCCTCGGGGTTGGTTTGGGTTAAGTCCCAGATCTTGGCGCGGGTAAGATCCCATGATTGCAGTCCAAGGCGCGCTTCATCGGCGTCAATGCGCTGTTCAATACGGCCAAATGTATCGAAATTATAGAAGGTGACGTCAAATAATTGCGTGCCATCGCTATTGGCGCGCAGCGCGTTGATGACGGTTTGCTGATCGCGCGTGCCTTGGCGCAGCCAAAGCCCTTCTTGTGTGATGGCCAAGGTGCGTTCCTGTGCGCCACGCACCTGTGCCAACTTACGCTCATGCGCGATCTGTGTGTCGGCCACGATTGGGTTGATCACCAAAAGACCAATGATCCCGATGAGGGCGGCCACGCCAATTGGGGCCATTGTGGCCCGCAAAGCCGAGCGCCCCGATGCCCGCACCACCACCAATTCCGAACTGCGTGCCAGTGACAGGAAAAAGACCAAGGTCGCCAGCATGACAACCAGTGGAAAGAGGGAATAAAGCGCTGACGGCATATTGAGCAGCGCAAGCGTGAGCGCATCGCCCAAATCCCCGCCGTTGAGCGCGATTTTTCGCATCTGTTCGGTCAAATCCACGACCATGTGGATCACCGCAAAGATCGCCAACACGGTGAGGAAGTTTTTGAAATAACGCTGCGCGAGGTAAAGTTGCAGGATCATGCGCCGCCCTCAACCAGATCAGGCTGCCGCATCGGGCGCCAATGCGCGGTTTTATATACGGCCAACAGCACCGCCCCGAACACCACGGCGCAGAGCAGTGGCTGCACATAGGCCAATGGTGCCAAATGCGGCGCGTTGGTCACCTGAGCGCTCAAAAGGTTCTTGCTCATCTGCAACGGGATCACCAACCCCACGGCTAGCATGATCTGCGCCCATAACCCAAGCCGCGAAAAATTGCGCAGCATCAGGCAACTGGCCGCAATCAAAGGCACAAAAAACGCGAACATCGCCTGCGCGAAACGATAATGCAGTTCCCATTTGATACGATCAAGGGGAATGCCCGCGCGGTTGGCAAGATCTTGATCCGCCGCAATCAGCGCGGGCGTGGACATCGCGCGCTCGTTCTCGGGTAGAACTTCGCCCTCTTCGTCACTGCCTGATGCAGTCGGGCTTTGTGCCTGTGTGATATCATAGTTCAATCGCTCAAAGCTGAGATTGCTCAGGCGGTTTGTGACCAGATCCAAGGTGATACTGCGCCCTGATACCAAGATCATCCGCGCGTTTTCCGCATCGCGCAGAAGATACCCGCGATCCGCGCGATAGGTCACTTCGCGGGTCTCGCTGCGCCGATCATGGATAAACAGCCCCCGCAACTCACCTTCGGGTGAAATATCGCTGATGTAAATCGTGATGCCCGAGATCGGGGATTGGAACACGCCCGCACGCAGCAACTGCGCGACCAGATCATTGCCCAAGATGTTTGATCTTTCACGAAATTGTGCTTCGGCCTGCGGGGCCAAACCATTGCTAAGGCCCGCAACCAAAAACGCCATAATCGCCCCGAAATAGAAAACCGGCCGTAACAGGCGCAGCGGCGAGATGCCGGCGGTCTGCAAAATCACCAATTCACTATCGGTGATCAGGCGATTGAACACATAAAGGGTCGCCACAAACCCCGCCACAGGCAGCACCATCATGATAATCGGCGGCAGCGCCAATGTGGTCAGTTCGAGGAAGGCCAAAATGGTCTGGCCGTCCGAGATCAATTGATCGAACAAATCAACCCCTTGGTTGATCCAATAGACGGACACCAAAACAAGCGCGAAGAAGCCAAAGAAACTGAGGCACATGAGCAAGATATAACGATCATATCGTGTCAAATTCGCAGCCTTTGTAAATTTGGCCCCATATCTTTGGGGTGCAAGCGGGCTTGATTGCCCAGAAGTTCTTTTGGTTTTGGGGGTTTTTGGGGCTTAATGCAAGGCTTCCGCGCGAAGGGCGCGGGTTCGTGCAATCGCCCATCTGGTCAAGCCGCAGTTTGCGCCCTAGTGTTGCCGTGAAATGACGCTTTCAACCAATGTGAGGATCTTCATGACCCGTCCATCCGCGACACAGTTTTGCGAAATTGATCTTGATGCGCTTAAGGGGCTTTCGGGAAAGATTGCCTGTTTGGCCACGCCAGAGGGTGGTTTGGATGCAGCGGGGCGGCGGTTGAACCGCCTGAGCAAAGGCGCGGTGGATCGGGCGCTTGGCAGCCCTGCATGGGAGGGATTAAACGCGGGCGATGTCATGGTCTTGGCCTATCCTGCGGGCATGTCAGCAGAGGCCGTGTTGCTCCTCAAAACAGAGCGCCGCGTCACCGCGCAAGCGGCACGCCGCGCGGGCGCTAAATTGCGGGTCGCGGCGGGCAAATCAGAGTTGCATATCTGTGCGGGCAATTTCGCACGCAGCGCGGATTTGGCGCTTGGGGTGGTCTTGCGGGGCTATGAATTTGGCGATCACAAGTCCAAAACCCCCGAAAGCTATGGCAGTGTCACGCTCTATTGCAGCAAACCTGATGAGATTGCCACAAAGGCCGCGCCGCTTTTGGCGCTGGCGGAAGGGGTGTTTTTCACCCGCGATCTGGTCAACGCCCCAGCCAATGTTCTGACGACCACCAGTTTTGCCGAACAGCTCAGCGATTTGGCCGCGCTTGGCGTCAAGGTCGAGGTTCTGGATGAACCCGCGCTCGAAAAATTGGGAATGCGCGCCCTTTTGGGGGTTGGGCAAGGCTCGGAAAGCCCGTCCAAGGTTGTGGTGATGGAATGGATGGGCGCAGGTGATGCGCAGCCCTTTGCCCTCGTGGGCAAGGGGGTTGTGTTTGACACAGGCGGCATCAGCCTAAAACCCGCCGCAGGCATGGAAGATATGACCATGGATATGGGCGGCGCAGGTGTGGTTGCGGGGGTGATGAAAGGTCTGGCCTTACGCAAGGCGCGCGCCAACGTGGTTGGTCTGGTTGGCTTGGTTGAAAACATGCCCGATGGTCGCGCGCAGCGTCCTGGGGATGTTGTTGTCTCAATGAAAGGGGACACAATCGAGGTCATCAATACCGATGCCGAAGGGCGCCTCGTTCTGGCGGATGTGCTGTGGTATGCGCAAGAACGCTTTGCCCCACGCGCGATGATAAATTTGGCCACGCTGACAGGCGCAATTATCATTGGACTGGGCCATGACAATGCAGGCGTTTTTGCAAATGATGATGCGCTTTGCGCAGCCTTCCTAAAGGCCGCGAAAGCCGAAGATGAAGGCGCATGGCCGATGCCATTGGATGACAGCTATGATGACCTGATCAAAAGCCGCATAGCCGATATTAAAAACACAGGCGGGCGGCCTGCGGGCTCGATCACAGCGGCCAAATTCCTGCAGCGTTTTGTCAAGAAAGACATGCCTTGGATTCACCTTGATATTGCAGGCGTTGCTTCGATTGCAAAGGACAGTAAATACGCCCCCGCAGGGGCAACAGGTTGGGGCGTTTTGGCACTGGATCGGTTGATCCAAGATATGTTTGACGAAGGCTGATGTCCGAACTGTGGTTCTACCATCTGACCCGCTCGCGGCTTGAGCAAGTTTTGCCCATGCTGATTGAGCGCGCTTTGGCGCAAGGGTGGCGCGTGGCCTTGCGCGCGCCCGATGCGCAAAGCGTGGCGCGGATGGATGACCTTTTATGGGCCGCGCATCCGCCCGAGCGTTTTCTGCCCCACGGGGTCGAGGGCGGGGCGGATGCCGAGCTTCAACCCATTCTCATTGGCACAGGCGATCTGCGCGCCAACCGCCCTGATTATCTGGTGGCGATTGGCGGGGCCACGATCACACCTGAGGACTGCGCAGGCCTGACCCGCGCTGTTTTGGTTTTTGACGGCCAAGATGAGGCATCCGTCACCCATGCGCGCACCCATTGGCGCAGTTTTGCTGAGGCGGGCCTGCGTCTTCAATATTGGTCGCAGGCCTCAGGCGCGTGGAAAATGGAACGCGAACATCCACAACCTTCGACAAAAGATTGATGTTTCGATGAAAAACCAAATTGCTTTGACGAATTATTAGGACTCCATCCTCTAGAACCCTCGTCACCTTGGGCCATGATTGCGCGCCCATCAGTCGTTGAGGAGAGGGTCTGGCCCATGGTTGCCTATGAATTTGATCAACATCTGCCCGAATTCAATTTGGTCGGGGACGACCTAAACCTATTGGCCAATGTGGGCACGCTTATTGTGCCCGAGATTGATGCCGTTCTCTCGGAATTCTACGCCCATGCCTTGAACGATGCCGATTTGGCCAAATATTTCAAAACAGAGGCTTCGGTTGATCATGCGCGCATGGCGCAAAAGGCGCATTGGATCAACCTGTTTTCTGGGCGTTTTGATGCGGATTATTTCGCCTCGGTGCAGCGCGTGGGGGCGATCCATGCCAAGATTGATCTGCCCCTTTTTGCCTATGTTTCCGCCTATTCCAAGGCAACGGGACGGTTGCTTGAGGCGCTGACGCGCAAGGCGCAAGTGCCGCCAAAACGGTTTCGGGGGGTGCGTGAAACGGATGACCGCTTGGGGCCGATGCTATCGGTTCTCAGCCGCGCCTTTGCCTTTGATATGCAATGCGTGGTGGAGGTGACGATTGGCATCTGGCGTGACGAACAGCAGCGCCTTTTTGACCATATGGAGGTCGCAGTTGGCGCCTTGGCCGAAGGAAATTTGGGTCATGTGATCCCTGACCCAGATTATAGCGATTTTCCAAGACGCTATGACCCGATGCGGAGGGATTTCAACGCAACTGTCGCCCGTTTGGCTGCGATTGTGCGCGACATCGGGGCCTCAATGGAAAAGTTGATGCATGAAACCGAATCCGTGACCCGCGCCGCACAGGATTTGTCGGGGCGCACCGCCTCGCAGGCGGCCTCGCTGGAGCAGACCGCAGCCGCGATGGAGGAGTTGACTGTCTCCGTCCAAGGGTCGGCCCAAAACACCCGCGCCGCAGCCGATGTTGCGCGCGAAGCCCGCCAAGAGGTGACCCGCGGGGCAGGGGTTGTGTCCGATGCCGCAAAGGCGATGGAAATGATCAAGCAATCTTCGGATCGCATTTCCCAGATCACTGGTGTGATTAATGATATTTCTTTCCAAACCAATCTTTTGGCCCTGAACGCTGGGGTCGAGGCGGCCCGCGCGGGGGATGCAGGGCGCGGTTTTGCGGTGGTGGCCCAAGAGGTGCGCGCCTTGGCCGCCAAATCCAGCCAAGCGGCGCGTGAGATTGATCAATTGATCAGCGAAAGCGCCGCGCATGTCTCCTCAGGTGTCGGCCTGATGGATGAGGCAGGCAACACCCTAGAAGGGATCGTTGTCAGTTTCGAAAGGGTATCGGTTTTGGCGGGCGAAATTGCATCGGCGGCGCAAGAACAGTCCCAAGGTTTGGGCGAGGTCAACCT
Source organism: Roseobacter sp. HKCCA2468 (assembly GCF_037805105.1). Lineage (NCBI taxonomy): Bacteria > Pseudomonadati > Pseudomonadota > Alphaproteobacteria > Rhodobacterales > Roseobacteraceae > Roseobacter > Roseobacter sp. HKCCA2468. The sequence continues at coordinate 240,569 of NZ_JBBLYN010000001.1, forward strand.
CTCGGTTGGTCAAATGGATGAGATTACACAGAAGAACGCGCAAATGGTGGAGCAGACCAATGACGCGTTGCATAAGCTTAACCTGCAGGCCAAAGATGTTCAGCGTCTTCTGGTCAGTTTGCAAATCGAACCCAATTCACCCGCCTCAACGGGGGCAGGGCGTGGCCCTTCGGCCCGTGGGATTGCGGCATAAATGATGAAAGCGCGCGGGGTGGGGGGATTGGCCTGCGCGTTAGCGTTCTAAAATCATTTCGCCATTTTCAATCACGATCCTGCGAAAGCCGTTTAAAAATTCCATCCCGAGTAGGCTGTGGTCCATCTCGCCGCCATTGATGACGGCAGCGATGTTCTGCGCAGTGGTCGTGCCCAGAGCAAGCCGCGCTATGCGCACAGGCGCGGTGGAAATGCGCCCGTTGGCCGTATTGGCGCGCCCTGAGAAAACGATGCCCTCAAGATTGAAGCCTGCGCGTGTCGCATCTTGGCGTGATAACACAATTTGGCTTGCGCCCGTATCAATCATGAACAGCACGGGCACATCATTGACCTGCAAGGTCAGATAATAATGCCCATCCATCGCGCGGGACAAAATGATATCCCTGCCAGTGTCGCGCATTTGCGCCAAACCGCTTGAGGCGCTGCGAAAATCATTCCAAAGGCCAATGCCTGCGACTGTGCCAATGATAATAAAGAACCACAGCGCGCTATGGCGCAGAAGTCGGCCCAAATTCCGCCGATGTGCTGCAATCGCATAGCCCAGAACCGCGACAAAAATAGCGCCAAGGTAGACAAGCTGCGGGATATCTTGCAGATCAAAAGCCCCCATCTTGCCCCTCATAACACCTGTAAATCGCGCATCCCATCAATCACGAATTGCACGGAAAGCGCGGCCAAAAGCATGCCCAACAATCGTGTGACCACGTTGATCCCCGTTGGCCCCAAGGCGCGCTCCAATGGGGTGGAGAGCAAAAAGAGCGAAAATACACAGATCAAAACCGCCGCCATCACGCCATGTACCGCCAAAACCCATGCGATGTCGCCGTCCATCTGGCCCGTCATAAGGATCATGGTCGCCAAGGCACCAGGGCCTGCGATCAGGGGGGTGGCGAGTGGAAAGACGCTTGGGTCGTCCTTATGGGGTTGATCCGCCTGTTCCTGTCGGCGGGCGCTGCGCCGCTCAAACAGCATATCAAGCGCGGTCAAAAACAATAAAATCCCGCCCGCGATGCGAAAGGCTGGCATGGAAATACCAAGGAAGTTCAAAACGGCCTCCCCCGCCACGCCAAAAAGCGTCAACAAGGCAAAGGCGATCAGGGTCGCCCGCAGCGCAATCTTCCGCCTTTCCGCCACGCCCATGCCGCGGGTCAGCGCGACAAAGAGCGGCGCCAAACCGATAGGATCAATAATGACAAAAAGCGCCACAAAAACGGGGATGAGGGTCGCGAATTCCATACCCTATCCCTGACCTTTGAGGGGGCAAAGGTCAAATGAAATCGGGGGAGGGGGCTATTCTTGCAACGCCGCGTCAAGCCGCGCCTGTGCTGCGACCCAAAGTGCCTCGGCGCGCGCTAATCCTGCTTCGACTTCAGTGAACTTCGCCTGCCATTGCGCCAATTCAGATGCTTTGGCAGCCTCATAGAGCGCAGGATCAGCCAGTTTCACCGAAAGTTTCTCATGCATCTCCATGATCTTTTCGACCCGCGCTTCGGCACGGCGCAATTCGGCGCGCATCTCTTTGATCTCGTCATGGCTTGGGCGGGGCGCGGTTGGGGCGGGCTTGTCTTTGCTGGGTTTTTCTGGCCGCGCCCCCAAGAGGGTGGCGCGATAACTGTCCAAATCGCCCTCATAGGGGGCAACCCGCCCATTTGCGACCAGCCACAACCGATCGGCCACGAGCCCCAAAAGGTGCATATCATGGCTGACCAAGATCACCGCACCCGAATAGGCCGAAAGTGCCTCGACCAAGGCCTCGCGGCTTTCGATATCCAGATGGTTGGTCGGCTCATCCAAGATGAGCATATGCGGCGCGTCCAAAGTTGCGAGCAACAAGGACAATCGCGCCTTTTGCCCGCCCGATAATTGGCCAACTTTGGTTTCGGCCTGCGCCGCCGCCAGACCAAACCCCGCAAGTCGTGCGCGGTGGCGTGTCGGCGCCTCCTCGGGGCGCGCGCGGCGCAGGTGATCAAGCGGGGTTTCGTCCAAATGCAATTCGTCAACCTGATGCTGCGCGAAATACCCGACCCGCAACTTGGAGGAGGCGGTGACACTGCCTGCCATTGCCGCCAATTTGCCTGCAATCAATTTGGACAGGGTCGATTTGCCCTCGCCATTGCGCCCAAGCAGAGCGATGCGGTCATCCTGGTCAATACGCAAATCCAGCTTTGACAGCACCGCGCGCCCCTCATAGCCAACACTTGCCCCGTCCAGCCGCAAAATAGGCGGCGAGAGCGTCTCGGGTTCGGTGAAGGTGAAGACAGTGCGGGCCGCGTCTTCGGGGGCGCGGATGGGTTCCATTCGTTCCAGCATCTTAAGCCTTGCCTGTGCCTGCTTTGCTTTCGAGGCTTTGGCGCGGAAGCGATCCACGAAACTTTGCAAATGCGCGCGCCGCGCCTCTTGTTTTTTGGCTTCTGCCGATTGCAGCGCCCGCTGCGCCGTGCGGGTTTTGATGAAATCATCATAGCCGCCCGCGTAAAGGGTCAATTTTTGATCGCTTAAATGCAAGATATGCCCCACCGCGCGATTGAGCAGTCCGCGATCATGGCTGATGACAAGGACAGTGTGCGGATATTTGGCCAGATAGGCCTCAAGCCAGAGCGCCCCCTCAAGGTCGAGATAGTTGGTGGGTTCGTCCAAGAGCAGGAAATCAGGTTGCGAGAAAAGAACAGCGGCCAAGGCCACGCGCATCCGCCACCCGCCCGAAAAATCGGAACAGGGGCGGGCGGTTTCCGCATCGGTAAAGCCCAAACCCCGCAGGATCGTGGCGGCGCGCGCCTCGGCCGACCAAGCATCAATATCGGCAAGCCGTGTTTGCACCTCGGCCATGCGTTCGCCCGTAGCGGTTTCCGCCTCGGCCATGAGGGCGGCGCGCTCTGTATCGGCGGCCAAGACAGTATCGAGCAGCGACACCGCGCTGCCAGGCAATTCTTGGCTGACGCCGCCGATGCGCGCGCGCGCGGGAATCTCAATCCCCCCCCCATCAAGCGATAATTCCCCCTTGATCAGACGAAACAGCGTGGTCTTGCCCGCGCCATTGCGCCCGACAATGCCCACCTTATGCCCCGTGGGGATGGTCGCGCTGGCCCCATCAAACAGGGGACGACCCGCCATAGAAAAAGAGAGATCAGATATGCGCAACATGCGCGGCTCATGCACGGCTTGGCGCGTGCTGTCAATCGCGGCTTCCCTATTCTGATCCCTCATGTTATGGCCGCGCCAAATTCACCTTCCCATGGAGAGACCAATGGCCGTGCAACGCACATTTTCCATCATTAAACCCGATGCAACCAAGCGTAACTTGACGGGTGCAATCAACGCAAAGATCGAAGCAGCGGGCCTGCGCATCATCGCGCAAAAGCGCATTCACCTGACCCCCGCACAGGCAGGCGTGTTCTATGCCGTGCATAAAGAGCGCCCTTTCTACGGCGAGCTGTGCGAATTCATGGCGTCTGAGCCCGTTGTTGTTCAGGTTCTGGAAGGCGAAAACGCGATTGCGAAATATCGCGAAGTCATGGGCGCCACCGATCCTGCCGAAGCGGCAGAGGGCACAATCCGCAAAGATTTCGCGCTGTCTAAGGGCGAAAACTCGGTTCACGGGTCAGACGCCCCTGAAACCGCTGCGGAAGAGATCGCTTATTTCTTTGCAGGCCTAGAATTGGTCGGCTAAGCCGATCACCATAGTCCTTGAATGAGGGCCGCATAGCCAATCGGCTGTGCGGCTTTTATTTTGCGCGCAAGCCAATAATATCCATTTGGCGTTCAAATTCGCTGCGGTCTGGATCGTGGTGGTCATTGCAAATCTGATCAAAACTTGCGCGCAATTTGACTTTCTCAGCCCCTTTGCAATAGTTCCAAGCGCGACCTTGAAGTGCCATATGCAGAACGTAATACATGATAAAATGGGGTGATACCCCTGAGTGTAACAGCGCGATATAGACCTGATCTGCCCCCAGTTCGCGCAAGTCTGAGGCGGTTTTGATCCCAGCCTTGCGCAGTTTTATTGGCCGCCAAGCATTTGACCGCCCATGCGGGCATTGATCAAATTCGCCCCGAGGCAGGCATCGAATATTGGCATTTCATGTTCGACAACCACGAATTGGTCGCATCAAACGGGCTGCTGACCGAGTCGCTCTTTACAGGCCCCGAGGCGGTCAAAGCCATCCCCGCAGAGGCGCGGGACGAGCTGTTCACCCTCTTCCCCGATTTGCGCCATATCGAAGACTGCCCCACAGAGCACAAAGCCCCCGTGCGCCCCGTGCCACGCGGCGCAGCCGGCCGCCGCTTGGTCGAACGCCACATCCGCAATCAAAAAGAATTGGTCATGCGCGCATAAACTGGGCCACGCCTTTAGAACTCCGCCCTGCAACGGGTCTGCCAATTTAAATTTCAGGAAAATTGGCTCCGGCGGTAGGGATCGAACCTACGACCAATTGATTAACAGTCAACTGCTCTACCGCTGAGCTACGCCGGAACACGTTGGGCCGTATAGCAAGACGATTTTTGCGCGTCCAGTGCTTTGGGGCGAAAAAATCGTTCTTTGGATCAAATTCTCGAAAAACCTGCCTCGGCGCTGAGGGGGCTATCTGGTTTTGCCTGATTTTCTTCAATCAATCCAATGAGATGCGCCAAAATGTTGCGCTCAGCCATCGGGTGTAGCAGGGGCTGAAGATCGGGGTAGATTTCGGCGCGCAGGCTGCTGAGGCTGCGCGGGGTTGCTGTGAGGGCTGAAAGAATCTGGCCATGTCGCATCGCGCGATGGGCGCGCAACTCGGCACAGCGCGCGCGGGGGTTCGCAATCGCGGCCCCATGGGCGGGCAAAAGCCGCTTTGGCCCGCGCGCCTCGATCGCGGCGAGCGAGGTCAAATAGGCCCCCAAATGACCATCAGGCGGAGAAATCAAGGTGCTTGACCAATCCATGACGATATCGCCGCAAAATTCGACATCTTGCCATGCGACATTCATATGGTTGCCCATATGGCCGGGGCTGTGATGGGCAGTGATGCGCCAGTCTTCCGTCTCGACCACGGCCCCATTGGGCAGGGCGATATCGGGGATGAAGCCGTGATCCACCCCCTCGCCACCGCCCAGATCAGGCAGCGTGCTGCGCCCCATATCCCATGGGCCTGCCGCCAAAATGGGCGCCTGTGTTGCCGCGGCCAAAGGGCGGGCGAGGGCGCTGTGATCCAAATGCGCATGGGTGACAAAAATATGGGTGATCCGCCCGCCCTGCGGCACGGCTGCGAGGATAGCAGCCAGATGCTGATCTGATGCGGGCCCGGGGTCAATCACGGCGATAGAGCTTTCCCCCAGCATATGGGTCAATGTGCCTTCTGCCGTCATGGGCGAAGGGTTTGGGGCGCAGATGCTGCGTAAAAGTGAGCCATGCTCGGTCATCATCGGGCGTGTTTTTCCTTTGGCGCTTTGCGCGGGCCGCGGCTATAGATGGCCTATGTTGACGCGATTGATCAAGAAAATGCTGCCACGCGGCCTTTATGGGCGGGCTGCGCTGATCATGCTTGTGCCGATTTTGACGATCCAACTTGTTGTCTCTGCGGCGTTTTTGCAGCGCCATTTTGACGGGGTGACGCGTCAGATGATGGAGGGGTTGGCGGTTGAGCTGCGCTTTATCATCCAAGAGATTGAGCGCGGCGGGATTTGGGCAGGTCGCAGTGTGGCCGCCCCGCTTGAGATCAGCCTTTTTGAGGGTGGGGCCAAGCCATTTGAGAGCGGTGGACTGGAGGCGCGCGCCTTTTATGACCTCTCGGGGCGCAGTGTGATTGAGGTTTTGCGCCGTGCGGTGCCTGAGGTGACATGGATTGATCTGATCACCGATGATCGCAAAGTGATGATCGGGCTGCGTCTTGCCGATGGCACGCGCGTGGATGCCGAGATTGCACGGCGGCGTGTATCGGCTTCGAACCCGCATCAATTGTTGGTCTTGATGGTGTTTACGGGCATTTTGATGACCACTGTGGCGTTTCTCTTTCTACGCAACCAACTGCGCCCCATTCGCCGCTTGGCGCGGGCGGCAGAGGATTTCGGCAAAGGCCGCATCGTGGATTATAGCCCCGCAGGGGCATTGGAGGTGCGCAGTGCGGGCCGCGCCTTCCTCGATATGCGCAATCGTATTGAAAACCAGATCGAGCAGCGCACCATGATGCTCTCAGGTGTCAGTCACGATTTGCGCACCCCGCTGACGCGGATGAAATTGGGCCTGAGTGTCATGGATGAAAGCGAAGATGTGACAGCCCTGCGCCGTGATGTCGAGGAGATGGAAACCTTGCTCGAGGCGTTTCTTGATTTCGCCCGTGGCGATGCATTGGATGATTTGGCGGAATTGGATATTGAAAAATTCCTGCGCGAGATTGTCTCGGATGCCACGCGGTCAGGGGCGCAGATCAGCTTTGCCCATTCTTCGAACAGTGGGATGCTTCAGGATTATACGGCCACATTCCGACCTGCGGCGCTGCGCCGTGCGCTTGGCAATTTGATTTCAAACGCGCAGCGATATGGCAGCGAGGCGCGTGTGACCTTGTCGCTTACGCCGCGTCAATGGCGCATTTCTGTGGAAGATGACGGGCCAGGCATCCCCGCAGATCAGCGCGAGGAGGCTATGCGCCCCTTTGTGCGGTTGGATGTGGCGCGAAACCAAAATCGCGGCTCGGGCGTTGGATTGGGTTTGGCGATTGCGCAAGATATCGCACGGCGGCATGGCGGGCGGTTGACTTTGGGGCAAAGCGCGGATCTGGGCGGATTGAAAGCAGATATCATTCTGCCGCGATAGCCGTGATGGGGGGAAATGGTAGGCCCGGCAGGACTTGAACCCGCAACCAAAGCGTTATGAGCGCTCTGCTCTAACCAATTGAGCTACAGGCCCCCGTAGGGCTTGGGTTACTGCGCCAATGCGAGGGGGTCAAGTATTGGATCACTCGCTTATGGACGAAGGCGGCGAAGATCGGTATCAGGGCGGAAAATCACGCCCCCTGATGAAAGGCCCGACCGATGCCCGCAGATGCGCAAGCGCCCAAAAACAGCCTCACCTATGCCCAAGCGGGTGTTGATATTGATGCGGGCAATGCGCTTGTTGATCGGATCAAACCAGCCGCTGCCGCGACTGCGCGGGCGGGGACGATGTCGGGACTGGGCGGTTTTGGGGCTTTGTTTGATCTCAAAGCCGCAGGATATCATGACCCGATTTTGGTCGCCGCCACCGATGGGGTTGGCACCAAGCTGCGCATCGCGATTGATACGGGCGCGGTGGACACCATCGGCATTGATCTGGTGGCGATGTGCGTGAATGATCTGGTCTGCCAAGGGGCGGAGCCTTTGTTCTTCCTTGACTATTTTGCTACGGGCAAATTGGCGGTGGATCAGGCTGCGCGGATCATCGAAGGGATTGCCGAGGGCTGTGCGCAATCGGGCTGTGCCTTGGTTGGAGGGGAAACCGCCGAAATGCCCGGTATGTATGACGCAGGCGATTTTGACCTTGCGGGCTTTGCCGTTGGCGCGATGGAGCGTGGCGCAAGCCTGCCTGCCAATGTCACGGCGGGCGATGTGATCCTTGGCTTGGCCTCGGACGGGGTGCATTCAAACGGCTATTCTTTGGTGCGGCGCATTGTTGATGTGTCGGGTCTGGCATGGGCTGACCCCGCGCCCTTCGCCCCTGAGACAAGCCTTGGCGCCGCGCTTTTGGCCCCAACACGGCTTTATGTGAAGCCTATTCTTGAGGCGATCCGCGCAGGCGGGGTGCATGGGTTGGCCCATATCACGGGCGGTGGTTTGACCGAGAACCTGCCCCGTGTCCTGCCGCAGGGGCTTGGCGCGCGGATTGATTTGGGCGCTTGGGGCCTGCCACCCGTGTTCCAGTGGTTGGCCGAAACAGGCGGGATTGAAACGCGCGAGATGCTCAAGACCTTTAACGCAGGGATTGGGATGTGCGTGGTGGTCGATGCGGCTGAGGCCGATGCCATTGCGCGGCTCTTGGTGGCTGCGGGTGAAACCGTGACACGGCTTGGCGTGGTTGAGGCGGGCTCTGGCGTGAGCTATGAGGGCGCGCTTTCGTGAAACGGGTCGCCATCCTGATTTCAGGGGGTGGTTCCAACATGGTGGAACTGCTCAATTCAATGACGGGGGATCACCCCGCGCGGGCCTGTGTGGTTTTGTCGAATATCCCTGATGCGGGCGGTCTGGCCAAGGCAGAGGCCGCAGGCGTGCCAACGGCCGTGGTCGATCACAAACCCTTTGGGGCTGATCGCGCGGCCTTTGAGACGGAAATGGCCAAGGCGCTTGGCCAATATCAGCCTGATATCATCGCGCTTGCGGGTTTTATGCGGGTTTTGACCGCTGAATTTGTGGCCCGCTATCAGGGGCGGATGCTGAATATTCATCCTTCGCTCTTGCCCAAATATCGTGGCCTGCATACCCATGCCCGCGCGATTGAGGCAGGGGATGACATTGCAGGCTGCACAGTGCATGAGGTGACCGCCGATTTGGATGATGGCCCGATCTTGGGGCAGGCACGCGTCCCTGTGGTGGCGGGGGATACGCCCGAAACATTGGCTGCACGGGTTTTGGTGCAGGAGCATCGCCTTTACCCTGCCGTTTTACGCCGCTTTGCTGCGGGGGATCGCAGCCCGCTGATATTTGAGGATGCTGCGCCCTGATCTAGGGGGGGCTTTCCTTTTCCTGCGCCTGTTCGTAAACCCGTGTATCGCGGAAAAATTGAAGAAGTAACGCCCTTGCCGAAGACGCTGACAACCACATCCGAATTGGCCGAATTTTGCGAGGCCGCCGCACAGCACCCTTATGTGACCGTTGACACCGAATTCCTGCGCGAGCGCACCTATTACGCGCAGCTGTGTCTTGTTCAATTGGCGATGCCGGGCACGGATGACAGTGGCGCGGTTTTGGTTGACCCGCTGGCCGAAGGCATGTCGCTTGAGCCGCTTTATGAGCTGTTCCGCAATCCTGATGTGGTCAAGGTGTTCCATGCTGCGCGGCAGGATCTCGAGATCTTTCATGTCGAGGGCGGGCTCGTGCCTGCGCCCCTCTTTGATACGCAAGTGGCCGCAATGGTCTGCGGATTTGGCGATCAAGTGGGATATGAAACTTTAGTGCGCAAAATTGCCAAGTCCGCGCTGGATAAATCCTCACGCTTTACCGATTGGTCGCGGCGTCCTCTATCTGATGCGCAAAAAACCTATGCCTTGGCCGATGTCACGCATCTGCGCCAGATTTATGAATATTTGTCCGCGCAACTGGCCCGATCTGGGCGTAGTGCATGGATGGAGGAAGAATTGGCGCAGCTGACCAATGCGAACAGCTATATCGTAAATCCAGATCACGCGTGGATGCGGATCAAAATGCGCTCAAGCTCGGGCAGGCTTTTGGCGGTTGTGCGCGAATTGGCCACATTCCGCGAGGCCTATGCGCAGGACCGTAACATCCCACGCTCGCGCGTCTTCAAAGATGATGCTTTGATGGAATTGGCCTCGACCAAGCCGCGCTCTTTGGCAGATTTGTCGAAATCGCGCCTATTGCTGCGCGAGGCGCGGCGGGGCGATATTGCGGAAGGCATTATTGCGGCGGTCAATCGCGGCATGGACACGCCACCCGAAAAATTCCCCAAATTGCCAAATGGGCCAGATCGCAGCGACCTCAACCCTGCCTTGGCGGATTTGCTGCGTGTCTTGCTCAAGGCCAAGGCCGATGAGGCGGGCGTTGCACAAAAGCTGATCGCGTCCAGCGCGGATTTGGACAATATCGCTTCTGGCCATTTGGATGGCCTGTGGCGCAAAGGTTGGCGCGGCAAGGTCTTTGGCGAGGACGCATTGCGCCTTGTTCAAGGCGATGTGGGCCTTGGTGTCAAAGGCAGCAAAGTAGTTTTGTTCGAACTTTAACGCGACACCGTGCGGCGGTTATTGGCCCCTTGCACGCTGATCCGTGTGACACCGCGCAGTTCATTCGCGCTGCGGAAAGTGCCGACCAGAATTTCGCGTGTGCGCGGCGCACCTTCTGCCGTGTCATCCCGCGGGGGAACCACGCGGAATTCGAACAGCATGAGCCCATCCTCATTGGAAATCTCGACCAGTTCGGCCTCCCAATAGCCTTGACGCTCTGCGCGTCCTACGGCGCGGATGATGGCGCCGCCGTCAACCTGATCCGCCTCAAGCGAGATGACATCTGCGACAAGCGGGCGTGGATCGACAAATTCCTCGACCTGCACAACCTCGATCCGCTGCTCTTGGCGGTCATTTCCGAACCAGTTGAAGGGGTTCAGCCGCGTGGAACAGCCCGCAAGCCCCAAGATCATCGCAGCAAAAATGGCAGTGCGCAGCATATTGGCCCCTCTTGGCAAAGCATCACCCTTTGAGTGCTACCCTATCAGGGCGGTTTTGAAAAGCGCCTCTGGACGAATGGGGGGCTGCGCTTTAGGTCAGGGGGAGGTGACAAAAGGATGAGGGCAGAATGGCCAGCGAACGCTTTGAGGAAATCGCAGACACATTCGAATTTCTGGACGATTGGGAAGACCGCTATCGCCATGTGATCGAATTGGGCAAAGCGATGGAGCCCTTGCCCGAGGCGATGCGCGTTCCCGCCACCAAGGTGGATGGTTGCGCCTCGCAGGTCTGGATCATGCCGCGGATCGAAGGGCAGGGGCCAGAGGCTCGGTTCGACTTTCAAGGTGAAAGTGACGCGATGATTGTGCGCGGCTTGATTGCGGTCTTGCACGCGCTTTATGCGGGCCTGAGCATTGCCGAGGTTCTGGCGGTTGATCCACGGGCCGAATTGGCGCGGTTGGGGTTGAATGACCACCTCTCTGCGCAGCGCTCAAACGGGTTGCGGGCCATGGTCGAACGCATCCACCTATTGGCGGCAGAAGCGCGGGGTTAATCCCCCCATTTTTTCAGGGCCGTTTCAAGATCACCATAGCCCGTAAAGCGGCGTTCAAAAGCAAGGCCGAGAAAATCGGCACAGGCCTTGGCTTTCTCGGTTAAGATGGCGTCATCTGTCTGCGCCTGATAAACTAGCTTTTCGTAATTGCCAAAATAGATATCCCGCAATTCGGGGTGTTTATCGAGGCCAAGAGGGCGGGTGACAAAAGCGTCAAACTGACGGGTAAGGAAATCCGTCAGGTAAAAGGCTGTGACCTCGCCCAATTCTTCAAAGCGGGCATTGCCCTCGAAAAAGCTGTAGCAATGTGGGCCTTCGAGCATTTCAACGCCAAGCGCGGCGCAGCGCGCGGCCAAAGCCCCGCCTGTGCCGCAATCGGCATAAAGCACATAGATACTGTCGTAATTCCCTCGCGCCCGCGTGACCGCCGCTTCAACCGCGTCAGGGATCAATTCGGGGCGATTGTGCAAAATGGCGGGCAGGCATTGCAGGTCAAGATGGTCAAACCCATTGGCCGCTTTGATCGCCAAAACCTCATGCGCCAAGGCCCCGCAGGCCAAAAGCAAAACCCGCCCCCTGCCAGATGCTGAAACGCCGCTATCGCGTAACGTGTCGTCATCTGGCAGATGCAGGGCGGGCTTTGTCATAATCGCTTAATGCGCGGCCATTTGGTTGTGTTTGCGCAGAACGAACTCCTTGGCGGTTTCCACGGCCACGGCCGCGTCACGGCAATAGGCGTCTGCGCCAATCGCGCGGCCAAATTCTTCGTTCAAAGGCGCGCCGCCGACCAACACGATGTAATCATCGCGGATGCCTTGCTCTTTCATCGTGTCGATCACGACCTTCATATAGGGCATGGTCGTTGTCAAAAGTGCGGACATCCCCAGAATGTCGGGAGTCTCTTTTTCCAAGGCTTCAAGATAGGCTTCGACCGCGTTGTTGATGCCAAGGTCAACCACTTCAAAACCTGCGCCTTCCATCATCATGGTGACAAGGTTCTTGCCGATATCATGGATATCGCCCTTTACCGTGCCAATCACCATTTTGCCTATACGGGGGGCGCCTGTTTCTGCCAAAAGCGGCTTAAGGATGGCCATGCCACCCTTCATCGCATTGGCCGCCATCAGAACCTCGGGCACGAACAAGATGCCATCACGGAAATCGTGACCCACAATGGTCATACCACCCACTAAGGCCTTGGTCAGGATGTCGTAGGGGGCCCATCCGCGCTCAAGCAGAATGTTAACCGCCTCTTCGATTTCTTCTTTTAGACCATCGTAGAGGTCATCAAACATTTGTTGGACAAGTTCGTCATCGTCCAGTTCTGAGAGGATGATTTCATCATTTTCGTCAGACATCTCAAGCGTCTCCTGAAGCGGCACTCAGCCGATAGCGTTTGAACGATTACCTAAGCTCTTCGCGCCACCAGACGCGCAAATTTACGACATCACGACCGCCGCAGGCGACCTTTGCCCATGCGATTGCATACCAAATTAGCTGCGGCGGCGGCCTGTGCGCTCGCGGCGCTGCGGGCCATTGCCATCCGTGCCATCCGACCCTGAGGAAAAGCCGCCCAATTCTTCGGCGATCTGTTCAAGGCTTGGAACCGCGCCGCGCGGGGTCTCTTCTAGCGCCTTGCGCATCGCCGCAAGATGGACAGGTTGGGTGCCGCAACAGCCCCCGATGATCTTGGCCCCTGCATCGCGAGCCAGAACAGCGTAACGGGCCATCAACTCGGGGGTGCCATCGTAATGGATATGGCCATCAACGTATTTGGGGATGCCTGCATTGCCCTTGGCAATCACGGGGCGCTCGTTGCCCGAGGCGCGAAAGCCTAGAACCGTGCGCATCAAATCCGAGGCCCCAACACCGCAATTTGCGCCATAGGCCAAGGGTTTGTGATCCAGTTTCTCAACCAAATCCGACATCGCGGCGGAGGTGACGCCCATCATCGTGCGCCCTGCCGTGTCAAAGCTCATGGTGCCGCACCATGGCATACCCGCAAGTTTGCAGGCTTCGGCTGCGGCGGCGTATTCTTCGGGGGCTGAGATTGTCTCAACCCAACATACATCCGCACCGCCTGCCTTAAGCCCTTCGGCCTGTTCATGGAACATCTCCACGGTGGCCTCGTGGGTCAAAGGCCCCATTGGCACCATGATCTCACCCGTTGGCCCCATGGACCCTGCAACGACCACCTCGCGGCCAGAGGCATCAGCGACTTCGCGCCCAATTTCTGCGGCAATTCGGTTTAGGTCAAAGGCACGATCTTGGGCATCATGCAATTTCAGCCGTGCACGCGTGCCACCAAAGGAATTGGTCAAGAAGATATCGGAACCCGCATTGACAGCCCCGCGATAGAGTTCGGCAATACGGTCAGGGTGATCTTCGTTCCACAATTCTGGCGCATCGCCCGATTGCAGCCCCATGTTAAAGAGGGTCGTGCCCGTTGCGCCATCGGCCATCAGCCAATCGCGGGTTTCCAAAAGGGTCTGCAAACGGTTCGACATAATAAAATTCCTTGTGTCACATCAGCTGCGACATGGCCCCTCTGGAGCAATGATGCAAGCCCGAAAATCCACATGATCTTTATGAAAAATCTGCGAGGTCAAAAAAGAAACACCCCGCGCAACAGATGCACGGGGTGCGCAGAATTGGGGCAGGGGTGGTGATTAATTTTCGTTCACCAATTGGGTCTTGGCCTCGATCAAGAGCGCGTCAAATTTTGCGCGCAGCTCATCTTCCGAAACTTTATCGCCCAAATCCGCCTTCAGCTTGCCGATGACATCCTCGTGGCCTGCTTCCTCGAAATCAGCGCGGATCACCTCTTTGGCATAGGCCTCGGCCGCATCGCCCGTTTTGCCCAAGATTTCGGCGGCCCATAGGCCCACCAGTTTATTGCGGCGCGCTTCAAGCTTGAACTTCATTTCTTCATCATGCGCGAATTTTGCTTCGAACGCGTGTTCACGGTCGTCAAATGTGCTCATTAATCTGTCTCCTTGGGCGGTGAGCTTGCGGTTTATCCCTGTGATAGCCTTAGCAGGGTTTTGGCCGCAAGCGGTGATTGGCAATCCAACTTGCGACACAGCGCGCTTTGGTCTATTGCGCGGACAAGAGAGAGCGGGGCGCAGCATTGGTTTGGGCCAGATGCGGCGTTGCAGCACGCCCCCGATCTCAGACCACCACCTGCCTCCCGCAGATCAGGGATTGGAGACATCATGGCACGGCGCAAAAAAATCTACGAAGGCAAGGCGAAAATCCTATATGAAGGCCCCGAGCCAGGCACATTGGTGCAATATTTCAAGGATGACGCGACCGCCTTTAACGCGGAAAAGCGCGCCACGATTGACGGCAAAGGCGTGTTGAACAATCGCCTGTCCGAATTTTTCATGTCGGGTCTGAATGCAATTGGCGTTCCAACCCATTTCATTCGCCGCCTGAATATGCGCGAGCAGTTAATTCGCAGCGTTGAGATCATCCCGCTTGAGGTGGTGATCCGCAATGTCGCCGCGGGTTCTATTTCCAAGCGATTGGGGATTGAGGAGGGCACAGCCCTGCCGCGCCCGATTGTTGAATTTTACTACAAGGATGACGCGCTGGGTGATCCTTTGGTGGCTGAAGAACATGTCATTGCCTTTGGCTGGGCCAGTCAGCAAGATTTGGACGATATGGTCGCGCTAGGCTTGCGGGTGAATGATTTCCTGTCTGGCCTGATGATGGGTGTCGGCATTAAATTGGTGGATTTCAAAATCGAAATCGGCCGCATTTGGGAGGGCGATTATATGCGCCTGATCGTGGCCGATGAAATCAGCCCCGATAGCTGCCGCTTGTGGGATATGAAAACGGGCCAGAAGTTGGACAAAGACGTCTTCCGCCGTGATTTGGGCGATTTGGCAGATGCCTATACCGAGGTGGCCAAGCGCCTTGGCGTTTTGCCTGATCAGGGCACGATGTCAGGCCCGACATTGGTGAATTAAGCGAAGCCCTGCTTCGCAGATTGAACGTAGACAGAAAGGCAAAAGTAATGCGCGCAACCGTGACCGTGATGTTGAAGCAGGGGGTTCTTGATCCACAAGGCGAGGCGGTGCGCCATGCGCTGGGCGCTTTGGGCTTTGAGGGTGTTTCGGGTGTGCGTCAGGGTAAAGTGATTGAGCTTGATCTGGCTGATGGCACCACCGAAGACCAAATTCGCGAGATGTGCGAAAAGCTTTTGGCCAATACTGTGATCGAAAGCTACCAAATCGCGATCAGCTAAAGGGGTCTGTCGATGCGTGCTGCCATCCTGCGTGAATATAACAAAGACCTGTCTATTGAGACTGTGTCAGACCCTGAATGCCCCGAAGACGGGGTGATCCTCAAAGTTCTGGCTTGTGGCGTTTGTCGCTCTGACTGGCATGGTTGGGTGGGGGAACACCCACGCATCAAACCCGGTCAAATCGGCGGGCATGAATATTGCGGCGAAGTGATCGAAGCAGGACCGCGCGCCACCTATAAAAAGGGGGATCGTTTGGTTGCTCCCTTTATTCTCTCCTGCGGCTCTTGTCCGACCTGTCAATCTGGCGCGGGTCATACCTGCCCCAATCAACGCTTGCCGGGCTTTACTGAGCCGGGCGCCTTTGCCGAATATGTCGCCGTTCCCTTTGATCATAACCTTGCGCGCTTGCCCGAAACTCTGTCACCGACTGTTGCGGCGGGGCTCGGGTGTCGTGTGACCACATCATGGCACGCGCTGACGGGGCGCGCGGCTGTGCAGGCGGGGGAATGGGTCGCGGTGCATGGCACGGGCGGCATTGGCCTTTCTGCCGCGATTTTGGCCAAGGCGCTTGGGGCTTTTGTGGTTGTCGTTGATGTCGTGCAGGAAAAGATCGACCATGCCCTGTCTTTGGGCATTGATGCAGGCGTGAACGCCCGTGATGGCGATGTCGCGGCCAAGATCATCGAAATCACCAAGGGCGGCGCGCATGTCAGCATCGAGGCCCTCGGGATCGAGGCCACGGTTGCAGGCTCTATTGGATGTCTGCGCCCCTTGGGGCGTCATGTGCAGGTGGGCATGCCCGTTGGGCATACAGCCCAGATGCAGATTGATATGAACACGGTCTATATGCGCAATCTGGCCCTTTACGGAACGCGCGGCATGCCCTCTTGGCGGTATCCAAGCCTGTTGGGTTTGATCGAGGCGGGGCGCGTGGATATGTCCCCCCTGATTGCGCGGGAAATCCCGCTTTCGCAAACAGGGGCCGAGCTGGCCGCATTCAATGGCCCAACGCCGCCCGGTGTGGCGGTCATCACTGATTTTACGTCCTGACGAAAGGAACCCCCCAAGATGAAAGCCGCCGTTCTTGTGTTTCCCGGATCGAATTGTGACCGCGATCTGAAGCGCGCCTTTGAACAGGCGGGCTTTTCCGTGGATATGGTCTGGCACAAGGACACCAAACTGCCTGAAGGGGTGGATTTGGTCGGTGTTCCGGGCGGGTTTTCTTATGGCGATTATTTGCGTTGCGGCGCGATTGCTGCGCAATCGCCCATTTCAGGCGCGTTAAAATCCCATGCGGATCGGGGCGGGTATGTGTTTGGGGTTTGCAACGGGTTCCAAATCTTGACGGAGACCAAATTGCTGCCCGGTGCGCTGCTGCAAAATATGTCGACCCGCTATATTTGCAAAACGGTTGGGTTGCGCGTGGAAAACACGCAAAGCGCCTTTACCACCGCCTATGAACAGGGCGCTGTGATCGAGGTGCCAATCGCGCATCATGAGGGAAATTATCAAGCCGATGCAGAGACGCTTGCGCGCTTGAACGGCGAGGGGCGGGTGGCATTTCGCTATGTCGAAAACCCCAATGGCGCGGTCGAGGATATTGCAGGCATCCTATCAGAAAACCGCCGCGTTTTGGGGATGATGCCGCATCCCGAGCGCGCCTGCGAGCCATTGCATGGCGGCACGGATGGTGCGGGCGTTTTTGCTGGTTTGGCACAGGCCTTGGTTGCGGCCTAGCGCGGCTCTGCCATCGGCAAGACATCGCGCAAGCGTGATCTAATCTTCTTGTCTGGCCTGCAGGGCGCGCGTAGGTTTGCGCCATGAGCCTAAACACACGCCCCACTCTTGAACCCCGCCGCTTGCGTGCCTTACCACGCCTAAGTGGCGTTTGGGTTTTACGCCTGTTCTTGGCGCTGTTCTTGGTGGGCTTTATCGTGACGATCTGGGCGGCCAACCTGTTTTTGACCGAGCGCCTGACCGAAAGCACCCGCAACCGCGCAGAAATTCGATTGGCGCTCTATTCTGGCACGATCATGTCAGAGCTACAGCGCAGCTCTGTTGTGCCGCTGTTGTTATCGCGCGACCCTGTCCTCATCACTGCGCTGCGCGAGGGGGAATTTACGGCCACCTCACAACGCCTGATTTCTTATTTGGATGAAATCGGGGCGGCCTCTTTTGTTTTGCTGAACCGCTCGGGCCGTGTTGTTGCTGCGACCGACCGCGCGCGGCTTGGGGAATTGCGCGCAAGCGAGCCTTTTTTTGTGCAAGCGGTGCGCAGCGCAGATACGGTCTTTACCTCAAACGAACCTGCCACTGGGCGGTATGACTTTACCTTTTCGCGCCATATCACTGATAACAATCAGCTTTTAGGCGTGATCATGGTTGAGGTGAACTTGGCCCGTGTGGTCGAACAATGGCGCGGGGCATCCGAGGCTGTGTTCATCACCCAAGGGTCAGGCGAGATCATTTTGGCAACTGAACCCCGTTGGCGTGGCTTGATTGAGGCGGATGCCTTGGCCCGCCAAGATGCCCCATCGGCCATTCGCCGTGCCATTGAGAATGCGGGAGATTGGGCCTTTGGCGAGGAGGGGTATGTGTTTGGCGATGACACGCTGCGCCTTGCCCAAGATATGCCCTTTCGCGGGTGGGAAATCGTGTCCTACACCGCCTATGCCTCGGTGCGTGAGCGGGTGAACGGGGTATTGGCCCTTTTGACAATGGGCTTTGCCCTTGTGCTTGCGGGCGCGTTTTACCTGTTGTCGCGCCGCGCGCGGTTGCAAACGGCCGTGTTTCAACGCGAAAGTGCGGAATTGCGCCGCCTCAATGATCGCCTCAGCCGCGAGATTGCCGAGCGCGAAAAAGCGCAGCGCGATTTGGAGCAGGCCGAATTGTCGCTTGCACAGAGCCAGAAATTGGCCGCCTTGGGGGAAATGTCCGCTGCTGTCAGCCATGAGTTGAACCAACCGCTTGCGGCCATGAAAACCTATCTGGCAGGGGCGAAATTGCTGTTGCAGCGCCGCCGCCCTGATGAGGCGATGTCCTCCTTTCAGCGCATTGACGATCTGATTGAGCGTATGGGGGCGATCACGCGGCAGCTCAAATCCTATGCCCGCAAAGGCGGCGACAGTTTTACCCCTGTTGATCTGCGCGATGCGATCACAGGCGCGATGACCATGATGGAGCCGCAAATGCGGCAGATGAAGGTGGAAATCGCACAAATCATCCCCAACCAGCCTGTGATGATCTTGGGCGATATCGTGCGGCTGGAACAGGTGATCATCAATCTGTTGCGCAACGCCCTTGATGCGATGAAAGGCCAAGAGACGCGGCGCATTGAAATCCTGTTGGCCGAAGGGGATGAGGCGGTTCTCTCGGTGCGTGACAACGGGGCAGGGATCGAAGATTTAGATCAACTCTTCGAGCCGTTTTACACCACCAAGAAGCCCGGTGAAGGGGTGGGGCTTGGCCTTGCGATTTCTTCGGGCATTGTCACTGATTTTGGGGGCCGTTTGCGCGCACGCAACAGCGACACAGGCGGCGCGGTATTTGAAATCAGGCTGCCGCGTCATCAGATAAAGGGTGCCGCAGAATAGGCGGCGAAAGGATCGGGTTGGAATGAAAGTTGTGATTGTCGATGACGAGCAGGATATGCGCCAATCCATCAGCCAATGGTTGGCCCTTTCTGGGTTTGAAACCGAAACCTATGGCAGCGCGGAAGAGGCGCTCAAAGAGATCACATCCGATTTCGCGGGCATTGTGATCAGTGACATTCGTATGCCCGGCATGGATGGGATGGCCTTTCTCAAACGGCTGAATTCTATCGATCACAGCCTGCCTGTGATCATGATAACGGGCCATGGCGATGTGCCAATGGCGGTCGAGGCGATGCGCATCGGCGCTTTTGATTTTCTCGAAAAACCCTTCGATCCCGAAAAGATGAGCAGCCTTGCCAAACGCGCGATCCAAGCGCGGCGTTTGACCCTTGATAATCGCTCGCTCAGGCGGGAACTCAGCGATGGCACAGGGATCATGCGCCGCTTGGTGGGCACAAGCCCCGCGATGGAGCGTCTGCGCGAGGATATTCTCGACCTTGGCCAAGCCGATGGTCATGTCCTGATCACGGGCGAGACGGGCACGGGCAAAACCCTTGTTGCCCATGCCCTGCACGCGGTCGGCCCCCGTGCGGGCAAACCCTTTGTCACCGTCACCTGTGGCGCGCAGGACGAGGCGCAGTTGCGCAGCCTGATCTTTGGCGCAGAAGAAAACGATCTGGCCCGCCCCGCCCTAGAGGCCGCGCGCGGCGGCACATTGGTGCTTGAGGATGTCGAAACCCTCAGCGATGCGCTGCAGGCGCGGCTGCTCTCGGCCTTGGACGAGGCGCAAAGCGCGGGCCGCGATCTGCGCATCATTGCTATTTGTAACGGGGCTGAAGGGGCCGCGGGGTGCGAGGCGGCGCTCAGGCCCGATCTGTTTTTCCGCTTGGCTGCGATGCGCATCGCGCTGCCCCCCTTGCGGCAGCGGGGCGAGGATGTGCTGACGCTGTTCGCGCAATTCGCGGAAAACTATGCCGAAGAATACGGCACCGACCCGATCCACCCCAATGCCCAAGAGGCCGCGCAGATGTTGCAGGCCCCATGGCCTGGAAACCTGCGTCAATTGCTGAACTTGGCCGAGCGCGCCACGCTGCAAGCCCGCCGTGGCGCGGCCTCGATCACGGCGCTATTGATGAATGACACGACCGAGGTGGTGCCGCAGGATATGGGCGAGGGCAAACCCCTCAAAGAATATGTCGAGGCGTTCGAGCGGATGCTGATCGACAACACCATGCGCCGCCACCGCGGCTCCATCGCCGCCGTGATGGAAGAACTTAGCCTACCAAGACGCACCCTGAACGAGAAAATGGCGAAATATGGGCTGAGTAGGTCGGATTATTTGTGAGGGGGGTGTCAGGATTGATCCGACCGCTGTTTAGCCTGCTTGGCCGCCTTTTTGGCATCACTCACAACCTTTGGCCTTGAATCTTCAAGGGCGGCTTCATAACGCTCCATTTGAATCTTCATCAATGACCCAGGGAGCGAAAACGAGGCGAGAAAAACAAAAGTGGCGAGCCCCAAGAACACTATTTGAAGCCACTTGAGAACATTCAGCATTTCTGGTGGTGTAAGGAACATTGCTAAAGCCACGCCAAGCGTCAGAAGGTAGAAAAAGAACAACAGCTGCTGACGAATCAACTTGCGCCGAACAGTCTCTTTCATCCGCTGTAAATCGTCCCATGTTCGAGCCTGCTGTAACGTTGGTTCGGCAATGAACGTGATGACCGCAATCAGGAAACCCGCAAGAATGGAAAATATGGTGACAACGGTGTTAACCGCATCTGAGTTATCCGCGACCATCGGCTGGAAGCGATAGCCAATGAAGCACGACAGTCCTATGGCAGCAGCAAGTTGCGCCACCCTCCACCAGTCTGTCTGCTTCAGCCAATTCGGCATTACGCCTCCAACTGCCCGTTTGTCAGCAATTCTGCCATATATGTTTCCATCTCATCCCACGTCTGAAAAACACTCACGGTATTTGCAGCCGCTTCGATGCTAACCTCTTTTCGGACTGAAACCTCGTGCGGTCTAATGGTACTCCTGTCTCGAAGATGGATCACAAAGGAATCCGCCTCCTCATCCTCAACCACCTCCTCGGAAAACTCGTTAAGGCCATTTTTCGCAACGTCCAGATCGCCTGTGGGCACCTTGATGGATACGGTGACGGTAACACGTTCCGCGCTACGCAATTGTTCCACAGATTCATCGCGCGCGGTTACAGCCTTGAAAGCATCACCAAAACTGCGTTTGAATGTCCTCCACATACTGTCACTTCTCGCGCCGTCAATCACCTCGCTTGCGGTGACCTCTGAAATGTCAAATTGAAGATCGATACCCATTACCCCGATAGCATGAATGATCGCGAGCTTGTCCGGGCTTCCAATTCGCACAAGCTCAAATTGCCGTGCCGCGTCTGAAAAACCGGCTTTTCGGAACAACTGCTGTAAATAGATGCGCAGTGAGCCAGCATTGCGTCCGCAATTCATACTGATCACGTGATTGCCACGGATCAACGCCATTAGGTCTGAATTCAGGAAGTTCTCTCCAGGCTCAGGCGCTCTCTCGCCCACTACAACTTCGGGTGCAGGTGTAGTCGGAATTGTTCCAACTCCCTGTCCATCGGTGTATTTGCCACAGTGGATTGCAAAACCGTTACCATTGCACTCGCACGAGCGAAGCCCACAGCTAGATCGGTTGTCGCTGAAAGTAATTGTCCTTTCGGCCTGAGTTTGGAATTGACCCCACGCTTGCCGAACGAGGTGCTCCAAGTTTTGTCCAGCATCGAGAAAGCGGGCGCGGCGATATTCTAGAACTTTTTTTGATCTTGCCAATTTCATAACCCTCTGATTGGGGCACTCGAGGTGCAGTTGCTTCGACAGAATAAATTTATATATATAAATTTACAATATATAGGCTGCGACTGTGGTTTGCGTGTGTCAGCGTTCAGTTGTCTTGACTGCGGTAGGGTTACCCCCCCCAAAAAAAACCCATTGCCCTCTTCCCCGCTCTGCCTCTATGGTGATTGGGATGATCTGGCGGTTTGAGCCAGCTGGACATCTGCAAAGTTTATCTGCCCCCTTCTTGAAGCGCGTCCGAAAACCCGCGCGGGAGAGAGGGCAGGATGCCAAAGCCTGACCGCCGCCCTTGTGCTGCCCTCAGGCCCATCTAACCCCCCGCGCAAGCGGGACATAATGGGAGAGGCGCGGGCGAGTGCACGCGCAGCTTCGGAGATAAATCGCGATGAAACGCGTGCAGATCAGCCAAGTGAGTGACGGGGCGGCCCATGCCGCGCCCGCCCATCCTGCTGCCTGCGTCATCGCCCTTTCAGGACAATATCCCCCTCTCACGCGACCCTCTGGGGTGCGCGCAGCGCGGGGATGTGCAAGGAACCCATGGCAAAGAAAATGCTTATCGATGCCACCCACGCGGAGGAAACCCGCGTTGTTGTGGCAGATGGAAACAAGGTCGAGGAATTCGATTTCGAGTCGCTGAATAAGCGGCAACTGGCAGGAAATATCTATTTGGCAAAGGTGACGCGGGTCGAACCCTCGTTGCAGGCGGCCTTTGTCGATTATGGCGGCAATCGTCATGGTTTCTTGGCCTTTTCCGAAATTCACCCCGATTATTACCAAATCCCCAAAGCGGATCGTGAGGCGCTTTTGGCCGAGGAGCGGGAATTGGCCGCCGAGGCCGAAGCCGATGAGGAGGAGAAATCCGCCCCCAAACGCCGCCGCTCGCGCCGCCGCAAATCCTCGGACACCCGTGCAGAGGCCGCCGCAGGGGATGCGATTGCCACAGGCGAGGTCAGCACGCCCTCGGGCATGGATGTGATTGATCTGGACGCGGATGCTGAATCTGACTCTGAGGTCGAGGCAGATGAGGCGGTTGATGCGCCCCTGACGGACACGGCCGCCCCTGAGAGCGATGCCGATATTGAGGTTGAGGCCGATATCGAAGATGGCGCATCTGAGGAAGAAGCCACCGCCCCCGCCGAGGCTGAAACCATCGCCGATGATGATGATCACGAAGATATTCGTCCTGTGCGCAAACCGCGCGCGCGCAAATATAAAATCCAAGAAGTGATCAAAGTGCGCCAGATTATTCTGGTGCAGGTCGTCAAAGAGGAGCGCGGCAATAAAGGTGCTGCCCTGACCACCTATCTCAGCCTTGCAGGACGCTATTGTGTTTTGATGCCCAATACCGCGCGCGGTGGCGGGATCAGCCGCAAGATTACCAATATTTCGGATCGCAAAAAGCTAAAGGAAATCGCGCAATCGATGGAGGTGCCGCAGGGCGCGGGTCTGATCATCCGCACCGCGGGCAGCCAACGCACCAAGGCCGAGATCAAGCGCGATTACGAATATTTGCAGCGCCAATGGGAACAGGTGCGCGAATTGACCCTGCGTTCGATTGCGCCTGCACCAATTTACGAGGAAGGCAACCTGATCCACCGCTCGATCCGCGATCTCTATAATCGCGATATTGACGAGGTGCTGGTTGAAGGCGAGGCGGGCTATCGCCAAGCCAAGGACTTCATGAAAATGATCATGCCGTCCCATGCCAAAAACGTGAAACATTATGCGGACAGTCTGCCGCTTTTCGCGCGCTATCAGGTCGAGGGTTACTTGGCCGATATGTTCAACCCTGTCGTGCAGCTCAAATCGGGCGGCTATATCGTCATCGGCATCACCGAGGCCTTGGTTGCGGTTGATGTGAACTCGGGGCGCGCGACCAAGGAAGGCTCGATTGAGGAAACCGCGCTTAAGACCAATCTTGAGGCTGCCGAAGAGGTGGCGCGTCAAGTGCGCCTGCGCGATTTGGCGGGTCTGATTGTGATCGACTTCATCGACATGGATGATCGGCGCAACAATCTGGCCGTGGAAAAGCGGCTGAAAGATCGCCTCAAAACCGACCGCGCGCGCATTCAGGTTGGGCGTATCTCGGGCTTTGGCCTGTTGGAAATGTCGCGCCAACGTCTGCGCCCTGGGATGTTGGAGGCCACGACACAGCCCTGTCACCACTGCCACGGCACGGGGCTTGTGCGTTCTGATGACAGTCAGGGCCTATCGATCCTGCGCCAGTTGGAGGAGGAAAGCACGCGCCGCCGCTCGCGCGAGTTGTTGTTGACTGCGCCCGTGGGTATCGTGAATTTCATCATGAACCAAAAGCGCGAATATCTCGCGGATCTCGAGGCGCGCTATGGGGTTTCGATCCGTGTCGAGGCCGATCCTGCGATGATCACGCCCGATTATCGGATTGAAAAATTCAAAACAGCCACCCGCCGTATTGCCCCTGCAAGCCCCGTTGTTTCGATGGATGCAGGGCTGATGGAGGAAATCGAAGCCGCTGAAGCCGAGGCTGCGGATGAGATTGATATCACCGAGGCGCCTGAGGCAGACCGCCCCGAGGCACAAGGCGAAGAGGGCGAGGGCAAGAAACGCCGCCGCCGCCGCCGTGGTGGCCGTGGCCGCCGCCGCAATCGGGGCGAGGGGGACGAGGCCCGCACAACCGAAGCGGGCCCTGAAGCCCCAGAGGCTGCAGCACAGGGTGCAGGCGCGTCTGAGGCTGATGCCTCGCCCGCAGCGGAGGCAGACGCCACGCCCGAGGTTGAGGAAAAGCCAAAGCGCCGCCGCAGTCGCAAGTCAACCAAATCTGACGCATCGGCCGAGACGGTAGCCGCGCCAGAACCATCTGATCCTGCCACAGAAGCACCTGCAGAGGCAGCGGCGGAGGCGGCGGCGGAGGAGGCCCCAAAACCAAAGCGCCGTGGTCGCAAAACCAAGGCCGAGAAAGCCGCTGAAGAGGCCGCTGCGGTAACGGTGCCGGTGGCTGAGGCCGAACAGGCCCCAGAGCCTATGGAAGAGGCGCCAAAGCCCAAGCGGGCCACGCGCAGCCGTAAAACCCCTGCGAAAAAGGCCGAACCTGTGGCAGAGGAGCCATCTGCGCCAGATGTGGATGTCGAGGCGGTGTCTGCGCCTCAGGCCGCAGAACCTGCGCCTGAGGGGCCAAAGAAGCGCGGGTGGTGGTCACGCGGCTAACCGACCAGATCAAGATAAAAAAACGGGCAGGGGAAACCCTGCCCGTTATTCATTTTCACGCTAAGCGTTTGTTCAGTTTGCGCTGCGCTCAGTTGCGATAGCCGCCTCAATCTGGTCGCGCGGCAAGGCCCCGCGCAAGAGCCCTGTTTCCAGCACAAAGGTGGGCGTGCCTGAAATATTCAGCGCACGGGCCAATTCGTAATTGAGGCTGATTGTTGCATCGATTTGCGGGTTGTTGATTTCGGCCACGATGGCCGCGTGATCAAGACCTAGCCCTTCGGCGGTGGCCTGCAATGACCCTTCGCTGACCTCGGCCCGCATCACCATCATCGCATCATGAAGCGCGCGATAGGCCTCATCCCCCAACGCGATTTTGGCCGCAATCGCATAGCGTGAGGCCAAGAGTGAGGCATCGCCCAAAATCGGAAACTCTTTGACGATAAAGCGGATGTTCCCATCTGCCTCAAGCATGGCTTCGAGATCGGGGAAGGCACGTTTGCAATAGCCACAGCGGTAATCAAGAAACTCGACTAGGGTCACATCACCCTCGGGGTTGCCGCCAACATAATCATAGGGGGAGGCGAAAATCGCGTCAGAATTGGCCGCGATAATTTGGGATTCAGCCTGCGCCTCTGCCGCGGCTTGACGCTCGTCTAGAATGTCGAAGGCCTCCATCAGAATTTCGGGATTATCCAGCAGATAGGCGCGGATTTCCGCGCGAAACGCTGCGCGTTCTGTCTCGCTCATGGCATCGATGTCAAATGCTGCAGCGGGATTGAGGGCGCCAAGTGTTAGGCCAAGCGCCAAGATCAGGCTTTTCGGGGAAGGGGTCATCGCGCATCCTGTCAGTCGTTTTTCGTTTCAGCCAGACGTAACACATCTTGCGCCCGAAGCCACCCGCTTGATCCTTGGGGCAAGAGGCCTGTGGCGCGGCGGGCATGAAGGGCGGCGGTTTCAAAATCCCCCTCCAAGGCCGCGCGTTCTGCGGTGGCCCATGCGGCCATACCATCTTGGCCATCGCGCGCATAGGCCATAGCCAAATCCCGCATAAGCCGCGCGTTGCGCCGTTCGCGGGCAAAGGCGGCCTCTAGCACCGCCAAGGCCTCGGCATTGCGCGCGGGGCTGTCGGGGGCAAGAAGGGCACGACCATATCCCGCTAAAATCAGACCTGCATCAGGGGACATCTGGATGGCCCGTTCATAGGCCACAATCGCCGCGTCATACCGGCGGTTCTCAAATAGAACCTGTGCATATAGCTCTTGGTAATAGGGATCTGTGGGGTGGTTTAGGATCAACCGCTCTAACTCACGCAAGGCAGCATCGCCTTCGGAATTGCGGTGATAGGCCACAGCGCGGCGCATTGTTGCGATCTCTGAGGGGTCATTTCCCACCTGCGCAAATGTCCAAGAGGGTGGGTTCAGAAAGGCTGCTAATTTCCCCTTGCTGCGATCAAACCAATATTGCGCCTCGCTGTCAGGGGGTGGGGCTGTGCCGCCGTCAAAATTTGCGACCAATCGCAGACGATCACGGGTCAGCGGGTGGGTGCGCACATAGGGGTCTTGGCGGTCGGTTGAGAGTAACTCTTGCCCTGCAAAGCGATCTAGGACGCGCGCCATTGCGGCGGGGTCAATGCCTGCGCGCTCGAGATATCTAAGGGCGGCGGCATCCGCGCTCGCCTCTTCGGCGCGGGTATGTGAGAAAAAGACGCGTTGCGCGCTTGAGGCCATACCTGCCGCAACGCCCGCGCCTGCACCCGCATCGCCCGTGACGCCTGCGGCCAGCAGACCTGCCACCAAACCCAACCGCGATGCACCGCTCATCGTGTCGGCATTCTCGGGGCGGCGGGCCAAATGCCCGTTGGCAATATGCGCGGCCTCATGGGCCAAAACGGCCTGCAATTCGGCAGGCTCGTCCAAGGCCATCATCAGCCCCGAAGTGATAAAAATCGTGCGTGCATCGCGCACAAAGGCGTTCATCTGCGGATCATTGAGCAAAATCACGCGGATAGATTGCCCCAATCCTGCCGCCTCGAGAATGGGCATCAGCAGGTTGCGTAAACCTGCCTCAATCTCGGCATCGCGGATCATGGATTGCGCCAAGGCCCCTTTGGGCGCAAGGCCAAGGCACAAGCCCAAGATCACGGCAAAAAGAAAGGATCGCATCTGTGATTGACCTTTTCGGGCAGGGCTGTTTCAAACCGATGCATCCAGTCTAGTGAGGAAGCAATGCGTTATTCAAGCCGTGGTCAGGTTGATCCCTTTATTGTGATGGACGTCATGGAGGCCGCCCGCCGTCTTGAGGAGGAGGGGCGCCACATCATCCATATGGAGGTCGGCCAACCCGGCACAGGCGCGCCACGCGCCGCGCGCGAGAGGCTCGCGCGCGCAATGGAAGAAGACACGCTAGGCTATACTGTGGCGCTCGGGCGTCCTGATCTGCGCGCGGGGATCGCAGCCCTTTATGGCGAATGGTATGATATCGACCTTGATCCTGCGCGCGTGGTGATCACCGCAGGGGCATCGGGCGGGTTTTTATTGGCATTTTCCGCGCTTTTTGATGCGGGCCAAAAGGTTGGTATGGGGCTTCCCTGTTATCCGTCTTATCGGCAAATCCTTAAGGCAATTAGTTTGGACGTTGCGGGATTGCGCACCGATGCCAGCAGTGGGTTTCAGCCGCGCCCTGACCAGATCACCGAAGATCTCGCAGGTCTGATCTTGGCAAGCCCTGCAAACCCGACAGGCACGATGATCCAAAAGCCCGCACTTGCGGAACTGGCAGCTGCCTGCGCCGCGCGGGATGTGGCCTTGATCAGTGATGAAATCTATCACGGGCTGCATTACGAGGCGCGCGCCGTCAGCGCGCTTGAGGCGACCGATCAGGCCTATATCATCAACTCCTTTTCCAAATATTTCTCGATGACAGGATGGCGATTGGGCTGGATGGTCGTGCCCGAAGACCACCTGCGCGTGGTCGAGCGTTTGGCGCAAAATATGTTTATTTGCGCGCCACATGCGGCACAAATCGCAGCCTTAGGGGCCTTGTCGCCTGAAGGGCGTGCGGAACTGGATGAGAACCGCGCGATCTATGCCAAAAACCGCATGATCTTGTTGCAAGGGCTACGCGCGGCGGGATTTGAGCGCCTCGCGCCTGCAGATGGTGCATTCTATGTCTATGCCGATATCAGCGCCTTTGATTGGCCTGCGCAGGATATGGCGCGCGCAATGTTGGAGGAGGCAGGGGTTGCCGTCACCCCAGGCCTTGATTTTGATCCCGAAGAGGGCACGCGCGCTTTGCGGTTCTCCTATGCCCGCAGCACGGCCGATATCGAAGAAGGGGTTGCACGTATCACGGCCTTTATGGCTGCGCATGCAAAATAGATTGTAAATCTCAATCTAAATTTTGTATCTTTCTGACGCGGATAAGAGCAGAAAGATAACCCCATGCCGCAGGTCGTGTTTCGCAGTATTTTTGCGATGCTGTTTTTGTGGATTGGCCCCATGGTTTGGGCCGAAACACCTGTGCGCCTTGATCTAGGCGAAAGCTATGTCACGGATCGAGGCCAAGGGATTGAGGTGCAGCTTCGCCTTAATCGTGCCACAGCCTATGGGCTGCGTCTGCGCGACAATCCGATGCGGCTGATTGTCGATTTGGCGGGGGTAGAGGCGCAAAATCTGCCCAATGGGTTTGATAGAGCGGATCGCGCACAGGCGGTCACGCTTGGCCCCGCACCGCGTGCAGGTTGGGGGCGGTTGAGCCTGAATTTGACCGCGCCCATGGTGATTGAGCGCGCGGTGATGGATACAGGGCATCCTGACGCGGTGCGTCTCACCTTGCGGCTGCGCCCCGCAACGGCGCAAGAAT
Organism: Roseobacter sp. HKCCA2468; assembly: GCF_037805105.1. NCBI lineage: Bacteria > Pseudomonadati > Pseudomonadota > Alphaproteobacteria > Rhodobacterales > Roseobacteraceae > Roseobacter > Roseobacter sp. HKCCA2468. The sequence goes on from NZ_JBBLYN010000001.1 coordinate 269,419, forward strand.
TTGCAACCCATCTCACCCCAGCAAACCCAGATGAGCCACCTCAAGCGGTGATTGCTGAACCCGCGCCGCCACTGCGTACACGGCCCTTGATTGCCCTTGATCCGGGCCATGGCGGGATTGATCCGGGCGCAGAGCGCGATGGCTATAGCGAAGCGGATTTGGTTTTGCTCTTCGCGTTAGAGTTGCGCGAGATGCTGTTGCGTGGTGGACTGGTGGATGTGTTCATGACGCGCGAGCGGGACGAATTTATTCCCCTGCCTTATCGGATGTCGCGCGCGCGCATGGCGGGGGCTGATCTTTTCATTTCAATTCATGCCGATGCCTTGGCCGCAGGCGATGGCATGGCGTCTGGGGCGACAGTTTATACCTTATCCGAGACAGGCTCTGATGCGGCCTCAGCGGCGCTTGCTGCGCAGCATGACCGCGCCGATCTATTGGCGGGCGTGGATTTGGGCCAATCCGATGATGTTGTCGCAGATTTGCTCATGGATTTGGCGCGTCTTGAAACTGATCCGCGCAGTGATGCCTTGGCCGATGCCTTGGTTACGGGCCTTGAGGGGGCAGGGGTTGAATTGCACAGCCGCCCGCGTCTTGAGGCAAATTTTACAGTGCTGCGCGCGCCTGATTACCCCTCTGTTCTTTTGGAAATCGGATTTATGTCCGAAGGTGGGGATTTGGAAAATATCCTTGACCCTGTTTGGCGGGCGCGGGCGCAAGGCGGGATTGCGCGGGCCATCGAGGCATGGTTGGCCGAAGACAATCTGCGCCGCAGCCTGATGCGGCGATAATCTTGTGTGATCTCACCATGAAGTGAAGGTTTAAGCTTTTGACGCGCGCGCGGCTGCGCCCTATAAGCGGACACGCGCTTGGGGTAAGGCTTTTTGGGGAAGTGACACGCATGGGCCAGATCATCCGTTTTGTGATGGGTATTTTCGGCGGGCTCTTTGCCTCGGCGATCATGGCGGTTGTGTTTGGTGCCATTATTGTTGGCGGCGTGATTTGGGTTTTTGCGCGCGATTTGCCCAATTACGAAACGCTGTCGCAATATACCCCTGCCACAATCAGCCGTATCTATTCGCGCGAAGGCCGTATCATCGATGAATTTGCGCAAGAGCGCCGTGTTTTCGTGCCAGCCGAAGAAATCCCTGATCTGGTGGCTCATGCCTTTATCAGTGCCGAGGATCGCAATTTTTATCAGCATGCAGGCTACGACCCGCGCGCGATTGCATCGGCCCTCGTGGATGCGGTGCGTTCGCGCGGGCAGGATGTGCGCGGCGCCTCCACCATCACGCAGCAGGTGATGAAGAATTTCCTTCTCGATGGCAGCCGCACGATTGAGCGCAAGGTGCAGGAAATCATTTTGGCCGCACGCATTGAGCGATCCATGAGCAAGGAACGTATCCTTGAGCTGTATCTCAACGAAATTTTCCTTGGTCAAAATTCCTATGGTGTTGCCGCCGCTGCGCAGACCTATTTCAACATGGCGCTGTCCGATTTGACCCCTGCGCAAGCTGCCTATTTGGCCGCTCTGCCGCAACGGCCTGCGCGTCTGCATCCTGTGCGTGATTACGATGATGCGGTTGAGCGGCGCAATTACGTGCTGCGCGAGATGTTCGAGAACGGCTATATCACCCGCGAGGTGATGGAAGAGAGCCAAGCCTCAGAGCTGGAGACGGTGCAGCGGGGGGATATTGCGCCTTTCCGCTCTAGCCTGCCGCCAAGGGGCTATTTTACGGATGAAATTCGCCGCCAATTGTCGACCCAGTTTGGCGAAGAAGAATTTTTCACAGGCGGGTATGCCGTGCGCGCAACGATGGATGAAAATCTTCAAATCGTGGCGCAGCGCGCGTTGCGCAGCGCGCTTGAAACCTATGATCGCGGGCGCGGAGTTTGGCGGGGGGCCTTGGCGCAACTGGATGTGGCAGCCCTTGATGATGCGGCCAGTTTGGCCGAGGCGCTCTCCGCTGCGGAAATCCCGCGCGATGTGGATCAGTGGCGTGTGGCTGCTGTGACGGGGTTCGAGGGCGGTGATGCGCTGATTGCCTTTGAGGATGGCGAAACGGGCCGCATCTTGGCCGATGATGTCACTTGGGCGCGTCCTTTGCGTGAAGATGGCACAACAGGCAGCGCGGCCAATTCTGCCGATGACCTGCTTGCGCGCGGGGATGTGATCCATGTTCTGCCTGTTGAGGATGACACAGGGGCAGGGCATTATTCCTTGCGCCAAATCCCCGAGGTGCAAGGGGCCTTCATGGCGATGGATGTGAACACGGGCCGCGTTTTGGCGATGCAAGGCGGCTTTTCCTATCAGTATTCGGTGTTTAACCGCGCCACCCAAGCCACGCGGCAGCCCGGCTCAAGCTTTAAGCCATTTGTGTATGCGGCGGCGTTGGACAGTGGCTATAGCCCCAACACCATTGTGATCGATGCGCCCATTCAGGTGGAAACGCCCGAGGGTCTTTGGCGTCCAACCAATGCCTCGGATCGGTTTTATGGCCCTGCGCCCATTCGCACAGGGATTGAACAGTCGCGTAACTTGATGACCATCCGCTTGGCCCAAGATGTGGGGATGGAGACCGTTGCGCGCTATGCTGAACGCTTTGGCGTTTATGATGAGATGCAACCATTTTTGGCCAATTCCCTGGGGGCGCAAGAAAGCACGCTTTACAAAATGGTCGCGGCCTATGCGATGTTTGCCAATGGCGGTGAGCGGGTGGAGCCTACCCTTGTTGACCGTGTCCAAGATCGGTTTGGCCAAACTGTGTATCGCCATGATCAGCGTATTTGCGAAGATTGTTTGCGCGACACATTGCCCGCAGGCTTGGGGCCGCGGATCGTATCCAACCGCGCCCGTGTTATGGATCCAATTACCGCCTTTCAACTCACCTCGATGCTTGAGGGGGTTGTTGCGCGCGGAACGGCGGCGCGCGCGGTGAACCTGCCTGTGCCTGCCGCGGGGAAGACGGGCACAACCAATGACGCCCGCGATGTTTGGTTTATTGGCTTTACCTCCAATATCGTGGCGGGGTGCTATATCGGCTATGACCAACCGCGGTCGCTTGGCCGCGCCTCGGGCGGTGGCACTTGTGCGCCCGTGTTCCAAGAATTTATGCAAGAGGCCGTGGCTGAATATGGCGGCGGCCCGTTCCGCGTGCCTGAGGGTGGTGTGTTTGTGCCAATTGATCGCTTCTCTGGCGAACGTCTGGCCGATGGGGAAAGCGGTGAAAACGTGGTTTATGAATATTTCCGCGCCGCAGAAGTGCCCCCTGTTGGTGCGCGTTCGGCCATTGTGGATGGTGGGTTTGCGATGGCCTCGGATTTGCCCGTCTTTGGGCCGGGTGAGGTTGATGGCGCATTGCAGGAAGAGGGCGCAGATGTGCGCACCTCGTCAGGCGAAACAGTGCGGGTTCCCACCGATACAGGCTTTGGCACGATCAGCTCAGGCGGGCTCTATTAAACCCCATCGGGGATTGCAGCCACGCCGCCGCTGGTCTAGATCACCGCGACCAGATGATTTCTTGATGCAATTGGAGCAGGTATCCGATGCGGGCCGAAACCCAATCCAATATCGACAAAATTCGCCGTTCGCTTGAGTTGCTCGGGCAGCGAATGGATTTGACCACCGCCAAGCACCGCTTGGAGGAGTTCAACGCCCGTGTTGAGGATCCAGACCTGTGGAACGATCCCGAAAAAGCGCAAAAGCTGATGCGCGATCGTCAGGTGCTGCTTGATAAAATCGGCACTTATGATGCGATCAAATCGGGACTGGATGATAATATTGGCCTCATCGAATTGGGCGAGGAAGAAGGTGACAGCGCCATTGTGACAGAGGCGGAAGCCGCCCTGTCTGCCTTGGTAGAGACCGCCGCCGCAAAAGAGCTTGAGGCCCTATTGAACGGCGAGGCGGACGCCAATGACAGCTTCCTTGAGATCAATGCGGGCGCAGGCGGCACGGAAAGCTGTGATTGGGCCTCCATGTTGGCACGCATGTATGTGCGTTGGGCTGAAAAACAGGGATATGAGGTTGACCTTCAATCTGTCTCTTACGGGGAAGAAGCGGGGATCAAATCCGCCGTTTACAAAATCTGTGGCCATAATGCCTATGGCTGGTTGAAATCGGAATCGGGCGTGCATCGTTTGGTGCGCATCTCGCCTTATGACAGTTCGGCGCGGCGGCATACGTCCTTTTCTTCGGTTTGGGTCTATCCTGTGGTTGATGATAATATCGAAATCGAAGTGGCCCCAAATGAGATACGCATCGACACCTATCGCTCTTCAGGGGCGGGGGGGCAGCACGTCAACACCACCGACTCAGCCGTGCGTATCACCCATATTCCCACGGGGATCGTGGTCACGAGTTCGGAAAAATCGCAGCACCAAAACCGCGATATCGCCATGAAGGCGCTGAAATCGCGCCTCTATCAGATGGAACTTGATCGCCGCAATGCCGAGATCAACGCAGCTCATGAAGCCAAAGGTGAGGCGGGTTGGGGCAATCAAATCCGCTCTTATGTTTTGCAGCCCTATCAAATGGTTAAAGACCTGCGCACAGGGTTTGAGACCTCTGACACCCAAGGTGTTTTGGATGGCGAAATTGATGGGCTGATGGCCTCGGTTTTGGCGCTGGATGTCTCTGGCAAAAGCCGTGCCGATGCACAGGCCGAAGATTGACGCCTGAGACGCAAGCACGCAGCGATGCGGCGCATTCGCGTCTTGCACTGCAGCCTTTGGTTGATTACTTCTACTGACATTCTCGGGGCGGGGTGAAATTCCCCACCGGCGGTGACAGCCCGCGAGCGCCTTGGTCGCACGACCAAGGGTCAGCAGATTTGGTGAAATTCCAAAGCCGACGGTTATAGTCCGGATGAAAGAGAATGAGCCGTGTTTCGCGGTTGCGCGGGGGCGTGTCCCTTGTGCAGGTGCGGACGCGCGTTCACGATCGCCTTGGGCACCTTGGTCTTTAGAAAGGATGACCCAAATGACGAAAACACTGAATATCGCTTTTATCAAAGCAAATTGGCACAGCGACATTGTCAACCAAGCCTTGGTTGGCTTTGAAGCGGATATGAAAGCATCAGGTCAGGCGTATAACCTGATGACCTATGATGTGCCCGGCGCGTTTGAAATGCCGCTCTTGGCAAAGAAACTGGGTGCGTCTGGTAAGGTTGATGCGATTGTCTGCGCCGCATTGGTTGTGGATGGTGGCATTTACCGCCATGATTTTGTGGCCGCTGCTGTGGTTGATGGTCTGATGCAAGCACAGTTGGACACAGGCATTCCCACCTATTCCGTATCGCTGACCCCGCATCATTTCCACGAGCATGCGGTGCATCACGATTTCTATCATGATCATTTCGTGAAGAAAGGCGCAGAAGCAGCGCAAGCCTTGCGCATGGTCGCAAGTATCGAGGTTTGATCCTGATGGCGCAGGCCCTGAGCTTTGAGTTTCTCACCGCAGGTCAAATTCAATTTGGTCGCGGAAAGGTCGGGGCGGGGCTTGCGCCACAGATTGTGACTTTGGGGGCGCCCGTGATGGTGATCACGGGCGGCTCTGGTCTGCGTCACGCAGGAACGCGTGCTTTGGTTGATGCTCTTGCGCCCGTGCTGCAGGTGGCGATTGCGGCTGAACCCGATTTGAAAACCATCGAGGGCGCGGTGATGCGCGCGCGCGGGGCAGGGGTTGCCTGCGTTGTGGCGATCGGTGGCGGGGCCGTCATTGATGCAGGCAAGGCCATTGCCGCCTTGATCCCTGCACCGCATCCCGCGCTTCGTTATCTTGAGGTTGTCGGTGAGGGGCGCGCACTGGATGCCGCGCCTTTGCCTTTTGTGGCCATTCCCACCACAGCGGGCACAGGGGCCGAGGTCACCAAAAACGCGGTTATTTCTGTGCCCGAACATCAACGCAAAGTATCTTTGCGTGATGCGCGAATGTTGCCAGATTGGGCCATTATTGACCCAAGTTTGTGTGACGGGATGGGGCGCGCGCAAACCATGATGAGCGGGCTTGACGCCCTGACCCAAGTGATCGAGCCTTATCTATGCACCCGCGCCAACCCGTTCACCGATGCGCTGTGCAGGGATGCCATTCCGCGGGTCGTGTCGGGGCTGCGCCGCCTATCTGATGCCTTTGATCGGGGCGGCGATGATCCGATGGCGCGCGATGATATGGCATTGGCATCGGTGATTGGCGGTCTTGCCTTGGCCAATGCGGGTTTGGGGGCGGTGCATGGCTTGGCGGGGCCTGCAGGCGGCTATCTGGCGCAACATGGCCTGATTTGCGCCCGTTTATTGGTGCCTGTTCTTTTGGCCAATGAGGCCCGCGCCGAAAGCCCTGCATTGCGTGGACGCTTTTCTGATCTGCGCGCTTGGATCGGCGATGCCTTTGGCGTCAGCGCCGAGATGGCCTTTGTGGCCTTGGCGCGATTTATCGAGGGGCAAAACCTGCCGCGATTGGGGCAAGCGGGTCTGCCTGCCGACAAGATCGACCAGATTGCGCAAGCGGCGGCAAGCTCGTCTTCGATGAAGGCGAATCCAGTCGATTTGACCGCGTCTGATTTGACCGAAATTCTGCGCGAAGCCTTATAACCCAAGCCCCAAATTACCCGTTGCAATTGCAACAATTGCCTCGATTTCCGCCAAAGCTCCAAAGATTTTTTCAAGAAATTATCTCATGAAATCAACGTAAAGTTGAGGCCGCTCGCATGTTTTCTGCAATGCGGCGTGTAATCCCTGTTGACGTAATTTTGCCCGAATGCAAGAAATTACAGCAAGTGTAATATTTTTCATTGCGGCGATGTATTGCCGCGCGAGGGGGATCACGGGTTATGCCGAAGCCAAGGATGATCTTTGGGGATGCTCATGGATTATGAGGCCAGTCTCGCCATTCGGGCTGCGTGGTTGCATTACGCAGGTGGTTTGACGCAGGCGGCTGTGGCCAAGCAGCTTGGCGTGCCATCGGTAAAGGCGCACCGCCTGATCTCGCGCGCGGTGCAAGAGGGTGCTGTCAAAGTGTCGATTGATGGCGATATCTCGGAATGTGTGCGCTTGGAGAGCGAGCTAAAAGCGCGCTTCAATTTGGATTTTTGCGAAATTGCCCCCGATATCGGCGAAGAAGGCTTTCCCATTCGGGCCTTGTCGATCGCGGGGGCAAGTTTTCTGCGCCGCGAAATCGAACATGGCGGCCACAGTTGCATCGGGGTTGGGCATGGGCGCACCTTGGCCGCTTCGGTGGCAGAGATGCCGCGTCTCGATGCCAAAGGGGTGCAGTTCGTGTCCCTTCTGGGGGGGCTTACGCGCAATTATTCGGCCACGCCCCATGACGTTATGACCCGCTTGGCCGAAAAAACAGGCGCAACCGCCTATGTGATGCCCGTGCCGTTTTTCGCCAACACTGTTGAGGATCGCGAAGTGCTGCTCAGTCAGCGCGGTGTTTCTAACGTGTTTGAGCTGGCCGCAGGGGCAGAATTGAAACTTGTCGGGGTCGGCACAACCGAACCTGACGCCTCCCTGGTTTCATCGGGCATGATCCAGCTCGATGAAATCCAGGAAGTCATTTCTCAAGGGGGGGTGGCCGAAATCTTGGGTCACTTTTTTGACGAGAAGGGGCAGCCGTTGGAAACAACGCTGACCGCAAGAACGCTGTCGGTCGGGCTGGAGGAGCCTCGCCGCACGCGGATTGTCGCCATCGCTGGTGGCAAGGAAAAGATCGGCGCAATCCGATCTGTTTTGATGAGCGGCTGTCTCAGCGGCCTCATCACTGATGAGCGCACAGCAATGGCGCTTGTGGTCCAAAAATCCTGATTGGTATCGGGATATAACGGGAGGATACCCTATGTACGATAAGGAAAAGCAGCTTGCCGAGGATTTTGTTGCTAAAAAAATCGGCCGCCGCGATCTGATCAAGGGAATGTCGGCTTTGGGCGTGAGCACTGCTCTTGCATCCACTTTGGTGAATGCCGCAGCGACACGCGCATTGGCGCAAAACGGGTTCAACTGGCGTGCGCATGAAGGCACGACCATCAAATTGCTGCTCAATCAGCACCCCTATACCGATGCGATGATCGCCAATATTGAAAACTTCAAATCCCTCACTGGGATGAATGTTGAATATGATGTGTTCCCCGAAGACGTCTATTTCGACAAAGTGACCGCGGCGCTGTCCTCGGGCTCCAGCGAATATGATGCCTTCATGAGCGGCGCATATATGACTTGGACATATGGCCCTGCAGGCTGGATTGACGATCTGAACGAATACATCATGGATCCCTCCAAAACCAACCCAGATTACAACTGGGAAGATGTTCTGGAAGGCGTGCGCAAATCTTGTGCGTGGAATGGTCGCCCAGGTGGTGCATTGGGCTCTGACGATGCGATGCAGTGGTGTATCCCATTGGCCTATGAGCAAAACAACCTGACCTATAACAAGCGCGTTTTTGACGCGAACGGCCTCAGCGTTCCAACCGATCTCGACAGCCTTGTTGACACCGCCGCTGCCGCAAAGGCCGCGATGGGTGATGGCTATGGCATCGGTGTGCGTGGCTCGCGGTCTTGGGCAACGATCCACCCAGGCTTCTTGTCGGGCTATGCAAACTTTGGCCAGTCTGACCTGACTGTTGGTGGCGATGGCACCTTGTCTGCGGCAATGAACACAGATGTGTCGCGCAACTTCCACAGCAAGTGGGTGGAAATGATCCAGAATTCAGGCGCGCCTGACTGGTCAACCCATACATGGTATCAGGTCGGCACAGATGTCGGCGCAGGTAAGTCTGCGATGATGTTTGACGCGGATATCTTGGGCTACTTCATGAATGGTGGCGATAATGCCGAAGCGGGCAACCTTGCCTTCTCCGCATTCAAAGCCAACCCTGCGGCCGCTGCCCCCACACCAAATATCTGGATCTGGGCAATGGCGATGTCGTCCTTCTCGACCAAGAAAGACGCGACATGGTATTTCCTCCAGTGGGTCACTGGCCCTGAGCATCAGCTTTTCGGTGCGCAGGATATGGACCTCGTGAACCCAGCCCGCAGCAGCGTTTGGGCGGATGAAATGTTCCGCAACAAGTTGTCTGCATCCTATTCTGGCTATGTGGAAATGCATGATGTCTCGGCGCCTGGTGCATCGATCAAATTCACCGCACAGCCCTTGTTCTTCGATCTGACCACAGAATGGGCGGCGATGTTGCAGCGCATGGTGGCAGGCGAGGTGCCTGTGGATGAAGGTCTCGATATGTTGGCTGAATCGGTAAACAGCCAGCTTTCTGAGGCTGGTCTGCGCTAAGCGATCACGCAGGGGTCGGGGGTGCGCTTGCATCCCCGACCTCATCCATTTTCACAATTTATTTTCTAATTCAGTGACGCCCCATAAGGTTTGCACCTTGGGGACGCCATAAGAGGGACTGAAATGTCTGACACCAGCTTTAACGCGCCACCGCGGCGCAGGTTCAAAGTGAGCCGCAAGTTTTTGCCTTATCTGCTGAGCTTGCCCGCGCTTTTAACCTGTATCGGCATTTTGATCCCATTCTTCACGGCCGTTTGGTATTCGCTCCAGCGGTATCGTCTGTCTCAACCTTGGAACCGCGGGTTCAATTGGGGTGAGAATTACCTGAATTTCATGACCGATGATGCGTTTTGGAATACTTTGCAGGTGTCCTTGACCTATGCGTTTTTCGCAGTCACGGCGCAGCTGCTCTTGGGGCTTGGGATTGCGCTGCTTTTGCAAAAGCGCAGCATGTTCAACAATTTTGTCTCGATCATGTTGCTGATGCCGCTGATGACGGCCCCTGCCTTGGCAGCCCTGATGTGGAAGCTGATGACCAATCCGGGCTTCGGGATCTTAAGCTATCTGGCAAGTTTGATTGGGCTTGAAGATTTCAGATGGGCCTCTGACCCGCAGACCGCCATGCTGACCGTGGTGATTGTCGATATCTGGGTCTACACGCCCTTTATTATGATCTTGCTTTTGGCTGGTTTGCGCTCGCTGCCGCAGCAGCCCTTCGAGGCCGCAGCCCTTGATGGTGTGCCGCGCCTCTTTGTGTTCTGGCGCATCACCCTACCGATGCTGACGCCATTCCTTTTGACCGCGACCCTGTTTCGCGTGATCGAAAGCATTCAGCAATTCGACATTATCTACGCCATGACCCAAGGCGGGCCTGGTAATACGCTGACCGTGTTTCAGGTCGAGGCCTATTTGAATTTCTTCCAATCCACCAATGTGGGGCGGTCTGCGGCGCTTTTGATGATCCTTTGGGCGATCACCTATGTGCTGTCGAACATCTTTATCAAAAACTGGTTGCGCCTGCGTGAAAAGCAGCGCGGCGAAGCCTAAAGCGCGGAGGGGGCATCCATGGAAAGCACAAGTTTGATTGAACGCATCCTGCGCGGCATCGCCATTACCGCAGTGATCCTTTTCTTTATGTTTCCGATTTTCTGGATTTTCTTGATGAGTCTCCAGACAAACGAAACGATTTTGCGCGTCCCACCTTCGATGGTGTTTGAGCCGACTTTTCAGAATTACCGCGCGCTCATCACGGGGCAGCTTGAGACACAGACAGGCACATTGGAAATTCGGTTCATGGGGAACCTGTTTAACTCCTTCTTCCTGTCGACCACATCTGTTGCGATTGGTTTGTTGTTGGGCGTGCCTGCGGCCTATGCCTTTGCGCGGCTGAAATTCCGCGGCTCTGAGGACATCGCCTTTACGCTGCTCTCCTTCCGCTTCGCGCCGCCTTTGTTGGTGTTGCTGCCCTTGACCATCTATTTCCAACAATTGGGTCTGGCCAATACCTATGGCGGGTTGATCTGGGTGTATCAGTTGATTGTGCTGCCGCTGATCCTTTGGATCGTGCGGGGCTATTTCGAGGATATCCCCGCCGATGTCGAATATGCCTATCGCATCGCGGGGCATGATTTTTGGGCGACCTTCCGCAAAATCGCGCTGCCTTTGGCGGGCCCAGGTATCGCGGCGGCAGGTCTGTTGGCCTTTATCTTTGCGTGGAACAATTTCATTTTCGCCTTGGTTTTGGCCTCAGCTGATAAGCAGCCCGTCACGGTGGGGGCCTTGGCCTTTATCACAGCATCGGGCATTCAATATGGCCAAATCGCGGCCGGGATTGTGCTGTCAATCGCACCTACATTTGCCCTCGCGCTTTATGCGCAGCGCTATCTCGTTGAGGGTCTCAGCCTTGGCGCGGTGAAAGGATAAGAACATGAGTTTGGTTCTCAATAATATCGTCAAACGCTTCAAGACTGAGACCGTTCTCGATGATGTCAGTCTCAGCGTTGACACGGGCGAGACGCTTGTGTTGTTCGGGCCATCTGGCGCAGGGAAAACCGTTTTGTTGCGTCTGATTGCAGGGGTGATCGAACCCGATGCAGGGCAGATTTCCATTCATGGCCAAGATATGGATGGGGTCGAGCCCGAAGATCGCGGGATCGGGATGGCGTTTCAAAACTTTGCGCTCTTTCCCCATATGGATGCCAGTGCCAATATCGCGGCCCCTTTGACCGCGCGGCGCATGGGGCAGGGCAAAATTTCTGACACGGTCGGAAAAGTCGCTAAGATGTTGAAGATCGACCACGTTTTGCATCACAAGCCCAAGGAATTGTCGAACGGGCAAAAGCAGCGCACGGCCTTGGCCCGCGCCCTTGCGGGCGCGCCATCAATCTTGTTGCTCGATGATCCGCTGCGCAATGTGGATGCCAAGCTGCGCTTTGAGATGCGTCTGGAATTGCCACGTTTGCTGAAAGATCAGCAGGCCACAGTGATCTATGTGACCCAAGATTATAAAGAGGCGATGGCGCTTGGCGATCGCATTGCGGTGATGAGTGGCCGCGGCATTCAACAAATTGGCACGCCGCAGGATATTTATCTCAATCCTGCAAATATTGATATCGCGCGTCTCTTTGGCGACCCTGTGATCAATCTGCTGGATGTGACCCCTGAGGCGGATGGTGCGGGTGTTGTTGTCTCGCTTTCGGGTCAGCCGCTTAGTCTTGATGCGGGCTATGCCGATGCTGTTGGGCAGGACTGTGTGATTGGCATTCGCCCCGAAAGCCTGCGTTTTGTCAGCAAAGGCACCAAGGGCGCAATTCCTGTGACCATTGAAACAGAGGCGCCGTTGAACGAGAAAACAGTGACCTTGGCGCTGACGAAGAATGGCCGCGAGATCATGATTTCGCGCCCCGCAGGTCAAATCGCACCGAGCAGTGGCGAGGCCTATATTGCTGCCGATACATCACAAATTTATCTGTTTGATCGCAAAAGCGGCACGCGCATTGCCCAATCTTCGGCACAAAACAAGAAAAAAGGAGCGGCCTGATGACAGCGCAACTCAAGCTACAGGGCGTTGATAAATTTTACGGCCCGATTGGCAAAGGCGTTCATGCCGTGCGTGATATCAATATGGATATCGAAAAAGGCGAGATTATCGCCCTTTTGGGTTCGTCTGGCTGCGGTAAAACCTCGACCTTGCGGATGGTTGCAGGGTTTGAAGAAACCAGCCGTGGCAAAATCCTAATCGCGGGGCGTGAGGTGCAAAACCTGCCTCCTGTGCGCCGCAATGTGGCCATGGCCTTTGAGGGGTATTCGCTTTACCCCACGGTGACGGTGCGCGAGAATATTGCCTTTGCCCTGAAGGCGCAGCGTGAAAGCGATGCGCAGGTGGATGCCAAGGTCAATGAAGTGGCCGAGATGTTGGAAATTACATCCATCCTCGACAAATTTCCCGCGTCCATTTCTGGCGGGCAGCAGCAGCGCGCCTCTTTGGCGCGCGCCTTGGTGCGCGATGCCGATCTCTATCTTTTGGATGAACCCATGGGTCAGCTTGAGCCGCAATTGCGCACACTTTTGCGCGGGCGGATCAAATATTACATTAAGGAACGTGGCCTAACCGCAATCCTTGTGACCCATGACCAGACCGAGGCCAATGCTATGGCAGATCGCATAGCGGTGATGGAAGGGGGTGTTTTGCAGCAATTCGCAAGCCCCGATGAAATCAAACTGGCCCCTGCCAATCTGTTCACAGGCACATTCGTGGGCGAGCCGCCGATGAATGTATTTCCCGCCCGTGCGACCGAAGTGTCAGGCGATATTCAATTCCGCCTCGATGCAGGGGTCGAGCTGACTTATAGCGCCGATCAATTCGCGCCTGATCTGCGCGCGGCGCTGTTGTCGCGCGGTGATGTGGTCATGGGGGTGCGCCCCTATGCCGTGCGCCGCGCCAAGGGCAAGAGTGGGGCTGCCGCGCAGGTGGTGGCCAATCAATGGTTGGGGGATCAAACCCATATCGCCGCGGCCTTTGCAGGAAGCACGGTGGTCTTGGTCGAACATGATCGCGCCGATATTTTTATGGGTGACACCATTAGCGTTGAACTGAAGCCCGAAGATTTGCATTTCTTCGACCCTGCAAGCGGGGCCGCAATCAGCCACGGGACGCAAATGGCATGAGCGCATCAGGGGCAGACATTCTGATTGGAATTGATGCAGGCACATCGGTGATCAAATCGGTGGCCTTTAGCCTTGGCGGACAGCAGCTTGCCATGGCATCGGTTCCGAATGTCTACCACTCTGACGCAAGCGGGGCGGCGAGCCAGTCCTTGGTGGATACATGGGCGGGCTGTGCGCAAACGCTGCGGGATTTGGGCGAAAAAATCGAAAACCTAGGGGCGCGGGTTGCTGCGATTGCCGTCACGGGACAGGGGGACGGCACATGGTTGGTGGGGGCAGGGGACAAGCCCGTCACTGATGCTTGGCTTTGGCTCGATGCGCGGGCTGCGAAAACCGTGGATCGCCTGCGCGCCAGCGCCGCGGACATAACGCGGTTTGCCAAAACGGGGACGGGTCTCAACACCTGCCAGATGGGCACGCAAATGGCCCATATGGATCAGCACCATCCTGAGTGGTTGGATGCTGCCGAAGTCTCGCTGCATTGCAAGGACTGGCTTTATCTTCAGCTGACAGGCATACGCGCCAGTGACCCGTCCGAGACAAGCTTTACCTTCGGCAGCTACACATCCCGCAGCTATGAGGCGGATGTGATCGCGGCTTTGGGATTGACCCATCGCGCGCATCTTTTGCCCCCTGTGGTCGATGGGGTGCGGCAGACGCATCCCTTAAGTGCCGATGCCGCAAGCCAAACGGGCCTGCGCGCGGGAACGCCCGTTTCCCTTGGCTATGTCGATGTGGTTTGCACCGCTTTGGGGGCGGGGATTTACACACCAAACGCCCCATCGGGTTGCACCATCCTTGGCTCAACAGGCATGCATATGCGCGCCACGGCCGAGGCCGATGTTGTCCTGAACGAGGGGCGCACAGGCTATGTCATGGTTTTGCCCGTTTCGGGTATGGTTGCACAAATCCAATCGAATATGGCCGCGACATTGAATATTGATTGGGCGCTGAAATTGGGCGCGAAACTGATGGCTGAGTTTGGCCATGAGGTAAGCCACAAAGAGATGGTGGCCCGTATCGATGATTGGCTATCGGCCACCCGTGCGGGCCAGATTCTATATCACCCTTATATTTCCGAAGCAGGTGAGCGCGGCCCCTTTGTTGATGCACGCGCGCGCGCAGCCTTTACGGGGTTGGCCAGCAATCACAGCTTTGCCGATCTCATCCGCGCGGTGATCGAAGGTTTGGGCTATTCGGCGCGCGATTGCTATAGCACCATGGGGGCTGTGCCCGATGAGGTGCGCCTCACGGGGGGGGCGGCGCGCTCGGGCGCGCTGCGCAAAATCATGGCCGCCGCGATTGGCACCAATCTGCGCAGTTCGACCCGCGAAGAGGCGGGTGCGGCAGGGGCCGCGATGATGGCCGCCTGCGCCATTGGTGTCTATCCTGATATGGATGCCTGTCTGCGCGATTGGGTAGAACCTGCGCTTGGCCCGATTGAGGCCCCAGATGCCGCCCTCACAGCGCGCTATTCGGCACTGTTCCCGTCCTATCGTGCGCTGCGTGAAACCGCGCCTGTGGCGTGGGCGGCCCTCTCTGAACCTCAATCGCAACAAGGAGAACAATAAAAATGACAACCAAAATTGCGATTATCGGTGACCTGTTCATGTTGCCTTCAGCCTTTGAGGATGCCGTGACATTGGCCTGCGCAGGCAAGGATCTAGAGATCCGCACCCGCCAAGATGCATGGCCCGATGAGCCGATGGAACATGGCTATGCGGTGGCGGGCATGGATGGCCTGAAAGAATATTTTGGCACGGCTGACGATGTGGTTGAATTTGTTGGGGATGCAGAGATTTTGATCACGCAATTAGCGCCCATGTCGCGCGGCATGTTCGAGCGCCTTCCCCATCTCAAGATGATTGCCGTCTCGCGCGGTGGCCCTGTGAATATCGATATGAAGGCTGCCAAGGATCACGGCGTCTTGGTTGTGAACACGCCTGGCCGTAATTCTTCGGCGGTGGCGGAATTCACCCTTGGGGCGATCCTGTCGGAAACCCGCCGCATTCGTGCAGGGCATGAGGCGCTGCGCGCAGGCACTTGGCGCGGGGATCTCTACCGTGCCGATGTGACGGGGCGCGAATTGTCAGAGATGACTGTGGGTGTCATCGGCTATGGGGCGATTGGCACCAAGGTCGTGCGCCTGTTGCGCGCCTTTGGAACCCGCGTTTTGGTGTGCGACCCCTATGTGCAACTCAGCCCCGAGGATGCGCGCGATGAGGGGGTCAGCCATGTCGATTTCGACACGCTTTTGGCGCAGTCGGATGTGGTCACCTTGCACAGCCGCGTCACCGATGAAACGCGGGGGATGATGAACAAGCATGCCTTCGCGAAAATGAAGCCTGACGCGATTTTCGTGAACACGGCGCGCGGGCCGATGTGTGATTATGACGACCTTTACGCCGCACTCACCACGGGCGAGATTGCAGGTGCGATGTTAGAGACCTTTGCGGTTGAACCTGTGCCAGTGGATTGGCCGCTTCTGCAATTGCCCAATGTCACAATCACCCCTCATATTGCGGGCGCGTCTGTGCGCACCGTCACCTATGCCGCCGAACAGGCCGCAGAAGAGGTGCGCCGCTATTTGGCGGGCGAGCCAGCACGGAACCCTTGCGCATGAGTGGTCTTGCATCAGAAAAGCAGCTTCGCGCTGATATTGTCGCCGCTTGTCACAAGCTAGAGGCGATGGGACTAAACCGTGGCGCTTCGGGAAATATCTCGGTGCGCTATGGTGATGCGATGCTGATTACACCTTCGGCCATTCCCTATGATGCGCTGACACCCGATATGATTGCGGTCATGGATTTGGGGGATGAAACAGGCGCATGGCAGGGGCCAAAGGCCCCTTCGTCCGAATGGCGCTTTCACCGCGATATTTTGCGCGCGCGCCCCGATATGGGGTCAGTCGTGCATACCCACGCGCCCTATTGCACGATTTTGGCTGATGCCCGCCGCCCGATCCCTGCCATTCACTATATGATCGCGGCCTTCGGCACTGTGGAAATTCCCGTGGCGGGCTATGCGCGCTATGGCACACAGGAGCTATCTCAACAGATCATCAAGGCGCTTGGCCCAGTGCAGGGCGGCAGCAAGGGCTGCCTTATGGCCAATCACGGCATGATCGTTGGCGGGGCTGACCTGACGCGGGCCTTATGGTTGGCGGGGGAATTGGAAAGCCTTGCGCATCAATATTATCACCTTCTCGCCATTGGCGGGGGGCATGTCTTGAGTGCGGCAGAGATTGAAGACACTGCGCGCGGCTTTGAAAGCTATGGCGTGCAGTCGAAAGGGGACGGTGCATCATGACGCAAACGGTTGATCTGTTTGTCATTGGCGGCGGCATCAACGGCGCAGGCATTGCGCGCGATGCAGCAGGGCGTGGCCTCTCTGTGATCTTGGCGGAAAAAGATGATCTGGCGCAAGGCACGTCCTCACGTTCTGGCAAGCTTGTTCATGGTGGTTTGCGCTATTTGGAATATTACGAATTCCGCCTTGTGCGCGAGGCATTGATTGAACGGGAAGTTTTGTTGAACTCTGCCGCCCATATCATTTGGCCGATGCGGTTTGTCTTGCCGCATTCGCGCGATGATCGGCCTGCATGGTTGGTGCGGTTGGGTCTGTTTCTTTATGACCATTTGGGTGGGCGCAAGAAATTGCCGCCCACGCGGGTTTTGAACCTTGGCACGGCCCCCGAAGGGCGGGCACTGAAAGACAGCTATAAAAAAGGCTTTGAATACTCGGATTGCTGGGTCGATGACGCGCGGCTAGTGGTCTTGAATGCCGTTGATGCCGCCGAACATGGGGCCAAGGTTCTTACCCGCAGCGCCTGCACCTCTGCGCGGCGCGTGGATGGGATGTGGCAGATTGAGGTGCAAGATGGGCGCACAGGCGAAAAACGTCAGTTTCGCGCCCGCGCCTTGGTGAATGCAGGCGGGCCGTGGGTGAATGACATCATTGGTCGCGTTGCAGGCAGCAACAGCCGCCGTGCGGTGCGCTTGGTCAAAGGCAGCCATATCATCACCCCGAAATTTTGGGAGGGGTCACAAGCCTATCTGGTGCAAAACCACGACAAACGCGTGATTTTCATCAACCCCTATGAGGGGGATAAGGCGCTGATTGGCACGACAGATATTCCCTATGAGGGCGCGCCTGAACGGGTCGAGGCGGATGAAGATGAAATCACCTATTTGCTCGCTGCAGTGAACCGCTATTTCAAGCGCGCGCTGACCCGTGAGGATGTGATTGAACATTTTTCAGGTGTGCGGCCCCTCTATGATGATGGCAATGGCAACCCCTCTGCGGTGACGCGGGATTATGTGTTTGATCTTGATAAAACCGCCCAAGTTCCGATGCTGAACGTGTTTGGTGGCAAGATCACCACCTTCCGCAAATTATCTGAACACGCGATGCATAACCTGCGCGAGATTTTCCCACATATGGGCGGCGATTGGACGGCGACAGCGCCATTGCCTGGGGGAGATATGGCACGCGCCGATTTTGAGGGCTTTTTGCAGGAGGTCAGCGCGGCTTATCCGTTTTTGCCATTTGAATTGTGCCACCATTGGGCGCGGCTTTACGGCACGCGGATGCACCGCTTTTTGCATGGAACCAACAGCCTTGCCGATCTGGGGCGGAAATTCGGCCCGCGCCTCTATGAGGTTGAGGTGAAATATTTGCGCGACCATGAATGGGCGCTGAGTGCCGAGGATGTGCTGAAGCGGCGCACCAAAGAGCATCTCAATATGACCGATGCCCAGATGACCGATTTGCAGGCATGGTTTGATGATATGCTGGAGAAATCCGCATGAGCGCGCCTGCGCGCCCCGCTGATCTGGCGGCTTTGGCGGAATATTCTGCCAAAATCGGGGCCGATCCTTTGCTGATACAGGCTGCGGGTGGCAATAGTTCTGTCAAATCAGGCGATGTCATGTGGATCAAGGCCTCGGGCACGGTTTTGGCGGACGCGATGCGGCGCGATATTTTCGTGCCCTGTGATCTACCTAAGATGCGGGCCGCCCTTGCCGCGCAAAGCGCGATTGCCGATCAGCCGCAGGAGTTTTTGTTGCAAGAGGGGGGGCTGCGGCCTTCGATTGAAACCTCGCTTCATGCGGTGTTTCCGCAGCCTGTGGTGGTGCATGTGCATTGTGTGCATACGCTGTGCATGGCGATCCAAGCCGACCCTTTGGCGGCTATTGGCACAGCGCTTGACCGCTTTTCTTGGGGCTATGTGCCCTATGCAAAGCCTGGCGCGAATTTGGCCGCGCAGGTTGCGGGGCTTGTGGGCGGTGGCGAGGTCGATGTGATTGTCTTGGGCAATCACGGCTTGATCGTGGCCGCAGAAACTGTGGGCGAGGTTGCCTCGCTGTTGGCGGCTGTGCATGAGGCGTTGCGCCCGACACAGGCCCCGTTGACGGGGCCCACGGAGATGCCTGATCTGCCCAAAGGGTGGCAGCCCGCACCAGACAGTTTGATCCGCCTTGGCAAATCTGAGGATTTAACGGCACTGGCCAGTGCAGGCAGCCTTTATCCGGACCATGTGATTTTTTGCGGTGTTGCAATGCGTGCGGTTCCCTCTGTCGCGGATTTGCCAGACCCAACTGACCCCGACACGCCCCCCGCGATTTTGATCCAAGGGCAGGGCGCGGCCCTTCGGGCTGATGCAAGCGCGGGCGCGCGCGCCTTGGCGCAATGTTTGGGCGATGTTCTGGGTCGCACCGCGCCTGATGCCCGCCTGCATTATCTGAGTGCGGCGCAGAATATGGAACTATTGGATTGGGATGCCGAGAAATATCGGCAAGCCTTGAATGCCTGATCTTTATCTTGGGCTTGATATCGGCACATCGGGCGCGCGGGCGCTTGTGATGTCTGATAAAGGCACGGTTGTGGCCAGTGCAAAATCCGCCATGTCTGATCATGGGGCCAATCATCGTGACCCGATGCTGTGGTGGGCTGCGGCGCAAACGGCCTTGCTGCGGGCCTTGGCAGACTGCCCTGCAAAAAATATCCGCGCTGTGGCTGTGGATGGCACATCTGGCACAATGCTGGCCTGTGACCGCGCGCTGACCCCTGTGGGGGATGGGGTCATGTATAATGACCCTAGTAGCGATCAAGGCTTGATCGCGCGTATTGCGGCCGCTTCGCCCCCCCAAACCGCGGCGCGGGGCGCAACCAGTGCCTTGGCCCGCGCCGTTGCCTTGCATCAAGCGCATCAGGGTGTGAAGGGTTTGCACATCCTGCATCAGGCCGATTGGATCGCGGCAAAGCTGACGGGGATTGTCGCCAGTGACGCAAATAACGCCCTGAAAACGGGCTATGATCCTGTGGCGGGCGCGTGGCCTGATTGGGTGGCAGGGTTTTTGCCCCTCGATCTTTTGCCCACCATCCATGATGCAGGCACAGATTTGGGGGTCATTGGCGCGAATGATTTCGGCCTTTCGCCCGACACCCGACTGGTGGCAGGCACGACAGATGGATGTGCCTCTTATTTGGCAACGGGGGCCGATCAAGCGGGGGATGGGGTCAGTGTTCTTGGCACGACCCTGACCCTTAAAATCCTGTCAGATCAGCCCATTTTCGCGCCTGAATTCGGGATATATAGCCATAAGGTTTTAGGTCTTTGGCTGGCTGGCGGGGCATCGAACACGGGCGGGGCGGTGATTTTGCAAGAATTCCCCGACCAAGATATCGCGCAGCTCTCGCAGCAGATTGACCCTGCCGCACCAACAGGTCTGGACTATTACCCCCTAACCCAAAAGGGCGAGCGGTTTCCAATCAATGATCCAGAGCTGCCCCCCCGCCTTGGCCCGCGCCCCGCGCAGGATTGGCGGCACCTTCAGGCGATATTCGAAGGGATTGCGGCGATAGAATGCCGTGCCTATCGCCGCTTGGCCGAATTGGGTGCGCCTGCCTTAAGCACCATTCGATCTTTGGGGGGCGGGGCGCAGGATCGGGCCTTTACGGCCATCCGCCTGAATAGTTTGGGGGTTCAGCCCCGCAAGCCCCTCTCGGGCGAAGCTGCGATGGGCGCGGCGATTTTAGCGCAAAAGGGGATGCGCGGATGAGTGCCACGCTCACCACATTGCGCGATCTGGCCGATCAATATGATGCCTTTTTGATTGATCAATTTGGCGTTCTTTTGGATGGCGCAGGGGCCTATGAAAATGCCCCTTGGGCCCTGTCGGAATTGGCCAAAACGGGCAAGCCCATTGTGATTTTGTCCAATTCTGGCAAACGCGCGGCCCCCAATGAGGCGCGCCTGACGCGTTTGGGCTTCGCGCGGGGGGATTATCAAACCGTGCTTTCCTCGGGCGAGGCGGCCTATCGCCTGCTGTCAGAAACGGTGGGAGATAGGCGGGGTGGGGCCACGCCTGTGTGGTTGCATGCCCGTGACGGCGATCAAAGCGCGATTGAGGGGCTTAATCTGCGCTCTGTCGCCTCCGCCTCTGAGGCCGATCTCTTGATCCTCGCGGGCAGCCAAGGGGATCAGCGGGGCCTTGAGTGGTATCTTGCCGAACTTACACCTGCGGCGCAGCGCGCTGTGCCCTGTTATTGCACCAACCCCGACCTCGAAATGTTGACCGCGCAAGGCAAGGCCTTCGGGGCAGGGCGGATTGCGGCGCTATACGAAGAATTGGGCGGAAGCGTCACCTATATCGGCAAACCCTATCCGCAGATTTACCAAATCGCGGGGCAGATTTTGGGCCAGATCGCGCCGCGTGGGGTCTTGTGTATCGGCGACAGCCCCGCGCATGATGTTTTGGGTGGGGCGGGCGCAGGGTTTTCAACCGCGCTTGTCCGCGATACGGGGCTTCATGCGGGGGCCGATTTTGCTCATCTGCAAGAGATTTGTGAGGGTCTGGGCGCGCGGCTTGACCATGTGATACCTGCCTTCGACTGGGAGAGTTGAGATGCCACTGACCTTGTCATTGAACACCAATCCTTTGGTCAATCGCTTTGCCGAAATGGATGATCTCATCTTCACAGTCGCGCGCGATATCAAAATCCGCGACCTGCAATTGACGCATGAATTCATCAATCCTGCATGGCCTGCCCATGTGACCGCGCGGCTTACGCGCCAGATGGGGCGGGCTTTGCAGCAAACGGGTGTTCGGGTGACCTCGGGCATGACGGGGCCTTATGGGCGGCTCAACCATTTTGGCCATCCCGATGCGGATGTGCGGCGATACTACCTTGATTGGTTCAAACATTTTGCCGCGATCACCGCCGATTTGGGCGGGCGGGCCTTGGGCACGCAATTTGCCATTTTTACCTATCGTGATTTTGATGATCCTGCACGCCGCGCCGCGTTGATTGAGATTGCGCTCGATCATTGGGCGGAATTGGCTGAATATGCCAAGCCCCTTGGGATTGAGCATATTTTTTGGGAACCGATGAGCGTGGGTCGCGAATTTGGCGACACGATCGAGAACGCGATGGCGCTACAAGATCAGATTGCCGCGCGCAAGATGGCCGTGCCCATGTTCATGATGGCCGATATTGATCACGGGGATGTCACATCGCCAAATCCCGATGATTTTGACCCTTACTCTTGGGCGCGTGCCGTGCCGCCTGTCTCGCCAATCATCCATATCAAGCAATCCTTGATGGATAAGGGGGGGCACCGTCCCTTTACCGCCAAACATAATGCAGTCGGGCGGATACAGCCCGCACCGCTTTTGGCGGCCTTTGCAGAAGGCGGGGCGGTGGATAACGAGATTTGCCTTGAGTTAAGTTTCAAAGAGCGTGAACCAGATGATCGGGCCGTGGTGGCCGATATCGCTGAAAGCGTGGCTTTCTGGGCGCCCCATATCGACACAGGCGCATCTGATCTGCGGGTATGAAAAAAGCGGCGGGCCTGTGGCGCCGCCGCTTTTCAAAATCGGTATGAACCTGCCTTAAAGAATGGTTTGGCCCGTTGCAGCCCAATCTTTTGTGAATTGCTCAAGGCCCTTATCGGTCAAGACGTGCTTGGCCAGACCCTTGATCACTGCGGGTGGAATGGTCGCCACATCTGCACCAACCATCGCGGCATCTTTCACATGGTTTGCCGTCCGAATGGACGCCGCCAGAATTTCAGTCTCAAAGCCGTAATTGTCATAAATCTCGCGGATTTCTGCGATCAATTCCATGCCATCAAGGTTGAGGTCATCCAAGCGCCCGATGAAGGGGCTGATATAGGTTGCACCCGCCTTGGCCGCCAAAAGTGCCTGGTTGGCCGAGAAGCACAAGGTCACATTGGTCTTAATGCCCTTATTGGTGAAATGGCGGCAGGCCTTTAGGCCATCCAAGGTCAATGGCAGCTTGATCACGACATTATCGGCGATTTTTGCCAAATGCTCACCCTCGGCCACCATGCCTGCAAAATCGGTTGCAGCGACTTCGGCGGATACAGGCCCATCGACCAGCGCGCAAATTTCGGCGATGACCTCTTTGAAATCGCGGCCTGATTTTGCGATCAGCGAGGGGTTCGTGGTGACCCCGTCCAACAGACCATAATCGTGCAATTCACGGATTTCATCGACCACGGCAGTATCGACAAAGAATTTCATGGATGGCTCTCCTTGATGCTTATTCGCGCGGGGCAGGCGAGGCCTGATGCGCATGGGTTGCTTGGCGCTTCGATAACCTTGCGCGACAAATTCTGCAAATCGCAATTTGCGCAAGGCCGCTTGTAAACCACCACATCAAACATCACAATTAAAAATCACAAAATCACATTTTTATATTGATTTAACTGCGCCCCCTGATAGCGTGCAGGCGCATCTAAAGGGGATCACATGAAACTTGAGACGCGGCGCGAGCAGATATTGGCATGGCTGGCCGAAGCGGGATTCGTGGGGCTGGATGATCTGGCTGCGCGATTTGCCGTGTCTAAGATGACGATCCACCGCGATTTAGACGATCTTGAGGCAGCGGGGCTTTTGCGCAAGCTGCGTGGTGGGGCCTCGATAGAGGCGAGCGCGCAGTTTGAGGCAGATTATCGCTATCGCGCCCTGCGCCATGTCGAGGCCAAGCGCCAAATCGCCCGCGCTGCGGCAGATCGGGTTGAGACGGGCATGCGTGTGATGCTGAATGATGGCAGCACCGCCGCGCTTTTGGCCGAAGAGATTGCCCTGCGCGGTCTTGGCGTGACCATCATCACCAATAACCATGCCGCCATCCATGTGCTGCAAGAGGCCGCAAGCGTGACCCTCATCACCCTTGGTGGCCGCTATAGTCGCAAATTTCACTGTGCCACGGGGCCCATGGTACAAGCCGAAATTGCGATGATGCGGGCTGATCTGGCCTTTATCTCAAGCCCCGCAATTGATGCGCGGGCCTGCTATCACATGGATGAGGGCGTGCGCGCGATAAAGGCTGCGATGATTGCGGCCGCCGCGCGCCCCATTTTGATGGCAGAAGGTGCGAAATTTGGGCGCGATGCGTTGTATCACCTTGCCGATCTAGACGCGTTTTCAGCACTCGTGACCTATGATTTGCCACAGGCCCATAGGGCTGTTTGGGCAGACCTAAACCTGCCTTTCATTGATGCAAAGGAAACATGAAATGTCCGAATTTTGGGTTGGCACCAGTTGGAAGATGAACAAAACCCGCGCCGAGGCACGTGCGTTTGTTGCAGGTCTGAAGGCGGCGCAGACCCCGGCCGACCCGCGCATTCAGCCTTTTGTGATCCCGCCTTTCACAGCTTTGGCTGAGGTTGCGGCAGACCTCGTGGATAGCTCGGTGATGGTGGGGGCGCAGAATATGCACTGGGCCGATCAAGGTGCATGGACGGGGGAAATTTCCCCCGTGATGCTGCGCGACTGCGGCGCGCAGATTGTCGAATTGGGCCATTCTGAGCGGCGCGCCAATTTTGGCGAAACGGATGAGACAGTCGGGCTAAAGGTTGCGGCTGCGCTGCGCCATGGCCTTGTGCCCCTTATTTGCATCGGCGAGACTTGGGCCGAGCGCGAAGCAGGGCGCGCCACCGAAGTTTTGCGCGCTCAAACCGAGGCTGCCTTGGCGCAGATTGCCTCGACTGATCGCGACCGTGCCATTCTATTTGCCTATGAACCCGTGTGGGCGATTGGCGATGGGGGGGTGCCTGCCACCGCTGACTATGCTGATGCGCGCCATGCCGAGATCATTGCGGTCACCCAGGCGGTGATGGGGCGCGCTTTGCCCTGTCTTTATGGCGGGTCGGTCAATCCTGAGAATTGCGCAGAATTGATCACCTGTCCGCATATTGACGGGCTGTTTATTGGCCGCTCCGCGTGGAACGTGGCGGGCTATCTTGATATTTTGGCGCGGGTGTCGCGCGCCATTCAATCCCAATGATCGCAGGAGGAATGATCATGAAATTGGCAATCGCAGGTGACAGTGCAGGTGACGGTTTGGCGCGGGTTTTGGCAGATCACCTCAAAGCCAGCCATGAGGTGACGCTGATTGATATGGATGCAGCAGGCGCAGAGTTTTACGCCAACCTGTCTGAATTTGTGGCCAATCGGGTTTTGACGGGCGAGTTTGACCGCGCGATTCTGGTCTGCGGCACAGGGATTGGCGTGGCCATGTCCGCAAACAAGGTGCGCGGCATTCGCGCCGCACAGACCCATGACACCTATTCAGCTGAGCGTGCCGCGCTGTCGAATAATGCGCAGATCATCACGATGGGCGCGCGGGTGATCGGGGCAGAATTGGCGAAATCCATTGCCGAGGCCTATTTGGCGCAAAGTTTTGACCCCAATGGCCGTAGCGCCAGCAATGTTGCGGCGATTGATGCGCTAGACGGATAGCGCGGTCTGCTAAATTTCCCTTGGCGGCGCGTGGATCGGGGGCTTAACCTATTCCTGACGGAAGAAGGGAGGGCGCAATATGAACGACCGCGTGCAGTTCGAGGGTCCATCGCCCCTGCCGCCATTGGCCAAGATGGGATTGGGCGATATTTGGGCGGCATTGGGCGCAGGGTGGCGCGATTTTCGCCAAAAGCCGATGATGGGCCTGTTCTTTGCCCATATCTATGTGGTGGGGGGCTGGTTGATCTATGGCAGCCTTTCGATCCTGGATATGGGGTGGTTGGCTATTCCGATTACGGTTGGTTTTCCCCTCATAGGGCCTTTCTTGGCGGTCGGGCTTTATGAGGTGTCCCGCCGCCTTGAAGCGGGGGATCGGGACTTTCGCCGCAATGATATCTTCAGCGTGATCTGGCGGCAAAGATTGCGCCAATTGCCGTCTATGGCATGGGTGATCATCGTTTATTTTCTATTTTGGTCTTTCTTTGCGCATATGTTGTTTGCCCTGTTTATGGGGCCATCTGCGCTGATGAATGTGACCTCAAGCTATGCCTATCTGCTTCAGCCCGAAGGGTTGATTATGCTGTTGGTGGGCTCAGGCTTTGGTGCGGTTTTTGCGTTAGTGTTGTTTTGCCTTACGGTGATTTCGCTGCCCCTTTTGTTGGATAAGGAAGTGGATTTTGTGACCGCCATGCTCAAAAGCATTGCGGTGGTCAAAGCCAACCCGAAGGTGATGCTGATCTGGGGGGCGCTGATCGCAAGCCTGACCTTTTTGGCGATGCTGCCCGCGCTGTTGGGGTTGTTCTTGGTCTTGCCCGTTTTGGGTCATGCCTCATGGCATATTTATCGCCGCGCCTTTGTGCATGAAGCGATATGATGACTAAGAAAAACCCCCGCGCGCTGATGCGGGCGGGGGTGCATTGTAAATAAACCGCGCCTGCGCTTATTTCTTTTCTGGCTCTGCGGCGGCTGCGGCAGGTTTTGCGGCTGGGGCAGGGGCTGATTTCGCACCGCTAGAGAGCGGGTCTTCTTGACGCTGAACCGTGCCTTCAAAATGCGCACCAGATTCAATCGCGATGGTCTTGTGAATGATATCGCCCTCAACACGCGCGCTTGAGGTGAGGCGCACTTTCAAGCCACGAACGCGGCCTTTGACATAGCCGTTCACGACCACATCATCGGCAAGAACCTCGCCATCAATGCGTGCGCTTTCACCAACAGTCAGCGAATGCGCGCGGATGTCGCCCTTGACGGTGCCTTCGATTTGAATGTCGCCCGAGGTTTTCAGATTGCCCGTAATCACCAAATCCGAGCTCAGCAAAGACGCAGGCGGCTTTGGCTTGGCGGGGGCAGCAGATGTGCTGGGGGCCACCGGTGCCGAAGGCGCGCTTGGCGCTGTCGCGGCAGGGGCCGCGCTTGGCGTTGTTGTTTCTTTTGGTCCAGGTTCGTTGATTTTTGATTTAGAAAACATTTCGTCCTGCCGTGATAAAGGTCATCGGGTTGGTTGGGTTGCCATTCTGGCGCACTTCGTAATGCAAATGGGACCCGGTCGAGCGTCCAGTATTTCCCATATCACCAATTCTGTCGCCGCGCGACACTCTTTCGCCCCGTGTCACGCTAATACGCGATAAATGTGCGTAGCGTGTTGTATATCCCATAGCGTGGCGAATTTCTATCATATTGCCATAGGCGCCACGGCGGCCCGCGAAAACCACAGTGCCATCTGCGGCGGCAACAATCGGGGTGCCAACGGGGCCTGCAAAATCTTGGCCCTCATGCATCCGCCGCCCCCCTTGGATCGGATCATTGCGATAGCCATAGCCCGAGGTGCGCCGCGCAGCGCCCTGCACAGGATAGCTGAAGGGCAGGCTCTCTGCGGCAATACGATAGAGGTTCACCGCATCGAGATCCTCCAACACCTCATTGGCGCGCAGCGAAACAGGGTCGGGTTGGCCGTTGGAGGTTGAAAAGGTGATTGGCGTCAAAGGCCCGCCTTGGCCCGAATAGCCACGGCGCACCGTCTCCAGAATACTGTCGGTGGGCAGGCCTGCCGCACGGAACATCGCATCAAGTGGCTCAAGCGACATCGCGACCGCGTCTTCGATTTGGGTAAAGATGCGTTCATTGCGCTCGGCGGAAAGGGCAGCTTGGAATTCCAGTTCTTGAATCTGCGCGCGTGCCTCGGCGATCAGATCATGGGTTGTGTCGCGCCCTTCGGCTGTTTCTTGCAGCGCCTCGGTCAATAGCGCCACAACCTGCTCCAGATCCCGTTGACGGCTTGCGGCGGATTGCAGGCTGCCATTCTCATCGGTCATCTCGGCAGTCAATTGTGCCACCTCTTCAAGCGCGTCATCGCGTTCACTGATGGTGCGGCGCAAGGTGCTTTGGATCACGTTGACCGCGGTTTCCAATTCGCGGCGGCGTTCTTCTGATGCCAGAAGCTGCGATTGCATGGCAGAGACTTGGGCCATCGCAACGCCAAATCGTTCATGGGCGGCTTGTGCCTCAAGGGCGCGGCTGTCGCGTTCACTGGACATTGCATTGAGGCGGTCTTGATAGGCCTGCGAGGCGCGCGCGACCTGATCGCGATTAGAGCCTGCATTGATGGCATCGATGAAAAACACCGCTGAAACAATCGCCGTCCATGTGACCAGAAGCCCTGTCGTGGCAATGATTGCGGCCTGCGTCAGGGGCCTCAGGCGCACAAAGCGCGTGCTTGTATCGGATTTCAGAAACAGCCGTTTTTCAGGCAAATGCCGATCCAATGCGTGGTTTGCGCGCTCAATCAATCGCGATTTCAATGCCAAGTCCCCTGTTTTGTCGTTCGGGCGCTTTGCTCTGCGCCTCTCGTCACCACCCCATCACAGCGTCCCCAGACTAATTAGGGGGCGCGAGGATTGGATAGGACATTGAGCGGGGCGGCTCAATATTTTTTGCGCCATTTAGACGGGAAATTGAGGTCATCCCCACAATTTGGGCGAGATTTCGCCGATAGATGGCCTAGCGTTCAGAGAGAGGCCAGTAAAAATCGGGTGGAAGGCCCGCTTCAGCGCGCTTTTCTTCGTTAAAGGGTGGCTTCAATGCGCCGTGGAAATAACGCTGCACCAGTTCATGAAACGCATCCTTTGGATCAAGGTTTTCGCGGCCACAGAGGAAATGAAACCATTTGCTGCCATAGGCCACGTGATGCACCTCTTCGGCATAGATCACGTTTAGCGCATCGACCGCAGCACTGGCCGCAGGGTCATTTTGCGGGCGTTTGAAAATCTCGATCATCGAGGGCGTGACATCAAGGCCGCGTGCCTCGAGAACCATTGGCACCACCGCCAAGCGGCCCATGAAATCGGTGGCCGTATCTTCGGCGGCGCGCCACATCCCCGCATGTGCGGCAAGCGCGCCATAATGACTGCCCATTTGTTCAAGGCAATCTGACAATAGATTGAAATGCTTGGATTCTTCATCGGCCGATTTGACCCAATCATCGTAGAATCCGATGGGCATGGGCGTCTCAGCAAAGCGGGGGATAATGTCCCAATGTAAATCCACCGCATTAAGTTCGATATGCGCCACCGCGTGCAAAATCGCGATCCGACCCTCGGCCGTGCCGGGTTTACGCTTTGGCACCTCGCGCGGATCAAGCAATGCGGGTTGTGCAGGGCGCGCGGGTTGATCGGGCGGTGTGGCGCGGCCAAGGGGTAGGGGCGTGCCTGCCTCCCGCGCCGCGAACCATTTTTTGGCACAAGCGCGCGAAAGCGCGCATTTCTCCTTGGCATTGGCGGTGGTCAAAACCGCCACCGCCATTTCGGCCAATGTCTCGGGTATTTGTAAATCACTCATGGGGCGGTGGATTAGCCCAAGGATTTCACCGCGTCCAGCACGGCATCAACATGGCCTGGCACCTTAACCTTGCGCCAAATCTGGGAAATTTTCCCATCGCCATCAATAAGATAGGTGCAGCGTTCGATGCCCATGTATTTTTTGCCATACATGGATTTTTCTACCCAAGCGCCATAGCGTTCGCAGACATCGCTGGTTTCATCCGAGGCAAGGATCACCCCAAGATCATATTTGGCGATGAATTTATCGTGCTTGGCCACGCTATCTTTGGAGACACCAATCACCACGGCGCCTGCTGCGGCAAAGGCGTCTGCCGCTTCGGTGAAGCCCTGCGCCTCTTTGGTGCAGCCTGATGTGTCATCTTTGGGATAGAAATAGAGAACCACTTTCTTGGGCTTTTGAGCCGATAGCGTCACTTCGCCACCGCCATTGCGGGGAAGGGTGAAATCTGGGGCAGGGCTGCCGATCTCAAGCATGGGCTTCATCCTTTGTTCATTCTTTTGCGCGGAAACTCGCCACATCGTGATCCAGTGCGGCGAATATTTGCGCGGGGCCAGTTGCAGGGTTTTGTTATGTGTGATTGCAAGCTAGGGGATTTACAGCAAAGATAAAGGGCGGCATCCGAAATCGCCCCTCTCTTTGTTCCGCGCCCGACCCGTAAACAGCCCCGTGACCAACCTCGTGACCAGACAGATTATAGATTGACCGCTTCCCGTGACCTCCAAAGAAAACGCCGAGTCCGAACTTAAACCACAGCCTGCCAAATCGCGCAGAGGGCGGTGGGTCTTGGCTGTGGTTTTGGGCCTGTTTGTGACCATTTCAGCGGTGCTTGGTGGGTTTTACCTGCGACTGTCTCAGGGCCCCGTTTCGCTGCCGACCGCATGGCAGGCGCGTATTATTGCGCAAATGCAAGCGGGTATGGTGCGCGATGAGTTAAGCATTGCAGATATGTCCATTGCCCTTGATGAGACGGGGCGCCAAGCCCTGTTGGTCATCACCGATGTCACGGTGCACGATGAAACTGGCCTGCGTGCGGCGTTTCCGCAGCTTGGCTTTGCCTTTGATGCAGGCGCCTTGCTGATGGGGCAAATATCCCCCATCCGCGCCGAAATGCGGGGTGCCAGTCTCTTGCTTGAACGGGATGCAACAGGCGGTATCGATTTGGCTTTCACAACCAATCAAGACGCTGCGCGCGCCGATTTGGCCCAAACCATGGCCGCCTTTGACAGAATGTTTGCCGATCCGCGTTTTGCCAATTTTCAAGAGGCCATTGGCCGCGAGATTACGATTTCTCTGCGCGATGCCACCACAGGACGGGCCTTATCTATTGAAAACGGGCAAATGCGTCTGGCCCGTCAGGGCCAAGATTTGGTTTTGGCGGTGACCGCAGGTCTAGAGGCCCATGCGGAGGGGGCGGCAGATCAGGCGGGGCGTCTTTCCTTTGTGGCGACCCGCACCGATGCCGCGCGTGAGACTGAATTGCGCCTGCAATTTCAAGGGATACCTGCAAATAACCTTTCTGTTGCATCGCCTGCCTTGCGGTGGCTTGATCTGATCTCTGCGCCATTGTCGGGCAGTCTCAGCACCAAATTGCGCGATGCCGAAGGCGTTGGTGATCTTGAAGCCCGCCTTGATTTGGGGCCAGGGGAATTGGCCCTTGAGGGCGCAGAGCGCCCCCTAAGCTTTAGCGAGATCTCAGCGCGATTTCGGTATGAGGCCGCCACAGGGCGCGCGGCGCTGGATGAGCTGTTGGTTGATGCGCGCGACCTAGATTTTACCGCAACGGGTGATGCGCTGATTTCGCCCGATGGCACGCAAATTGACGCCACGCTTGATCTTAATGATCTATTGGTAAACCCCAATGCGATGTTCGAGGCGCCCTTGCTGTTCTCGCAGGGGCGGTCTGAGTTTCGGATCAGTTTGGGGGAGGAGCCGCGCCTCGATCTTGATCGTGTTTTGATCCGCACAGATGCGTTTGAGTTGACCCTTTCAGGCTATGGGGTGGCGCGCTCTGATGGCACGGAATTGGCGATTGATGGGAGTATTGCGCAAATGGTGCTTCGCGATGCCCTGATTTATTGGCCAAATGAGTTTGTCTCTAAAACGCGTGACTGGATTGATCGCAATCTGCACGAAGGGCAGGCGCAGAACCTTATGCTGAGCCTGCGTAAGTCCCCGCAAGATGCCCGTGCGCAGGCGGCCTTGGGGTTTGATTTTACCGCGCTCGCGCTTAGCCCCATTCGCGATATGCCGCCTTTGCGGGATCTGCAGGGCCAACTGCGTCTAGAGGGCGCGCGGCTGACCATTGTGGCGCAAGATGGTCTGATGCGCGCGCCAACGGGCCAAGATATCGTGATGCATCAAGGCAGGTTTACTGTGCCCAATGTGGCAATGCGCGGCCCTGCTGCCACGCTTGATTTGGATGTGTCTGGAGAAATCCCTGATCTTTTGACCCTATTCGCAGGGCCGCCCCTAAACCTATTTCCCGAAGACGGGCGCCTTGACCCTGCCACGTTGGCCACAGGGCAAGCAGAGTTGTCGGGTCAGATCGGTCTGAATTTGGTGCAACGCCAACCCATTGGTGAGATGAGCCTCGATATCACGGGGCGTCTGATAGATGTGCGCTCAGACACACTGGTTCCCAATCGCGATCTGCGTGCAGAGGCGCTTGATTTGGCGATTACCTCCGAGGCAGGCGTAATGATTTCTGGCGCTGCCACAATGTTAGGTCAGCCCCTCACGGGGCGTTGGGTTCGGCCTGATCTTAACCGTGATGCCCCGCAATCTTATGTCGAAGGGCAGGCGCGTTTGACCCCTGAAACCCTTGCGGCCTTTGGTGTCATTTTGCCTGATGGCATGGTGCAGGGCGATGCAGCACTGGATTTGCGGCTTGATCTTGCAGGGCGCGGTGCAGCCCCAGAATTGCGTCTCACATCACCGCTTGAGGGCGTTGCGCTGTCCCTTACCGCGCTCGGGTGGACGAAACCCGCAGAGGCAGCGGGGGATTTAGACGTCACCCTGATCCTTGGGCCTGACCCAAGCCTGCGCGCATTCCGCCTATCAGGGGCTGGCCTATCTGCACAGGGTTCGGGGGAACTCGGCCCCGAAGGCCGTCTTGAGCTGTTGCGCATAGAAGGCTTTACCATTGATGACTGGCTAGATGTGACAGGCATGCTGACGCCGCGTGGCGAGGGTCTGGCACCTGCACTTGGGATTGCTTCGGGGCGGTTGGATTTGCGGGGCCTGCCGCAGGGCGGCGCACAGGCGCAAACGGCACGCGCCCCCCTGTCTGTCAATTTGGACGAACTGCGCATTGGCGCCACGATTGCCCTCAGCGATCTGCGCGCGGATCTCAGTTCTGGCGGTGGCGGGTTGGCAGGGGCGTTTCGCGGCAATCTTAACGGCGCCGTTCCGCTAGAGGGCGCGATTGCCCCGCTTGAGGGCGGGGGCATCGATATTCGCCTTCAGGCTGATGATGGCGGGGCCGTCATGCGCAGCGCGGGCATCATGCGCAACCTCTATGGTGGCGCGCTGACACTGCAATTGCAGGGCGCGACTGGCGCGCGCAGCTATGAGGGCCAGTTACAAATCACCAACCCCAGACTGCGCGATGCGCCCGTTATGGCCGAATTGCTCAACGCCGTCTCCGTGATTGGATTGATTGAACAACTGTCGGGGGACGGGATTAATATGGGCGAGGTAAATGCGCGCTTCACGCTCGATCCGTCAAAGATCACGGTGCATCAAGGCACCGCCATTGGCCCGTCTTTGGGGATCAGTATGGATGGGGTCTATTATACATCTGCGCGGAATTTGGACTTTCGCGGTGTACTGACGCCGATTTATGCGCTCAACGGCGTTGTCGGGCGGCTGTTTGCACGGCGCGATGAGGGGTTGTTTGGATTTAATTTTACTCTGAACGGCCCGCCCGATACGCCGCAGGTGCGGGTCAATCCGCTCTCCATACTTGTGCCAGGCATTCTGCGCGACTTGATGCGTCCGCAGCTTGATACAAATTCCCAATAATCCGCCCGTTTTTTTTGCGATGGCCCGTTTCTGTCAGGTTTACGATGCGTCTTGATGATTTCGATTTTCACCTTCCCGAAACCCTTATTGCGACCCGTCCGGCAAAGCCGCGCTCTTCGGCGCGGCTGCTATATGCGCAAGGCGGGCAGATCACCGATGCGATTGTGCGCGATCTGCCGCAATTCTTGCGCAAGGGGGATCGGTTGATCCTGAATGACACCCGCGTCATTCCCGCCCGTCTGCGTGGCCAAAGGTGGCGCGACAGCGCACAAGGCCGCGTGAGCGCAAAGATTGAGGTGACCCTTCTGGAGCCACAGGCCGATGGCACATGGTCGGCCCTTGCCAAGCCGATGCGGAAACTGGCCTTGGGCGAGGTGGTGGAGTTCACCCCCGATTTTCATGCTGAGGTGGCAAGCCTTGAGGAGGGGCTGCACCTGCGCTTTAACCTTGGAGGGGATGATTTTGATGCGGCGTTGAACGCCGCAGGCGCGATGCCCCTGCCGCCCTATATTGAGGCCAAGCGCCCCTCCGATGCCCAAGATCGGGAAGATTACCAAACCATTTGGGCCAAGCGCCAAGGGGCGGTGGCCGCCCCAACCGCTAGCCTGCATTTTGATGAGGGGCTGATGGCAGATTTGCGCGCCCATGGGGTGACGTTCAGCTTTGTCACCTTGCACGTTGGTGCAGGCACGTTTCTGCCCGTGACGGTGGAAGATGTCACCACCCATAAAATGCATGCCGAATGGGGCGAGGTTTCGCAAAGCGCGGCGGATGAAATCAACGCCACCCGCGCCGCAGGCGGGCGGATTATCCCCGTGGGCACAACAGCATTGCGTTTGATTGAAACTGCGGCAAGCGAAACTGGCGAGATGCGCCCCTTTGAGGGGGATACCGATATTTTCATCTACCCCGGGTATCGCTTTAAAATCACCGATGGGTTGATGACCAATTTCCACTTGCCCAAATCGACCCTGATGATGTTGGTGTCGGCCCTGATGGGGGCAGATCAAATTCGCACGATCTATGACCATGCAATCACGCAGAACTATCGTTTTTTCTCCTACGGGGATGCTTCGCTATTAATCGGGTCGCAGACGTGACAGGATAGGGCGTGAACGCGGCATTAGTTTGGTGCCGTGCAGCGTAAGGATCGCGCATGTTATTGGTGTTGCGAAATTCATGGGCCTTGCTTTTGGGTATCATGCTTCTGATGGTCGGGAATGGCCTTCAGGGCACGCTTTTGGGTGTGCGCGGCGAAATTGAGGGTTTTTCAACCTTTGAGATGTCCGTGGTGATGTCTGCCTATTTTGCGGGGTTCCTGATCGGCTCGCGTATGGGGTCAGAAATGATCCGCCGCGTGGGACATATCCGCACCTTTGCTGCGCTGGGCTCGGTCATATCGGCGGTGCTGATCCTCTATCCTGTGCTGACGGATCCTATTGCATGGACAGTGTTGCGCCTGATTATTGGGGCCTGTTTTGCCGCCGTCTATGTCACGGCGGAATCTTGGCTGAACAATGCCGCAACCAATGAAACCCGTGGTCAGACCCTATCGGTCTATCTGGTGGTGCAGATGGTCGGCATTGTTGCCGCGCAAATGCTGCTGAACCTTGGGGATCCGTCCGACTATTTCCTCTTTGTGGTGCTGTCGGTTCTGGTTTCACTAAGTTTCGCGCCGATTTTGCTGTCGGTTACCCCAACGCCGGCATTTGAAACCGCCAAGCCGATGAGCCTGATGGAGGTTTTGAAAATCTCGCCCCTGGGTGTGATTGGCACATTCCTTATGGGCGGTGTTTATTCGGCCATGTTCGGCATGGCTGCCGTTTTCGCCACGCAGGCAGGGCTGCCAATTGCGCAATTGTCCATTTTTGTATCGGCCTTTTACGTGGGCGGCTTGGTTCTGCAATTCCCCATCGGATGGATTTCTGATCGGATGGATCGCCGTTTGTTGATCATGATCTTGGCGGCTATTTGTGGCGCAGCGGGCCTGTTGGGTGCGCTCAGTTCTGGCATCTTTTCGATCTTGGTGATTTCGGCCTTCTTCATAGGTGGCATGGCCAACCCGCTTTATGCGTTGTTGATTGCCTATGTGAACGACTTTCTTGAGGTTGAGCAAATGCCCGCCGCAGGGGGGCGTCTGTTGTTTGTGAACGGGGTCGGGGCGATTTTCGGCCCGATTGTCGTGGGCGGCATGATGCAGGCCATTGGCCCTTTGGGGTATTTCTATTTCATCGGCGGCTTGGTCACGGTTTTGGCGCTTTATGCGGCCTATCGTATGACGGTGCGCCCCGCACCCACAGTGGAAGATACGGGCAGCTATGCGCCTGTTTTGCCCTCGGCCTCGCCCGTTGTGGTGGGCTTGGCGCAAGAGGTTTTCGCGGATGCGGCCTCCGATGATGGCGATGACGCGCAAGGAACGCTTCCTCCTGCCGCGTGATCGTGGCAGTCTCTCTTTGACAATGGTCTAAAGGGGCAAGATCGGATGACAGACCCACTGGCGCAAGAAATCATAGAGTTCTGGATCGGGGCAGGGCCCGGGGAGTGGTATCGCCGCGATGATGATTTTGACGCTGAAATTCGCGCCCGTTTTGGCGCGGCATGGCAGAGGGCGGCAGCAGGCGCGATGGATCATTGGATCAATGCCGCCCCGACCGCCTTGGCGCTGATGATCCTGCTGGATCAATTCCCGCGCAATATGTTTCGCGCCGACCCGCGGGCCTTTGCCACCGATGCAAAGGTTTTGGGATTGGCCAAGGACGCGCTAGAAATGGGCCATGATCTGAGAATCCCAGAGCCTGAACGTCAGTTTTTCTACCTGCCCTTCATGCATTCCGAGGATTTGGCAGATCAAACCCGCGCGATTGAGTTGATCGAAACGCGGATGCCGCAGACGGGGCAGGGCAATGTGATCCATGCCCGCGCCCATGCTGAAATTATCCGCCGATTTGGCCGTTTTCCCTATCGAAACGCGGATTTGGGGCGGGATATGACCGCAGAAGAACAGGCGTTTCTAGACGCGGGCGGTTATGGTTCTGTGCTGCGCAGTCTGCAGGAATCTTAGATAGATTGCAGCGCGATCAGAGATGGTTTAGAGATAGTTTAACGTTGAACAATTCCGAATCCCGCCGCCCCTGCGTGGCCCGAATTGCAGGAGAACTGCCATGTCCAACCAAGATTTCGATGTAATCGTCATCGGTGCAGGCCCCGGGGGCTATGTGGCCGCGATCCGCGCCAGCCAATTGGGGCTGAAAGTTGCGATTGTCGAGCGGGAACATATGGGCGGGATTTGTCTCAATTGGGGCTGTATCCCAACCAAGGCCATGCTGCGCTCGTCCGAAGTTTTCCACCTGATGCACCGCGCTAAGGAATTCGGTCTGTCTGCGGATGGGATTTCCTATGATTTGGATGCGGTCGTGAAACGCTCGCGCAATGTGGCCAAACAGCTGAATTCGGGCGTGGGCCATCTGATGAAAAAGAACAAGGTCACAGTCGTGATGGGCGCGGCCACAATTCCCGCGAAAGGCAAGGTCGAGGTGAAGGCGGAGGATGGCGTGAAAACCCTGACTGCCAAACATATCATTCTGGCCACAGGCGCCCGCGCCCGCGAACTGCCGGGCCTAGAGGCGGATGGCAAGCGCGTATGGGCCTATAAATCGGCGCTGACCCCCCCGCATATGCCTAAGAAATTGCTTGTCATTGGGTCGGGCGCGATTGGGATTGAGTTCGCAAGTTTCTATAACACGCTGGGCGCTGAGACGACAGTTGTCGAAGTGATGGATCGCATCCTGCCCGTGGAAGATGCTGAGATTTCCGCCTTTGCCAAAAAGGCCTTTGAAAAGCAGGGGATGAAAATTCTGCAAAAGGCCGTGGTCAAGAAACTGGATCGTGCGGCTGATAAGGTCACAGCGCATATCGAAATGGGCGGCAAGGTTGAGACGCAAGAATTCGACACAGTCATTTCTGCCGTTGGTATTGTCGGCAATGTCGAGGGCCTGGGCCTAGAGGCGCTTGGGGTCAAAATTGACCGCACCCATGTTGTGACGGATGAATATTGCCGCACGGGCGTGGACGGGCTTTACGCGATTGGCGATGTTGCAGGCGCGCCGTGGCTTGCACATAAGGCCAGCCATGAAGGCGTGATGGTCGCCGAGATGATTGCAGGGCGCAAGGTTCACGCTGTGAAACCTGAAAGCATTGCAGGCTGCACCTATTGCCACCCGCAAATCGCCTCGGTCGGTTTGACCGAAGAAAAGGCAAAAGCCGCAGGCTATGCCGTAAAAGTGGGCCGCTTCCCCTTTATTGGCAATGGCAAGGCCATCGCCTTGGGCGAGCCTGAAGGGCTGATCAAAACTGTGTTTGATGCCAAAACGGGCGAGCTTTTGGGCGCGCATATGGTGGGCGCGGAAGTGACCGAACTGATCCAAGGCTATGTGGTGGGGCGCAAGCTGGAAACCACTGAAGAAGACCTGATGGAGACCGTTTTCCCGCATCCAACCTTATCAGAGATGATGCATGAGGCGGTTCTTGATGCCTATGGGCGGGCGATCCATATCTAGAGGGCGCGCGTCTCAGGTGTCTGGCTTATGGGGGCAGGGGCAACCTTGCCCCTTTTGCCGTTCTAGCGCCATGCTTGACAGGTTTGCGCGTTTCGGTTTTGTTCTCGCCATCCTGACCCTTGCTTTGTGGCACTGGCGCAGGCACAGGATCGCCCTAGCTTGTGGCGCATCAATATAGGATCGGGCGGTCAGATGGCGGAATTAAAGAAAATCGAAGTGCGCGGCGCACGCGAGCATAATTTGAAGAATATCGATGTCGATATTCCCCGCGACCAACTGACAGTGATCACGGGCCTATCGGGATCAGGGAAATCGTCACTGGCCTTTGACACGATCTATGCCGAAGGGCAGCGCCGCTATGTTGAAAGCCTCAGCGCCTATGCGCGGCAATTCCTTGACATGATGCAAAAGCCCGACATGGATCACATCTCGGGGCTGTCGCCCGCGATTTCCATTGAACAGAAAACCACTTCGAAAAACCCGCGCTCGACCGTGGGAACCGTGACCGAAATTTACGACTATATGCGCTTGTTGTTTGCGCGCGTGGGCACGCCCTATAGCCCCGCAACAGGTCTGCCCATTGAGGCCCAGCAGGTTCAGGACATGGTCGACCGCATTATGGGCATGGAGGAGGGAACCCGCGCCTATCTCTTGGCCCCGATTGTGCGCGACCGCAAAGGCGAATATCGCAAAGAAATGCTGGAGCTGCGCAAGCAGGGGTTTCAAAGGGTCAAGGTAGATGGGGCGTTTTACGAATTAGAAACCCCGCCAAGCTTGGACAAGAAATTTCGCCACGATATTGACGTTGTGGTGGATCGCATTGTGGTGCGTGCAGGCAGTGAAACGCGTCTGGCCGATAGTTTACGCACGGCGCTTGATTTGGCTGATGGGATTGCCATTCTGGAGACTGCACCAAAGGACGGCGATCCCGAGCGGATTACGTTTTCCGAGAATTTCGCCTGTCCTGTTTCGGGCTTTACCATTCCTGAAATTGAGCCGCGTTTGTTCTCTTTCAACGCGCCCTTTGGGGCGTGCCCATCTTGTGATGGGTTGGGGCATGAGCTGTTTTTTGATGAACGGCTGATGGTGCCCGATGTCACGCTTAGCCTTGCCGATGGGGCCATTGCACCATGGCGCAAGGGGAAATCACCCTATTTCCTGCAAACCATCGAAGCGATCGCCCGTCACTACGGCTTTGATCCTAAGGCGCAGTGGAAAGACCTGCCTCAGGCGGTGCAAGATGTGTTCTTGCGCGGCTCCGGCGAAGAAGAAATCGCCTTTCGGTATGACGAGGGCGGGCGGGTATATCAGGTTTCCCGCGTGTTTGAGGGGGTGATCCCCAATATGGAACGCCGCTATCGCGAAACCGATAGCGCGTGGATTCGCGAAGAATTTGAACGCTATCAGAACAATCGCCCCTGTGGTGCTTGTGGGGGGCACCGCCTGCGGGCTGAGGCATTAGCGGTGAAAATCGGCGGCCTCCATGTGGGCGAGGTGGTGCAAATGTCCATCCGTCAGGCCTATGATTGGATCGACACTGTGCCAGCGGCCTTGAGTGCGCAAAAAAATGAAATCGCCCGCGCGATCCTGAAAGAGATCCGCGAACGCCTCGGGTTTTTGAACAATGTGGGGTTGGATTACCTGACGCTGTCACGCAATGCAGGCACCTTGTCAGGTGGTGAAAGCCAACGCATCCGTTTGGCCAGCCAGATCGGCTCGGGCCTCACGGGGGTGCTTTATGTTCTTGATGAACCCTCAATTGGTTTGCATCAGCGCGACAATTCCCGCCTTCTGGATACACTGAAAAACCTGCGCGATCAGGGCAATACCGTCATCGTGGTTGAACATGACGAAGAAGCCATTCGCGAGGCGGATTACGTTCTAGATATCGGCCCCGGTGCAGGGGTGCATGGCGGCCAAGTTGTGGCCTCTGGCACGCCGCGTGAGATCATGGAAAACCCGGCCTCAATCACGGGGCAATATCTGTCGGGCAGCCGCGAGATTGCTGTGCCCCAAGAGCGGCGCAAGGGCAAAAAGGGCGGCAAGTCCGTCACCGTGGTCAATGCGACAGGCAACAACCTGCAGGGGGTGACAGTGGATTTCCCGCTTGGGAAATTTGTCTGCGTCACGGGTGTTTCGGGGGGGGGCAAATCCACCCTGACGATTGAAACCCTGTTCAAAACAGCCTCAGCGCGGCTGAATGGGGCGCGCCAGACACCTGCGCCTTGTGAGACGATCAAAGGGCTAGAGCATCTCGATAAGGTGATCGATATTGACCAACGCCCGATTGGGCGCACGCCCCGCTCGAACCCTGCGACCTATACAGGCGCCTTCACCCCAATCCGCGATTGGTTCGCAGGCCTGCCCGAAGCCAAGGCGCGCGGCTACAAGCCTGGGCGCTTCAGCTTTAACGTCAAAGGCGGGCGCTGCGAGGCCTGCCAAGGCGATGGGGTGATCAAGATTGAGATGCATTTCTTGCCCGATGTTTATGTGGAATGTGAAACCTGCAAAGGAAAGCGCTATAACCGCGAAACCCTTGAGGTGACGTTCAAAGGCAAAAGCATTGCCGATGTATTGGACATGACTGTCGAAGACGCGCAGGAGTTTTTCAAAGCGGTGCCATCCATTCGCGAGAAGATGGACGCGCTGATGCGCGTGGGTCTCGGCTATATCAAGGTGGGCCAGCAAGCGACCACCTTGTCGGGTGGCGAGGCGCAGCGTGTGAAACTGTCCAAGGAATTGAGCAAACGCGCCACGGGCCGCACCCTCTATATTCTGGATGAACCCACCACGGGCCTGCATTTCGAAGATGTGCGCAAATTGTTGGAAGTGCTGCATGAATTAGTTGATCAGGGCAACTCAGTCGTAGTGATTGAGCATAATCTTGATGTGATCAAAACCGCCGATTGGCTGATCGACATTGGCCCCGAAGGCGGTGATGGCGGGGGGCAGGTCGTGGCGACTGGCACGCCCGAGGATGTCGCGGGCGTTGCCGCATCGCATACAGGGCGCTATTTGGCCCCGATGCTGCCAGCGGCCCGTGTTACGGCTGCGCAATAGATTTGCCCCTTCACGCAAATTTTTCCCCGTTCGGTGCTGATTGCGTCTAAGCTTGGCGTGACGGATGAAGCATGAATAGGGGTTAACCAATGTCGGCACGTATGTCTTTTGCCTTGTCACTGGGGCTGTTTGCGGCAAGCAGCCCTGCCTTTGCGCAGGATTTTTGTGGGGGAATGGGGGCCATGGGTCTTTGGGCCAATGGCACCGAGGCCGCCTCTGACCTCAGCCAATCAAGCACGGCCTTTGATCTGACGGGTCTTGGCCTGTCTGCGGGCAATCAGGCGGTCGGGCTGTTCACATTATCGCAATCTGCAAATCTGCGCGTTGAGGCGGTGGGGCAGGGTGGGGTTGATCCCGTTTTAGACCTCTATGACGAAACGGGCCGTTTGATCTTGAATGATGACGATAGCGGCGGAAACCTTGCTGCGCGCGGTGAGATCAACTTGGCGGCGGGGCGCTATTGCGTTGCGGTGCGCGATTTTAGTGGAACCGCTGGCGCGGTTGACCTGCGTATTGGCCTCAGTGATCGCGATCCTGCGCTGACGATGGGTTTGGATGCAGGCACAGGCAGCTTTGCGGGGGTTACGCCCTGCACGGCGGATACGCCCGCCACGGTTTTGGGGGCGGGGGCCTTGAGCCAAGCTGAGCTGAGCGCAGGTATCAGTCAAACAGGCAGCGTGGCAAGCACACCCTATTATCGCTTTGGCCTTTCGGCCCCAACGGCGGTGACCATTCAAGCCGAAAACAGTGCGGCTGATCCCTATATGTATCTCTATGGGCCAGATGGGCGGCTCTTGGCGGAAAATGACGACCATATGGGTCTTGATAGCCAGATTGACATGGCTGACCCGTTGCCTGCAGGCAGCTATTGTATCGCGATGCGCGCCTTGTCGGATCAAAACGCGCCTGTGACAGTGACCTTGCGCGATTATGATCCAATGCGTGCCATGCAGCAGATGTATGAGGCGCTAGAGGCCAGCCCCCCCATCGGTGGCAGTTATCCTATCACGGATTTGGGGGCAATTTCGGGGCAGTTCGTGCGCGATGTCAGCGTGTCAGGCAAGGCGCAATGGTTCCTCGTGTCGATGCCAGAGGAAGGGCTTTTGCTGATTGATGCGGTTGGCATGGGCAATTCTGACCCAATTCTGGCCCTTTACGACCCTGTGGGCCGAGAGCTTGCCTATAATGACGATAGCGGGTCTGGATATGACAGCCAAATCGCGCAGCCTCTTGGCGGGGGCAGCTATTTGGTGGGCTTGCGGCAATATGATAACAGCGCAGGCATGGTGCGTCTGGTGATCCAGCGCTTTGTGGCGGCCAATTAAGCGCGTTCAGGCCGCGTCTGATGCGGCCAAGGCCGTGATGATGGGGCCAAAATCCTGCGCCTTGAGCGAGGCCCCCCCCACCAAAGCGCCATCGACATTTTCCAACGCGAAAATCTCGGCGGCATTGGTTGGCTTGACTGACCCGCCATAGAGCAGCGGCACGCTTTCTGCGGCATCCGCGCCGTAGCGCGCAGCCAGATTAGCGCGCATGGCATCATGGATTTCGGCAATATCACCCAGTTCAGGAACAAGCCCTGTGCCAATCGCCCAAATCGGTTCATAGGCTATCACAAACGCGCCTTCATCGGGGAGGGAGGCGTCAAGCTGTGCTTCAACAACCGCACGGGCCTGGCCCGCGCGCCGTTCTGCCTCGCTTTCACCTAAGCAGATAATGGGGGTCAGCCCAGCCGCCAGCGCCGCTTCTGCCTGCGCGCGCACTTGGGCGTTGGTTTCGCCGTGATCAGCGCGCCGCTCGGAATGGCCCACAATCACATAATCTGCCCCTGCATCCTTAAGCATGGGCGCGGAAATATCGCCCGTATGCGCCCCTGCCGTTGCGGTATGGCAATATTGCCCCCCAAGCGCGATGGCGCTGTCGCGGCACTGTGCGGCAAGGGCA
This sequence comes from Roseobacter sp. HKCCA2468, assembly GCF_037805105.1. Classification (NCBI taxonomy): domain Bacteria; kingdom Pseudomonadati; phylum Pseudomonadota; class Alphaproteobacteria; order Rhodobacterales; family Roseobacteraceae; genus Roseobacter; species Roseobacter sp. HKCCA2468. Next base: position 312,057 of record NZ_JBBLYN010000001.1, read on the forward strand.
CCCAGCAAGGTCGCGGGCGGACAGATCAAAATATCGACTGGCTGCGGTGCAGGGAATGCCGCAATCAGGCTTTGCACTTCGGCCATATTCGCCAAAAGCCCGTTCATCTTCCAATTTCCTGCGGCAAGTTTCCTGCGCATCGCGCTCTCCTCTTTATCTTTGGTTTTATGGGTGGCAAGGATGCAGCCAAGGGTCAAGCCAATATGGGGTAAGAATCGTGATGATACCGCGAATTGATTTTCAGAAAATGATCGCAGGTGATGCCGAGACCCTTGAGACGATCGCCTATGGCGCGCGTGACGTTGGGTTTTTGACGCTTGAGAACACGCCGATTTCGGGCGAGGCTGTTCAAGAATTAATCGCGCTCTATCGCCGTTTTTTCAAAATGGATGACGCGGCCAAAGCGGCCGTGGATATGGCGCGCACAGGGGCCAATCGCGGGTGGGGTGCCTCCAAATCCGAACAGGTCGATCCCAAGGCAAACCCTGATTATAAACAAGTGTTCGACTGTGGCCTGCCAGTGCCCGATGGCGATCCAATGGCGCATTTGCCTGTTTATGCGCCAAATCTTTGGCCCGAAGCCCCTGAAGGTTTTCAAAAAACAGTCGAGCAGTATTTTGCGCAAGCGCGCGCTGTGTCCTTGGCCTTGCTTGCGGCGATTGCGCGGGCAATTGGCAAGGACGGGGATTATTTCGCCGATAAATTCGATCGCCCCATGGCGCTGTTGCGGGCAAATTTCTATCCGCCCCGTCCAGATTGGGCGGGTGAAAAGGATTTCGGCATCGCGGCCCATACCGATTATGGCTGCCTCACCCTTTTGGCCACGGATGGGCAGGCGGGCCTTGAGGTGGAGATGCGGGATGGGTCATGGCTGCCTGTCGCGGTTGAGCCAGGTGTCTTTGTCATCAATTTTGGCGAAATGCTCGAGATGTGGAGCGAGGGCGGGGTGAAGGCCACATTGCACCGCGTCACAGGCGGTGCGGAAGAGCGCATTTCCATCCCGCTGTTTTTCAATCCTAATTATGATGCCAATGTCGCACCCGCAGGATCAGATCAGGTGATCCGTGCAGGCGATCACCTCAGCCGCCGCTACGCAGAAACCTATCTACACATGAAAACCGCCTAAGCGGCCATCAGCGCGGCAAGGATTTCTGCGCGGCTTTCCTCAATCTCTTGCGGGGTTTTGGTGGTTGAGTAGCCGCTTGTTGTCGTGCCCCATAACTGTCTGCAAAACGGGTGCTCGGGGCCCTCATAGCGCCATCCGCGGAAATGTTCCGGCACGAACATATAGGCGGGATAGACATAAAGGCCGCGCGCCAAATCCCGATGCCGCTTGAAAAACTGCCGCAACCTAAAATTTCCTGATCCTTTCCATGGCTTTGGCAAAGTGGCTGGATCGGATTGTGACAGTTCCTCAATCAAAGCGGCCAGAATAGGATGACCCTTGGGGCTGCCCAGAATGGGGCAAAGCAGGCCCTTTTTGCGCGGCATACCATGGGTATCGCATACTTCATTTTCCACCTCACGGCAGGTGAACGGGCCTTGATGGTGAAGAAGGTCATGAACGGGGCGCAGGCATATGGAATCCGTTTCAGGAATGATCCCGCCAAATTCATAGAGAATTTCATAGCGCATCAAATCCGACACGCCCGCATATTCCCCTTACCGAAAATATTCAGTGATCTGCGCGTGGCATTTAAATTTGCGTCCCGTCAAAAACTGATTGTCATACAGTGTATAGTCCCAGTCAGGGTGCATATCGCGCCACGTTTTCATCCACTGAAGCGGTGGATCAAGCGGGCCAATCCAGATTTGCCCAAGCCGTTTGTCGACCGTTTGCGAAGCAGACATCAGAGGCCTTTCATCTCTCAGTGACCCGTTTTATCGCGTCATGGATTATTGGGGCGCGGCTGCGATTTTATTATCCTTGTGGTGAAACAGATAATCTGTGCGGCCAAACCGATAGGCCAGTTCATATCCGATTTCCTTCAAAGCCTCGGTCGCGGGGGCCACTTCGCCAAAGCGGGGGATCAATTCGATCCACATCGGAGGTTTGAATTTGTCCAAGGTTTTATGCGCCCCCGCAATCACTTCAAGGGCCATGCCTTCGACATCAATTTTGATAAAATCAATCGTCTTGAGTTTGGCTTTGGCGCAATAGGCATCCAGTGACTGCACCTCAAATGTTCCGCCGTCAGACAGTTCAAATCGGGTTGCACCGTAATTATTGGGATCAAACCGCGTGATTTGCATTTTCGCTGCCGCGCGTCCAAGGCCCATCAACTCAAAGCGCACACCGCTGAGATTGTTTTCTTGAACATTGCGTTCGAAAATACGCTGGCAGTGGGGTTGAGGATCAAAGGCGATGATCTTTGCGGCCTTCATCACTTTTGCAAAAAATAGGCTGTGATTTCCGATATTGCAGCCAATATCCAGAACCGTGCCACCCGCGGGGATCAGTTTGTCACGATACACACCCGTCAGATGGTTCATTTCAAAAAAGCTGCCTGTGGTCGCGATCAGGCCTTGGATCACATCTTGGGCCACATCAGGCAAATACATTCGGATCGTCTCGCCAAAGGCATTGAAGGTGAAAATGCCCTCTGCATCCAACAGCGCCTTCCGCCCCTGCGCCGCAATTTGCGCATTAAGCGAAATCAGGCTGTCGATTTTTTTCGACAGCGCCTCAAATTCTTCTGATTGCACGGATCAACCCCTTGTGCCCGTCCCAAGTTTAGCGGGTTCACTATAGGGGGCAGAAATCGCGCTTGGCAAGCGATGCGGTGCGTCAGCCCTCGCGTTCTGCGTTGAGTTCTGAGACATCCTTGAACTTGATCGATTCACCACAACCACAGGCATCGGCCACATTGGGGTTGTTGAATTTGAACCCTGCCTCAAGAAGCGAGGTTTGATAATCAATCTCTGTGCCAAAGAGGAACATTTGCGCCATGGGCGCAATCATCACGCGCGCGCCTTCGACCTCGACCACCTCGTCATGGGGGTCAATCTCCGCCGCGTAATCCATCGTATATTCCATGCCTGCGCAGCCGCCCTTTTTCACCCCGATGCGCAGCCCCTGATGCCCGTCTCGCGTCATCAGTTTCTTGATCTGCCCAATCGCAGCGGGGGTAAGGGTTACGGCCGCTTTTCCTGGAATGCCGAACATCTTACATGAACCCTAGCTCAAGACGGGCTTCATCGCTCATCATATCCATGCCCCATGGGGGTTCCCATGTCAGCTTGACATCGACCTGCTTGATCCCTTCGAGGGGCTCGATTGCGTCTGCCACCCATCCGGGCATCTCGCCCGCAACCGGACAGCCCGGTGCGGTTAGGGTCATGATTACCTCGACTGCATTCTCAGCATCGATATTGATCGTGTAGACCAAGCCCAGATCATAAATATTCACTGGAATTTCAGGGTCATAAACAGTGCGGCAGGCCTCGACCACCGTGTCGTAAAGCGGGTGGTCCGTGCTAGAGGGCGCAATCAAAGGCGCCCCTTCAAGCGTTTCTTGCGGCATCGGATCGGGAGTGCTGGTCATCTTGGGCCATATCCTTTGCGGGACGAATTCCTGACTAAACATATAAGGAAAGGGTGGGCCAAGGGCAAGGGTAAGTGACGCTCATCACCGCGGCGGGCGGCGTTTGATGGGGGCAGGGCGCACATGTTTTTCGATGGCGCTATAAAGATGGGCGGCGATGTTTTTGCCCGTGACCTCCTCGATGCCCTCAAAACCCGGCGAAGAGTTGACCTCAAGCACCTTAGGCCCGTCAGCGCCACGCAGCATATCGACCCCCGCAATCCCAAGGCCAAAGGCGCGCGCGGATCGAATGGCGGTTTCGCGTTCCTCGCGGGTGATGCGCACGCTGACCGCCGTGCCGCCACGATGCAAGTTCGAGCGGAAATCATCCGCCGCCCCCACACGTTTCATCGCAGCCACCACTTCCATCAATGACAAGGCAGCGAATATCCTCGCCTGCGGCCTCTTTGACAAAATTTTGTACAAGGAAATTCGCAGATAGGCCGCGAAAGGCATCGATCACCGATTGTGCGGCTTTCTTGGTTTCGGCTAAGACCACGCCTTTGCCTTGGCTCGATTCCAACAATTTCACGACCAATGGGGCATTTCCTACCAATGTGATAAGGTTGTTGGTGTCCTTTGGGCTTGCGGCAAAGGCCGTTTGGGGCATGCCAATGCGGTGGCGCGACAGAATTTGGTGGGCGTGCAGCTTGTCACGGCTTGCGTTGATGGCGGCGCTGCCATTCAGGCAATAGACGCCAAGCGTTTCAAATTGCCGTAAAATCGCCGCACCATAGGCCGTAATCGAAGGGCCGATGCGGGGAATAACCGCATCATATTTTGGCAATTCTTGCCCGTCATAATAAACCGCAGGCGTCATGGCATTTAGCGCCATGTAACAACGGGTTGTGTTGATCACTTCAACGACATGGCCGCGCGCCTCGCCCTCGGCCTGCAATTTTTGTGTGGTGTAGTTTTGTTCGCGGCTCAGAACGGCAATGCGCAGCGCGCGTTTGGGCGCGGTCTCTTTGACCGCAGCGGTGTGATAGACCTCGTAACTGCGTTGCGGCTGACAGAAACTTTCTGAGGGGGTGATGATCCAATCTGCCCCAATCGCCTGCCGCCCCAGAAGCATCCGATAGCTCATATTCGCGCGATCGGTCAGCGTGATTTCAATTTCTTGCCGCAACGGGCCGATTTCGAGCGGGCTGAGGATCACATAGCGCGCCTCGGTATCACCATTGGAACTGGTCACATCGCGGCGGTCATGGATGGTTGCAGAACAGGCAATCGCCAAATCGGGGCGGGCAGGAATTGGATTGATCAAAAACCGCACTTTCGGCTTAGTGGCAGGGCCAAAGAGTTCGATATCAAAGGCGTGCAGCGCGGAGGTGCGCGCGCCTGTATCCACCTTAGCCTTCAGTGCGGGCAGCCCCAATTGTGGCAAGCCAACCCATTCTTCCCAACCAAGTTTAAAGACTTGATCCATGCAATACCCCATCTGGTGAAATCATTCCCGGGCCTTGGCATTGGCGCAGAATCGCCTATGAACAGAGGCCCAATCTGAGCGAGGCTTTATCCCGTGCCCAAAGAGTTTGCATTTGAATTATTACACCAAGATGGCAAGGCGCGCCGTGGCGTGATTTCGACCCCACGGGGGCAAATCCGCACGCCCGCCTTCATGCCTGTAGGCACGGCTGCAACGGTCAAGGCAATGATGCCCGAAAGTGTTGCAGCCACAGGTGCGGATATTCTTTTGGGCAACACCTATCACCTCATGCTGCGTCCGACCGCTGAGCGGGTTGCGCGTTTCGGGGGGCTGCACAAATTCATGAATTGGCAGAAGCCTATCCTGACCGATAGCGGCGGGTTTCAAGTGATGAGCCTATCAGATCTGCGCAAGCTGACGGAGGAAGGGGTTGCCTTCCGCTCGCATGTGGATGGGTCAAAACATATGCTGACGCCCGAGCGTAGTATGGAAATTCAGGCGCTGCTGGGGTCGGATATTGTCATGTGTTTCGATGAATGCCCCGCTTTGCCTGCGGATCGAGATCGCATTGCAGCCTCGATGGAATTGTCCATGCGATGGGCTGCGCGCTCGAAAGCGGCGTTTGGCGAGAGGCCGGGCCATGCGCTTTTTGGGATCATGCAGGGCGGGCTAGAGCGCGATTTGCGGCAGGCAAGCGCTGAGGCGCTTTGTGATATTGGCTTTGACGGCTATGCGGTCGGTGGTCTCGCCGTTGGCGAGGGGCAGGCGGCCATGTTTGAGTGCCTCGATTACGCCCCTGATTTCTTGCCCCAAGATCGTCCCCGTTATCTGATGGGGGTGGGCAAGCCCGATGATATTGTGGGGGCTGTGGCGCGTGGGATTGATATGATGGATTGCGTGCTGCCTTCGCGCTCGGGGCGCACGGGGCAAGCATGGACGCGGCGGGGGCAGGTGAATATCAAAAATGCCCGCCACCAAGATGATCCGCGCCCCTTGGATGAAAATTGCACCTGTCCCGCATGTCGCAATTACTCGCGCGGCTATTTGCATCATGTGTTCCGCGCGGGCGAGATTATTTCTTCGATGCTGCTGACATGGCATAATTTGCATTACTACCAAGAACTTATGGAAGGGATGCGCGCGGCCATCGAGGCGGGGCAATTCGCCCAGTTTGAGGCGGGCTTCCACGCCGCCCGCGCAGAGGGCGATATCGAGCCGATCTAACCCTGATTTTCAGCTTGTCACTGCCCGCGCCCTAGTGCAGCATTGCATGAAATGCAGCCGCAAGACGCGTCAAGATTGGCAGGGGCGCAATATGGCACGCAGATTGAAGGCGCGGCCCTGATGCGTAAACCATAGATTAACTTCCCCGCTTGAAATGCGTCTCAAGGCTGCCCAAATGTAACTGCTCCATGAGGAGAGAGCCAAATGATTGCCAAGGATGGGATCGCGCGCTCTCTTGCCACGAAGAAAAGGAAGGCATGATGCCAGAAATTCACGAAACCTATCCAGTTCTGCCGCTGCGCGACATTGTCGTGTTTCCCCATATGATTGTGCCGCTCTTTGTGGGGCGCGAAAAATCGGTGCGCGCGCTGGAAGAGGTGATGCAGGATGATCGCCAGATCCTGCTGTCCAGTCAAATTGATCCCGCCATTGATGACCCTGAACCAGAAGGAATTTATTCGGTGGGTGTCTTGGCCTCGGTTCTGCAATTGCTGAAATTGCCCGATGGCACAGTCAAAGTATTGGTCGAAGGAAAATCCCGCGTCAAAATCAAGAAATTCACCAAAACGGACGAGTTTTTTGAGGCAGAGGCCGCGCCGCTTGAAGAAAAATTGGGTGATGAGGCGGCAACAACGGCCTTGTTGCGGTCGGTCGCAGACGAGTTTGAGCGCTATGCCAAGATCAAGAAAAACATCCCCGAAGATGCGCTGACCTCGGTTTCTGAAACCCAAGCGCCACAAAAACTGGCCGATCTGGTCGCGGGGCATCTCGGCGTTGATGTCGCGCAAAAGCAAGATTTGCTTGAAACGATTGACGTCTCCGAGCGCCTTGAAAAGGTCTATGGCCTGATGCAGGGCGAAATGTCCGTGCTGCAGGTTGAGAAAAAGATCAAAACCCGCGTGAAGTCGCAGATGGAGCGCACGCAGCGCGAATATTATCTGAACGAACAGATGAAGGCCATTCAGCGCGAGTTGGGAGATGGCGAAGACGGCGCCAATGAGGTGGCCGAGCTAGAAGAAAAAATCGCCGCAACCAAACTGTCAAAAGAGGCGCGCGACAAGGCCGATGCAGAGCTGAAAAAGCTAAAAAATATGTCGCCCATGTCCGCTGAGGCGACTGTGGTGCGCAATTATCTTGATTGGATCGTCTCGCTGCCTTGGGGCGTGAAAAGCCGTGTGAAAAAGAACCTCACCCGCGCCGAAGAGGTTTTGGATGCGGATCATTACGGGCTTGAGAAGGTCAAAGAGCGCATAGTCGAATATCTTGCGGTGCAGGCGCGTTCGGCCAAGGTGAAGGGGCCTATCCTTTGTCTTGTGGGCCCTCCGGGTGTTGGGAAAACCTCGCTTGGGAAATCGGTGGCGAAGGCCACGGGGCGCGAGTTTATTCGCATCAGTCTGGGCGGTGTGCGGGACGAATCCGAAATTCGGGGCCATCGCCGCACCTATATCGGGTCGATGCCTGGCAAGATCATTCAGGCGATGAAAAAGGCGAAAACCACCAATCCGCTGATCTTACTCGATGAGATCGACAAGATGGGTCAAGATTTCCGTGGGGATCCTGCCAGTGCGATGTTGGAGGTTCTCGACCCCGAACAGAACGCCACATTTGTGGATCACTATTTGGAGGTTGAATATGATCTCTCGAACGTGATGTTCCTGACCACGGCGAACAGCTATAATATGCCTGCGCCGCTGTTGGATCGCATGGAGATCATTTCGCTTTCGGGCTACACCGAAGATGAAAAGCTAGAAATTGCGACACGGCATCTGCTGCCTAAGCAGGTGAAAAACCACAATCTCAAGGCGCGGGAATTCGCGGTCGAGCCTGAGGCGCTGACCGATGTGATCCGCTATTATACCCGCGAGGCGGGCGTGCGGAACCTAGAGCGCGAAGTTGCGAAACTTGCCCGCAAGGCCCTGACCGCGATCCTCAAGGGTGGCGAGAAATCGGTGACAGTCACCCGTGAGCGCCTTGAAGAGATGCTCGGTGTGCGCCGCTATCGCTTTGGTCTGGCGGAATCGGATGATCAAATCGGTGTTGTCACAGGGCTGGCTTGGACAAGTGTGGGCGGTGATCTGCTGTCGATTGAGGCGCTGCGCCTGCCGGGTAAGGGGCGTATGAAAACCACGGGTAAGCTTGGCGATGTGATGAAGGAATCCATCGATGCGGCCAGTTCCTATGTGCGTTCTATCGCGCCCAAAATTGGCGTGCAGCCCCCGAAACTGGACGGATGGGATATCCATGTCCACGTTCCAGAAGGGGCGACTCCGAAAGATGGCCCCAGTGCAGGGATTGCGATGGTGACGTCTATCGTGTCAGTTCTGACCCAAACGCCCGTGCGCCGTGATATTGCTATGACGGGCGAGGTGACGCTGCGCGGCAATGTCTTGGCCATCGGTGGCCTTAAGGAGAAGTTGTTGGCCGCGTTGCGGGGTGGGATCAAAACAGTGCTGATCCCGCAGGAAAATGAAAAAGACCTGCCCGAAATCCCTGACAATGTGAAAGAGGGATTGGAAATTATCCCCGTGTCCCATGTCAGCGAGGTTCTCGCCAAGGCCTTGACCCGTCAGCCCGAACCGATTGATTGGGATGAGGAGGCAGAGGCCGCCGCCGCCGCACAGCGCGCGCTTGAGGCCACAAAAGACAGCAGCGCCACAACCCATTAACGTGGCGCATTCCGCGAAATTGCCCCCTTCATATTCGTGGCGGGGGTTTTCTTTTTCGGGTGCTGCAAAATCAAAAAATATATTTTTCATGTATAATATGTCCTGATACCATGCGGCTTTGATAGGATTGGCCAAATGGGGGCACACATGGCACCAAAATCACCAAAATCCACAACGGATAAGGCGGCAGCGAAACCAAAACCTGCGGTGGCCTCGGTCGCGGCGGTGATCGCGCCCAAATCAAAGGCGGCGGCAAAAGCAACAGCAAAACCGTCTGCCAAGCCTGCGCTCAAGGCCGTGACCGCCCCCAAATCTGACAGCAAACCCAAAGCGAAGATTGAGGCGCTGAAGCGCCGCGACCTGCTTGAGGCGGTTGCGATGCGGGTGGGTGTCAAACGCACGGATGCGCGCGAAGTCATGGATGCGGTTCTGGTCGAGATGGCCGAAGCCCTAGATCAAGGGCGCGACCTGATCCTGCCGCCATTTGGCAAGGTCATGTTGCGCAAAGATAAGGATGGTCAGGATGGGCGCCCGATGGTGGCGCGGATAAAACTGATCGAGGCTGACAAACGCGGTGCAAGCGCCGAGGAAACCGACCAAGACTAAACCCTTGCGCAGTGGGGCGCGGCTGACTAGAAGAACCCCGCGCAGAACGGGTGATTAGCTCAGTGGTAGAGCGCTTCGTTCACATCGAAGATGTCGGGGGTTCAAATCCCTCATCACCCACCATCTGGCCTATTGTTGAGGCGGGGCAGGTCTGTGACCCACGGGCGAGGTGATCTTTGTGATGCGGCGAAATTTTCCGATATATTTGCTGCGCCATGGGGAAACCGAATGGAATAACGAACATCGGTTTCAAGGTTGGCTCGACTCTGCGCTTACCCCCAATGGGGTTGCGCAGGCGCAGACGCAAGGTCGTTTGTTGCAGGAAATGATCACCCGTCAAGGCTATGACGCAGTGACCGATTTCCGAACCAGTCCGCTTGGGCGCGCGGCACGCAGCGCGCGGTTGATTGCGCGGGCCTATCCCGATTTGCCGACCCTCGTGCAAGACGCGCGTCTGCGCGAGATAAATATGGGGCAATGGCAGGGGCTTACGCGGGCCGAGGTGCAGGCGAATTGGCCTGTGCGCTTTGACACCGAGGCGCAGGTCTATCGTCATTCTCTCTTGACCCAAGGGGGCGAAACGCGCGCGGCCCTTGAGGCGCGTCTGCAGGATCTTGTGGCTGATTTGAAGGGGCCGAGCCTATTGGTCAGCCATGGTGTTGTGATCCAAACCTTGCGCGGCCTTTTGCGCGGGCTAGACCCTGACCAAACGGCATCTTTGGGCCATGCGCAGGGCGGGGTTTATGTGATTACCGCCAATGGGGGTGAGGTGAAGATTGGGTTTTGAGAAAACTTTGCGCCTTTGGCGCAAAATTCTTTGCAGATCGGGCTTGCATATCCCTGCATCATGCGGCTAATACGCCTTCACGCGTTGGCGAGGGTGATTAGCTCAGTTGGTAGAGCGCTTCGTTTACACCGAAGATGTCGGGAGTTCGAGTCTCTCATCACCCACCACGCGCTTCCCTCCCCAATCCTCAGTCTGATTGATGCAAAGGGCGCACGCGATCATTTCGCCGTGTAAAGCAGGGCCGTAATGCGGTCGCGGATATTGCCCGCGTCACCAGTATCCCCAATCCGATGCACATGGATGAAATACAGCTGATTGTTGTAACATTTCATGGTCACAAAAATATTGCCGTTGATTTGATACCACAAATATTCCGCGCCATCGCCACCCGAAAAATCGACCCAAGAAGCGACTTGGTTCACGGCGCGCTCAGAGGCGGTGACGCAGGCATAATTGCTGCTAAAGCTGCGTTCATCCACGGCAAAAGCCACCTCGTCTGCGCGGGCAATAGTGGCAAGGCCGCATAGGGCAAGAGCGGCAAGAATTGTTTTACGGGTCATTGGGCACTCATCATATTCATTGGTCATATGAATTGGCCGCACAAGCATCACTGTGCGGCCAAATTTGATCAGAAAGTTTCGATTTCCAAACGGGCGTTGCAATAGGCCCCATCATAGGTGCCAACCCAAATATCAATCGGCCCGTCTTGCGGGTTGGTTAGGATGATACGGGGGTCAAGATTTCCGTTATCGTCATCATCATAATACCAAGTTGCCGATGCGGTATTGATCAAAAGGGCCGCGTCACATTCGCTGACCACGCGAATATGCAACTCGTAAGCCGCCATGCCCGAGACGTTGAATCGGAAATCTGGTCGATCTGGGAAAAATCCCGGGCCGACATCTGTGGCAGGTCGGATATGGCTGCATTTCGAGAGCGAATAATCACCCCCAGCGACAATATTATAATAGCGTGGCGTGTAAAAATAGCTTCCGCTGCCGCTATATTGCTCTGCCGCTTGAAAGTTCCAATTTGGACACGCGTCCGCTGATGTGGTGAAGAATGACCCCGCGACAAGCGCGGCTGAAAGCAAGATTTTTCGCATTTTTTTGTCCCTTATTTTATTTATTTATTGGAATAAAACTAGCTCAAAATATAAATTTGTCTAATGTTTTGCGGATAAAGTGAATATCGACATTGCAGTGGAACGGGCGCAGCATAATCTGGGATGAACGAAAGGCGGATGAATGACAGGTGATCCACGTTTAGACGGGTTTCTGGCGACCTATGCGATTGTGATTGTCGCAGCGTTCTTCTTTCCAACCCTCGTGGCCATCCTCCGTGGCCATAAGCGCACCATTGGCGTTTTCATTCTGAACATCGTGGTGGGATGGACGGGATTGGGCTGGATTTTACTGCTGGCCTACGCGTTATTGAGCGAGGCAAAAGCGCAGCCGAGGTAAGCTCTGAACTTTCCCCGCGCATATGCGGTCAAACGCAAATTTGCTTTTGCGCATTTTTTGCGCCAATCGCGCCAAAGGAGGCCTTGACGGGGCAGGGCGCGCAGCATAGACACCCTGCACGCTACAGGGTTGCCTGTGGCCGATGGTGAGCGGTTGTAGCTCAGTTGGTTAGAGTACCGGCCTGTCACGCCGGGGGTCGCGGGTTCGAGCCCCGTCAACCGCGCCACCACCATCGCGCCCCAAAAGTCCCTGTTCGTCTGCGCGGTTGTAGCTCAGTTGGTTAGAGTACCGGCCTGTCACGCCGGGGGTCGCGGGTTCGAGCCCCGTCAACCGCGCCACTTCTTCCTTAGATACACGAAAAATGCGCGGGCGGTTTACCCTTTGTGGATCCATCCACCGCCAAAGATTCGGCTGCTGTTCTCATCATAAAAGACACAGGCCTGACCAGGGCTGACACCTTCTTCGGCGGTCAGCAATTCCACCATCGCGGTTGTCGGGGATGTCGGATGGATCAGGGCCGCGCGCGGTGGGCGGGTTGAGCGAATTTTGACCGCAACCTCGCGGGTTCTTTCGCTGTCAAAGGGCGTATCACCCAACCAGTTGATTTCGCGCACGGGGATATGGCGGGTCGCCAAGGCCTCCTTGGGGCCGACCACGACATGACGCGCCTCTGGATCAAGTTTGACCACATATAACGGGTCAGCCAGCCCCCCAATGCCAAGGCCGCGGCGTTGGCCGATTGTGTAATGGATCACGCCATTATGTTGGCCCAATACACGGCCTTCCATATCCACGATATCGCCCGGATCCGCCGCGCCGGGGCGCAATTTTTCAATCACACTGGCATAGTCGCCATTTGGCACAAAGCAGATATCTTGGCTGTCTGGCTTATCAGCCACGGGCAGTCCGTATTTATGGGCCAGTTTGCGGGTTTCTTCCTTAGACGCCAGATGACCAAGGGGAAAGCGCAGGAAATCCAATTGCGCTTGCGTGGTCGAAAACAAGAAATAGGACTGATCGCGCGTTGCATCTGCGGCGCAATGAAGCTCTGCTTTCTCAGCCCCCATTTTGCGTTGAATATAATGCCCCGTGGCCATGCAATCGGCCTCGAGTTCTTGTGCGGTGGCAAGCAGATCTTTGAATTTCACGCGCTCGTTGCAGCGGATGCAGGGCACAGGCGTGGCCCCTGCGAGATAGGCATCGGCGAATTCGTCAATCACCGCATCCTTAAAGATATTCTCGTAATCCAGGACATAATGCGGAAAGCCCATATTTTCGGCCACACGGCGCGCATCGTGAATATCGCGCCCTGCACAGCAGGCCCCTTTTTTTGCCAAGGCCGCACCGTGATCATAAAGTTGCAGGGTGACGCCCACAACATCATAGCCTTCTTCGGCCAATTGGGCCGCCACAACCGAGCTATCCACCCCCCCAGACATAGCCACGACAACCCGCGTCTCCTGCGGGGGTTTGGCAAAGCCAAGCGAGTTGAGCGGCGCATTGGGGCGGTCAAGGGGCATGTCGATCTCCAGGTGATAGGGCGAAATATAGGAAAATCTTATCTATTCACAAGGGGCTGAAGGCTTGGACGCTTACCTTGCCTTAAGGCTTGGGGGGTTAGCCCTAGGCCTGCGTTCGTGAATAAGGATAAGGTTATGTATATCCGCAAACCCAAAGGCCCTGTCAGCGTCACGCTGCCTAATGGTCAGCAGATGACCCGTGCAGATTTGCCCCCGGCAGACACCACAAGGTGGGTCGCAAGCCGAAAGGCATGCGTGTTGCGGGCGATTGCCACGGGCCTTATTTCACGGGACGAGGCACTGAGCCGTTGGGATCTGTCGGCGGAGGAATTGGACACTTGGCTTGCCAAGGCCAGCCGCTATGGTGAGGCGGCGCTCAAGGCCACAGCGGTGCAAAACTATCCACGCGAGCAGGGCACAAAATCACCCGCCGCTGGCTCTGCCGCGCGCCCGCCATCAGGCGAGCAAAGATTGAGTTGGCCGCAGTCAAAATAAATAATATATGTAAATTATACATATTTTGCATTAAAGCTAAATTAACCTTTTGACGCGATTGTCCTCTTTAAGCGAGTATTAGGAGGTTAGAAGATGCGGCTTCTCTTGGTTGAAGATGATCCAACCACCGCGAAAAGCATCGAAATGATGCTGCGGCATGCCAATCTGAATGTCTACTGCACCGATTTGGGTGAGGAAGGCATCGATCTGGCCAAGTTATATGATTACGATCTGATCCTTTTGGATCTGAACTTGCCTGATATGACGGGCCTAGAGGTGCTGCGCCAATTGCGTATGGCGCGGGTTGATACGCCGATCCTGATCCTGACAGGCGCAGATGATACCGATAGCAAACTCAAAGGATTCGGGTTTGGCGCTGATGATTACCTCACCAAACCCTTCCATCGCGAGGAACTGGTGGCGCGCATCCATGCCATTATCCGCCGCTCAAAGGGGCATGCGCAATCGGTGATCAAAACCGGTGAGATTTGCGTCAACCTTGATGCCAAAACGGTCGAGGTGGCGGGGCGCGCGGTGCATTTGACGGGCAAAGAATACCAAATGCTTGAGCTGCTATCGCTGCGCAAAGGCACGACATTAACCAAAGAGATGTTCCTCAATCATCTTTACGGCGGCATGGATGAGCCAGAATTGAAGATCATTGACGTTTTCATCTGTAAACTGCGCAAAAAACTGTCCGAGGCTTCGGGCGGTCAGAACCATATTGAAACGGTTTGGGGGCGTGGTTACGTGCTGCGTGACCCGCATCCAAAGGCCGCTTTGGCTGCCACGGCTTGATCTGCGCTAGACCTCTGCCGCTGCTGCCCATATCTATAGGGCAGCAGTCAGGCGAGGCGGTCTATGTCAGAAGAAGATCAAAACACGGGCGCAGGGGTATCCCTCTTAGGGCGCGATCAGGCGGCACAGCGTTTGGCCGAATTGGCCGATATTTTGGCGCGCGCCAATAAGGATTATTTCCAAGAAGACGCGCCCACCCTCAGCGATGCGGAATATGACCGCCTGAAACGCGAAAACGCGGATCTTGAGGCGCGGTTTCCCGATCTGATCCGCGGCGATAGTCCGAGCGCGCAAATCGGCGCCAGCCCTGCCGAGGGCTTTGGCAAAATCACCCATGCCGAACGTATGATGTCCTTGGCCAATGCCTTTGACGAGGCCGATGTCGCGGAATTTATCGCGGGCATTCAGCGCTATTTGGGCCTGTCTGATACCACGCCCTTGGTCTTTACCGCCGAGCCAAAAATCGATGGGCTGTCCCTGTCTTTGCGCTATGAAAACGGCGTTTTGGTGCATGCCGCCACGCGCGGCGATGGGGAGACGGGCGAAAACGTCACCGCCAACGCCCGCACGATTGCCGATATTCCGCAGGCCATCCACCACCGCGATTGTCCCGATATTCTCGAAGTGCGCGGTGAAGTTTACATGAGCCACGCAGATTTCGCCGCGCTCAACGCGCGCGCCGAGCAGGCAGGGGGCAAAACCTTTGCCAATCCACGCAATGCGGCCGCAGGATCGCTGCGCCAATTGGATGCCGAGATCACCCGCGCCCGCCCGCTGCGGTTTTTCGCCTATGCGCTTGGGGTTGTCTCCGCTCCGCTTGCAGACACGCAATTTGGACTGATTGCGAAATTGCGTGATTTTGGATTTCAGACCAATCCCTTGACCATTCGCTGCGAGAGCCTTGAGGCGATTATCGCCCATTATCAGGCAATTGCCCATGATCGCGCGGGTCTGGGCTATGATATTGATGGGGTGGTCTACAAGCTCGATGATCTGGCCTTGCAGCGCCGCTTGGGGTTACGCGCCACCACCCCGCGTTGGGCCATTGCGCATAAATTCCCCGCTGAACTGGCATGGACGCGGATCGAGGCGATTGACATCCAAGTGGGGCGCACAGGCGCGTTGTCGCCCGTGGCGCGGCTTGCCCCCGTGACAGTGGGCGGTGTGGTTGTCTCGAATGCAACGCTGCATAATGAGGATTACATCGCAGGCCGCAACAACACAGGCGAGGCGATCCGCGCCGGGCGCGATATTCGCGTGGGTGATTTGGTTCAGGTCTATCGCGCGGGTGATGTGATCCCTAAAATTGCCGATGTGGATGTCACGCAGCGCCCTGCGGATGCGCAGCCCTATATCTTTCCCAACACATGCCCCGAATGCGGATCAGAGGCGCATCGTGAGGAGGGCGATTCCGTGCGCCGCTGCACGGGCGGGCTGATCTGCCCTGCCCAAGCGGTCGAGCGCCTGAAGCATTTCGTCTCGCGCGCGGCCTTTGACATCGAGGGTTTAGGGGCGAAGCAAGTCGAACAATTCAACAAAGACGGATGGATCACCGAGCCTGCCGATATTTTCACCCTTGAGGCACGCTATGGCAGTGGTATCCAGCAGCTTAAAAACCGCGAGGGGTGGGGGGATAAATCTGCGCAAAATCTTTTTGCGGCGATTGCAGAGAAACGTCAAATCCCCCTTGGCCGTTTGATCTTTGCCTTGGGCATCCGCCATGTGGGCGAAGTGGCGGCCAAGGATTTGGCCGAACATTTCCGCAGTTGGGCTGCCTTTGACGCGGCCATTCATGCCGCCCGCCTTGAGCCTGCCGCAACAGCGCCTGACGCCAAATCGCGCAAAAAATTGCTTGAGGACAGCCCCGCATGGGCCGAAATCACGGGGATTGATGGCATCGGGGATACAGTTGCCACAGCGCTCTGCGAGGCATGGGCGCAGCCGCGTGAATATGCGTCAATCGAACGGCTTGTGGCCCATCTTGAGATCCAATCGCCCGCTATTCGTGATGTGTCGGGCAGCCCCGTGATGGGCAAGACAGTGGTGTTCACGGGCAGTCTCGAAAAGATGACCCGCGCAGAGGCCAAATCGCGTGCCGAAAGTTTGGGGGCCAAGGTCGCAGGTTCGGTTTCTGCCAAAACCGACCTTTTGGTTGCAGGGCCTGGGGCAGGATCAAAGGCCAAAAAGGCCGCAGAATTGGGCATTGAAACCATTGATGAAGATGCGTGGTTGGCCCTCATTGGGGATCTTTAACCCATGGCCGCGCAGGGCCGACCAGAGGTTTTGTTCGGGCTCTTCTCGCGCCTTGAGGGCCTATCTGGTATCGGCCCCAAAGCTGCGCAGGCCTTGGGGCATCTTCATATCGAAACCCCGAAAGATCTGATTTACACCTTGCCCGTGGGTGTGGTGGATCGCCGCCCCGTAACGCGCCTTGCTGAAATCACCCCACCGCGCATTGCCACGCTAGAGGTTGAGGTGATCCGTCACCGCCCGCCCCCGTCCCGCGGGCGTGGGCCCTATCGGGTCACGGTCACCGACAGTCAAACCGCCTTTGATCTGGTATTTTTTCACGCGCGTGCGCCCTATCTCGAAAAGCTTTTGCCCATAGGCGCGCGGCGTCTGATCTCGGGCAAGGTTGAGCTTTTCGATGGGATTGCGCAAATCGTGCATCCTGATCACATCCTGCCCGTTGAGGAGGCGGAAACCCTCCCCAAATTCGAGGCGATTTATCCGCTTGGGCAAGGGTTGACGCAAAAGATCATGGCGCGCGCGATTGCCGATGCCTTGCAAGCCGTGCCTGACCTGCCCGAATGGATTGATCCCGCCCTAAAGGCGCGCGAGGGGTGGCCCGATTGGGCTAATGCGATGCGGGCACAGCACCATATGCAATCGGCCAGTGAGGCCGCCCCCAATGCCAAGCCGCGGCTGCGTCTGGCCTATGACGAATTGTTTGCCCATCAATTGACCCTTGCCCTTGCGCGGGCGCGGGCCAAGCGGCGCAAAGGGCGGATCAGCCAAGGCGATGGTGCGCTGCGGGCCAAGGTTCTGCAAAGCTTGCCCTACAGCCCCACGGGCGCACAGACCCGCGCCATTGCGGAAATCGTGGCCGATATGGCCGCGCCCGAACGGATGAGCCGCCTGTTGCAGGGCGATGTTGGGGCGGGCAAAACCCTTGTTGCCTTGATGGCGCTTTTGGCGGCGGTCGAGGCGGGGGGGCAGGGGGTGATGATGGCGCCCACCTCGATCCTTGCGCAACAGCACGCCGCCAATCTGCGCCCCTTGGCCGAAGCGGCAGGTGTCGTGCTTGAGGTTCTCACAGGGGCGGATAAGGGGCGCGAGCGGGCCGCAAAACTGGCCGCCCTTGCGCGCGGCGATATCGCGATCTTGGTCGGCACCCATGCCGTGTTTCAAGAGGATGTTGAATTTGCCGATCTGCGTTTGGCGATTGTGGACGAGCAGCACCGCTTTGGCGTGCGCGAACGCCTGCGATTGGGGGAAAAGGGCGCTTTGGCGGATATGTTGGTGATGACGGCCACGCCCATTCCCCGCACCCTGAGCCTTGCGCAATATGGCGATATGGATCTGTCGATCTTGGATGAAAAACCCGCCAATCGTCAAAAGATCACCACGGCCTTGGTGTCCGAGGCACGGATGGATGAGGTGGTGGCACATTTGCAAAAGGCGGTGGCAGAGGGCCAGCAAGCCTATTGGATTTGCCCATTGGTTGAGGAATCCGAAGTTTACGAGGCCACCGCCGCTGAAGAACGCTTTAAATCCTTGCGCGCACGACTGGGCGAGGGGGTGGTGGGCCTTGTCCATGGGCAGATGAGCAGCCCTGAAAAAGATGCGGCCATGACCGATTTCAATGAAAACCGCACCAAGGTTCTGGTGGCCACCACGGTGGTTGAGGTGGGGGTGGATGTGCCAAATGCCAGCATTATGGTGATTGAACAGGCCGATCTTTTCGGCATGGCGCAGCTCCATCAATTGCGGGGGCGTGTGGGGCGCGGCAGCCGTGCATCGACTTGTGTGCTGCTTTATCGCAATGGCCTGACAGAAACGGCCAAGCGCCGCTTGCATGTCCTGCGCGACACGGATGATGGCTTTGTCATCGCAGAAGAAGATTTGGCCATTCGCGGCGCAGGCGATGTGATTGGCACGGCGCAATCTGGTCTGCCGCGGTTTCGCGTGGCCGATCTGGAACAACATGGCGGCTTGATGGCGATGGCGCAAAGCGATGCGCGCGCGCTTTTGGCGCGTGATCCATCGCTTGAGGGGCCGCGCGGTCAGGCCGCACGCACCCTGTTATGGTTGCTCGAGCAAGATAAGGCTATTCGCCTGATTTCGGCGGGCTGACCCGCTTTGTTCACAAATGTTCTCAAAAAGTTCTTGACGACTCGCGTCAGGGTATGAGAACAATCAGGCAACATTAACGGGAGATGGCCCATGTTGTCAGATGTAAAAACGATTATCACGCGTTCATCCACCACGCTTTTGGCCGATCTTTGCGGGGCGATGTCCCTTGTTGTTTTGGCGATGGGGCTGCTGCATCTGCCGCAATTTTTCTAAGTTTTCTGCCTGCGGTTCAGGTTTCGGGGGTATGCGCCCCTTTGGCATCATGATCCTTGCCTCGGATCTGTCCCCAATGCCGATAGGCCGCGCGATCCCCCAATCGCACGGTTGAAACGATACACCGCATCACTATAACCGCCCCTTTGCATTGCCCTGCAGGGGCGGTTTTTTTAGGGGTCTTCGGCGCGCTCTATCGCCTCAAGGGTCGCTTCGAGTGACAGCATGATAGAGGCGTGACGATTGCGATAATCGCGGGCGGGGGTCAGCACCTCATAACCCTCAAATGGGGCCTCTGGCCCGTTCCCCTCACCTTTGAGCATGGCGGCAAGCGCGTCTCGGGCGGCGGCAATTTCGGCGTGGTTGCGGCCCAGAATATGGGCACCCATCAATGCGGCGGAGGCCTGACCGAGTGCGCAGGCCTTTACATCTTGGGCAAAGCGGCTGATCCGCCCCTCGGCGATATCCAAATCCACTGTAACGGTTGATCCGCAGAGCGGGGCCCGCCGCTTTACACTAGCCTGTGGCGCCTCAAGCCGCCCGTGATGCGGAATATCCGCCGCCAATGCCAGAATTCGCTGCGAATATAGCTGCACCAAATCGGATTTTGTGTCGCTCATCTCAGCCATGCGCGTCTCGGCCCCTTCCATGATCTCCCCCCAAGAGCTAGTTTGAACAAGACGATTTGGAAAGGGTGAGATGTGGAAATGACGGGTGCTGTGGAATTTGACCCAGATAGCCTGCGCTATAATGAGGCGGGTTTGATCCCTGCGATTGCGCAATGCGCCGAGACGGGCGATGTGCTGATGATGGCATGGATGAACCGCGCCTCCCTCGAAAAAACCCTAGAAACAGGCAAAGTCACCTATTGGAGCCGCTCGCGCGCGGCCTTTTGGGTTAAGGGTGAAAGCTCGGGCCATGTGCAGGATTTGGTTGATCTGCGTGTGGATTGTGACCGCGATTGTCTTTTGCTCGTGGTGCGGCAAACGGGGCCTGCCTGCCACACCAATCGCCGCAGCTGCTTTTACACCGCGATCCGTGAGGGGTGCGAGGTCGAATTGATGCAACCCGAGGGCTAAAGCCCGACCATTTTACGAATATCAGCAGGGGTTTTTCCTGCATCCCGATAAAGGGCAATAGCGCGCGCATCATCGCGCTTGGCCAGACGTTTGCCCTGCTCATCACGGATCAAGGCGTGATGATGATATTGCGGCACAGGGTAGGCCAACAGATTTTGCAAAATCACATGGATTGCGGTTGCCTCAAATAAATCTTCGCCGCGAATGACATGGGTTACGCCTTGTGCCGCGTCATCAACCACCACGCTGAGATGGTACGAGCTGCCCATGTCTGGCCGCGCCAATACAGGGTCGCCAATATGGGCCAGCGCGCTATCGCGCGTGATCTCATGCCGCCCCTGATGGCGTGGCCCTGTTTCTGTGAAACGCATTTGCGCAAGGCGCTCAAAGGCGCGCGCCAGATCAAGGCGTAAGGCGGCCCCTTCGGCCTCGGCGGCACTGGTCACAGTCTGGCCGCGGCAGGTGCCAGGATAGATGCGCCCATCTGGCCCGAATGTGGGGCCCCCTTCCTGCGGGGCGGCACTGGCCGCCTCTATGTCCCGCCTGCGGCAGGTGCAGCGATAAATCAGGCCCTGTTGCGCCAATTGATCCAAAGCGGCGCGATAGCGGGCCATCTGCTCGGATTGCCGCATCACGGGCAGGGGCCAAGACAGCCCCAACCATGTTAAATCATCATAAATTTGCGCCTCCCATTGCGGGCGGGCGCGGGATTGGTCGATATCCTCAATTCTGAGCAAAAATTGCCCCTGCGCCGTTCGCGCCATGTCATGGGCCAGACACGCACTATAGGCATGGCCCAAATGCAAAGGCCCCGTGGGGGACGGGGCAAATCGGGTGACACAGCTCTTAGGCAGGGAAGGCATCAAGCCATGCGCGCCAATCTGTCTTAGCGCGATCCGTATAGGCCTTATAGCGGTCTTTGCGTCCGCGCCGCCCCGATTTCAGGCCTTCAACCGGGGGAAAAAGACCGAAATTCACGTTCATCGGCTGAAAGGTTTTCGCCTCCGCCCCGCCTGTGATGTGATGGATCAAGGCCCCCATCGCGGTGGTATTGGGCAATTCGGGCGGGGTGAGGCCGCGCAATTCTGCCACCGCGTAGCGCCCCGCAAGCAGCCCCATTGCGGCCGATTCAACATAGCCCTCAACCCCCGTGATTTGGCCCGCAAAACGGATATGCGGCATAGATTTCAACCGCATTTGCGCATCGAGAAGCGTGGGGGAATTGATGAAGGTGTTGCGATGAATGCCGCCAAGACGGGCAAATCGTGCCTCCTCCAAACCCGGGATCATGCGCAACACCTCGGTCTGTGCGCCGTATTTCATTTTGGTTTGAAAGCCCACGATATTGTAAAGCGTGCCCAGTTTATTGTCGCGGCGCAGCTGCACCACAGCCCAAGGTTTCACATCGGGCTGATGCGGATTGGTTAGGCCCACAGGTTTCATCGGCCCGTGGCGCAGGGTTTCGCGGCCCCGTTCTGCCATAACCTCAATCGGCAGGCATCCATCGAAATAGCCCGCCGTTTCGCCTTCGTGAAATTCGGTTTTTTCTGCAGCCAGCAGGGCATCGATAAAGGCCTCATACTGCTCGCGCGTCATGGGGCAGTTGAGATAAGCGCGCTGCTCTTCTTCGGTTTCGCCCTTGTCGTAGCGCGACTGCATCCACGCCCGCGACATGTCGATACTTTCGGCATAAACGATGGGGGCAATCGCATCGAAAAAGGCAAGGCTGTCTTGACCTGCCTCTTTGGCAATGGCCTGTGCCAGCGCGCCTGATGTCAACGGGCCTGTTGCGATGATCCAATGGCCTGTTTCGGGCAGGGCGCTGATTTCCCCGTCCTCAATCGTAATATTGGGATGCGCGCGCAGACGCGCTGTGACGGCTTGGGCGAAAGCATCACGATCCACCGCCAATGCGCCCCCTGCGGGGAGGCGGTGGTGATAGGCCATTTCCATAATGAGGCCACCCGCCGCGCGCATTTCCCAATGCAAAAGGCCGACCGCGTTTTGTTCGTGATCATCCGAGCGGAAGGAATTGGAACATACCATTTCCGCCAAATGCCCAGTTTGATGGGCAAATGTGCCAATCTTTGGGCGCATCTCATGGATGACGACCTGTTGACCAAGCTCTGCGGCCTGCCAAGCGGCCTCAGAGCCCGCCATGCCGCCGCCAATGATATGAAGCGCGTTATCTGACATGGGCGCTTCTTAGATCAAAAGCGGGGCAGGGTGAAACGGGTTTTTTAGGGGGCGTTACAGGCCGCGCGCCACCACAGGCAGGAATGGGTCTGCAAAGGGCAGGGGCGTGTAAACAGGGCGTTTTCCCAAGGCGATCTCGACCCCAAGACGGAACTGGCCTCTATCGCGCAAGGCGGGGTTGGAGAAGTCTTCAAAACCATAGCTTGCCGTCACCGCAACTGCACCGCTGGGATCCAGCCATTGCACACCAATTTCGCCAGTGATCTGCGTTGTGGACAGGCGCAATTCGTCAAATTCGGCAAGTCCGATTTGCGCAAAGCCCTGCCATGAGGGGCCTAGATCAAGTCGGATCTCACCACCTGCAAAAAGCACATCTGCATCCCCAAGGGGGCGTGTTGCCATGGCGCTGTCGCGCAGGCCAAACCCGCCATAAGCCCCCAATCCAAGCCCTGCAATTTGACGGCGCCCTTGAATGCCAAGCCCACCCCAGCGGCTGCTTTCATTGTTGAGGTCGGCCAAATAGGCAAAAAGACCATAGCGCCGATCAGCGGCAGGGATGAGGTGTAGGCCTGCCCGAACGGCGCCAATAGTGCCGATTTCGGTATCGGCCAGATCAAAATTCAGCTCAAACCCGTGATGCGCGGTAATCGCGTAATCAAGATTGAGATGCGCCCCATTTTGGTCAGCACCCGTGCTGTTAAGGCCAAGCGTTGCGGCGCGCAGGCCCAAATTATCGGCATGCGCCATATCCGCAGCCAAAGAGGCTAGACCGAGGCAAAGGCAAAATTGCGAGATTGGTGCAGCCATCAGAACGCGCTTTCAACAAAGGTTCTTTTGCAAATGGCGCATGGTGAAGAAAAAATATATATGAATTATATCATATGGTTAATGGCCGCAATTTATCTAAAATCTTAAGGGCCGCACGCGCCTTGGCGGTGCGGCCCTTGATGTGGGTCGTAAATTTTTTGGGTTTGAGCGGGCCTGAGATTTAGGTGTCTGCGTTGGCCTCGGCCGCATCCGCATCCGCCGTGGCGGTGTCCTCGTCATCACCTTCAACGATGCGCGCGACTGATACAACGGTTTCGCCTGCCTTTGTGTTAAACACCTTCACCCCACCTGCCGAGCGTGAGCGGAATGAGATGCCCTCAACAGGCACGCGAATAGATTGGCCCGTTGATGAGGCGAGCATGATCTGATCGGTCATCTCAACCGGGAAGGCCGCAACCAATGGCCCGCCGCGCATCGCCTTGTCGATGGCCATAACCCCCATGCCGCCACGGCCCCTGAAAGGGTAATCATGGCTTGAAGATAATTTTCCAGACCCGCTTTCTGTAATGGTCAGGATCAAATCCTCTGAGGCGCGCATTTCGGCAAAGCGTTTAGGGCTAAGGGTGCCTTCGGCCACCCCGCCCTCATCCTCGTCCGTTTCGACCTCATCTTCGGGCGCACCCGCCAAGGCGCGGCGCTGTTTGAGATAGGCGGCACGCTCAGCAGGGTCAGCGGTGAAATGGCGGATCACGGCCATGGAAACCACAGATTCCCCATCACCCAAACGGATGCCGCGCACGCCTGTGCTGTCGCGGCCCTTAAAGACGCGGACATCGGTGCAAGAGAAGCGGATTGCTCGCCCCCCTTCGGTGACCAACATCACATCGTCTTCCTCGGTGCAGATGCGCGCATTCACAAGGCTGACTGTCCCATCTTCGGGCAGTTTCATTGCAATCTTGCCGTTTGATTTCACATTGGTGAAATCCGACAATTGGTTGCGGCGCACATCGCCTGCGGATGTGGCAAAGATGATTTGCAGATCGCCCCAATCTTCCTCGGGGCGGTCAACGGGCATGATCGCCGCAATCGTAACCCCCACAGGAATGGGCAGGATATTCACAATGGCCTTGCCTTTTGATGTGCGGCTGCCAAGCGGCAAGCGCCATGTCTTGAGCTTGTAGACCATCCCATCGGTGGTGAAGAACAAAAGCTGGGTGTGGGTATTGGACACAAAAAGCGATGTTACGACATCGTCTTCCTTGAGGCTGCCGCCCGATAGCCCTTTGCCGCCGCGTTTTTGTGCGCGGAATTCAGCCAAGGCCGTGCGCTTGATATAGCCACCTGCGGTGACGGTCACGACCATGTCTTCGCGTTCGATCAGGTCTTCGTCATCCATGTCGCCAGACCAATCGACAATCTCGGTGCGGCGCGGCACGGCGAAGGCCGTTTTCACCTCGGCCAATTCTTCCGAGATGATCGCCATGATCCGATCACGGCTGGCGAGGATGGCAAGATATTCTTTGATCTTTCCTGCGAGTTCCTCCAACTCATCCGTCACTTCCTTGACGCCAATTTGGGTCAGGCGTTGCAGGCGCAGTTCCAAAATCGCGCGCGCCTGCGCCTCGGAGAGGTTATAGGTGCCGTCCTCGTTCATCGTATGGGTCGGGTCGTCAATCAGACGGATATAGGCGGCAATATCCGCCGCAGGCCAGCGCCGTGTCATCAAGGCTTCGCGCGCCGCGGCCGCATCTGCGGAGGCGCGGATCGTGGCCACAACCTCATCGACATTGGAGACGGCAACCGCCAAACCACACAGAATGTGACTGCGTTCGCGTGCTTTGTTCAACTCAAACGCGGTGCGGCGCGCCACGACCTCCTCACGGAAGGCGATAAAGGCGGTCAGAAAGCCCCGCAAATCCAACTGCTCGGGCCGCCCGCCATTCAGCGCCAACATATTGCAGCCAAAGGAGGTCTGCATCTGGCTAAAGCGGAACAATTGGTTCAGCACCACATCAGGGGTGGCATCGCGTTTCAACTCGATCACAACGCGCACGCCATTGCGATCAGATTCGTCCGCCACGCCTGAGATGCCTTCGACCTTTTTCTCGCGCACCAATTCTGCAATGCGTTCGATCATCGAGGCCTTGTTCACCTGATAGGGGATCTCATCAATAATGATGGCAAAGCGGTCTTTGCGAATTTCCTCAACATGGGTGCGCGCGCGAATGACCACGCTGCCGCGTCCCTCGGTATAGGCCCGCCTCGCGCCAGAGCGGCCCAAGATGATCCCGCCTGTGGGGAAATCGGGGGCAGGAATAAACTCGATTAACTGTTCCGAACTGAGGTCGGGATCTTGGATCAAGGCCTGACAAGCATCAATCACCTCGCCCAAATTATGGGGTGGGATATTGGTGGCCATGCCAACCGCAATGCCGCCCGCACCATTGACCAACATATTGGGAAAGCGCGCAGGCAGAACGGTGGGTTCCTTTTGCTTGCCATCATAATTGTCTTGGAAATTGACCGTGTCCTTGTCGATATCGGCCAAAAGATAGGCGGCGGGTTTGTCCATGCGCACTTCGGTATAGCGCATGGCGGCGGGGTTATCGCCATCCATAGAGCCGAAATTGCCCTGACCATCGAGCAGGGGCAGGGACATCGAAAAGGGCTGCGCCATCCGCACAAGCGCGTCATAGATCGCGCTGTCGCCATGGGGGTGATATTGGCCCATCACATCGCCCACGGGGCGCGCAGATTTCCGATAGGCCTTTTCATGCGTATTGCCCGTTTCATGCATCGCAAACAAAATGCGGCGATGCACTGGTTTGAGGCCATCGCGCAAATCGGGGATCGCGCGGCTGATGATCACCGACATCGCATAATCGATGAAGGATGTTTTCATCTCATCGGCGATATCAATCGAAGGGCCAGAATGCGGGTGCCGCGCGGGGGGCGTGGCGGGGTCATTCTCGGGGGTTTCGGGCGTATCTGTCACTGTGCGGGCCTGCTGTCTTTGCGATCTTGTTCTGCGATGACATGCTGCACCTCTTGGCACAGCTATATTTTGTTATCTGACACTATAGACCCCCGCGATATAGGGCGCAATGCTCCTGTCAGGTGAATTGGCCTTTGACGGCCTGCCGCTTGTTATCAGCCACCATAGGGTGCTGCTAATGCATTGTTTTTGTTGATTTTTAATTTGCATTTGCAATCATGAGGCATCATGAACCAAGCAAGGGAAAGTGCAGATGACTTGGGGGTCTCGCAACAGTGATGAAACCGCAACGGGGCTGATGCTTGAGGGGTATGGGCTGACCACGGCGGAATTTTACTATCGGATGCCTGATTATCGTAATGTTATCAACGTGTTCATCTGGCAGGATTACGATCTCGCGCCAGATTATCCCCGCATTTTCGGCTTTATTGATTTCTGGAAGCGCGAGATCGAGGCGCCGTTGCATTCCGTGCGTTTTGCGCATCGGCGGCTGATTTCTGACGGGTCATGGCGCAATGTCGTTGAGGAGATTTCCTATCACTAGCCCACGGGACAGGCCTAGGGCTACACTTTGGCCGTTGCGGCCTTGGCCCAGATTACGAACAGGGCCAAGCAAATCAGGCCATTCCATGAGGCCATCGACAGGCCCGCAAAAGCCCATGCCACCTCGTCACACATAACAATCGCAGGCGCGGTGTCTGTTGACAGCAGTTCATTCGCCGAAAGCGACAGGATATCTTCCGCGCCCCCCGTGCAGGAGGTTGGGCCTTGCCACCACCCGCGCTCAACCCCTGTGTGATACAGCGCGATCCCTGCATTCACGAGCATTGCGCCCGCCCCAATCAAGGCCAAGCCGCGCGCCAATTTGGGGGCAATGGCGGCAATGATTACGATGAACAGCGCAACCAGTGCAGCGCCCGCATGGGGCCAGCGTTGCCATAGGCACATGGCGCAGGGCGCAAGCCCGCCAAGATACTGAAACCCAAAAGCGCCCGCCAATGTCGCGGCAGACCCAAGACCCGCGAGGGCCGATAATTTTGGCAAATTCAGATCCCGCATCATCCTATGAACCTCACAGCATAAAACCCGCCAAGCAAGATGATGATGAACACTGTAAACATCAGCCCCAGACGGCGCTCAATAAAATCGCGCAAAGGGGCGCCGAATTGGCGCAGCAATGCCGCGATGACAAAGAATCGAATCCCCCGCGCGATGATCGAGGTGACAATGAATGTCCCCAAAGGCAGACCTGTCCACCCTGACATGATGGTGATGACCTTATAGGGGAAGGGGGTTAGCCCCGCGATCAATACGGGCCAAAACCCAAGATCATTGAAGCGCGTGTTAAACTCGGCCATTGCATCGGCCTTGCCAAGGGCCGCCAAAATCGGCGCGCCAATTTGGTCATAGAACAGCGCACCAATCGTATAGCCTGCAATCCCCCCCAAAACTGAGGCGATTAAGCAGACAGAGGCAATTAAAAAAGCCCGATTGGGCCGCGCAAGGATCATTGGGATCATCAAAATATCAGGGGGGATGGGAAAGATTGAACTTTCCGCAAAGGACACAATCGCCAAGGCCCAGAGGGCGTGGCGATGACCCGCCAAACCCATTGTCCAATTATAGAGCCCGCGCAGCATCGCAACTATCCTAATATCGCCCCAATGTCAGAGGCGATGCCCGACAGGGCGGAAAAGGTCAAGCCAAAGCCAGATGACATGATTGTGACAAAACGCTTGACGGATCGTTGCAAATGATAAAATGTCGCAGGCACATTGAATACGCGCGAGCCCCGAATGGGGGTTTCACGTCGCGTTGAGGCTCAAGCGGAGGGGAGGCCGCTTGAGCCTTTTTCATTTTACACCGCGCCACAGCGCGCGAAAATCTGCCCCGCCGCTTTGCCAAATCGTCAGGCTCTGCTAGACTTTGGGTTCGAGATTGGCTAAGCCCGCCTCAGCTTTCGTTAGCGCTAACGTAAATCACGGCCAAAGGCGGCAATAACCTGTGAATTTCCCAAAGAATCTGGGTCAGATGCAGGGCAAAGGAGAGAAAATGGTTTCGCGCGTCATTCCAGTTGAAGATTTTGATCTGGTAATTTTTGGGGCGACAGGGGATCTGGCGCGGCGCAAAATCCTGCCTGGACTTTATCGGCGCTTTCATGACGGGCAAATGCCGCCCGAGGCGCGGATCATCGGCGCGGCGCGCACATCCCAAGATGATGCTGCCTTTCGTGATTTTGTCCGCGCGGCTATTGCCGAATTTACCCCCGAAGCCAGACGCGATGAAACCAGCCTTGCCGCGTTTTTACAGCGTTTGAGCTATGTTGCCATTGATGCGCGCGGCACGGATGGATGGGCCGATCTCGCGGGCACAATGCGTGATGGTGTCGTGCAGGCCTTTTATTTCTCGGTCGCGCCCGCCTTGTTTGGCGATCTGGCCGAACGTCTGCACACCCATAAAGTTGCGCGCTCTGATGCGCGGATTGTGGTGGAAAAGCCCTTTGGTCATGATCTGGCCACCGCCAAGGCCTTGAACGCAACACTGGCCGAGCATTTTGACGAAAGCCAGATTTACCGCATCGACCATTATTTGGGAAAAGAAACGGTGCAAAACCTGATGGCGATCCGCTTTGCGAATATTCTGTTCGAGCCGCTGTGGAACGCCCAATATGTCGACCATGTGCAAATCACTGTGGCCGAAGAGGTCGGTGTTGGCGGGCGGGGGGCCTATTACGATAAATCAGGCGCGATGCGTGATATGGTGCAAAACCATTTGATGCAGCTTCTGTGTTTGACCGCGATGGAGCCGCCCAATCATTTTGACCCTGATGCGGTGCGCGATGAAAAGCTTAAGGTGATCCGCGCACTCGATCCTGTGCGCCCCGAGGATATTGTGCGCGGCCAGTATAAAGCAGGCGATAAGACCGCGTCTTATTTGGATGATGTCGAAGACCCCAAAAGCCGCACAGAAAGTTTTGTGGCCATGAAGGTGCATATCGCCAATTGGCGGTGGAATGGCACGCCATTCTACTTGCGCACAGGCAAACGGATGCGCGCGCGAATGTCCGAGATTGTGATCCATTTCAAAGAGCCGCCCCATTCCATTTTTGATGAGGATGCAGGGACGAAGCCCAATGTTTTGTCTATTCGCCTGCAACCTGATGAGGGCATTGATCTCAGCGTCACGATCAAAGAGCCAGGCCCAGGGGGGATGCGTTTGGTCGATGTGCCGCTTGATATGACCTTTGCCGAGGCGCTTGGGGCGGATGCGGCCGATGCACCCGATGCTTATGAGCGGCTGATCATGGATGTGATCCGTGGCAATCAAACGCTATTCATGCGCGGCGATGAGGTTGAGGCAGCTTGGCGTTGGACGGATCCAATCATCCAAGGGTGGCAATCGCGCAATGAGCGCCCCGTGCCCTATCAGGCCTTTAGCACAGGGCCAGAAGATGCGCTGATGTTGTTGCATCGGGATGGGCGCCGTTGGCGTGAGGTGGGCTGATCCCATGGAATTGATCACCTATCCCGACCGCGATCTATTGATGATGTCCTTGGCGGATCGTATCGCCTCGGAATTAGGGCAGGCCTTGCGCATGGCGGGGCGTGCCTCGCTCTGCGTTCCAGGCGGCACGACACCGGGCCCTGTGTTCAAAACCTTGGCCGAGGTGGATTTGGCTTGGCGCGATGTTGCAATCTTTCTCAATGATGAACGCTGGCTTGGTGAAGATAGTCCGCGCTCTAACACCAGGCTTTTGAAGGAAAAACTATTGCAATCAAAGGCATCAGAGGCAAAGTTAATTCCCTTATTTAACGGCGCCAATACGCCAGAGGAGGGCATCCCCGATCTGACAAACGGGCTGTTGCCGCATTTGCCGATCACGGTTTTGCTGTTGGGGATGGGCGCAGATATGCATACCGCAAGCCTCTTTCCCGATGGGGATAATCTCAACGCAGCCCTCAGCGCAGATGCGCCGCCCCTGATGGCGATGCGGGCCGCAAATGCGGGCGAGCCGCGGATCACCTTGACCGCCCCCGTGCTGAAAGCCGCGCTGCATTGCCATATCTTGATCACAGGGCCAGAAAAGCGCGCAGCACTTGAGCGGGCCGCAGACTTGCCTGAAGATCAAGCACCAATTGCCACTGTTTTAAAGACCGCCACCATTCATTGGGCTGAGTAAATCATGACCATCTGGACAGAGCTTTCCACCGCGTGGGATCACCTGCGCAGCACCCCTATGTCGCAGCTTTTTGACAATGATCCTGCCCGCGCTGCGCGGTTTTCGGCCAAGTCGGGTGATATGATGTTCGATTTTTCTAAGACACATATCACCGATGAGGTGCTGTCACTCTTGGTGGAATTGGCCCGCAAGGCGAATGTCGAAGAAAAACGCACGGCGATGTTCGCGGGCGAAAAGACCAATGAAACCGAAGGTCGCGCGGTGCTGCATACCGCCTTGCGTGCGCCCTCTGGCCCGATCATGGTGGATGGGGTGGATGTTCTGCCTGCCGTGCAAGAAACCCGCGCCCGTATGGCACAGTTCGCCGATGATCTGCGCGCAGGCCGCTATAAGGGGCAGGGCGGCAAGATCAGGGATGTGATCAATATTGGGATTGGCGGGTCTGATCTGGGCCCTGCGATGGCCACGCTTGCGCTTGCACCTTATCACGATGGGCCGCGCGTGCATTATGTGTCAAACGTGGATGGGGCACATATCAACGACACGCTGCAAGGGCTTGATCCAACAACAACTTTGGTCATTGTCGCCTCGAAAACCTTTACCACGATTGAAACCATGACCAATGCGCAAACGGCGCGCGATTGGATGGCGCAGGCGGTCAGCGAGCCTGCCGCGCAATTCGTGGCCCTGTCCTCTGCCACGGATAAAACAGCGGCCTATGGTATTGATCCGTCCCGCGTGTTTGGGTTCGAGGATTGGGTCGGTGGGCGCTATTCCCTCTGGGGGCCAATTGGCCTTGGGGTGATGCTGGCCATTGGGCCAAAACAGTTTGAGGAATTCCTTGCGGGTGCGGCGGCCATGGATGCCCATTTCCGCGAGGCGGATCTTCCCGAGAATATGCCCGTATTATTGGCCTTGGTCGGGCTGTGGCACAATCAGGTTTGCGGTCATGCGACCCGCGCGGTGTTGCCCTATGACCAACGCCTATCGCGTCTGCCCGCCTATTTGCAGCAATTGGAAATGGAATCGAACGGCAAGGGCGTGTCGATGGATGGGCAGGATTTGCCCTATCATTCAGGCCCGATTGTTTGGGGGGAGCCGGGCACAAATGGGCAACACGCGTTTTATCAGCTGATCCATCAGGGCACGCGTGTCGTTCCGTGCGAATTTATGGTGGCCGCCGCAGGGCATGAGCCTGAATTGGCGCATCACCATACCCTGCTCTTGTCGAATTGCTTGGCGCAATCTCAGGCCTTGATGCAGGGCCGTAGCCTTGAGGTGGCGCGCGGCATGATGGCTGCAAAAGGCCTGTCTGGTGCGGAATTGGAACGCCAAGCGCGGCACCGCGTTTTCACGGGCAATCGCCCGTCAACCACGCTGATCTATCCGCGCCTGACCCCGTTCACCTTGGGGCAGATCATCGCCCTTTATGAGCATCGGGTTTTTGTGGAAGGGGTGATCTTGGGGATCAATTCCTATGACCAATGGGGGGTGGAATTGGGCAAAGAACTGGCTTTGGCCCTGCAACCCGCCGTTGAGGGCGCGGCGGGTGCAGAGGGGTTAGACCCCTCTACGGCAAGCCTGTTGCGCTATATCCACGCGCATCGTTAACCAAGCGCCAGTGCGCCCACCCACATTCCAAGGCCAAAGACCGTATGGGCCATAAGACCCAAAACCCGCCCCTTCCATGGGGCGGCGGTTTTCGCAAGCGCCCATCCAAGCCCGAGGCCTGGATGCAACAAAAACCATCCCGCCCCGATGGTCAGGATCGCGAAAATCCAAAGCGGCAGGAAATTTGGCGCGCTTAACCACGCTTGGCCCATGATCCCCAAAAACAGCGCGCCATAGACCGCACCGACCGCATAGTGGAAAACCCAACCAATCATGCGTTCGCGGGCCACGGGGGTGCTGGCATTGATATCAGCGTGAAACACTGTCCCGCGCCCCAAATGCGCAACCCAACGGCCCACATTGCCCCAATTGGGCGCAGGGATGCCCGCAATCCGTGTCAGGATCACCGCCCAGATATCCATCGCAACAGTGCCACAGATGCCCATGATGAGGCCCAGTGTGATGACGCTCATTTTATCTTCTCCCCTGCTTGCAGGTTCATGTCACACGGACGCGCAACGTGCCCAGACCTGCAACCTTTCCTTCCATCACATCGCCGCGCGCCACGGGGGCAACCCCCGCAGGCGTGCCCGTCAGGATCACATCCCCTGCCGCCAATTCAAAATATTGCGACAGATAGCGGATGATTTCAGGCGTTTTCCAAATCATTTGCGCCAAATCCCCCTCTTGGCGCAGCGCCCCATTCACATGCAGCGTGATCTCTCCTGTGCTGGGATGGCCCACTTGGGATACGGGCAAAAGTGGGCTCATGGGGGCGGAGTGCTCAAAGGATTTACCGGTCTCCCAAGGGCGGCCTAATTTCTTAGCCTCGCCCTGCAAATCGCGCCGTGTCATATCAAGCGCCACCCCATAGCCCCACACATGGGACAGCGCATCTTCAAGCGCGATATCGCGCCCGCCTGATTTCAGCGCTACCATCATTTCGATCTCATGATGCAAGTCAGACGTGCCAACAGGGTAGGGCATCTCGCCTGACGCATCCAAACTATCTGGATTTTTCTGAAAGAAAAACGGCGGCTCGCGGTCGGGATCATGACCCATTTCAATCGCATGGGCGGCATAATTGCGCCCGATGCAATACACACGGCGAACAGGAAATACGCCGCCCCCCTCCACGGGAATCATTGGGTGCGGGGGGGCAGGGATCACAAAATTATCTTGGTTCATTTGGGCTATTTTCTTTTTCAGTTCTCACGCGACTGCCACGCTAGGGGCTTGGGGTTCGCTTGGCAATTGGAGAAAAATTTAAGGGAATTTTACCAATTCTTCACCTATCAGCTTCGCGGTTTGCTTTTTTTCTAGGCAAAATTTCTGGAACTGCCTAATCTTTAACAGGCCTTCGTCATGGCGCGCCGTCTTGCCCATGCTGCGGATTGACCGCAGGCGGGTGGGATCATGAGGTGGCTTCACAGTGCTGCATTGGATTGGAGAATAAGCCGTGCTTCGTAAAACACTACCACTGATCGCCGCAGGGATGATTGCAACTACCCCTGCCTTCGCCCAAACCGATATCCCCTTTACGCTCGATTGGCGGTTTGAGGGGCCATCTGCGCCTTACTTCTTGGCGATTGATAATGGCCATTTCGCAGATGCAGGCCTTGATGTTGAGATTTCTGCAGGTGAAGGGTCGCTCGATGCGATCCCCAAGGTTGCCACGGGTGCATTTCCTATTGGGTTTGCTGATATCAACTCATTGATCCGCTTCCTAGATCAAAACCCTGGCGCCCCTGTGACTGCCGTTATGATGATCTATGACAGCCCACCTTTCTCGATTGTGGGTCGTAAAAGCCTTGGGATTAACGGGATTGAAGATCTCGAAGGCTCTACCCTTGGCGCACCGCCCCCTGACGGGGCATGGGCGCAATTCCCGATTTTGGCAGCCGTAAATGGTATCGATGTCAGCACAATCACGGTCGAGCCTGTTGGCTTCCCCACGCGCGAGCCATCTTTGGCCGAAGGCACAGTGGACAGTGTGACGGGCTTCAACTTTAGCTCCTATCTCAGCGCCGCACGTTTGGGGGTGCCTGAGGATGATCTGACCACGATCCTTTTTGCGGATCACGGGGTTAAACTTTATGGCAACGCGATCATCGTAAATACGGATTATGCCGCCGCGAACCCCGAGATTGTGACCGCGTTCTTGGGTGCGGTTGTCGATGGCGTGCGCGATGCTATGGCTGACCCTGCCGCAGGGGCAGCTGCCGTAATTGCGCGCAACCCCGCAGGCGATGTTGATTTGGAAACGCGGCGTCTGCAAATGGCGCTCGATGCGAATATCGCAACCGCTTATGCGCTTGAAAATGGCATGGGCGATATTGACCCTGCCCGCATGGCCGAGGCGCTTGAGCAGATGACCATCGTTTACGATTTCCAAAACGCGCCTGACGCATCGCTTTATTTCACCGATGCCTATCTGCCCCCCGCCGAGGAGCGCAGCTTGGCCCAATAAAGCCAAACAATAAGACAATAAGGGCCAGCGCGACCTGATCTCGCTGGCCCAATTTTTCAGGGATAAAGGAACAGATGGCGTTTCAAATAGAATTAAAAGGGGTCACTCATGCCTATCGCACGGCATCGGGGCCGTTGCCCGTTCTTGATGATCTCTCTTTGCAGATTGAAGAACATTCATTTTGCGCGGTGGTTGGGCCTTCGGGCTGTGGGAAATCCACGCTGACGCGATTGGTGTCGGGGCTGATGCGCCCTGACCAAGGCGAGGTCTGGTTGTCAGGTCAAAAGGTAACAGGGCCACGCGCCACAGTGGGGATGGCGTTTCAAAACCCCGTTCTGTTGGAATGGCGCACAATTTTGGAAAACGTGCTTCTGCCCTTGGAGATTGTCAAAACCCCAATGAGCCGCGCCGAGGGCGAGGCGCGCGCGCGCCATTTGTTGGAATTGGTGGGGCTCAAAGGGTTTGAGGGCAAGAAACCCTCCGAGCTTTCAGGGGGGATGCGCCAACGGGCCTCCTTGTGTCGCTCTATTATCCATAAGCCCGATGTGCTGATCTTGGATGAACCCTTTGGGGCGCTTGACGCCTTCACTCGCGAAGACCTGTGGTGCACCATGCATGATCTGCGTGCGGAAGAGCCCTTTACCTGCCTGTTGATCACCCATGATCTGCGCGAAAGTGTGTTTTTGGCAGATCAAGTGGTGGTTCTCTCGGGTCGTCCCGCCCATGCCCAACATATTTTGCAGGTTGATCTGAAGGGCAAGCGCAGTCTTGAAGACCTCTACAGCAAAAAAGCGGTCGATATGCTGGCCGTGCTGCGCCACCAAATTCAACTGGCGCAAGGTCGCGTTCCTCAGGAGGGCGCAGCATGAATGATAAGTTTCTTAAAATCGGCGTGCCGATCCTGTTCATTGCGGCTGTGATTGCCATCTGGGAATGGTTGGTCTGGTTCTATCAACTGCCCAATTATCGCATGGCCTCACCTTCGGATTTGATCCCAAAATTTTGGCAATTCCGCGAATTATTCGTTGTGGCCTCGTGGGAAACGCTTTGGCGCACAGTTGTGGGTTTGGCCTTGGCGGTGGTGTTTGGCACAGGGTTGGGGATGATCATGGGCTTTTCGCGCATCGCGCGCGAGGGGTTATACCCGCTCTTGGTTGGCTTTAACGCAATCCCCAAGGCGACAGTGGTGCCGATTGTGGCGCTGATCTTCGTGGGTCAGCATGATTTCAACACCGTGCTTATCGCCTTTATGATCTCGTTTTTCCCGATTGCAGTCTCTGTCTCAATCGGATTGTCCACGCTAGAACCTGAATATCGTGATATTTTGCGCGCACTTGGTGCCTCGAAATTCACGATTTTCTGGAAAATTGCATTGCCCAAAACCCTGCCCGAATTTTTCGGGGCGTTGAAGGTTGCCGTCACCTTGGCCTTTATTGGCACAAATTTGATGGAAATCGTCAGCCCGCATGGTCGCGGCCTTGGGGCATTGTTCGATTCAGGGCGGATTAGCGCAGATTATCCATTGATGTTTGCGGTGCTGTTCATGTTGGCCGCCCTTGGTATCTTGCTGTTCTATGTGGTTGTGGCGCTTGAGCGTATCTTTGCAGGATGGGCAGAGCGCGCGCCAAACTGACCCGAGCGATTTGGCCCCCGCAGACACGCGCTGCGGGGGCTTTTCATTTCGCGCTATTTTTGAGCGCGGATCAAAATTTCGATTAAAATTTAATCAATCATCCGCAGGGGCCGATTGGGGCCAAGCGCGCCTCTTTTCCTTGCTGCCCGAGAGGGAAATCCTGGGCCAGACGTGCAATCCATCATCAAGGCCGCCTCCGCGTGACTGAAACTTTGCCCATATCGCCACCATGCGCCCCCCCGCGTGCAAAGGGGGCTTTGCGTGTGGGCTTGGGGCACTCGGGGCGATTACAGGATTTTCGGGCCGAAGGATCATTGCGCGCGCTGTTTCCGCGCCGCGAAGGCACCGTTGAGGCAGTGCTGATCAACACTGCAGGCGGCATCACTGGCGGAGATCGCTTCGCCATTGTGGGCGATGTGGCGGGCGGGCATCTGACCCTGACCACGCAATCGGCCGAACGCATCTATCGCGCCGCAACGGGCCGTGGTCAGGTCAGCACGCAGTTAACCATTGCAGCGGGGGCTGCGCTGTCATGGCTGCCGCAAGAGGTGATCTTGTTTGATGGCGGCGCGCTGCGGCGGCGCCTCTGCGTAGAGATGGCCGAAGACGCATATCTATTGGCGGCAGAAAGCGTTATCCTTGGGCGCGCCGCGATGGGCGAGGTGGTGCGACAGGGCTATCTGCAAGATCACATCAGCATCACCCGCGCAGGGCGCCCCCTCTATCGCGATGCGCTGCGGATGGAGGGTGATCTTCACGCCCATCTTGCGCGTGCGGCCATCGGGCAGGGGGCTGCGGGATTTGCCACGGTGATATGTGCCGCGCCTGACGCCTGCGCCAAGCTTGAGATGATCCGCACCCTGTTGCCCCAAACCGCTGCCGTATCAGCCCCGCAAGCGGGTTTATTGCTCGTGCGCATTCTGGCCGAAGATGGGTTTGGCCTGCGCCGCACTTTGGTGCCCGTTTTGCGCGCCTTATCCCCCCATGATCTTCCCCGTTCTTGGAGCCTGTAAGAGATGAACCTCACCCCCCGTGAAAAAGATAAACTGCTAATCTCGATGGCCGCTGAGGTGGCCCGCCGCCGCCTTGCGCGGGGGGTGAAGCTGAACCATCCCGAGGCCATTGCGCTGATCACCGATGCGGTGGTCGAAGGGGCCCGTGATGGCCGCAGCGTGGCGGATTTGATGCAGGCAGGGGGCCATGTCATCACGCGCGATCAATGTATGGAAGGCGTGCCTGAGATGATCCACGAGGTGCAGGTCGAGGCCACATTTCCCGATGGCACAAAACTGGTCACTGTCCATAACCCTATTCGTTGAAGATAAAGGAATAAATTCATGAAAACTATGATCCTTTCTGCCTTGTCCCTCATGCTTGCTGGCCCCGCAAGTGCGCATGAGGGGCTGCATCTTCACCCGCATGGGGTCGAACCTTGGGCCGTGGCGCTTGGCGCGCTTGGCGCAATTGGATTGGCTGTTTTGATCATTGCGGAGCAGTGGAAATGATCCCGGGCGAGCTGTTTGTTGCAGAAGGGGATTTGACCCTGAATGCGGGTGCCGAGGCGGTGACGGTCGTGGTTGCCAATACGGGCGACAGGCCTGTGCAAGTGGGCAGCCATTATCATTTCGCTGAAACCAACCCCGCGCTGGAGTTTGACCGCAAGGCCGCCCGTGGGATGCGCCTTGATATTGCCTCAGGCACATCGGTGCGGTTCGAGCCCGGTCAGCGCCGCGAGGTCACTCTGATCCCGATTTCTGGGGCGCGGCGGGTCTTTGGCTTTAACGCCGCAATCATGGGGGATTTGTGATGCCTGCCTCAATTTCGCGCCGCGATCATGCAGGGATGTTTGGGCCGACCATAGGCGACCGACTGCGCCTTGCCGATACAGATTTGATCATCGAGGTCGAGCGTGATCTCACAGGCCCCCATGGGGAGGAGGTCAAGTTTGGCGGCGGCAAGGTGATCCGCGATGGCATGGGCCAATCGCAATTGACCCGCGCTGAAGGCGTGATGGACACGGTCATCACCAATGCTTTGGTGGTCGATTACACAGGCATTTACAAGGCCGATATCGGCCTGAAGGATGGGCGCATCGCCGCCATCGGCAAGGCGGGAAATCCCGACACGCAACCCGATGTCACCATCCCCATCGGCGCAGGCACCGAGATCATCGCGGGCGAGGGGCGTATCCTGACGGCTGGCGGGTTTGACAGCCATATTCACTATATCTGCCCGCAGCAGATCGAAGATGCGCTGCATTCGGGCCTTACCACGATGTTGGGCGGGGGCACGGGGCCTGCGCATGGCACGCTTGCCACCACCTGCACGCCCGGGCCTTGGCATTTGGGGCGGATGTTGCAGGCGGCGGATGCCTTTCCGATGAACCTTGCCTTCGCGGGCAAGGGCAATGCTAGCCTACCCGCCGCCCTTGAGGAACAGATTTTGGGCGGGGCTTGCGCGCTGAAACTGCACGAAGATTGGGGCACCACGCCTGCGGCGATTGATTGCTGCCTCAGCGTGGCCGATGCGATGGATGTGCAGTTGATGATCCATACCGACACGCTTAACGAGTCGGGTTTTGTCGAACATACGATCAAGGCGCTGAAAGGCCGCACGATCCATGCCTTCCACACCGAAGGGGCGGGGGGCGGTCATGCGCCTGACATCATCAAAATCTGCGGCGAGGCACATGTGATCCCGTCCTCAACCAACCCAACACGGCCCTTCACCGTGAACACGGTCGAGGAACATCTCGATATGTTGATGGTCTGCCACCATCTGGACAAATCCATCCCCGAAGATATCGCCTTCGCCGAAAGCCGCATCCGCCGCGAAACCATCGCCGCCGAAGATATCCTGCACGATATGGGCGCTTTTTCGATCATTGCGTCTGACAGTCAGGCGATGGGGCGGGTGGGCGAAGTGATCATCCGCACATGGCAAACGGCGGATAAGATGCGCAAACAACGCGGCCGCCTGCCCGAAGAGACGGGCGAGAATGACAATTTCCGCGTCCGCCGCTATGTCGCGAAATACACGATCAACCCCGCCATTGCGCATGGAATTTCGCATGAGATTGGCTCGATTGAGGTCGGCAAGCGTGCCGATTTGGTGCTGTGGTCACCCGCCTTTTTCGGGGTCAAGCCTGAGATGGTCTTAATCGGCGGCACGATTGCCATGGCGCAAATGGGCGATCCCAATGCCTCAATCCCGACCCCGCAGCCCGTCTATTCGCGCCCCATGTGGGGGGCTTATGGGCGTTCGGTGGAACGCGGCTCGGTCAGTTTTGTATCCGAGGCCGCGCAATCGCGCGACATCAAATCCGCGCTTGGCCTTGCCAAGACCACCCTTGCCGTGCGCAACACCCGCGCCATCGGCAAGGCGGATATGAAGCTGAACACCGCCACCCCACAGGTCGAGGTGAACCCTGAAACCTATGAGGTGCGCGCAGATGGGGAATTGCTGATCTGCGAACCTGCCGAGGTGCTGCCAATGGCGCAGCGCTATTTCCTATTCTGAAAAGGGGGGGAAGGATGACTGATCTACCCTTGTGCCATGAGGTGATGCGTGGGCCTGTCACGGGCGTGGCCCTTTCTTTTGACACGATCACGCTGGATTACGAGGCGCGGTTTCTACGCCGCAAGCGCCTTATCAGCGATGGTGGACGGGCATTTTTATTGGATTTGGCGCAGACCACATCGCTGGACGCGGGGGATGTTTTGGTGCTGACCGATGGTCGCCGCATTGCGGTGCGCGCCGCCCCTGAGGCGGTGTTGGTCATCCGAGGTGAAAACTTGGCGCGTCTCGCGTGGCACATTGGCAATCGCCACACCCCTTGCGAGATTGGGCAAGGCTGTCTGATCATCCGCCGCGATCCCGTAATCGCGCATATGTTGGGGCAACTTGGGGCGGATTTGGTGGAAGAAACCCGCCCCTTCACCCCCGAGGGCGGGGCCTATGGTCATGGGCGCACCCATGCCCATGAACATGGTGCAAGCGCGCATATGCCCCATGCGCATTGATGCCGATTATATCACACTGGCGCAGTGGGTTTCGCCTGCCTTCCCTGTGGGGGGCTTTGCCTTTAGTCATGGGATTGAGGCCGCCATTCAAGACGGGCTAATCACATCTGCCGATGATCTTGAGGATTGGTTATGTGACCTGCTGCATCATGGCACGGGGCGCAATGATGCGATTTGGATCGGGCTTGGCGCCAAAGCCGAGGGGCATGGCGCCTTGATCGCACTCCAAGATGAGGCCCGCGCATGGCAGTTCGCGGCCCCCCGTCTGCGCGAGGCGCAAAATATGGGGGCCAGTTTCAGCGCCTTGATGCGCGATGTTTGGGGGCAGGATGGCCTGCCTGATCTGTTTGTGCCAATCGCGCTAGGCTTTGTAGCCGCACAGCGCGGGATTGCGCCCGCCGATGCGGCGGCCCTCTATCTTCAGGGGTTTTTCGCAAATCTTGTCGCTGCGGCGCAACGCTTGATGCCCTTGGGGCAGGTGGCGGCACAAGGGATATTGGCGCGGCTTTCGCCCCAGATTGCCGCCCTTGCCCCGACTGCTGAAACCGCAAGTTTGGATGATTTGCACAGCACCGCCTTTCTTTCTGACATTGCCGCCGCACACCACGGGTTGGCCCCTGCGAGGATGTTTCAATCATGACCAATCTTTCCCCAAATGGCCCGCTTCGAATTGGGATCGGTGGCCCTGTTGGCGCGGGTAAAACCACGCTGACCGCAAGGCTCGCCGCGCGTCTGAAAACCCAGTTTTCCATCGGTGTCATCACCAATGACATTTACACCCAAGAGGATGCAGAGGCGCTGATGCGGATGCAGATCCTGCCCCTTGATCGGATCATTGGGGTTGAGACGGGGGGGTGCCCCCATACGGCCATCCGCGAGGATGCCAGCATCAATTTGGCCGCAATTGCGCAAATGCAGGCGCGCCACCCTGACCTTGAGATCGTGTTGATCGAAAGCGGCGGCGATAACCTATCGGCGACATTCAGCCCTGAATTGGCGGATTTGACGATTTATGTGATTGATACGGCATCGGGCGAGGATATTCCGCGCAAAGGCGGGCCTGCACTGACACGCTCGGATATCTTGGTGATCAACAAAACTGATCTCGCGCCTTATGTCGGGGCGCGGCTTGAGGTGATGGAGGCTGACGCCACCCGCGCACGGGCAGGGCGGCCCTTCGTGATGGCGCAATTGCGCAATGAGCAGGGCGTGGAGAAAATCGTTGATCTGATCCTTGAGATGGGCGGCTTGCCTAAGGTGCAGTCTGCAAAAATTGCCTAATAGAGTGCTGAAATTATCAAATAAACCCGAAAACTGCCTTCGTGCTTTTTGGGTGCGACAGCGCCGCAACAAGCGCCTATCATTGTCTCAGTTTTCAATGTGAGTTGCCTTTATGACCCCCAAATATTTCGCCCCCACAGGCGGCCATCCCCCGCAGGAACAGCTTTTGACAGATCGCGCGGTCTTTACCGAGGCCTATGCCGTGATCCCACGCGGCACGATGCGCGATATTACCACCAGTTTCCTGCCCTTTTGGGAGAAAACCCGCCTTTGGGTGATTGCGCGGCCCCTGTCGGGCTTTGCTGAAACCTTTTCGCATTACATCATGGAAGTCGCGCCCGAAGGTGGCAGCGCGCGCCCTGAAACCGATGAGGAGGCCGAAGCGGTTCTTTTTGTGGTGGAGGGCGAAGCAAGCCTAACAGTGGATGGTCAAACCCATCTGTTGGAGGAGGGCGGTTACGCCTATCTGCCGCCTGCCCATGCATGGGAATTATATAATCGCGGGCAGTCGCCTGTGCGGTTTCATTGGATCAGAAAGGCCTATCAAGAGGTTGAAGGTCTTGATCACCCTGATGTTTTGATCTTGAACGAGCGCGATATCGCGCCCACGCCAATGGCGGGCACAGAAGGGAAATGGGCCACCACGCGCTTTGTTGACCCTGCTGACCTGCGCCATGATATGCATGTGACCATCGTGACATTTGAACCGGGCGCGGTGATCCCGTTTCTGGAAACCCATGTGATGGAGCATGGTCTTTATGTGCTAGAGGGCAAGGCCGTCTATCGCCTCAACACGGATTGGGTCGAGGTTGAGGCGGGCGATTATATGTGGCTGCGCGCCTTTTGCCCGCAAGCCTGCTATGCAGGGGGGCCGGGCAAGTTCCGCTATCTGCTTTACAAAGATGTGAACCGCCACATGCCCCTATGAGGTGGCGATAATCACTTCATCAGGCAGCCAATATTCTTCTAAATTGGGGCCTTCGCCGATGCGGTCGATGACCGCGAAAAGACCAGGGTCATAAAGCGGCGTCAGCACCCCGTGCCAGACGCCGCGGTGAATATTGATCGCTTGCCCTGCCTCGGTCAGAAAGGCGCGGATGTTTTGCGGTGTGCCGTTTTGATCTTCTGCCACGACCACCAAAAACGGCTGGTGGCTCATCGGAACAAAGGCCTGAGATCCGTCAGGGTGCCGCTCGACCAGATGAAGCTTTAAGGGCAAATCGCGCTTTTCTGCGTGAAAGATACTGATCCCCGCACGCCCATCCGAAAAATCCATCCGCGCGCGGTCGTGGAAACGGCCACATAGGCCTTGATTGATGATCTTATCAGGCATGCCTTTCGCCTCAAGCAGATCGCCAAACGGGGCGAAGGCATCGGCGGTCATGGGTTCGATGATGATTTTCATTGTGCAAACCGATCTATCAGACGCAATTCTGCGATACGCTCGACCTGACGGCAGGCTTCGGTGAATTCCACATCGCGCGATTGCGTCACCCGGCGCTTGAAGGCCTCCAAGATACTGGCCTTGGTGTTGTCGCGCACGGCGATGATAAAGGGAAATCCGAAGGCTTCGGTATAGCGGTCATTCAAGGCGGTGAATTCGGCGCGTTCTGCATCTGTCAGGCTATCAAGCCCGACTGAGGCTTGCTCGGCGGTGGAGTCTGCCGTCAGACGCTTGGCCGCGGCCAGTTTTCCCGCCAGATCAGGGTGGGCTTGCAACACCCCAAGCTGTTCTGCCGCGCTGGCGCTGCGAAAGGCGCGTGCAAGAACCGAATGAACCCCCGCCGCGCAATCATGTGCGGCACCAAGCTCCATCTCAAAGGCACGTTCAGCAATCCACGGGCTATGCTCAAACATGCCCCCAAATTCGGCGACAAATTCCTCCCGTGTCATTTGCGAGGGGGTCATGCGCGCGGTCACGGGGTGGGTCGCGGCCCAATGATCGGCAATCTCCGCGCGAGTGGCGAACCAAACGCCCTCATGTGCTTGGAAATGCGCAAGCGCGCGTTTCAGCGCCAGCGCACGGGCAGGGCGCCCTGCAAGGCGGCAATGCAGACCGATCGACATCATCTTGGGCGCGCCTGCCGCCCCTTCGGCGTAAAGCTGATCAAAGG
Source organism: Roseobacter sp. HKCCA2468 (assembly GCF_037805105.1). Classification (NCBI taxonomy): domain Bacteria; kingdom Pseudomonadati; phylum Pseudomonadota; class Alphaproteobacteria; order Rhodobacterales; family Roseobacteraceae; genus Roseobacter; species Roseobacter sp. HKCCA2468. Next base: position 355,547 of record NZ_JBBLYN010000001.1, read on the forward strand.
TGTCGATCAAGCTGCGCTCGAATTGCGCGCCTTCGGTGAAACCTGCTTGGATGGCAAAGCGCATATCGTTGCAATCCATCGTATACGGCACGATCAGCTGATCCTTGCCGCCCGCCTTGACCCAATAGGGCAGGTCATCGGCATAGCTGTCTGCGATATAGGCCAGATCCCCCTCTTGCGCGGCAAGATCCACAGTGTTCATGGAACAGCGTCCCGTATACCACCCGCGTGGCGGGGTTCCTGTGACCTCAGTATGCAGGCGGATGGCCTCGCGGATTTGCGCGCGCTCTTCTTCGGGGGGCATATCTTTGTGTTCCACCCATTTTAGGCCATGGCTGGCAATTTCCCAACCCGCCTGTTTCATCGCCGCCACCTGTTCGGGGCTGCGGGCAAGGGCCGTGGCCACACCATAAACTGTCACGGGCAGGTCGGACATCATGGAATAAAGCCGCCAAAACCCTGCACGCGCACCATATTCGTAGATCGACTCCATATTCCAATGGCGCATCCCAACCCATGGTTGCGCGCCTGTGATCTCGGATAAAAAGGCCTCGGACGCAGCATCGCCATGCAGGATATTGTTCTCGCCACCTTCCTCGTAATTCAGCACGATCTGCACAGCGATTTTCGCGCCATTGGGCCAAGCGGCATGGGGCGCGTCTGGCCCGTGGCCGCGTAAATCTCGGGGGTAGCGTGTCATATCAGCCTCGTTTGTTTTTCTATGGCATAATGCAGATAATCGCAGATGATTTTAAAAAAAATCTATAAGCACTCTTTTGATCGCTCTGCACTGTATCAGGCGCATAATCTCGCCTATCATGGGCGCAAGTTTTGAGATTTTCTAGGGTTCATTTACAGGCAAAAGGACGCGCGCGATGGCGGGATATTTGACCACCCATGTTTTGGATACGGCAACGGGCCGCCCTGCGGCAGGCATGAAAATTGATCTTTATCGCATCAGCGATGCAGGGGCGGAGTTGATCAAAACTGTTGAAACCAATGCAGACGGGCGCACCGATGCGCAGATTTTGCCAAGGGCGGAATTTGCGCGCGGGGTTTATGAGCTCTGCTTTCACGCAGGCGCCTATCTTGACGCGCAAGGCGTGCCAAAAGAAAGCCCCCGTTTCTTGGATATGATCCCGATCCGCTTTGGCATGTCAGAAGACACGCATTACCACGTGCCGCTTTTGCTGTCGCCTTTTGGCTATTCCACCTATCGCGGCAGTTAATCGCGCGCGCTGTTGCGGATCACATCCCCCACGCGGTCAATCATGAATTCCATGAAAAGCCGCGTTTTGGGGTCTTGTCTGCGCCGATGGGTGAACAAACAGGCCATTTGAATAGGGGCGGGTGGGGTTTCCGTTGCCACGGGCACAAGCGCGCCTGAGCTGAGATGCTCGGCCACCTCAAAGATGGGTTTCATTACAATCCCATGCCCCGCCAAAGCCCAATCTGTCAGGACATCGCCATCATCGGATTCGTAACGCCCTGCCACGCGGAACCGCTCAAACCCTGCTTTGGTTTGCAACCGCCATTGAAATTCCTTGGCCCCTGGAAAGCGCAAGTTGAGGCATTCATGCCGCTCGGTCACGAGATCAGCGCCTGATTTGGGCATGCCCCGCGCGGCGATATAGGCAGGCGCTGCACACAACACCCGCGCGACATCCGCAATCTTGCGGATGCGCAGATTGCTATCCTCAGGTTCCCCAAGGAAAAACGCCAGATCAAGCCCTTCGGTGGTCAGATCAATCTTGCGATCTGACAGGCGCAGACGCACGTGAATTTCAGGGTATTGCGCGATAAAATCTGGCACATGGGGCGCGATCAAGCGCCGACCCACCCCCAAAGGTGCGGCCACATAGAGACTGCCTTTGAGGTTCTCTGTGATGTTAACGATCTGCGCTTCGGCATCCTCGACCGATTCCAAAATCCGCGTTGCCCCCCGATAAAAGGCTTGGCCCTGCTCGGTGGGGGTGAGGTTGCGGGTTGTGCGCTGAAACAGACGCACGCCCAAATGTTCCTCAAGTTGAGAAATCCGCGAGGATGTCACGGCAGGTGAGATGCGCAAATCGCGCCCTGCCGCCGACATTGACCCAAGCTCGTAGACACGGACAAAGGTTCGGATATTATCAATATAGGACATTGTTTTGCTTTTTTTGATACTGCTTGGCGTTTGCCCGTAATAGCAGAATAAAGCTCAGCCGCCTAGTATGCAGGAAAGACAAGTAACAACAGGGAGATGCCGGTATGTATGATCTGGCCATCATTTGGGATTGGATCGCGTTTTCCGTCAGGTGGCTGCATGTCATCACGGCGATGGCGTGGATTGGTGCATCCTTGTTTTTCATTGCCTTGGATTTGGGGCTGCGGCCTGTGCCGAATATGCCCAAAGGGGCCTATGGCGAAGAATGGCAGGTGCATGGCGGCGGCTTTTACCACATTCAGAAGTATTTGGTCGCCCCTGAAAACATGCCTGAGCATCTGATCTGGCACAAATGGCAAAGCTATATGACTTGGGTCTCAGGTGCAGCTTTGTTGATGATTGTCTATTGGGTCGGGGGCGAGTTGTTCTTGCTTGACCCGACAAAGGCCAATCTGGCGCTGTGGCAGGGGATTTTGATCTCGGGCGGCTCGTTGGCCTTGGGGTGGGTTCTGTATGACCAATTGTGCAAATCGCCTTTGGGTGAGAACCCCACGACCTTGATGTTGATCCTGTTTGTAATCCTTGTGGTGATGTCTTGGGGGTATCATCAGGTCTTTACGGGGCGGGCGGCGCTGCTGCATTTGGGGGCCTTTACCGCGACCATTATGACGGGGAATGTGTTTTTCCAGATCATGCCGAACCAACGTATTGTGGTGGCAGATCTCAAGGCGGGACGCACGCCTGATGCGAAATATGGCAAGATCGCCAAGCTGCGCTCGACCCATAACAATTACCTCACGCTGCCCGTTATTTTTCTGATGCTGTCCAATCATTATCCGCTCGCCTTTGCGACCGAATATTCGTGGATCATTGCAAGCTTGATCTTCCTGACGGGTGTGACCATTCGCCATTATTTCAACACGATGCACGCCACGGGCAAGGGGCCGCATTGGACATGGGCGGTCACGGTCTTGCTGATGATTATCATCGCTTGGCTATCAATCCCGCGCATGGCGGAAACCTACGAGGCCGCCGCAAGCCGCGCCTTGACGCCCTATGAGGCCGAGATGGTCGCGGCAGACGGGTTTGAAGAGGCCTATTATGCCGTGATCGGCAATTGCTCGATGTGCCATGCCCGTGAACCCGCATGGGATGGTATCCGTTGGGCACCGAAAAATGTCTATCTCGAAACCGAGGCGGATGTGGCCCGTCATGCCAGCCAGATTTATACACAGGCGGGCGTTTCCCATGCGATGCCGCCCCCAAATGCCTTTGCAATGGATGATGAGGCGCGCCGCGCCATCGTGGCATGGGTGCAGGCCGCGCGCTAGGGCGCGTTAGGGGCAGCGCCCCCCAATGGCGGCGGTAACCTGATCGGCGGCTTCGCGCACCATGCCGCCAAAATCCATGGAACGTGTCAGCGACAGCCGGAATGCGGGGCCAGAGATTGAGATGCCCGCCACAGGTTCGCGATGCACATTGAAGATCGGGGCTGCAATGCAGCGCATTCCTTCGGCGCGCTCTTGGTCATCAATGGCAAATCCGCGCGCGCGAGCCTGATCAAGATCGGCGCGCAAGGCCGCCTCATCTGTTAGGCTATGCGGGGTAAAGGCCGACAAGCCCCGTTTGAGGATGATTGACTGCACATGGGCTGGCGGAAGCCATGCCAATAGCGCCTTGCCAATTCCAGAGACATGCATCGGCGCGCGGGTTCCAGGTGGAAAAAAGGCGCGGATCGCCTCATGGGTTTCGACTTGGGTCAGGAATAAAACCTCATCCTGCATTTCGACACCCAAATTTGCAGTCTCGCCCGTTTCGCGCATCAGCCGCGTCATGCCTGCGCGGGATCGTTCCACAACATTGGTGCGGCGCAAAAAAGCAGACCCGATTTGAAAGGCGCCTGCGCCGATATGCCAGACCTGCTGCATCTCATCGCATTCGACCATCCCGCGCGTCTGCAATGTGGTCAACGCACGATAGAGCGTTGCGGTGGCCTGACCTGTTTCCTCGGCCAGTTCAGAAAGCCGCAAACCAGGTTTTTGTGCCACCACCTCCATCACGGCAAGCGCGCGATCTAGGGCCTGCACCGTGTTTTGTTCGGTCTTATCATGAAAGGCCTTCGGACGGCCCCTTTGACGCGTGGATGATGTCATATTTGCGGCCCTTTCATCTGCAAAGAGAGAATTGAAAAACTGCAACGCATTGAATTTTTTGATGAAAAACTATTTTTTCACCTATTAAAAAATTATTTCGAAAAAATTGCGAGCTGTAAAGCCCCCCTGCTAATCTGCATCCAACCTTTGAAGGGAGGGCCGCACGAAATGTCGTTTCAAAATCCAGTTTTCATTCCTGGGCCAACCAATATCCCAGAGAGCGTTCGCAAAGCCTGTGATATGCCTACGCTTGACCACCGCAGTCCCGCCTTTGGCGCGATGTTCAAGCCTGCCGTGGCGGGGGTGCGCCGCGTGTTGAAAATGACCGAGGGCGAAGTGATCTTGCTGCCCTCGACAGGCACAGGCGGGTGGGAGGCGGCCATCACCAACACATTGAGTCCGGGTGACACTGTTCTTGCCGCGCGGTTTGGCATGTTCAGCCATCGCTGGATTGACATGTGCCAACGCCATGGTCTGAACGTCCAGATCATTGATGTGCCATGGGGGCAGGCGGCCCCGATTGCGCATATTGAGGCGGCGTTGCGCGCGGATGTTCAGGGCAAGATCAAAGTCGTTCTTGCCACCCATAATGAAACCGCGACAGGGGTGCGCTCTGATATTGCGGGGATACGCGCGGCCCTCGATGCTGCAGGTCATGATGCGATGCTGTTTGTCGATGGCGTGTCATCCATTGCGTCTATGCCATTTGAATTTGACGCATGGGGGGTCGATATTGCGGTGGCAGGTAGCCAGAAAGGCTTCATGCTGCCTGCAGGCCTTGCGATTTTGGGCGTCAGCGCCAAGGCCTTGGCGGCAATGGACAGTGCCACCCTGCCGCGCTGTTTCTTTGATTTCCGCGATATGCTGAAATCCTACGCGACGGGGGGATATCCCTATACCCCTTCTGTTGGTCTGATCGCGGGCCTGTCTCACTCTATCGCACTTCTTGAGGGCGAGGGGTTGGAGGCTGTTCATGCCCGTCACCACCGATTGGCCGAAGGGGTGCGCCGCGCTGTTGCAGCATGGGGTCTGCAGATTTGTGCAACCGATCCTGCCACGGCCTCTGACACAGTGACGGCGGTGATGGTGCCTGCGGGGAAATGCGGCACTGAACTCGCGCAGCTTGCCGCCACCAAATACGGCGTGGCCTTTGGTGTGGGTCTGGGCGAGGTCGCAGGCAAGGTGTTTCGCATTGGCCATCTGGGAATGTTGACCGATGTAATGGTTCTTTCCGGTCTAGCCACCGCCGAAATGTGCATGGCCGATCTGGGATGGGATATTCCGCTTGGGTCAGGGGTTGCCGCTGCGCAGGATTATTTCCGCGCGGATCAAACCGCCCTTCGCCAAGCTGCTGAATGAAAGGGTAAAAATATGAACGACCTTAGCCCAATTTCCGTGCCAAGCTATCAAGACAGCCTTGATGCCTACGCACGGATCACGCCCTATATCCACCGCACGCCCATTCTGACCTCGCGCTTTTTGAACGAGTTGGTCGGGGGTGAGATGTTCTTTAAATGTGAGAACTTTCAGAAGGCAGGCGCCTTCAAGGTGCGCGGTGCATGTAATGCGGTGTTTGGCCTGTCCGATGCCGAGGCCGCGCGTGGCGTTTGCACCCATTCGAGCGGCAATCACGCGTTGTCTTTGTCCTATGCCGCAGGGCGGCGGGGCATTCCGTGCCATGTGGTGATGCCGCATAGCGCGCCGCAGGCCAAAAAAGATGCCGTGCGGGGCTATGGCGGGATCATCACCGAATGTGAGCCTTCGACAACCTCGCGCGAGGCGGTCTTTGCCGAGGTGCAGGCCAAAACAGGCGGCAATTTTGTGCATCCCTATAATGATCCGCGCGTGATTGCAGGCCAAGCCACCTGTTCGCGCGAATTGATCGAAGATGTGCCCAATCTTGACGCTGTGGTGGCCCCAATTGGCGGGGGTGGTATGATCTCTGGCACCTGTTTGACGCTGTCAAATATCGCCCCAGAGATCGAAATATATGCCGCCGAACCAGACCAAGCGGATGATGCCGCGCGCAGTTTTCGGGCAGGCCATATCATCGCGGATGACGCGCCCCAGACCATCGCGGATGGTTTGAAAGTGCCGCTGAAAGACCTGACTTGGCATTTTGTGAAATCCCATGTCACCGATATTCTGACCGCAAGCGAAGATGAAATCGTGGACGCGATGAAACTGACTTGGGCGCGCATGAAAATTGTGATCGAGCCAAGCTGTGCTGTGCCCTTGGCGGTGATTTTGAAGAGCAAACATCTCTTTGCGGGCAAGCGCACTGGGGTGATTATTACAGGCGGCAATGTCGATTTAGACCGTTTGCCATGGATGAAAGGCTAAGAGCATGAACACCCATACAAGTTTTGAAAATCTGGAAGTTGGCTATGACATTCCCGCGCTGCCTGGCATGGCGGAGGCGGATATCCAGACCCCGTGCTTGATCCTTGATCTCGATGCGCTTGAGCGCAACATCAAGAAAATGGGCGATTATGCCGCCGCCCATGGGATGCGCCATCGTGTGCATGGCAAGATGCATAAATCGGTCGATGTGGCGAAGTTGCAAGAAAGCCTTGGCGGGGCCTGTGGTGTCTGTTGCCAAAAGGTAAGCGAAGCCGAAGTTTTTGCCCGCGGCGGTATTCGGGATGTTTTGGTCAGCAATCAGGTGCGCGACCCGCAAAAAATTGATCGCTTGGCCCGTATCCCGCTTTTGGGCGCGCGCGCGATTTGCTGTGTCGATGATCTGAGCAACATCGCCGATCTTTCTGCGGCTGCCACCCGTCACGGCACGGTCATCGAATGTCTGGTTGAGATTGACTGCGGGGCAGGGCGCTGTGGTGTCACCACCACCCCCGAGGTTGTGGCCTTAGCCCGCGCCATTGATGCGGCCGAGGGGCTGAAATTTGCGGGCATTCAGGCCTATCAGGGCGCAATGCAGCATCTTGATCACTATGAAGACCGCAAAGCGAAAATTGCGGTTGCCGTGGCCATGGTCAAGGACGCGGTCGATACATTGGCCGCAGAAGGGATTGCCTGCGATATCGTGGGCGGTGGCGGCACAGGCAGCTATTATTTCGAAAGCACATCGGGCGTCTATAACGAGCTTCAATGTGGCTCTTACGCCTTTATGGATGCGGATTATGGCCGCATTCTTGATGCAAACGGCAACCGCATTGACCGCGGCGAATGGGAAAATGCCCTGTTCATCCTGACCTCGGTGATGAGCCATGCCAAGGCCGATAAGGCGATTGTCGATGCGGGGCTCAAGGCGCAATCGGTCGATAGTGGCTTGCCTGTGATCTATGGGCGCGATGATGTCGAATATGTCAAATGCAGCGATGAGCATGGCGTGGTGGCCGACCCAAAAGGTGTTTTGGCCATCAATGAAAAGCTGCGTCTTGTGCCAGGTCACTGTGACCCGACCTGCAACGTGCATGATTGGTATGTCGGCGTGCGGGGCGGCAAGGTTGAGGTGGTTTGGCCCATCTCGGCCCGTGGCAAGGCCTATTGAGGCGGGGGGACGATGTATATCATTCCAGAACGTTTGATTGCCGATCTTGTCAGTGCCGAAGATGCGTTTGATGCGATGCGCGGGTGTTTCGCCGCGATGGCCGATGGGGATGCCTATAATTTCCCCGTGATCCGCGAGGCCTTGGGCGAGGGGCGTCAATACGGGTTCAAGTCGGGCTTTGACCGCGCAGGCGCGGTGATGGGGGTGAAATCGGGCGGGTATTTCCCCGGAAATGCCGCGCGCGGTTTGATCAATCATCAATCCTGTGTGCTGTTATTTGATCCTGAAACAGGCCGCCCCACCGCGATGGTGGGGGGGAACCTGTTGACGGCCCTGCGCACCGCCGCCGCATCGGCCCTGTCGATTGATCAATTGGCGCGTCCCAATGCCCAAGTTTTGGGCATGGTGGGCGCGGGGCATCAGTCGGCATTTCAATTGCGCGCGGCCTTGCGGGTGCGCAAATTCACTCGCGTTTTGGGATGGAACCGCAATCCTGACCGCCTGTCCCGCTTGGCGGAGGTCTGTGCCGAAGCGGGGGTTGAGTTCACCCCCGTTGATCTGGCCGCGATGCAGGAGGCCGATGTGATCATCACCATTACCTCATCCAATGCCGCAAGCCTGCTTGCGGATCATGTTCGTGCGGGCTGCCATATCTCTGCGATGGGAACCGATACAATCGGCAAGCAGGAGATTGATCCTGCACTCTTTGCGCGCGCTGCGGTCTTTACCGATGAAGTGGCACAATCTGTCACCATCGGCGAGGCGCAACACGCCGTGGCGCAAGGCTTGATTGGGCGCGAGGATATCACCCCCTTGGGGGCGGTGGTCACAGGGGCGACCGAGGGCCGTGTCTCGCCCGATCAGATCACGATTTTCGATGGCACGGGTGTCGGGCTTCAGGATTTGGCCGTAGCCCAAACTGCCCTCAGCCGTGCCCGCGCGCAGGGTCTTGGGTCAGAGGTCGTGTTTTAGGGAAAGACATCAGGCTGGAGCGGGTAGCGGGAATCGAACCCGCGCCAAGAGCTTGGGAAGCTCGTGTGATACCATTTCACCATACCCGCGCATGGCCTTGATGCGCTAGTCGATACGATAAGGCAGGGGTTTCGTCAACCTCTGCCTTTCTCTCAGTCAGCCCCGCCGTCTGCGCCGCCGCCCGTCATCATTGCCCCCGCCGCCAGAGGCGCCAAAATTCACATCTGGCAGGCTGACCACTGTGGCCAGATGGGGCATGGCGGCGGTTTTATGCGGGATGGCGTTTGCGGCCACGAAATGTTCCTGAAACCTTGGCTCAATCGCGGTTTCAACCTTTTGGATGGCGCGCACGCCCCCCTCAATGCGCTTGCGTGCCGCACGGTTGCACAGCGCAATGCGCGCGCCATGGCCTGCGGCATTGCCGGCGCTTGTGACTTTCTCAAGCGGGGCATCGGGGATCATTCCCAAAATCATAGCGTGTTTTGGGCTGATATGCGCGCCGAAAGCCCCCGCCAAAACCACACGATCGACCGCGTCTACATCCATCTGATCCATCAACAAACGCGCGCCTGCATAAAGCGCGGATTTCGCCAATTGAATGGCGCGAATATCGCCTTGCGTGACGGTGATGCGCGGCCCGCCCGTGGCGGTGCCGTCAAAGATTAGATATTCATGGGTGCGCCCTGTGGGGATAGACCGCGGGGTTCCTGTTTGCTCGGCACTGCCAATCAGACCTGACCCGTCCAACAGGCCCGCGGCGCGCATTTCCGCCACGGCTTCGATTATGCCAGAGCCACAAATGCCCGTAATGCCTGTCTGCGCGGTGGCCTCGGCAAACCCTGCCTCGTCAGACCACAGATCGCAGCCAATGACGCGAAACCGCGGTTCTTTGGTGGCGGGGTCGATTTCGATATGCTCAATCGCACCGGGCGCGGCCCGTTGCCCTGACGAGATTTGCGCCCCCTCAAAGGCAGGCCCCGTGGGCGAGGAGCAGGCGAGAACCTTGGTCTTATTCCCAAGCAGGATTTCAGCATTGGTTCCGACATCCACGATCAGCACCAAATCCTCAGATTGTTCTGGGGCCTCAGACAGGGCCACGGCCGCTGCATCGGCCCCCACATGGCCCGCGATACAGGGCAGCAGGTAAATCTGCGCTTGTGGGTTCAATGTAGACAGCCCCAAGTCAGGCGCATTGAGACGCAAGGCATCCGAGGTTGCCAGTGCAAAGGGCGCTTGGCCCAATTCCACAGGATCAATGCCCAAGAGCAAATGGTGCATCACGGGGTTGCAGACGAATACGGTTTCCAAGATCAGCTTGGGGTCAATTCCCGCATCCTCGGCAATTTGCCCCGCTAATGTGTTAATGGCCTCGCGCACCGCGCGGGTCATCTCAGTGGCACCGCCTTCTTGCATCATGGCATAGGAGACGCGGCTCATCAGATCCTCACCAAAACGGATTTGTGGGTTCATGATCCCCGCAGAGCCCATCACTGCACCCGTGGTCAAATCGCACAGATGCGCCGCGATTGTGGTCGAGCCAAGATCAATCGCAAGGCCGTAAATTCCGCCCTCATGAAGATTTGGCCAAATCTCAAGAATTTGCGCCACGCCGCCCTCATCGGGTTGAAAGAGGGCAACTGAAATTTGCCATTTGCCTTTGCGCAAAACGGTTTGCAGCTTGGCCAAAACGGGCAGGGCGGCGCTGACCTGATGCACATCCCATTGTTGTGCGAGGGCATCTTTCAAGCGTTCAAAATCGCCCGAGGGTTCATGCATATCAGGCTCGGCCACCTCGACCATGACAATCCGCGTGGCAGGGTCCATGGTAATAGGCTTGGTTGAGGCCTCTTTGCGCACGACCTGACGATGCACCTGACTGGTTTCAGGCACATCAATCACAACATCGCCCAATACCTTGGCCTGACAGCCCAAACGGCGGCCTGAAATCAGACCTTTCACGCGGTCATAGCGGGCTTCAACCTCGTTCCATTCGGAAAGGGCATCTTCGCGCACTGTGACGCCATGTTTGGCAAATTCACCGAAACTAGGGGTGATCTGGCATTTGGAACAAATGCCGCGCCCGCCACAGACACTATCCAAATCCACCCCAAGCGCGCGCGCCGCCTGCAGCACGGGCGTGCCTTTGGCAAAGCGACCGCGTTTGCCAGAAGGGGTAAAAATCACCAAAGGGTCTTTGTCATCTGTGCTTGCGCTGCCCATCGGGAAGGATCCTGTTTTGGTCTTTCATTGCTTTTATTGGCGCAAAGGCCAGAGCATAAGGTTAAATATGCTCTGGCCCGCGATTTTCAAAAAATGGTGCCTTAGCCGCGGCGGCGACCCCCTGCGCGGCGGTTGGCGCGGCCCCCTTGCACGGCGGCATCTGGATCTTTGTTGAAATTGATCCAAGCAGCCCCGCCGTCATCTTGGTTAAGCAGCAGGTTGGCGGCGCGGATCGCCTCCATCTCCTTGCCCGCGCGCGGCTTGGTCGAGCCCATGCCGAACAATTTGACGAAGGTTTCATCGTCCAGATCTGCGGGCAGGATAATTCCTGCGGCCTCAATCGCGGCTTTCTTTTCGGCAATCGCTTTGGGGCCAACGGGCAGGGCGACTGGGTTCATGATCGCACTGGTCATGCCCGCTGCATAGGCCATGGGCAAAAACGCGTTATTCACGCCGTGGCGGTTGGGCAAGCCAAAGCTGATATTGGACGCGCCGCAGGTGGTGTTCACGCCCAATTCCTCGCGCAAGCGGCGCACAAGGGTAAAGACCTGATGGCCCGCTGTGGCCATTGCGCCAATGGGCATGACCAATGGGTCAACCACGATATCATGGGCGGGAATGCCATAATCAGCCGCGCGTTCAACAATCTTTTTGGCAACGGCAAAGCGCACTTCGGGGTCTTCGGAAATGCCTGTGTCATCGTTAGAAATCGCAACAACGGGCACATTGTATTTCTTGACCAAGGGCAAAACCATCTCAAGGCGTTCTTCTTCGCCTGTGACCGAGTTCAAAAGCGGGCGACCCTTGGCAGCGGCCAAACCATTTTCCAACGCACCCGGAACCGAGCTGTCGATGCACAAGGGGCAATCGGTTACTTCCTGCACGCATTCGACCAAGGCCTTCATCAAGGCAGGCTCAACAAAGTTATTGTCGGCATAGCGGGGGTCTTCGGCCATTTTGTTCGAGAACACCGCGCCAGAGTTGATGTCCAACACGGTCGCACCCGCCGCCACCTGTGCAATGGCATCCGCTTGCACGCGTGAGAAGTCACCGCGTTCTAGCTCTTCGTTCAAGATTTTGCGCCCTGTGGGGTTGATCCGTTCGCCAATCACGCAAAACGGTTCGTCAAAACCGATCACGGTGGTTTTGGTTTGGGATTCAATGATGGTGCGGGTCATGCTGGCTTATACTCCTTCAACGGCCGGACGCGTGGATGCGCCGCCATGGTCGATGGCCCATTGGGCATTTGTCTTGATCCCGCCAAGCGGGAAGAAATGGACGGATTCAATCCCGAAATCAGGATTTGCGGCCTTATGCGCGGCGAGTTCTGCGATGATCTCGTCAGGCTCGAACGGCAAAAGAAGTTTCGAGACATCCTTGGCGCGTTTTTGCAAAACCGACAGAGATGGGCCAACGCCGCAGGCAATGGCGAATTTGATTAAGGTTTGCAGCTTGGCGGGGCCTGCGATACCGATATGGACGGGCAGATCAATCCCCGCGGCCTGCAGGGCATTCGCCCATGCAATCACGGGCTTGGCTTCAAAGCAGAACTGCGTGGCAAGGGCCATTTTTGCATCTGTGCGCGCGCTAAAGGCCTGTTTCCAACGCAAAGCCTCCATCACATTGGCATCGCTGCCATCTGGGTCGATGTCGCGGTTGCCTTCGGGGTGGCCTGCCACATGCAAGCGTTTGAACCCTGCCTGATCAAACAGCCCCGTTTCCAACAGCTGCATCGAGCTTTCAAATTCACCATGCGCCTGTGGGATGCCGCCTGCCAAGATGAGGCCAGAGGTGACACCCGCCTCGCCCTGATAGCGCGCGATCCAATCGCCAAGCGTGGCCTTGTCTTTGATCGAGCGGGCGGGGAAATGCGGCATCACCTCGAACCCGTCACGGGCAAGGCGCGCTGCGGTCGCGACCATGTCATCAATCTCGGTGCCGTCAATATGGGCGATATAGACGCGGGTGCCCTCAGGCAAAAGGGCGCGGAAATCTTCCACCTTTTCGGCGGTGCGCGGCATCACCTCAATTGAATAGCCTTGAAGAAAGGCCTCAACCTCAGGGGAATGGGGCGCGACTGGCGCGCTTGGTTTTTTAAAGTTTAACAAGGCCATAATCTGATCCCTCACGCGCTCAAGGCTCATCAGGCTGCCTCAACCCCATCGCCCGCGATCAAACGCTTGAGGCGGTCGGTGTCATAGTCGGCATCCAAACGATCTGCATAGACGCGCGCGATGTCGGATGGGTCACCTTCGACCTCGGCATCTACCACGCGGCGCCACTCGGCGAGATAGGCTTCGTCATCTTTTGCCCCGACCTTCATCGCGCAGCGGTCAATTGCCTGCTCGAACCGTTCGGGCAGGGGCAATTTGGCTGCAGCGCGGCCTTTGCCCACAATCACTTGGGCAGGGATGTCGCGCCAGTAAACGATGGTCACAGATGGCATTGGATGCGATTCCTTTCTCGTAAGGCGCACCATATGGGCGCAACCCCCGCGCAATGGGACTAATTTCGACACTAAAATCGGCGCAACCGACCTTGTAAGAGGCACATAGCCCGCGCATACGCACATTGCGAGTGGCCGAACATCCCAAAATTTTCATGATGATCATGCGCCAAAGCGCCCAACTGCCCCCGAATGCCACGCGAAAGCAGTTGTCGCTTTTTCATAGGGGCGCTACCATGCCCATGAAGGAGGGGCAGAAATGGCCCGCAAACGCCGCAACCCAAACCGACAGAAAGATACAAAAGAGGGCGGGGTAAACCCTGCGCCTGTGGCGCATATTTCTGATCCAAGCGGCGTTGATCCGAATATGGGGCAGGGGCAGCGTAGATTTTATAGCAAACCTAAACCTGCCGCCCCCGCACAGATCGAAAAAGCAGACCCAGCCGATCTTTATGCCGCCCTTGATTTGGGCACGAATTCCTGCCGAATGTTGATTGCACAGCCGAAAGGCACGCATCTGCATATCGTTGATAGTTTCTCGAAATCGGTGCAACTGGGGCACGGGCTAGAGGCCTCGGGGCGCTTGTCGCGCGCCTCGATGGCGCGGGCGATTGGGGCTTTGAAAATCTGTCAACGCAAACTGGCCCAACACCAAGTGCGCCATATGCGTATCGTAGCCACCGAGGCCTGCCGCCGCGCCACCAATGGGGGCGAGTTCCTCAACCTTGTGAAGCGCGAAACGGGCTTGCAGATGGAGATCATCAAGCCCGAAGAAGAGGCGCAACTGGCCGTGATCTCCTGCGCGCCATTGGTGTCAGCGAAAACCGAACAGCTTTTGGTGGTGGATATCGGGGGGGGATCAACCGAATTGGTTTGGATCGACCTGTCTCGGGTTGCGCCCTCGGAACGCGCCCGTGCGATCATGCGCCTGCATCAAGGGTTTGGGCATGAGGAAACCATTTTTCCCCGCGCGAAAGTGGTGGATTGGATTTCTGTGCCTTTGGGCGTGGCAACCCTGAAAGACCTTTATCACGATGTCGAAGATGACGGGGCGCGGTTTGCGCTGATGTCATGGTATTTCGAAGAACAGCTTGCAAAATTTTCACCCTATGTCGATGCGGCAGATCAAGCGCGCGAAGGGTTCCAGATCATCGGCACCTCTGGCACTGTCACAACCGTTGCGGCCAGTCATTTGGGCCTCAAGCGCTATGACCGTAACAAGGTCGATGGTCTGCGAATGACATCGGATCAGATTGACACTGTGATCCAAACCTACCTTGCCTTGGGGCCAGAGGGGCGGCGCAATGATCCGCGGATCGGGCGCGATCGGCACAGTCTGATTATGTCAGGCTCTGCGATTTTGCAGGCGCTGCTGCGCGCATGGCCAACGGATCGGTTATCTGTGGCCGATCGTGGCCTGCGCGAGGGCTTGCTCTATGCGCAGATGTGCCGCGATGGGGTGATGGAAGACGGGCTGCTGTAACAGCCGCCCGCCTTGAAAAAAGCCGTTACGCGGCCTTTTGCAGTTCAAGCCGAACAAGGGTTTGGTTCAGCAGCATATAGGCAATTTCCCCAAAGGTCATTGGGCCTGTGAATCCTGATACTGATTTGCCCTCCATCTCGCCGTAGAGATAGTTCAAGATGCAATTACAACTGTAATCAGCGCCTGTGACCTTATCGCTGAGCGAGGCGGCAAAGGCTTGGGCATAGTCATCGGGAAGGGCTGCGGCGGGGCGATAGACCACGCCCTCCTGCACAGGGGCATAGAAGCTGACAATGCCTGTATCGGCATCAACCGATTTGATCGACACATTGAGATGGGCGCCGCCGTAATTGGCGATGAGCGGCAAGCGCGCATCCCAATTTTGCGCCGTCAAATAACGTGCCAAATTCTGCTTGGCCCCGTTGATCATGGCATCTTCGGCTTCGAAACCAGAGGTTTCAAAAATAATGCTTGTGGCCGTATCCCCTGCCTGCTCGAAAATATTCACAATCTCCAAGTTGGGGGTGACCCCTTTGGCAAAGCCGAGATGCATCACGATCGCGGCATCCTCGTAGCTCTGACCGGTGCTGCCATCAATGACACTGGCACGATCTTGACCGATCCGCTCCAGCGCGGTGCCTGCGACCCATCCCATCAAGGGCTGCGCGAATAAAGCAGGGTTTTGCTGCGCCTCAATCGCAAAGCGGCGATGCGCGTGACCAAAGGCGGGGATCAAGATCAGGCTTGCCCCGCCTGTCTGATACCCTGTGGCGATATCGGTTAAGTTATCGGGGGCGATGACGCGGATTTCTGCGGCTTCGGCCTCGTCAAAACTGGTGCAATAGAGGCGGTTTTCGATTTTTTTGCCACCTTCCGAGGTCACAAAGTAATGGCTGCTGCCCCCGATCCAAGTTCCCTTTGGCAATTGCGCCAAATAAGCGGGGTGGCCTGCAATGCTTAGGATTTCCCCTGAGACGATGCGCGCGGATGCCTCCGCAAGGGTCAAAACTTCGTTTTTCATTTTGTTTTATCCTCGTTAGCGGGGCATTTTCGCCAAATCATCGGCGGCGAAGGCATTTGCTTTGGCAAAATCAGCCAATTCCTCGATCTTGGCTTCAAGCAATGTAGGGGTGTTTCGGATTTCGATGCGCAAACGACCGATCAAGATACGCGTGGCAAGCGAAGCTTGGGAGAGATCCTGATTGGATTGGATCACGCCCGCGAGAAAGCTGTGTGAAAACATTCAGATGGGTTCCGTTTCAAATGCGGGGCTGCGCCCCTTTGGTGATGTTCGCGCATCTGTTGAAACGGCAGGAGAGGCCTGCAACTTAGGGGTGAGGGCCGCTTTGTCGCATAAAAAACGCGCCGCACGGGTGCGGCGCGTGTAAGGTCTTGAAAGAAAAGGGGGGTCTTAGCCCACCAGTGCCTTGTTCAGATTTTCATCAATTTTCTCAAGGAAGCCTTGCGTGGTCAGCCATTTCTGATCTGGCCCAACCAAAAGCGCCAAATCCTTGGTCATAAAGCCTGCTTCGACCGTATCGACCACGGTTTTCTCAAGCGTCTGCGCAAAGCGCAGCAGCGCGTCATTGTTATCCAGTTTTGCACGATGCTTAAGCCCGCCTGTCCATGCATAGATGGAGGCGACCGAATTGGTTGAGGTCGCCTCGCCCTTTTGGTGCTGGCGGTAATGACGGGTCACGGTGCCATGCGCGGCTTCTGCCTCGACAATTTTGCCATCGGGCGTCATCAACACCGAGGTCATCAACCCAAGCGACCCAAATCCTTGGGCGACAGTGTCGGATTGCACGTCACCATCATAGTTTTTACAGGCCCAGACATAGCCGCCCGACCATTTCAGGGCAGAGGCCACCATGTCATCAATCAGGCGATGCTCATACCAGATTTTCTTTTTTTCAAATGCCTGGCGGAATTCTTCGTCATACACTTTCTGGAACAAATCCTTAAAGCGGCCATCATAGGCTTTGAGAATGGTGTTTTTGGTCGACAGATAAACGGGCCATCCTAAATTCAGCCCGTAATTCATACTGGCGCGGGCGAAATCAATGATAGATTGATCAAGGTTACACATTCCCATCGCCACACCTGCGGCGGGGGCATCGAAAATCTCATGCTCAATCGTGGTGCCATCTTCGCCCACAAATTTCATCGTAAGCTTACCCTTGCCTGGAAAGCGGAAATCGGTGGCGCGGTATTGATCGCCAAAGGCATGACGTCCCACCACAATGGGCTGCGTCCAACCGGGCACAAGGCGGGGCACGTTTTTGCAAATAATCGGTTGGCGGAAAATCACGCCCCCTAGGATATTTCGGATTGTCCCATTGGGGCTGCGATACATCCGTTTGAGGCCAAATTCCTCAACCCGCGCTTCATCTGGGGTGATGGTGGCACATTTCACAGCCACGCCAACCTCGCGGGTCTTTTCGGCAGCGGCCACTGTGATGGCATCATCGGTGCGATCCCGCTCCTCGATCCCAAGATCATAATAGAGCAGATCAAGATCCAAATAGGGCAGGATGAGCTTATCTTTGATAAAGGCCCAAATGATGCGGGTCATCTCATCCCCATCCATATCCACGATGGGGTTTTCAACTTTGATTTTGGTCATATCAGGCAGCCTCGCGCGGGGAAGAAATACTGAGGCTGCGCATATCAAATTCTGGCGGATTCGCAAGAACTGTATGCCGTTGTATACAGATTTGTGATGCCGCTAGTTTGGGGCTTGGCTGCGTTTGCTGCGCAAAAAATCATAGCCACGTTTTTCGGCCATGCGCATGCGTATTGCAGTGCGCAAGGCTTCCTCGACAGTGGGGGAAAGCGCGCCAACGGTTTGCACAGCTCATCGGTCAGGCGTTCATCCCCCGTTTCTTGCGCCACACGCAGGGCCTCTTGGGCCAAGGCATCTGCGATTTCTTCGGCAAGACGGGTGCTAATGGTGGATTACCGCGTGTTTTCCGTCAGGCGCCGCTTCACATAGGCCTTAACCATGTCGATCATGGGGTTCATCTGTGTCTCTTCATCTTCAAAGAAGTGACCCGCCCCCTCCATCTCCTCATGGGTGATGGTGATGCCTTTTTGCTCGTGCAGCTTATCGACCAAGATACGGGTGTCTTGGGGTTTGGCCACGCGGTCGGCGGTGCCGTTCACGATTAAACCTGACGCGGGGCAGGGTGCAAGGAAGCTGAAATCATACATATTCGCGGGCGGTGCGACCGAGATAAAGCCCGTGATCTCAGGGCGCCGCATCAGAAGTTGCATCCCAATCCATGCGCCAAAAGAAAACCCCGCAACCCAACAATGTTTCGAGTTGGGGTTCATCGTTTGCAGATAATCCAAGGCCGATGCCGCATCAGACAATTCGCCCTGACCTTGGTCATATTCGCCCTGACTGCGCCCGACACCGCGGAAGTTAAAGCGCAGAACGGTGAAGCCCATATTGTAGAAGGCGTAATGCAGATTATAGACCACACGGTTGTTCATCGTGCCGCCGAATTGCGGATGCGGATGCAGGACGATTGCAATCGGGGCATCCTTTGCCTTTTGTGGATGATAACGGCCCTCAAGCCGCCCTTCTGGGCCTTGGAATATCACCTCGGGCATGTCGTTCCCCTTGTCGCTTTCTGGCGCATGCGCGTCATGCTTGACCTGCGCAATCGCCCTACCTAGAACCTGTGTCACCGCAATGCTGCGGTTTTGCCCCCAAACGCGGGGCGCGCGTGTCTGTGCGGTTTGCACCACGCATTGCAGTTAAGCGTGACGGATCAAAAGGTCAATCACGGGCTTGCTGTGAATAAGGGCGCGCGGCAAAGTTTCTGCGAAACAGGGCTGCCAAAATGGCACAATTCGGGGGGCAAGATGAAGCTCAGCACAAAAGGCCGATACGCGATGGTGGCTATGGCCGATCTTGCCTTGCAAGCGGACGGCGCGTTGACCTCTCTTGCGGATATTGCCAAGCGGCAGGATATTTCGCTGCCCTATCTTGAGCAGCTGTTTGTGAAACTGCGCCGCGAGGGTTTGGTGGTGTCTGTGCGCGGGCCTGGCGGGGGGTATAAACTGGCCAAAGCGCCCGCAGAAATTCGCGTGGTCGATATTTTCTCGGCGGTCGAGGAAACGGTTTCAGCGATGCATAAGGGGGCGGGCGCCTCTGGCGGCATGTCGGGCAGTCGTGCGCAAAGCATGACCAATCGTCTTTGGGAAAGTCTCAGCGCCCATGTCTATGTTTACCTGCATCAAACACGGCTTTCGGATGTGATCCGCAATGATCTGACGCCATGCCCGGCCGTTCCAACCCTCTTTACAGTGGTGGATGGGGCCTGATGGCGCGCGTCTATCTGGATCACAACGCTACAATGCCGCTTCGGCCCGAGGCGCGCGCGGCGATGATCGCTGCAATGGATGTGGTGGGTAACCCGTCCTCCGTTCATCAAGAGGGGCGTGCGGCCAAGGCGTTGATGGAACGCGCGCGCGGTCAAATTGCCAGTGCCATCGGCGCAGAGGCCGCCGATATCGTGTTCGTGTCTGGCGCGACCGAGGCCGCCGCATTGGCCCTATCTGGGCGCAATCTTAAAGGGGCCGCGATTGAACATGACGCTGTGCGCGCGTGGATCCTCGAGGACCTAGAGGTTGATGCGCAAGGTCAGGTGCATGTCACAGATCCTGCAGAAGCGACCCTCCAACTTGCGAATTCCGAAACGGGGATCATCCAATCCCTGCCCGAAGGTTTGGCCGTATCTGATTGGACGCAAGGCTTTGGCAAGCTGCCGCTTGCCTTTGATTGGTCGGGGGTCGATATGGCGTTTATCTCGGCGCATAAAATTGGCGGGCCAAAGGGAATCGGCGCGCTGATCTTGCGGCGTGGCCTTGACGTGGCGGCGCAAATTCGTGGCGGCGGTCAAGAAATGGGGCGCCGATCTGGAACCGAGAATTTAATTGGCATTGCAGGATTTGGTGGTGCGGCGCAGGCTGCAATACAAGATATTGAAAATGGCCTGTCGAAAAAGCTGGAAAAACTTAGAAATATTCTAGAAAAGACACTGGAACATCGCGCCAAAGATACTATTTTTGTTGGGAAAGACGTCGCGCGGCTTCCCAATACCAGCCTGATGGTCACGGAGGGGTGGAAAGGGGAAAGCCAGGTGATGGCAATGGATCTAGCAGGATTTGCGATTTCCGCAGGCTCTGCTTGTTCCAGTGGCAAGGTCAAATCCAGCGCCGTTTTGCAGGCGATGGGGCTGACGCCAGAGATGGCAGGATGCGCGATCCGTGTCTCTCTTGGGCCACAAACGCAGGAGGCCGATGTAATGGCCTTCGCGGAAGCTTGGGCCGATGCCTATGACAGGCGCAAGGCGCGGGCAGGGTTAAACCGCTAGGGGGCCGCATCATTAAAAGATGTGGCAGGGCCACCGCGCCGCACCCCTTGCGATCGAACAGATGCACGAGGGGGTGGGTGGCCTATACGCACCCATCAGGAAGAAACAGGAGTTGATCCCATGACCGCACTCGACAGCGATATCCGCGAAGGTGTCGATCGCGAAACCGTTGAAACCGTCAAGGCAATGGGTGGCGCGTATAAATACGGTTGGGAAACCGATATTGAGATGGAGTTCGCCCCAAAAGGCCTGAACGAGGACATTGTGCGCCTCATCTCGGAAAAGAATAACGAGCCCAAATGGATGCTTGATTGGCGCCTGCAGGCGTTCAAACGCTGGAAGCAGATGGCTGAACCTGATTGGGCCATGCTGAATTACACGGCGATTGAATACCAAGATCAATATTACTACGCCAAACCCAAAAGCATGACCGAAAAGCCCAAAAGTTTGGACGAGGTCGACCCAAAGCTTTTGGCGACCTATGATAAACTGGGTATCCCCCTGAAGGAGCAGATGCTGCTCGCAGGGGTTGAAGGCGCAGATGCCGAGGCCGCACCGCGCAAAGTGGCGGTTGATGCTGTGTTTGACAGTGTCTCGGTCGGCACGACATTCAAGGATGAATTGGAAAAGGCAGGGGTCATCTTCTGCTCCATCTCCGAGGCGATACAAAAGCACCCAGATCTGGTGAAGAAATATCTCGGCTCGGTTGTGCCTATTTCGGATAATTTCTTTGCCACTTTGAACTCTGCCGTGTTTTCGGATGGCTCCTTCGTCTATGTGCCACCTGGCGTGCGCTGCCCTATGGAATTGTCCACCTATTTCCGCATCAATGCGGAAAATACGGGCCAATTTGAGCGCACATTGATCATTGCGGATAAAGACGCCTATGTGTCCTACCTTGAGGGCTGCACCGCGCCAATGCGCGACACCCACCAATTGCACGCCGCAGTTGTGGAATTGGTCGCCCATGATGATGCCGAAATCAAATATTCCACAGTGCAAAACTGGTATCCGGGCGATGAAAACGGCAAGGGTGGGATCTACAATTTCGTGACCAAGCGTGCCGATTGCCGTGGGGATCGCTCTAAGGTGATGTGGACCCAAGTGGAAACAGGGTCGGCCATTACATGGAAATACCCGTCTTGCATCCTGCGCGGTGATGACAGTCAGGGGGAATTCTACTCCATCGCCATCGCCAATAATGCGCAGCAGGCCGATACGGGCACCAAGATGATCCATTTGGGCAAGAACACCAAATCGCGGATTGTCTCCAAAGGTATCAGCGCAGGGCGTGCGCAAAATACCTATCGCGGTCAGGTCTCGATGCATCCAAAGGCGAAAAACAGCCGCAATTACACCCAATGCGACAGTTTGCTGATTGGCGATAAATGCGGTGCGCATACTGTGCCTTATATTGAGGTCAAGAATAACTCCTCGCGGGTTGAGCATGAGGCCACCACTTCGAAAGTGGATGATGATCAGCTGTTCTATTGCCGCTCCCGCGGGATGGATGAGGAAGAGGCGGTGGCCTTGGTGGTCAACGGCTTCTGCCGCGAGGTGTTGCAGGCGTTGCCGATGGAATTTGCCATGGAAGCGCAGCAATTGGTTGCAATCAGTCTTGAGGGGAGTGTCGGCTGATGAACTGGAAATATTGGCTCACCGCAGGGGAACCACGCCCGCGTTATGCGCTGTTGGTTGCTATTGGTGTGGTTGTGATGATGGCCTTGACCTATTCTATCTGGCATCCAGGTGGGCCAGGTCTGGCGGCTTTCGCCGCGGTGGCGGCCACCATTATCAGCCATGTATCGGCAAAAATGATCATGCGGAAATAAGCCCATGTTGCCAGAGCTGTTGCATCAAACCGCGGGGATCGGTGTTGGCACCTTTCTTGGGGCGCTGATCGGCCTGTCCGTGCGGGCGCGCCAAGGCAAGCGCGGTGGATTGGTGCGCGGATCGGTCTTTTTGACCTCGGTTCTGGTGGGCATGGCGGCTTGGGTTGCAATGGCCGTGCTGCGCGGCGTTATGGGGTAAGGCGGATGATCGTTACAACAACACAATCTATCGAAGGTCGAAAAATCACGGACTATCGCGGTATCGTGGTGGGTGAGGCGATTTTGGGCGCAAATGTGTTTCGCGATATTTTCGCAAGCATCACCGACATTATCGGCGGGCGCTCAGGGGCCTATGAGGGCGAAATGGCCCGTGCGCGGGAAACCGCGCTGGCCGAAATGCAAGATCGCGCGCGCGAGCAGGGCGCAAATGCGGTGGTCGGTGTCGATCTGGATTACGAAGTTATCAACAATATGCTGATGGTCAGTGCCTCAGGCACGGCTGTCACGGTGGAATAAGGGAAAGGGCCTGCGCCCTTGAAGGAGAAGATAATGCTTGAGATCAAGAACTTACATGTCGAACTTGAGGAAGAAGGAAAGCAAATCCTCAAAGGTGTCGATCTGACCGTAGAGGCGGGCAAGGTTCATGCGATCATGGGGCCAAATGGCTCGGGCAAATCGACCTTGTCCTATGTGCTGTCGGGGCGCGATGGGTATAGCGTCACGGATGGCTCTGCCACTTTGCTGGGCGAAGACATCCTCGAAATGGAACCCGAAGAGCGCGCCGCAGCAGGCCTGTTTTTGGCATTCCAATATCCCGTTGAGATCCCCGGTGTTGGCAATATGACCTTCTTGCGCACGGCGCTGAATGCACAGCGTAAGCTGCGCGGCGAGGATGAGGTAAGTGCGGCAGAGTTTCTGAAACTGGTGCGCGAAAAGGCCAAGACCCTCAAGATTGACGCAGAAATGCTCAAGCGTCCCGTCAATGTGGGCTTCTCGGGCGGTGAGAAGAAGCGCAATGAAATCCTGCAAATGGCTATGTTGGAACCCAAGATGTGCATCTTGGACGAAACCGATAGTGGCCTTGATGTGGATGCGATGAAACTGGTCTCGGATGGCGTAAACGCGCTGCGGGATGCAGGGCGTGGGTTCCTTGTGATCACCCATTATCAACGCCTGCTTGACCATATCAAACCTGATGTTGTGCATATCATGTCGGATGGCCGTATCATCAAAACGGGCGGGCCAGAATTGGCCTTGGAAGTTGAGAAAAACGGCTACGCGGATCTGTTGGCGGAGGTTGCATAATGGCTTTGGCGCAGGCACGCATTGATTTGACCGAGGCGCGGATTGCGGCGCTTGAGTTGCCGCACGGGGCCAATTGGGCCAATGAGGCGCGCCATACAGCCCTCACACGGCTGCGCGCCATGGGTTTGCCCACCGCGCGGGATGAATATTGGAAATACACAAACCCCGCCGAGTTGACCGTGGCCGATGCGCCGGCAGCGGCGCTGTTTGATCCGGGGCAAGATCGCCGTGTCTTTGAAGATATTGACCGCCTCAAGATTGTCTTTGTGGATGGTGTTTTTGATGCGGCTCAATCAGATGATCTCAGCCTTGAGGGGCTGGAAATCTCACGCCTGTCTGACGTTCTGAAAACCGACATTCACTGGGCGATGGAGCTTTATGGTCATCTTGAAACCCATGGCCAAGACCCCGTTGCGCGCCCCTTGGCCGCGCTGAACACGGCCTTTGCCACGGATGGCATTGTGATCCGTGCCACAGGGCGGGTGTCCAAACCCGTCAGCCTGATCTATCTGCATCAGTCTGAAACCTCCGATGCCGTGCTGCACCATGTGATCCGCGTTGAAGAAGGCGCAGAGATGACCTTGCTTGAACAGGGCCCTGCGGCGGCGCGGTTCAACAAATGCACTGAGGTTGATCTGGCCCCGACCGCACGCTTTCAACACATCCGCGCACAGGGGCGCGATCACGCCCGCCGCGCCGTGACCCATAGCTTTGTGCGCGTGGCCGAGGCGGCGCATTACAAAAGCTTTACCCTTACCTGCAACGGCGTTCTGACCCGCAACGAGCATGTGATTGATATCGTTGGGGATAATGCAGTTGCCCATGTGGCGGGTGCGGCACTTGGCGATGGCAAGCGGGCCGAGTTCCATCATGACGACACGGTCTTTGTGACCCATCGGGGTGAGGATTGCGAAAGCCGTCAGGTGTTCAAAAAGGTGTTGCGCAACGGGGCCTCTGGCGTGTTTCAAGGGAAAATCCTTGTGACGCCCGGTGCGCAAAAGACCGATGGCTATCAAATCAGCCAAGCCCTGCTTTTGGATGATGACAGCACGTTCTTGGCCAAGCCCGAGCTTGAGATTTACGCCGATGATGTGAAATGCAGCCACGGCTCGACCACTGGCGCGATTGATGAAGAGGCGTTGTTCTATCTGCGCTCGCGCGGGGTGGATCACCCAACAGCCACCGATCTTTTGGTTTTGGCCTTTTTGGCCGAGGCGATTGACGAGATCGAAGATGAGACGCTGCGCGCAGATATATTGGCCCAGCTAGAGCTGTGGTTGGCACGGCGGCGGGGCTAAAGGGTAGGGTCTGCAATGTCAGTCAGCCGCGATATTGTCGCCTCTTGGCGTCGCCCGCGACAGGTGCTGCGGTCTATGCTGAACCATGGCCGCCGCGAGGATCGGGCGATTGCCTTTGTCATGATCGCGTGTTTCCTGCTGTTTGTGGGGCAATGGCCCAAACTTAGCCGTGAGGCGTTTCTGGATCCATCGGTGCCACTGCAGGCGCGCCTTGCCATCACATTTTTCTCAATGATGATGGTGATGCCTTTGATGCTCTATGTGTTTGCAGGGATTTCGCATCTGGTGGCGAAATTGTTTCGCGGGCGTGGCACGTTTTATTCTGCGCGGCTGGCGCTGTTTTGGTCGCTTTTGGTGACGGCACCGCTATTTTTGTTGAACGGGCTTGTGGCAGGGTTCATCGGACAGGGGCCTGCATCCGATGCCACGGGCTTGGTGACATTGCTTGGCTTTTTGGTGATTTGGCTCGCGTGCCTGATTGAGGCAGAACGCGCACCAGAGGCCGTAACAGAAGGGGTTTAGGCGCGTGAACCTGTCAGAGATTCTCACCCTATCGGGTCTGTGGCGTCATACGCGTGACACGATCCGCGCCCCGCAAGAGGCAGCGCAGGCGATTCTGGCCCTTAATCTGCCGCGCAATGTTTTGTGGTTGGGCTTGGCCTTGGTCATTACCCTATCAACCCTGTTGGCAAGTGCGGTCTTGTTGATGGTGCCGATGCCAGAGGCGGGCGCAGGCGTGCCGATGCCTGTCGTGATGGGGCTTGTTCAGGCGGTTTTCCTTGTCTTGGTGTCCCTTGGCATCGCGGTGATTGGTGCGCGCTTTGGGGGCAAGGGCGATTTTGACGGTGCGCTTGCGTTGATGGTCTGGTTGCAGGCCGTGTTTCTGGTCGTGCAGGCCTTTCAAATCGCGGCCATTGCCATTGGTTTGTCGGTTCTTGCCGATATCGTCAGTCTTGCCTCTATCCCACTATTCTTTTGGCTCATGGCGCAGTTTGTCACTGTTTTGCATGGGTTTTCGTCCGTTTGGAAAACCTTTTGGGCGATTATCATGTTTCTCATCGCCTTTGCCTTTCTTCTTTCGCTAGTCGTGACAAGTTTCGGCCTTGTTCCAATGATGCCGTAAAGGGTTTCCATGTTTGATGTTGATAAAATCCGCGCTGATTTCCCGATCCTCTCCCGTGAGGTGAACGGAAAGCCACTGGTCTATCTCGACAATGGGGCGAGTGCGCAAAAGCCGCGCGCGGTGATTGATGCGATGACCCATGCCTATGAGGCGGAATATGCCAATGTGCATCGTGGGCTGCATCATCTCTCTATGGTCGCGACCGAGGCCTATGAGGGGGTGCGCGGCAAGATTGCGCGCTTCCTAGGCGTGGCGGACGAGCGCGAGATTGTCTTTACCTCAGGGGCAACGGAAGGGATCAATCTTGTTTCCTATGGTTGGGCCGCGCCGCGCCTGCAAGCGGGGGATGAGATCATCCTGACCATTGCCGAACATCACGCCAATATCGTGCCGTGGCATTTTCTGCGCGAACGTCTTGGCGTGAAATTGGTCTGGGTCGAGACAGATGTGAGCGGGGATTTGGATCCGCAAGCGATGATTGATGCGATCACCCCGCGCACGCGGCTGATTGCGATGTCGCATATGTCAAATGTGCTTGGCACTGTGTTTGACGTCAAAACGGTGATTGATGCCGCCCATGCCCGCGATATTCCCGTATTGGTGGATGGGTCGCAGGCGGCTGTGCATATGCCGCTGAACCTTGATGCGCTTGGCGCGGATTTTTACGCAATCACAGGACACAAACTCTATGGCCCGTCAGGATCAGGCGCGATCTATATCAAATCAGCGCGCATGGCCGAGATGCAGCCCTTCTTGGGCGGGGGGGACATGATCCGCGAAGTGCATCGTGATGAGATCACATGGAATGACCCCCCAATGAAATTCGAGGCGGGGACACCGGGCATCGTGCAGCAAATCGGTCTTGGCGTTGCCCTTGATTACATGAGCGCCGTGGGTATGGAGGCGATTGCCGCCCATGAGGCCGATCTGACCCAATATGCGCGCACCCGCCTTGCGGGGCTGAATTGGCTGAATGTTCAGGGGAATTCTGCGCATAAAGGCGCGATCTTTTCCTTCACGATAGATGGCGCGGCGCATGCCCATGATATTTCCACTGTCCTTGATAAAAAAGGTGTGGCCGTGCGCGCGGGCCATCATTGTGCACAGCCTTTGATGGAACATATGGGTGTGACGGCCACCTGCCGCGCGTCCTTTGCGATGTATAACACACGTGCCGAGGTGGATGCCTTGGTCGAAGCCTTGGAACTGTGCCACGATCTTTTCGCCTAAGCGCGCACGGATTGATGATTGCGAAACCGCGCCCGCGCCGCTAAAAGCGGGCTCAGGCACCCGTAGCTCAGCTGGATAGAGCGCTGCCCTCCGAAGGCAGAGGCCAGAGGTTCGAATCCTCTCGGGTGCGCCAGTTTTCTTTTTCATCTGGAATGCCGCCCCGCCGATCCTATAGCATATCGACAGATATGATTTTGGAGGGCGGGAGATATGGGCAAGATTGCGATTGTGGGGGCAGGGCTGATTGGTCAGGCATGGGGGGCTGTGTTTGTGGTAGCGGGCCATGATGTTGTGCTTTATGATCCTATCGCGGGTGTTGCCGATGGCGCGGCGCCAAAGGTTTTGGCGCGGTTGCAGGATTTAGCCGATCACGGCCTGATTGCCGCACGAGAGTATCGCAGTCAGATCAGCGTGGCTGCGAGCTTGGCTGCGGCGCTTGAGGGAGTGATATATGTCCAAGAAAGTGGCCCAGAAAAGCGCGATGTAAAGGCGGCCCTGACTGCGGAGATGGATGCAATTCTGCCGCCTGATGTGCCGATTGGCAGTTCAACTTCGGGCATTCCTGCCTCGTCCTATGCGGCTGATGTCGCGGGGCGCGCGCGCTGCTTGGTCGTGCATCCGATCAATCCCCCCCATCTGGTGCCCGCCGTTGAGATTGTGCCTGCCCCTTTTACCGCAGCTGAGGTCACCCAAAAAGTGCGCGATTTGATTGCACAGACAGGGCAAATTCCAATTACATTGAAGCGCGAGATTGACGGGTTTGTGGTTAACCGATTGCAAGGTGCGTTGCTGATTGAGGCGTTTAAGCTGCTGCAAAACGGCGTGGCCGCGCCCGAGGATATTGACCGCGCCATTTGCGATGGTTTGGGGATGCGGTGGTCGTTTATGGGGCCGTTTGAAACGATCCACCTGAATGCACCGGGGGGCGTGTCGGATTATGTCACGCGCTTTGCGGGCATGTATCAGACCATGTTTGAGGGCGACACAAAAATCAGCGATTGGTCATCCGCCTTAGACCAAGGACTGACGTCCTATTTGGATGCCCTGCACCCGCAAGACAGCCTGCCAGAGGCGCATCGCGCGCGCGATCTAAAGCTTATGGAGCTTTTGCGCGCGCGGCGTGCGGGGGGGCGCAGGGGATAAGCCTGTTAGCTTGCCCCTGCCTTTGCCATGTCGCGCAATTGGAATTTTTGGATTTTACCCGTGCTTGTGCGCGGGATCTCCGTGAAAATAAAATCACGCGGGCATTTGTAATGGGCGAGGCGGTCGCGGCACCATTCGCGCAGATCCTCTGCGCTTGCGCTTTCCCCTGATTTCAATTCGATAAAGGCACAAGGCGTCTCGCCCCATTTCTCGTCTGGCTTGGCCACCACGGCCACGACAGCCACGGCAGGGTGTGCATAAAGCACTTCCTCCACCTCGATGGAGGAAATATTCTCGCCTCCTGAGATGATGATATCCTTTGAGCGGTCTTTCAGCTGAATATATCCGTCTGGGTGGATCACCGCCAAATCGCCCGAATGGAACCAGCCGCCCGCAAAAGTTTTTTCGGTGGCGCTTGGGTTGCGGAAATATCCCTTCATCACGACATTGCCGCGGAACATGACCTCGCCCAAAGTTTCCCCATCGCGCGGGACAGGGTGCAACGTATCGGGATCAAGCACATCCAACTGTTCTAGCGGCGTGTATTTCACGCCCTGACGCGATTTAAGCCGCGCTTGTTCGGGCAGGGGCAAATCTGACCATTCCTGATGCCATTCATTGACCACGGCGGGGCCATAGGTTTCGGTTAGGCCGTAAAGATGGGTCACATCAAACCCCGCCTGTTGCATATCGGCCAAGACCCGCTCAGGCGGCGGGGCTGCGGCGGTAAAGAAATTCACCTGTGATGGCAGTTGCTCTCGCTCGGGCGCATCCAAGATTACCGACATCACAATTGGCGCGCCGCATAGATGGGTTACGCCATCCTCGGTCAAGGCGCGCCAAATCGGCGCGCTGCGCACTTGGCGCAGGCAGACATGGGTGCCGATAATGGCCGAAATTGTCCAAGGGAAACACCAGCCGTTGCAGTGAAACATCGGCAAGGTCCACAGATAGACCGCGTGTTTCTGCATCGAAGTGATCAGCGCATTGCCCTGTGCCAGCAAATAAGCCCCGCGATGGTGATAAACCACACCTTTTGGATCACCCGTGGTGCCGGAGGTGTAGTTAAGCGCAATCGCATCCCATTCATCATCGGGCAGGGCCCAGTGATAGTCAGGATCGCCTTTGGTCAGATAGGCCTCGTAATCTTCGGCTATTACATCGCTGCGCGGGCCGTCATATTCGGGGTCATCATATTGCACCAACTGCGGCTTGGATTTCGCCAGTTGCAGCGCCTCTTGGGCCAGTGGCATGAATTCCGCATCTACGATCAGGATTTTGCTTTCGGCATGGTCGATCTGAAAGGCGATGATGGCCGCATCAAGCCGCGTGTTAATAGAATGCAGAACCGCGCCGCACATTGGCACACCGTAATGGCATTCCAACATGGCGGGTGTATTGGCAAGGATCACAGAGACATTATCGCCCTTGCGCACCCGGTCTTGTGTCAGGCGAGACGCCAATTGCCGCGCGCGCGCATAGAAATCGCGGTAACTGCGGCGCAAGGGGCCATGAATGATAGCCACATGATCTGGGTAAGTGCCTGCAGCGCGCTCAAGAAAACTCAGCGGGCTGAGGGGTTGATGATTGGCCGCGCGCCGCGCTAGGCTTGGGTCATCGTGATAAATCTGGCTCATTTGTCCTGCCATTGTGGATGACGTTTTTCGATAAAGGCCCCGATCCCTTCTTCGGCATCATGGGTCAGCATATTATCCACCATAACCTGCGCGGCATAATTATAGGCCTCGGCCAGACCCATTTCGGCTTGGCGATAGAAGGCCGATTTTCCAGTGGCGAGGGTCATTGTGGATTTTGCGGCGATTTTGGCGGCCATCTCCTCGGTTGTGGCGCTGAGTTCTGCCTCAGGGACAGCCTTGTTCACCAATCCCATCTCAACCGCACGCGGGGCCGCGATCATATCGCCTGTCAACAGCATCTCCATCGCGTGTTTATGGCTGACATTGCGCGACAAAGCGACCATGGGGGTCGAGCAAAATAGCCCAATATGCACCCCAGGTGTGCCAAAGCGCGCGCCGTCTTCAGCCACCGCCAAATCACAGGTCGCAATCAATTGGCACCCCGCCGCCGTGGCCACGCCCCGCACCTCGGCAATCACGGGCTTGGGGCAGGCCACAATCGCCTGCATCACGGATGCGCAAAGCGCCATGATCTTGGTGAAATAGGCGCGCCCCCCATCGCCCTCAGCGCGGGCGGCGGTCAATTCCTTTAGATCATGACCCGCACAAAAAGCGGGGCCACGAGAGGCAAGAATGACCACCCGCACCTCAGGATCATCGCCTGCCGCATGGATCGCCTCAAGAAGGCGGTTCAGCATCGCCTCGGACAGCGCATTGCGGCGTTTTTCGTCATTCAGGGTCAGACGTAAAATCCCCCGCGCATCAAGCGCGCTGTCTAGGATATTGGTTTGGCTGGCTATGGTCATGGCATCCTCTCCCAGATTAGGGGCTTAGCTGATCGTCACCTCAACATAGTCGGCGATGGAATTTGCAACAAAGCAATAACGATGGGCGCGGTGCTGCATCTCGTCAAGCGTTTCCTGATCCACCGAAAAGCCGGTATCAAAGGTCACTTTGGGGTGCAGATCAATACGGGTCACCGCCATGCGGCCTTTGGGGCTTTTGCCCAAATGGGCCACGGCATGGTCGCTATAGCTTGCCACAGGCCAACCTGCCTTCGCGGCAAGGGCCAGAAAGGTCATCATATGGCAACTCGACATCGCAGCGGCCAAGGCCTGTTCTGGATTGGTATAGGCGGCATTCCCGCCCCAATCGGGCGCGGCATCCCCCATGACCTTGGTGTCATCAGTATAGGTGATCTCATGGGCGTTGCTGTATTTCTGCGGGGTCAGCGTGGCCTCTTGGCGCTGCCAGTTTAGGGTGATGGATAGGCTCATAACGCGGCAACCTTTCTTTTATTAAAATCAGATAAATTTGGCTTTGAAATCGGTGTCATACCCCTCAGGGGCAAGGGATTGGCCTGTGGCCGCCAAAGCCCCCAAGCGGCCGATTTCATCACAGCTTTTCGCGGCGGCCCCATTGCCCCCTGTCAGGATGGTCAGGTGATCATCAAGCCGCTCGATATAGGGGTATCCTGTGGCCGTGAAACTGATGACGCAAGTATCGGTGTGATAGGATTGCACGGGCAGATCGGGCAAAATTGCCGTCAAATAGCCTTGCAAACGCGCGGCGGCCTCTGCGCTGCCCTCAGAGCGGAACCATGCGGTCATCTCGGCCTGAGTGGTCAGGCTTGGCGAGGCAGGTTCGCCCCCGATTTTCAGATAATATGTCCCATCGGGATATTGGATCGGTGGCAGCAGATACAGGTCTTCATCCATGCGCCCATCTTCGGGCATGGAAATCAGCGTGGGCATCTCGGCCAAGCGCGCCACATCATTGGGCGCGATTTCGGCCAAAAGCACGGTGCGTGCCATCACGTTCATATCGGGGCGGGCGGGCAAAAGCTTGTCGGTGCGCGCATAGCCCCCCGTGGCGATGACGACATGCCCCGCATCCACTGTTTCGCCCGTTGTAAGGGTGACTGTGCCCTGATCCTGCGCCACGGCGGCGGCGTTAATCACCACGCCCCCCGCCTGTTCCATCGCGCGCTCCTCTGCGGCGCGCAATAAGCGGGGGTTGATCCAACCGCCTGTGGCCTCCCATGCGGCGGCTGTTCCTACGGGAAACCGCATAAAGGGAAAGCGCGCGGCAAGCCCTGCATCATCAAGCCGCTCATGGGGAATGGCCAAGGCCTCAGCCGCCTGCAGAAAGGCGTGCGTAAAATCCGCAGCGGGCCCTGCGATTGGCCCTGCCATCATCACCCCGCATGGGGTGTAGAACCCTTGCCCTAATACCGCCTCAAGTTCACGGTATCGCGCCATGGAGCGCAAGGCGAGGCGGGACCAATCCGCCTTTTCCGCAAGGCCGCGCGTGATCCTGCCTGCGTCATGGTGGCTGCCAAAGGGGCCATCATGGGTTGCACGGTTTTGCGGCTCGGAGGGGCCGATTAGGGCCACGCGATGACCCATTTGCGCCAGATACCGCGCGGCGGCTGTGCCCATCAGGCCACGACCAACCACCGCGATATCAAAGCGCCCCGTCACAGCGACAATCCTGTTGTCTTGGTCAGTTCGGCAAAGCTTGCTTGGGTAACAGGGTCAAGGGGGATACCCTTTTGAGCGCGTAAGGCTGCCACATCCCATTCGCGATCCCCAGGCGCCATGACGCGCGCGCCTGTGCGGGGCGTGCTGGTGCGCAGCTTGGTCAGGTAATGCTCCATGCCCGCAATGAACATAGGGCCTGTTAAAAAGGCCTCTGGGTCAATCGCAATCACAAATCCCCCCACGCCCCGCGGACGGGTCATGTCACCGCCCACCATGGCATCGAGATCGGGCGAGATTTTCATGCCCGTGAAAACTGCTGAAAAGATTTCTGCAACGCCCCCCAATGCGGCCCCCTTAAACCCGAATTCGCCCCCGAGCGGGGCCAACATTTCAGCTTTATTAGGGTCGGTTGTGTTCACACCTGCGGCGTCAGATGCGACATCTTCGGGCAAGGTCACGCCAAGGGAAGCATAAAGTTGCACGCGGTTATAGGGCACGGAACTGGTCGCCATATCCAAAAGCCAAGGGTTGCCTGCGGTGGGAAAGGCGATGGAGATCGGATTGGTGCCGTGAAACCGTCCGGCCCCGTCATGCAGGCGCACAAGACTGTCTGAATTGCCAAAGACCATGCCACCCATCCCGCGCTTGGCCAAGGCCATGGTATAGGCCCCCGCAGCGCCGTAATGCGAGCTGTTCATCACCCCAACCGCACCAATGCCCGCCTCACGGGCCAAATCGGCGGCATGATCCGCCGCGGCATAAAGTGCGCGCGCACCATGCGCATCATCCGCGTCCAACATGCCCGTGCCTGCACGGGTTTTGGTGAATTTGAGATTGGGGCGCGGGTTGACACGCCCGCCGCGCATGACCGCCTGATAATGCGGCAAAAGGCGGAAGCCGTGGCTGTCTACGCCATGCAGGCTGGCATGCATCATGGCATCTGTAGTGGTAGTGGCCGTGGCCTCATCTGCGCCCGCAGCGCGCAATATAGCGTGGCTGAAATTTGTTATTGCCTCGGCACTGACCCAAATTTGATTATCATCCTGCCGTTGCGCTGTCATTTTACCCTCCCGCCAGCTTGCAATTTCGCGCATGTTGCCTCAGCGCCACGGGCGATGCCAGTTAAGAATTTATCTCTCAATCCAATGCGGCAATCAGCTGGGGGATTTTCTGTTTCATCTTGAAGAAACCCGCCGTGGCATGGGGCCATATCCTTTGATCCCAAGGGTCGCACCATTCGGCGAAGGCGATATTTGCGGCCTCAAGGGGCCTGCGCGCCTCGGTGAACCAATCGAATAACGGCCCTTGCGGGATATAGGGGGTGGCGATTTGCACGGCCCCAAGCCGCGTGGCCATTTGCGCCAAGAGATTTGGATCGAGCGCCTCGACCATTTCAGCGGTCAGGCCAAGCCGATTTGCGCAATCGCGAATGGCCTCCGCCTCGAAAGCGGCGACACTTGGGCTTGCATGGCGCAAATGCGATTGGGTCAACCCCACCACGGCACCAACATCAAAGCCCGCAATATCGGCGCCTGTGATCCCGCAGTCTTCATCAGTGATCAGCAAAAGGGTTTTCGCCCCCGTCTGTGGCGCAACTGGCGTGCGCAGTGGCAGGGTCGGGGGCAGGCCATCAGGTTCGGTTGTTTCAAGCCCTTCTGTCACCACGGCCAAATCTACATCGCGCGGGGTAAATCGGTTTTGGGTGAATTTTGCGATATTCCACGCCTCGGCCGCATAGAATTTGCCCCGCGTATGTAGGCCCGCAACCCATCGCCAGCCCAAGGTGTTAGACGCTGCATCCCCATCCAAGAGATGACGGTAAAAAAAATCCGCGCCAAGCCGCCATGGCAATCGCAGCGTGAATATCCAGATCGAGGCAAACCACATCCGCGCGTGATTGTGCAGATAGCCCGTTTCAACCAATTCGCGCGCCCAATGGTCAAAGCAGTCTAGCCCGGTGCGCCCTTCGATGGCGCGGGTATAGGCGCGGGACAAAGGGCGATCTTGGTCGAGCGCGGCCATATCGGCCTCAAGACCTGACACGTAACTGCGCCATATGGCGGGGCGCATCTCAAGCCAGCCCTTGAAATAGCTGCGCCAAATCACCTCTTGAATGAATTTTTCAGCGGCAACCGCGCCATGTGTGCCAAGCGCGGTTTTGACAACCTCTGCCTCGCGGATCAGGCGGCGGCGGATATAAGGCGACAAGCGCGACACAGATTTATGTGCGCCATGTCCCAGATCGTAATTGCGCCCATTGGCATAGGCCTTGCCCATTTTGGGGGTGAATTCGATCAGACGCGCCTCTGCCTCTGCCCGTGTGGCCTGCATGTTTTTGCCTCGCTTGGATGTGCTTTGCGCATCTAGCTAAGGCAGCAGGGGGCGAGGTCAACTGCGCCTAGGCGCCCTCAAACGGGGTTTCGCGCAGCTCGCGCGCGACCGCCTCATCCAATCGTGGGGTAAAGGAATTGAGGATAAAACCAAGCGTGCTGTAAAAGCCTACTGTGGCAATCAAATCAAAAATGCCCTCTTTGCCAATTTCCGCCTCAAGCGGCCCCTGCATCTGGGGGGGGATCGCGCGCGTGGTCATCAGGGCATCGACTGCGCGGGCGATGGTTTGATCTTGACCTGTGATCTCGTCAATTGGGCCTGCGAGACGCGCGATGCGGTGATCTTCAAACCCAAGGGCGCGCGCACGGCTGACATGATGAGCCCATTCATAATCCGAGCCCATCCAATGCGCGGCACGCAGGATCACCACCTCGCTCAATTCGGGGCCAAGCGCGGTTTTGACCACCACATGATCCCGCAAATCTGCCCAAGCCCGTAGTAATGCAGGGTGATGTGCCATCACCCGATAGACATTCAGCCGCCCCGCAAACCCCGCTTGCATATCCGCGATTTCGGCGGGCCAATGGGCGTTGTCTAGGGGCGGGTAGCGGGTCATTTTGGGGCTCATTCCTTAGAGGCTGCGCGCAAGGCGCAACCCATCATAAATTGCGGCATGGGTGTTGCGCGGTGAGACTGCATCACCAATGCGGTAGAGGTCAAACTGCCCGTCTGGATTTTTGATAATCTTTTGGGACTGCCCTGCAAGAAAGGCATGGTAATCCATCTCGCCCAAATTGCGCGACTGTGGTTTGAGCGCAAAATAAAGATCATCAAGCGGCGTTGTGCCTTGATTGACCACGACCTGATCTACCTCGCGGGTTTCGATTTTGTCGCTATAGTCACTGATTAAATGCGCGGTCAGGCGATTGCCTGTGCGCGTTACATGGCTGAGATACCATGTGATGGTCATCCGCGCGCCTGAGTGTTGCAGCGCACGAATATAGGGGGTGAGGTTCATGCCCATCACCTCGGGCGCGATGGCGCGGTCGCGGGTGACGATCTCAATGCTGCGGGCATGGGGGGCTGCAAATTCCGCGGCCTGCAACCCTGCGTGATCGCCTGCCTCATCAAAGATCAGCATATCGCCTTCGGGTTTGACATCGCCCGACAAAATATCCCATGCGCTGCAAATGAGATCGCTGCCCGTCTCTAACCCCCCTTCGCGGGCCATGCCGCCTGTGGCCACAATCACCACATCGGGCGCAGTCGCCAAAACATCTTCGGGTTCGGCATAGGTGTTATATTGCAGGCGCACGCCAAGCTTTTCGCATTGTGCAACCCGCCATTCGGTGATCGCCAACATCTCGCGGCGGCGGGGCGATTGCGCGGTGAGGCGAATTTGCCCGCCTGCCTGCGGGGCGGCCTCAAGGAGATGCACCTGATGCCCGCGCGTGGCCGCAACCCGCGCGGCCTCAAGGCCCGCAGGGCCAGCGCCGATAATCGTGACGCGGGTCGGGGTTTCTGTTGGGGCAATCTTATGCGGTTGGCTCAATTCCCGCCCCGTTGAGGGGTTGTGCAAACACAGCGCCTTTTCGCCCTGATAGATGCGGTCGATACAGTAATTTGCCCCCACGCAGGGGCGAATATCCTCCTCGCGCCCCTCGAGAAGTTTTGCCATGATATAAGGGTCGGCAATATGTGCCCGCGTCATTCCCACCATATCTAACTTGCCCGCAGCAATGGCATGGCGCGCGGTCGATAAATCGGGAATACGCGCGGCGTGAAAGATCGGGATGCCCGTTTGCGCGCGTAACTCGCCCGCAAAATCCAGATGCGGGGCCGAAGCCATGCCCTGCAACGGGATCACGCGGGTCAGGCTTGCATCGGTGTCGATATTGCCCCGAATGACGTTTAGGAAATCGACCATCCCGCTGTCGCGCAGGCGGCGGGCAATCTCTTGGCCTTCAGTGGCAGAAATACCGCCCTTGATATCTTCATCGGCCACAAAACGGACGCCCACGATGAAATCATCCCCAACGCGGGCACGAATGGCGCGCAGGACATCCATCGAAAAGGCCATCCGCGTCTCAAGCGTTTCAGCCCCGTATCGCCCCTCTAGGTGATTGAGGCGGGGCGACCAAAACGCATCCATCAAATGGCCGTAGGATTCCAATTCGATCCCGTCTAGCCCTGCATCCTTCATCCGTTCAGCCGCATCGGCGTAATCACTGATGATCCGCGCGATGTCCCAATCCTCAAGCACTTTGGGATAGGCGCGATGTGCGGGCTCGCGCAGCGCACTTGGCGAGAGGACAGGCAGCCAATCGCCTGTATCCCACCGCGTGCGCCGCCCCAGATGGGTAAGTTGGATCATCACAGCCGCGCCCTCGTCATGCACCTCGCGGGCAAGACGGGCCATATGCGGGGTAATCTCGTCCCGATAGGCCAAGAGATTGCCAAAGGCGGGTGGGCTGTCGCGGCTGACCACGGCAGAGCCCGCCGTCATGGTCAGCGCAATGCCAGCACGGGCGCGCTCTACATGATAGGCACGATAGGCATCGGTGGGTAGGCCATCCTCGCTATAGGCGGGCTCGTGGCTGGTGATCATGACCCGATTGCGCAAGGTCAGATGTTTCAGCTGAAACGGCTGCAAGATCGGGTCTTCCATAGGATGCCTCTTAACGGTTCGCGACTGTGTCAGCCTAGGCTGGCCGTGGCGGGCTCTGCTTGTCAAGGAAGGGGCGCGTCACGAAAAGGCGCGTTTGCGCCATTTGCGCCTAGGCGGCCTCTGCCATGACCCAATCTGCCGGCAGGGCATTGGCCAAGACCAATTCGGCATTTGGTAGGTCATTGGCATCGCGCCTTGCGCGGGCCGCTTCGGGGGTGTGGCCGTGATCAATCCATCTCTGCAACAGCCGCGCCTCAATTTCCGCGCGCGGCGGCATCAACATAATTGCGCTGTCCCAAAACTTGCGCAAATCACGCCATCCGTCTTGATCCAAAAGCAGATAATTGCCTTCGACAATGACAAATTCCACGGAGCGGGGCAGGGTGGCTGCCCCAGCGATAGAGATATCACGCGCCCGATCAAATAAGGGATAAGCGATCTCAGCCTCGGAATTTTCGGCAATACGTGCCAAAAGCTGTGTAAAGCCCTGTAAATCAAAGCTATGCGGCGCGCCTTTGCGCGACAAAATCCCGCGCGCCGCAAGCACAGCGTTATCAAGGTGGAACCCATCCATTGGGATCACGGCGGCGGATTTACCTGCCCGCCCAAGGGCATGGGCAAGCGCGCGCGCTGCGGTGCTTTTGCCCGAGGCGGGCGGCCCCGCAACCGCAATGATCTGGCGCGGTTTCTTGGGCAGGCCCAAGATGTGATCGCGCATTTGACGGGCAATCTCTTCAGGCGGCTGCGACATGATCGGGCTGCATTGCTCCTGTCATCAGGGCCACGGCATCGGACATAGAGACTTCACGCGGGTTCACCACGCAGAGCCGTTTGCCCAAGCGGTGGATATGAATGCGGTCGGCTACCTCGAACACATGGGGCATGTTATGGCTGATCAAAACCACAGGCGTGCCACGCGCGCGCACATCTTGGATAAGATCCAGAACCTTGCGGCTTTCTTTCACCCCGAGGGCTGCGGTCGGCTCATCCAAGATAATGACCTTTGACCCAAAGGCCGCAGCACGCGCCACAGCCACCCCTTGGCGCTGCCCCCCTGACAGGGTTTCAACCGCTTGATTGATGTTTTGGATGGTCATCAGACCCAATTCACTGAGTTTTTGCCGCGCGAATTCCTCCATCGCGCGATGGTCAAGCATCCCAAAAACCGAGCCCAAAACACGCTTTTTGCGCAATTCGCGGCCCACGAACATATTGTCCGTGATCGATAGTGCGGGCGACAGTGCAAGGGTTTGATAGACGCATTCAATGCCCGCTTCGCGCGCCTCAAGCGGCGAAGTGAAATTGATTTTGCGATCTTCAAGAGTGATTTCGCCCTCATCGGGGGTGACCGCCCCTGATATCGCCTTGATCAGTGACGATTTGCCAGCACCATTGTCACCGATCACGGCCAGAATTTCACCGGGCATTAGATCAAAATCGGCATGATTTAGGGCGGTGACACGGCCATAGCGTTTGACCAAACCGCGCGCTTTGAGAATGGGTTGTGTCATGCGGAGACCCTCCTGATCCATTGGTTAACGGCAACGGCGATGATAATCAGCCAACCGATTGCGAAAATTTGCCAAAGCACATCCACACCCGCGAGGCGCAGACCTGACTGGAATACGCCCAAGATTGGGGTGAGGCCGCCCGCGCGGCATTGCTCAATGGATCCGATGTTATGGCCGATCCTGCCCCCCCTCAGATGCAGGATCATGGGACGAAGCAGGCGCCTGAAAAGCCCGAGATCATCCCCACACCGCAACGCCCATATCTGCAACGTGAGGCCAGCACGGGCAGTGTCGTTTGGGAAGATTTTTAAAATTGATAGAACCGCAGAACGCAAAAATGGGCCAGTGATTTGGCCCATTTTTTGATCTAATCGGTTGTCTTTTAGGCGCGCTTTGGCAGCACCCAATCAGGGCGCGGGAAATGACAGGTATACCCATTGGGAAGGCGCTCAAGATAATCTTGATGTTCAGGTTCTGCCTCCCAAAACGGGCCCACAGGCGCCACTTCAGTCACAACCTTTCCAGGCCAAAGCCCCGATGCGTTGACATCTGCGATAACCTCTAACGCGGTTTCGCGTTGTGCTTCATCGACATAAAAAATCGCAGACCGATAGGACATCCCAATATCATTTCCCTGACGGTTCAATGTGGTGGGATCATGAATTTGAAAGAAAAACGCCAACAGATCACGATAGGTTAGGCGCTCGGGGTCAAAGAAAATTTCAATCGCCTCGGCATGGGTGCCATGGTTGCGATAGGTGGCATTTTGAACATCGCCCCCCGAATAGCCAACACGGGTTGCACACACCCCATCCATGCGGCGGATCAATTGTTGCATCCCCCAAAAGCATCCACCCGCTAAAACCGACCGTTCTTGCGCCATTGTTCACGCCTCCAACATCATCAGATACTCGCCATACCCTTCTGCTTCCATATCTGCTTCGGGAATGAAACGTAAAGCGGCCGAATTGATACAATAGCGCAAGCCCCCGCGATCCCGTGGCCCATCGGGAAAAACATGGCCCAAATGGCTGTCGCCATATTTCGAGCGCACCTCAATGCGCACCATCCCGTGGCTGAGGTCGCGCTTTTCGACCACCATTTCATCGCTGATGGGCTTTGTGAATGAGGGCCAACCACAGCCAGAATGAAATTTGTCATTCGACAAAAACAGCGGCTCGCCAGATACGATATCCACATAAATCCCGCGCGCCTCTAAATCGGTATAGGCCCCTGTAAAGGGGCGCTCGGTGCCATTTTCTTGGGTAATGTGGTATTGCTCGGGCGTCAGTGCCGCGATGGCCTGCGGCGTCTTTTGATATTTTGGCATGAGGAACGGCTCACTCCTTGTGGGGTTTGAGCCATAATGTGGGGGTGCCGCGCAAATTATCCAGTGAGAATGGCAAGGCACACAAAGACGTTACGCCGAAATAAGCGCACTTTATGCCAAGTTGGGCCGAATATTGGCGGACTTACCCGCCCCAATGGCGGACATCGCCGCAATCCATATGCACAAAGTTCGAGCGCGAATACCGCCCAACCCCACCTGCGGCGCAGCTTTCGGCCGCGCGCGCAATTTGACTGACACTGCGGGAGGTGAGGCGCAAATCAGCCGCCTCGCCAACCATATGGAGTGAGTTGCGCGCAACACCTGACGAGCGTTGACGCAGCATCGCGTTGGTCGCAGGCGAGCGATAGCCAGACAACAACAGATACGGTTCGTTCGTATCCAACAGATTATGAGAGGCCGCCATGATATCAAGGGTGCGCGGGTCAATCGCATGCACCTCATTTTGGCGCCAGTCGCGCATGAAGTAGCTGATTTCTTCGATTGCGGGGCGAATATAGTCGCCATCAATCCAGTAAATCATATCCAACGTTTCGCCCGTGCGGCCATTATGCATGCGCAATTTGCGAAAATCGCCTGCGCCGCGCAAAATCCCAAAGGCGTTGGCCGATACAGGTGCCGCCGCGATCGTTGTCGCAGCAAATGCCCGCAATAAGCCCCGACGGCTAATCAATTTCATTCCAGTCCCCATGCTTCTGCCCTGATTACCACTACACTTGCTACGGGTGCCTCTGTCCCTGAGCTGGACGGATCCAGCGTGAATGGCAGCGGGCGGTTTTTTATTCGCACGTTACGTCACGAAATATGACACAGGTGAAATGATTGTGAAAGTATTGATTAACCTCTTGGCGGGAAGGGTCTTTCGATTCGGCGGAAATTTGCCAATCGGTGTAATGCGCTGTTTTTGCGTAAAAATTCACCTGCCCCTACTCGGGTTTGGCCTCGTGGCGGCCATCAGACCCTCGTGAAGAGGGAAAAACATCTGTTGCAACGCTGCATAGGCGTGATGCTTGAGCGATCGTGCGGCCGCGATTGAACATGGACGGCGCGGGCCTTCTTCCCCATATTTGGCATAGGGGTTCGTTTGAAAATAGGTATTATCGTGCGTGTTGAAAGAACTGGTTTTTGGGTTGAGTTGGTGACTAGGGCGGGCTTAGGCCTGATCATCGCGGGCGCTGCTGTGGCGCAAAGCCTGCCTGCCACGGTGGTCACCTCACCGCCATCATCGGCGCAGTTCTGGCAGGATGTCGCCGCGCGCGAGGCGGTGGCGGCCCGCTTTGCAAGTCATCCTGAGGTATTCGACTTTTATGCCGCACGCGACTTTGCGCCAATTTGGACGGGCGAGGGGCCTGAATTTGAG
Organism: Roseobacter sp. HKCCA2468; assembly: GCF_037805105.1. Lineage (NCBI taxonomy): Bacteria > Pseudomonadati > Pseudomonadota > Alphaproteobacteria > Rhodobacterales > Roseobacteraceae > Roseobacter > Roseobacter sp. HKCCA2468. The sequence continues at coordinate 397,131 of NZ_JBBLYN010000001.1, forward strand.
CTGCGCCGTGCCGCGCTGCTTGCGGCCCTTGAGGCATCTGGCGATCACGGCCTGCCGCGCGCGACTTATGACATCGCAGGTTTACGCGCGGGCTTTGCAACTGGGGCAGATATTGCAACCGAGTTGCGCGCGGCTTTGACCTATCTGGACTATGCGCAAGATATCAGCGCGGGGGTGCTAGAGCCTGCAACCTTGGCCGAAGACATTTATAAAACCACCCCGCGCCAAAGCAGTGAGGCCCTGCTATCAGGTTTTGCTTCGGCCGATAATCCAATGATATATTTGTCAAATTTGATACCGCAGCACCCGCAATATGCCCGTCTTCAGCGCGCAATGTTTGATTTGGCGCGCGTGGTTGAAGCGGGCGGATGGGGGACGCCTGTGGTGGCGGAAAGACTGGAATTGGGCGACCAAGGGCCCGCTGTCGCGGCCTTGATCACGCGTTTGCAAGCGATGGGATATCTCGCCGAAGAGCCCAGTTCTGCATCCGTAACCCTATCAACCGCGAATGATGCGCAAACGGCCACCGAAGCGCCCGCGCCAGCCCAGTTCGATGATAGGCTGGTCGGGGCAGTGATGCGCTTTCAAGCGGATAACGGGTTAACCCAAGACGGAATTGTTGGCGCCAATACATTGGCCGCGATCAATGTGGATGCCGAAACGCGCCTTAAAGATGTGATCTTGGCCATGGAGCGGCAACGTTGGATGAATTTTGACCGCGGTGCGCGCCATGTCTTGGTCAATATCCCTGACTTCCATGCGACTGTGGTGGATCAAGATGTCGTGACCTTCTCAACCCGTTCGGTTGTTGGTCACCCCGATCCACGCCGTCACACGCCCGAATTCTCGGACGTGATGGAATATATGGTCATCAACCCCAGTTGGACGGTGCCCCGTTCAATCACCACACGCGAATATCTGCCGCAATTGCAAGAAGACCCCACAGCGCAAAGTCAGCTGGAATTGTGGAGCGGGGGTCAAGTTGTCGATCGCGCGCAGGTGGATTTCACCCAATACACGGCGAGCACCTTCCCCTATACGTTGCGCCAAGCCCCCTCAACCAGCAATGCCTTGGGGTTGGTGAAATTCATGTTCCCCAATCCGTGGAACATTTATCTGCATGACACACCTGCAAAAAACCTCTTCGCGCGCGAAACGCGAGCCTATAGCCATGGCTGCGTGCGGCTGCAGGATCCGTTTGATTTTGCCTATCATCTTTTGGCTCCGCAAGTGGACGATCCCGAAGCCTATTTCGCGCGTATCCTTGCAACGGGTCGCGAAACAACGGTGCGGCTTGAAACACCGATCCCCGTGCATTTGGTCTATTGGACATCCTTTGTGGACCCCGATGGGCGACTGCAGCATCGCGCCGATATTTACGGGCGCAATGCCGATTTGTGGCAGGCCCTTGAGGCGGCGGGGGTTTCCGTTGCGGCAATCTCAAGTTAAAGGCTCAAGTTAAAGGCAAAGGGTGGCCCCGTGTTTGGGCCATAGCAAGAATAAGGCGCATCCCACATGGCTGGCAGCAGCATTGAGCATATCGCCAAAGAATTGGGCGCAAAAGCCGAAGGCGCGGTTGGATTGGTCGTCTCGCGCCTGTCCGAGCCCGCCACGGCCGCCGCTGATCATCTGGCCTTGGCGATGTCAGAAAAATATCTGCCCGATTTGGCCAAAGGACAGGCCAAGGCCGCGATTGTGGCCGAGGGCACCGATTGGAAGGCCCTTGGATTAGAGGCTGCGATTTTAATCGCCCGCCCGCGCTATGCGATGGCGGGTGTGACGGCCCTCATGGATCAAGGGCCGCATATTGTGGCCGGAATTCACCCCAGCGCGGTGATTGACCCAAGCGCTCAAATTGGCGCGGATGCCGCCATCGGGCCTTTTGTGGTCATTGGGGCGGGCACCATCATCGGGCCCCGCGCCCGCATCGCCCCGCATGTCAGCATTGCCGAATGCGCGGAAATTGGTGCTGATGCGTTAATCCATGCGGGTGTGCGCATCGCGCATCATGTGCAAATTGGGGATCGTGTGATCATTCAACCCAATGCGGTGATTGGGGGGGATGGGTTCTCTTTCGTCACCCCAGAAAAATCCCAAGTCGAAATTGCCCGCCAATCCTTGGGGAAATCAGACGCGGCGCAGACCCCGCAATCTTGGGCGCGTATTCACTCCTTGGGTCGTGTCGTCATCGGGGATGATGTCGAAATTGGCGCAGGCGCTGCGATTGACCGCGGCACAGTGGCCAATACGGAAATCGGATCAGGCACAAAGATCGATAATTTGGTTCATATCGGCCACAATTGCCGCATTGGTCGCGATTGCCTGCTCTGCGGGCAGGTCGGGTTTGCGGGATCTTGTAGCGTGGGCGATCGTGTGGTTTTGGGCGGACAGTGCGGTGTCTCCGATAATATCGAGATCGGCTCTGATGTGGTCGCCGCAGGGGCCACCAAGATTTATTCTAGCCTTCCATCGGGCAGAATGGTGATGGGCAGCCCGGCTGTCAAAATGGAGACACATATCGAGATGTATAAGGCGCTAAGGCGATTGCCGCGTCTTGCAAAAACTGTGGCGGCGCTTGAGAAGAAATTGACCAATCCGAAAGGCTAGGCCTTTGGATATGATGATGGAGGCAAGGTTTTATGTCTGGAGATATTTCTGAGCGAATCATCAAGATCATTGCAGAACAAGCGGTGCTTGAGACAAGCGATGTCTCGCCTGAAAAAACACTCGAAGATTTGGGGGTCGACTCGTTAGGGTTGGTCGAAGCTATTTTTGCCATCGAAGAAGAATTCGACATTCAGGTGCCGTTCAACGCCAATGAGCCTGACAAAAGTGATTTTGATATCTCATCGGTTGCGGCCATTGTGGCGGCGGTCGAAAAACTCGTGGCCGAGCAGCACGGATGAGACGTGTTGTTATCACGGGTCAGGGCACAATCAATGCATTAGGGCATGATGTGCCGACCACTTTGGCGGCGATGCGCGAAGGAAAATGCGGGATTGGCCCGCTTGATTTGCGCGATGTGGATCGGCTGTCCGTCAAAATTGGGGCGCAAGTGACGGGCTATGATCCAGAGGCGCTGTTCAACCGCCAGCAAATCGCGCTCTATGACCGCTTTACGCAATTCACCTTAATCGCTGCGCATCAAGCCTTGGATCATTCTGGCCTTGTCTTTGGGGGCGAGGCGGCCACGCGGGCGGGCGTGGTTCTGGGCACGGCAGGGGGTGGTGTTAATACATGGGACGAGAATTACCGCACTGTCTATGAAGAGGGGAAAAATCGCGTTCACCCCTTTGTTGTTCCCAAGCTGATGAACAATGCCGCAGCCAGCCATGTGTCGATGGAATGGAACCTTAAGGGGCCATCCTTTTCGGTCGCCACCGCCTGTGCCTCGTCAAACCATGCGATGGGTTTGGCTTTCCAATTGATCCGCGGCGGGGCCTGTGACGTGATGGTCACGGGCGGGTCTGAGGCGATGCTCTCCTTTGGTGGGGTGAAAGCTTGGGAAGGGTTGCGGGTCATGTCCAAAGATGCTTGTCGCCCGTTTTCGGCCAACCGCAATGGGATGGTGCAGGGCGAAGGGGCCGCGGTGTTTGTGTTCGAAGACTATGATCACGCCAAACGGCGTGGCGCCGAGATTTTGGCCGAAGTGGTGGGGTTTGCCATGACATCGGATGCGGCGGATATCGTTATGCCGTCCAAACAAGGGGCAGGTCGTGCGATTTCAGGCGCGCTCAAGGATGCGCGGCTGAACCCTGAGGATATTTGTTATATCAATGCGCATGGCACGGGCACGGCGGCGAATGACAAGGTGGAATGCGCGGCTGTTGCCGATGTATTTGGCCATCACGCCGATGATCTGATGATATCCTCGACCAAATCGATGCACGGGCATTTAATCGGTGGAACAGGCGCGGTCGAGCTGTTGGCCTGTATCATGGCGCTGCGCGATGGGGTGATTGCGCCCACCATCGGCTATGAGGAGCCCGACCCTGAATGCGCCCTTGATGTTGTCCCCAATGAGGCACGCGAGGCCAAGGTTGATGCGGTTCTCTCCAACGCCTTTGCCTTTGGCGGGTTAAACGCGGTTTTGGCGTTAAAAGCAGCGCCCTAAGCGGGGCGCTGCTCATGATGGTTTATTCAGGTTGAAGGCTGGCAAAGGCTGCGGTGAACCCGTCAAAAGACAGGGTTAGGGCAACCTCTGCATCGGGCGTAGCAATTGGCACGATGGTGACAGCCGCCGCCGTGGCCCCTTCGAAGGCGTCAATATTGTCTTGGGTCAGACCGATTTGCACCACGCATCCACCGGGTTGGCAGAAATTGAACGGAAGGCGGTTTTCATCGAATTCATCGACCTTGAACCGAACACCTGGCAAAAGCAGCGTATCAATCGGGGTTGCGATGCTGATCGCGCCCACCGTATCGCCGCCGTCAATGACATCGGCAATGCTGACCTCGGCCACGTTATTGCCATACGTATCTTGCAGCACCTGCGAAATCAGACAGGTTTGCGCCTCGCCTTCGCCGCTGCAAATTTTTGTCCATGCGTCAAAGGTTTCAGTGTCTTGCGCGATGGCCTGTGGGGCCATGCCCCCGCAAAGCGCCAGAGCCAGAACCGTGTGCGAAAGGTGACGTGAAAATCGGGTCATAATATCCTCATGTGTCATATGTCCCCTGCGCTAACATAGCATGGCACCATTGTCAGCGGGTGCAGCGCGATATGATCTAAATTCTTGGCCGGCGGGGCAGAATTGCCATGTTTTCCATGCGGCGCGTTCCCAACAAAAAAGGGCCTCGAAACGAGGCCCTTTTTTGTTCAGTCTTTGCGACTGATTTATCGCTCCCTGTCGGACTGGCCGACTTATTGATGCGAACGCTATGTCAGGATTTTCATTCCGTCAACAGGGGTTTTTTATGAAACTGCGATTTTTTACTGCGGGCCGATGAAGCACAAAAAAGCCGCGCCAGCAGAGATGCGTGGCGCGGCCAGTCCACAGGGAGAACAATGACGCCAACACCCAAGAGGAGGATACAAAACACACAAGCATCAGCATCACTGCAAATCATACTGGCACAAAAGCATTAAGAATGTATTGTTTGGGCAGGGTTACGAAATTTTGGGGTTACTTATGTCGGATGAGGCCATTTTTATCGGTGGCGGCGGGGCGAATTATGCCACGGCGCAGCAGCTGCTTTTGAAATACGCCAATCGCCACGGGCTGATTGCGGGCGCAACGGGAACGGGAAAAACCGTCACCCTTCAAATCATGGCCGAGGCCTTTTCCGCGCAAGGCGTGCCTGTGTTTCTCTCCGATGTGAAGGGGGATCTGTCGGGTCTGGCCGAGGCGGGCAGAGCCGGGTTCAAATTGCATGATGCCTTCATGTCGCGCGCGCAGAAAATCGGTCTTGCGCCCTATGAATATCGCGCCTTTCCCGTCAGCTTTTGGGATATTTTTGGCGAAAAGGGCCATCCAATCCGCGCCACGGTGACCGAGATGGGGCCTGTCCTTCTGTCGCGTCTGTTGGAATTGACCGAAGCGCAAGAGGGGGCGTTGACCATTGCCTTTCGCCTTGCGGATGAAGAAGGAATGGATCTCCTTGATCTCAAGGATTTGCAGGCCCTGTTGGTTTTCGCGGGCGAAAATGCAGATCAATTGCAATTGCGATACGGCAATATCGCGGCCGCCTCTATCGGTGCGATCCAGCGCCGTCTAGTGGTGTTAGAGGATCAGGGCGGGGCGGGTTTCTTTGGGGAACCTGCATTGGAATTGGCAGATTTAATGCGCTGCGATGCGGATGGCCGTGGGGTGATCAATATCTTAGCGGCGGATCGTCTGATGATGTCACCGCGCCTTTATGCAACCGCGCTTTTGTGGCTATTATCAGAACTTTTTGAAACGCTGCCCGAGGTGGGGGATCCAGATAAGCCAAAATTGGTGTTTTTCTTTGATGAGGCCCATCTTCTGTTCAATGACGCGCCAAAGGCCTTGGTGGAAAAGGTCGAACAGGTCGCGCGCTTGATCCGATCAAAGGGGGTGGGGGTGTATTTCGTCACTCAAAATCCCGCCGATGTGCCCGATGAGATTTTAGGCCAACTGGGCAATCGGGTGCAGCACGCATTGCGGGCCTTTACCGCCAAAGACCAAAAAGACCTGCGTCAGGCGGCGGACACCTATCGCCCGAACCCGAATTTCGACACCGCCGAAGCCATCCGCGAGGTGGGGGTGGGGGAGGCTGTGGTGTCCTTCCTTGAGGCAAAAGGCGCACCAAGCGTGGTTGAACGCTGTTTGATCCGCCCGCCATCGTCCAAATTGGGGCCAATGGATGAGGCGGCGCGGCAGGCGATGGTGAAATCCGCGCCTCTGCAGGGCAAATATGGCGCTCCACTCGATCGTGAAAGCGCCTATGAGATCCTACAGGCCCGCGCCGCAAAGGCCGCAGCCGAGGCAGAAGCCGCCGCTGCACGCGAAGCCCAAGAGGTGGCCGAGGCAGAAGCCGCGCGCGAGTTTACCGCAGCGCGCCGTTATACTGCGGGGGGCAGCCCCAAGCGAAAAGCATCCCCGCGTTGCGATAGTGTTGGCACAGCCTTTGCCAAAAGTTTCGCCCGTCAAATGGGCACAAGGGCAGGGCGCGCCGTAATGCGCGGCGTTTTGGGGGCACTCACAGGGCGCTAAGATGCCCCCTGGTAGATCACGGCGCTGTGATCAGGGGTGCGGCTCTTTCGCGCTAACCCCTTGGATGCGGGTGGCTTTGTCGTTACTCTTTGCCGCGAACGGACGGCAAAATCTGGATCATGCGGGTCGCGCTGTGATGAAGGAGGGCAGAGATGATCGTTGAAATTGGCCATTTTGCTTTGGTTTTGGCCTTTGCCGTGGCTGTGTTCCAAATGATTGTGCCGATGATTGGCGCACATAAAAATTGGAGCGCATGGATGGCGGTTGCCAGCCCTGCGGCCAGCTTGCAATTCGCGCTTGTAGCGATTTCCTTTGCCGCGCTGACCTATGCCTTTGTGACCTCTGATTTCTCGCTGAATTTGGTTGTTGCCAATTCCCATACCGACAAGCCGCTGCTGTATAAAATCAGCGGTGTCTGGGGCAATCACGAAGGCTCGCTATTGCTATGGGTTTTGATTTTGGCGCTATTTGGGGCCTCAGCAGCGTGGTTCGGTGGAAACCTGCCGCCGCGCCTGCGTGCGCGCGTTTTGGCCGTGCAATCTTCGGTTGGGGTTGCGTTTTACGCCTTTATTTTGTTCACATCTAACCCGTTTTTGCGGCTCGAATTGCCGCCCTTTAACGGCCAAGATTTGAACCCGCTTCTGCAAGATCCTGGTCTCGCCTTCCACCCGCCGTTTTTATACTTGGGGTATGTTGGCCTTAGCATGGCGTTTTCTTTTGCTGTGGCGGCCTTGATCGAAGGGCGCGTTGATGCAGCATGGGCCAGATGGGTGCGCCCTTGGACATTGGCGGCATGGGTGTTTCTGACCATCGGGATCGGACTCGGGTCTTGGTGGGCCTATTACGAGCTTGGTTGGGGCGGGTTCTGGTTCTGGGATCCAGTTGAAAACGCCTCTTTCATGCCTTGGTTGATTGCGGCGGCCCTGTTGCATTCGGCAATTGTGGTCGAAAAACGCGAGGCGCTGAAAAGCTGGACAATTCTCTTGGCGATTTTGGCCTTTGGTTTCTCGCTGATCGGCACATTTATCGTGCGGTCGGGCATCATCACTTCGGTGCACGCCTTTGCCAATGATCCAGAGCGCGGGATGTTTATTCTTATGATCTTGGCCGTTTTCATGGGCGGGGCCTTTACGCTCTATGCTTTCCGTGCTGGCGCGATGGAGGCTAAGGGCGTGTTCTCAACTGTGAGCCGCGAAAGCGGTTTGGTCTTGAATAACCTTCTTTTGGCGGTGTCATCCTTTGTTGTGTTCATCGGCACAATCTGGCCCTTGGTGGCAGAGATGTTCTGGGGCCGCACCGTTTCGGTAGGGGCACCTTTCTTTAATGCGGCCTTCACGCCCTTTGCCTTCGCCATTGCGGTGGCCTTGCCCATTGGGGCGGTGTTGCCGTGGAAACGCGCGCAGCTTGGCCGTGCCATGCGCCTGATGAGTGGTGTTGCCCTTTTGACCATCGCGCTTTTGGGTTTGTTTTATGCGCTTGGAACGGGGCGCTCCTTGGCGGGGTTGATTACCCTCGCGCTTGGGGTTTGGCTGGTTGCAGGGGCCGCGGTTGATCTGTGGCAGCGCACAGGGCAGGGGCGTGAGATTGCCGCGAAATTTAGCCGCCTGACCCGCCTGCCGCGTGCCGATTGGGGCAAGGCCGTGGCCCATGCAGGGCTAGGCATCACCTTTATTGGTGTGGGGGCCTTGGTGACCTATCAAATCGAAGATATCCGCGTGGCGCAAATCGGCGAAGAATTCGATGTGGGCGCCTATCATTTGACAGTGCGCGATGTGCGCGAGGTGCAAGGGCCAAATTACATCTCAACCATGGCCTTTGTCGAAGTCGCCAAAGACGGGCGTATCGTGGATGTTTTGACCCCTGAAAAGCGGATATATCCCGTGGCGGGCATGCCCACCACGGAGGCAGGGATCGACAGTGGCTTTACCCGTGATGTTTATGTGGCGCTTGGCGATCCCCAGTTGGATGGGGGGTGGGCCGTGCGCACATGGATCAAACCCTTTGCAAATTGGATTTGGGGCGGTGCAATTATCATGGCCCTTGGCGGGGCGCTCAGCCTGACTGATCGCCGCTATCGTGTCGCGGCGGGGGCCGCGCGGGATCGGGCCGCTATTGGGGTGCCTGCCGAATGACGCGGGCCTTCGCAAAAGCCGCGCTTGCCGCAGTATGGTTGATCTCAACCCCCGCGCTTGCGGTGCAGCCTGATGAGGTTTTGCCTGATCCTGCCCTCGAGGCGCGGGCGCGAGAGATTTCAGCAGATTTGCGCTGCGTGGTGTGTCGCAATGAATCGATTGACGAAAGCAACGCCACAGTCGCCCGCGATCTGCGCATTTTCGTGCGCGAACGGATCATGATGGGCGATAGCAACGAGCAGGTCATCGCAGAGGTGGTGGATCGATATGGTGAATATGTGCTGATGCGTCCGCCGATGTCGGGCAGCAACCTGGCACTTTGGCTCGCAGGGCCTGCCTTGCTTTTGTTGGGCTTTGGTGTGGCCTTTGCCTTTATCCGCACGCGAGCGCGCAGCACGAACCCCACCGAAGCAGAGCTCACCCCAGAAGAGCAGGCCGCGCTTGCGCGTATTCTTGGCGACAAGCAAAGTTGAGCCTTCCAAACCCAAATTGAGGCGATCATGAACTACGAGCGGATTCTCTATGAATTGGATGATGGCATAGCGGTGATTACGCTCAATCGTCCCGATGTCTTAAATGCGCTCGACACGCAGATGCGGGCCGAATTGACGTATGCGATTGGTCAGGCGGGGGCCTCTGCGCGGGTTTTGGTGATCATGGGCGCAGGTCGCGCCTTTTGCGCGGGACAGGATCTGGGCGATGCAGGCCGTGTGGCTGATCTCAATCTTGAGCGGGTCTTGCGGGATGAATACATGCCGCTGATCTCGGCGATTGCCGATTGCCCGATCCCTGTGATTGCGGCGGTCAATGGCGTGGCGGCGGGGGCGGGTGCAAGCCTTGCCTTAATCTGTGATGTCGTCATTGCCGCCGAAAATGCGCGATTTATTCAAGCTTTTGCGCAAATCGGCCTCATGCCTGATGCGGGGGCAACTTGGGTTTTGCCCCGCCTCGTGGGGCAGGCCCGCGCCATGGGGGCCGCACTTTTTGGCGAACCTGTCACCGCGCGGGAGGCCGAAGCAATGGGGATGATTTGGCAGACCACCAGTGAGGCCGAATTTGACGCCACATGGCGCGCCCGCGCCGCGCATTTGGCCAGTGGCCCCACACAGGCCTATAGCAAGATAAAATCTGCACTGCGCGCCTCTGCGCAACAGGGGCTTGAGGTGCAAATGTTGCAAGAAGCCGCGCATCAAGGCGCGCTCAGCCGCACGCGCGATTTCAAAGAAGGCGTTTTGGCCTTTAACGATAAGCGCAAACCCACATTTGAAGGGCGCTAAGGCCGCTTGCGCAGGCTTGCCCCAAGGGGCGCCAAAGTGCTAGGGATGCAAGGCCGCGGGGGGATGTGAACGTCCCACCCACGCAAGGCGGAATTTGATAAAGGAAGACCAAAATGACGGGCGAGACGCCGAAAGAGGCAGATATTCATCTGATCCAGCGGATTATTCCGCATCGCTATCCGTTTTTGTTGATTGACCGCGTGCGCGATATCGAAGGGTATCATTCGGCCACGGGCATCAAGAATGTCACCTTTAATGAGCCTCATTTTCAGGGTCACTTCCCATCCGCCCCCATTATGCCCGGCGTCACAATCATCGAGGCCATGGCGCAAACCGCCGCCGTGATGGTTGGGGTGGCTATGGATATGGCGGATCGCAATTTGCTTGTGTATTTCATGGGCATTGACGCCTGCAAATTCCGCCGCAAGGTTGTGCCGGGCGATGTGCTCGAGCTGAAAATCGAAACCACGCGCGGCAAACCCGGTGGTAAGGTCTGGCGCTTTAAGGGGCAGGCCACTGTCGAGGGGGAAATGGCAGCCGAGGCTGAATTTACCGCGATGATGGATCTTGAGGGTGCCACGGGTGGGGCTGCGTAATGGCGATTGATCCTTCGGCCTCGATCCATCCTTCGGCTGTCGTTGAAAGCGGGGCAAATATCGCTGCGGGCTGCCAGATTGGCCCGTTTTGCCATGTTGGCCCTGAGGTGACCTTGCATGAGGGGGTGGTGCTTAAATCCCACGCCGTTGTCACAGGATTGACCGAAATTGGCGCTGAAACCGTGATTTTCCCCTTCGCGAATATCGGTGATATTCCGCAGGATTTGAAATATGCGGGTGAAAAGACGCAGCTGATTGTGGGCAAACGCAACCGCATCCGCGAAGGTGTGACCATGAATACGGGCACAGATGGCGGGGGCGGGATCACCCGTGTTGGTGATGACAACCTCTTTATGACAGGCGCGCATGTTGGCCATGACGCAATCGTGGGCAACCATGTTGTGGTGGCCAACCAATCCGCTATTGCAGGCCATTGCATCATTGAGGATGGCGTGATCATCGGCGGGCTTTCGGGCATCCACCAATTTGTGCGCATCGGGCGTGGGGCCATCATTGGCGCGGTCACGATGGTGACCAATGATGTCATTCCCTATGGCCTTGTCCAAGGCCCGCGCGGGGCCTTGGATGGTCTGAATTTGGTGGGCCTAAAACGCCGTGGCGTGGCCAAGGAAGATATCACCGAATTGCGCGCCGCCTATCAGGCCTTGGCGCAAGGCGAAGGTGCATTTCAGGAACGCGCGCGCCGTTTGTCAGAAGAGGCACCAAATTCCCAATATGTGCGAGATGTGGTGGATTTTGTGCTCAAAGGCTCGGATCGGTCATTCTTAACGCCGGGTTGAACGGGGGGATCATGCCAAAACGCGCAATCTTGGCGGGTGGGGGTGCCCTTCCGCAATCGCTGCTTGAGGCGGGGGACGCGATATTGGTCACCTTCCACGGCACGCCCGTGGACGCCCGCGCATCGCGGCAGATTGAGGCGCGGTTTGAGCAATTGGCCTCCCTGTTTGCGCGTCTGAAATCCGAAGGCGTGACGGAACTGTGCCTTGCTGGCGCAATGCGCCGCCCCGTGTTTGACCCCGCTGCGCTTGATACGGGCACAGCCGCGCTGATGCCGCGCCTTATGGCGGCTTTGCAGCAGGGGGATGATGGGCTGTTGCGCGCCGTGATCGCGCTGTTGGAGGAACAGGGATTCACCATTTGCGCCCCGCATGACATCCGCCCCGATCTTTTGGCGTCCGAGGGCGTGATGGTGGGCGAGGTCAGTGCAGCTTTGCACGCCGATGCACATCGCGCTGCCGCCGTTTTGGCGGCCCTTGCACCCCAAGATGTCGGCCAAGGTGCCGTGGTGGCCAAGGGCCAAGTTCTGGCGATTGAAACCCTACCGGGCACAGATGCGATGCTGGAATTCGTGGCGCAGACTTGCCCCAATTCGGGGGGTGTTCTGATGAAGCGCCCTAAGGCAGGGCAGGATTTGCGCGTTGATATGCCCGGAATTGGCCCGCAGACGATTGCGATGATGCAAAAGGCGGGGCTATCTGGCTTGGTGCTGCAGGCGGGTGGCGCACTGATCCTTGAGCGGGAAAAGGTTCTCGCCCGCGCGGCATCGGCGGGCATCACCTTATGGGCTGCGCCGTGAAACTGTTTCTCATTGCGGGCGAACCTTCGGGCGATGCGCTTGGGGCCAGCCTGATGGCGGGGCTGAAGGCCGCGCGTTCTGACATTGAATTCTCAGGCATTGGTGGCCCTTTGATGCAGGCCGAAGGGCTAAATAGCCTCTTTCCCATGTCTGATCTGTCGGTCATGGGGCTGGCCGAGGTGCTGCCGCGCCTTCGGCATTTGTTCAAGCGCCGCGATCAAGCGGCCAATGCAGTGATTGAGGGCCAGATTGACGCGCTCATCACCATTGATAGCCCTGATTTTTGCTTGCGCGTGGCCAAGCAGATAAAGAAACAGGCACCGAAGCTTCCTGTGATCCATTATGTCGCCCCAACTGTCTGGGCATGGCGGGCGGGGCGTGCGCGTAAAATGGCACGCTTTGTTGATCATGTGCTAGCGCTGTTCCCGTTTGAGCCGCCATTGATGCAGGCTGTGGGGATGGGCTGTGATTTTGTGGGGCATCCAGTCGCGCAGATGCCGCAAGCCGCGCCCGAGGACTGCAGCGCCTATCGCGCGGGCCTTGGTGTTGGGGCAGGGGATCCGTTGCTGTTGATGTTGCCCGGCTCGCGGCGGGGCGAAATTGCGCGGCTTGGCCCCCGATTTGGGCAGGTTGCGCGCGGGTTCCTGCAGGCGCATCCACGCGCCCATCTCGTTTTGCCGGCGGCCCCCGCCATTGCCGATGATGTCGCGCAGATGATGGCCAATTGGGATCTTGGGCTAAGGGCACACCTGCTCGACCCGCGTGCCGCGGGCGCGGATTATCCATATCAAAAATCCTGCGCTTTTGGGGCGGCGGATCTGGCGCTTGCGGCTTCGGGAACCGTGTCCTTGGAATTGGCTGCCGCAAAAACCCCGATGGTGATTGCTTATGATATGGCGCCGCTGTCACGGGCTTTGATGCGGTGGATGTTGAGAATTGACACGGTCACTTTGGTCAATTTGATCAGCGAAACCCGCCACATCCCCGAATTTTTGGGGAAGGACTTTGAACCTGCGCCTGTTTTGGCGGCGCTTAAGCGGTTGGTGAGCGATCAGACCGCGCGCAACGATCAAATCCAAGCCGCCGAAGTGACGATGGCGCGGCTTGGGGCAGGGGATCGCGACCCAAAGGCCCGCGCGGCAGAGGCAGTTTTGCGGGTTTTGGAGAAGGAAATTGTGGGGTAAAATATAACCCCATAACCAAATAATTGATTTTAAACAATTAATTATAATTTAGGTGCACTAAAAAGGCTTGACCTTACCCCGTCTCTGCCGCATAAGCCTGCCATCTTTAACGGGGGTCGCGCAGGCGGTCTCTTTTTTCGGTCAAAATCTAAGACCAAGGAACGTATACATGAAAACCTTTACCGCAACTCCTGCGGATATCGACAAGTCATGGATCGTGATTGACGCTGAGGGCGTTGTTCTCGGTCGTCTTGCCTCGATCATCGCCATGCGGCTGCGCGGCAAGCACAAGCCGTCCTTCACGCCCCATATGGATATGGGCGACAATGTCATCGTCATCAACGCTGAAAAAGTGCAGGTGACGGGCAACAAGCGCAACAAGCCAAACTATTGGCACACAGGCTATCCCGGCGGGATCAAGAGCCGCACCACAGGCCAGATCCTCGAAGGTGCGCACCCTGAGCGCGTTGTGATGCAGGCGGTCAAGCGCATGCTTCCCGGTGGCCCGCTGTCGCGCCGCCAGATGACCAATCTGCGCGTCTATGCAGGTGCAGCGCACCCGCATGAGGCACAAAACCCCACAGTTCTGGATGTAAAATCCATGAACAAAAAGAACACGCGGAGCTAAACCATGGCCGAGACACTCTCTTCGCTCGATGAGCTGAAAGGCGCCGTGGCTGAGGGCTCTGCCCCCGCCGCAGGTGCAACATCCATTTCCGTGGATGCCTCCCCCCGCGAGCCTGTGCGCGATGCGCTTGGCCGCTCTTATGCAACGGGTAAGCGGAAAGATGCGGTTGCCCGCGTCTGGATCAAGCCAGGCTCTGGCAAGGTCACCGTGAACGGCAAAGAGATCAAAACCTATTTTGCCCGCCCTGTGTTGCAGATGATCCTGCGTCAGCCTTTCTCTGTGGCTGGTGTGGAAGATCAGTTTGATGTGATGGCAACCGTCAAAGGCGGTGGCTTGTCAGGTCAGGCAGGCGCGGTAAAGCACGGCATCTCTAAGGCGCTGCAGCTTTATGATCCCTCCTTGCGCGGCGCGCTGAAGGCGGCAGGCTTCCTGACCCGCGACAGCCGCGTTGTGGAACGTAAGAAGTTCGGTAAGCGCAAAGCGCGCCGCAGCTTCCAGTTCTCGAAGCGTTAATTTGGATCAACGCTTTTCAAGATTACAAAAAGGCCACCCGTTTGGGTGGCCTTTTTCTTTGTCCCTTTGACGCGTCCCCATTTTGTGCGCGGTCAATTTATATGGCGCGCGCATAGTCCTGTGGTGTTGGCATCGGCCCGCTCTGTGCTTGATAGGCGCGATCATAGCCCTGTGTCGCCCCCCCAAGTTTGAAGAATTGCAATTCCCCCGTCAGGCCCGTTGCGGCTTGGGTCATGGCGCCGCTGTCTTTGACCAATTCTTCGGCCATCGTGGCATTTTCTTGGGTCGCGCGTTCCATATTGAAAATGGCGCTATTAATATCGGCAAGGGCGATGCTTTGTTCGCTGACACCCGCCACGATCCCATCGACCTCATGGGCGACTTGGCCAATATCTTCGAAGATGCGGCGCAGTTCGCTGCCTGTTTTATCGACCAAATCAACCCCGCCTGTGACATGGCGGCGGCTTTCTTCGATGAGGGTGCTGATTTCGCGCGCGCTATCGGCGCTGCGTTGTGCCAATTGCCGCACCTCCGAGGCCACAACCGAGAACCCGCGCCCTGCTGCGCCCGCGCGTGCGGCCTCAATCGCGGCATTCAGAGACAGCAGATTGGTCTGTGCCGCGATCCCGTCAATCACGGAAATGATTTGCGCAATACGATCTGAGCTTTCCTTGATTTTATGCATGGCGGCAACGGCATTAGCCACCACTGCCTCGCTCTCGCGGGTGCGGTCACGGGTGGAATTGGCCCCTGATAAAACCCGCCGCGCGGTGTCGACATTGGCCTCTGTCGAGGTGGTGAGTTCTTCAACCGCCGCAGCCGTTTGTTCGATCTGCGCGGCCTGTTCGGTGGCGCGATTTGCCAATGCATCTGCGGCGCTGTTGATGGCTTGACCCACCTCCTTAACCTCGCGGCTGACATCGGTTGCATTGCGCATCAGATTACCCAATTGCGTTGCGGCCTCATTATAGGCCACAGCCACCTTTGCCAGATCAGGCAGTTGGCTGAGGGCGACCCGCGCGGTTAAATCGCCCTCGCGCAAGGCAAATAGCGCCTGTGCGATTTCCTCGATTGCTGTGACGCGTTCGGTGATATCGGTTGCGACTTTGACAACACGGGTCAGATTGCCGTTCTCATCCTTCACGGGCGCATAGGTGGCTTGGATCCAGATGGTTTGACCTGTCTTGGTGCGGCGTGGAAATTGATCCGTGAATATTTTACCACCCTTTAGATCATCCCAAAATTTTGCATAGGCCGCGCTGCGGGCATAGTCAGGATCCACAAAAAGGGCGTGATGTTTCCCCACCACCTCATCTAATCGATAGCCGAGTGTGGAAAGGAAGTTGTGATTGGCCGTAATGATGGTGCCGTCAATTTTGAAATGAATGACCGCTTGGGTGTCATTCACCATGGACAGGAGAGCCTGATCTGCAATGGCAGAAAGGCGAGCCTCTTCGCCATCAATATCATGCTGATGTGGTGTGGCGCGCTGTAGGGTCATGAAGGAATCCGTCATCTATATTCAGTTACAGATGATAACGAACAGCTTAAGGTTGAGTTTAGACTCTCGCGCGAAAAATATTTGATGCAAAGATTTTGAATCAAAGCTTTGATTTTGCTGCGATCATCTTATCGCAGAAGGCCAGTGCCCCATGCACGGAATAGTTGAAATAGCCGTATGATCAAGCGAGAGATTTCCAGCCATGCGCGATAGGGCAAAACCGTCAAATAGCGCCATTTGGGCAGTTTGAAATCCGGCCCTTGGTTTTGGATTTGCGTCACCTCGCCGGTAATTTGCGCGCAAGGTAGGGGTTTGACGAAAACTGCCCGCAGGCCTGCAAGATATTCGAGGTCAAACATAATGTCATAGGCCAACCGCATGGGCAGTTGCCGCACCAACCAGTTGGCCGCGCGCCGATTGACCATATAGGCCCCCGCACCTTTTTCTCGGGTCAGGGCCACGGCCAGACGATAGCGCCCAGTAAGCCCGCTATAGGGAATGGCGCGGCCCGTGTTCACAGTGGAGAGGCGCAGAATATCCCATTCGCCCGCGCGCGCGACTGCGGCCTGCATCACCTGCGTAAAATCGGGCTCGAATGTAATGTCATCTTCTAAGATCAGCGCGTGATCCGCGTCACTGTTTAGAAATTCGCGCAAGGCCTCGATATGGCTGAAGTAACACCCAACCTCAGCCGGCGCGCGTCTGCGGCCATGCAGCAGGCGATAGGCCAAATCGCTGAAATCAGGATGCGGAAACTGCAGCATTTTGCCATCCACCGCCGCAATCCGCTGATAGGGCAGACCAATCGCCCGAAGCCGCGCGTCAAGTTTGGCCAAGCGCGCAGGCGCGCGATCCAAATTGATCAGATAGGTTTTCACCTTATCAAGGGAGGCGCGTGCAGATTGGGGCATGGATGTTATGATGGGCCTGTCAGTGTTGGTGAAAAAGGGGCTACAGGCTTGCCTGCCTTGGTGCAAGGGCCAAGGCGCAGGCAATGGTGCGGCACGACTGTGCAGAATATTCGCGCAAGCGCCCGATCTTGCGCCTTCACGCATCGAATCCCTTGCGCAAAGATTGATTTCTTCTAAAGGTCGAATGCTATGCACCCCTGATTAGGGGCGAATTTGGGGGATATAAATGGCCCGATCCTTTGATCTGGGAAGGTTCCTGCGCCGCGATGAGACCAAAGGAATGGTTCTGATCGCGCCCCCATTCATTTACGCGGTTTTGCTGCTGGCGGCCCCTTTGGCCGCGATTGTTTTGTTTTCCTTCTGGACGCAGGATTTCATGACGATTGATCGCAGCTTTACTTTGTCGAATTACCGCGAGGCCTTCACAGACCCGCTATATATGGAATTGCTGTCGCGCTCTTTGCGCATATCCTTGTCGGTGACGGCCATCACGGTCGTATTGGCCTTTCCCGTGGCCTATTTCGTGTCCTTCTATGTGGCCCCTGAACGCAAATCCTTGTGGCTGTTTTTGATCACAATCCCGTTTTGGACAAGCTACCTGATCCGCGTGTTTTTGTGGCGGGTGATCTTGGCCTATGATGGGCCCGTAAACGGCACATTGGTGGGCCTTGGTGTGATAGACGAGCCTTTGGCCTGGATCCTCTACTCGGCCAATTCCGTGGTGATCACCTTGGCGCATGCTTATGCCCCGTTTGCGATTTTGCCGATTTTCGTCAGCCTTGAGAAAATAGATCGATCCTTGCATGAGGCGGGGCGCGATTTGGGAGAAAATCGTGTGATGGTGTTTTTGCGCGTTACATTGCCCCTTGCGATGCCAGGTGTTTTGGCGGCGGTTTTGATCGTGTTTATTCCGACAATCGGCGATTACGTCACCCCGCGTCTTGTGGGCGGGTCGGATGGCACGATGATTGCCAATATGATCCAAACCCAATTCATGCGCCTCAATAACGCGCCGATGGGGGCGACCTTGTCGGTTCTGGCAATGTTGATGGTGGGGTTTGTCTCGCTTGTGATGATCCTTGGCACATTGCGGTGGACACGCGGGGGCAAATCGAAATGAAGGGGCAAAGCCTTAAGATCTATGTGATCCTTTATTTGGTGTTTTTATACGCACCGATTGTGCTTTTGCCTTTATTTGCCTTCAATTCGGGCACGGTCATCGCCTTCCCGTTGCAGGGCTTTACCTTTGGCTGGTTCATCGAGGTTTTCACCACCCAAGCCTTGGTTGAGGCTACGCGCAATTCTGTCTTTATCGCGGTTTCGGTTGCGGTCTTCTCGACCTGTTTTGGCCTGTTCGCGGCACGCGCGGCCACGCGGTATAATTTTCCTGCCAAAGGGGGAATTGTGGGCTTTGTCATGTTGCCCTTGGTTCTGCCCGAAATCATCGTGGCGGTGTCCTTATTGGTCGTGTTGATCCAAGCGGGGCTGTCCACGGGAATTTGGTCGGTGATTGCAGGCCATGTTTTGATCTGCACCCCGTTTTCAATTGCGATCCTGCAAGGCAGCTTTGCCAATATGGACAAAAGCCTAGAAGAGGCGGCTGTGGATTTGGGCGAAACACCGCTCAGCACCTTTCGCCTTGTCACCTTGCCGCTTGTCGCACCTGGCATCATTGCGTCCCTTTTGATCTGCTTCACGATCAGTCTGGACGAATTTATTATCGCCTTCTTCCTATCTGGGAATGAGCCAACCTTGCCCGTTTATATCTGGGGTTTGCTGCGCTTTCCTGCGCGGGTTCCTGTGATCATGGCGCTTGGCACATTGTTGGTGGCGTTGTCGATTATTCTGTTGATCACTGCCGAATATTTCCGCCGCCGTGGCCTGCGCCGTGCAGGCAAGCGCGATGTTGGAGGGTTTTTATGACCAAGCAAGAGCCAATCATCCGTCTAGAGAATGTCCACAAATATTACGGCGATTATCATGCGCTGCGGGGCATCACGGCCGAAATCGGGCAGGGTGAGTTCTTCTCACTGCTGGGGCCATCAGGCTGTGGCAAGACCACGCTTTTGCGCGCGATTGCGGGCTTTGAGGATATATCCTCAGGCGCGATCATGCTTGGCGGCAAGAATATGGAGGGGGTGGCGCCAAACCATCGCCCGACCAATATGGTGTTTCAATCCTATGCGATTTTCCCGCATTTGAATGTCGAGCAAAACGTGGCCTTTGGTTTGCGAAAATCGGGGATGTCTGCAGCGGATAAGACACGCGCCGTAGGGCAGGCCTTGGAAATGGTGGGCCTTGGGGGCTATGGCGCGCGCGCGGCACATGCGCTTTCGGGCGGGCAAAGGCAGCGCGTTGCCTTGGCCCGTGCCCTGATCCTAAAGCCGAAGGTTTTGCTTCTTGATGAGCCACTTTCGGCCTTGGACAAAAAAATGCGCGAGGTGATGCAGGTTGAATTGATCAAGCTGCAACGCGAAGTGGGGATTACCTTTATCCTTGTGACCCATGACCAAGAAGAGGCTTTGGTCATGTCTGATCGCATCGCGGTGATGTTCGAGGGCGAGATCGCGCAATTGGATGACCCCGAGCGCCTGTATCGCCGCCCTGTCAGCCGTAGGGTAGGGGAATTCATCGGGATGATGAATTTCCTTGAGGGCAGTTTGGAACACTCGGGCGGTTTGTCTGTAGATATCGCGGGGCTTGGCCGCGCGGAGATCGCCCCCGACCAAGTGGTCGGGTCAGGCGCTGCGGGGGCCGTTTCCATTGGGCTGCGCCCTGAAACCCTGTCGATCCTCTTTGACGATGATCCCAAATCCGCGCGCACCGCCCAAGGTGTGGTGGATGAGGTCGTCTATTATGGCGATATGACCTATTATGATTTGCGCCTTGACGGGGCTGCGCGCCCTGTGCGGATTTCTATGCGCAATGTGGTGGGCCGCCCCGTTCTTGAGGTCGGCGCGCGCGCCCGCGTCAGTTGGGATCCCCGCGCGTTTACGGTTTTCACTTAACCGCGTTTTTCCACAAAAAACGTATAGGTGCCATTCTCTTGGTGAGATGAGATGAGGGCGTGGCCTGCCTCGGCACAAAAATGCGGCACATCAATCTGGGCCATCGCATCGGTGGCACAGAGCTTGACCACCGCACCGACCTGCGCCGCCCGTATCGCCTTTTGCAGGCGTAAAACAGGCAGCGGGCAGCGTAAATCGCGCGCATCAATTTCAATCTCATATGGGGGTTGGTCTTGCATGGGGTGTGGCTTAACGCGCGCGCCTGCCTGCCGTCCACAAGAATGTGATCTCCTGCGCAATGCGGCCATGGGTGACGCAGGGGCAAAAATACCCTAAAGCCAAACTCATGTTCGGAATCGATTTATATGACGCATCGCTTTTGCCCGCGATCTTAGTGGCGTTAACCGCAGGGGTGCTGAGTTTTCTCAGCCCTTGTGTGTTGCCCATTGTTCCACCTTATCTGGCCTATATGGGCGGGATCAGCCTAGACGAGGCTAAGGGGCGGGGCCGCAATCGTGCGGTTCTTGCGGCCTTGTTTTTTGTTCTGGGCCTTTCGACCGTGTTTTTATTCTTGGGTTTTACCGCCTCGATTTTCGGCCAGTTTTTTCTGCAAAACCAAATTCTTTTATCCCGTATCTCAGGCGCGGTGATCATCGTGTTTGGCCTTCATTTTTTAGGGGTTTTCCGTATCCCGATGTTGGATCGCGAAGCACGGCTTGATGCGGGTGATCGGGGCGGATCTGCACTTGGGGCCTATGTTCTGGGCTTGGCTTTTGCCTTTGGCTGGACGCCGTGCATCGGCCCGCAGCTTGGGGTGATCCTGACCTTGGCCGCGAATGAGGCCAGCCTTGCGCGCGGCACTATCTTACTTGGGGTATATGCCGCAGGCTTGGGGATACCGTTCTTGCTAAGCGCGCTGTTTCTTGAACGTGCGATGGGGGTCATGGCGCGGCTCAAGCGCCATATGAAGCTGATTGAGCGGCTGATGGGGGCGCTTTTGATTGTCGTGGGGCTTGCCCTTTTAACGGGTGCATTTTCCGCCTTTTCTTTCTGGCTTTTAGAGAATTTCCCAGCCCTTGGTGCGCTTGGTTAAAGGTTTCTTTTTCATATAGCAATTTCCACTCTTTCGGCGATAGTCTGGCCGCATGGATAGGGTGGGTCATATCGTGCGCCGTAGGGCGGTTTTCTTTGTGCCAGGGTTTGACCCTGCGCCGCCACGCGCCTTGCGCGAACGGTATCGCCGCGAGGCCGCGAAACAGGCCCGTCTCTCAGGCCATGTGATCCAAATCAGCGCGGATGGCAGCCACGCATGGCGCGTGGATGCGGTGATTGAGGGGCAGGCCTGCGAAACACGAATTGAGGTTCTGGCATGGTCTGATTTGGTGCGCGCAGAAATGCGTGGGGGCGGTGTTTGGCGCAGTTTTGCCAATCTCACCCGCGCGGCGATGACCAATATTCGGGCAGGCGCGATTGCGCCCTTATTCTCTCTGCGCAAGGGGCCCGTGATTGCGATCTCTTACCCTGTCTTGGTGGTGCTTACTGAACTTTTGGTTGCTGCGCTACTGGTGGTCGCGGGCGCGCATTTTGGCCCAATTGGCGCGCTTGTGGGGGGCGTGGCGGGCTATGCCGCACTGTCACTGGCCGCCCGAAAAGACCCGATTTTTGCGCATTACCTGATTGATGATTATGCCTATGCCGCGCGGGAAGACGGGGCTTATCCGCCCGCGCTTGAGGCGCGCTTGGTGGCGTTTCAGGCCAAACTCGCTGCCGCCTGTCTTGCTGACTATGACGAGGTTTTGCTGATCGGTCACAGCTCGGGCGCGTATTTGGCAGTGTCGTTAATGGCGGATTTGCGCCGCGCAGGGGGGGCGCATCCCGCGCTATCGCTGTTGACCTTGGGCCATGTCGTGCCGATGGTCAGCTTTTTGCCACGCGCAACGCGCTTGCGCGGCGATCTGGCGGGGCTAAGCACCGATCAGGCCCTGACATGGGTCGATATCAGCGCACCTGCCGATGGGTGCTGCTTTGCGCTCTGTGATCCTGTGGCCGTGTCTGGCGTGGCCCCTGACAACCAATCTTGGCCGCTTGTCATTTCTGCCGCCTTTTCTCAAACCCTGACACCCGCCACATGGGCGGCGCTGCGGTGGCGGCTGTTTGAGACGCATTTTCAATATCTCAACGCGTTTGATGGGGGCGGCGATTATGATTATTTCGCGCTTACCGCAGGCGGGCAAAGTTTGGCTGCACGCTATGGTGCGCGCACGCCATCGCCCTCGCGGATCACGCGGGCCGTGTCGCCGCATCGGGGTTTCACATGAACGCACCGCTCCCCCCCAAGCCGCCCGCCCGCGCGGATCGGGTGAGCCTTATCCAATATCTGCGCCTATTTCGCCGCGATATCCTGTCCGCGCAGCCCGCGCGCCTTTACCATGCATGGATGGCGGAATTTCGTACCCCGTTTTTCCGCTCTTATCTTCTGAACCAACCCGATTTGGTTGATTTGGTCTTGAAAGAACGTCCGGAGGATTTTCCAAAATCTGATCGCATTTCCGAAGGCTTGCGCCCGCTATTGGGGAATTCAGTATTCCTGACCAATGGCGAGACATGGAAGCGGCAGCGCCGCATCATTGACCCTGCCTTCGAAGGGGGGCGCCTGCGGGCCACATTCCCCGCAATCTGGGCCGCTGCCGAGGCTGCAGTGGCGCGGCTGCCGCAAGGCGAGGTCGAGATTGAGGCGCAGACCAGCCACGCTGCGGCTGATGTGATCTTTCGCACCTTGTTTTCAGTTCCGATTGAGGATCAAACGGCCCAATCCGTGTTTCACGGGTTCCGCGCTTATCAAAGAACGCAGCCCTTGGTGAATTTGGCTGCATTTTTGCCAGTTCCGCGATTTATGCCGCGATTTATGCCACGTGGCTTTGCAAAATCCACCAAACGGGCCGCGCGCGATATCCGCGCCTTGATCGCGCGGATGACAGAAAGGCGCGTGGCTGAGATTGCCGCAGGCCAGGCCCCAGATGATCTGGCAACCAAGATTTTGACGATGCATGACCCGCAAACGGGGCAGGGCTTCTCGCCTGATGAAATGGTGGATCAGGTCGCGATATTCTTTCTGGCAGGTCATGAAACATCGGCCAGTGCGTTGGCATGGGCCATATACCTTTTAGCACTTTACCCTGAGTGGCAGACCCGTATCGCCCATGAGGCGCGCGCCCTAGAGGGGGGATGTGATTTCGCGGTGCTGTCTCAGTTGCCCGTCACGCGCGATGTGTTTCGCGAAACATTGCGCCTTTATCCGCCCGTGCCCATGATGGTGCGCGAAGCCACGCGCCCCGAGCGGTTTCGAGATCGCGTGATCAAACGCGGGGCGCAATTGGTCATCTCGCCCTTTCATATCCACCGCCATACACGGCTGTGGGACAATCCTGATGGGTTTGCCCCCACTCGATGGGAAAAAGGGCGCAGGCGGGGACCGTATTTGCCGTTTTCAGCGGGGCCGCGCATCTGCACAGGCGCGGGCTTTGCAATGGTCGAGGGGGTTGTGCTCTTGGCTATGCTGGCGCGCGCCTATCGGTTCGACTTGATCGAAGGGCGCGCCCCTCCGCGCCCTGTGGCCCATCTCACCCTGCGCGCCGCCAATGGGATTTGGCTCAACATCACGCAGCGCTAACGGTAGCGATAACATCGCCCATGCCCCTATGCAGCCTTGTTTTATTGGCGTATGCAGCCAAAAGGCGCAGCTAGAAAAAGGCGGTTTTACGATGTTTGATATGTTCCAAGACATGCGCACGCGCATCATGACGGATGCAGGCTTTATCGCCGCTTTGGATCAATCGGGCGGCTCCACCCCAAAGGCGCTGGCGCTTTATGGCATCACGGAAGATGCTTATAGTAGCGAGGCGGAAATGTTTGCGCTGATGCATCAGATGCGCGCACGGATCATTATGGCGCGCGATTTCACCGCCGAGAAAATCCTAGGCGCGATCCTGTTCGAGCGCACCATGCGCGACACGATCAACGGCACGCCTGTGGCAGAACTTCTGTGGCGCGATAAGGGCGTTGTGCCGTTTTTGAAAATCGACAAAGGCTTGGAAGAGACACGCGATGATGTGCAGCTTCTTAAACCGATTTCGGGCTTAACAGCACTTTTGTCAGATGCGCGCGCCTTTGGCGTCTTTGGCACCAAGGAACGCTCGGTCATCCATGCCGCCAATGCTGGTGGCATCGAGGCGGTCGTGGCGCAGCAATTCGATCTTGCGGCAGAGGTCTGCGCAGCAGGGTTGGTGCCGATTATTGAGCCAGAAGTGAATATTCACGCAGATACAAAATCCGAGGCGGAAACCCTATTGCGCGATGCTATTGCCCGCCATTTGGATCAACTGGCCGTTGGCCATGAGGTGATGCTCAAGCTGACCATTCCAAATAAAGCAGGGCTTTATGATGGTTTGGCCGATCACCCCCGTGTCTTGCGGGTGGTGGCCCTGTCGGGGGGCTATAGCACAGATGACGCTTGTGCGCGCCTGTCGCAAAACCCAAAAATGATTGCAAGCTTCAGCCGCGCCCTGACCGAAGGCTTAAATGTGGCGCAATCCGATGCCGAATTTAACGCGGCACTTGGGGCGAATATTGATAAGATTTACCGCGCCTCTCTTTGAGCGCGCAGTTCCTTCAGGACAAACAACCTAATCGCCGTGGCAAGGCCCGAGGATAATCCGCGGGCCTCGTCTATTTCTGCGGCTAGGGCATTCACCGACTGCCCGCGCGCAGCGGCAATGGCGCAGAATTCCTCCCAAAACGGATCCTCCAATGAGACGGAGCTGCGATGCCCGCGCAAGGTGAGGGAGCGTTTTTTGGGGCGGTCAGTCATTCTGCATCATATTCTGAATCGGGGGTCAGTTTATGCTGATCCAACACTTCGCGAAGACGCGCCTCGCGCGTGGCGGCGAGTAATTTCTCAGCCTTAGATTGACCAAATTTTACAGCATTTTCAGATGCCTGTTCGCGGTTATTCATGCGTTGTTTTTCCTTGCGCGCGCGGCGTAGATTGATGGTCTGGCTCATACTCGTCACTCTTTGCAAGGGGACTATCTGGCGGTTTCATCAGTGATTTGGCAAGAAAAATGGGGTGCCTGCAAGAGGCACCCCATCATCCGTGATGAAAATGCAGCAGTGATTAGCCTTTGGGGCCAATCATATCTTCGGGCCGCACCACGCGGTCAAAGGTCTCCCCATCGACAAAGCCCAGATTAATGGCCTCTTCGCGCAAGGTGGTGCCATTTTTATGCGCAGTTTTCGCAACCTTGGTGGCATTGTCATAACCGATTGTGGGCGCAAGCGCGGTGACCAACATCAGGCTTTCGCGCATCAGTTTTTCGATCCGCTCGACATTGGCCTGTGTGTCTTTCAGCATACGCTCGGTAAAGCTATCTGCAGCATCCCCCAACAGCTGCATCGATTGCAGCAGGTTATAGGCCATCATCGGGTTATAGACGTTTAATTCAAAATGGCCTTGGCTGCCCGCAAAGGAAATCGCGGCATCATTGCCCAAGATATGGGCGCAGACCTGTGTCATCGCCTCGGCCTGTGTTGGGTTCACTTTGCCGGGCATGATTGAGCTGCCTGGTTCATTTTCGGGCAGGATCAATTCCCCAAGGCCCGACCGCGGGCCAGAGCCCAAAAAGCGCATATCATTGGCGATCTTATAGGCGGCCATCGCCGTTGTTTTAATCGCGCCCGACATAAAGACCATCGCATCATGCGCGGCCAAGGCTTCGAATTTATTGGGGGCGGTGATGAAGGGCAGGCCCGTGATCCGCGCCATATTGGCCGCAACGGTGGTGTCCCAGCCTTTATCCGTGTTCAGGCCAGTGCCAACCGCCGTGCCGCCCTGTGCCAATTCGTAAATGCCTGGCAGGGCCATTTCGATACGGGCAATCCCATTGCGGATTTGCTGCGCATAGCCTGAGAATTCTTGCCCCAAGGTCAGCGGGGTCGCATCTTGGGTATGGGTGCGGCCAATCTTGATAATGTCTTTGAACTCCTTAGCCTTCGCCTCAAGGGCGGTGGCCAGTTTGTCGAGGCCAGGCAGCAATACATCGCGCGCGGTCATTGCTGCGGCGATATGCATGGCGGTGGGGAAGGTGTCGTTAGAGGATTGCCCCATATTGCAATGGTCATTGGGGTGAACGGGGGTTTTCGACCCAATCACACCGCCCAAAATCTCAATCGCGCGGTTCGAGATCACCTCATTCGCGTTCATGTTGGATTGCGTGCCAGAGCCTGTTTGCCACACCACAAGGGGGAAATGATCATCAAGCTTGCCATCGATCACCTCTTGCGCCGCCGTAATCATGGCATCGGCCAAGTCCGCGGGCAGTTTGCCGCTTGCCTTATTCGCCTCGGCACAGGCGCGTTTGATCACCCCAAGGGCGCGCACGATGGCAACGGGCTGTTTCTCCCACCCAATGGGGAAGTTCATCAGGCTGCGCTGTGTCTGCGCGCCCCAATAGCGGTCGGCAGGAACCTCCAACGGGCCAAAACTATCGGATTCGGTGCGGGTTTGGGTCATCAAAGATCCTCCAGTATGCTGTTGCATACCAAATAGGGCCTGCGCCGCTTAATCGCAACGGGGAATTTAGTGCATCGGCCGCGTAAAGCGATAGACGCGGGCAGGGGGCAGGTTGCGCCAAATCTTATCGCTGCGTGTCCATGACAGGGCCATCTCTTTGCGCAGATCGGCATTCACCGAAGGGTTTGGCCCATAGGTGAATTGCACAAAGCTGCCCTCGGGCGCGAGGCTGTTGAAACTGCCGTTGAGAATATCGCGCTGCACCCCGATGGGCATCGACAAAAGCGGCAGGCCCGAGATCACGGCCTGCACATTTTTTAACCCCAACTTGTCGAGATCACAGGCACTCATGTGATGGACATTCACCCCTGCAAAACTCTCGCGCAGATGGGTGCAAAAGTTGGCGTTCATCTCAACCGAATGCAGCATCTGTGGGGCAATGCCACGGCCCAAAATGGCGCAGGTGATATTGCCCGTGCCCGGGCCCAATTCGATCACGGGGCCTTTATTGGGATCAAGACCTGCAACCATCTCTTGGCACAGCGCCGCCGATGAGGGGGCCAATGCCACAACCTGATGAGGTTTTGACACAATCTGAGAAAGGAATAAGCGCAGATCTTTGTTCATACCGCATCCGATGCAGGGTTATTGTAATTTATTTATGTCGAATATGCGGGATGCCCACAAATTTCAGGTATTTTTTCTGAACCGATCCAAAGATACCACTTCGCCCTGCGCTTTGGCCTCTTTCGGGGCGGGGTCGGGGTCTGTGACGGGGTCATCCTCGGCGGGGATGTCTGGATCGGGGGTGTCATCTTCGGCTTCGACCGATTCAAACCGCAGACCAAATTCAACCGAAGGATCAACAAAGGTGACAATCGCGTCAAAGGGCACCCGCAGCGCCTCGGGGTTGTCGCCAAAATTCAGAACGATGGAAAACCCGTCCTCATCCACCTCAAGCGCGTCATACCAATGTTGGATCACAATGGTCATTTCCGCGTCATACCGCTCGCGCAGCCAATCGGCCATTTCCACATCAGGGTGGCCCGTGGCGAAGGTGATGAAGAAATGATGGTTCCCCGGCAGGCCGTTATCCGCAACATCCTCTAGCACAGTCTGGATCAGCTTGCGCATCGCGTGATGCATCAAGCGACCATAGGGGATAGAGGCGTTGGAACTCGAACTCATCATCATTGCCTTTGCTGCATCTGCAGCCCCAAGCATAGAAGATTCGGAACGGAAAGAAAGCGCGGTTTTGGCCCGCGCCTCAGCTATTTGCGAGGATCAACCACGCGGCCAATCCCGCCTCGCAGCCAAAAAAGGTCAGGCTTTGACGCGACCACGCCTTGTCGCGCAGGATCGAGGTGATCCGACCAAGCGCCGCCCCTGCATAGGCCAATCCCATCACAACCCATGCCAGCGGGTCATTGATCAAGATCGCGCCCAGACCAAGACCCACAAACAAACAGCCCGAGGCGGCAGAGACTTCGGTATAGGCCATATTGGTGGGGCCTGCGCGCATATCAAGCACATCCATCGTCCAACGCGTGGCCAACCACCCAAGCGCGCCAAGGGCGATGGTGATCGCGCCCGCCGCGAAATTTAGAATATCAACGATGCCCATCTGACCCTTCCAAGCCCTGTCTTTCCTCTTATTCGGCGGGGGTGGGGGATTGGATCACTTTTCCTTGCATCTGCAAGAAAATCTTTTTCGTGCCTTGGGTGGGAATGTGGGGGAAAGTGCAGGCTTCTGTTGCCAGGTGCCTGCGGACCCCGCCTTACGCGGCTAGGCGCAAGGGCTTAGTTTCGGCGACCCGAACTGCTTACGCAGCCAGAGCCATTGCCGGAGCACGGTTGTCATTTGCAACTGTACGATTTGAACCGATAACGGTGGTATCTCACCGAGACAAAGCTAACCCCTTTAGACGTTCGTCGATCCTATTTCGGCCCCATGATCCGCAAATGACGGGGTATGGTGGAGCCGCCGGGTACCGCCCCCGGGTCCGATCCGCTTATTACGAGCGCGTTTATGTCCATAGTCCCCCGAGGGGGGACAGGGGGAATATAGGCGCTGTGGGGGGGGATGGGAAGGGGGGGTGGGAGCGGCGCCCGTCAATGGCGGCTATGCGCATGAAGTGGGCTCTGCAAAGTTTTGGGACAGTGGCCAAGTCCGCTACACTGACCCCATGAGCGACTTCAGAATCCACAAAGACGAACCAAACCACTCTTAACTTGATTTTTGCAGTCCTATAGGTATCAACGGATTCAAAGGTTCCCCTCCGATGATAAGAACCCAAGGGGTTCTCCGCAAGGTAGTCGGAGGGGTCACACACTCAATAGTAGTGTCGAGTCCCTTTTCTGAAGATGTCGAACTCACTTCGAATCTGACTAGCAATCACACTGTGAGAGCCGTCATCACCATGCTCCGATTTGCGGTATATTGCCCAGTTAAAATAGTCGGCAATTTGCAGGCCATAATGTGCACGGGAAGAGTGATGCATTACTCTGTATGGAGTGCCTGCTGTAAGCATACTTGCAAGAACGGTCTTTACCGCCTTTTCGATAGCATTGCGCTTTTTCGCAACAGGTATGTTGTCTGTGATAACTACGACTTCACCCACGTCTGGGGCCTTTTTAACGGCATACCTCAGAAGGTAGCCTAACATCTTGGGATAGAACTTTTCCGGTGGCTGTAAAGCCGGGCCAGTTTTTTGTTTTTCAATGATTACGGAATCCACAGATGCATGCGGAACCGAGCGAGCAAGCATCGAAAACACCCTGCTTCGAACGTGTTTGTTGTCATCAGCGCAATGAAAACATTCCATTTCGATACGCGGAAGGAGCCTGTGTTCAATTAGGTCGTACTTATACGTATCAAGGTCTGTATGAAGTGTAAAAGGGCGGTACAGGCTGACACAAGTGAGAGTAAAGTACTTCGAACCCGTTGGAGAAAAGTCGAAGTTCCCGCCTTCATCGATAAAAATGTACAGGGTACGCGGCGCGGACGAAGATAATCCATTATTCATCAATAGCTAAGCACTCATGCGGTTGCTTTATGTAATTTTTTATACATATATATAATGTTAAATTAAAGCCTCTATACGGAATTTTCTGAGTAATCACGCTCTGCGACATTTCGCTTCGGGCTAGGAGCGCCCTCAAGAAGCGCTACGCGCGAACAACTACCTCCCCAAACACAAAACGAGCGCCCTTTCGGGCGCTCGTCTCATTTCACCTTCTGACCTAAATCAGAAGCCCGATTTGATCCGCACAAAGGCCTCGGCCTGTGCTTCGCGGCGGTCGTTGCTGATGGGCAGCTGTGCCAGAACGGGCACGGTCACTTCGCCCAAGCCATTGGCCTCGAGCGTTCCTGCACCAAGGGCGGCAAGGGCCGCGCTATTGGCGGTGCCAAAGCCGCCATCAAGCAGGGGCTGTGCCGATACCTCGGACTGCATCGCGTTGACATAGTCATAGGCCTTATCCTCGGACCCTGGCGCATCGACCATGTTCACATAGCCGCAGAGCCAGACAGATGTGCCCTCGACCGTGTTTCGCTCGAACCCAACGGGGAAGCCTTCATCGGCCAATGCCACGGGGACTTCGTTCCAAGCCCAAGCCACCAGAACCTCGCCCGATGCCATCAACTGGCCCAATTCGGCGGGGTCGGTCCAATAGGTGCGCAGGTTTTCGTGAATCGAACGCAGCCATTCGGTGGCGGCCTCAAACTCGGCATCTGTGGCTTTTGTCCAATCGGTCACGCCTGTCGCCAGATAGGCCAGCGCATAGGCGTCATCCACATTGTCAGGGATCGACAAGCGGCCCGCAAAGGCGGGGTCGGTGAAGACTTGCAGCGAGGCCACCTGTTCGGCGGTCACTTCCTCGGTGTTATAGGTGATCGCGGTCGTGCCGTAATCGGTGGGCAGGAAGAACAATTCAGACGTGCCCGCAAGCACATCTTGGCCCACGAGGCTTGCATCGAGATTGTCAAAGGCCGCGATGCGGTTCTGATCCCATGGTTCAATGATGCCCGACTCTTGCCACCGCGGCACGGAGCCTGCGCAGATATGGGTCACATCGGATTTGAACCCAGAGACCAGACGCTGAAACGCTTCATCCTCATCCCCGAAGAACACGAAGCTGGGGCTTGCGCCATGTTGGTCGATATAGGGTTGGTGGTAACCAGGTTCTTCAAAGCCCGAATAATCGAACACGGTCAATTCGCTATCTTGGGCGAGGGCCACACCAGACATCGCCATCAGTGCAACAGTGCTAAAGAGCATTTTCTTGGTCATAAGCAGCAATCCCGATCCTGTGAGTTAGGGGAAAAATCGCAACGGACGCTAGGGCGAAGCCAACCATCACGCAAGAGGATTCGCGAAATTCGCGCTCTGGGATCGGGCAAGTGCCACAGCATTAAGCAGTTTGTGACCCGAGATTTTACCCCCCATACCTTGACCCGCCAGATGCTGCACTAGCTTGCACCCAAAAGATTGGGTTGGGCCTTGTGACACCGCCCCAAAACAGGAAATGCCAAGGCCAATCGCGCCAACGGCCAAAGATAAAAAAGAGGGGCCATGACAGACGCGCCTGTCCTATATTGGATCCGCCGTGATTTTCGCCTCAGCGATAATCCCGCGCTTGTGGCCGCCGCCGCCATGGGGCCTGTGATCCCCATTGTGGTTTTGGATGACAGCATTAATCAGATGGGCGCAGCCCCCCGTTGGCGCTATGAAATGGGGCTGCGCGCCTTGGCCCGCGCCTATCATGCGCAGGGTCTTGATCTGGTGATCCGCAAAGGGGCGGCTGATGCGGTCTTGGCGGATCTTGTG
This sequence comes from Roseobacter sp. HKCCA2468, assembly GCF_037805105.1. Taxonomy (NCBI): domain Bacteria; kingdom Pseudomonadati; phylum Pseudomonadota; class Alphaproteobacteria; order Rhodobacterales; family Roseobacteraceae; genus Roseobacter; species Roseobacter sp. HKCCA2468. The sequence goes on from NZ_JBBLYN010000001.1 coordinate 428,549, forward strand.
GCCACGACCGGGGCCAAGGCGGTACATTGGAACAGGCTCTATGACCCCCATGCCCGCGCACGCGACAGCGCCATCAAGACCGCGTTGCGTGATCAAGGCATCGCCGCGCAGAGCCATAATGGCCATCTCCTGTTCGAGCCATGGGACGTGCAAACAGGGCAGGGCGGGTTTTACCGCGTCTATACCCCCTATTGGCGCGCGGTGATGGGGCGTGATGTGGCGCGCCCCTTGCCTGTGCCAGCCTTGCGCGGGGTAGATCACGCGCTTGACAGCCTATCGGCTGAGGATCTGAACCTTGCGCCGCAGATGCGCCGTGGCGCGGGCATTTTGGCGCGCTATGCGCAAATCGGGGCCGAGGCCGCCCAAACCCGTCTGGCGCAATTCCTCGATCACAAGGTGGCCGCCTATAAGGACAAGCGTGATTTTCTCGATCAGGACGCCTGTTCTAACCTGTCCGAGCATCTCTCGCTTGGCGAAATCAGCCCGCGCGAGATTTGGCATATGGGGTGGGAGGCACATCGCCATGGTGCAGCGGGGGCCGAGCATTTTGTAAAAGAATTGGTTTGGCGCGAATTCGCCTATCATCTTCTCTATCATTCGCCCCAGATTGCGACTGAAAATTGGCGCCCTGATTGGGACAGTTTCCCATGGGCCACCGATCCTGATGCCCCGCAGGTTCTGGCGTGGAAACAGGGGCGGACGGGCATTCAAGTGATCGATGCTGCGATGCGCGAACTATATGTGACGGGGCGCATGCACAATCGCGCGCGGATGTTGGTGGGGTCCTATCTGACCAAACATATGATGTGCCATTGGAAAATTGGGCTTGATTGGTTCGCCGATTGCCTGATTGATTGGGATCCTGCCGCCAATGCAATGGGGTGGCAATGGGTTGCGGGCTCTGGCCCTGATGCGGCCCCTTATTTCCGTATCTTCAACCCAGAAACCCAAGGCGAAAAATTCGACAAGCACGGGCGGTATCGGGCGCGCTGGATTGCCGAACTGTCAAACCCTGCACCGCAAACCGCGCTTGATTTCTTCGAAGCCGCGCCGCGGTCGTGGAATTTGCAGCCCAAAATGGGCTATCCCACCCGCCCCATTGTGGATCTGGCCGAGGGGCGCGCGCGGGCGCTTGCCGCATATAGCGCGCGAAATTCTTAACACATGCAACGATGAGATGAATTCGCTTGAGCCTGCACAGGTTTAAGGCGAAACTGGCTGACAATGTCAGGGGGAACGATGACAATAAAAACAACCACCAAAGGTGAACCAAACCTACCGCGCTATTTTGAGGCGGTTTTTGCCAAATCTGTGGACATGAAAAACGGCCGTTTGGATATGGTTCTGCCCGATGGTCGCATCTTCCGCGCCGAAGGGGCTGGTCAGGGGCCTGTTGCTGAAATTCACATTCACAATGTGGATGTATTTGCACGCCTGATCCGCGAAGGGGATCTTGGGTTTTGCGAGGCCTATTTGGATGGGTGGTGGTCAACCCCTGACCTGCAAGCCTTTCTTGATCTGGTTCACGCGGGCAATGACGATATCTATGACGGTTTCTTGGGTCTCAAAATCGCCCGCGCCTATGAACGGTTTCGGTTTTGGCTGCAAAGCAATTCCAAATCTCAGGCGCGCAAGAATATCTCTTATCACTATGATCTGGGTAATGAGTTCTACAAATTGTGGCTTGATGACACGATGACCTATTCCTCGGCCCTGTTCCAAACGGGCCAAGAAAGCCTTGAGGCCGCGCAGATCGCCAAATACGCCTCGATGGTGGATCAGATGGGCGCACAGCCTGGGGATCATGTTTTGGAAATCGGCTGTGGATGGGGTGGGTTTGCCGAATATGCCGCGCGCGAACGCGGCCTAAAGGTTACGGGCCTGACCATCTCGCGCGAGCAGCATGATTACGCGGTTGATCGGATTGCCCGCGCGGGCCTGTCTGATCAGGTTGAGATCAAGATGCAAGATTACCGCGATGAAACGGGGCTTTATGATGGGATCGCCTCGATTGAGATGTTCGAGGCGGTTGGCGAGAAATATTGGCCCGTCTATTTCAAAACGCTGCGAGATCGCTTGAAACCTGGCAAACAGGCGACTTTGCAAATCATTACAGTTCAGCATCGCCGTTGGCAGATTTACCGCAACACGGTCGATTTCATTCAGAAATATATCTTTCCCGGTGGCATGCTACCATCGCCCGTTGTTTTGCGCGAAGAAGTGCAAAAAGCGGGGCTTGAGGTGGCAGGGTCAATTGAATTTGGCGAAAGCTACAGCCAGACCCTGCGGCGTTGGTATGACACGTTCAACGATCGTTGGGATGAGGTGGCCGCCCTTGGGTTTGATGATCGCTTCCGCAGGATGTGGAATTTCTATCTAACCTCTTGTGCCGCAACCTTTCATTTCCGCAATTGTGATGTGACCCAAATCACGGTGCGCAAGCCAAGCTGAGGGATAGTATGACTGATCTCGCGCTTTACGGCACGCTGCGTGATCCTGATATCCTCAAGATTGTCTTAGGGCGGGCAGGGGGTGAGATGCCATTTGCCCGTCTTTCTGGCTATCGTGTGGCGATGGTAGCCGAACAGCATTATCCTATGATCTGGCCCGAGGGCGGGGCGGACTGCGAGATAGAAATTTTGCAAGGGTTGGATGCGGGTGATCTCGCACGGCTTGATTTTTATGAGGATGTGTTCGGATATACCCGCACAACCATTTCCCATGAGGCGCGACCGCTGCAGATGTATCTGCCACCTGAAGGTGGGTCTTGGCCGAAGGGTGGGGTCTTTGATCCTGCAACTTGGGCTGTGGCACATGGCGCACTCACCCGTTTGGCCGCGCAAGACATCATGTCGTCATATGGCATTGAAACGGCCAAGGCCGTTGCCGCCCGCCTGCCTATTATTCGCGCAAGGGCGCAGGCCCATCTGCGTGCGGGCGATCATCCGCCTGCGGGCGAGCCCCTCAAGCGCCGCATGAATATCACGCATCAAGATACTGTCTATAATGGATTTTTTAATTTAATAGACATTGCAGCCTCATACCAACGATTTGATGGCAGCCTGTCTGACCCTGCGGGGCGTTTGATCCTTGATCTGGGCGAAGCTGTCACTGTGCTGCCTTATGACCCCCAGCGGGACTTGGTGCTTTTGATTGAACAATTCCGCCCTGCCGCGGTGGTTCAAGGTGACCCAAACCCATGGCTGCTTGAGACTGTGGCAGGCATATGTGACGAGAGGGAAACCTATGAACAGACTGCACAGCGCGAAGCCCGCGAGGAAGCAGGGGTTGCGCTGCAGGCGCTGCATCTCATCGGGCGGTATTACCCAAGCCAAGGGGCGGTTGCGCAAATCCTGATTTCTTACATCGGCCTTGCTGATTTGGCGCAGGATTATGACAGCACCCATGGCCTGTTGGCCGAAGGCGAGGATATTCGCGCCTTTACCTTGCCCTTTGACGAAGCCTTTCGCCTTGTACAGGAAGCGCGCCTGAGCAACGCGCCGCTTTTGCTATCCTTGATGGCGCTTGATCGCATGCGTGCGGCGCGGGGCTGGCCCTCACAATAGCGCCAACGCCCCTTGAGTTATCGCCCCATCCCACCTATCCCTTGAGAAAGCAAAGAATTCTGCCAAAAAGGGGCGCGCTATGACCATTTATTCCGATCTTTCTGCTGCGATTGGCGATACGCCCCTGATCCGTCTGAACAAAGTCAGCGATGAGACTGGGTGCGAGATTTTGGGCAAAGCGGAATTCATGAATCCCGGTCAGTCGGTCAAGGATCGCGCAGCGCTTTACATCATCCGCGATGCCATTGCGCGCGGTGATCTCAAGCCCGGCGGCACGATTGTTGAGGGCACGGCGGGCAATACGGGCATTGGTCTTGCGCTTGTCGGGGCCTCGCTTGGGTTTCGCACTGTGATCGTGATCCCCGAAACGCAAAGCCAAGAAAAGAAAGATATGCTGCGTTTGGCAGGCGCCGAATTGGTGCAAGTGCCTGCCGCGCCCTATAAAGATCCGAACAATTATGTGCGATATTCAGGGCGTTTGGCGGCTGAACTTGCAAAATCCGAACCTAATGGGGCGATTTGGGCCAATCAGTTTGACAATACCGCCAATCGTCAGGCGCATATTGAGACAACGGGTCCCGAGATTTGGGAACAGACCGCTGGCAAGGTGGATGGGTTCATCTGCGCGGTTGGCTCGGGCGGTACATTGGCGGGGGTTGGTGCCGCGCTGCAACCCAAAGGCGTGCGCATCGGTTTGGCTGATCCTGAAGGGGCCGCGCTTTATAGCTTTTACACCAATGGAACTTTTGACGCGCCCGGAACCTCAATCACCGAAGGGATCGGGCAGGGACGCATCACCGCGAATTTAGAGGGGTTTACGCCGGATTGCGCCTATCGCATCTCGGATCAAGAGGCGCTGCCGATCGTGTTTGATTTGCTCAGCACGGAGGGCTTGTGCCTTGGTGGCTCATCAGGGGTGAATATCGCAGGCGCGGTTCACATGGCGCGCGAGATGGGGCGGGGTCATACCATCGTGACCATCTTGTGCGACTATGGCACCCGCTATCAATCAAAGCTCTACAACCCTGAATTCTTGCGTGAAAAGGGCTTACCCGTGCCCGCATGGCTTGATTGCGGCGCGGCGGATTTGCCCGTGGTATTTGAGTAATGATGACATTCGCACGACCAAGTTTGGCCCTGACGCGGCTTTTGATCGCTTTTGCGGTCTTGTGGCTTAGCCTCACAGCCGAGGTTTTGGCACAAGACCCGCCCGATTACACTGCGTGGTCACAACTGAGCGCGCGCGCGCAGGTGATGATTGACGGGGATCGCGCGTCAACCTCGATGCTTGAGGCGGTGCGTGCCGAGATCGTCACGTGGCGCACCGTGTTTTTGGACGCGCAAGATATCAATGCCAGTCGCATCGCAACATTGCGCGAACAAATCACGGCCCTCGGCCCTGTCCCCGCAGAGGGGGAGGCCGAGCCTGCGGCGATTGCCGCAGAACGCGCGGATTTGACCCAACGCCTGACCGATGCAGAGGCACCCGCGCGGCGCGCGGAGGCGGCCTATCGCGAGGCGCAAGGCCTCATCGGGGAAATTGATGCGCAAATCGCCGCCCGACAGGCGGGCGCCTTGTTGCAGCTTGAACCCGCCCCGATTAACCCCGCCAATTGGCCCAGTGCCGTTGCAACACTGCTTGGCTTCGCTTTTGCCGTAGGGCAGGAGGTCGTAACCTACTCACTGGCGCCTGCGCAGATATCCGCCCTTGGGGCGAACCTGCCACTTGTGGCGATTTTTGTGATTGTGGGGCTTGTTCTCTTGACCCGTGGCAGGGGGTTTGTGGGGCGGTGGATGGAAACGCACCACAGCCCAAGCCCAACCCCCACAGCGCGGCTTGCCCTGTTTGGTCTGTCACTTTTGCATCATGCCATGCCCGTCATTGGGGTTTGGGCCTTGGCCTATGCGGTGCAGATCTCGGGCATGGTCGGGTTTCGCGCGGCGGTGTTGGTGCAAATGGCCGCCCCGATGGCGCTCAGCTTTATGGCGGCGATATGGCTTGGGCGGCAGGTTTTCCCCCTCGATGAGACCAACCGCCCCCTTCTGCGCCTAGACGAGGCGACACGCGCAACAGGCCGCCGCTTGGCGCGGGTTTTGGGGGCGATTGTGGGGCTGTGGCTTTTGGTGGGGCAGGTCGCACAAACCGAAAATTTCACCTCCGCAGACCGCTTGGTGATCAGTTTCCCAATCGTGGTCTTGGTGGGTCTGATGATGTGGCAATTGGGCCGTCTGTTGGCCGTTCATGTCAAAAATTCAGCCCAGTTGGACGGCGCGCGCCCCCTGATGCTGCGCATGACACGCGCGCTGTCTTTGGCGGTCATGGCGCTTGGTCTTTTGGGGCCGATTTTAGCGGGGGTTGGGTATTTCACCGCAGGATCGTCCTTCCTGTTGCCGATGTTGTTCAGCCTGTCTTTGCTTGCGGTTCTCGGCATCTTGCAGCGGGTGGTGACAGATGCCTACGGGGCCTTGACCCGCCGCAGCGAGGGGTTGGACGAGGCCCTGACCCCGACCTTGATTGGGTTCATCCTGGTCTTGGCCTCCTTACCCGCCTTTGCCTTGATCTGGGGGGTGCGGCCCGCGCAATTATCTGACATTTGGGCGCAGATTGTCTCGGGGTTCACCATTGGCGGCGTGACGATTTCGTCCCGCAATTTCCTGATTTTCGCGATTGTCTTTGCGATTGGCTATACGGCAACCCGCGCGCTTCAAAGCACGCTGCGCTATAATCTTCTGCCAAAAACCCAAATCGACCAAGGCGGTCAAAGCGCGATTTTGGCGGGAACGGGCTATGTCGGCATTTTCTTGGCCGCACTTTTTGCCATCACCTCGGCCGGAATTGATCTGTCCTCTCTGGCGATTGTGGCTGGTGCGCTGTCGGTCGGTATCGGTTTTGGCTTGCAAACAATCGTGTCCAATTTCGTCTCAGGGATCATTTTGTTGATCGAGCGCCCGTTCAAAGAGGGTGATTGGATCGAGGTCAATGGCCAGATGGGCTATGTGCGCGAAATCTCTGTACGCTCCACCCGAATCGAAACCTTTGATCGTTCTGATTTGATTGTGCCGAATGCCGATTTGATTGCGGGGGTGGTCACCAATATGACCCACTCCTCCAACACAGGCCGCCTGATTTTGCCCGTTGGGGTGGCCTATGACAGCGATCCGCAGCTTGTGATGAAAATCATGGCCGAAGTGGCCGAGGCGCATCCGATGGTGATCTTGAAACCAAAACCAACCATCTTGATGGTTAATTTTGGGGCAGATGCGTTGGAATTTGAAATTCGCGCGATCCTGCGAGATGTCAATTTCCTATTGTCGGTGAAATCCGAGATGAACCTTGAATTGCTGCGCAGGTTCCGCGAGGCAGGTATCGAAATCCCATTCGCACAGCGTGATTTGTGGCTGCGCAACCCCGAGGCGCTTGCCGCCCCTAAATCTTGAGTGCTGGTATGAGTGAGCTTTTATTTCTGGAAGATGCCTATCGCAAAACTGGCCCTGCGACAGTTAAGGGGCTGACGGATGCAGGTGGGATCATCTTGGATCAAACCATTTTCTATGCCCAAGGGGGCGGGCAACCCGGCGATAGCGGGTGGTTGGATTACGAGGGCGGGCGCATCGCCATCGCCACCACGATGAAGGGCGAGGGCGGGGATGTTGTTCTCTTGCCTGCCGAACCCGTGGCCCTGCCAAAATCTGGCGCGGCGGTTGAACAGCGTCTTGATTGGGCACGCCGCTTTAACCATATGCGCATGCACACCGCCTTGCATCTGTTGTCTGTTGTGCTGCCCTACGGGGTGACAGGCGGGGCGATTGGCGCAGAACGTGGGCGGCTTGACTTCGACATTCCCGATAGTTTGCCCGAGCGTATGATCCTGCAAGGTCAACTGAACGCATTGGTGGATCGCAACCTGCCCGTAACACAGCACTGGATCACCGAGGCGGAATTGGATGCAAAGCCTGAGATGGTCAAAACCCTCTCGGTCAAACCTCCGCGCGGCGCGGGCCGTATTCGTCTTGTACAAATCGGTGAGGGGGCTGCGCAGATTGACCTGCAACCTTGCGGCGGCACCCATGTTGCGCGCACAGGCGAGATCGGCAAATTGGAGATCCTTAAAATCGAAAACAAAGGCCGCCAAAACCGCCGCGTCAGCATCGGGTTTGCCTAAACTCGGGCTACGATGAAATTCTCTGCGGGGGATGTCAATTCACGGGTTGCACAAAGGGGGTGATATCCTATAGGAGACCCCTCACGGACAGGTGGCCGAGTGGTCGAAGGCGCACGCCTGGAACGCGTGTAGGCGGGAAACCGTCTCCAGGGTTCGAATCCCTGTCTGTCCGCCACCCCACCCTTTGATGAGCTGCTTACATCGGATCAAACTGATCGGCGGCAAAGACCGTGTGGATGACATGGCCGTCAAACATGTCAAAAAGCCGCTTTGACACTTCTTTGCTTTGCCATCTTGTGGGGGAATTCAGCGCCTCTTCGATGTCATCGCGGGTTTTGAATTTCATGGCCATCACAAGCGGGAAGGGGCTGTTGGGGTCATCGCTTTCCACTTCACGCATCACGCGCAACTCTTGCAGATTGGGAAAGGCCGACCAAAGCGGCACAAGATTTTCGCGCCAATGGCTGTGGAAGTCTGCCTCCATGCCATCCTTGATTTTACCCTTAAAAAAGGCGCATCTTACAAACATCTGTCCCGCTCCATTCTATGCGTTGCAGCGATAGGATTGCCGAAAGCCTGCGCACAAGCAAGGGGAATGGGATGGACGGTCGCCCCTGTGAAACGTGGGGGTCATGCAAGCGACAAACGGGGGCGGGTCATGGATTTTGGACTAAAGGGGAAACCCTGCATCGTGACAGGCGGGGCATCGGGGATTGGCGAGGCGATTGTGCAGGATCTTGTGGCCGAAGGGGCCAAGGTCATCGTGATCGACAAAACCCCCTGCAAGGTGGCGCAGATTGCGACATCCGTCACCCTTGATTTGACCGATGATGCGGCCTGTGCGGTAGCATTGCGCGATATTCGCGCTGAATTTGGGACGATTTACGGGCTTGTGAATAATGCAGGCCTCAATGATGGCGTGGGGCTAGAGGCGGGGCCTGACGCGTTTCGGGCCTCTCTCAATCTCAACCTCGTGCAATATTACACCTTGATGCATCATCTGCATCATGACCTGCGCGCAAGCCGTGGCGCGGTGGTCAATGTGGCCTCAAAAACCGCTGTGACAGGGCAGGGCGGCACATCGGCCTATGTGGCCGCAAAGGCGGGCGTCTTGGGTTTGACGCGGGAATGGGCGGCGGAGCTGGCCTCAGAGGGTGTCCGCGTGAATGCCGTTTTGCCCGCCGAGGTTATGACGCCTATGTATCAAAACTGGCTGTCGACCTTGTCTGATCCAGAGGGGATGCGCGGCAAGATCGAGGCCGCGATTCCCCTGTCGCAGCGCATGACCGAAAGCGCGGAAATCGCGGCAATGGTGGTGTTTTTGCTTTCTGCGCGGTCGGGCCATACCACGGGGCAGTGGATGTTCGTGGATGGCGGATATGTGCATCTGGATCGCAAGCTGACGCTGTGATCCAACTACATCACCGCCCCCACTTGCCACGGCACGAATTCGACCCCGCCAAAGCCCAATTCCTCGCTTTTCGTGGTGCCGCCTGAGGCCACGCGTAGGATTTCGCGGTAAATCTCTTGCCCCTTATCGGCTAGGCTGATGCCGCCGCTGATAATGTCACCGCAATTGATATCCATATCGTCCCCCATGCGGGCATAAAGATCATCATTGGTCGAAAGCTTGATGCAAGGTGTGGGCATATAGCCCGACACAGACCCACGGCCCGTGGTGAATGTGATGATATTTGCGCCTGAGGCAATCTGCCCTGTGACCGAGCATGGATCATATCCAGGACTGTCCATATAGACAAAGCCCTGCGTGGTCAGGGTTTCTGCAAATTCGTAAACCCCCGCCAAAGGGGCAGTCCCACTTTTGGCAACCGCGCCCAAAGATTTTTCAAGAATTGTGGTCAGCCCGCCGCGCTTGTTGCCTGGGGATGGGTTATTGTCCATCTCGCCGCCATTTCGGGCGGTATAATCTTCCCACCATTGAATGCGCGAAATCAGTTTTTCACCAATTTCGGGCGATATCGCGCGGCGGGTCAAAAGATGCTCTGCGCCATAGATTTCTGGGGTTTCAGACAGGATTGTGGTGCCGCCCTGACGCACGATTAAATCAGACGCATACCCCATGGCAGGGTTGGCGGTGATGCCAGAATAGCCGTCTGAACCCCCACATTGCATGCCTACCACCAATTTTGAGGCCGGCGCAGGGGCGCGTGTTGCACGATTGGCCACGGCTGCAATCTCGCGCAGCATGCTGAGACCCCGTTCAATTGTGCGCTTTGTGCCGCCTGTCTGCTGAATGGTCATATAACGGAAACTCTCGCCATCGCGCAGGCGGGCTGGGCCGATCAGGTCAGGCACCTGCATCACCTCGCAGCCCAGACCGACCAACAGGATCGCCCCGAAATTTGGATTTTTCGAATATCCCGCCAAGGTTCGGAAAAGCATCTGATACCCTTCGCCCAAGCCAGACATCCCGCAGCCAGAACTGTGCACAATCGGGACAATCCCATCGACATTTGGGAAATCCTCCAACAGCCCCGATTTTTCAGCAGCCTCCGCGATAAAGCGGGCCACGCTGCCCGCGCAGTTCACGGATGTCAGAATGCCAATATAGTTGCGCGTGCCGACTTGCCCATCAGGCCTATGATAGCCCATAAAGCTGTCGCTTTGATCCGCAGCAGGCAGGGGGGTGTTCTGCGTGGCAAATTCATAGCCGCGTTTGTGATCGCCAAAAGACAGGTTGTGGCTATGCACATGTGCGCCTGCGGCAATATCTTCGGTCGCATAACCGATAATCTGACCATAGCGGATGACCGCCGCGCCTTTGGCAATAGGGCGCAATGCAAATTTATGCCCTTTTGGAATGTCGGATTGCGCAAGCGTTTCAAAAGATGATAGAGCCGCGCCTGATCGGATATCAACCAGGGCAATTCCGACCGTGTCATCTGCGTTCAGGATCAAAATATCTTGGGTCATCGCTGGCATCATTCATTCAAAGTGAGAGTTTACGATCTTGAAATTTCCACGGCAATCATACTAACATGCTAGAATTATCGAGATTGAGCGACACGATGCAAGAGAATTCACCATCAGACCCCACGCAAGGCAACGAAGTTAGGCTGCGGTCTTTGGATGCCTATGAAGGGAATTTGGCACGGCGCACCTACGCCGCCCTGCGTGAGGCAATTTTGACCTTGCGCTACAAACCGGGCGAGGCGCTGCGCAAGCAGGATATTTGCGCAACGCTTGGCGTGTCGCGGTCCCCTGTGGCCGAGGCGATCACGCGCCTCTCTAACGAGGGTTTGGTGGATGTTGTGCCGCAATCTGGCACATTTGTCGCGCGCTTTTCGATGGAAGAAATTCGCGAAGGTGCGTTTCTGCGGGAAAGTATCGAACTGGCCTGCGCCGAGCTTTTGGCCGAGATTATCACAGACGAGCAGATCACTGAATTACGCCGCAATTTGCGCCTGCAAAAGGTGATGGTTGAGGAGGGCGATTTTGCCGAATTTTATCGGCTAGATGGCGAAATGCACGATCTCATCATCGGCTTTACGGGGTTCAAGCAATTATCGACCATTGCCAAAACGGGGTGGGTTCATGTGGATCGCGCACGGCAGTTGATCTTGCCCATGCCAGGGCGCGTGGTCGAGACATTGCAAGAACATTGTGATCTGGTCGATGCGATTGCCGCCCGTGACCCGCAAACGGCGCGAAAAGCGATGCGTGCCCATTTGGGTCAGTTGATGAAATCTTTGATCCCGCTTGAAAAGACCCATCCAGAATTGTTCGACCCCAGTTGAAAGTCATTAAATGTCCTATCCTGCGAATAAACCCCGCTATGCCGCGCGTCTGAATGCATTCAAACCACTGGCCGAGGGGCGGGGTATCGCGGGCATGATTGCCGCCGCCGCCCGTGTTGAGGGGATGGATGCGGCGGATTTGAACTATCCTGATCACTTCGAAGGGCGTCCTGCGCGTGAGATTGGCGATATGTTGCGCGACAATGGGTTGGGGTTAAACGGCCTTGCGATGCGCTATTACTCTGACCCTGCCTTTGCTATCGGGGCCTTTACCAACCCAGATCCCGCAACACGGCGCAAGGCGATTGATTTGACCAAACAGGGTCTAGATGCTTTGGCGGAAATGGGTGGGGGCGTGATGACCCTTTGGATGGGGCAAGACGGGTTTGATTACGCCCTTCAGGCTGATTATGCGCGTCTTTGGGCCGATACGCTTGATGCTTTGGCTGAGGTCAGCGCCCATAACCGCGATCTGCGAATTGCCATCGAATATAAACCCAATGAGCCCCGCGCCTTTGCGCTGATGCCCGATATGGCCACAACATTATTGGCCATTCGTGATGTTGGGGCCGAAAATTTGGGCGTCACTGTGGATTTTGCCCATGTTCTCTATGCAAACGAGATGCCCGCGCATGTGGCCTATCTGGCGCAGCGCCATGCCAAGATTTTGGGGGTTCACCTGAATGATGGCTATGGCAAGCGCGACGATGGCTTGATGGCGGGCACGGTGCATCCTGTGGCGACAGTCGAGTTATTCGTGCAATTGCACCGCATGGGCTATGATGGTGTCATTTATTTCGACACATTTCCCGACCATTCGGGCCTGAACCCGATTGAAGAGGGGCGCACAAATATCCTGATTATCGAGCGGTTGCGCGCCATTGCCGCAGAACTCGCCGAAAGTTCAGAGCTGTCTGATCTGTTGCAAAAGCAAAACGCGGCCCTCACCCAGCGACTGATCGCCGAGCGGCTTTATGGCGGGGTGATCCCTGATGGGCGCTGATATCCTTGTGATGGGGGCGCTGCATCTTGATGTGATTGTCAACGCCCCCGCTTTGCCCGCCCCAGACGAGACGATGATGGGCAAAGATGTGGCTTATCGTTTTGGTGGCAAAGGCGGCAATCAGGCGGTTTCTGCCGCCCGCATGGGGGGCAAGGTTGCCATGATTGGCGTGGTTGGCACGGATGATTTTGCGCAGCCTTTGCGCGCTGAACTGGCGCGCGCAGATGTCGATATGTCTATGCTTGCCACCTGTGATGGGGCCTCAGGCATGAGCGTGGCCATCGTGCAAAATGATGGCAGCTATGGCGCCGTGGTCGTTTCGGGCGTGAACCGCCAAATTAATGCGCAGCAGGCAAAACTTGACCCGCCCCCCAAAGTGGTCGTGCTGCAAAACGAAATCCCTGTTGCAGAAAATCACGCGCTCTTGGCGCGTTTGCCGCAGGATGTCACCGTTATCTGGAATGCGGCCCCCGCTTTGGCGCGTGACGCGGTGATGGTTGGGCGGGCTGATATTTTGGTGGTTAATCGCCTAGAGGCCGCAATGCAGGCAGGGCTGCCGCATGATCTGCCCGATCCTGAGGCGGCCTTAGCGCAGCTTGCGCGCGAAGGGCGTGCGGTGATCATTACACTCGGCGCGGATGGCTATATCGCGCAAGCGCGGGACGGCACCCGCTTTGGGGCCAAGGCGCATCGCGTGCCCGTCATCTCCACCCATGGGGCAGGGGATGCTTTCGTGGGGGCGCTTGCCGCTGAGATTGCGCGCGGTGCCGATTTAGCGGCGGCGGCGGCCTTTGCCCAAGGGGCGGCGGCCCTTCATGTCTCAACCCCGCTTGAGGCGCGGGCCGATATTACCCCTGCGCAACTGCGCCACGCCTTTGGCCTATAGGGCCAAGCGATAGGCCTCGGCCGCCGTGCCGCCAAAGACCCGCGCCCGTTCTTCGGCGGTCAGGGTTTTGGTCAGCTCCTCCGCCGCATGGCGCCATGCGTCATATTCCGCCCGCAGGCGGCAGACGGGCCAATCTGACCCCCACATGATGCGCTCTGCGCCGAAACAGGCAAAGACATGATCCGCATAGGGGCGGAGGTCTTCGATTGTCCAACCTTCATTTGCCTCGGTCACAAGGGCCGAAAATTTCAAATAGGCCTTGGTGTAACGCGCCAAAGCGGCCATGCCATCGGCCCAAACCTGAAACGTCTCGGCGCTATGCGCGTGGATTTGCGGCTTCATGCAGTGATCAATCACGCAGCGCATCTCGCTGTGGCGGGTTAAGATGGTGTGGAAATTCGCCAAATGTCGCGGAAATCCAAGCGCGTCAAAGCACAGATCATGCTTGGCGATGGCCTTATAGGCCCATGCGATATCTGCGCGCAGCATCCAGTTATCGTCTTCAATATCTTGGATCATGGGGCGCACGCCCACGAATTTGGGATGCTTTGCAAATCGCGCTAAGACCGCTTCATCGTTTGGATTTTCAAAATCAATCCACCCCACAACGCCTGCAACAAAGGGCGTGGCATCGGCAAGGCCCAACATATAGGCGCTTTCCTCCACCGTTGGGGCGGCCTGCACCAAAACGGTTTTATCAATACCATGACGCGCCAAATGCGGGCGTAAATCATCCGGGCCATAGGGGCGATAGAGCGTGGCGTTTGAGGGATCCATCCATCCATAATCGCCACGAGCAGGGTTCCAGAAATGTTGGTGGGCATCAATTTGCATCGTTTGTCTCCCCGTTGCGAATTTAGGCGGTTGGTGCGTCTTGGCGCATCAATCCTGCGGATTTGAGATCAGACCAAAGGGCGGGCGGGATTTGCGCCTGTGCCGCGCGCAGATTGCTGGCCATTTCTGCAGGGCTTTGCCCACCTGGGATCACCGAGATCACCGATGGATGCATCAGCGGAAACCGAAAGGCGGCATCGACAAGGCGCACATCATGCGCGGCACAAACCGCCTCAATGGCCGCGACCTTGTCCAAGATGTGTCGCGGGGCAGGGTCATAGTTGAAATACGCACCCTTGCGCGCACCTGTCGCCAAAATGCCCGAATTATACGGGCCGCCAATGACAATCCCAATTCCACGAGCGGCGCAGAGAGGGAGAAAGGTTTCAAGCGCCTCTTGCTCAAGCAGCGTGTAGCGGCCCGCAAGAAGGAAGATATCGAAATCGCCACGCTCGGCCAGCCATTGTGACGCTTGCCATTCATTCAGGCCCGCACCAAATGCCGTGATCACCCCTTGATCACGCAATGCGGTCAGCGCGGCTAAGCCACCCCCCATGAATGCGGCGCGCTTTTCCTCAAGCACGGCATCGGTCTTGTGGGTGAAGAGGTCAAGATCATGCACATAAAGCACATCAATGCGGTCTATTCCCAAGCGCTCAAGCGAGGTCTCAAAAGAGCGCATCACACCAACATAGCTATAATCGAACACCTCGCGCCGTGCGGGAACATCAAACCATTTCCCAAACCCATCCCGCGCCTCTGGCGATGTGACCTGCATCAGCCGCCCAACCTTGGTCGAGATCACATAGTCTTCGCGCGGCTTGCCCCGCAGAAAATGGTTGATCCGCGTCTCAGAGAGGCCAAGCCCATAAAGCGGCGCAGTATCGAAATACCTTAACCCTGCATCCCATGCATCTTGCAGGGTGTTTTGCGCATCCTCCTCAGAGATCGCGCGATAGAGATTGCCCAAAGGGGCCGCGCCAAACCCAAGCTCGCTCAGCCTCAGCCCGCCATTTCCAAGGCGATCCCAATTGCGAAATTTGATCATCATGCGCCCTCCAAGGTTTAACTGACATGCTAGTATGTTTTGCCTTGGATGCAAGATAGTTTCACGTTAGGCTATGTCTCGCGCAGGTCGCGCATGGGAGAGTATCGTGCAGAAATTCAAAGCTATTTTTGGGGATAAGAAACCTGTCATCGCCATGGTTCATTTCGGCGCCCTGCCAGGTGCGCCACTCTATGATGCAGAGGCAGGTATTGAGGGGTTGATTGCAGGCTGCAGGAAAGATTTGCACGCCTTGCAGGCCGCAGGCGTTGATGCGGTGATGTTTGGAAATGAGAATGATCGCCCCTATGAATTGAATGTAGATACTGCCTCGACTGCGACCATGGCCTATGTCATCGGTCGGCTGCGCGATGAGATCACTGTGCCTTTTGGCGTGAATGTTTTGTGGGATCCCAAGGCAAGCCTTGCTTTGGCGGCGGCAACGGGCGCGCGTTTTGTGCGTGAGATTTTCACCGGCACCTATGCCTCGGATATGGGAGTTTGGGCGCCTGATGCGGGCGCCGCCTATCGCTACGGCGCGCGTGTCGGCGCGGGCGATGTTGCAAAGTTTTTCAATATCAGTGCCGAATTCGCCTATAGCCTTGATCAGCGTTCGGTCGCGGATCGTGCGCGCAGCGCCGTGTTCTCGTCCATCCCTGATGCGGTTCTCGTCTCTGGCACCATCACGGGTGAGGCCGCAAAAATGGAGGATCTCGAAAGCGTCAAGGCGGCTTTGCCCGATGCGCCCGTTTTGGCCAATACAGGCGTTAAGCATGAAACTGTGGCCGATATTATGCGGGTCGCGGATGGCTGTATCATCGGATCGGCGCTCAAGGTGGATGGGCATACATGGAACGCGGTTGATCCTGATCGGGCCAAGGATTTCATGGATCGGGTGCGAGCAATCAGATGAGCGAGCAATTAAAAAAAGATCTTATTGATCTCATGCAGATCGTGGGCCTGTCTGGCCACGAGGATCGGGTGCGCCGCGCCATTGCAGCGCGTCTGTCGCAAATGGGTATTGCGCATGAAACCGACAGGCTCGGCAATCTCATTGCGCGGTTTTCAGGCGATCCTGATGCGCCGTCCGTGATGGTTTTTGCGCATATGGATCAGCTTGGGTTCTTTGTGCGTAAAATCGAACAGGATGGCAGCATCAGGGTTGAACGCATGGGCGGCGTGCCCGAGCGTGCGCAAGCCGCGCAGGCGGTGCGTCTCTGTATCGGGGAGGGGCGTGATATTGACGCTGTGATTGCCAATAAATCGCATCACGCAACCACCCCTGACGAGAAATATCAGGTTTTGACCACGCCGCAGATTCGCATTGATGCAGGCTTTACAGGCAAGGCTGAGGCAGAGGCCGCAGGGGTGCAAATCGGCACGCCCGTGGTCTATCGGCCCAATGTGATTGAATTGGCGAATGGCCGCATTGCGGGCACAGCCGTTGATGATCGCGCGGGCTGTGCCGTTCTTTTGGATTTGGCTGCGCGCCTTAAAGCGCGTAAATCAGGGCCGCCTGTTGCCATCGTCTTTTCGGTTCAAGAAGAATTCAATTTGCGGGGTGCAATGTCTGCTGCACAAATTTTGCAGCCTGATATAGCCATACAATTGGATCTGATGCTGGCCTGTGACACGCCTGACATGGCGGATCGGGGCGAGATGGTTTTGGGCGGTGGCCCGGGAATGTCTCTCTATTCCTTTCATGGTCGGGGCACCCTCAATGGTGTGATCCCGCACCCTAAGATGGTTGCCCTATTTGAAGGCGCTGCCAAAAACGCCAATCTGCCCTTGCAGCGCAGCGCGCAGGTCGGGGTTTTGACCGACCTATCCTATATTCAGCAGATGGGGCAGGGTGTTGCCGCAATCGATCTGGGCTTCCCGTGTCGCTACACCCATTCCAGTCTCGAGGTTTGCGCGCTCAGTGATTTGACGGATCTTGCGCAGCTTCTTGAAACAGGGCTTGCGCAAATTGGCCCAGATTTCAATCTCAACCGCGATTAACGGGGGGCTTGGGCGATGGCCGTGTTTATTGGCGTAGACATTGGCACCTATGAGACAAAAGGTGTTTTGACCAATGAGGTCGGCCAGATTTTGGCGCAGGCCGCTGTCAGACATGAGATGATCGTGCCACGCGCGGGTTGGGCCGAGCATCGCGCAGAAGAAGATTGGTGGGGTGATTTCGTTGCAGTCACCAAGGCGCTGCTTGCCCAGTCTGGGGTTGACCCGCAGGAGATTGCCTGCATCGCCACCTCAGCCATCGGCCCCTGTATGCTGCCCGTGGATGCCGCAGGCACGCCCTTGATGAATGGCGTGCTTTATGGGGTGGATACCCGCGCCACCGCGCAAATTGACCGCCTTAATGCTGAGATTGGCGAAGATCAGATCTTGGCACGCTGCGGCAACGCGCTGACCTCGCAATCTGTGGGGCCAAAAATCCTATGGCTCAAAGAGACGCAGCCCGATCTTTACGCGGCCACAGCGAAAATTCTGACCTCGACCTCGTTTCTCGTGCATCGCCTGACGGGGGAATATGTCATTGACCATTACACGGCCGCAAATTTCAGCCCACTTTACGATGTAACCATGCAGGACTGGACGCAATCCTTAAGCGATCAGATCATCGAAACAGGGCGTTTGCCGCGCCTTTTATGGTCAAGCGAGATTGCAGGGCGGGTGACCGAACAGGCCGCAGCGCAGACGGGGTTGGCCGATGGCACCCCTGTCACGGCAGGCACAATTGATGCCGCCGCCGAAGCGCTGAGTGTCGGGGTGCAAGAGGCGGGTGATATGATGATGATGTATGGCTCGACCATTTTTATCATACAGCGCACCGCAGAACGGGTGAGTGACGCACGGCTGTGGTATGCCCCATGGCTTTGGCCCGACAGCCACGCCTCAATGGCGGGTCTTGCGACATCGGGCACGCTGACCCATTGGTTTCGCGACAGGTTCGCCCCAGACCTGCCAAAGGACACGGCCTTTGGTGCCTTGGCGCAGGAGGCGGCGGCCTCCCCCGTGGGGGCCAATGGCGTTTTGGTCTTGCCCTATTTTTCGGGCGAAAGGACGCCGATCCATGACCCGCTGGCCAAAGGGGCGATTTTTGGCCTGAACCTGACCCATAGCCGTGGCGACATCTATCGCGCCTTCATTGAGGGGATCGCGATGGGAACCGCCCATGTCATCGAAACCTATCGCGAGATTGGCCATGCACCGGAACGCTGTTTGGCGGTTGGGGGCGGCACGAAAAACCCGCTGTGGTTACAGGCAACCTCGGATTTTGGGAATATCCCGCAGATCGTCTGTGAAAAGACCATCGGCGCGTCATTTGGGGACGCATTCCTTGCCGCCTGCGCCATTGGGGCTGCGCGGCCCAAGGATATCAGCAAATGGAACCCTGCCACCCACGAAGTGGCGCCCAACCATAGCGCGGCGCATGCCCGTCACTATAGGTTGTTCCGCCAATTATACGAGGACAGCCGTGGCGTGGCGCATAGCCTGTCTGGGGGGCAGTGATGCGGTTCGAGCGGATGTTGCCCCATCAAATTCGGCATGCGATTGCCGAAAACACGCCTGTCGCCTTGGCGCTTGGGGTTATGGAATATCACGGCGAACATATGGCCGTTGGGATGGATCTCTTGGCGGTCACAGAGATCCTCGCGCGTCTTGAGGCGGAGATGGATTTGGTGACCCTACCGCCCTTTGCCTACGGCGCGGCCAGTTATGCGGTTGCGGGGCCAGAGGGCACGGGCAGCATGGATATTGATGCATCCAAAATTTCGGCACTGGCCGAGGATATGTTTTTTGCACTTTTGCGCATCGGGTTTCGCAATATTCACGGCATTATCCATCACCAATCGGAAAACTTCACCGCAGGTATGCCAACCGATCTGGCGTTCAAATTCGCGGCGCGGCGCGCCTTGTTTCGATATCTGCAAGAGACGCGCGGCGAAGGGTGGTGGGGCGATAACGCCATGGCCGATTACTATGCCGAGCATGCCACGGGCAGTGATCCCTTCAACTGGATCAAAATTCACCCGCTTATGGGGCCCGAGGTGACGGCGCATTATCCCTTTGATCATGCAGGGGCAGGGGAAACTGCCCTGATGATGGCGCTTGCCCCCGATGTGGTCGAGGCTGCGCGCATGACGCAGAACACAGCATGGTATACGTCCAGCGCGAGTGAGGCGACACCAGAGCTTGGCGCGAAAGGGGTTTCCTTGATCATGGCTGAGATGCGCAAGCGCCTGAGCTAACACCCCGCGTGCGCTAAAGCGGCGCTAAATCCACCACACCTTTTTTCAGGATAAAGCAGCCGTAAGGCCCGCTATCGGCGGTGCGAATGATGCAAAAGGCCCGCTTTGCAGCCTCGTAGAAGGCAAATCGTTCCAAGGCCTCGACCAAGACAGGTGCGCCGTTTGAGGCATCGAGAACCTTCTGCATCTTGTCGAGAATAGGCACTACGCCTTCGGGGTCACCCACAACTTGCATCCGCCTAACGGGGGCAGGGACAAAGCTATCGAGCGGCATGAGGGACAGAATGGCGCGCGTTGCGGTGGGAATATCGCACCCCGCCATATCCAAAAGGCTGCCATAGGTCGTCTCTTTTGCGATGGTCACGGCGGGGTGGTTGATGTCGCAGATCACCAGATCATCCCCATGCCCCATTTGCATCAGCGCATAGACGATTTCAGCGGAAAGGCGCTGATCAATGCCCTTCAGCATTATTTGACCGCCCCTGCTGCCATGCCTTTGATGATGTATCGCTCAAGGATGATGCCGATGATGATCAAGGGCACAATCGCCGCAAAGGACAGCGCCGCCATAGACCACCATGAAATGCCCTGTGAGCCCGTTTGTGAGGCCACCATCACAGGCAAGGTCTTCGCCGCAGATGAGGTCAGAAGTGCTGCAAAGAAATACTCGTTCCATGTCAGCACAAGCGACAAGATGAACGCGGCCACCATACCGGGCAGGGCGATTGGCATCACAATGGTGCTAAAGGCCCCCCAGATCGACAACCCATCAACCAAAGCTGCCTCTTCCAACTCGGTCGGGATTGAGCTGAACTGATCCCGCATGATCCAAATAACAATGGGCAAAACTGTCAGCGTATAAAGCAAGATCAACCCAATCCGCGTGTCGAGAAGATCAAGCGACTTATACAAAACCAAAAAGGGCAGGGCCAAAACCACAGGCGGCAGGATCAACTGGCTGAGGAAAAAGAACGAGATGTCCGAATTGCGCATAAAGCCAAATTTATAGCTAAACCGTGACAAGCCATAGGCGGCGCAACTGCCCAAAACCACCGCCAAGAATGAAGCGGTGACAGAGACAACAGTCGAATTCCAAAACCGCTTGAGAAATTCTTCGCGCACGGTGGATTCATTTCCGATCGTATCAGGTGACAGGCCAAGCGAGCGCCACCCCAACCAATTGGGCGTGAAATCTGCCCAAGGGATGATATTGCCCTGCATCACATCAGGCGCGGTCTTAAAGGCTGTTGTGGCTGTCCAAAAAATTGGAAACAGGCACACAATGGCCCATAGGATCAACACGCCATAGATCAGACCGCGCGAGAGATACCAAACGGGGCGAAATTTGCGGTCAGTGTCGCTGTCTTTGAAAATCT
This sequence comes from Roseobacter sp. HKCCA2468, assembly GCF_037805105.1. Lineage (NCBI taxonomy): Bacteria > Pseudomonadati > Pseudomonadota > Alphaproteobacteria > Rhodobacterales > Roseobacteraceae > Roseobacter > Roseobacter sp. HKCCA2468. The sequence goes on from NZ_JBBLYN010000001.1 coordinate 449,433, forward strand.
GCGCCGACATTTTAATACCTCGGTTTCATCCAGCGATCTGCCAGTTTCATCAGGATTGTCATCGCAATCACGATCACAACCAAATAAACAATCGCCAAAAGCGTGCCATATCCCACATTGGATCGGTCACGATATTCTCGGAAAATAAAGCTGGTTACACTATCGGTCGCGCCGCCTGGCCCGCCCGAGGTGATGTTGATGATGATATCTGCCAATTTGAGCTTAAAGATAATGCGGATCAAAATCGCAGTGATGGAAACGGGCAACATTAAGGGGAAGGTCACCTCCCAAAATTGCCGCCATTTCGAGGCGCCATCGACCTCGGCCGCTTCGAACAATTCGCGCGGGATTGCCTGAAGCCCCGCAAGGATCATGATCATCATGAAAGGGATGAACGTCCACGCGTCCATCATCATGATCATCGCGCGCGCAACCCCCGCAGAGCCAAAGAAAGACGGGCTTGCCCATCCCAACCATTGACCAAAATCGCTGATATAGGAGCCAATCCAAAACAGCGGGGCAGGCAGGTCGGCTGAAGGTTCGGAGGCGATATAGCGCATAAAGCGCGAAATCGGGCCAAAACGGATTTCCAACATGGATTTGCCAATCATCCAGCTGACCGCAACGGGGGACAGCATCAATGGCAGAAGGAAAGCCACCCGAAAGAATTTGCGTGCCCGAATTTGCCCGTTCAGCAACAGCGCAAGGCCAAAGGCAATCGCATATTCCACAACAATAGCGGCCGTATACCAAACCATGTTGCGCATCGCGTTCCAGTAAAACGGGTCGCCCGCCATCTGCCGCAGATTGTCGATGCCGTTAAATTGCCGCCCATCGGGCGAGGAGAGGTTCCAATCTGAAAAGGCAATGATCAATCCAAAGAGCAGCGGGAACACCACCATAGAGATCACGAATAATGCGGCGGGCAGAACAAATAATGTGCGCTTTCCATGTTCGCCGCGGATCAAAACTTGCGACACGCAAAGGCAGGTTGACCAAAAGAGATAGGCATAAAGAGAGGGCCGCCAATTTTCAAACCCGATGGACAGCGTGCCAATCCCATCAAGGGTCTGTAAGGCCATGATCAAGGCCATCAGCGCGGCTGATCCCCAGACAAGGGTTTTTCCCAAACGGCGGCGTTGATCCGAAATATGATCCGCCGTCACCACGTGAAGCCTGTCGCCGTCTTCCATGCCTATCGCCCGATTTATTGTGTAAATGGATTAACAAATCTGTGGCCGACCCCGAAAGATCGGCCACAGCGTGTTTTTGCCCTTAGAGCCCGAGAGAGGCGCGATAGAGGCTGATTTGGGTGTCACGACCGATTTGATCCGTGATTCCCTCCCATGCGGCTGCAATCGCATCAGCGGTCTCTTGTGCCGATCCGTATTGACCCGCAAAGCCTTTGGCCAATTCGTCTTCCGCCACCGAGTAATATTGGAAGATGCCAGGGATACGAGGCTCAATCGCCGCATTGGGGTGGTTGTAGCTATCCGCGTTCGAGCCCAGATAATCCTCGATATAATCGCGGTCATAGCCCGCTGCTTCCCATTCGTCATACTGGAAGTGCGAGTTACGATAGGGCTGGAAGCCCGATGGATAGGCCGACATCCACAGCGAGATATCTTTGCCGCCCAGATGTGCCGCCGCTGACCAAGCCGCTTTGCGCTTGAGGTCATCGCCCTGCACGTTTTTGGTGACATAGATGCCCCAACCAAGATAGGCCATGTTGGGCGCTTCGTTATAGCTGTCTTCCCACTGGCCGGTTTGCGAGTTGTAGACCCGATCCGAACCTGGGTTGATGCCAAAGCCCACAACATCCCCCACAACGGAGGTGTCTGAAGTGCGCGCGTTCGAGCCAATATCACCCCACCACATCAGCATCGACCCTGTGCCAGCCAAGAATTGCTGAAAGCCCGTTGTGCCAGGGTCAGCATTGATCTGATCCGCAGGGTAGGCGCCTGGGGTTTCGATCAAATCCATCACATCTTGGATGGCCTGAACCCATGCTGGGTTGTTCACCCGTGGGGCCATTGTGTCTGGATCAAACAGCCACGCGGGATCATTTGGGTGCTTGGCATATGCAGCCGCGCGGTTGGCGATGAAGTAGAAGCCAAAACCACCCCAACCTTTGAGCGGATCAAGATAGCCATGTGCAGGTAGACCAGTCAGCGGGTCAGTCTTGCCAACCAAATCCTTGGTCACTTGGTTCACCTGTTGCCATGTGCGCGGCACTTCGGCCCCACCAATTGCGCCATCGCCGAAGTAATCCTTGCGATAGCAGAATGTATGGCAGTCGCCATCAATGGTGATGCGATAGGATTTGCCATCCCATGTCCCCACGGGTGGCTGCAAATACCCAACCAAATCATCGGCTTCGATCTGGTCTTTCACCCATTCTGGCATTTCATCCAACAGGCCTTTGCCTGCGGTATCACCTTCAAATGGGGCGCCCATTTCGATGATGTCGAAATCAACTGTGCCAGTGGCAATCGCTTGCTGCAAGCGGGGGTTATAATCGGCCTGTGCAAGGTCGATCCAGTTGATCTTGGCACCTGTATAGGCCTCCCATGGTTTGAGGAAACCACGGAACAAGAAGTTATGCAGGTTTTGGTTGTTGAGGCCCAAGAAGGTCAGTTCAACACCTTCAAACTCGCCTTCAGCAACACGTTCACGGGTTGGCCCGAGGCATAATTCGCCAACGCGCTGCCAGTCTGCATCGGTGGGTGAACCCATGCCGACACCTGGAATTTGGAGCAATTGCGCCCGCAAATCGCCATGTGCTGCGGCTTGCGCAGGTTTTGCACCTGTCAACGCGCCCGCGCCGCTGAGTGCGGCCATCGCGCCGACACTGGCGGCACCTTTGAGCATATTACGGCGGCTCATTTGCGCAGCCATAATAGCCTTATACATTTCAACTTTCACGACCTATCCTCCCAGATATTTTTCGCGTCTTTGACAACAGTCGGTGTGCCAGCTTTGCCCGCCTCCCGCGGATAGTGCTGATTTCGCTCAAGCCAGCCCCTCCACCTTTTCAGCCAGATTTGCGTCTGTCAAGATTCTAACATGTTAGTATGTTTAAGTCATGGACAGCACAAAATTTTCCTCTTAACGTCCAAGCCAAAGCGCATGGGAGGAGTGACAGAATGGCAGGCGTAGAAATCCGATCTTTGCTGAAGTCTTACGGCGAAACGGCCGTGTTGCATGGGTTGGATGTCGATATTGAGGATGGCGAATTTGTTGTTCTGGTGGGGCCCTCTGGCTGTGGGAAATCCACGCTATTGCGCATGATTGCGGGGCTTGAGGGGATCACGGGGGGCACGATTCACATTGGGGATCGTCTGGTCAACAACCTACCGCCTGCCGAGCGGGACATCGCGATGGTGTTCCAGAATTACGCGCTTTACCCTCATAAGACCGTGCGTGCCAATATGGCCTTTTCGCTGCGGATGCGCGGCATGGATAAGGGCGAGATCAACAGCCGCGTTGATCGTGCCGCCGAGATTTTGGGTCTGACCCCCTATCTTGATCGTTATCCCCGTGCCTTGTCAGGCGGGCAGCGCCAACGCGTTGCCATGGGGCGCGCCATTGTGCGTGATCCGCAGGTGTTTTTGTTTGATGAGCCGCTTTCAAACCTTGATGCGAAATTGCGCGTGCAAATGCGCACCGAAATTCGGGAATTGCACCAAAGGCTGCAAACAACGACCGTTTATGTGACCCATGACCAAATCGAGGCGATGACGATGGCCGATAAGATTGTGGTCATGCAGGGCGGCTATATCGAACAAATTGGCACCCCGCTTGAGCTGTATGATCGCCCGCGCAATGTCTTTGTTGCGGGCTTTATCGGCAGCCCTTCGATGAATTTCTTCGAAGGGCAGGTGGTCAAATCTGGGCGTTCTCTGGCGGCGCAGATCGGTGATGCGGTGCTTTCCTTGCCAAAAGGGGCGGGCGTTGCCGAAGGCCAAGAGGTTATCATCGGCATCCGCCCCGAGGCCCTGCAAATCGCAGATAAGGGGATTTCTGGCACGATTTCAGTAATCGAGCCAACAGGTTCAGAGACACATGTGATGTTGCGCCACAGCACGGGGCAGGATTTTACGCTGATCTCGCGCGAGCGGCGCGATTTCAAGGTGGGTCAAACGATCACGATGACCGCTGATCCAGATCACCTGCATATTTTCGATAAATCCACCAAAGAACGCGTGTGATCATCACTATTCGAGAAAAAGGGGGGGTATCATGCTGAAAGGAATTGATCCAAGGCTTAATGCAGATGTTTTGCATGTTCTGCGCATGATGGGGCATGGCGATGTTCTCATCATTGCGGACACGAATTTTCCATCCGACTCGGTTGCCCGCGCCACGGTTTACGGCAACCTGTTGCGCATGGATAACCTCACTGCTGCCGAGGCGGTCGAGGCGGTTCTTTCGGTCATGCCCCTTGATACTTTTGTTGATGATTTCGCAGGCCGCATGGAAATTGTGGGCGAGCCTGACACAATCCCCGCCGTTCAGGCCGAGGTGCAGCAGAAAATCAACGCTGCCGAAGGGGCGGAGCGGCCCATGATCAGCATTGAGCGATTTGCCTTTTATGATATGGCGCGGCAAAGCTATGCTGTAATTCAAACGGGCGAGCGGCGTTTTTACGGCTGCTTCATGCTGCGCAAAGGCGTGATTGGCCCTGACGCATAGGGGAAATGGATGTCTAAGGCGATTGTGATTTTGGGCGTATTTGTGGCTGATACGGCCTATACCGCACCGCGTCAGCCCGTGATGGGCGAGACGCTGATTGGGTCACGTTTTGTGTTGGGGCCAGGTGGCAAAGGGTCGAACCAATCGGTCGCGGCGGCTAAGGCGGGCGGGGATGTGCATATGATCACGCGGCTTGGCCAAGATGATTTTGCCAAGATGGCGCTTGATCTTTGGGCCGAGTGCGGTGTGACCCCCCATGTCAGCCACCATCCCGAAAGCTATACGGGGGCTGCCTATATTTTTATCGAAGAAGGCAGCGGCAATAACGCGATTATCGTCAGCCCGGGTGCGGCAGCACAGATTGCGGTTGCTGATCTTGAGGCGCGCGCCAGCGTCATCAACGCCGCAAAGGTTTTCATGACCCAACTTGAACAACCTTTGTCCGCTGCAAAGCACGGGTTGAGCATGGCGAAATCCGCGGGCGCGCTTACGATCTTAAACCCCGCACCTGCACAAGAATTGGGGCGGGATATCTTGGGCCTTTGTGATTATGTGACGCCCAATGAGATTGAGGCGGAGCAGTTGACAGGGGTAAAGGTGACCACCTCTGAAAGCGCGCAATTGGCCGCGCAAAAATTGCTTAATCTTGGTGCCAAGGCTGCGGTGATCACCTTGGGTGAGCAAGGCGCCCTTTACCATGATGGGCAGCAAACCCTGCACCAACCCGCCTTTAATTGCGGCGCGGTGGTCGAGACAACGGGCGCGGGGGATGCGTTCAATGGCGGCTTTGCTGTGGCGCTTGCTGAAGGGCAGGGGATCGAGGCCGCGTTGCGCTTTGCTTGCGCGACTGCAAGCCTGTCTGTCACCCGCCAAGGCACGGCGCCGGCAATGCCAACCCGCCCCGAGATTGAGGCGGTCGTGTCCTCGTAAGTCGCGCTTTGTGATTGCCGCGCTTCCCCGCTTTGGGTCATAGTCAAACGCGGAGAGGGGACGGGTTTGATGCGCAAGGCGAAAATCACGCTTAGGGATGTTGCGGCAAAGGCGGGGGTTTCACCCTCTGCCGTGTCGCGCGCCTTTACCGATGGTGCATCTGTTTCGCCTGCGATGCGCGCGCGGGTCGAAGCCGCCGCCGCTGCCCTTGGCTATCGCCCGAACGCCTTGGCCTCATCCCTGACAACTGGACGCAGTAAGCTGATTGGCTTGGTTGCGAATAATTTTCAAAACCCTGTCTTTCTTGAGATTTTCGATCAGTTCACCCGTGGCTTGCAGCAGATGGGGTTGCGGCCACTATTGGTTAATCTCAGCGATGTGAGCGATATTGAACAAGCCGCCGCAATGCTGCGGCAATATTCAGTTGATGGGGTGGTGGTGGCCTCATCCACCTTGCCCGCTGGTTTGGTCGAGCAATTCTATGAAGAGGGCGTTCCTGTGGTTCACGCCTTTGGTCGCCATGATCCGCAGGCGCGGGTCAATGTGGTGGGCATTGATAACCACGCTGCAGGCCGTTTGGCGGGCGAGACATTAATCGCGCGCGGCTATCGCGAGATCGGGTTTCTGGGTGGGCCAGAAGGGGCCACCTCAACCCAAGATCGTTTGGCGGGTTTCCGCGCGGCCCTTGCAGAGGCAGGGCTTAGCTGCCGCGCGCGCTTTGTGCCCGCCTATCGGTTTGAGGCGGGGCAGGCGGCTATGTCCGCCGAACTGTCAGCGGGGCCTGCGGAGGTTTATTTTTGTGGCGATGATATTCTATCCATAGGCGCTATGGCCGCGATCGGCGCGGCAGGTCTAGGCTGCCCTGATGATATTGGCATATTAGGGCTGAATGATATGGCAATGGCCGCGTGGCCCAATATTCGCCTCACCACGATTGCGCAGCCGATTGAGGCGATTGTGGGGGCGGCGTTGTCGCTTGTCGTGCGCCTGAGTGAATACCCCAGCCCGCAGGCTGAGGCACAGATGTTTCCTTGTCATTTGGTCGAACGCGCCAGTTTGCGTGCGCTTAACCCCTGAACATGGGCGGGCGGGCCTCCTGCCACGCGCCGTGATCCTTGGCTGAGGCCACCGCCGCATAAACAGCCGCCAGCGAACGACATCCATCTTCTGCCGTTGGCAACCCATCACGGGCCTGACCGCGAATGGTATCGGCCAGATCGCAGTAAATATTGGCCACAGCCAAGGGAAACCCTTCGGGATGTGCAATGGCGACACGGCTGAGCCGCGTGGCCTCGTCATGCAAGCCCCCTTCGCCCTTTTCGATGATCTCCGTGCGCCCGCCTGTGCGGGTATAGATCAATTGATTGGGCTGCTCAGACGCCCATCTTAACCCACCTTTTTCGCCAAAGACCTGAATGTCGAACCCGTGTTGACGGCCAATCGCAACCGAAGATGTCCAGAGCCGCCCGACAGTGCCCTTGGACATACGGAAATTCACCATTGCGTCATCTTCGAGCACGCGCGATGAAATTGTTGAGGCGAAGTCAGCGGACAACGTGGTGACGTGATCATCACAAATAAACCCTGCCATATGCAGCGCATGGATCCCACAATCAGCAAACTGCCCAGAAACACCCGCCATCGCAGGGTCATAGCGCCACCGCACGCGTGGGTTATCTGCATCTTCCGCATCGCCGTGATGGCCATGGCTAAAATTGGTGACGACCAACCGAATGTTGCCCAATTCGCCCGCGCGCACCATGGCACGCGCCTGACGGATCATCGGATAGGCGGAATAGCAATAATTCACCGCGCAAATTCGGCCATTGGCGCGGGCGATTTTTACGATTTCTTCGCCTTCTTGGACTGTCACCGTCATGGGCTTTTCGCAAAGAACATTAAAGCCCGCTTCAAGAAAGGCTTTGGTGATTTCAAAATGCGTGGAATTTGGCGTGGCCACAGTCACGAGATCAACACGATCCTCGCGGGCGCTTTCCCCTGCCAACATCTCGCGCCAATCGCCATAGGCGCGATCAGCGGCAATTCCCAGACGCTGTGCATAGGCGCGACCCACATCCGCGCGGTGATCCAAAGCGCCTGCCACAAAGTCAAAATGCCCGTCCGCCTGTGCGCCTAAGCGATGTGCAGGGCCGATCTGGCTGCCTTCGCCACCACCGATTAGACCCCATTTCAGTTTTGTCATGATTTGATCTCTTTTCGCTTAAAAACCAATGGATTGCAGGTAGGCGCGGTTGGCGCGTGCGTCATCAATGGGGCGCACATCTAGGGTTGGGTCGCAATCTTGCTCGACTGTGCACCAGCCTTCAAAATTTGCATCCAAAAGAACCTTGCGCACTGCCTCAAAATCTACATCGCCTTGGCCGAGGTTGCAGAAAATCCCCTGTCCGCAGGCCTCATAAAACCCTGTGCGATTGGCAATCACATCTGCCTTAACCTTGGGGTCTATATCCTTGAAATGCATATAGGAAATGCGACTGACATATTTTTTCATGAAGGCCACAGGATCAAACCCCGCATAGGAGTGATGGCCCGTGTCAAAGCAGATTTTCAAAAGGCCCTCATCAACCTCATCAAGCAGGCGGATCAATTCAGGTTCAAAATCCATAAATCCTGCCGCATGGGCGTGGATGCCAACCGTTAGGCCATAGTCTTCGGCGCCAATCCGCGCGCTTTCTACGATGCGGTCGCGAAATCCAGTCCATTCAGCCTGATCCATCTGCGCCGCCTCATCAGCGCGGCCCGCCGTAGGGGCGCGGCGCGGTGAGATACTGTCGATAATCACCAGATGCTCGGCCCCATGTGCCTTGAGAGCGCGGGCGGTGCGATGCGTGGCATCGAGCACATCCTCCCATGCGTCAGGGTCGTGATAGGGGCGGAAAATCACGCCGCCAATCAAGGTGAGGTCAAATTCATCCAGCGCCTCGCCCAAAATTGCGGGATCTTCGGGCATAAAGCCAACAGGCCCCAGTTCAATCCCGCGATAGCCCGCCTCGGCGCAATCCTGCAGGACTTTGCGCCATGTTGGATTGCGGGGGTCATTTGCAAATTCAACACCCCAAGAGCAGGGCGCATTGCCGATTTCGATTGTCATAATGGGTTATGCCCTCGTTTAAACAGATGAAATATCGCACCACGCGCCTTGATCGCTTGAGGTGATTACGGCAGCAATCACGCGGTTCACATCGTGACCATCGCGGAAGGTGGGCCAAATCGCCTCGCCCGTTTCAATCGCGCGCAGAAAATCACGGGCTTCGATGATGATTTGGTCTTGATAGCCCGTCCCATGACCTGGCCCTTGGCAAAAGGGCAGATAATCAGGATGCGCAGGCCCCGTTAAAATCTTGCGAAAGCCGCGCGTGGCCTCTGGCCCTGTCATCTCATAGAGCCAGAGCGCGTTTTGATCTTCCTGATCAAATCGAATGGCGCCTTTGGTGCCTGTGATCTCGTAAGCATAGCCCATTTTGCGGCCAGTCGCGATGCGCGAAGCATAGATTTGCCCCATGGCCCCGTTTTCAAAGCGACACATGAACTGCGCATGATCGTCATTGGTCACCACGCCTTCGGGCCGTGATGTGTGGACGGTTTCATAAACCCCCATGACCGATGCAATAGGCCCCATCAGTGCAAGGCTTGCGTTGATGATATGCGGGGCCAGATCCCCCATTGTGCCATTGGCCATTCCCGATGTGCGCCAATTTGCAGGCAGGGTTGGATCGGCCAAAAAATCCTCGGTATGTTCGCCGCGAAACCATGTGATTTGGCCAATTGCCCCCTGTGCAATCAGCGCGCGGGCATATTGGCTGGCAGGGGTGCGGATATAGTTGAAGCCAACCATATTGGCGACACCTGCGGCCTCTGCCGCGGCGACCATAGCCTGACTTTCGGCCAAAGAAGCGCCAAGGGGTTTTTCGCATAAAACAGGTTTTTTCGCCGCGAATGCCGCAAGCGCGATGTCGTGATGTGTGGTTTGCGGCGAGGCGATGATAATGGCCTCTACCTTTGGATCATTGACCAACACGCGCCAATCATCGGTCGCGCGGGCAAAACCATATGCGGCGCGATAGGTTTCTGCGCTTTTTGTGCTGCTCGCGCAGACCATTTCCAAACGGGGCCGCAGCGTGGTGTTGAACACCGCACCAACGGCAGACATCGCCACGGCATGGGCCTTGCCCATATAGCCGCCTCCGATAATTCCTATCCCAATTTCTGACATGGCGGCCCCTCGTGAAATGCACTTGCAAGCGGTTGCAAAAGAAGTAGCTTTGAACGCATAGTCATGCAAGCACGATTGCAGTGCAAGCAAGGTCACGAATGAGGGGCGGGGGCCAGTGTCCGAACTATCCGCGCAATTACACAATGGGATCGCAAAAGGTAGTTTCGTGGTTTTGGGCCGCGCGGGCATGGATCTCTATGCCGATCCGATTGGGGTAAAGGCCGAATTTGGCGAAAATTTTCGGGCCGATCTTGGCGGGTCGTCTGCGAATATTTGCGCAGGCCTCTGTAAATTGGGGATGAAAGCCGCGCTTGTGACTTCGCTCAGCGATGACACGGTGGGGCGATTTATCCGAAACAAGCTGATCCAGTATGGCGTGGATGTGGGGCATATCCGCACCTTAGCGGGGGAATACCGCTCCTCCTTGGCGGTTTATGAATCGGTGATGGAGGATTTTCAGGTCTGCATCTATCGCAACAATGCAGTCGATTTTCAGGTCACGCCTGAAGATGTTGCCGATATTGACTATGGCCGCTTTGGCGCGCTTGTCACCGCAGGCACGGTTTTCGCAGCGGAACCTTCGCGTAGCGCCACCTTTGCCGCGTTTGATTTGGCGGAAAAAGCGGGCGTGCCGATTATATTTGATATTGATTATCGGCCCTATTCTTGGCCCTCGCCAGACGTTGCAGCCGATGTTCTGACCCGTGCGGCAGACGCATCGGCGATGATTGTCGGCAATGACGAGGAATTCGGATTTATGGCAGGCGCCTATGAGCGCGGTCTTGACGCGGCACGGGGCTTGGCCGCGCGCGGCAAATTGGTGATTTACAAAATGGGGGCCGAAGGCGCGATCACCATGACGGGGGATCAGGAATTTCGCACAGGCACCTATCCCGCCACGCCGCTCAAGCCTGTTGGGGCGGGTGATAGTTTTATGGCCGCAACTCTTGCGGCCTTGGCCAATGGGGCAAGCCTTGCCGATGCCGTGGATCAAGGTGCCGCAGCGGCGGCCATCACTGTCTCGCATCCAGGTTGTGCGGGGGCCATGCCCGACCGCGCGACCCTATCCCAATTCATCGAAATTCATCAGTAAAGGAGGGGCCCGATGCATATCCCACCCCATGACAACCGAAATAAACCCATCGTGGATGTTGATCACGATTTGGTGCCGCTGAATTATTTCAACATCGTAAAGCTGAAAAAAGGCGAGGTATTTGATTATCAAGTTGCAGGATATGAGACTTGCATCGTGCCTGCTACGGGCAGTGTCGATGTGGATGTCGATGGCGCGTCCTATCCCCGCCTTGGCAATCGCGGGGTCGATGTTTGGGATGGCGAACCTGAGGGGGTGTATGTTCCCGTGGGCGCGCGGGTGCGGATCACATGTGTCAGTGACACGACTGAAACCTTCATTGCGGGGGCCAAATATGACAAGGTTTTGGAGCCGTTTGATGTGCGCGAGGCAGAATTAGATGTGATCCAATACGGATCGGATGACACAAAAACGCATCGCAAGATCAAACATATCCTCGGCACGAAATACGCGGATAAGGTGGGGCGGCTCTTGGTGTCGGAATTGTTCACTGTAGGGGCAGGGGGATGGTCAGGCTTTCCCAGTCACAAACATGACACGGATAGAACAGATGACGCGGGCGAGATCATCGAAACCCGTCATGATGAAACCTATAATTTCCGCTTCCGCCCGAATTACGGGTCGGGTGTGCAAATGTTGCAGCGGGTCGATAATGAGGTGGGCGAAGCCTATCACATCATGGATGGCTCGACCATTTTGCTTGATAGCGGCTATCACCCTTGCGCCGCGTTGCCGGGCTATGAGATGTATTACTTCACCATTCTAGGCGGGCTGAGCCAACGCTCGCTCAAACAATATTTCCAACCAACCCATGCCGAACAGATCCACACGATCCCAGGCATTTTGGATATGGTGGCCAAGTTTAAATGACCCGCGCGACCCTCACCGATGTCCTGACCCCTGCCTTGGCCCAAGGTTATGCGGTGGCAGGCGTGGTCTGTTTGGGCTGGGAAGACGCGCGCGCCTATACGCGCGCCGCTGAATTAGAGGGGCTGCCCATTATTTTGCAGGCGGGCCCGGGCGCGCGGGCGCATATGCCGATTTCGGTTTGGGGGGCGATGTTTGGCGAATTGGCCGAAAGCGTTTCGGTGCCCGTGGTCAGCCATTTGGATCACGGCACATCACTTGAGGATTGCGCCGCAGCAATAGCGGCAGGCTTTTCCTCGGTGATGTTTGACGGCTCGGCGTTGCCCCTGTCGCAAAACATTGCCCGCACCGCCGAAATCGCAGAGATGGCCCATGCGGCGGGTGTCTCGTGTGAAGGTGAGATTGGGTATGTCGGCTATGCGGATGGGGCAAAATCGCGGGGCACAGACCCTGAGGAGGCTGCCCGATTTGCCCAAGAGACGGGCATAGATGCAATGGCGATTTCCATCGGGAATGTGCATTTGCAACAAGAAAAGCACAAAGGTCTGGATCGCAACCGCCTTGCTGCGATTGAGGCGCTTTGTGACATTCCATTGGTAATTCATGGCGGCTCAGGCGTGCCTGTGCGAGAGCGTCAAGATTTGGCGCGCATGTCTAAGATTTGTAAATTCAACATCGGAACCGAATTGCGCATGGGGTTTGGTGCGGCCTTGTCCCATGTGATGTCAGAGCAGCCTGCCGAATTTGATCGTATCAAAATCCTTGGTCAAATCGAGGAAGCCTTGGTCGCACTGACCCGTCCCATTTTGCGCGCGCTGAAACCCTAAACCTCCAGATCGTGCAGATGCGCCTGATAGGGTTTGGCAGTTGGGGGTAAGGTTTTCTCAATCCGATATTCGGGGTCACTCAGCTGCATTTTCAGCGCATGTGCCACCTCGCGCAGCCCATCGACAAAGCCACGATTTGCAGGCGGCAGATCATGTTTGATCACCTCATGCAGGGCGGGCAGATTGTGATAGGGCACCATGGGGAACATATGATGCTCAACATGGTAATTCATGTTCCAATAGATGAAACGGCTGATAGGGTTCATGTAAACGCTACGGGAATTGAGGCGGTGATCAAGCACGTTATCGGCCATGCCGGTGTGCTGCAATAACCCCGTCATGATCAGATGCCATGAGCCCAAGAGGGCAGGGCCAACGCCCACCAACATCAACGGCAAGATCGACCCCGTGATCGGCACCAATGCCAAAACCACGGCGCAGATCGCAAGCCAAATCTGCGCAATCACCTGCGCCTTTTTCCAATAACGGTCAGGGGTGAAACTGCGTTCTTCTTTGTTCAGCCCATAAAGGGCGTGGCGGAACGTGGCCTTGAACCCATCCCATGTATGGCTGCCAATAAAGAGCCATAGAACCTTAAATATTTGCGGCGGGCGCATGGTGATAATTTCGGGATCACGGCCCACGATGATCGTGTCGGTGTGGTGGCGGGAATGGCTCCATCGCCACAAGACAGGATTACGGAACAGCATGAAGCAGGCGATGTGATAGACCACGGCATTCATCCAAGGGGTTAAGAACGCCGTGCGATGACCTGCCTCGTGCCAGCGGCTATCTGCGCCTGCGGTGTAAAATGTGGCATATATCACCCAAAAGGGCGCTGACCACCATGACCCCCACAGCATGATCCCGCCCGTGGCAGAGGCGATCAAGACCGCGAAATAAAGGATCGTATCACGAATGGCAGGCCCATCTTTGCGCTGCATCAGGCGGCGCATATCCTCGCGCGGGATATCCGAGTGATACCACTGCGCGGCAGCCAGACCCTTTTCCTCTGCCTCGACCGCAGATGCGCCAAGCAGGCTGTAATCACGGGTGATCTTGTTCACGGGCATCCTCCCTTATGCACGCCTTTACAGATGCAACCATTGCCACTCATTTCTGTCAATCCTTTCCACGAAGAACCGCTTTGCGCCTTGCCGCCAATAGGGGCAGCGGTTAGGTTTTGCGCGAAAAGAGGCATTGCCAAAGGAGGGGCAGATCCATGGGTCAGATTGATCAATCACAATTCGCCATATATCCAAGCCTAAAGGATAAATCCGTCTTTGTTACGGGCGGTGCATCAGGGATTGGCGCGGAAATCGTCAAGGCTTTTGCAGCGCAAGGCAGCCGCGTTGGTTTTGTCGATATTGATGCCAAAGGCGGTGCAGCCTTGGCCGCCGAATTGGGCGATACTGTGTATTTCGAGCAATGTGACCTGCGCGATATTTCTGCATTGCGGGCAGCCTTCAAATCATTGGCCGAGGCCTGCGGGCCTGCACATGTTTTGGTGAATAACGCCGCCCGTGATGATCGTCATGATTGGCGGACAGTCGAACCAGATTATTGGGACGAGCGATATGCAACGAACCTGCGTCATATGTTTTTCGCCATTCAGGCCGTAGCGCCCGCGATGATTGAGGCGGGTGGTGGCTCGATTATCAATTTTGGGTCGAACTCTTGGATGCAGGCCAGCGGCGATATGCCCGCCTATACCAGTTCCAAATCGGCGGTGCACGGCCTGACCCGCACAATGGCGCGCGATTTGGGGGATCACCGCATTCGGGTGAATACGGTCGTTCCGGGCTGGGTGATGACAGAGCGGCAAAAACAGCTTTGGGTGACGCCTGAGGCCTTGAAAGAGGCGCTCGATCGTCAATGTCTGCCCGATGAGATCGAACCCGTTTATCTCGCGCGGATGGTTTTGTTCTTGGCCTCTGACGATGCGGCCATGTGCACCGCAAATAATTACATGGTCGAAGCTGGATCAATCTAAGCGGCCAAGGGGGCGGCAGATTTGCCGCCCTTATTCCTTGCTTGGGACATCTTCCCACAGGACAAAGAAATTCCACCCGCAATAGACCGCGGTGGCCGCGATGAATGCGGCCCACCCATAGGTTTGGTTCCAAATCTCGACCCCTGTCCAGAGGCAGAGAAATATGGTCAAGGCCACCCGCCGCCACAGCGGGTTGAAAATGGGATCAGCAAGGGTTTTATGCGCGGCCATCTCTCACCCTTTTCGGGCCTGATCCCACAGCGCTGACAAGCTGCGATAGCGATCTGCCATTTGCGAAATTGCCTGCGCATCGCTGATTTGCCCCGTAAGCCACGCGCGGGCTGCATCGCCAAAAATTGTGCGCCCCACTGCAAACCCTTTGACCAAGGGCTGACGGGCGGCGAAGGCGAAACTTGCGGCCAAATCATCGGCGGGGGCATCAAGGCCCAAAACCAAAATCCCCCGCGTATGTGCATCGTTTGCCGTGATTGTTTGGGTCACAGCCCCCCATGAGGCGTCATCGGCAAAAGGTTCCAATTTCCACCAATCGGGAAAGATGCCGGCATCGTAAAAGCGTTGGATCACGGCGGGGGTGGTTGTCTGATCCACTGCGCCGCGTTTTGAGGGGATCACCTCAAGCAAGAATTCCAACCCATTGCGGCGGGTCGCCGCAAAGAGGCGGCTGACGGTGTCGATCTGGTTTTGCCACAGCGCAGCGTCATCTTGGGGATGGCAAAAGCACAGGCATTTCACCACGTGATTGCGCGGCCACTCCTTAAGCCCGCCGAAATCAGGGCCAAGTTCAGGTTCAAGCACCAAAGGGCAGGAGCCCGGCCATTCCACAGGGCGGCCAATCCAAAGCGGGCTGTCAGAGGCCGCCTGCAAGGCAGAGCGACCCAATCGGTTGTCGCATAAAATGCCATATCCCGCCCGATCATCCGCCACAACGCGCGCCGCCTCAAGGCATAGCTCTTTGAACGCATCAATCTTGGCGGGGTTTGCCCCCTCCATCTCTTCAAGTTGCATACGATGGTCAAACGCAAAGATGTGCATATCGGGCAAATCTGGCCCCCGATTGGTGGCCCAATGAACCTGCTCTAACGGCCCATCATTGCGCAAGTCGGGCCGCGTGATCCCGCGTGCGAGGAAGAATTGCAGCTCCTCCCATGACGGGTAGGCGGGGGTGCAGCCATGACGAGACACCGCAAATGCGCCGCAGGCATTGGCGTATTTTAGTGCGGTCGCCCAATCAATCTGATCCGTGGGGCAATCAAGCCACCCTTTGATAAGGCCCGACATAAACCCGTCCCCCGCGCCAAGCACGTTGAACACCTCAATCGGAAACCCCTGACCTGCGATCCCGTCATCAAGGCTTGTAGGGATCTCGCCTGTGATTGCCACGGCCCCTGCGGCCCCGCGTTTGCACACCAATGTGGCACCACTGACCGCTCGCACGGCCCGCAGCGCCGTCAGCGTATCGGTGCTGCCGCCTGCAATGTGAAATTCTTCCTCCGTGCCCACGATAAGGTCAAAGAGATGCAACGTTGATTGCAGTTTGGCCGTAACAGCCGCGCTTTCCACAAAGCGGCTTTCGCCATCGCCATGCCCTGCCACGCCCCAGAGGTTCGGGCGATAATCAATATCAAGGGCGGTGCGGGCACCCCCCTCGCGGGCTAAGCGCAAGGCTTTCAATACCGCGGCTTCGGTCTGTGGATGGCTGAGATGCGTGCCTGTTGCCACAACTGCGCGGGCGCGTGCGATGTAGGCGGGGTCGATATCGTCTTCGCACAGCCCCATATCGGCGCAATTCTCGCGATAGAAAATCAAGGGAAAGCGTTCTTGATCACGGATCCCCAACAGCACCAATGCGGTCAGGCGATCGGGATCGACTTTGATGCCCTCGATATTAACCCCTTCGCGGGTCAATTCTTCGCGAATAAACCGCCCCATATGCTCGTCACCCACACCCGTGATAAGGCCAGATTTCAGCCCCAAACGCGCTGTGCCTGCGGCCATATTGGTGGGTGAGCCGCCAATATATTTGTCAAAGCTGCGCATATCCTCCAAGCGGCCACCGATTTGGGCGCCGTAAAGGTCAACCGAAGCGCGGCCAATTGTAATGACATCAAGGTCTTTTTTCACGCTCATTGCGGATCTTTCCTTTAGAAGTCGGGGTTCAAGTGTCTTTTTGGGTCACATGGGGGATCAGCGGTGCCTCTGCCCCCTTTTGTAAGCGCGCCGCTGTCGCCACGACCAAAGCCTGCGCCACGCACATAGGCGCGGCCAAGGAGCGGGAGAGGCTTTGCTGATATTCGGGCACTGCGAACAGGATCTTTGCCGATTTTGCGAGGGGCGATAGGGTCGTGTCGGAAATGGCAATCACATCATGCCCCTCCGAGGCGGCCTGATCGACAATCTGTACAACCTCATTGGCGTAGTAGCGAAAGGATACAGCAAAGAGAACGTCCCGCGGCCCCATACTGCGCGCCATATGGGTGGCAAGGCCACCGCTGGCATCCAGAAGGATGCAGCGTTTGCCAATCATGGTCAGCAGATAGCGCATCAGCAAAACCACGGGTGAAGATCGATTTTGTCCGACCAAATAAATGGTTTCGGCCCGCTCCATCAGCTTGGCGGCGGCGGCCATATCAACGCCTGAAATCTCATCAACCAGACCTTCGAGCGAAGCAATGTCTTGCACGATCATCTCGCGCAGGAATCCGATTTCCGAGATATCATCGCGCGCGGCCATGCCATCACGCAAGGATTGCACGCGCGCCCCAAATCCAGGCGCCGCCGTCTCTAGGCGTTGTTGGAATAGGGCCTGCACATCCCGAAACCCTTTATACCCCAAGGCCTGCGCAAAGCGCACGAAACTCGAGGCATGCACCCCGCAGCTTTCGGCAATCGCATTGACCGAGCGCACCGCCACATCATTGGGGTTCTGCGTCAGATAGAGCGCGATGGCCTGATAGGTGTTGCTCATCGCGCTATGACGTTCATGGATCAGGCGGATGAACCCCTCATAGGTATCAGGCGGCGGGGCATCGGTGAGGGGAGTGTTGTGATCCATCACGCCCCCGATCAGACTGTCGCGATCCACGCCTCGGATTTGGCCGAGGCTTGGATGGTTTCAACCAGATATTGAATGCGCAACCCTGCACGGAAGTTAAAGGGTTCAGGCGCGCGATCTGCGATGGCATCAAGATAGCCTGCGATCTCAATCGCCTTGAGGTCGTTAAAGCCAATCTGATGGCCCGGTGCCACACAGAATTGCCCATAGGGCGGGTGATCTGGGCTGGCCTCGATTTTGCGAAACCCCTGACGGCCTGTTGCGTCATCGGTGTTGTAGAAATGCAGTTCGTTGAACCGCTCGCCCGTAAAGATGAGGGCGCCTTTGCTGCCATAGACCTCGAAATCATGCTGCATCTTGCGGCCCGTGGCGACCCAATTGGCCTCAATCGACCCTGTTGCGCCATTTTCAAACCGCAAAAAGGCGCGCCCGATATCATCGACCTCGATCTTGCGGGCGGATCCCGTGGCATCCTTGCGGTGGTCAATCATGGTGACGCAATCCCCCATAACGCGGGTGATTGGCCCCAACAGATATTCCGCCGTGGCCAAGGCATGGCTGCCAATATCGGCCAAGGCCCCGCCGCCCGCAGGATCATGACGGAAGGAATAGGGCGCGCTTGCATCACGCATATAATCCTCGGCATGCACGCCGCGATAGCTGCGAATGTCACCCAATTCGCCGCCCACAATCATCTCGCGGGCCAGCGCCATGATAGGGTTGCACAGGTAATTGAACCCAACTTGGGTTTTGATCCCTGCCGCCTCTGCCGCAATGGCCATCTCCTCTGCGTCACGCGCCAAGGGGGCCAAGGGCTTTTCGCAATAGACATGCTTGCCCGCCCCAATCGCTGCCATGGCCATTTCTTTGTGCAGCGCATTTGGCGCGGTGATATCGACCACATCTATATCGGGGTTTTCGATTAAATCCTGCCACCGATCTGTGGCATGGGCAAAGCCAAACCCTGCGGCCGCGGCCTGAGCCCCCGCAAGCGTGACATCGGCCAGCGTGTGTAATTCCACCTCATAGGGCAGATCAAACACGCGCGCAGCGGTGGCAAAGCCAAACACATGCGCTTTGCCCATAAAGCCCGATCCAATCAAGCCAATGCGAAGTTTCGGTTTAGCTGCCATTGATTGCCTCGTGATTGACAATGAGCGCAGGATCAATCCTGCCTTCGATAAAGTTCAGCGCGTTTTCCACGCAGGCGCAGGCCATACGTTCAGCTGCCTCATTGGACAGCCCGCCAATATGGGGCGACAGGATCACCCGCGGATCCGAGAAAAGCGGGTTATCAAGGGCAGGGGGCTCGGATTGGAACACATCCAACCCTGCCGCGGCCACCGTGCCATCCTTGAGCGCCGCCAACAGGGCCGCCTCATCGACAACGCCACCGCGCGCCGTGTTGCAGATCACAACGCCGCGTTTCATTTTCCCAAAGGCATCGCCATCCAGCAGCGCGCCCTTGGCGGCGGGGATATGCACCGAGATGAAATCAGCCTCAGCCAAGGCTGCGGATAAATCTGTCACTTCTTGCGCGGCCCCTTCAGGCCATGCGCCCATTTGGGAAAGATAGGGATCATAGGCGGATATACGCATGCCAAACCCATCGGCCATTTTCGCCAAACGCAGCCCGATGCGGCCATAGCCGATAATCAACAGGCGTTTGTTATACACTTCACGCGCGCGCAAAAGATCACGCCAGTTCCACTCAAACCCTTCGCTGCCAAGCGTGGCGAAATGCGCCTCTAGCGCCTGTTTCGCGCCAGCAAGCATCATCATCATGGCCTGCTCGGCCACGGAGATAGAATTCACATCCCCCACAATGGCCAAGCCAATTCCGCGGGCCGACAATGCATCTACATCCACCGCGTCATATCCCACGCCGTGGCGCGAGACGATTTTCAGGTCTGGTGCAGTTGCAATCATCTCGGCCGTCAGGGGTTGTGTGCGCAGCACAAGCGCATCGGCCTGCGGCAGATAGGGCAGATAGGCCGTAGGTGCGGGATCGGTCACATAGGTAACATCCACGCCCTGCGTTTTTAGCCGCTCAAGCAGCGCCTCACCTGTCGGGTGAAGCGCCCCTGCAACCAAGAGCCGTGTCATCAATAGCCCCCTTTGCCAGCACCTGCGCTGTCCGAACCACCGGCGCGGCCCACAACCTCATGCCAGCCTGTGACCGCCGCGCGGGCTGATTGCGCCAAAAAGCGCACATCGCCCCCAACAGTGGTGAGGCGATAGCCCCATTCAATGGCGCGGGCCGCATAGGCGGGGCTGCCGCAATGCAGGCAGGCGGCGATTTTGTTCTTGCGACATACGGCGGCGATTTCCTTAATCATCGCGATCATCTCGGGTTCTTCGCGGTCAAACCCTGGGGGCAAACGCCCCGCTTGGGTGCCGAGGGTCAGATCAGCAGGGCCAACATAAATACCGTCTAGGCCTGGTGTGGCGGCGATTTCCTCAAGATGTTCCATGCCTGCCGCGGTTTCGATCATGGCAATGGCCAGAACCTGCGCATTCGCGTCTTTGACATTGTAACTGGGGTCGGCAATCACCGCGCGGGTCGGGCCATAGCTGCGCTGCCCATGCGGGGGGTAGCGCAGATAGCTGACGAATTCTTCTGCTTCGGCGCGAGAATTGACCATGGGGCAGATGATCCCCTCAACGCCCATATCCAAGGCCTTCATGATCCAACTGGGGTCACGCCACGGCACGCGGGCCATGATCGTGGGGCCTGCATTGCGCAAGGCCTGCACCATCGGCAAAGCCATGCCATAATCCAACGCGCCATGCTGCATATCAATGGTGATGCTGTCAAAACCCTGCGCCGCCATGATCTCGGCGGTAAAGCTAGAGCCGATGGAACACCACCCATTCAACGCGGGCTGATCCCCTTGCCATAAGGCCTTGAGTTTGTTTGCTTTCATTTCTAACCTCCCCATGACTGCGGTCGCAATTTGGGGGAATCCCTCGCCCAAAGTTTAAGCAAGCGCACAGTCTTTCAGCGTCACTATTGCAGCGTCAAAAAGTTTTTGCAATGATCGTTGCATCAAAATTTTTTTGTCAATATACATTTCGTGTGAGGACGAATCTAGCCCAGGGGAGGGGTGCTGGTATGAGTAACCGAGCAAGTGCAAACGGCACTGTGCGTCTAACTATGGCGCAGGCAATCGTGCGCTACATGGTTAATCAATTCACCATAATTGATGGCGAGGAGGTGCCGCTGTTTGCAGGGGTGTTCGGGATCTTTGGCCACGGCAATGTCACCTGCTTGGCCGAAGCACTAGAGCGTGTTCAAGATCAGCTTCCCACATGGCGCGGCCAGAATGAGCAATCCATGGCCTTGGCCGCGATTGCCTATGCCAAAGCAAAGAAACGCCGTCAGATCATGGTCGCGACCTCATCTGTCGGGCCAGGTGCCACGAATATGGTCACCGCTGCGGGTGTTGCGCATGCCAATCGCTTGCCCGTCTTGCTGTTGTCGGGCGACACTTATGTAAACCGCTTGCCCGATCCCGTGTTGCAGCAGGTTGAGCATTTCGGGGATCCAAGCATCACGGTGAACGACAGTTTCCGTGCGGTGACGCGCTATTGGGATCGGATTACCCATCCTGCGCAGATCATCCAATCCTTGCCTGCGGCTGTGGCCACGATGCTAGACCCTGCAGATTGTGGGCCGGCCTTTCTTGGCCTGCCACAAGACACGCAGGAATTGGCCTATGATTATCCAGAGGCCTTTTTCGAGCGCAAAGTTTGGACGATCGCCCGCCCACGCCCCTCGCGCGATCAGGTCGAGGCGGCGGTCGAGATCCTGAAAACTGCGAAGAATCCCTTCATTATCGCGGGGGGTGGGGTGCGCTATTCTGGGGCCGAGGCCGCGGTGGCAGATTTCGCGAAGCGCCGTGGTATCCCCATGGCTGAAACCATTGCGGGCAAGGGCGGCGTCGTGCATGACAACCCTGCCTATGCAGGCCCAATGGGGATTGAGGGCACCGAGGCCGCGCGGCAATTGGCCGAAACAGCGGATGTGGTGATTGCCATTGGCACCCGTCTGCAGGATTTCACCACAGGATCATGGACAACATTCCCGAAGGATGCGCGGTTTATCAATATTAACGCGGCGCGGTTTGATGCGCAGAAGCACCGCGCACAGGCCGTTGTGGGGGATGCGCTTGAGGCGATCACCGAGATTGATGCGCAATTGGGCGATTGGTCTGCCCCATCCGCCCGTATGACGCAGGCACAAAAATGGTATGCCGAGTGGAATGATTTCTTGGACAAGGGCCAAGCCCCCACAAATCAGGCCGTGCCATCCTATGCGCAGGTCATTGGTGTTGTGAACCGCATGGCGCGCCCTGAAGATGTGATGGTGACAGCCGCAGGCGGATTGCCTGGTGAAACGATCAAAAATTGGCGCTGTAAAGCACCGCACACCTATGATTGTGAATTCGGCTATTCCTGCATGGGCTATGAGGTTGCAGGGGGCTGGGGCCACGCGATGGCGATGGCAGGCAGCAAAGGCACACCTATCGTCATGGTCGGGGATGGGTCTTATATGATGATGAATTCCGACATCCATTCCTCGGTCATCTCAGGCCATAAGATGATTGTTATCGTCTGCGACAACGGTGGTTATGCAGTGATCAATCGTTTGCAGACCAATACGGGCGGGGCAGGGTTCAACAACCTACTCAAGGATTGCCGCGTGAAGGACCCTGCCAATGTGCGCCATGTTGATTTTGCAAAACATGCCGAGGCCATGGGGGCCTATGCGCGCCATTGTGACAGCCTTGCTGATCTAGAGGCCGCGATGGAATGGGCACAGACCACCGATGCGACAACCGTGATTTCAATCACCTCTGACGCCTATACTTGGACAGATGGCGGCGCGGATTGGTATGTCGGCGTGCCCGAAGTCAGCCCCCGTGAAAGCGTTCAAGCCGCCCGCAAGGGGCAAGAAGAATTCCGCAAAAAACAGCGGATTGGAGTGTAAACCTCATGTTGAAGGCCAAATTGGGCATTGCCCCGATTGCATGGTGGAATGACGACCTGCCTGAATTGTCAGATGACGTCAGCCTAGAGGAATGTCTGGCCCAAGCGTCCGAGGCAGGGTTTAGCGGCATGGAAACAGGCCGCCGCTTTCCAATGGATATGGCGGTTTTAGGCCCGATCTTGGATCGGTATCGGATCTCTGTTTGTGGCGGATGGTTTTCGGGTGAATTGCTTGATGGGGATATCGAGCGTGAAAAGGATCGCATTGCAGAGCAAATGGCATTTTTCAAAGCCGCAGGCGCGCCGTGCATCGTCTACGGGGAAACAGCGCGATCTGTGCAGGGCAAGCGCGAGGTGCCTTTGACGCAAAAGCCAGTGATCAGCGAGGCCGAGATGGCCGCCTATGGGCGCAAGATGTCGGATTTTGCCGATTGGTGCGCGGCCCAAGGGATGCCGATTTCCTATCATCATCACATGGCCGCCGTGGTCGAAACCGAGTCTGAGCTTGATTTGTTTATGAAGCATTCCTCGGTTCCGCTGCTGTTTGATGCGGGGCATATGGCCTTTGCGGGCGGGGATAATCTGCGCGTCATCGACAATCATCACGCGCGGATCACCCATGTGCATACGAAGGATATTCGGAAAAATGTGATAAACACCCTTGACCGAAGCAGCGAAAGCTTTCTTGATGCTGTTGTTAAGGGGGCCTTCACAGTGCCAGGGGATGGGGATTTAGATTTTCATGCGATTGTTTCAGCGCTTGCAGGCCATGGATATGAGGGTTGGTTCGTGATCGAAGCCGAACAAGACCCCAAGCCAAACCCGCCCAAGGAAATGGCCATCACGGGACATAAGACCCTGATGGATGTCATGGCGCAGGCGCATTATGAGGTCATTGGATGAACCGTATTGACGGAAAAATTGCCGTCATAACGGGCGCAACCCAAGGTCTTGGGGCCGCGATTGCGCGCGTCTTCGCACAAGCGGGGGCCGAGGGGCTTATTCTGGTCGGTCGTGATAGCGCTAAAGGTCAGCGCGTTTGCGATGAAATCGCGGGCGAATTTGGCACCCCATGTCACGTTGTGGGCGCGGATCTGGCCGATTTGGATGCGGTGCGTAGTATTATTCCCTCAGCCAAGGCGCAATTTGGCCGCGTGGATATTTTGGTCAATGCGGCAGGCATGACCGATCGTGGCAATCTGCTGAACACCAACGCCGCGCTGTTTGACAAGATGATTGCGGTTAACACCCGTGCGCCGTTTTTCTTGATGCAAGACGCCGTTTTGCTGATGCAAGAGGCAGGTGTCAAAGGCAGCATCGTCAATATCGGATCCGCATCTTCGCGGGTGGGGCAACCGTTTCTTGCGCCCTACGCGGTGTCAAAGGGTGCGCTTGCCACGCTGAGCCGCCATGCGGGCTTTGCCCTCATGCGCAATGGGGTGCGGGTGAACCAATTGGATATCGGATGGATGAATTCCGATGGCGAACGCGCCTTGCAAAAGGCGGAGACGGGAGATGCAGGCGCCCTTGATCGCGCCGCAAAAGAATTACCTTACGGAAGACTGCTTGACCCGGTGGAGGTGGCAAAAGCAGTCTTGTGGATGGCGTCAGACGATAGCGGGATGATGACGGGCTCTGTCATTCATTTCGATCAATCTGTCTGGGGCGGGTATGATGGACAGGCACCTGCGCCTGCCCATGCATTGGTGCCATGAGGAGGGGCCAAGCATGAGCGCGCGCGCGTAGGTGTTTCAAAGAATTCTGCCACAAGCGCAGAATAACAGCTCTTCGGAGCATATAACTTGGGAGGAAGACCATGAAAAAACTTATTCTCACCGCTGCAGCAGCTGCTTTGATGGCAGGTGCGGCACATGCTGAGCGTTATGTTATGATCACTCACACGCAGGGCACAGACCCGTTCTGGCCTGTGGTGGAAAAGGGTGGCCGTGATGCAGCCGAGGCTGTAGGTGCGACCCTTGAATATAACTTTGACGTATCCGGCGACATGGCTGCAATGGCTCAGCTGATCGAAGCCGCAGCAGCAACGCAGCCCGATGGCATCATCGTCTCGCTGCCTGACGCAGACGCGCTCGGGCCAGCAATTCGTTCCGCTGTTGCCGATGGTATCCCTGTGATCACCATGAACTCGGGCCTCGAAGCATCCGCAGAGCTGGGTGCATTGATGCACGTGGGTCAGCCAGAGCGTTTGGCAGGTCAAAAGGCCGGTGAGCGCGCCGCAGCAGAAGGCGTGACCAACGGGCTTTGCTTGAACCAAGAAGCGTTCAACACCGCGCTTGTGGATCGTTGCACAGGCTACTTTGAAGGTGTCGGCGGCGATCTGAACATGATTGACGTGTCAAACGACCCTGCACAGATCGAAACCCGCACCGCAGCGGCGCTGCAGGCAGACCCATCCATCGATGGCGTTTTGGCTGTTGGCCCACATGTCTGTGAAGCGGCAAACCGCGCGATCAAGGAAGTTGGCGCAGACGTGCATTTGGCATGTTTCGACCTTTCCCCTGGCGTGATGGACATGATCCAAGCAGGTGATGCGGCCTTCACAATCGACCAGCAGCAGCGTCTGCAGGGCTATATGCCTGTGATCGTTCTGCACCTCTACAACACTGGCGCAGGCCTGTTGCCTGGTGCGAACATCCCATCTGGCCCAGGCTTTGTGGATGCATCCAATGCGGCATCGGTTTCTGCACTCGCAGGCATCGATCGCTAAGTTTTGTGATCAGTCGAGACTTGAAACAGGCGGGATTTCCCGCCTGTTTTCACCCTCAAAATCCAAATAAAAACAGGATGTGAGATATGGCCGATCAAAGCGAAGCGAACAGGCTTCAACAAGAAACTGCCTTTCAAAAAATCTTACGCCGTCCCGAGATCGGCTCTTTCGTGGTGATGATTATCATCATTGCGGCCTTGGCGATTGCCTCGGATGGTAAGGCGTTTAACCCCTTGGGTCTGAAAAATAACATCGCGATTATTGCCCAATATGGGATCATTGCCACAGGGGCCGCTGTGTTGATGATTGCAGGCGAATTTGACCTGTCAATCGGTTCGATGATTGGCTTTGCGGGCATGTCGATGGCGATGATGCTGAAATGGGGTTTGCCCTTTGGTCTGGGCGAAGCAACCCCTGCCGCAGCGTTTTTCATCACCCTTGCGATGACATTGGGGATCGGTTGGGTGATTGGCATGATCGTTGTGCGATCTGGCCTCTCGAGCTTCATTGTGACCTTGGCGTTTTTGTTTTTCTTGCGCGGGGTTACCGAAGTTTGCTTCCGCTTGATCAACCAATCGACCCAAATCTCGGGTTTGCAAGATTTCAAACTGGAAAGCTGGTTCGCCGACATCATGGGCGGCGAGGTTTTCGGGTGGTTCTATGATATTTGGTTCGCGCTTGGCGGTAATCTTAACCGCAATGGCGAACAATGGGTTCACGGGTTTGACGCGCGGTTTTTCTGGTGGATTGTGATCGCGGGCGTGTCCTATTTCGTGCTCAGCCGCACCCAAATCGGCAACTGGATTTACGCGACAGGCGACAACAAAGAGGCCGCGCGCGCCAATGGTGTGCCAGTCGACAAGGTAAAAGTGGGCCTGTTCATGTTCACCGCCTTTTGCGCCACGATGTTTGCCGCATGTCAGGTGTATGACACCAACACATCAGATGCCGCAAAAGGCAATTTGATGGAATTGTTCGCGATTGCCATCGCGGTTGTGGGTGGCACGCTGATGACGGGCGGCTTTGGATCCATCCTTGGCGTGGTCTTTGGGGCGATCACCGTTGGCCTTGTGGCGAATGCGGTGTTCTTCATTCCTGCTATCGATGGCGCATGGTTCCGCGTTTTCCTTGGCGGTATCCTGCTTGCTGCGGTTTTCGCCAATGAGCGTATCCGCAAGCGTATCACGGGAGGGATTTAACCATGGCTGAACCATATCTTCGCGTAGAAAATCTGGTCAAACGCTTTGGCCCGTTCACAGCCCTTGGTGGCGTTGACCTAGAGGTCTTTCCAGGTGAGGTGCATTGCCTGTTGGGGGATAACGGGGCGGGTAAATCGACCCTGATCAAAACCCTTGCAGGTGTTCACCAACCCACCGAAGGCAAAATCTATATCGAAGGGAAACCTGTTACCTTCCGCTCGCCGCGGGATGCCTCTGCCGCTGGCATTGGCACAGTGTATCAGGATTTGGCCTTAAACCCGTTGATGAGCGTCACCCGTAATTTCTTTATGGGTCGTGAATTGACAGGGCCGCTTGGCAGCTTGCGCATGAATGAAATGAACAAGATTGCGCATGATGAGATGCTGAAAATCGGTATTGATTTCTCTGACCCCACGCAGGCGGTTGGCACAATGTCGGGCGGTCAGCGTCAGACATTGGCGATTGCGCGCGCGATTTATTTCGGGGCTAAGGTTCTGATCTTGGATGAACCAACTTCAGCGCTTGGTCAGCGTCAGCAGATGGGTGTTTTGAAAACAATCAAACGCGTCCGCGCACGCGGGGATATTGCGATTATTTTCATCACGCATAACGAAATCCATTCGCGTCTGGTGGGGGATCGCTATACGTTCCTTGCGCTTGGTAAAACGATTGGGGCGGGCACCGCTACCGAGATCGGTGACAAGGAAATGCGCCGCTTGATGTCAGGGGGCGCAGAGATGGGCGACCTCAAGGCAGAGCTAGACGCGATCTAATCTCGCTGTAACTGACAGCAGGGGCCGTTCGCGGCCTCTGCATCTGCGGGGTCATGTGTGACCAAAACCGCAGGAATATTGCGCGCGCGGATATGTGCAAAAACAAAGCGGCGCATCTCATCTCGCAATTCCATGTCCAAGGCCGAAAAAGGCTCGTCCATCAACAGCGCGCGCGGCTCTGCCAAGAGGCTGCGCATCAGGCTGGCACGGGATTTTTGGCCGCCTGAAAGTGTGTCTGGGTCTGCCTCATAGAGGCCCGCAAGGCCCGCTGTCTCAAGGGCTGCCTCTATGCCGGCGCGGCGCGCGGTGCGGTCGGCGCTTGCCCGCAGACCAAAGGCAAGATTGTCACCAAGGCTGAGATGGGGAAAGAGGTACGGATCTTGAAAAATCATGCCCACCCCGCGTGTTTCGGGTGCAAGGGAGGCTAGGTCTTGTCCCTCAAGGGTCATATGACCAGTCGCCGTGATGGATGGGTCAAGATGGCCTGCGATTGCCGCCAAAAGGGTGGATTTCCCGATTCCAGATGGCCCCATGATCGTGGCAACCTCGCCACGCGCAACACTCAGGCTGAGGGGCTGAAACAGCATCCGTTCCCCAATACTGAGGCTCAGTTCTGTGATCTCTAGGCTCATGTCACCCTCGCTTGCATCGCGCGTCTGTTGCGCCAAACATAGCGCGGGGTCAAGAAGGCCAGCAGATAGACCAACAGGGGCAGCGCGGCCTGAAGGCTGCCATAAACCCCTGTGATCCTGCGATCCCCGCCTGAGGCGAGCGTCACCGCCTCAGTGGTGATCGTAGCGACCCTGCCGCCGCCGACAAAGAGGGTCGGCAGATATTGCGCAATGGAAACGGCAAAACCAACCGCCATGGCCACCATGATGGCCCGAAGCATCAAGGGAAGTTTCACAGCGAAAAACCCCCGCCACGGCCCTGCGCCAAGGGCGGCTGCCGCCTGTAACACCCTGCGATCCATTGCGCGCCACGGATCGAGCAGCATCAACAAAATATAAGGATAAACGAACAAAAGATGCGCCCAAATCACGGGCGCCACCCCTGCCGTGATGCCAAGTTTCAGCGCGGCAATATTCACCCCATAAAGAAACCCAATCTGGGGCATCAACAGCGGGGTGTAGATCAGCGGCAAAAGGATAGATTTTGCCAATTTGTTGGGCAAATGATCCACCGCCTCGAGTGTCAGAAGCGCAAGCGGTGTTGCGATTGTCAGACTGATCATTGCAATCTCAAGGCTTGTATGAAGGGGCGCACCCCAATCGCCGCTTTGCCATGCCCTGAGGGAAAGGGATTGTGGAAAAACATCAGGCCAAACCCACCGCCATGTGATTGACCACAAAAGCAAGCCCACAATGCCGATCAGACCCAACCCCATGATCCCGCGCGGCAGGGGCGTGATCCATGATAGGGGTATCCGCGTTCCCCCGCGCCGCCCCATGCGCGCCTCGGCCTTGGCAAGTCGCATCATGCCGCGCTCACATAACCATAGGCTGAGACAGGCCAAGGCAATCAGCGCGATTTGAATCATAGCCCCCGCAAATGCGGGCAAAAGCAGCGTCAAATCAGGTGCGATAAACAGGCGCGTGACCAAGACGGCGAAGGTTGGCGGGGCATTCGGCCCCAAGATCAAGGCCATATCCACCACAGATAGCCCGTAAGCCAACACCACCATCACAGGCAGTCGGATCAGCGGGTAAAGCTGCGGCAAGATCAGCAGCGCCCAAATTCGCAGCGTGCCATAGCCAAGGCTTGCCCCGATTTGGCGGGTGCGGATCACGGGCAATTGCGCCATGGCACTGGCGATAGCGATGACTAAAAACGGGGTTTCCTTGATCACCAATCCAAGGATCAGCGCAAAACCCGCAGGATCATTCACCAAGGCGAGATCTGGGGGGCGGTCAATGCCCAAAAGGGGCGCAAGCGCACGCATGATCCACCCTGAAGGCGCAATTAGGAATGCAAGGCCAAGGGCGATTGCGGCATGGGGAATGGCCAATAGCGGGGCTAAGATACGGCTTTCCCCGCCGCCTTGTGCCACGAAGATCAGCGCAAGCAACAACGAGAGGGCCGTGGACACCCCCCCTGTTTGCAGCGACAGACCAAGCGCGCCCCAAAACTCGGGGACCGCAATCAAGCGGTGATAGGGCGCAAATGTCAGGTGATCTGCGCCAATCGCGGGGAAAAAGCCCAAACTGGCCGCAAGGCCAATGGCAAAGCCCGCAACAATCGGGGCCAAGACCAAGGCCGCCGCCGCGCTGAACACACCGATAGACGCACCACGCCCCATCAGCGTGCGTAGCGCGCCGCCCAATCTTCGGCGATGGCGGTCATCCAGCTTGCATGGGGTTCAAGTAAGGTTGGCCCCAGATCGGCCAATTCGGGCAAGGCGGGGCTTTGGGGAAGGTCTGCAAAAAACGCTGCCGCTTCGGCATCCATCAGTGCGGGGTCAAGCACGGAAAACGCGCCGAGATTGTCGATATTTTGCATATGCGCTTGCGCTTCGGGCGATAGCAGGAAATCTGCCACCACTTGCGCCCCCTCAACATGGGCCGCGTTATAGGGGATTGCCACAAAACTGATATTTCCAAGCGTCCCCCCCTCGGGCACGAAAACGCGGGCCGTGTCGGGCAAAAGCCCCAAATTGATGGCCGCTGCCGCATAGCTTGGGTCAAACGACATGGTGATATCGATTTCGCCATCGTTCAAAAGGCGCGCTTGGATCGACTCGTTTTCAGGGAATGTTTCACCCTCCCGCCACATCAAGGGGCGCAAGGCATCATACCATGCCCAAAGGGGGGCGGTGAGGGCGGTATAATCCGCTTCGCTTACAGGGTTTTGCAGGATGGCGGGGGTATCAACCAAACTGATCAAAGCCTGTTTTAGAAAACTGGCCCCCATGAAATTGGCAGGATCGGGATGTGTGAAACGCCCGGGATTGTCACGCGCCCAATCGAGCAATTCGCCCATAGATTGTGGCGGGTTCGGGACGCGGGCGCTGTCATGGATGAACACGAATTTGGCCAAGCGCCATGGGGCCTCTAGCCCATCAATGGGAACGGTAAAATCAACCGATGCAGGCGCATCAGGCGACAGGTCAACAAAGCGCGCATTTGGCAGGCGTTGAACAAAGGGGCCAAACAGCAAATCTTGCTCTTTCATCGCCAGAAAATTTGGCCCGTTGATCCAGATCAGATCAACCGCGCCGCCCGTGTTCTGACCTGCGGCACGTTCTGAGAGAACCCTTGTCACGGCCTCGGCCGTGTCGGTCAGCGGTACATGCTCGACCGCGATACCAAAACGCGCCTGCATCTGCGCATCGACCCAATCAATATAATTGTTCGTGCGTGGATCACCGCCCCATGCATGCCAATACACAGTCTGCCCGCGCGCGGCATCCACTGTGTCTTGCCATGTTTGCGCATGGGTTTGTGTGGCCATCATCAGGGCCAGTATCGGCAAAAGGCGTTTGATCATGAGGTCTCTCTCTCAATGCGTGTTCGGTGAAAAAGCCACCCATGCCGCGATGAGGCGGGTGAGTGTTGTAATGGCGCAGGCCGCTGCAAAAATAAACGCAAAGGCAGGGAAGGCCATGGGGAAAAGGCAAAAGACCACAAATGCGGCAATTGTTTCGGCCCCTTCGGTCAGGCCGCCCAAATAATAGAACCCTTTTTGCGGAAAGGCTGAAGAGTGCAACCCGCGTTTCGCGGCAATCACGGCATAAGCCATAAATGACACGCCCGTGCCAATGAAACTGGCCAACAGGAGCGCAGCAGGCAGGGCGTTACGGCTCGGATCAAACAGCGCAAACCCCAGTGGGATGCTCGCGTAAAAGAGAAAATCAAGCGCGATATCCAAAAATGCGCCCCGATCTGTTGGCCCCGCGATCCGCGCCACAGCCCCATCCAACCCGTCACAAAGGCGGTTGAGCAGGATGAACATAAGACCCAGCCCAAAGTGCCCCATGGCAAGCGCGGGCAGGGCGCATAGCCCCAGAGCAAAGCCAAACAAACTGATCTGATCTGCACTGATACCGGCCTTATACAAAGCTTCGGCAAAGGGGCGGGTCAGGCGGCGTTGTAGGGGCAATAGACGGGCATCGATCATTTTCCCAGCCTCCAGGCGTGAAACCGCTGCAGCAGCGCAAGGGCGCGGGGGTTCACGCGGGCTTTGCGCCAATTCCCCGCGACATATTTATTCGCCTCTGCGAGGGTTGGATAAATGTGAATGGTGCCCAAGATTTTGTTCAGCCCAAGCCCGTGTTTCATGGCCAAGGTGAATTCGGCCAAGAGATTTCCCGCCTCGGCCCCGATAATCGTGGCCCCAAGTATGTGATCACTGCCTTTTGCGGTCAGCACCTTTACAAACCCCTTTCTGGTGCCATCGGCAATGGCGCGGTCAAGATCATCGAGATCATAGCGCGTGACCTCATAAGCCACGCCCTTGGTTCGGGCCTCACTTTCAGACAGGCCAACGCGGGCGATTTCGGGATCGGTAAAAATTGCAAAAGGAATGGTGCGATAATCGGCTTTGCTGCGCTTAATATCCCCAAACAGCGCGTTTACGGCGGCGTAATAGGCCTCGTGGCTTGCCGTATGGGTGAATTGATAAGGGCCTGCGACATCGCCTGCGGCGAGGATATTGGGGAAAAGGGTTTGCAAATAGTCATTCGTATCGACCTTGCGATCTGTGACAATCCCCAATTCTTCAAGGCCAAACCCCGTCAGGCGCGGGCTGCGCCCGACTGCCACCAAAAGATCATCGGCCAGGATCACCTCACGGCCCTCTGGCGCTTCGATTTCCACGGCAATCTGATCACCCGCACGGCTCACGGATTGCGCCGTTGAGCTTGTTTTGACAGCAACCCCATCCCCCTCTATCGCGGCAAGAAGGGCGGCGCTGACCTCCTCATCCTCGCGCGCCAAAAGCCGCGGCGCGCGTTCGATCTGTGTGACCTGAACCCCAAGCCGCGCGAAGCTTTGCGCTAATTCGCAGCCAATCGGCCCACCCCCTAAAACCACCATGGATTGTGGGGCGGTTTCACGGGTTTTCATCTCTGACCACAATGTGTCAGAGGTCAGATAGGGCACATCGGACAGGCCCGTGATGGGGGGGATGGTCGGAGATGCGCCCGTGGCCACGATGATCGCGCGGGTGGATAAGGTTGTGACGCTGCCATCATTTTGCATGATCTCAACATGCCAAGGGTCACGGATGCGGGCATAGCCCTTGATCACTTCAACCCCCAAACCCTCGTAACGCTCTACGCTGTCATGGGGCGCGATGGTTTCAATCACCTCATGAATGCGGGCCATGATGCGCGGGAAATCCACCTTGGGGGGCGTGGCGATAAGGCCGTATTCCTCGGCATGGGCAATGTCATGGGCGCGCTTGGCGGATTTGATCAATGCCTTTGAGGGGACGCAGCCAAAATTGAGGCAGTCCCCCCCCATTTCTCCAGCCTCAACCAAGGTGACCTTGGCCTTGACCGCAGCGGCGATATAGGCCGAAACAAGACCAGCCGCGCCTGCGCCAATCACGATCAGATTGCGATCAAAACGGGCAGGGCGCGTATAGGGGCGATAGGCGCGATAGCGTTTGATGCGCGCAATCGCAAATTTTGCAATCCATGGAAAAAGGCCAAGCGCTGCAAAAGATCCAATCAGCGGGGGCGACAGGATATCAGCAACGGCTGTGATCGTTGCCAATTGCGTGCCTGCGTTCACATAAACGGCCGTTCCTGCAAGCATCCCCGCTTGACTTACCCCGTAAAAGGTCAAGGCCTTCATCGGCGATAGGCCCATCACCAGATTAACCACGAAAAAGGGGACAATCGGCACAAGGCGCAAGGTAAAGAGGTAAAAGGCCCCATCGCGTGCAAGCCCGCGATTGACGCCCTCAAGCCGCGCGCCAAATCGGCCCATAACCCAATCCCGTGCAAGATAGCGGGCGGTGAGAAAGGCCAGGGTCGCCCCAAGGGATGCGGCAAAGGACACCATCAACAGCGCCGACCAAAAGCCGAAAATTGCGCCTGCCCCCAAGGTCATCCAAACCGCCAAGGGCAGAGACAGCGCCGTGACCGCCACATAGATCAGGAAATAGAGGCCCCATAAAAGCCCTGCATTTTGGTCGCGCCACATTTGCGCGTCATCCACAAAGCCGCGCAGCCCCTCAAGCGATAAATCAAGCGCGGATAGAGCCCAAAACCCTAAGACAATTAGCACCACCAAAAATGCGGCTATTGCGCGTTTTTTCATCGTGGTCCCTTTAGCCTTATTCGACAGCGTTTCACCGCTTTTGACGAAGAATCCCGCGCGCGCCTAGTCTTATTTCTCTCCCTCACACCCATGTGAGGGGAGTGTTACCGCATGACCAAAACGGGGGCTTTGCAGGATTGGATCATCTGCGTGGTGGTTGAGCCGATCATCAATTGGCGCACACGGCTGTGGCCATAGGCCCCCATCACCAAGAGATCATGGGCGGCGCCAGTGCTGCTGTCACTGTCACAGAGCCGCGCAAGCAGGTGCTCGGGCTCGCCCGCCTCAATGAGGATGTCAGCGCCCATTCCTGCCGCGGTCAGACGGTTTTTTGCCGCCTCAAGCGCCGTGATTTGTTCGGCGCTTGGTGTTCCCGCAAAAACCAAAGTGACGGCGCGCGTTGAAAACGCGGGCAAAGTGGCGACATAATCGACTGCCTTTGTGGCAGAGGCCCCACCATCAAATGCGATCAAAAGTTTTGAAATAGGGGCAAAGCTGCGATTGGCGATGAAGACGGGGCGGTGCGCGCTGCGCAAAATCCGTTCTAGGTTTGACCCCAAATGCGCCATGGCGTGACTTGCCGCCTCGCCACGTTTGCCGATCATGATCATTTCAGCCGCTTGTTCTTTGTCAGCCACCGTATCGACAAGATCCCCCTGCCGCAGGCGGGTTTCGACCTCGACCCCCTCGGCGCTGATAAGGGCGGCGGCATCCTCTAGCACAGCGCGGCCTTGCTCTTGGGCCAATTTTGCGCGGGCTTCGTCCATTTGTGACAGCTCGGCCAAAAGACGGCTGCGCGCACCAAGTCGAATTGCGCCGCTATAATCCCCCCGATCATGCCCCGAACGGCGACCTAAGATGTGATAAAGCTTGACCTTCCACGCGTTCTGCCCTGCGATCCATGCTGCGTAATGGCACAGGCTTTCGGAATAGGCCGAGGCATCCACAAGCGCCATCAGGTTTGGTTTATCGGTCATCACACAATCCCCTTAATGGCCCGTCAGCGCATCCAAGGCGCCAGGTTTGTCATGAATGGCAAGTTTATCAACGATGGTCTCTGAGGCCTCGTTTAGGCCGATGACCTCAACCTCAGCACCCTCGCGGCGGAATTTCAAAATTGCCATATCCAAGGCGGCTACGGATGAAATATCCCAGATATGGGCATGGGTCAGATCAATGGTGACACGATCCAAGGCTTCGCGGAAATCAAAGGCCTTCATAAAATCTTCGGAGGAGGCAAAGAAAAGCTGGCCTTCAATCCGATAGTTGCGATGGCGTCCATCGGCGGTGATGCTCGATGTAACGCGAAAGAGCTGCGAGATTTTCCACGCAAAGAAAATGCCAGACAGAAGCACCCCAACCAAAACGCCAATCGCAAGGTTGTGCGTGTAAATCACAAAGAACACAGTCGCCAACATCACGATAGAGGAGGATTTGGGATGCTCGCGCAAATTGGTGATGGATGACCATGAAAATGTGCCAATCGACACCATGATCATAATCGCGACCAAGGCAGGCATCGGGATAATCGCCACGATATCGCCAAGCGAGACGCAGAGGATCAACAAGAAAATTCCCGCCACAAAGGTCGAAAGCCGTCCGCGCCCGCCTGATTTTACATTGATAATCGACTGCCCAATCATGGCGCAGCCCGCCATCCCGCCGATGAACCCGGTGGCAGAATTGGCCAGACCTTGGCCGATGCATTCTTGATTGCGATCTGACGCTGTGTCGGTCAGATCATCCACAATCTGCTGTGTCATTAAGCTTTCCAACAGGCCCACAACCGCAACGGCGAGTGAATACGGGAAAATGATCTGCAATGTTTCAAAAGTCAGCGGGATATCAGGGATCAAAAATACGGGCAGCGTGTCAGGCAAATGCCCCATATCGCCTACAGTGCGCACATCCCACCCCATCAAGACACATAGCGCCGTCAACACGATGATCGTGACAAGGGGTGATGGAACAGCCCGCGTCAGGCGCGGAAATAGATAGATGATCGCAAGCCCCGCCGCGACTAAGGGATAGGTCAAAATCGGCACATTGCGCGGGTCAAGTTCGGGCAATTGCGCCATGAAAATCAAGATGGCCAAGGCGTTCACAAAGCCTGTCATGACGGATTTTGAAACAAAGCGCATCACATAGCCAAGCCGTAAAAGACCCGCCATGATTTGCAAAAGACCCGCCAAAACAGTGGCCGCCAAGAGATATTGCAGCCCGTGATCGCGCACCAAAGTCACCATCAAAACGGCGGTGGCGGCGGTGGCCGCCGAAATCATGCCAGGCCGCCCGCCTGTGATTGCGCAAATCACAGCGATGGAGAAACTGGCATAAAGGCCTACTTTGGGGTCAACGCCCGCAATGATGGAAAAGGCGATTGCCTCAGGGATCAGGGCCAAGGCCACAACCAATCCTGACAAAAGATCGCCACGGATATTATGCGTCCATTCATGGCGGTAATGCGCGAGAGATATCATCAAATCTAGTCCCTTGCCGGCCTTGGAATGCCAAGGCGGGGTCATGTCCGATCAGCGTGATCAAGCGTTGATTTTGGCCGCGAGGGGCCAGTGCGGCCCCTATGCTGTTCGGGCGGGTTTTAGGGGGAAATGCCGAACTTGCCAAGCCCAGAGGGCAAAGTCGCATTTTGGCTTGAGTTCGTGATGGCCGATGCTAACTCTGCCAGACATGCAGTATCGCCGTGCCATAAATCCTGATCCCACCGCTTTTGCGGATGTGTTTTTGAAAAGCTTCACCGCCTCTGAAGGGGCGGAGGAGGGGGAATTTGTATCAGCACTCGCCGCTGACTTGATCAAAACCACCCCAAAAAATGACATCGCAGCCTTTTCCGCCCATGAGGGCGATCTGTGCGTGGGCGTGGTGATTTTCACGCGGCTCTATTTTCCGCAGACGAGTAGGATTGTGTTCTTGCTCTCGCCAATGGCGGTATTGCCAAACCATCAGGGGCAGGGCGTGGGGCAGGGGTTGATTGCCTACGCCCTGTCACAGTTGGTGGGCGATATCGTGGTCACATATGGTGACCCCGCGTTTTACGGAAAGACGGGGTTTGCGGCCATTGACCCTGTGGTTTTGCCCGCACCTTACCCGTTAAGCCAACCGCAAGGGTGGATTGCACAATCCTTGACAAAGGCCCCGATTTTACCGCTAGAAGGCCCCGCAACCTGCGCGCCTGCCTTGCAAAACCCCGCATATTGGTAGGCCCCACCACCAACGCGGTAATGATGTGACCCAGACCCTGACCCACAATGCCCGCCTCAGCGTGGCGCCCATGATGGATTGGACGGATCGGCATTGTCGTTATTTCCATCGTCTGATGTCGCGTCACGCTTTGCTTTATACCGAAATGGTGACCTCCGCCGCTTTGGTGAATGGGGAGGCTGCACGGCATTTGACCTATGATGCGGCTGAGCATCCCGTTGCGCTGCAATTGGGGGGCTCTGATCCTTCTGAATTGGCGCAGGCGGTGAAAATTGCTGCGCCCTATGGGTATGATGAGATCAATCTCAACGTGGGGTGCCCGTCTGATCGGGTGCAATCGGGCTGTTTTGGGGCGGTTTTGATGAAAACCCCACAGCTTGTCGCAGATTGCGTGCGGGCGATGCAGGACGCTGGGACTGTCGAGGTGACGGTGAAATGCCGCATCGGGGTTGATGATCAAAACCCCGCCGAGATTTTGCCCGCATTTTTGGAACAGATGGCAGAGGCAGGGGTCAGGCGTCTGACAATTCACGCACGCAAAGCGTGGCTTGAGGGGCTAAGCCCCAAGGAAAACCGCACCATCCCGCCGCTTGATTACGCCTTGGTGCGGCGCATGAAGGAAGAATTTCCAAACCTGCATCTATCGATCAATGGCGGTGTTGAGGATCTAGACGGGGTCGCATCCCACCTTAGGGATGGGCTTGATGGGGTGATGGTTGGGCGCGCGGCCTATCATAGCCCCTATGTGATCTTGGGCCACGCGGATACAGTGATTTTTGATGACCCGCGCACAGTGCTGTCGGCGCATGAGGTGGCCGAGGCGATGATCCCCTATGCCGAGCGCCATATCAGCCAAGGCGGGCGGTTGCATCATGTGACGCGTCATATTTTGGGGCTATTTTCGGGGCAGCCTGGCGCGCGCACATGGCGGCGCATGTTATCGACCGAGGCACAAACAGCCGATGCGAGCCCCAAGGTGATTGCGCGCGCGATGCAAATGATGCGTGAGCCTGCCTAATTCGGCACCCGTGCCGCGCGCCCGCCACGGCGCTTGCTCAAAAGATTTGCGCGGCTTGGCAGGGCCTTCATGATGTCCGCGCGTTCTTCGGGTGACTTGCGGCCCCATGTGCTGATTTCATCAATCGTGCGATAGCATCCTGTGCAAATCCGTTCGGTCGGATGAACAAGGCAGATTTTTATGCAAGGCGAAGCTATTTCTTCGCGCGACCAAACCTCATCCACCATTGCCTGCCCTGCCTCTATTCTGCGCTGCGGATGACCCGCATGCGATCCAGTGATCCTTGCAATATATAGCTTGCAGCGACCGCATCAATCACCTCGGCGCGACGTTTTCGGGACGTATCCGCCTCTAAAAGCGCCCTTTCGGCGGCCACAGTGGATAATCTTTCATCCCAAAACGCGGCGGGCAAATGCGACAGCCCCTCAAATCGGCCGATATTGCGCAAAAAAGCGCGGGTTGATTGGGCGCGGGGGCCTTCGCTGCCATCCATATTGCGGGGCAGGCCAAGGATGAGGCCGCGAATATCGCGTGCCGCCACCAGTTTCGCCAATTCGGCGGCGTCTTGGGTGAATTTCTCGCGCTTGATTGTGATCAACGGGGTTGCCACGCTTTGGAATAAATCGCTGATGGCAATGCCAATGGTTTTGGTGCCAAAATCCAAACCCAAAATCGCGGCAGGCGGCGCGGTGGCCGCTGCAAAGTCGTGAAGGTCGACAAAACCCTCGGTCATTGGGGCAGGCCTGCCTCAGCATTGTCCAACACTGCCGCAGCGCCGTCTTGGCCCGCAAAATTTGCGCGCGCCTCAGCCAGAATCGTGCGCGCTTCATCAAGGCGGCCCAAAACACCCAAGGCCGTAATCAGTTGTGCATATTCTTCAACAGTGCCACTCTCATTGGCCAAACGGGCCGATAAATTGCCAACCATGCCCTCAATCATTGCAGCGCGATCTTCGGCGCTCATTTGACCTGCGGCTTCCATTTGCGCGGCATCAGGGCCGCGAAGGGGGGCGTCTTCACGGCGGGGTTGAGGAAGGTCATCCACATTGATGGGATCACCGGCCAAAAAGGCCACTTCTTCAATCTGCAAGCGGATGGGTTCAAGCCATGGCGCATCAGGCGTGCTTTCGGCCAAAAGAGTGCGCCAGATTGTGTAGGCCAGATCTGGGCGGCCCCCTTGGGCATACATAAGGCCCATGTAATAGCGCGCGGTTCCATTGCGCGGCTCTTGCGCGATGGTGTCGGTCAACACGGCCTCAGCCTCGGGCGAAACATACCCGCCCGCCGCCAAAATCATCATTTCCGCCAGATTGGCCCTTGCGGCCACGCCCTCGGGGCTTTCTGGGGCAAGCAGGCCGACAAGCTGTTCTTGCGCGGCAACGGCAGCCTCGAAATTGCCAAGGCGCAACTCGTTTTCCGCCAAGAGGCGCCACCCCGTTGGGTCATCGCGCCGCTCTGTCATAATCGCGCGCAGACGTTCAACCAAGGCCTCAAGTTCTGGGTTTTCGGGGATGGCAGGGCGGGCCGACACCGAAGCCTCGGCCACAGCCTCGGCCTGTGAGGGGCGGGTGGCGCGATTTTCTTCGATCCGTTCAATGCGGGTTGCAATCGGCATATCTGGATAATTGGGCACCCCCAATTGCGCATAGACCAAAACCGCAAAAGCCAGCGTTGCGACCAAACCCACAGGGATCAGAACCTTACCATTGGCGAGGCCCGTTCCCGCCTCTTGGGCCGCTTGCAGGGCGCGATCTGCCTCAATCAGGCGGCGTGAAACTTCTGCGCGGGCGCGTTCTGCATCTTGCGGCGATAGCACGCCACGCGCTTCATCGCGCTCAAGTTCCTGCAATTGGTCGCGATAGACCTGCACATCATAGGCTTCGGTTGGGGTTGTCTCGGATACGCCGCGCAGAAAAGCACGCAGCAAAATCAAGATAGCTGCCACAGAAATTGCAGCAGTTGCGATCCAGAAAACCATCAAGCCTATTCTCCCGCGAAATGTCGTCTTGGCTCAGATGTAAGCCCTTGGCCCGCAGATCAAAAGGATAATCGTGACACAAAGCCGCGACCATCTTGCGCAGGCCCGCAAAGCGCGGCAAGAAATGCAGGAATTGCGTTTTGCATCTGGTCGTTTTTGCGCGCAAATATGCCGCCCGCAGTATCCTTTTGCGTCCCGAACAGGGCCAAACAGGGGCAAGTTTTCAGGAGTGTCTTTCGCCATGCGCCACTATTCTGTCTTTGCCATCGTCAAAGAGGCATTGGGATATCACCAAGGTTGGGAACGCGCGTGGCGCAACCCAACACCAAAGGCCCAGTATGACGCGATCATCATCGGCGCAGGCGGCCATGGTTTGGCCACGGCCTATTATTTGGGTAAGAATTTTGGCATCACCAATGTAGCGGTGATTGAAAAAGGCTGGCTTGGCGGCGGGAACACGGGGCGCAACACCACGATCATTCGCTCGAACTATCTCCAAGACCCATCTGCCGCGATCTATGAGAAATCGCGCAGTCTGTATGAAACCCTGAGCCAAGATTTGAATTATAACATCATGTTCAGCCCGCGCGGCGTGATCATGTTGGCGCAGACCGAGCATGAAAAGCGCGGCTATTTGCGCACGGCGCATGCAAATTCGCTGCAGGGCGTTGAGACACGCTTCATCACCCCGCGCGAGGTCAAAGAACTTTGCCCGATTATCCATCTTGAGGGGCCGCGTTATCCTGTTTTGGGCGGTCTGTGGCAGGCGCGCGGCGGCACGGCGCGCCACGATGCGGTGGCATGGGGCTATGCGCGGGCCTGTTCCGCGATGGGGATGGACATCATCCAACAATGCGAGGTCACAGCCATCCACCGCGAAAATGGCGCGGTCAGCGCGATTGAAACCACCAAGGGCCGCATTGGGTGCAATAAATTGGGCATCGTAGTGGCGGGTCATTCCAGCCATGTGGCCGATATGGCAGGCTTCCGTCTGCCCATTGAATCGGTCGCGCTTCAGGCGCTGGTGTCTGAACCTATTAAGCCCTGCATGGATGTGGTTGTTATGGCCAACACGGTGCATGGCTATATGAGCCAATCCGACAAAGGTGAAATGGTCATTGGCGGTGGTGCGGATGGCTATAACAACTACACGCAGCGCGGCTCTTTCCAGCATATCGAGGAGACGGTGCGCGCCTTGGTCGAGACATTCCCGATGATTTCGCGCCTTAAGATGCTGCGCCAATGGGGGGGGATTGTTGATATGACGGGGGATCGTTCCCCGATTATCTCGAAAACCCCTGTTGAGAATTGCTTTATCAACTGCGGTTGGGGCACGGGCGGGTTCAAGGCTATCCCCGGATCAGGTTGGGCGATGGCGGAACTTATGGCCAAAGGGCATTCACCTTTGGCCGATGAGTTTGGCCTAAACCGCTTCCGCGAGGGCCGCTTTATTGATGAAAGCGTGGCGGCGGGGGTGGCGCATTGATGCCTGCCTTGATGTTTAAGATTTACCAAAGCGAGGTTCAGCTATGCTGCTTTTGACCTGCCCTTATTGCGGTGTCTCCGCCGATGAGACTGAGCTTTCCCCTGGCGGTGAGGCGCATCTCAAACGCTTTGGCCCAGGATCTTCCGATGAGGATTTTGAAGGCTATTTGTTCATGCGGCACAACCAAAAGGGCATGCATTTTGAACGCTGGCGGCACACATATGGCTGTGGCAAATGGTTCTTGGCGGCGCGCTGCACCGCGACCCTAGAGGTGTTTGGAACCTATAGCGCACAAACGCCCGAACCCCCCAAAGAGATTATTGCAAAGATACAGGCAAAACGCCCTGATTGGAGCCTGACATGAGCCATCGTTTGCCTCAAGGCGGCCGTCTGATCGACAAGGCCCGCACGGTTTCTTTTGAATTTAACGGCCAAAAAATGCGCGGGCTTGCGGGGGATACGCTGGCCTCTGCGCTTTTGGCGGAAGACCAGATGTTAGTGGGCCGCTCGTTCAAATATCACCGCCCGCGCGGTATTGTGGCCTCGGGCGCGGAAGAACCAAACGCGCTTGTCGGTTTGGGCCGTGATGCGCGGTTTGAGCCAAACCAACGCGTGACCACCACCGAATTGTTCGAAGGACTTGAGGCGCAAAGTCAAAACCACTGGCCAAGCCTTGAGAACGATATCGGCGTGGTGAACAATTACCTCGCGCGGTTCTTGCCTGCGGGCTTTTATTACAAGACATTCATCCACCCGCGCCCGTTTTGGAAGCATGTGTTTGAACCCATCATCCGCCAATCAGCGGGTTTGGGCAAAGCCCCCAAAGATCGCGATGCAGATCGTTACGAGCATTTCTACGCCCATGTTGATCTTCTGATCATTGGCGGTGGGATTGCAGGGCTTCAGGCTGCGTTGGACGCAGGCAAGCAAGGCAAGCGGGTGCTTTTGGTTGAACAAACCGCCCATTGGGGTGGCCGCGCGCCTGTCGATGGGATCGAATTGGGCGGTAAATCTGCGGATGAATGGATCACCGCAACATTGGCGGCCCTTGGCAAGATGAAGAATGTCACCTTGCGCGCCCGCACTATGGGGGCAGGGGTCTATGATCACGGTTATGCCTTGGCCTATGAGCGCGTGACGGATCACGCGCCGAACGTTGATGCCCCCCGTCATCGGTTGTGGCGTATTCGCGCCGCACGCATCATCACCGCGACAGGTGCAATCGAGCGCCCGCTGTCTTTTGCAGGCAATGATATTCCGGGCGTGATGTTGGCGAGCGCCTTGCGCGATTACATCGTGAATTACGGCGTGGCCGCGGGCAAGCGTATCGTGATTGCCACCAATAATGATGATGGCTATCGCAGTGCTTTGGTCGCCAAAGAGGCGGGTCTTGAGGTTGCAGCCGTTATCGACCCACGTCCCTCTGCGACAGGCGATTTGATTGAAGCCACCCGTTCTGCGGGGATTTCGGTCAAGCAGGGGATGGCGATTGCAGAGGCGCAAGGGGGCAAGCGTGTCACGGGCGTGAAAATCTGCGCGCAAGACAGCGATGGCAGCACG
This sequence comes from Roseobacter sp. HKCCA2468, assembly GCF_037805105.1. NCBI lineage: Bacteria > Pseudomonadati > Pseudomonadota > Alphaproteobacteria > Rhodobacterales > Roseobacteraceae > Roseobacter > Roseobacter sp. HKCCA2468. The sequence goes on from NZ_JBBLYN010000001.1 coordinate 492,363, forward strand.
GGCGAGGTCATCGCCTGTGATGCGGTCGGCATGTCGGGCGGATGGTCGCCTGTGGTGCATCTGTGGTCACATTGCGGTGGCAAGCTGATTTGGGATGAGGCACAGGCCTGTTTCCGCCCCGATCCAACGCGCCCGCCGCTCAGCCATGACGGCGAAGGGTTTGTTTTCGTGGCAGGGGCGGCAGACGGGCATTCCACCGCAGCTGCGTCTTTGAAATCGGCGCAGGCGGCTGTTGCGGCCGCCACGGGCCAAGCAGTGAAATCGCGCCTGCCCAAAGTGGTCGAGCCTGAATTGGGGGCCTTGGCCCCGATTTGGATCATGCCCGCCCGCGCACCTATTCAGAAACGCGCAAAAATGTGGTTGGATTTCCAAAACGATGTGAAAGTGTCTGACGTTCAGTTGGCCGCGCGCGAGGGTTATGAAAGCGTTGAGCATACCAAACGCTACACCACTTTGGGTATGGCAACCGATCAAGGAAAACTTAGCAATATCAATGGCCTTGCGGTGCTTGCTGATGCACTTCAGGCGCAAATCCCTGCTGTGGGAACCACCACCTTCCGCCCACCCTATACGCCCATTTCCATGGGGGCCATCGCAGGCGAGGCGCGTGGTGCGGTGTTCCAACCGCTGCGCCGCACCCCGATCTTTGACTGGCACGTTGAACATGGCGCCGATTTTGAGCCCGTTGGTCAATGGCGGCGCCCCTATTGCTATCCACGGGCGGGCGAAGATCGCCACGCTGCCGTGACCCGCGAGATCAATGCCACCCGCGGCTCGCTTGGTCTGCTTGATGCATCGACCTTGGGCAAGATCATCGTCAAAGGGCCTGATGCGGGGCGGTTTATGGATATGCTCTACACCAATATGATGAGCACCCTGAAACCGGGTCGCTGCCGTTATGGTCTTATGTGCAATGAGAACGGCTTTTTGATGGATGATGGCGTTGTGGCGCGTCTCGATGAAGAGACGTTCCTCGTGCATACCACCACAGGCGGGGCTGATCACATCCACACCCATATGGAAGATTGGCTGCAATGCGAATGGTGGGACTTTAAGGTATACACCGCCAATGTGACCGAAAGATGGGCACAGGTGGCCGTGGTTGGCCCCAATGCGCGCAAGCTGTTGGAAAAGCTCGGCTCCGACACGGATTTGTCTGCAGAAGCACTGCCCTTTATGGCGTGGACAGATGCGAAAATCGGCGGGTTTGAGGCGCGGGTGTTCCGCATTTCCTTCTCGGGTGAGCTATCCTTTGAAATCGCTGTTCCTGCAAGTCAGGGATTGGAATTCTGGAAAAGCCTGATTGAGGCGGGCGCAGAATGGAACATCACCCCCTATGGCACCGAAGGGCTGCACGTCATGCGGGCGGAAAAGGGCTTCATCATGATCGGGGATGAAACCGATGGCACGGTCATCCCACAGGATTTGGGCCTTGATTGGGCGATTTCCAAAAAGAAAGAGGATTATTTGGGCAAACGCGCACAGTCGCGGAGTTTCATGGATAATCCTGATCGGTGGAAATTGGTCGGTCTTGAGACGCTGGATGGTGGGGTTCTGCCAGATGGTGCCTATGTGATCCGCGCAGGCAAAAACGCCAATGGTCAGAACAATGTCCAAGGGCGGGTGACATCGACCTATTATTCACCAACCCTGAAACGCGGGATCGCAATGGCGCTGATCCATAATGGCCCTGATCGCATGGGCGAAGTGGTGAATCTCACCGATGGTAAGGGTGGTCAGATCAAGGCACGGATTTGTTCGACCATCTTCTTTGATCCCGAGGGGGAGAAGCAAAATGTCTGATCTCAGCACCCTAACACCTTATGTCAGCGTCAACGAACTGCCGCTGCAAGGGATGATCACCTTGCGCGCAGATCTGTCTCAGAAAACAGTGGCGACAGCGGTCAAGGCCATCACAGGCCTTGCCATGCCCGCCCCGCGCGCAATCCTTGAGAAGGGCGCATATGGGGTCGCATGGATGTCACATGACGAGGTGATGATCCTTTGCCCCTATGCGGAATGCGCGGCGCATGTCGCCACCTTGGACAAGAAATTGGCCAAGCTGCATCATCTGGCGTTGGATATGTCCGATGCGCGCGCGGTGTTTGAGATCACCGCACCCACAGCGGGCGCATTGCGCGATTGTTTGGCCAAATTGATGCCCGCAGATTTTCATCCCGACAGTTTTGGGGTCGGTGAATTGCGCCGCAGTCGCGTGGCACAGGCCGCTGCCGCAGTTTGGCTAACCGATCCAAAAACAGCGCGGCTTTTTGCGTTTCGTTCGGTCAAGCAATATGTCCATGACCTGCTGCGCGTCTCTGGCGCAAAAGGCGGCGAGGTGGGGTATTTCTGATCTGCTCCCCCTTGACCTTTGGGGGCGATGCCCTCCATCTGTGGTCTAGAAATTGAAACCGCGAGACGAGGGGATAAACCCATGGCTTTTACACTTCCTGACCTGCCCTATGCCCATGATGCGCTTGCCGCAAAGGGGATGTCGGCCGAGACATTGGAATTCCACCACGACCTGCACCACAAGGCCTATGTCGATAATGGCAATAAGCTGATTGCAGGCACCGAATGGGAAGGCAAATCTGTTGAAGAAATCATCACAGGCACCTATCAGGCAGGCGCTGTGGCCCAAAACGGCATCTTCAACAATGCAAGCCAGCATTGGAACCATGTGCAGTTCTGGGAAATGATGGGGCCAGGGTCATCGGCCATGCCATCGGAATTGGAAAAGGCACTGGTTGACAGCTTTGGTTCGGTTGATCAGTTCAAGGCTGATTTCGCCGCCGCAGGCGTGGGTCAGTTTGGCTCTGGCTGGTGCTGGTTGGTGCAGGACAAAGACGGCAGCCTCAAGGTCACCAAGACCGAAAACGGCGTGAACCCGCTCTGCTTTGGTCAAACAGCCCTGTTGGGCTGCGATGTGTGGGAACATTCCTATTACATCGACTACCGCAACAAGCGCCCTGCCTATTTGGACAATTTCCTGAACAACCTCGTGAATTGGGAAAACGTGGCTTCGCGGATGAAGTGAGGCGGTTCACGGCCTAGATTGAAACAGAACCCCTCGCGAAAGCGGGGGGTTTTTCTTTTCCTTTTGGATTTAATGCGAAGGGGGAAATCTATCGCAAGGCCCTCCTTGACCTCCCCCAAAATCCCCCCTCACATACGGACTTAACCACAGAACCGAAGGCGATGCTTCATGACAGAGGACACCAAAGGCGTTTTGGCGATGGTGGGGGCCTGTGTGATTTGGGGCTTCTCCGCGCTTTACTATAAATTATTGGCCGATATCCCGCCGTTGGAGGTTTTGGCGCATCGCACCTTGTGGTCGGTCTTTGTCTTTATCGGCGTGCTTGCGCTGCAATCGCGACTGGGTGAATTGCGCCGCGCCTTGTCGGGCGGGCGGTCGTTTTTATTGATCGGGGCTGCGGCCTTGATGATTTCAACAAATTGGTTTTTCTTCATTTTTTCCATCCAAACAGGCCATTTGATGCAAAGCTCGCTTGGCTATTACATCTTCCCTTTGGTGGCTGTGGCGCTTGGTGCGCTTGTGTTGAAAGAGCGCCTTTCGCGGTCAAAAAAAATCGCCGTTCTTTTGGCGGCCATTGCGGTTGTGCAATTGACCCTCGGTCTTGGGGTGGCGCCGTGGATTTCGCTGATCTTGGCCCTCACATTCGGCCTTTACGGTCTGATCAAACGCTATGTCGCGGCGGGGCCGGTTGTATCGGTCACGGCTGAGGTGTTTTTGCTGATGCCAATCGCGCTTGCCTATCTCGTTTGGTTGGGGCGGGCTGAGGGTGTCTTTGGCGCTGATCTGATCCAATCGGGGGTGCTGATCTTGTCTGGCCCTTTGACCGCGGCACCTTTGATCTTGTTCTCCTACGCGTCAAAGCGTGCGGCCCTCTCAACGATTGGTCTGGTGCAATATCTGAACCCCACGCTGCAATTCACGATTGCCGTGGTCATTTTTGGTGAGGTTCTCACCCTGTGGCACGCGATTGCCTTTGCGCTGATTTGGGCAGGGCTTGCGATCTATTCGGTGGGGGCCATGCGCCCTCAGGCCGCGCGATAGGCATTAAGCCGCGCCAAGATATCAGCAGGCGTATCTGCCGTTTCCACAAAGTCCAACAGGCTCGCATCGGCAAAGCCATCTGTGACCACATGGTGCAAAAGATCGGTCAGCCTGTCCCAATAGCCCGCGGTGTTCATGAGGATAATCGGCTTATCATGCAGGCCCAATTGCCGCCATGTGAGCACTTCAAAAAATTCGTCCAAGCTGCCAGCGCCGCCTGGCATCATCACGACCGCATCGCAATTCATGAACATGACCTTTTTGCGCTCATGCATGGTTTCGGTGATGACAAAACGCGTCAGGTCGCGTTTGCCGACCTCGCGCGCCATCAGATGGGTTGGGATGACCCCGAATGTCTCACCCCCTGCCTCTTGCGCGGCGCGGGCGATATGCCCCATCAGCCCAACATCACCCGCCCCGTAAACAAGGCGCATTCCCGCCGTTGCAATTGCAAGGCCTAAGTCACGCGCGGCCTTTGCATAAAGGGGATTTGCCCCGTCCCGCGCGCCACAAAAGACACAAACTGAGAAATCGCGCATCGGGCCTATCCTTTGGTTTTTGCATATTGGGTTGGTTCTGTGATAGCCGCCTTCGGCAAAGGGCTCAACTGTTGCGGCGATGTCAGTGTGACACAGTTTTGTGACAGATAGGTTTCGCAACATCTTGCGGATGGTGCCAAGCGTGGTGCAATATCTGCGCAAGCCCTTGGGTTTGGGGATAAATCTATACGCCCGCAAAGCGGTGCGATCATGAAGGTAGAAAATATGGCAAACGGGTCAAAAATGGCGGGCGGCTTGTCGGGGGTTGGGATGGGCATTATTGCCCTTGCCATCGCCGCTTTGGGTTTTTTGGGCTGGCAAGTGGTAAACGAAGACCGCGCTGGTGAAGAGGTCGTAGCAGAGGCACCCGCTGTGGCAGATGACGCCACAAGCAGCACAGAAGCGCCAGAGCCCGCAGAAGAAGCGGCTGCGGAAGAGGCCAGTTCAGAGGCCACCGAGGAAACCGCCGCCACGGAAGAAACTGCAAGCGTAGAAACTGCAAGCGAAGAAACCGTTGCGCCCGAGACATCTTCGGCTGCGCAAGTTGCGGCTGATGTCGCTGAGGCCGTGGTGACGACCACGCCTGTTTTGGATGTTATCCGTGTCTCGCCCGATGGCATGACCGTGATCGCCGGCAGCGCGATGCCAAATGCCGAGATTTATCTCTTGCTCGATGGGGTTGATAACGCAGATGCCAGTGCGGACCGTGCGGGCAATTTCGTGCTTTTGTCCAAACTTGCCCCTTCGGACAGTCCGCGTCTTTTGTCGGTCGAAGCGACCGATGAGACAGGTGCGCGGGTGGCTGCAGCACAAACCTTGGTCGTGGCGCCGATTGCCGCGCCTGTGACTGTTGCAGAGGCCACAGACGAGGCGGAAACAGTCACCCAAAGCACCACAACGCCCATCGTTTTGCAATCAGACGGGCAGGGCGTTTCCCTGGTGCAAGGTGGCAGCACTGATGGCGTGGCCCTCAGCATTGACACGGTCAGCTATTCTAGTGCGGGGGATGTTCAAATTGCGGGGCGTGCCGATAGCGGCGCTGCTTTGCGGGTTTACCTCAACAACGCGCTTGTGGCTGAGGTGACAGGCGGTGACGATGGCACATGGCGCGCCGATGTCGCCAACGTTGCCGCAGGGGCCTATGATCTGCGCGTGGATCAACTGGCCGCGGATGGCACAGTCATCGCGCGGTCTGAAACCCGCTTTATCCGCGAGGCTGCGGCTGAGATTGCGGATGCTGCAGGTGGCGCGCAAAACGCCATTCGTGTGGTAACGGTTGAACGCGGCTTTACGCTTTGGGGAATTGCCGAAAATATCTTGGGGTCTGGCTTTGACTATGTTCAGATTTTCAATGCCAACCGCGACCAAATTCGGGATCCTGATCTGATTTATCCGGGTCAGGTCTTCACCATCCCTGCGCAATAGGTCGCGGGGGCAGGGGCGGGATCGCTCAAGCGGGGCTCTGGTCATCAGCGCCCCGCTTCTTTACGTTTAGGTCACCTGACCAAATCCGAGTCTCCAGATAATGACCGCACCACATACAAACGCGCCAGCAATTGATCCTGAAAGTCGCGCCTCTAGCATGATCACCTTGCGCAAGGTGGGGCCCTATCTCTGGCCCAAAGAGATGCCATGGGTGAAATATCGGGTTGTCTTTGCCCTTGCCGCCTTGGTGGTTGCCAAATTGGTCGCGGTTGCGGGGCCTTTTGCCTATAAGGCCGCTGTGGACGCGCTTGGGGGAGACGCGCCAAGCCCCGCTTGGGCCCTTGGCCTTGGGGCGGTTGGCCTGACTATCGCCTATGGGGTCGCGCGGGCGGGAAATGTCGGCTTTCAGCAATTGCGCGATGTGATTTTTGCCCGTGTTGGGCAGCGCGCCTTGCGCATGATTGCGATTGAAACCTTCCGCCATATCCACGCCCTATCAATGCGGTTTCACATCACGCGGCGAACAGGCGGGCTAAGTCGCATCATCGAGCGTGGGGTCAAAGGCGTAGATTTTCTTTTGCGGTTTTTGCTGTTCTCAATCGGGCCGCTGATCCTTGAATTGCTGCTAACGGGGATCATCCTCGCCACGGTGTTCGACATCAGCTATTTGGCGGTTCTGATTGTCACGATTGCCCTCTATGTTTGGTTCACCTTTAAGGTGACAGAATGGCGCGTGAAAATTCGCCGTCAAATGAATGATCAGGACACCGATGCCAATCAAAAGGCGGTCGATAGTCTTTTGAATTTTGAAACCGTCAAATATTTCAACGCCGAAGAGCGTGAGGCACAACGCTATGATCGCGCGATGGCGGGCTATGAAGAGGCGGCGATCAAGACCAATTACTCGCTCGGGTTTCTAAACTTCGGCCAATCATTGATCATCACCACGGGTCTTGTGATTGTGATGATCATGGCGGCTTTGGGGGTTGAGCGGGGCGATTTGACTGTGGGTGATTTCGTCATGGTCAACGCGTTTATGATTCAAATCACCATGCCATTGAATTTCTTGGGCACAGTCTATCGCGAAATTCGACAGGCTTTGGTTGATATGGGCGAATTATTCACGTTGCTTGAGCAGCCCGCCGATGTGCATGATGCCGCTGATGCGCAAGAGCTGAAGGTCAGCCATGGCAAGGTGGAATTCCGCGCCATTGATTTTTCCTATGAAAGCACGCGCGCGATTTTGCACGGGGTGGATTTCACCCTAGAGGCGGGTCAAAGCGTGGCACTGGTTGGGCCGTCTGGGTCGGGAAAATCCACCATTGGGCGCTTATTGTTCCGCTTTTACGATCCCCAAAAAGGCCAGATTGTGATTGACGGGCAAGATGTCGCCAAGGTGACGCAAAGCTCGCTGCATGATGCCATTGGCGTGGTGCCGCAAGACACGGTTTTGTTCAATGATACGATTTTCTACAACATCGCCTATGGCCGGCCCGATGCCACCCGTGCTGAGGTTGAGGCCGCCGCAAAATCCGCGAAAATCCATGATTTCATCGAAAGCCTGCCCGAAGGCTATGAGACAATCGTGGGGGAGCGGGGGTTAAAGCTCTCTGGGGGTGAAAAGCAGCGCGTGGGAATTGCGCGCACCTTGTTGAAAGATCCCCCCATTCTTTTGCTCGATGAGGCGACATCGGCGCTTGATACGGAAACCGAGCGTGAGATTCAGGGCCAATTGCGCGCGCTTGGTCAAGGGCGCAGCGTGATCATGATTGCGCATCGCCTGTCGACTGTGGTGGATGCGGATTTGATCATGGTGCTTGAAAAAGGCGTTGTTGTGGAACGGGGTCGTCACGAAGATCTGGTTGCCGCAGGTGGCCGTTACGCGGCCATGTGGGCGCGTCAGATGAGTGAGCAGGAACGCGCGCCCCAATAAGGGGCGCGATTGTCTTTACTGTGCGGCGTGAACAGTCGGGCCTGCAGGTTTTGTTTTTTGATCTTCGGCCGTCTCATCCTCCCACAAGATGAGGGGGTTTGCCGTTTCCAATGCCGCGCGCGCCAAAGCGTAATCTTGGGTGCGCTGTGACAAGCGCGCCGCGCCAATGCGCGCCAAGGTCTGCGCAATCCAGCCTAAGATTTCATTCCACCAGACCCGCACCGCCAAAAGCGATGGCGTGAAGACCAAGGTCAGAACTGTGGCAATGCCCAATCCAAAGACCACTGCCGTGGCGAGGTTTTTCCACCACAGGGCAGTCGGGCTATCAATGGTGTAACCGCCATTTGCAAAATCAAGGCTGATGCCAAACATCATCGGCGCAAGCCCCGCCATCGTGGTGATGGTGGTCAAAAGAACAGGGCGAATGCGCGCCTCGACTGTGCGGATGATCGCCTCAATCGGGGCCAGATAGCGGCTATATTCTTGATAGGTGTCAATCAGCACAATGTTATTGTTCACCACAATCCCCGCCAAGGCGACAATGCCCGTGCCCGTCATGATGATCGAAAAACTTTGCCCCATGGTCAAAAGCCCGATCAATACCCCTGCGGTCGACAAGACAACCGCCAGAAGCACCAGAACCGAATTGTAAAATGAATTGAACTGCGCCAGCAGGATGATGAACATCAAGCCCAATGAGGCTGCAAAGGCCTGAGATAAGAAGGCCTGACTTTCGGCTTGCTCGGCTTGGTCGCCGCCCCATTGCCAATTCACGCCATCGGGCAAAATCGTGCCTGTTTCTAATGCGGCGGTGATATGGGCAATCCGTTCATTGGCCGTGATAGGCGTCAGGGTAACATCGCCGCTTAATGCATCGTCAAACTCGGCGCGGCTCACGCCTTCGGCCAAGGAATGAAGCACATAGTCGCGCCCATCTATGCTGAATTCAGCGGGCCTGTTGGCGTGTTCAGGCGCCGCATTGCGCAGCAATCCCAAGTCACGATCCCCGATCGTCACCCGCACAAGGCCCGAGATAACATCGGCCTTCACTTGAAAGATGCGCGATTGATCAAGGCGTTTGATCTCGGCCAAACGGCGCACCGGTTCCCATCTGACGAAATTTGATAGCGGCACCAATCCATCTGCGGTGCGCACGCGCAAGGTGTCTAGGGTCGACAAGACACGGGCATCTTCTGGAAAACGCACGCGAATTTCTATCTCATCATCCGATGTCGGCACGCGCATCCGATCAAGCAAAATCCCGCGCGTGACCAATTGCACCATAGCGCCCACAGTGGCCACATTCGCGCCATAGCGGCCTGCGGCCTCGACATCGACATTGATCTGCCAATCAATCCCCGGCAGGGGCAGGGTATCTTCGATGAGGGTCAGCCCCTCGAGGCTCTCGAAATAGGCATGAACGTCTGCCGTAGCTTGCTGAAGCTGCACCCAATCATCGCCTGTTAGTTCGAGATCAATCGGCTTACCATTGGCAGGGCCATTGGCCTGCTCGAATATCTCGGTATGGATGCCAGGAATGGTGTCCAACTCCGCTTGGATCGCATCAAGAATGATATTGCCATCGGCCCGCGTGCCCCAAGGGGCGAGGTCGATTTGAACCTGACCGATTGTGTCCTCAGGCGCGCTTGCGCCGCCTGTGTTATTGTTCAATCCGCCATCACCCGAAAAGGCAAAGACATCGCGCACGCCCTCGAACCCAAGCACCCGCGCCTCGACCTGTGCGACCAAAGCGTCTTTTTCTTCGACCGACAGATTGCCGCGCGCGCGCACATAGACAATCGCGTTTTCAGGCTCGGTCTCCACGAAGAAATCCACGCCGTTATTGTTGGCCCCGTAATAGCTGAAGGTCACGACAACAAAGCCCAAAACCGCGGCAATGGTCAAAACGGGGGCAAACGGGTTGCCCACCAAACGCTCGATCAGCAGGCCCAATCTTGTGCGCTTATATCCGCCCTCAACCCGTTCCACCACGCGCGGGCGGATCAATGTGCCCATGACAACCGACATGGCCAAACCTGTAACCGAAAAAGCCAAAACGCCCGGCAGGATCGCAAGAAGGGCAGGGGTGTCTGGCCCTGCGCCACCGCCGCGCATAACCATCAAGGCGGATTGAAACAGGGCAAACCCCACCACAACCGCAAGAGCGATGCGAATGGCGCGACTTGGCACAAGGCGCATCAACAGCACACCAAAGCGATCCGCGCTGCGCGACAGACGGGCGGCAACGCCCCCCATCACGGGCAGATAGACCAGCGCCACAATCAGAGAGGCGGAGAGAACAAAGATCAACGTGACGGGGAGCATCCCCATAAATTCACCCGGAACCCCAGGCCAGAATAGCATCGGCAGAAAGGCGCAAAGCGTGGTCGCAGTCGAAGATATAACGGGCCAGAACATCCGCTTTGCGGCATCAGTATAGGCCTGCATGGGGCGCGCGCCCTCCGCAAGGCGTTTGTCGGCATATTCGACCACAACAATCGCGCCATCAACGAGCATCCCAACGGCCAAGATCAGGCCGAACATCACGATATTTGAAACCGCGATGCCCATGATGCCCAAAAAGATAAAACACAATAAGAATGAGGTGGGGATGGCAAAGCCCACAAGAAGCGCCGATCTTGTGCCAAGCGTGGCCAGAACAACGATCATCACAAGCGCGATTGCAGTCAAAACCGACCCTTCAAGCTGTGCCACCATCGAGGCCACGGTTTTGGATTGATCCAAGGAGGTGGTGATATGAACGGCGGCGCGTAATTCTTCGGGCCATTCCGCCTCGAAGGCGGCCACTTCTTGGCGCACCAATTCGGCGGTGTCGATAATGTTAAACCCTTGGCGTTTGACGACCTGAAGCGCAATGGTGGGATTGCCGTTAAAGCGCGCAGCGCCCGTGCGATCCTCATAGGTGAGGCGAATTTGCGCCAAATCCCCTAAGGTCACAACGCGGTCACCATTTACCTTGACGGGCAAATCATAAACGTCCTGCGGGCTTTCAAACGAGGATGGAATGCGCACCGACAAGGCACCCGTTGGGGTGTCGACCACGCCCGCCGCGATCAATTGGTTGTTGTTCACAACTGCCGAAATCAATTCCTGCGCCGTGACATTATAGGCCTCAAGCGAGAGCGGGTCGATCAAGACCTCCAACATCTCATCACGCGCGCCCGCAATCCCCGCCTCCAAAATAGGCGACAACCCCTCAAGCCGTGTTTGTAAATCCTGCGCAAGGCGGATCAATGTGCGCTCGGGCGCGTTGCCAGACAGCGCCACGATGATGATTGGAAACTCCGAAAAATTGATTTCATTGATTGAATAGTTCTCCGCCCCTTGCGGGAATTGCGTCTCGGCGCGGTTCATGGCATCGCGCACATCGGCAATGGTTGCGGATTTATCCCAGCCAAATTCAAACTCGATAAAGATTCCCGCATACCCTTCGGCGGCGGTGGAGTTGATGGATTTCAATCCATCGAGATCTTGAAACTCGGCCTCCATCGGACGCACCAATTGGCGCTCGCTATCTTCGGCGGAAATGCCGGGGAAGGGGACAGAAACAAACAAACCTGGAATATCAATGTCAGGTTCACCCTCTTTGGGCAGGCCGACATAGGCGGCCGCACCAACCGTCAGCGACAAAACGATAAAGGCCACGACCATCCGCGCACGGGCGGCGGCCCAATCGATGATCCCGGTCATTGTGCCCCTCCAAGCGCGGATCGCGCTGCATCAATCGTGGCATTTTGGCCTGTGGGGATGTCATGGATCGAGACAGGCACGACCTGCCTCCCGTTTGAGACAAATTCCTGCCCTACGATGATGATGTCGACCTGGTCAGGCAGTCCTGTGACCAAGGCCCCATCAGGCGTGTCGCGCAGGAGGGTGACGGGGTAAAATGCAACAAGATTATCTTCGGCCACAACGCGCAGCCCCAAATCACCCTGATCATCCAAAGTCAGCGCAGAACTTGGCACCAAATGGGCGGCTGTCCCTTCGGTGGCGATGGCGATATCGGCACTTTGGCCATCCCCAATGCTGAGATCGGGGTTTTCTGCCTCAATCTCAACGCGGAAGGTGCGGGTTTGCGGATCAGCGGAACGCGCAACAAATCGCACAATCCCGTCCACCTCACGCCCATTCACCAGCCGCGTGGTCGCTGTTTGGCCGATGCTGATGCGCGCCAATTCAGCCTCGGGCAGGAACCCAACGAATTTGATGGGATCAAGATCAATCACCGTGGCGCATAATGCGCCTGGCTGCATCAATGTGCCCAGTTCCGCGGTGTCGCTTTCCAATAGACCGTTGAAGGGGGCGCGAATTTCTACGCGGGCCAATTCTTCGGCGGCGCGATCAATGGCCGCCTCAGCCGAGCGCAAGGCGGCCTCTGCACTGCTGAGGCTGGCTGAGGCGCTGGCCGCGCGTGTTTCAGAGGCAAAACCGCTCTCATTCAGGCGGGTTGCGGCATTGGCGTCAATTTGCGCGGCTGCAAGTTGCGCCTCTGCGGTGCTGCGCGCGGCCTCAGCCTCGGCTAGGGCGGCAGCGCGGGTGCCTTCATCGATTTGGCAAAGAATATCGCCTGCCGTCACGGATTGGCCCGCCTTGATCGGGTCTGAAATAATCCGACCCGAGGTTTCTGCGCGAATCTCAACAAAACGCGCAGCTTCGGATCGCCCGCGCAGGCGCACGGCATCGGAAATCACCTCAGCACGGCTTGGCAAAATCACCACGCGCATCGCATCCCCAAATGTGCCGCTGTCCATTTGCGCGGCCTCAGCCGCGGCAGGGCTTTCACTGTCGCGCCCCATCAAGGCATCGCGCTGAAAAATCAGCACATAAAGCGCCGCGCAGACCAAAAGGGCCGTGATGACTGGAAAAATGCGCATTAAATAACCTCTTTTCGGGGCGGATATATGATCTGATAACGCCCGCTGATCTTTTGTGTTCTGCGTTTGGTTGGGTAACGCTTTGTGACTCATACGAGTGAACTGTTGCGTTTAGATTAGTCTTTTATACCTACGTCCGCAAGAATGAACGGAATGGTTTAGTTTTTATTTTGTGACAGAATTTGACCATCTGTTGCGAATACACCGTTTGGGTGCGGTTGCACTTGGCAAAGCTCTGTGCTTCGCGTTAAGTGAGGCACGTGGGTTTTGATTTCAAAGAGAGAACGGCACAGCATGAGCCAAAGCGACAGTTTCATTGATGAAGTCACCGAAGAATTGCGCCGCGATCAGCTGTTTCGCGCGTTTAAAAGGTGGGGCTGGATTGGCGTTTTGGCTGTTGTCGCATTGGTCGGGGCCGCGACCTATCGCGAGATCAGCACAAATCGCGACCTTGCGGCAGCGCGTGATTTTGGGGATGCGGTGATTGCCGCCCTTGATCTGCCCGATGCAGAGGCTCGCGCTGCGGCCCTCGCTGAGATCACCCCAAGCCGCAGCAATCAAGAGGTTCTGCTGGCTTTCATTCGTGCCTCAGACCTCAGCGAAAGCGACCCGGTGGCCGCTGCAGCGGCGTTGCGCGCGATTGCAGATGCACCCGATCTCTTGCCACGTTATCGCGATCTGGCCCTGTTACGCGCCCATATCCTTGCCCCCTTGGAGGATCAGGGATTGGTCGATGCAACATTGGCGCGTTTGGCTGAGGATGGTGCGCCTTTCGCAGGCATCGCGCGTGAAATGCAGGCGCTGGAACTCTTGAAGGCGGGCGATAAAGAGGGGGCGATTGAAGCACTTGAGGCCTTGTCTGAACAATCGGTTGTGACCCTGTCACAGCGTCAGCGGATCAGCGCCTTGATTTTCGCGCTGCAAAGTGGCGCTACGATCACGGGCCAAAGCGCGTCATCTGAATAAAGGGACAGGTTTCATGCACAATACCGTTTCTTACGCAAAACCTGTGGCGCGGCTCTGCGGTGTCAGCTTCATTGCATTGGCCCTTTTTGCGGGCTGTGAGCGCGAGCCGATCTTGCAAGGTGAACGGTTCGGGACACGCGTGCCTTTGGCGCAAACCCTGCCAAGCGAGGAAGGGGTGGATGCCACCGCTGAGGCGGCGGATGCGGCCTTCGTGCCTTTCGCGCAACCAACAGCGCAGCGTTTGACGGATTGGCCATTGCGCGGTGCGAATGCCGCCAATGCGATCCCTGCGCTTGGGTTCTCGCAATCAGCAAGCCTGCTGTGGTCAACGGATATTGGCCAAGGCAATGGCAGACGCACCCGTCTGACCGCGGACCCAATTTTTACAAATGGCGCGATTTTTACGCTTGATAGTGATGCAGGGCTTCAGGCGACTTCGCCCGAGGGGGCCGTGATTTGGCGCATTGATTTGACCCCTGCAAGCGAACGTGACGGCGGTGTCTCTGGTGGCGGGATTGGCGCCGCAGGGGATCAGATTTTTGCAACCACTGGCTATGGTGAATTGCTGGCCATTGATGCAGCAAGCGGTGCTATTTCATGGCGTCAACGTCTTGGGGCAACGCTTGGCGCACCGACTGTGGCGGGCGGTGTTGTTTATGTGACGGGCCGTGATGATCAGGCCTATGCCGTGGATGCGGCCACGGGGCGTGTGCGGTGGGAAATCCCCGCAACTGGGGCCGCCGCGGTCTTGTCAGGCAGCCCATCCCCTGCGCTGACCTCGCGCTTGGTCGTGTTTCCCTTTGGCTCGGGCGAGTTGACGGGTGTTTTGCGCCAATCGGGCGTGCGGGTCTGGTCGGGTGCCATCGCGGGCGAGCGGATCGGTGTGGCTTATAATTATATCAACGATATCACCTCAGACCCCGTTGTGGTGGGGGGCAGGCTTTATGCAGGCAATCTGTCTGGCCGCGTTGTCGCGATCGATGCGGGATCGGGCGAGCGTCTTTGGACAGCGACAGAAGGGGCCTATTCGGGCCTGATCGTTGCAGGAAATTCCGTGTTTTTCGTATCTGACCGCAATGCATTGATCCGTCTTGATCAAGCGACTGGTGAGATGATTTGGGAAACCGAATTGCCCCTTTACGAGGCCCGCCGCGAGCGCCGCCGCAAGGCCGTGTTTACCTATTACGGGCCGATTTTGGCAGGTGGTCATTTGATCTTGGCCACGGGCGATGGGGAAATTCTGCGTTTTGACCCTGAAACAGGTGCCGCGCTTGATGGCAGCCTTACCCTGCGGGGCGGGGCGGCAAGCCAACCCATCGTGGTCAATGACACGCTTTATGTGGTCAGCGCAGATGGTCGCCTGCATGCCTATCGTTGAGCCGTTAAGCCTGTTTTAACCATAGTCTGATAGACCCTCCCCGTCATTAACCGCAGAGCAGGGAGGGCGTGCCCATGCTTTCGCTTCGGGCGATTTCACACCAGATCCTAAGCCATGAGGGCGGCTTTTCCGATGATCCCGATGATCCGGGCGGCCCCACAAATTTTGGCATCACCTTGGCCGCCCTGCGAAATGCAGGGCGCGATTTAGATGGCGATGGTGATATCGACCGTGATGATATCCTGCGCCTCACACGCGCTATTGCCATCGAAATCTTCGAAGAAGATTACTATCGCGCCCCGCGCATATATTTGCTGCCTGAGGCGTTGCAGCCTGTGGTTTACGATATGCAGGTGAATGCGGGGGCGCAGGCGATCATTTTGCTGCAACGACTGCTGCGCGATATGGGGTTTGATATCGCGGTTTATGGGGTGATTGGCCCCATCACCGCACGGGCGGCTCAGGCCGCAAGCAGCCGAAATGAGCGCGCGTTGATTGGTGCCTATGCCATTGCGCGGCGCAATTTCTATTACAGCTTGGGGGAGAGACGCCCCAGTTTGCGGAAATTTGCGCGCAAGCGCGATGGGGGAAAGGGCGGTTGGATCACGCGGGCAGAAACATTCTTGTCGCCCAAATATCATTTAAGCGCGGCAGAGCATAACGAAAGGGTTAAATCATGGCGGTGATTGGGGCGCTTGGCGGGCTCACGGCCCTTGGCCAGACTGTTGAAAATATATCAGAGGTCTTTGCCGGCAATGCGGCCGCGCGCGAGGCCGCAGATGCAGAATTTCGCGCAGAAATCTTGCGCAGCTATGCGGCCGAATTCACCCATAGTGGCAGCACGGGGTTTGACCGCGCGATTAATGGGCTAAACCGCCTGCCGCGTCCTTTGATGGCGCTGTCGGTCATTGGCCTATTCGCCTTTGCCATGATCGACCCTGTGGCTTTTGCCGCGCGCATGACGGGTTTGGCGGCCATCCCCGAGCCGCTTTGGTGGCTTTTGGGGGCGGTGGTGAGTTTCTATTTCGGCGCGCGCGAAATGTATTATGCCCGCATACCCGACACACCGCCGCAAAGATCAGCACGCCGATGGTGGCCCTTTGGCCAAAGCCGCAGTCGCGAAAATCCCGCGCTTGAGGAATGGCGCGCCAATTAAGGCGCGCGCATCACTTTGGCCTCTGGATCGAACAGGGGCTGGGGCAGGGGCGTGGCCTTTAGGGCATGGCCCAAAACCTCGATGGTGAAGCCATCCGCCTGATCGGCATATTCCTTCGGCACATATCCCATCGCAACCGATGTCGCGCTGGCATGGGCATAGCCGCCAGATGTAACCCAACCGATGGTTTTCCCCTGAAAATCAATTGGCTCATCCCCGATCACATCGGCATCATGTGCGTCAATCGCGAAACTCATTAGGCGTAAAGCGCCGCCCGTCTCCCGCTCGGCCAAGGCTGCGGCTTTGCCGATAAAATCAGCGGGTTTATTATAAGCCACAAACCGATCAAGACGGGCCTCAAGCGGGCCATAGACAGGGCGATATTCGCGCGCCCATCCGCCAAAGTTCTTTTCCAAACGCAAAGAATTGAGCGCCCGCAGACCAATAGGACGCAGCCCGTGATCCGCTCCAACGCGCAACAAGGCCTCAAAAACTTGGCGCTGGAATTCTGGGCGCATCCAAATCTCATAGCCCAAATCCCCCGTAAAGCTGACCCGCCCAACATAGGCGGGGGCCATGGACACATCCATTTTCGCAAAATCCATGAAGCGCATCTTCGCCATATCAGGGGCAATTTGCGCAAGGATGTCGCGCGCCTTTGGCCCTGCAATATGCAGCCCGCAAAGGCCTAACCCGATCACCTCAATGGTGACGTCTTCGGTGCTCAATTTTTGGGCCTCGAACCAACGGGCATAGAAATTTTCAGCCATGCCAGAGCCAAACAGCATATAAGTCTCAGGATCTAGGCAGGCGCAGGTGAGATCACCTTGCAGCTTGCCATTTTCCTTTAACATTGGCGCCAACGTCATCCGACCAGGTTTGGGCAGGGCACAGGCCAAAACGCGGTCAAGAAACGCCCCTGCATCCGCGCCCGCGATCCGAAATTTCGAATAGCCTGAGATTTCCAACAGGCCCGCAGCCTCGCGCAGGTTGCGCGCCTCGGCCCCAACATGGGCAAAATCACTGGACCGCCGCCATGAGAATTGATCCCGCACGCCTTCGGGCGCGAACCAAAGCGGCACTTCAAGCCCCCAAGATTCACCCATCTGCGCGCCAAGCCCGACCATGCGATCATAAATTGGCGTGGTCTTATGGGGGCGGGCGGCCTGCAATTCCTCGTTCGGAAATTTGATGGAGAAGCGGCGCGAATAGTTTTCTTGCACTTTCGGGTTGGTGTAGCTGAGTGTCGTCCAATCGCCATAGCGCGCCACATCCATGGCCCATACGTCAAAGCCAGGATCCCCTTGGGTGATCCAATTGGCCAGCGCCAGACCGACACCGCCCCCTTGGCTGAAGCCCGCCATAACCCCGCAGGCTGACCACATCCCCTCAACCCCACGGATAGGTCCGATCAGCGGGTTGCCATCGGGGGCAAAGGTGAAGGGGCCATTGATGATTTGTTTGATGCCCGCATTGGCAAAGGCGGGGAAATGTTCAAACCCCACCTCAAGGCTTGGCGCGATGCGGTCAATATCGGGTTGCAGTAACTCATGCCCGAATTCCCACGGCGTGTTGCGGGTCGACCATGGAACACAGGCCTTCTCATAGGTGCCCATAAGCATCCCGCCACGTTCTTGGCGCAAATACAGCTCGCCATCGAAATCGACCGCATGGATCACTTCGCGACCTGTTTTCGCGTTGATCTCGGCCACTTCGGGCATGTCTTCGGTGATCAGATACATATGTTCCATCGCCAAGATGGGCAGTTCTAGGCCCACCATACGCCCCACTTCGCGCGCCCAAAGACCGCCTGCATTGACCACGTGTTCGCAGGCGATATCGCCTTTGTCGGTTTGCACGATCCAACCACCATCGCGCGCACGCAGGATGCCCGTCACCATGCGGTGGGTCTGATAGCTCGCCCCAAGAATTTTGGCAGATTTGGCATAGGCATAGGTCACACCCGAAGGGTCAAGATGGCCATCGACAACGGTGCGCAGAGCGCCCTTAAATTGCCTCGGATCCAGAAGCGGCATCAGCTCATGCGCCTCTTCGGGGGTGATCACTTCGGTTTCAATGCCCTGATAGCGCCCTTTGGCAGAGATGGATTTCAACCAATCAAACCGCTCAGGCGTAGAGGCCAACATCACCCCACCTGTCATGTGAAAGCCTGTGGCCTGACCTGACAGCTCCTCAATTTCTTTATAAAGATCAATCGTGTATTTCTGAAGCTTGGCAACATTTGGATCACCGTTGATGGTGTGGCACCCGCCCGCTGCGTGCCATGTGCTGCCCGAGGTCAGTTCAGACCGTTCGATCAAAAGGCTATCTGTCCAACCCGCTTTGGCGAGGTGGTAGAGAACGGATGCCCCCACAACACCACCCCCGATAATCACGACCCGCGTTGTTTCAGACATCCATACCTCCCGTTGAGATGATCTTCACCTTGACCAAACCTAGACCGCCAAATGGCGGCTGAGGTGCTTAAATTCGACCAAATTGGGGGGGCAAATGCCGCGAATAGGCTAAATCGCGGGGCGTGGGAAATCAGGCGGCCAGTTCAACCCAAACCGGCACGTGATCTGATGGTTTTTCACGCGCGCGGATTTCGCGATCTATTCCAACATCTTGCAAAAGATCAGCCGCGTAGGGGCACAGCAAAATGTGATCAATGCGGATCCCATCATTGCGGTTCCACGCCCCCGCTTGGTAATCCCAGAACGAATAATTGTCGCCACCTTGCACCCGTGCGCGAAACGCATCCGTCAGGCCAAGGTTCACGATTTTGCGAAACGCCTCGCGACTGGTTTGACGCGCCAATGCATCCTCACGCCATGCATCGGGGCGGGCGGCATCTTCGTCTTGGGGGATGATATTGTAATCCCCCGCAAACAAAACGGGGGTTTCTTCCGCCAAAAGTTCGGCAACACGCGCCTGCATCCGCGCCATCCACGCCAATTTATACTCATATTTCGGGCCGGGGCAGGGATTTCCATTGGGCAGATAAAGCCCGCAAATCCGCAGCGCCTTTTGACCGACCACTGTGGCCTCAATCCAACGTGCCTGCTCATCCTCTGCGTCACCGGGTAGGCCACGGATCACATCTTCGAGCGGATATTTTGACAAAATGGCCACGCCGTTGAAACTTTTTTGACCATGGGTTTCCACGTTATACCCCCGCTCCTGGAAAATTTCGCGGGGGAAGGCCTCGTCAACCGATTTGATCTCTTGCAATAGCGCCACGTCAGGGGCCGCCTCATCCAACCATTGCGGCAGGGCATCTATGCGCGCTTTGATCCCATTGATGTTGAATGTGGCTATTTTCATAAGCGCAGGCCTTTTTAATCAATGGGTTAAAGAGAAAAGCTAATCCCGCAGCCGCAGGATGACGCGGCATTTGGATTGTCGATCACAAAGCGCGCGCCGATCAATTCTTCGGAAAAATCAATCACGGCATTGGCCAAAAACGGCAGCGAGGTTTCATCAACCACAACCTTTTGGCCTGCATCCTCCAAGATCAGATCACCATCGGCGGGATCATCAAGCCGAATATCATATTGAAAGCCAGAACACCCGCCCCCCTCAACGGCCACGCGCAGCGCCTTCGGGGCAGGTGTATCTGCGTTAATCTCAGCCAGACGCGCAAAGGCGCGGGGGGTTACTTTGGGAGGTAGGTTCAAATCCATCGCCATCTCGCTTGGGCAAAAATTGCTGTGATTGCGGGCTGTTAGAACAGTGTTTTTTCCAATATAAGACTGCCAAATTGAAACGGCAAGGATAGGGATCATGCCCGCAAACTATGCCTGCACTCCGAGCGACAGTCGCGGCAGGCTCTACCCCGAGGCGGAAAGTGGGCACAGGTCTTGCTTTCAACGTGACCGCGACCGCATCATCCATGCCTCTAGTTTTCGCCGCCTCAAGCATAAAACTCAAGTTTTTGTCGAGCATGAGGGCGATTATTTTCGCACCCGTCTGACCCATTCAATCGAGGTCGCGCAAGTGGCCCGCACGATTGCCCGCGCCCTTGGGGCGAACGAGGATTTGACCGAGGCGATTGCGCTGGCCCATGATCTGGGCCACACGCCCTTTGGCCATACGGGCGAGGATGCGCTTTGCGATTTGATGGCGCCCTATGGCGGGTTCGATCATAATGCGCAGGCCATTCGCATCGTCACCAATCTCGAACGCCATTATGCCGATTTTAACGGGCTAAACCTGACATGGGAAAGCCTTGAGGGGATTGCGAAACATAACGGGCCCGTGGCCGCCCCATATCCTTGGGCCTTGGCCGAATATAATGCGCGCCATGATCTAGAATTGACCACCTATGCCAGCCTTGAGGCGCAGATTGCTGCAATTGCGGATGATATCGCCTATAATCACCATGATCTGCATGATGGGCTAAGGGCAGGGCTATTTGAGGTGGCCGATATTATGGCGCTGCCCCTTGTGGGCCCGTGTTTTGGCGAGGTGGATACGGCCTATCCCGATATTGACCCAACCCGCCGCAGGCACGAGGCGCTGCGCCGCTTTTTCGGGGTATTGGTTGAGGATGTGATTGCCTATGCCACCACAGCCCTCGGCGCGCTTGATCCTGCTTCGCCGCAAGATATCCGCCACGCAGGGCGCTCAATGGTGCGGTTTTCGGACCAGGTTTTTGCTGATCTCAAAGAGGTGCGCGCGTTTTTGTTCACCCGCATGTATCGTGCGCCGAGGGTGGTCGAGACACGCGCAATCGTCACGAATGTCGTGAATGATTTATTCCCGCATATGATGGCCCACCCTGAGCAACTGCCCCGCCAATGGCAGGCCGAAGTGCGCGCAGCGCAAGATGACACCACGCTTGCGCGCTTGGTTTGCGATTATATCGCGGGCATGACGGATCGGTTCGCACTGCAAACCCATCGGCGTATCTTCAACCGTGATTTGGGTCTGGGGGCCGTCTTCTAAGGGCCCTGCGGCATTGACCTTGCCCTGCAACCTGATAGAGCAGGGCGCAAGACAATCAGGATGATAAAACATGATGCTTTTTGCCGATATTCGCGCCTTGGTGATTGACGCTTTGGGTCAGATGGAGGCCGCAGGCACGTTGCCCGCAGGGCTTGATTTCGCCAATGTCGCGGTTGAACCCCCGCGCGATGCCGCCCATGGCGATATGGCAACGAATGCGGCCATGGTTCTGGCAAAACCTGCAGGACTAAAGCCACGTGATATCGCCGATGCATTGGCCCCGATCCTGATGGCCGACCCGCGGATTGAGACTGCCGATGTGGCGGGGCCAGGCTTTCTGAACCTTCGCCTTTCTGCGCAGACATGGCGCGAGATGCTGCGCGGCATTGCGCAGGCGCGCGCTGCCTATGGCCGCGTCAATATCGGGCAGGGGCGTAAGGTGAATATCGAATATGTGTCGGCCAACCCGACAGGGCCCTTGCATGTGGGGCATACGCGCGGCGCGGTCTTTGGCGATGCTTTGGCCAGCCTGTTGGAT
The DNA here is from genome assembly GCF_037805105.1 of Roseobacter sp. HKCCA2468. NCBI lineage: Bacteria > Pseudomonadati > Pseudomonadota > Alphaproteobacteria > Rhodobacterales > Roseobacteraceae > Roseobacter > Roseobacter sp. HKCCA2468. The sequence continues at coordinate 514,221 of NZ_JBBLYN010000001.1, forward strand.
TACGCAGGATATGACGTGACGCGCGAATATTACATCAATGATGGCGGGGCGCAGGTCGATGTTTTGGCGCGTTCTGTGTATTTGCGCTATCTCGAGGCGCATGGTCAGGCTGTGTCCTTTGAGGATGGCACCTATCCAGGCGATTACCTGATCGAGGTGGGTCAGGCCCTTAAATCCGAGGTTGGAGATGCATATCTTGGTCGCCCCGAGGGGGAATGGCTTGCCCCCGTGCGTGAGTTCGCCATCGCGGCCATGATGCAGCTGATTGAGGCTGATCTCGATAGTCTTGGCGTGAAAATGGATCACTTCTTTAGTGAAAAATCCCTCTATGGCACGGGGCGGATTGAAGCCGCGATTGAAGACCTCAAGGGTAAGGGCCTGATTTATCGCGGTGTGTTAGAGCCACCAAAGGGCAAAACCCCAGAGGATTGGGAGCCGCGCGAACAAACCTTGTTCAAATCCACCGAGCATGGCGATGATGTGGATCGCCCGATTATGAAATCGGATGGCGCATGGACATATTTTGCCCCGGACATCGCCTATCATTATGACAAGGTCACTCGTGGCTATGATGAATTGATTGACGTCTTTGGCGCCGATCATGGCGGCTATGTCAAACGGATGAAGGCCGCCGTGGCGGCGCTGTCTGAAAACAAGGTGCCGCTTGATATTAAGCTGACGCAATTGGTGCGCCTCTTCAAAGGCGGCGAGCCGTTTAAGATGTCAAAACGCGCAGGCACGTTCGTCATGTTGTCTGATGTGGTCGAGGCGGTCGGGCGCGATGTTACGCGCTTTATCATGCTGACCCGCAAGAACGATGCGCCTTTGGATTTTGATATCGACAAGGTTTTAGAGCAATCCAAAGACAACCCCGTCTTCTATGTTCAATACGCCCATGCCCGCATTCAATCGGTGCTGCGCAAGGCGGGTGAATTGGGCATCGGGATAGATCACAAAAATCTGGACGCGATCAACGATCCGGCTGAATTCGCGCTTGTGGCAAAACTCGCGGAATGGCCGCGTGTGGTCGAGATCGCGGCACAATCGCACGAGCCGCATCGCATTGCGTTTTTCCTCTATGATCTGGCCGCTGAATTCCACGCTCTGTGGAATAAGGGCAATGCCGCACCCCATCTGCGCTTTTTGCAAGAAGATGATTTGGCCACGACTTCGGCAAAATTGGCCCTTATTGATGCAGTAGCCGTTGTTATTTCCAACGGTCTTGGTATCTTAGGGGTAACACCTGCGGATAAAATGTAGGGCGATAAACGTCTTCACCCTCCGCAGGCCAGAGGCAGAGCAGGATAGTGTCGTGACATAAGCCCATAAAACAAAGGGCATCACGGCGGAAAAGGGCAGGCATGGCGGCTTATGAAAAAGAACCTCCCGCGCAAAGACCGTTTCAGCGCATAGCGAACTCTGCGCAGGCCAGACGGCCTGTCGGGGGGATGGCGGTTGATCCGGCGCGTCTTTTTGCCAACCCGCCGCAAAGATTTGATCCCCCATCCGCGCGCGCGCCACAGATGCCGCAGGCGGGGTGGGATCCTCTCATCGCCACAGCCGCGCCCGACCTTCAGGCCTCCGCCGATCAGATCACCGCGAGCCTTGCCGAGGTCGAACGCACGCAGTCCGTGCGCAAACTCGGTCTTGGGGTCATGGGGCTGATGTCGGTCGCCATGGTGGCGCTTGGGGGGTATTGGGGATATGAGGCGCTGAAGCGGCAAACCCTCGGTGTGCCCGTGATTGCCGCACCATCCGAGCCGTTTCGCGTGCCGCCAGATGACCCGGGCGGGGTTGAGGCGGATCATATGGGCCTTGCCGTGAATGAGATCGCCGCAGGGCGTGAGGCGGGGCCAGCAGCCGCGCAAATCATCCTGGCGCCGCCGCCTGTTGAATTGATCGAGGATGTGACCCTTTTGGTAACGCCTGAGGCTGAAATGCCCCAAGCCGCGCCGGAAGTGGACATTATCGCGCCTGACAGTTTTGACTTGATCGGGCCGCCTGCGCCGCCTGTCGCGGAGGTCCCGCAGGCGACCGAAGATTTGATCACCGCCCTTTTAGCAGAGGCTTTGGGGGAAAGCCCGAATGCGCCTCAGCCTGATCTTACGCCTGAGGTCGACAGAATTCCTGCCTCTGTCGCGGGCGTGGCTGTATCACTTATTCCAACGCCGCGACCCTTTACGATGGATCTGAGCCTTGCACAGGTGCCCAGTGATGCTAGCCGTGGTGACGCCATTGAAATTGATCCTTCAACCCTTGCTGCGGGGGACATGGTTGTGCAGCTTGGCGCCTTTGACAGCCCCGATGCGGCGCGGCGTGAATGGGATCGGCTTGCTGCGCAATATGATGGCTTTTTCGAAGGGCGTGGCCGCGTGATTATGGCGGCCAGTTCGGGCGGTCAGGAATTCTTCCGTCTGCGCGTTGCGGGGTTTGACGGGGTGGATGATGCACGCCGTTTCTGCACGGCGCTCTTGGCATTGGGTCAGGCCTGTATCCCTGCGACCATTCGGTGAGGGGGCAGGGCTATGTCTATCCCTTATTCTGCCACAATCCTTGGCCTACAGGGCTTAAGTTTGTCGGCGGATGAGGCGCAGTTTTTTCGTGCAGCCAACCCTTGGGGATTTATTCTTTTTGCGCGCAACATCGATACCCCCGACCAACTGCGGGCCTTAACCGATAGCTTGCGCGATTGTGTTGGGTGGGATGCGCCGATTTTGATTGACCAAGAGGGCGGGCGTGTGCAGCGCATGGGGCCACCGTATTGGCGGCACTGGACACCGCCCCTTGATATGATCGCAGGCCGTGATCCGCACTCGGCTGCGCGCGCCTTATATTTGCGCGCGGCCTATATTGGGCTTGAAATGCGCGCCGTGGGGCTTGACGTTAATTGCGCGCCTTTGGCGGATGTCGCGCGGCCTGAAACCCATGCAGTGTTAAAAAATCGCCTTTACGGGTTTGAGCCTGACACAGTTGCAACCTTTGCCCGCGCCTATGCCCAAGGGTTGATGGATGCGGGCGTGGCCCCGATTTTGAAACATCTGCCCGGATATGGTCTTGGTCAGGTGGATAGCCATCTCATCTGCCCCCGTGTCAATGCCGCGCGCAGTGAATTGGAGGCGGTTGATTTTGCGGCCTTTCGGCCCCTGATTGATCTGCCAATGGGGATGAGCGCGCATATCATTTATAAGGCAGTTGACCCCGACCTGCCTGCATCCCTGTCGCCTTTTCTGATGCGGATGATCCGCGAGGATATCGGGTATCAAGGGTTGATGATGACCGATGATATCTCGATGGGGGCGCTTGGGGGCAGTTTGGCAGAACGCAGCACGCAGGCCCGCGCGGCGGGCTGTGATGTGATTTTGCATTGCAACGGCAAGCTGCCCGAAATGGAGGAGGTCGTTGCCCATTCTGGTCAGTTGGACGGGATCGCGGCAAAACGCGCGCAGGCGGCACTTTTGGCCCGCAAATCCGCGACATCGCTTGACTTATATGCGATAGATGCCGAACTTCGCAGCCTAAGCGAAAAAGGCCCAATATGAGCGATACACCTGCGCTGCCCCCTGAGGCGGCAAATGACAATCTTCTCGCCGATCCCGGTGAATGGGATAGCGTGGCCGAACGCCGCGCGGCCGAGGCGTTGATTGTCGATGTCGATGGGTTTGAAGGGCCGCTTGACCTATTGCTGACATTGTCGCGCACGCAAAAGGTGGATTTGCGCAAAATATCGGTTTTGCGATTGGCCGAACAATATTTGGCCTTCGTGGAAGAAGCGCGCAAATTGCGGATTGAATTGGCAGCGGATTACTTGGTTATGGCCGCATGGTTGGCCTATCTCAAATCGCGCCTCTTATTGCCGCCTGATCCCGAAGAAGAGGGCCCCTCAGGCGAAGAATTGGCGGCGCATTTGGCCTTCCAGTTGGAGCGATTAAGCGCCATGCGTGAATGCGCGGCCAAGTTGATGGCGCGGGATCGTTTGGGACGGGATCGTTTCGTGCGTGGCATTCCCGAGGCCGTTACCCATGCCCGCAAGGTCAAATATACCGCAAACCTTCTTGATTTGATGCAAGGTTATGCGCGGATAAGAACCCGTGATGATTTTCGCCCCTTTGTCATGGATCGCGACAGCGTCTTTACCATGGAGCAAGCCCTAGAGCGGATGCGCGGCCTGATCGGATATGCGGGCGAGTGGACGGATATCTTGACCTATCTGCCCGATGGGTGGGGCATGGATCCAAAAAAACGCCGCTCGGCCACTGCGGCCACATTTGCGGCGAGTTTGGAATTGGTAAAGGCGGGAAAATTGGTCATTCGCCAAGCGGAAACATTCGCGCCAATTGAAGTGAAACGAAGGGATGATGAAAGATGAGCGGCGTGGCGGATACACCTGAAACTTCCCCCGAAACACCTGCTGAAGCACCCTCAAGCACGCCTGAGAAGAGCCTGTTTCAAGCGCCCCCTTTGGCAGAACAGGAACGCATGATTGAGGCCTTGCTTTTTGCCAGTGCCGAGCCTGTCTCGATCCGCGAGATGGAAGCACGCCTTCCGCATGGTTGTGATCCTGCTGAAGCCTTGCAACTGCTGCGCCGCCGCTATGAGGGGCGCGGTGTGAATGTGGTCAAAGTGGGGGATGCATGGGCGATGCGCACCAGTGCTGATCTGGGCTTTCTGATGAGTCGCGAAACGGTCGAGACACGGAAACTGTCCCGCGCGGCAATCGAAACCTTGGCAATCGTAGCCTATCATCAACCTGTGACACGCGCCGAGATTGAAGAAATCCGCGGCGTGTCGGTCAATCGGGGCACGATTGATCAATTGATTGAAATGGAATGGATCAAATTTGGCCGCCGCAAGATGACGCCCGGGCGGCCCGTCACATTCGTGGTAACGCCCGCATTTTTGGATCATTTCGGTTTGGAATCTGCCCGCGATTTGCCGGGCGTGAAGGAATTGCGCGATGCAGGGCTGCTCGACAATCGCCCGCGCGGCTTGAACCTGTCTGAGGAGGGCGCAGAAGCCCCAGAGGAGGAGGAGGGCGGTCTTCCCTTCGATATGGATGACGCAGATGAGGATGGCGCCTTGTTCGAGGATGACGCGCCCTGATTTTGCCCCAATATCCTGTTATCTTCTCACATGGCCCGCGTTCTGCGGGTCTTGTTTTATGGGCTGCAATTGAGGGTGAGATGAGTAACCTTATTTCGGCACTGATCCGTATGGTGATAAGGCGGATGGTTTGGCGTGGGGTGAATAAAGCAACCGACCATGTCGCGCGGCGGGGCGCGCGCGGTGATCCTGCACAGGCCCGCGCGACTGAGCGCCGTCTGCGCCAGACTACGGGTCTTATGCGGCGGTTTATGCGGTTTTGAATAAAAAAAGGCGCAAGCAATGCTTGCGCCTTTCTTGTTTGATTTCTGCTGCTTAGCAGGAGAAATACATCTTGTATTCCACAGGGTGTGGGGTGTGTTCGAAGGCATAGACCTCCTGCCACTTAAGCGCGGCATAGGCATCGATTTGATCCTTCGTGAACACATCGCCTTTGAGCAGGAAGTCGTGATCTTTTTCCAGCTCTTCCAATGCCTCGCGCAAGGATGCGCAAACAGTTGGGATTTCGGCCAATTCTTCTGGGGGCAGATCGTACAGATCTTTGTCAGAAGGCTCACCTGGGTGGATTTTGTTCTGAATGCCGTCCAGACCCGCCATCAACAAGGCCGAGAAGGCCAAGTAGGGGTTTGCGGATGGATCGGGGAAGCGGGCCTCAACGCGCTTGGCTTTGGGGCTTTCTGTCCATGGAATACGCACGCAGCCCGAACGGTTCCGTGCAGAATAAGCGCGCAGAACGGGGGCTTCGAAGCCAGGGATCAGACGCTTATAGCTGTTGGTCGATGGGTTGGTGAACGCGTTCAACGCTTTGGCGTGCTTGAGGATGCCGCCGATGAAGTAAAGCGCCTCATCTGACAGATCCGCGTATTTGTCGCCTGCAAACAAGGGCTTGCCATCTTTCCAGATCGACATGTTCACATGCATCCCCGTGCCGTTATCGCCTGCCATAGGCTTGGGCATGAAGGTGGCTGTTTTGCCATAGGCATGGGCCACGTTCTGGATGATGTATTTATATTTCAGGATGTTGTCGCCCTGTTCGGTCAATGTCCCGAAAATCAGGCCCAATTCATGCTGACAGGTCGCCACTTCGTGGTGATGCTTGTCCACTTTCATCCCGATGGATTTCATGGTCGACAGCATTTCAGACCGCAGGTCTTGGGCTTCGTCAATTGGGTTCACAGGGAAGTAGCCGCCCTTGTGGCCCGCGCGATGGCCCATATTGCCCATCTCGAACTCAGCATCGGTGTTCCATGCGGCTGCGACCGCGTCAATTTCGTAGCCCACTTTGTTCGGGGCGACCGAGTAACGCACATCATCAAAGATGAAGAATTCGGCCTCTGGGCCGAAATAGGCCACATCGCCAATCCCTGTGGATTTCAGATAGGCCTCTGCCTTAACGGCGGTGCCGCGTGGGTCACGCTCGTAAGGCTCGCCCGTGTCAGGCTCGACCACGTTACAATGCACGCACAGGGTTTTCTCTGCGTAGAACGGATCAATATAAGCGCTGTCTGTGTCTACCATCAATTTCATGTCGGAGGCTTCGATGCCTTTCCAACCAGAAATTGAGGAGCCGTCAAACATGAAGCCCTCATCGAGGAAATCTTCATCAACCAGATCAGACATCACGGTAACGTGCTGGATCTTGCCGCGCGGGTCTGTGAAACGAATATCGACATATGCGATGTCTTCGTCTTTGATCAGTTTAAGAACCTTGTCTTTGCTCATCGTGACCTTCCCTTACATTTTGGTCTTTGGGGAGTGAGATAGGGCCAAAGCGACCCTGGCTATTTTGGCCTCATGCCTTAGAGCGCGTCTTCACCAGACTCGCCTGTGCGGATGCGGATCGCTTGCTCGATGGTGGAGACGAAAATCTTACCGTCCCCAATCTTATCGGTCTTCGCCGCGTCAATGATCGCCTCAATCGCGCCATCGACCATATCATCGGAAAGAACAACTTCGATTTTCACCTTAGGCAAGAAATCAACCACATATTCCGCGCCGCGATAAAGCTCTGTATGACCTTTTTGACGGCCAAACCCTTTGACTTCGGTCACCGACAAACCTTGAATGCCGATTTCCTGAAGCGCTTCTTTAACTTCATCAAGCTTGAATGGTTTGATGATCGCTTCGATTTTTTTCATGTGGCCCTCGCCTTCCTGCGTGCATTGCGCCTTTCTGACACCATGTTGTGCGGGGCGGGGCAATCTGATTGCCCGCTCGCGCTGCTCTCTCTCAAGGGAAATTTGGGGACTTGCAACATATTTGTGCGCTGCGCACAAAATTTAATCAGTTTGAAAACTGTGACTTTAGGCTGCGGCCTGATCGACTGAACGGGCCGCCTGTAGGATCAGCCCATTGGCAAAAATCTGGACATCGCGCACAAAATGCAAGGTCAACAAGCGCGCCTGTGGCAGATTGCGATACCTCACGCCCCGCTGCCCGATGAAATCCCGCGCAAAGGCCATGTCTCCTTGGCGCGTTTTCAACAATTGACTGGGAAAGAGATCACAAGGCTGCGTCTGGTCAGAGCCAAGCGCATAGGCCTCAAGATGCACCACGCGCAGGGGTTGGGCGATATACACAGGCATCAGCGCCTGAAGGGGCAGGGCGCCAATACTGGTGACGACACGATCCCCCACATAGAGATGTTCTGCGGGCAAGGCCCCCTCAAGGGTGAGAATGGGCAAATCTGCCATAATGAGCTGCGTCTCCAACGCGGGCTTTGCGTCAATTGGGCTTTGCACCAAATCGCGCAACCCCATAAACAGCGCAGGGCTAATGGGAATTGTCATTTGTTTTGCTCGCATTTGACGCGGGTCTTTGCCCGCTTTTGCCTCTGTGGTGAGGTAACATCAGAAATAAGGCGAAATTGTGGCGCAGCCTTTGGTGCAGGGCGATGCGGCCTCTGAGAAATTGCAAAAAGGGTAATTTTCCCCCTCGCACTCCGCAAAAGCCTCTGCTAAGGACAGCGCCGTTGCGGGTGTGGCGAAATTGGTAGACGCACCAGATTTAGGTTCTGGCGCCGCAAGGCGTGGGGGTTCAAGTCCCTCCACCCGCACCAAATCATGATAAATTTATAATAAATATCATTTTCTTAGCGACTGATGTACGCGGGCCATCCACCCTATTATCCACCTTTTTTGTTGCGCGTCCCACGCGCGCGTGGCTGCGTGTTTGCTCCCGCGCGCGCGCGCGTTGCTCCCGCTGGTCTGAACAGTTTAGACCTGCAACATCCATATTTAGGCCGAATTTATCTGAGGGTATGAAGGTAGAAATTGGCACCCCATGTTTGATGCGGTTGCTGATTGTATCTGCCATGAAGATCGTGGCTGATTACCGCTGGCTCACCTGACGGCCCAAAATTCCCTGCTATTGGGCCGCGGAAGTTGTAATCTCTACCGCCAGAAACCCATCGAGGATCGAGTGGACGAAAAAAACCATTTCCTATGTTGATAGCGATTTGGGCAATCGCATCATCAAGATTGGAAGACATCATAGCTGGATTGAGCGAGCGAGTTACTAAATCCAAATCTCCATCGCCATCTAAGTCGATAACCTCCGTTTCATCAGCGAATGCAATGTTGTTCTGAGGCGTTCTGTATCCTTGGTTCCACATGCGTGATGCAGTTTGATCGACAAACACACCGGGGTCTGTTTGCATTAAGATTTGCAAGAAATGGCCTTGCCACATTCCATCGCGAGTGGATTGGGTGAGTATAAGGTCTACAAGGCCGTTGCCATCTAAATCAATGCCGTCAGCATCGTTTGTGAAGGTGTAGTAATCCCACCTATTGGTGGGCAAATCCGTTGGAGTGCCGCCGTTAAAAGTTCCGTTGCCTTCGTTCCATAGGATGTGACTGAAAGTGTTCGCATTGTTTTGTTGTTGGTCGCAGCGAAGCAAAAGTAACTCAGGGGCATCGTCATTGTTTAGATCAATCAACCGTAAGCTTGAGTATTGGTTGTATGCTCTGTTTCGGTATAGATGTATAAGGTTCGGGTTAGTGATGTAATCAGCGAGTTCGCGTTTTTCAAAAACGCCCTGCCCATTATTCAGAAGCACATAGGGTTCGTACTGATTAGAAGACCTATGGGTGGAAACGACGATATCTATGTCTCCGTCATTATCAATATCGCCCCCATCAGCCCCGTGAGACATGTCATCTATTTGGGGGATATTCGTCTCGGTGACATCGATTGGGCCGATAGGGCTGGATAGTACGAGCATGTTTTGCGCGCCAGGAAACGGATTTCGATCCAAACCATGATCGGCGATAAAAAAGTCGTCTATTCCGTCACCGTTGAAGTCTGCTATCACGGCTTCCCTTTCGTGTACCCCGGCCAGGTTATGGGGGCCATTTGCGAACTCAAGCTCGGTAACTACGCCCGGCTGATCAGACAGGTCCAAAATCAAGAGCCGAGAGTTCTGCTCGACGGCAAAACCGTTGTTCGAAAGGTCAATAATATGTTGACCCACTATCACTTCATCGATGTTGTCATTATCAAAATCGCCTGCCCCCAGTACCATTGACACGACGCCTGTGCATTCAGGGCAATCGTAATTGGAGCCACGTATATCGCTCGTGAATATTCTGCGTGTGTTTAAGGTATTGGGTGGAGTGATAATCTGAGTTTGATCATAGAATGGGTCACCAAACCAGCTTTCCTCAACCTCCTGCATTAGGGCAAGCAATGTTTGGACAGATTTTTGTTCATCCGGATTTGCGTACTGATTAAAAAAAGCGTCAATTGCGCCTTCAGTTCGGCGACCCCATAATCCATCAGCTGCACCCGCGTTGAAACCGAGGTTGTTTAATTGCGATTGCACATTCTGTGTAAGTCCTCGGTCGGCTCTGAAGTCCGCGGACAAATCTTGTGTATGCGATGCAGACGCCATTGAACAAAAAAAGGCGGCTAAAGTAAGCCTATGGAGCGTGTAGGTAGGCATCGCGTTTCCCTCGCCCAATGTTGGAATAATTGTTGGATTAAAGCATCACAGTTTAGCCTGTGTCAAATTATGGTGGCCCAACGTTTTGCGCGCGTGGCTGCGTGTTTGCTCCCGCGCGCGTGCGCGTTGCTGCCTTGATGATACAAAAGTTAATTTGGAGATTTACATTGCCCGCTGTTCACGCGGAGCAATTCCAAAAGATCGACGATACAACCGCGCAAAATGGCTTGTGTTTTCGAAACCACAAGCAAGCGTGATTTCCGTGACAGACATCTCTGTCTGTTGCAGCAGCTGTCGCGCTTTGGCCAATCTTACGCCAAGCAAGTGCTTTTTGGGCGTCGTGTTTAGATACCGCTTAAATAATCGTTCGAGCTGGCGGCTCGAGATGCCAGCGTATTGGCATATTTCTGCCACTGATTTGATTTCGTCAGGTTTCTCTTCGATGGCTGATATCGCGCGGGCGAGCTTATCGCTTCGCACGCCATATCTTGCTTGTATCGATATGCGCTGTAGGGAGGCCTCAGTGCGAACTGAGTTATACAACATTTGATCTGACACGCTTGTTGCAAGCTCCTGTCCGTGTTCCCGCCGCAGCAGGTCCAGAACAAGATCCGCTGATGCATGGCCCCCAGCTGCCGTCATTACTGTGCCATCGCGGACATAAACACCTGAGGCCAGATGCACCTTTGGATAAGCTTCGCGGAACGGAACGTGGAATTCCCAATGCAGCGCAGCGTCTTGATCATCAAGAAAACCCGCAGCTGCGAAAGCAAATGCCCCTGAGCAAAAAGTGGCCATTTGCGCACCGCTGACGCGCGCTTTGCGCAGGAAGGCTAATAATTGCCGATCTATATGTTCTCGAACATCATTTCCTGTGATGAGGAACAAAAGGTCGAATTTTGGTAAGTCGGCGTAGCATGTGTCGACCATCATTCTTGCGCCATTGGATGCAACTACTGGCGCGCCGTCTCTAGATGCAAAGGTCCATGTGTAAAGATCGCGCTCGGTGAGGCGATTGGCAAGCCGCAGTGGCTCAATCGCATTCGAAAACGCGAGATGCGTAAATTCGCCCACAAATGCGAACAAAACGTGTTGAGGTCGATCCATTCTGCAACTTTCGCTTTACATCAAGCTCGATTGTATTCTATTAAAATACAAATTGTATTTCAACTGTATTATTGGGAAGCATAATGACTGCTCGCGATCGTAAGGCCGCACTTGTTGCGCATATCAAAGAGGCGGTAATGACATGTCTCTATGCACCTGGTGCAGATTTGGATGAGGTCGCGCTGTGCGAGGAATTCAGCTTGTCTCGCACGCCCGTGAGGGAAGTGTTTCGTGAGCTTGATGGCGAAGGCTACTTGAATTGGCGAGATGGCCGCGGTGTTCGAGTATCTGAGTTGTCACATAAAACCCTGCGCGATTTTTTCTTGGCCGCACCGATGATATACGGAGCCGTCTTACGCCTGGCCGCGATGAATGCGCTGCCACAGCAAATTGAACGCTTAAAATTAGCTCAGTCGCGGTATCGCGAAGCGCTAAAGACAGGCTCACCCGCTGAGCGAAGCTTGGCAAACAACAATTTCCACTTGGTAACGGGCGAAATGGCGGCAAACACTTATTTAATGCCATCTTTCCAGCGTCTCCTGATAGACCATGCGCGCATTGGGATGACGTTTTATCAGCCTACAAACAACCTCATGGCGGCGAATGTATCAGAAGCGGCTGACCAACACGATGAGATGATTTCCGCGATTATTGCACGTGATTGCGAACTTGCAGCAGGTTTGGCTGAAGCTCATTGGGAACTTTCTCGCAAGCAAATTGAAACCTTCGTAATGCCCGCATCATTGGATGTGCCGCTGGGGCAAATTGCACCTCAAGCCTCGTAAAGGACCGCCAATGACTGTTTTTACTTTCAAGGGAATTTACACGCCCCTTGTCACCCCTCTTAATGATGATGGCTCCGTTCGCTGGGACGGTTTGGCAGACGTTATTGAATATCTCATTTCAAAAAACGTTCATGGCCTGATTACTGGCGGGTCAACTGGTGAAAACTATGCGCAAACCGTTGCTGAGCGTGTCGAGATTGCGCAGTTTACGAAAGACCGAATAAACGGACGGCTTCCTTTAGTGGTTGGCACAGGCGCAATGCTCACAAGCGACAGCATTGCCCTTGCAACGGCAGCTCGCGATATGAAAGCTGACTGTATCTTGCTTGCAAGTCCACCATACTCCGTTCCAACTGATCGTGAAAATGCCTTGAATGCGCTGGCCATCGATAAGGCCGCAAACCTACCAATCATGTTGTATAACTACCCCCACCGCACTGGCACTATGATGGGGGAGGAATTTCTGGATAGGGTTTGCCGCAGTCGGAATTTCTGCGGCATCAAAGAAAGCTCTGGTGACATCAATCGAGTTCACCTTCTTGCACGCGATTATCCGCATATCCAGCTCGGCTGCGGAATGGATGATCAGGCTTTAGAATTTTTTGCGTGGGGCGCGCCATTCTGGGTATGTGGCGGGTCCAATTTCCTGCCTGAAGAGCATGTGGCTCTCTATGACGCATGCGTGGTGGAGGGCGACTTTGCAAAAGGTCGCCGCATCATGAACGCCATGATGCCGCTTATGCGCGTTTTGGAGCAGGGTGGAAAATTCATTCAGACCATTAAACATGGCGTTACAATGAACGGCATTGAAGCCAGCCATGTGCGTGAGCCTTTAAGGCCTTTGAACAAGGACGATAAGCGAGAACTAGAGCAAGTTGTGCGTGTGCTGCGTAAAACAATTGCTGACATTCAGGCGGAGACAAAATCATGAACTTGCTCACAACTCAAGAATATCACGCGATCGCCAACGGATTGGATTTACCAACGCAAGCCTTCATTGACGGCTCCTTTCGGCCAGCCATCTCAGGGGCAACTTTTCAGACGCTCAACCCTGCGACTGGCGAAGTGCTGGCAGAGATTTCTGCTTGTAAGGTAGAGGACGTCGACTTTGCTGTTCAAAAAGCACGGGACGCTTTCGAAGATGGGCGTTGGTCGCGTCTGCATCCCTCCGAACGTAAGGCTGTATTGATTAAGCTCGCCAAGTTGATAAAGCGAAATGCCCGCGAACTTGCTGTTATGGAAAGTCTCGATAGTGGTAAAACTATTTATGATTGTGAAGGCGTTGACGTCCCAGAAACGATCCATTGCCTGACATGGCACGCAGAGTTGATTGATAAAATATATGATCAGACATCACCTATGTCTGATGACCACATCGCGATGATTGTGCGTGAGCCTGTCGGAGTAGTCGGTCTTGTGCTGCCTTGGAATTTTCCTCTGCTGATGTTGGCGTGGAAAATTGGTCCCGCTTTGGCAGCAGGATGCTCTGTCATTGTAAAACCTGCCGAAGAGACAACACTGACTGCGCTACGTATCGCTGAGCTTGCTTACGAGGCTGGTGTGCCTGCAGGCGTGCTTAATGTTGTTACAGGCTCAGGTCCAGATGTCGGGGAGCCATTAGGGCGGCACATGGATGTTGATGCAATCTCATTTACAGGCTCAACAGCAACAGGCCGAAAATTTCTTGAATATGCGGCGGCGTCAAACCTCAAAGAAGTGACGTTGGAAATGGGCGGTAAAAACCCTGCAATCGTATTGAACGATGTAGAAAACCTCGACCGTGTTGCAGCGCATGTTGTTAACGGCGCATTTTGGAACATGGGGCAAAACTGTTCGGCCACTTCGCGCTTGATTGTGCAGTCGGGAGTAAAAGACGAATTGCTCGGTCGCATCATATCACACGCGCGCGAATGGCCTATGGGCGACCCGCTCGATCCTCATAATCGGGTGGGGGCTTTGGTTTCCACTGCGCATTACAAAAAAGTTTGTGGCTATCTGAAAGATGACGTCAAAATATTAATGGGCGGCAAGTATGAAGGCGGCTTTGTTGAGCCAACCATTATCGATTTGGACAATCCCGCCATGGTTCAGGCGCGCGATGAAATTTTTGGGCCAATATTGTCTGTTTTGACCGTTGATAGCTACGATGAAGCTATCGCGATAGCCAATAACACCGAATATGGTTTGGCAGCCTCAATCTTTACATCGGATATAAAGCGCGCTTTGCGTGGTGCTAAAGCACTGCGTGCAGGCACGGTGACCGTCAATAGCTTTGGTGAGGGCGATAGCTCGACACCCTTTGGGGGTTACAAGGCAAGTGGGTTTGGGGGTCGTGACAACGGCATTCATGCACATGACCAATACACGCAGACTAAAACCATTTGGGTCGATCTTTCTGATGATGCCGATGAGGCTGTTGCTTGACCGTCTACAAGGCACACACTTTTCCACAACTTGCTGGCCCTGCCGCTTGGAATGTAATTCTTGGCGATCCACCCTCATATCCAAAACTTGAGGGGGCGTATAAGGCCGATTTGGTTATTGTCGGCGGTGGCTTTGCGGGACTTTCGGCAGCGCGGAGATATTTGCAACTCAACCCAAATGCCAAAGTGATTGTGCTAGAGGCTCAAGGCATTGCGGATGGATCGTCTGGACGCAACTCTGGCTTTATGATCGATCTGCCACATGATCTGTCCTCCGATGATTACGCAGGAAGTGGAGATGATCGAGCCATCATCGACCTAAATCGAGCTGCGATCAAATTTGGAGGAGAGAGTGTAGCGGAATACGGCATCGACCCAAATTATTTTGACCCAGTAGGCAAGATAAACGGGGCCGCCAGTGAAGCTGCATTATCACACAACAAATCCTACGCTCAGCATCTGACGAGCTTGGGAGAAAAAAGTGAACTCCTTGACCAACAACAAATGCGCGCCATCACTGGCTCCAATCACTATTTGGGCGGATTATTTTGCCCTGGCACTGTCATGTTGCAACCTGCGGGATACATTCGCGGTCTTGCGCGCGGTCTTTCATCCCAAGGGATCAAGATATTTGAACACAGCGCGGTGCATCTGTTCGAAAAAATAGGATCTTCATGGAATGTTGAAACCCATGGGGGGCGGGTCTCAACTTCGCAGGTGATTTTGACTGTGAACGGCCATCTAGAGAGCTTTGGATTTTCAAAAAATCGTCTCATGCAGGTCTTTTTGTATGCCGTCATGACGCCTCAGTTGACGCCAGATCAAATTGTAAAATTGGGCGGCAGAGGCAGATGGGGTGTTACGCCATCTGATCCAATGGGGACGACGGTTAGACGAATTGACAACTCCCAAGGCGGCAACCGTATTGTTACTCGCACCTGTGCCACATTGAAGCCCAACATGAAGATTACCGCAGGTCATTTGGCGCGGGCTAAGCGGGTCATGCAAAAGAAATTTGACCAACGTTTTCCTCAACTCTGCGGTATGCAGATGGAATATGCTTGGGCAGGTCATTTGTGCCTCACCCAAAATGGTGTTTCAGTCGCTCAAAAACTTGATGATGGATTGTTCTCTGGTTGTGTGCAGAACGGCCTTGGGACAACTCGAGGCACCCTCACGGGCATAGCAGCAGCCGAACTGGCGTCTGGTGTCAAAAGTCAGATTTCATCTTTTTTTGAACATGAGGCGGAACCTAAATTATTACCGCCGCAACCATTCCGTGAGGTCGGGGCGAATTTAATCCTTAATTACAAAGAGTGGCGAGCAAAAGCTGATTGAGTGCAATTAACCGATACTGCAATTGCATCGAACTCGCACTGATCGTCTATGCGATGTTAGGGTCGAGCAGTCTCTACACATTTTCGCCATAGTGGTGGCTGGAGGAAGAACTGCTTTCCAATTGCTTCAGAATACCCTTTAATACCAATGAGTTGCAACGCTTCAGAAAAAGCCATGTAAAAGCACGACTGGCTCTACCGTTTCTGCCGAATAGCAAAAATACGCCGTGGCAGAGGGTTGCTCGACCACGGAGCGAGGGGTGTTGACCTTCATCTGCGATACTTAATGCATCACTATTGGGTATGTATCTTTTTGCCAACCTAAGAGATATTTCTGCAGAATATCCTGGGGTTAGAATAACCCTACATTGCCGACATCGGTTAAGAACCTTGCTCCTGCTCCGCGGCTGTCTTGATGTCCATAAAAACCATCCCTTGGACAGTCCTGTGCTTTTCAATGCCATGCCGCTCGACCCGTTGGCTAAATGTCTTGAGCGTTGGCGTCTTCAACAGCTCCACAGAGGCGGACAGCTGTAGAAGGCGCCGCTGCAAGGCTTTACAATGTAGGAGACCCGATTCACCGCGTTTCCGACTTGGTGAGCGAGTATAGTTTCGCCTACCTCGTATGAGGCATCAGTTTGGTCGGTTAGCCAAGTGCGAAGGGTAGAGCGAAAGCCATCGGGGCGTGCTTCGAGTTCGCGCTGTTCCATGAGCCGAGACATTGTCGCATCGCTGATGACACCCTTGCGCGTGCCAGGAAACAGATAGCCGTCCCGCGCAAATTGCGTGGCTCTCTGCCACACAGAAAGGGCTTCGTTCGACATGGGGATGTGAAAGTCACGTGCTTTGCCAATATTGGCGCAGCTCACTTTGGCCAAAGGCCACCCAAAGCGCGCAAGTAGCGCTTGTGCCGTGGGAAGCCCCAGATAAACAAACCTGAAAATCCAAAAATAATCAGCGCCCAAGCAGTTATATCCGCTAAAATTGTGCCAAAGCGTGTATCGACCCAACCCAGATTGTGAAAGGTTGATAAAAATCGACCCCAATAGATTTTGCGATGCAATCGGGTGCCATCAGGCGCAAAGGTTGTGCGGGTGAGGCGGGTTTTGTGGTAGAAATGCGCTGTATCAGCGGCGACAATCACCTGTTCCCGGTCACCCAAAAACTGATAAGCGCGAAAGCCATGATAGGTGGTTTGCTTGGCATCTGTGATGACAAGATCGGGAAAGTGATCTTCCACCACGGCCAGCGCCTGCGCCGCTGATAGCGGTGCGTCAAGCATGGCTTCGGAGAGGGCGGTCTCGTCATATCCACCCGAGGGCAGCATATTTAACACCGCTTGTTGGTGATTGAAATAAAACCCCGAAAACCCAAACAAGATGATCCACGGCAAAATCAGCAACCCAAGCCAACTGTGTAGAGTTCGAATGAAGCGAAAAACGCGCATTGGATTTACCCCTCTAGGGTTTCAGAGTGGAAATTCGTCAGCGATTTCGAGATTGAAAAGGCTTTGATCCGCGTCAAGAGTTGCGTCAAGGGAACCGGCGCAGGGGTCGGGGTCAGTTCGACAATTTCATCGGGGAAAAAGGCGAAGCCTGCAGGCGCGATGTCAAAAGCATCCCGCCGCGAATAGGCGGTGGATTTGCCCGCGATGAAGCGCTGCCCAAGATCAGTGTCGAGCTTGGGCAGGGGGCGGCGCATCCTGAGCGGCAGACCAAGACAAATGAAGCGATTTTTGCGGCGATCCCAGAGCAGGAGATCATCCGCGAATATGCGATCCCCGCGATAGGCGTGGTGAAAGGATAGGGTGGATTTACCAACGCCCTTTTTGCCGAATGCGATTTGCGTTGTCCCCTTTGTCCCAAATGCGGCGCAATGCAGAAGCGTGGCGTTTGAGGATTGCGCGGCACAGCAATAGGCAAGGTCTAAACAAAGATAATTCAGCGCATCAATCGGGTCTGAGCTTTGGCTGATGATCGTCTGGGTGCGACCAGAAATCTTAAGCACCGCATCACTCTCGGTCACAATGATGTCCAGTCGCGGTGGATTTGTCGCCTCCACGATCTGCCAACCCGTAAGGCAGGTTTCAATTAACTGTAAGAAGGGGGCAGGGCAGCGCAAGTAAAGGCAAAAATCCCCGCCTTTGAGTTGCGCTGTCCTTATCGTGCCCCAGTCTAGTGTCACGGCAGATTATCTCCACTCGCCGCCGCGGATCTTGCAGAAACTTTCGGTGTGAAAGCGGCCTTCCGTTTCGACATTGACAACACGGCAGAGGCGGCGCCCATCTGTTCGCGTGGACACAATCTCAAAGCGTCCCGCGCCTGATGCGAGGGCCCCGCTATAGCCATCAAGTTGGCTGTCCAATGCACTATATAAATTAGGCGTGGCGCCGCGATTAAATGTCGTTGCGACACATGCTGACAGAAGCGCCGCGCCGAGGATCAGAACAGCTGCCCTCATTGGAAATCCGCCAAGACATTGGCCAGATTATCCATCGAAACGGGTTCTAGCCCGTCATCATTTAGGGACTGGTCAATATTTTGCGTCTGTTGAAGGCGCAGAAGATCGTCATTGGACGAACTGCCGCTCAGCGTGTCATCAGGGCCAGAGGGGCTATTTGGCGATGAACCGCCGTTTGAGCCATTGCTGCTGCCCGATGTGCCGTTATCATCATTGCCGCCGAAGCTGCCTGATGAGCTGTTATCATCATTGCCGCCGAAGCTGCCTGACGAACTGCTGTCATTGCCGCCAGAACCGCCGCCGTCATTCGAACTTGCGCGGGCTTGGCCTGCAAGCATGGCGGTCATAGGCAAGGCTGCTGCGCCGCCCAAGAGAAGTTGTAAAGCTGTGCGTCTGATCATTTTGATACCTTGTAAATTGCGTGCCTCGCGGCAAATTGACAGGTATCGAGTTAGAACCCATGTTGAATTTTGTCGTTAAACTTTAGTTCAATGGCGTCTAACTTGGGTTTACTCTAAGCGGAAAAGATCAGCGTGTAATAAGGACGGAACTGATGCAAAGTAGAAAAAGCTTCATTGTCGTATCTTTGGGGCTGATGCTTGTCAGCAGCATCTTTTTCATTTTCGATGTTGCGGCTGATTTGAGTGAGCATTTGGCGGCGGGTGTTTCCTACTCGCAAGTCGAACTGGTGCATCTGGTTTTTGAATTAACCGCGGTTTTGGCCCTCATTCTAGGGATGGTTCAAATGGTGATGCATCTTCGTGGCTTGGAGCGTCTCAGCGATGCGCAAGCGGCCTCTCTCCATCATCTGCGCGAAGATTTTGACGCGTTGATCCGCCAGAAATTTGGCGATTGGGGTCTGTCAAAAACAGAGGCGGATATTGGTCTTTTGATCGTGCGCGGATTGAACAATGAAGAGATCGCAAAGATGCGTGGTGTAAAGTTGGGCACGATCAAGTCACAGACCCATTCGCTGATGGGAAAGGCGGGGGTAAAATCACGCGTTGAGCTGCTTTCGCTGTTTGTGGATGAGTTCATTGACATTGGCGCCACCAAGTAAGCAGCGCCCTAAGATGGCCATCAAGCCATGCGTTACTTTCACGCTTTGAGTTTATCTCGCGCGGATGGCTAAAAGACCATGCCGCGCGAGAATGTTTGGCGTTACTCGGTCGCCAAGGATTGCAGATAGGCGTAAAGGTTGCGGGCATCTTCCTCGCCACGCACACGGAACGACATCGCGCTGCGCGCGCCATTGTCGCCAAGCGCCTCGCGTAGATATGCGGTTGGGTCTTGGACATAGGCCACAAAGGCCTCTTCATCCCAAACATTGCCTGCCTCACCATAGGCTGCAAGGCTGGCGGAATAGCGGAACCCTTCGGCCGCCCCTGCAGGGCCGCCTGCCACGCCGTATAGGTTTGGCCCTGTGCGCCCATTACGCCCCGCAAGCGTGTCGCCTGCTGCGTTTTTAACAACATGGCACGCCACGCATTGGTTGAACGCGCGTTCACCCGCAGCGGCATCACCGCTTGCCCATGCTGCCCCGCCCGAAACTGCAAAAGCCAAGGCTGCGGCCAGTCCGATTTTTTGCGTCAAATCACTTACTCCCTTGTCAGTCATTATTGGCACGAATGACTGAAAATGACGCCGTCACAAGGCTAGTTTTGGCGTTGATTGATCTGATTTCAAGTCAGCCTTGCGCGACAAATCCCCGCAAACCCTGACGCCCCTCCCTTGCAGCATAGCTTGCAGGTCTTTAACGATAGCGCCAACAACAAGTGATAAGGGAGCGCGTTATGGGATCTGAGCCAAAATTTCACCCGCATGGACAGCATTTGATTGCAGGCCACTGGCGTGCCGGAGAGGGGCAGTTTACCTCGGCCCCTGTGGATGGTCAGGGTCACGTGGTTTCAAAGGGCAGCACCGCTTTGGTGGATCAGGCCGTTCAGGCCGCTGAAACTGCATTTTGGGATTATAGCGCCACATCCCGCGCTGCGCGCGCTGCCTTTCTCAACAAAATCGCGGATGAGATTGAATCGCGCGGCGCGATGATCACCGATATTGGAACGCGCGAAACGGGCCTGCCTGCCGCGCGCCTTGAGGGGGAGCGCGGTCGCACCACGGGCCAGTTGCGGATGTTTGCGGCGCATATCCTGAAAAACGACTATCTTGATTTGCGCCATGATGCAGCCCTGCCTGATCGCGCGCCCTTGCCGCGCCCTGATTTGCGCATGATGCAGCGCCCTGTTGGCCCCGTGGCCGTGTTTGGCGCCTCGAATTTCCCACTCGCCTTTTCAACGGCTGGGGGCGATACGGCCAGCGCGTTGGCGGCAGGCTGCCCCGTGGTGGTCAAGGCGCATGAGGCGCATCCAGGAACGGCTGAAATCATCGCTGAAGCTATCTTGGCCGCGATCCGCGCCTGCGAAATGCCTGAGGGCGTGTTCAGCATGATTCATGGCGGGGCCTATGAGGTGGGCGGCGCGCTTGTGCAACATCCATTGATCAGTGCGGTTGGCTTTACGGGATCGCTCAAAGGCGGTCGCGCCTTGTTTGATCTTTGCGCAGCACGCCCAACCCCAATTCCATTTTTTGGCGAATTGGGCAGCGTGAACCCTATGTTCTTGATGCCTGCCGCGATGGCCGCGCGTGGCGCGGCGATTGGCACGGCGTGGGCGGGGTCCTTGACCATGGGCGTGGGGCAGTTTTGCACTAATCCAGGGATCGCCGTGGTAATTGACGGGGCTGAGGCCGATGCATTTGTTGTGGCCGCAAGTGAGGCGCTCACTGCAACCGCGCCGCAGGTGATGCTAACCACAGGCATTGCCGAGGCCTATCGTAATGGGGTCAAAACCATCGGCGCCCAAAACGCAGTGCGTGAGGTTTTGGGAACCATGTGCGACAACCGCGATGCAGCTCCCTATCTCTACGAGGTGAGCGGTGCAGATTGGTTGGCCAATGATGCGCTTGGTCACGAGGTATTTGGCCCAATGGGGATGGTTGTGCGCGCCCGTGATCTTGCACAGATGCGCGAAATTGCCCTCAGTCTTGAGGGGCAGTTGACCTGCACGTTGCATATGGATGACGGCGATCTGGCAGAGGCCCGCGCGTTCTTACCGATCCTTGAGCGCAAAGCAGGTCGCGTTTTGGCCAATGGTTTCCCCACTGGGGTCGAGGTCTGCGATGCCATGGTGCATGGCGGGCCTTATCCTGCTTCTACAAATTTTGGGGCGACATCCGTGGGTTCTTTGGCAATCCGCCGCTTTTTGCGGCCTGTCTGCTATCAAAACATGCCTGAGGGTCTGTTGCCCAGTGAATTGGCCGAGTGAGGTTAGATCATGGGTGTGCATGCAAGCGCGATAACGACACAGCCTAATTTTCTAGGTGAGGGGCCTTTGTGGCATCCGTTGCGTGGCGAATTGCTGTGGTTCGATATTATGAACAAAACCCTTTTTGCGCTGAAAGATGGCGCTCAGCGCGAATATGGGTTCCCAGATTTGGTTTCGGCGGCGGGATGGGTTGATGAGACCCGTATCGTCATCGCCTCTGAACGCGCGCTGTTTGTGTTTGATTTGGACACAGGCACCGCCACGCCATTGTGTGATCTTGAGGCGGATAACCACGTGACACGATCAAATGATGGCCGCGCGGATCATCAGGGCGGGTTCTGGATTGGGACGATGGGCAAGAAGTTCGAAGAGGGGGCAGGAGCGATTTATCGCTACTATAAGGGTGAATTGCGTAAATTATTCGCCGTCGTGACCATACCCAATTCGATTTGCTTTTCGCCTGATGGCAAGATCGCCTATTTCTGCTCGACCCCAGATCAGCAGATTATGCAGGTCGGCCTTAATGCCGATGGATGGCCCGATGGGCCAATTTCGGTGTTTCTTGACCTGCGGGGGGAAGATTTGAACCCTGACGGGTCTGTGGTGGATGCTGAAGGCTATGTTTGGAATGCGCAATGGGGCAGGGGCCGTGTTGCGCGTTATGCCCCCGATGGCAGGCTTGAGCGCGTGGTCACGCTTGACGGGCGGCATTCCAGTTGTCCCGCCTTTGGGGGCCGTGATCTTCAAGACCTCTACATCACCTCCGCACAGGAGGGGATGGACGTGCCAGATGCGCCGCAAGGATTGCTCTATCATGCACGACTGGAGGTCAAAGGCGTGGCTGAACCACGGGTTATTTTGCCCTAATTTATGTGAATGCAGGGGCCAAGCGCCGCTTGGCCCGCATTTCGGGGTTGAACGCCCCCCTGCCTGTCAATAGTAAGGCGCAAATTCCCTTTTTGCGGGTCGCCTTTGGGTGACCACCGTTTTCGATTGCGAGGAAAGCAGATGAACGTCACGGAAACCCTAAACGAAGGCCTAAAGCGCGCCTATGAGATCACCATCACGGGTGCGGAACTCGAAGCCAAGGTCAATGAGAAACTGGCCAAAGCGCAGCCTGAGATTGAGATGAAAGGCTTTCGCAAGGGGAAAGTGCCGATGGCGCTTTTGAAAAAGCAATTCGGCCCCCGTGTCATGGGCGAAGCGATGCAAGACGCTGTTGATAGCGCAATGCAAAACCACCTTGGAACATCTGGCGACCGCCCTGCGATGCAGCCTGAGGTCAAGATGGTGAACGAGGATTGGAAAGAAGGCGATGATGTCATCGTCTCGATGTCCTATGAGCGTCTGCCAGAAATCCCTGACGTGGATTACAAGAAACTGAAGCTTGAGCGCATGGTTGTGCCTGCATCAGACAAAGAGATTGACGAGACACTGGCGAAACTGGCTGAGACAGCCCAGAATTTCGAAACCAAGAAGGGTAAAGCCGCCAAAGATGATCAGGTCGTCTTTGATTTCGTGGGCAAGGTCGATGGCGAGGCGTTTGAAGGCGGCAGCGCCGAAGATTACCCACTGGTTTTGGGCTCGAATAGCTTTATCCCCGGGTTCGAAGATCAGTTGATCGGCGTAAAAGCAGGCGAAGAAAAGCAGGTTTCTGTCACCTTCCCTGAGGAATACGGCGCAGAGCATCTGGCAGGGAAAGCAGCAACCTTTGATTGCACAATCAAAGAGGTCAAAAAGCCCGTTCCTGCGGCAATTGATGATGAGCTTGCCAAGAAATACGGCGCAGAAAGCCTTGAGGCCCTGAAGGGTCAAGTGTCGGAGCGTTTGCAGGCCGAATATGCGGGGGCCGCGCGCCAGATCACCAAGCGCGCTTTGCTCGATCAGTTGGACAAGCAAGTTAAGTTTGATCTGCCCCCAAGCCTTGTCGAGGCAGAAGCCGCGCAGATCGCGCATCAGCTTTGGCATGAAGAAAACCCTGAGCATCAGGGTCACGACCATGGTGAGATCAAACCAACCAAAGAGCACACAAAACTGGCCGAGCGCCGTGTGAAGTTGGGCTTGCTCTTGGCGGAATTGGGTCAGAAGAACGAGGTTCAAGTGACCGATGCGGAGTTTACCCAAGCGGTCATGAACCAAGCGCGTCAATACCCTGGTCAAGAGCGCGCCTTCTTTGAATTCATTCAGAAAAATCAACAAGCGCAGCAGCAGCTTCGCGCACCATTGTTCGAGGATAAGGTCGTTGACTATATCTTTGAGCAAGCTGAAGTGAAGGATGTTGAAACCACCAAAGCCAAGCTTGAAAAAGCTGTTGAGGCCTTGGACGAAGAGTAATCTTCGAAAGACTTATTACAGCATTACGAAAGGCCCCCAATGAAGATTGGGGGCTTTTTTTGTGGTGTTTTGGGGATTTCGGCGTAAGCTAGAGGCGGGGTGAAATGCACATATGGGTCGCGCGTGCCATTCGCGACTTGGGGATAAACCAAAAAATGAGGGACTAAGTCATGCTACGCGTTTTACTATCAGCCTGTGCCGTGTTGTTTGTGTCTGTGGTCACGGCAGCCGCCTGTCCAACCTTTGCCAAAAGCGGCACTTATCTGAGTTTTACCGGAGATCAGCTTTATTCACCGCAAAGCTATTCGACCATGGCAACAGGCGGGGCGATGCTCAGCAGTTGCGGCATATCGGGTGCAGGATCGGTCTCGGCAAGCCCGCAATATACGCTAAACCTGTCAGGAATGCAGGGTTATGATCTTGAGATCCAAGTGAACAGCAGTTGCGATGCTACGCTACTGGTGAATTCAGCGAATGGAATTTGGTATTTTGACGATGACAGCAACGGCAATCTTGATCCGATGCTGCGTATGTCGGGCAGTGATGCGCTGAATGGGCAAGTGGATGTCTGGGTTGGCACCTTAGGATCAAATTGTTCGGCTACGATTGAATTTGAAACATGGACGGCGAGCACCGCAGCGCCTAGCAATTCGGGCAATTGTCCGACCATCGGCCTGACGGGGCCAAGCTATGATTTGAACGGGCCGCAGCTATATTCACCCACCAATTTCTCAGCATCGGCCTATGGCAGCGGCGAGATTTCTGGATGTGGTTTGCCGGGTCATGGCTGGTTCACGCCTGCACCGCAATTTTCCTTCAACCTCAGCCAGATGCAGGGGTATCGGTTGGAATTGCAGGTCAATGCGAGTTGCGACACCGTGATGTTGGTCAATACTGCGGATGGAACATGGCTGTTTGATGATGACAGCAATGGCAACCTTGATCCTTTGATCAATGTCTATGGCCCATCGGCGCTAAACGGGCGTGTTGATGTTTGGCTTGGCACATATAATGGTCAAAGCTGTCCCGCCAATTTGGAATTGGAGACTTGGACGAACTGATCCAAGCGAGGGTGGTAAACAGAAAAAACCGCGCCCTGTTTGGGGCGCGGTTTTCTTTTGGTTTGCAGTCTGAGAAACGCTTATGCGTTTTCTTCACCTTCTTCTGCTGCCTCAGCCGCAGGGGCAGGGGCGTCTTCGTCATCGTCCAGCTGGGCTGCGCCGATATCGTCAAAGAGTTCTGCAATTTCGAATTCTGCAGCAGCTTCTTCTTCGGCGGCCAGTTCTTGGATTGACTTACCAGAGGCTTGCAATTCTGCCTCTTCGGTCGAACGTGCCACGTTGAGGGTGATGGTCACATCCACCTCAGGGTGCAGAACGACAGACACAACGTGAAGGCCAAGCTCTTTGATCGGCGCGGTCAGTGCAACCTGCTTGCGATCAATGCTGAACCCTGCATCGGTGGCCGCATCAGCCGCGTCACGGGTGGTGACGGAGCCGTAAAGCGCACCAGAATCAGAGGCCGAGCGGATCACAACGAATTGCTGACCACCCAAGCGGGCTGCCAAATCCTCGGCTTCTTTCTTTGTCTCAAGGTTGCGCGCTTCAAGCTGGGCTTTTTGCGCTTCGAAGGCCTTGAGGTTGTTGTCATTCGCACGCATCGCCTTGCGCTGTGGCAAGAGATAGTTGCGCGCATAGCCGTCTTTTACCGAAACGACATCGCCCATCTGGCCAAGTTTGGCCACGCGTTCAAGAAGGATCACATCCATATCGGTTTCTCCTTACTTCACTGCATAGGGCAACAGCGCGAGGAAACGAGCGCGCTTGATGGCCTGTGCCAGCTTGCGCTGGTTTTTTGCGGATACGGCAGTGATACGTGCAGGCACGATCTTGCCACGCTCAGAGATGTAACGCTGAAGCAAGCGCACATCTTTGTAATCGATTTTTGGCGCGTCTTCCCCGTCAAACGGGTCGGACTTGCGGCGGCGGAAAAACGGTTTTGCTGCCATGATTCTATCCTTCCCTTAAATTAACGGCGCTCGCGGCGTTCGCCGCGTTCTTCGCGTTTTTGCATTTGAACCGAAGGGCCTTCTTCGTGAGCGTCCACCTTGATGGTCAAGACGCGCATCACGTCATCATGCAAGCGCATCAAACGCTCCATCTCATGCACGGCGGCCGAGGGGGCATCGCTGCGCAAGAACGCATAATGGCCTTTGCGGTTCTTGTTAATTTTGTAGGCCATGGTCTTGATACCCCAATATTCGGCATCAACCACGGAACCACCATTGTCCTTGAGGACGGTGCTGAAATGCTCGATCAAGCTTTCAGCTTGCGCGTTGGACAAGTCCTGACGCGAGATCATAACATGCTCGTAAAGGGGCATGTGAACTCCGATACTGTTCGGGCGCGTTTCAAAGACCGATGCGTTCCACTTTCGCCCCATCAGTCACGAGGGATCACGCCGTTGCATTTATATTAGGCGAAAGTTGCCTGCCTTATACACAGATCACGGCAGGGTGCAAGCTGTAGCGGGCTTGCCGTAAAATCAGGGCAAAATTGCGGTTATGAATTGCCCTTGCCCCCTATATCTTGTAGCCATAAACCCAAGACAAACAAGTGGGAGAGGCAATATGAGCCGTGCTTTTATCTTTCCAGGCCAAGGGGCGCAGACCATTGGAATGGGCCGTGATTTGGCTGACAGCTATGCCGCGGCGCGCGCGGTGTTTGAAGAGGTGGATGAAGCACTGGGTCAAAACCTGTCGCATTTGATTTGGGAGGGGGATCAGGACGAATTGACCCTGACCGCCAATGCGCAACCTGCGTTGATGGCAACGTCAATGGCGGCCGTGCGCGCGCTTGAGGCCGAAGGGTTTGTCCTTAAAGATTACGCGAGTTTTGTGGCGGGACATTCCTTGGGCGAATATTCCGCGCTTTGTGCGGCAGGTAGCCTGTCGGTGGCGGATACGGCCAAGTTGTTGCGCATTCGTGGCGATGCAATGCAAAAAGCTACGCCAAAAGGGCAGGGCGCGATGGCCGCAATCTTGGGCCTAGATTTTGATACGGTGACGGATTTGGCCTCTGAAGCGGCTGCAGGGGATGTTTGCCAAGCGGCCAATGACAATGACCCCGCGCAAGTTGTGATTTCGGGTCATGCGGCGGCGGTAGAGCGCGCCGTTGAGCTTGCCAAAGCACGCGGGGCCAAGCGCGCTGTGATGCTGCCTGTCTCTGCCCCCTTTCATTGCGCATTGATGCAACCTGCGGCTGATGCAATGGCGGAGGCCTTGGCCGCCGTCACCTTGAACGCGCCGGTTGTGCCACTGGTCGGCAACGTGATGGCGGGCCCAAGCGATGACCCTGCGCTGATCCGCGGCAATCTGATCACGCAGGTCACAGGCCGCGTGCGGTGGCGCGAATCCGTGATGTGGATGGCGCAAAATGATGTAACCGAGGCGTGGGAGGTTGGCGCGGGCAAAGCGCTGTCTGGGATGGTCAAGCGCATTGCGCGCGAGATGGAGACAAAAGCAATCGGAACGGCCGCGGATATTGCCGCGCTTAAGGGATAAGGACGGGCTTTATGTTTGATTTGACAGGAAAATCTGCGCTTGTGACGGGCGCATCTGGGGGGATTGGGGCGGATATTGCACGCGCGCTGCACAGCGCGGGGGCGGTGGTTGCCCTATCTGGCACGCGGGTTGAGCCGCTTGAGGCCCTCGCCGCTGAACTGGGTGAGCGCAGCCATGTTCTGCCGTGTAATTTGTCCGATGCTGAGGCGGTTGAAGCCCTGCCAAAACAAGCCATCGAGGCCATGGGTGCGATGGATATTTTGGTCAATAATGCGGGCATTACACGCGATAATCTGTTCATGCGCATGTCAGACGAGGAATGGGCGCAGGTGTTGGAGGTTAATCTGACCTCAACCATGCGGCTGTGCCGCGGCGCGTTGCGCGGTATGATGAAATCGCGCTGGGGTCGGATCATCAATATCAGCTCTATCGTGGGGGCAACGGGCAATCCAGGGCAGGGGAATTATGCAGCCGCGAAAGCGGGCATGGTGGGTATGTCAAAAAGCCTTGCCTATGAGGTGGCGAGCCGTGGCGTGACTGTGAACTGTGTCGCGCCAGGTTTCATTGCAACACCGATGACAGATAAGCTGAATGATGATCAAAAAGCGGCCATCAATGTCAAAATCCCCGCAGGGCGGATGGGAACGCCCGAGGAGATCGCGGCAGCCGTGCTGTATCTGGCATCAAATGAAGCGGGATATGTTACTGGGGCCACGTTGCATGTGAATGGCGGCATGGCGATGCTGTAACAGTTGTGCCGTTATGGTGGGATTGAGGCATTGCCTTATTTCGCAAACATGCTATAGCGGCGCTGATTTTCACCGAAAGGCTTTGCTTTTCGGCGGCTCTGGTTCTGACATTTCTCTGGTTGAGTCGGTTAGGATCGGGATTGAGCGGCCAAAATCGGCCCAGTGAAACAGTGCAGGGGATAAACCCACGCACGAAACGGATGAGGAAAGAACATGAGCGATATCGCAGGTCGCGTGAAGAAAATTGTTGTCGAGCATCTGAGCGTAGATGAAGACAAAGTGACTGAAAACGCGTCTTTCATTGACGATCTGGGCGCGGATTCGCTCGATACAGTCGAGTTGGTAATGGCGTTCGAGGAAGAATTTGGCATCGAGATCCCCGATGATGCGGCGGAAACGATCCAGACTTTCGGCGATGCGGTCAAGTTCATCACTGACGCGCAATAAGTCATTCCCCCACAGTCCGCCTAGTGGCTGAGGGATAGGTTATGAAAACGGCATCGTTGCGGCGGTGCCGTTTTTTTGTGCCAAAATGGCAAGGGAATCTGCCTGATTTCTGCGAGAGGGATTGCCCATCTTGGCACCCCTAGGCTATCAACGTGCAAGCTTTCGCGAAACGAGAGAAGGGCAGTGAAGATGCGGCGCGTTGTTGTGACAGGATTGGGACTGGTGACACCTCTGGCCACAGGGGTGGAGGAGACATGGTCGCGGCTTTTGGCGGGCCAATCAGGGGCGGGAACCATCACCCGTTTTGACGCAAGCCATCTGGCAACGACCTATGCCTGCGAAGTGAAGCGCGGCGATGGGTCGGATGGAACCTTTAACCCTGATCTTTACATGGAACCGAAAGAACAGCGCAAAGTGGATGAATTCATCCTCTATGGCGTTGCGGCGGCCGAGCAGGCCATCAAAGACGCAGGATGGGAACCCGAAGATCGCGATGCGCTTGAGCGCACAGGTGTTTTGATTGGGTCGGGCATTGGTGGCTTGGCCTCGATTGCGGAAACATCCATCACGCTGAAGGAAAAAGGGCCGCGCCGCGTATCGCCTTTCTTTGTGCCAGGTGCGCTGATCAACCTGATCTCTGGGCAAGTGTCGATCAAATACGGCTTCCGTGGGCCAAACCATGCGGTTGTAACGGCCTGTTCCACGGGCGCACATGCCATTGGGGACGCAGCGCGTCTGATCCAATGGGGTGACGCGGATGTGATGATTGCAGGCGGTGCAGAAAGCCCGATTTGTGAAATTGGTATTGCGGGCTTTAACGCGTGTAAGGCGCTGTCGACCAAGCGGGGCGGTGAACCTCAAAAGGCAAGCCGTCCATGGGATAGCGACAGTGACGGGTTCGTCATGGGCGAAGGCGCGGGCGTGGTTGTGTTGGAGGAATATGAACACGCCAAAGCGCGCGGCGCAAAAATCTATGCGGAGATTTTAGGCTATGGCCTGTCGGGCGATGCCCATCACATCACGGCCCCACCGCCTGACCATGAAGGGGCCGAGCGCGCGATGCGTGCCGCGCTTAAGCGTGCAGGGCTAGCGCCGTCAGATGTGGATTATGTCAATGCGCATGGCACCTCGACCATGGCCGATACCATTGAATTGGGCGCAGTTGAGCGGTTGATGGGGGATCATGCGAAAAATCTGCTGATGTCCTCAACAAAATCCGCAACAGGGCATTTGTTGGGTGCAGCGGGCGCGATTGAGGCTATTTTCTCAATCTTGGCCATTCGTGACCAAATCGCCCCCCCAACAATTAACCTTGATACGCCTGCGGCAGAAACGGCCATCAATCTTTGCGCCAATCAGGCTGTGAAGGGCGAGATCAATGTGGTGCAGAGCAATTCCTTTGGCTTTGGTGGGACAAATGCCTGTCTGATTATGGGGAAAGTCTGACATATGTGGAAAAGCGTGGCTGCGAATGCGTTCAGCCTGCTGATTGTGCTATGTATCGCCGTGGCTGGCGCGATCGGGTGGGGTCAGCGGGAATTTACCAAGGAAGGGCCGCTTGAGGGACCGATCTTTTTCGAGGTGCCGCGCGGTGCGGGCCTGTCGCAAGTGGCGGCCCGTTTGGCCGAAGCGGGGGCTGTGACGCATCCTGCTATTTTTCGTTTGGGCGCAGAATATAGTGACATGGCAGGCGCTATTCGTGCAGGGTCTTTTGAAATCCCTGCGCGCGCCTCTATGGAGGAGATTTTGGGGGTCATCACCCAAAATGCCGCCCCCGTTTATCGTTATGTTGCAACCTATGTTCTGCGCATAGATGGCACGGGCGAGCAGCGTCTGGTCGAGCGGGTGCCTGGCACGGGCGAGGTCATTGAATTGGCTGAATTTGCCTATGATGCGGAAATCCCAACGATTTACAGCGAAATCACCGAAAGCGGCGCAAGCATTGCCTATCGCGTGTCGATCCCAGAAGGTTTGACATCGTGGCAGATTGTTGAAGAGCTGAAATCAGCAGAATTCCTAACCGGTGAGGTAGCGGAGATCCCTGCCGAAGGGGTATTGGCCCCAGACACCTACGAGGCCACGCGTGGCATGGAGCGGTCGGAGCTGTTGGTTCAGATGCAAGCCCGCCAAGAGGCCATTTTGATGGAGGCGTGGGCCAATCGCGCGGAAAACCTGCCAATCAGCACGCCGCAAGAGGCGTTGATCTTGGCCTCGATCATCGAAAAGGAAACGGGGCAGGCCGAAGAGCGCGGGGTTGTTGCCAGTGTCTTCACCAATCGTCTGCGGCAGGGAATGCGTTTGCAGACCGACCCGACTGTGATTTACGGCGTCACAGAGGGACAAGGTGTGTTGGGGCGCGGTTTGCGGCGAAGTGAGCTTGACCGCGTAACCCCTTGGAACACATATCAAATTGACGGCCTGCCGCCAACACCGATTGCAAATCCAGGGCGCGCTTCTATTGAAGCGGCGTTGAACCCTGACGACACGAAATACATCTTTTTCGTGGCAGATGGCACGGGCGGTCATGCCTTTGCGGAAACATTGGCCGAGCATAACCGAAATGTCGCGCGCTGGCGCGAGATTGAGGCGGATGCACGAGCCAATTCTGGAAATTAACCGCGGCGCAGAACGAAACGGCAGGCGTCCGCGCCTGCAGCAGCGCAAGCTGTTTCACGGCAGATTACATCAGGACTGACGAGGCGGCGATAGAGCCGTTCAAAAACCGCGCAGTGCCAGTGGCACAGGGGGTGGTCTGAGCTTTCGCCGCCAATCACGGGGTTGTCCGCAATTTCAAATTCCCAAGGTGATATCACGCGAAAGCGGCCCGAGCCTGCAAATGTCCACGCATTGCGCGCAATCGCATGAGACAGGGCGCGTGCGGCGAAATTTGCGGGCAAAAACCCCATCAATATTTGTGCCTTTGCGGGGATGCGATGGGTGATGATGTAATCGGCCGTTGCCCGCCCTGCCTGTGCGCAGAGCCCGGCGGCCTGTTGCGGGAAAGCCGCGCGCAGGCCTTGGTGGATGCGGGCGGCATCGCCTTCGGGGATCATGCGATCACCTGAGGGAATTTCGGTTTGTGTTCGCAAAAACAACGCCTTGCGGGCCTGCTCACCCACCGAATGATCAAGAACGGGGATTAATTGCAGGATTGCATTGGGGCCGATGAGGGCGGCATCGGCCATTTAGACATCCTCCGCCGCTTTGCCCCGTTCGGCGCTGCGGGCCTTCATTTGATCACGCACTGCTTCGCGGCGTTCTTTTGCGCGGGCCGCGCGGTCTGCTGCGGCCTCCCAATCTGCGACTTGAGCAGGGGCTAGGGTGCGGCTTTCGTCAAATTGGAAATCCACGGATTTCTTGGTTTGCGGGCCCCAATAGCCTGCCTTGCCCAAGTCATAGAAACTGCGCTGCACACCCGCCTTGAGAAAGGCCTTGAGACAGCCAAGCAGGTAACGCCGCCGGTATCCTGTGCCGCGCCATGGGTAATGGAAAAGCGCCTTTCGCATATAGAAGCGGCGGTAGTTTTTCATCACCCCGTCAAGCAATTCGCCCCGCTCCATCGCGGCGGGTTTCATGATCGGGGTGACAAAGTTGTATTTGGAAAAGTCGTAGATCTCGACCTGATCCTTCAATTCCTGAAACAGGGGGGTGAAGGGCCAAGGCGTATACATAGCCCAATTTGCCAAATCAGGCTGCCAATCCCACGCCATTTGGAAAGTTTCCTCAAGCGTTTCAGGGGTTTCATTGTCGAGCCCTACGATGAATTGCGCCTCAGTAAAGATGTCGGCCTCACGCAAGAGACGAATGGCCGTCTTGTTCTCTTCGACCTTGGTTTCTTTGTTGAAGCGGTCGAGTTTCATCTGTGCTGCGGCCTCTGTCCCGAGGCTGACATGGACAAGACCCGCTTTGCGGTAGAATTTCAGCAATTCTCGGTCACGGTAGATATCGGTTACACGCGTGTTGATGCCCCATTGCACACGCCGCGGCAGGTCGCGCTTAATCAATTCCTCGCAAAATTCGATGAATTTACGGCGATTGATCGTGGGTTCCTCATCGGCAAGAATAAAGAAGCCAACCCCATGATTTTCAACCAAATCTTCGATTTCATCGACCACGGATTTGGGGTCACGCACGCGGTAGTCGCGCCAGAATTTCCATTGACTGCAAAAGGAGCATGTGAAGGGGCAACCGCGCGCCATGTTGGGAATGGCGACCCGCGTGCCAAGGGGGATGTAGATATATTTGGGCCAATCGAGAATTGTCCAATCGGGTTTAATCGCGTCTAGGTTCTTGATTGTGGGCGCGGCCTGGGTGGCGACAATTTCATCGCCGTCTCTGAAGGCCAGCCCATGGATGCGGGCGCGATCTTCCGGATAGCGGTCTGTGGCGATGGCCTGCATCAGGTTGACCACGATTTCTTCGCCCTCACCACGGACGATGACGTCAATCCACGGGGCCTCGGAGAGCACCTGCTTAAACATAAATGTGGCATGGATGCCGCCCAGAATGCGAACGGCATTTGGGGCCACCTCAGCCGCGCGGCGTAAGATTTCCTCGGCCTTGTAAATTGAGGGGGTGATAGAGGTGACACCGATCGCATCAGGAGAGATGGCCGCGATTTTTTCTGCGACAGTCTCATCGCTGAGGTCATCCGTCATTGCATCAATGAAGTGAATATCCTCAAACCCTGCTTGGCGCAGGTGGCCCGTGAGATAGGCCACCCATGCAGGCGGCCAATTTCCCGCAATTTCAGCCCCGCCTGAACGATAATTGGGATGGATAAACAAAATGCGCATGATCTGACCCCTGCGGTTATTTTGGGTCAGCGTGACATTAGTGCTGTCAAATAAAATTGACACATATCAAGTCAGATGAAGAATTCTTTAATCAGATCGCATCCCGTTAACCATTTGTTATACAGAAATATTTTGACAGAGCGCGCGGTCTGATGTAGTGATTATGACATGCTGGACGAATTGGGTAAACGGTCTGCCACTGCTGTGGTTTGACCGTTTTTTTATTTTCGCATTCTCGGGGGGCTTTTTCATTCAAGCCATTTTCGGGAATTTTCATGTCACAAAAATTAGATGCAAGCGCCGCTTGTTTATTGGTCACCAACTGCCCTTACCCTGACGGCAGAAGGCGGAGTGTTTTCAGGTGGAACGGTGCGATTGGTGGCGCATTATATTCAATTAAGCCTGCCCGATTGGGTCTAACCCGCCGCAAATTTTGAAAGCGCATTGGGTTTTCAAATATGCTATACCTGCTATATCGGTCGCTTGAATTGACGTGATGGAGGCAGAATATGGCCCAAACACACCCCAAACCATCGAAGCTGGATCCCGTATGGGATCGTATCTTGCGCGAGGCGGAGGAGGCCATTTTGGCCGAGCCTCTGCTGGGTGGTGTGATCCATGGCTGCGTGCTGCATCATAAATCGCTAGAGGCGGCATTGGCCTATCGGATGTCGCAAAAGTTGGCCTCAAGCGAGATGAGTGAACAAATCCTGCGTGAGATTGCAGATGAGGCCTATCGCAGCGACCCATCTCTTGGGGCAGCGGCCCGTGCAGATATTGTTGCCGTGACGGATCGCGACCCTGCCTGCCATCGTTTCATCCAACCGCTTCTCTATTTTAAAGGATTTCAAGCGGTGCAGGCCTATCGTTTGGGTCATTGGCTGTGGCAGCAGGGACGGCGCGATTTCGCATATTTCATCCAAATGCGCACCTCTGAGCTATTCGGCGTGGATATCCACCCCAATGCGCGGATCGGGCAGGGCATCATGATCGACCACGCGCATTCTATCGTGATCGGTGAAACGGCCGTGGTCGGCGACAATGTCTCGATGCTGCATTCGGTGACCTTAGGCGGCACAGGCAAAGAGGAAGAAGATCGGCATCCCAAAATTGGCGATGGCGTGTTGATCGGCGCAGGCGCCAAAGTTTTGGGCAATATCCGTGTTGGTCACTGCTCGCGCATTGCTGCTGGTTCTGTGGTCCTGCACGAGGTGCCTGATTGCACCACAGTTGCGGGGGTGCCTGCAAAAGTTGTAGGCGAGGCGGGATGCGCACAGCCCTCTATCAGCATGGATCAACTTTTACCGACTGGCAAAAACGAATAAGGAAAAGCCCGCCAAAATGGCGGGCTTTTTTCTTTATCAGCTTGCCGCGCGCGATTGGCGTTTGCGCTCGTGCGGATCAAGGAAGCGCTTGCGCAAACGGATCGAATTTGGCGTCACTTCAACCAGTTCATCATCATCAACATAGGCGATGGCCTCTTCGAGGCTGAATTGAACATGCGGGGTCAGGCGAACTGCCTCATCAGAGCCAGAGGCGCGCACATTGGTCAATTTCTTGCCCTTAAGCGGGTTCACTTCTAGATCATTATCGCGGCTATGTTCGCCAATGATCATGCCTTGATAGACCTTTTCCTGCGGGCCGATGAACATGCGGCCACGCTCTTCAAGGTTCCACAGGGCATAGGCCACGGCCTCGCCATCTTCCATCGAGATCAAAACGCCTGCGCGCCGACCGGGAATTGGCCCTTTATGGGGTGCCCATTCGTGAAAGACGCGGTTCAGAACGCCAGTGCCGCGCGTATCGGTCAAGAATTCCCCGTGATAGCCAATCAAACCACGCGATGGCACATGTGCCACAATACGGGTCTTGCCGCCATTTTGCTTCATCTCGACCAGATCGCCCTTGCGCGGGCCTGTGATTTTCTCAATCACCGCCCCTGCATATTCATCATCCACATCGACAGTTACTTCTTCGATGGGTTCTAGACGTTGGCCGCCTTCCTCATGGAACAACACTTGCGGGCGGGAAATCGACAATTCAAACCCCTCGCGGCGCATATTCTCGATCAAGACACCCATCTGCAATTCGCCGCGCCCTGCGACCTCAAACGCCTCGCCGCCAGGTGTATCCGTGACCTTGATGGCCACATTCGATTCCGCCTCTTTCATCAGACGCTCACGGATCACGCGGCTTTGAACCTTTTTGCCATCGCGGCCTGCAAGAGGGCTGTCATTGATGCCGAAGGTCACAGTAATCGTAGGCGGGTCAATCGGTTGCGCGGGGATCGCCTCGGTGACTTGGGGCGCGCAGATTGTATCTGCCACGGTGGCCTTGGTCATACCCGCAAGGGTCACAATATCCCCCGCTTCAGCTGCATCGATGGGTTGCTGGCCTAAGCCGCGGAAGGCCAAGATTTTGCTCACCCGAAAGCTTTCGATCTGGGTGCCATCACGCGACAGCGCCTTGACGGTTTCATTTGGCTTTAATGTGCCGCTTTCAACGCGCCCCGTCAGGATGCGCCCAATAAACGGGTCAGAGCCAAGCGTTGTGGCCAGCATCCGAAACGGCGCGCCGCGTTCTGCAATCTGACGCGGGGCAGGGACATGGCGCATCACCAATTCAAACAGCGCCGTCAAATCCTTGCGCGGCCCTTCTAGGGATGTATCCGCCCAGCCAGAGCGCCCCGATGCATAGAGATGCGGGAAATCAAGCTGCTCATCACTTGCACCAAGCGAAGCAAACAGATCAAAACATTCGTTCAAGGCGCGATCAGGCTCGGCATCTGGTTTATCCACCTTGTTCAGCACAACAATGGGGCGCAGGCCTAGCGCCAGTGCCTTGGACGTTACGAATTTCGTCTGCGGCATGGGCCCTTCTGCGGCATCCACCAACAACACCACGCCATCCACCATGCTCAAAATGCGCTCCACCTCACCGCCGAAATCGGCGTGCCCGGGAGTGTCCACAATATTAATGCGCGCGCCATTCCATTCCACGCTGGTGGCTTTCGCCAGAATAGTGATCCCGCGCTCGCGCTCTAGGTCATTGCTGTCCATCGCGCGCTCAGCCACGGCTTGGTTCTCGCGGAAGGCGCCCGATTGCTTGAGCAGCTCATCAACAAGGGTTGTTTTGCCATGGTCGACATGGGCGATAATCGCGATATTACGCAGTTCCATCGGAATTCCTTATCCGCAAAGGGGGAGAGTTTCGCAGGCCCATAACGGCAAAGCCCGACAAAAGCCAGAAGCAAATGCGCGGGACAGGGATTGGTTGTGAAGGGATGTGGCGGAGAGACAGGGATTCGAACCCTGGGTGGAGTCACCCCCACAACGGTTTTCGAGACCGCCCCGTTCGACCACTCCGGCACCTCTCCGCGCTTTGGGTCAGGGTGGTGGGGGAATAGCGGCAGGTGGCAGGGCGCGCAAGGGGGTGTGGGCAGCTGCTTGCAAGATTTTTTGCGGCCTTGAATGCATAGCCCTATTTGCCATGATTTGGCTCTGACTTCACCTTGACAGCCAAGCGCCCTTGGGGCATACGCAGCGCACAGGCCGCGCGAGGTGACTCGGGCGGTTTCTGATTTTTGCGATGAACGCCCTGAAAACAGGGTGCGCAGCCAGAGGCGCAGGTGGGTCAAACCCTTGCATCAACACCCTAAGGCGGGGGCCACACGGCGCGGAACTGGAAAGGAAAGACCCATGTTCGCGGTCCTAAAGACAGGCGGCAAACAGTACAAGGTGCAGGCGGGTGACGTTCTGCGCGTTGAAAAACTGGCGGCTGCAGCGGGTGAAACCGTTCAATTCAACGAAATTCTGATGGTCGGTGGTGACAAGCCTGTGCTTGGTGCGCCGCTTGTGTCTGGTGCTGCTGTTCAGGCCACTGTGATCGACCAGATCAAAGGCGAAAAGCTGATCCACTTCGTCAAGCGCCGCCGTAAGCACAGCTCTAAGCGCACGAAGGGCCATCGTCAGCAACTGACCCTGTTGCGCGTGACAGAGATCCTTGCCTCGGGCGCGGATAAATCTGGCGTTAAAGCGGCTGTTGGCGCGGGTTCTGTTTCTGCGGCTGAAATGGCGGCCTTGGTTGCAGCAACCCCTGCAAAAGCCCCTGCCAAGAAGGCAGCGGCGCCGAAGGCGGCAGATGCGGCAGAGAAGCCTGCAAAGGCAGCCGCGAAAAAGCCTGCGGCCGCAAAGGCAGAGGATGCAAAGGCAGACGCCCCTAAAAAGGCCCCTGCCAAGAAAGCAGCCCCCAAGAAGGACGCCGCCGAGAAGAAAGCCGCAGCACCTAAAAAGGCAGCTGCGAAACCCAAAGCCGCGAAAGCGGACAAGGCATAAGGAGAGAGACACATGGCACATAAAAAAGCAGGTGGCTCGTCCCGCAACGGTCGCGACAGTGCTGGTCGCCGCCTTGGCATTAAGAAATTCGGTGGCGAAGCCGTAATTCCGGGTAACATCATCTGCCGTCAGCGCGGCACAAAATGGTGGCCGGGTGAAGGTGTTGGCATTGGCAAAGATCACACGATCTTCGCAACCGCAGAGGGCAATGTCAGCTTCCGCAAGGGCTTTAAGGGCCGCACATTTATCTCCGTGTTGCCGACAGCAGACGCTGCTGAGTAACGCCACGCTTTTCGCGATGATATCGAAAAGGGGCCGGCGTTTCAGCCGGCCCTTTTTTCGTTGGTTAAGCCCCAAGCTGGGGCAATAGGTGCGATCATGAAGCAAGACAAAATCACCGCGCAATCTGTCATCACGACAGATCGCTTTCAGCTGCGCCCCTTAAGCATGGCGGATACAGGGTTGATGTCGCTTTACGCATCCGACAAACGCGTGGCCGAGATGACACCCAATATCCCGCATCCGCTGCCACCAGGCGCAGTTGAAGCCATGATTGAACGCGCCTTGGCGGATCAATCCCAAGATGTGATTTGGGCCATTGATGCCAGCCCTTCAGGTGGGGCGGAATTGGTTGGCGTGATCGAATTGCACCAAATGGATCGCGGGCAGTCGGAAATCCGCTATTGGGTGGCCCCCACAATGTGGAACACGGGTATCGCCTCTGAAGTGGTGCGCGCCCTCATTGCTGCCAATCCGCTGGCCAATGACACAATTTTCGCAAGCGTCTTTCAAGACAACCCAAGCTCGGCGCGGGTTTTGGTGAATGCAGGCTTTGAATACTTAGGCGATGCAGAAAGCTATTCAGTCGCGCGCAGCGCGGCATTGCCCACATGGACATATTTGAAAAAACTGATCTAAGGCGCTAAGGCAGGTCAGACATTCCGAATTTGGCAAGGGAGCGCCATAAGCTGCCCGCGAAAGGTGAAGTTATGAAATTCCTTGATCTTGCCAAAGTTTATATCCGCTCGGGCGCGGGAGGCTCTGGCTGCGTCAGCTTTCGCCGCGAAAAATTCATTGAATATGGCGGCCCCGATGGCGGCGATGGCGGGCGCGGCGGTGATGTCTGGGCGGTTGCGGTTGATGGGCTAAACACCCTCATTGATTTTCGCTATCAGCAGCATTTCTTTGCCAAAAACGGGCAGCCCGGCATGGGGCGCCAGCGCACGGGTAAAGATGGTGACGAGATCATTTTGCGCGTGCCTGCGGGCACAGAAATCCTAGACGAGGATATGGAAACCGTCATCGCTGATCTGACCGAGGTTGGCCAACGCGTGCTATTGGCCAAGGGGGGAAATGGTGGTTTTGGGAATTTACATTTCAAATCTGCCACCAATCAGGCCCCCCGCCGTGCAAATCCTGGACAAGAGGCGGTCGAGCGCACTATTTGGCTGCGCCTTAAACTGATTGCGGATGCGGGGCTTTTGGGTTTGCCAAATGCGGGAAAATCGACATTTCTCGCAGCAACGTCCAATGCCCGCCCGAAAATCGCGGATTATCCCTTTACCACCCTGCACCCGAATTTGGGGGTTGTTGGGGTCGATGGGGTTGAATTTGTGGTTGCTGATATTCCTGGTTTGATCGAAGGCGCATCTGAGGGCAGGGGTCTTGGCGATCTCTTCTTGGGTCATATCGAACGCTGCGCGATCTTGTTGCATCTCATTGATGGCACATCCGAGGATGTCGTGGGTGATTGTGAAACCATTCTGACCGAGCTAGAGGCCTATTCAGACGCGCTATATGACAAGCCCCGCGTTACAGTTCTCAATAAAATTGACGCGCTCAGCGATGAAGAAATCGCCGAAAAGCGCGAGGCTTTGCAAAAGGCGATTGGCGGTAAAGTCATGTTGATGTCAGGGGTCGCAAAAACAGGCGTGACCGAGGTGTTACGGGTCTTGCGCGCGGGGATTGATGACAGCAATCTGCGCCAAAAGAAATTGGACGCAAAGGAAGACGAAGCGTGGCGGCCATAACACAGCCCCAGCAGGCGGTGCCAAAACTGGCACAGGCACGGCGATTGGTGGTTAAAATCGGCTCGGCCCTTTTGGTCGATGGTGTATCGGGCCAATTGCGCGAGGCATGGTTGCAAGATTTGACCGCAGATATCGCGCGGCTGCGCAATCGCGGCACGGATGTGATCGTGGTGTCCTCTGGCTCAATCGCGCTTGGTCGCGGCGTGCTTGGATTTGGCGCTAAGGCGCTCTCCCTTGACGAGGCGCAGGCCGCCGCCGCCGTGGGGCAAATCCGTTTGGCCCGCGCCTATGAAGAATATCTCGCCCCGCATGGGATCACGGCCGCGCAAATTCTGCTGACCTTGGATGATAGCGAAGATCGGCGGCGCTATTTGAACACACGCGCAACCTTTGCAACCCTTCTTGCACAGGGTGCTGTTCCCATCGTCAACGAAAATGACACTATCGCCACTGATGAAATCCGTTATGGTGACAATGATCGTCTGGCGGCGAATGTGGCCGCCATGGCGGGCGCGGATCAATGTATTTTGTTGTCAGATGTGGATGGGCTTTATTCCGCCAACCCTTCACAAGACCCACGCGCCATACATTTCCCCGTGATCCATGACATCACCCCTGAGATCGAGGCGATGGCCGGCGATGCAGGGACGGGTCTGTCAAAAGGTGGCATGAAAACCAAACTGATGGCCGCGCGCAATGCCATGAGTGCAGGATGCGCCATGGCGATTGCCCAAGGGGCGGTGCGTGCGCCCCTTGCGGCGATTGAGGGCGGCGCGCGGGTGACATGGTTTATTCCAACACTCGACCCCCAAGATGCGCGCAAGCGTTGGATTTTGGGAATGAAGCCCAAAGGTAGCCTGACCTTGGACGCAGGCGCGTTGCGCGCGCTCAATCTGGGAAAGTCTCTGCTGCCTGCTGGGGTGCATCAGGTTTCAGGCAGTTTCTTGCGCGGCGATCCTGTAGAACTGCTTGGCCAAGACGGCGCGCATATCGGAATTGGCCTGTCGCGCTATAGTGCCGATGAAACCAAGATTATTGCAGGCCATCATTCTGATCAGATTGAAGAATTACTTGGCTATCCAGGGCGTGCGGCCTTGGTGCATCGCGATGACATGGCCTTATAAGGGAGGGCTGCGCCAGTGACAGAGGATATCACAGGATTGATGAACGGCCTATGCGCGGGCGCGAAAACTGCGGCGCGCGCCTTGGCCACAGAATCGGCTGAACGCAAACATGCAGCCCTGATTGGCGCGGCAGACTATGTGTGGAAATTCCGCGCGGATATTCTGGCCGCGAATGCGCAAGATCTGGATTACGGACGTGAAAAAGGGCTGACAACGGCGATGATGGATCGCCTCACCCTGACCGAGGATCGACTGCGCGATATCGTGGGTGGCCTGCGGACGATTGCAGAACAGCCCGATCCGATTGGCGCCACGATTGCAGAATGGGACAGGCCCACAGGGTTGCATATCGCCCGCGTGCGCACCCCGCTTGGCGTGATTGGCGTCATTTATGAAAGCCGCCCCAACGTGACTGCGGATGCAGCGGCGCTCTGCCTCAAATCTGGCAATGCCGTGATCTTGCGGGGGGGATCGGAAAGCTTTCAGTCTTCGCGCGCCATCCATGCCGCGATTGTGCGTGGCATTACTGAGGCAGGCCTGCCCGCAGAGGCCGTGCAAATCGTGCCGACACGGGATCGCGCGGCCGTCAGCGCCATGTTGAATGCACAAGGACAGATTGATGTCATCGTGCCGCGCGGTGGCAAGGCCTTGGTCGGTTTGGTGCAGGCTGAGGCCCGCGTGCCTGTCTTTGCCCATCTTGAAGGCATCTGCCACATCTATATCGACAAGGATGCCGATTTGGATAAGGCGCTGCGCGTGGTATTAAATGCAAAAACCCGCCGCACGGGTATTTGTGGCGCGGCGGAATGTTTGCTGATCCATCAAGACGCGATCAATAGCCATGCGGAACCCATCATTGGCGCACTTGTTGCCGCAGGGGTTGAGGTGCGCGCCGATG
Source organism: Roseobacter sp. HKCCA2468 (assembly GCF_037805105.1). Taxonomy (NCBI): domain Bacteria; kingdom Pseudomonadati; phylum Pseudomonadota; class Alphaproteobacteria; order Rhodobacterales; family Roseobacteraceae; genus Roseobacter; species Roseobacter sp. HKCCA2468. The sequence continues at coordinate 555,972 of NZ_JBBLYN010000001.1, forward strand.
GGGCCTTGGCCGATATCGCAGGCACAAAGCGCGCCGCACCAGACGATTTTGGCAAGGAATTCTTGGATATGATCATTGCCGCCAAGCCCGTGGAAAACCTATCGGCTGCGATGGATCATATTGCCCAGTTTGGCTCGGGCCATACGGATGCGATCCTGACGGAAAACCCTAAGGCCGCACAGATTTTTGCCGCGAATGTCGACAGCGCGATTGTGATGGTCAACGCCTCAACCCAATTCGCCGATGGTGGGGAATTTGGAATGGGCGCTGAAATCGGTATCGCCACAGGCAAAATGCACGCCCGCGGGCCCGTAGGCGCAGAGCAGCTGACCTCATTCAAATACATCGTCAAAGGAAATGGGACGACCCGCGCATGAGTAAAGATCCCAAAACCACCAGTCAGATCATCCGCCGCCAAGCCATGGATATTGGTGCGGCACGGCCAGTGGCCACGCCTTTGCACCAATCTGTGGTCTATGCCGCAGGCAGCCCTGACCAACTCGATGCGCAATATAGTGGGCAATTGGCGGGCTATACCTATGCGCGCGAAGGTCATCCTAACGCAACCGCATTAGCCGCGCGTATTGATGCGCTAGAAGGCGCAGAGGGCGGCCTGATCACGGGCTCTGGCATGGCCGCAATCACCGCCGCACTTCTGGGGCTTTTGAAGGTGGGCGATCACATGATCGGCGCTGACCAGCTATATGGCCGCTCCTTGCGCTTGATGTCGCAAGACCTGCCGCGTTTTGGAATTGAGACGGGTCAGTTTGATCCGACCGATGCGCCAAGCCTCAAACGCGCCCTTCGCCCCAACACGAAATTGGTTCTGGTCGAAGCCCTCTCAAACCCCACCTTGCGTGTGGCCGATATGGCAGGCATTGCCGAGATTTGCGCCCAACATGGTGTGATCATGGTCTTGGACAACACCTTTACAACGCCCGCAATGATGCGCAGCTATCAGGTCGGGGCAGATATCATCATCCATTCCGTGACCAAACTTTTGGCGGGCCATGCCGATGTGACCTTGGGCTATGTTGCCGCGAAAAACCCAGACCATCGCAAAGCGATCTATGATTTTGCCGTCACCACGGGCATGACGCCTGCACCCTATGAATGTTGGCTCGCAGAACGGGGTCTGTTCACCTTTGATCTGCGCTATGCGCGGGCCCAAGAAAATGCAGCCGCCTTGGCTGAATTTTTGGCCGATCATCCAAAGGTAAAGCGTGTGCTATATCCAACGCGTCCCGATCACCCTGATCACAACCGCGCCATGGCGCTATTTGAGGGGCAGGGGGGCAATATGCTGTCCTTTGAGATTGAGGGCGGTCGCGAGGCGGCCAATCGCTTTGTGCAAGCGGCCCCCAATATCGCCTTTGCACCCACATTGGGGGATGTGGCCTGCTCTCTCAGCCATCCCGCCTCGAGCAGTCACCGCGCTTTGACCCCTGAGGGGCGCGCGGCCCTTGGCATCAGCGAAGGCTTTTTCCGCCTGTCAGTCGGGATTGAAGATGTCACGCAACTGAAATCCGATTTCACAACGGCATTGGCGGCGGTCTAAACCCTGATCTACCTGTCCTTATCGCCCAAAACCAACAGGCTAACCGTGAACCCCAAGGCCTGATTTTCCAGTTCTTGTCGGATCAAAGAGGGGTCAGGCAGCTTATCGCAAATGACCACCAACCGCCCCCGAAATGCGGCCTTGCGCAGTTGAACCGCCAATTCAATCGCGTCAAATTTCGGGCCAATCAAGGGTGAGATCACCATATCAGGGCGCTCAGTGGCCAAAATTTCGGGCATTTTATCAATATTCGCCGCCATAACCATTTCCGCGGCATCAACCACCATACGCGGCAAACGAGAGGCGAGATTTGGGGGAACATCCACCAAAACCAAGTTGCGCATCTGACGCAACGCGGTGTCGTTATTCGAAGCCGATGACATCGTGCCGCACTCTCAATTCGGACATCTAAGCCCTGACGCCTAATCTATTATCCGCCGCAAAATCGTTACAGATGCAACGAATTAGGATGAAAAAGCACAAAAAAAAGGGGCGGTCGACATTTTCTGAAACTTGGCGAAGCTAAGGGGCGTATTGATTCGACCCTTTACCCCCCGAAAAGGCCCAGAAAATGAGCAACACCCATTCCTTTGAGGCAATTGTGACAGCCATGTTCGATTGCGTGCCTGACCCAATGGTGCGCTTGGGGCCAAATGGTATTTTGCTCGAACAAAACGAAGAAGCCGAGGCCATGTTTGGAACATGGGCGCAAGGCCGCTCGTATGTGACACTGTTTCGCCAGCCCACTTTGGCACAGGCGATTGAGCAGGTTTTGCAATCTGGCGTCTCATCCGAGGCGGAATTTATCCAAACCAGCACCGCAGGGGCCGAGCGGTTTATCGTGCGCATCACGGCCTTGCCCGAGGCAAAGCTTGGCATTGTCTTGCATTTCGAAGATGTCACCCATCTGACCGAGGTCGAAGAAATGCGCCGCGATTTTGTGGCCAATGTCAGCCATGAATTGCGCAGCCCGCTTACGGCAATTCTTGGGTTTATCGAAACATTGCGCGGGCCTGCCGCCAAAGACCCCGCAGCGCAATCGCGTTTCTTGCAGATCATGCAGGATGAAGCACAACGGATGAACCGCCTGATCGGGGATCTTTTGTCGCTGTCACGGGTTGAATCGCAACAGCGTCAGCGCCCCGATCAAGTGATTGACGTGATGCATGTTGTCTCGCGCGTGCAGGCAGCCTTGCGCCCCTTGGTCGAAGAAAGCGGCTGTCAGGTGATGATACAGCGCCCCGATGATGTCAGCACCGAATTGCGCGGCGACAGCGATCAACTGACACAGGTTTTCCGAAACCTTATTGAAAACGCCCTGAAATATGGCGGACAAAACAAGACCGTAACAATCAAGATGCGCCACGAGACGGGGCAGGGCAGCCTTAAGGGCAGTCTTTTATGTGTTGATGTCATCGATCAGGGCGAAGGAATTGATCCCTTGCACATCCCGCGCCTGACAGAGCGATTCTATCGCGTGGACAATCACCGCAGTCGCGCCATGGGGGGAACGGGTTTGGGCCTTGCGATTGTAAAACACATCGTCCAGCGCCATCGCGGGCGTTTGAAAATCACTTCGGAACAGGGGAAAGGCAGCTGCTTTTCCGTGATTCTTCCGAGCGAATAACCATCGGAATTCGCCGTTTTCCTAAAGTAATGCTCTAAATTTCGGAATTTCGCAGAATTTTCACAAAATTTGGGCGATCCGAGGGCATTGTCATATAACTGTTACGTTTCTGTCACAAAAGCTTGGCGAACCACGCATAGGCAGGCCCACAAGAGCGCGGCACTGGTGCCCGTTCTGCCAACCCGAAAACCACTTGGAGTGACAGAAGAATGTCTTTCACAAAATTGACCGTTTCCGCCCTGGCCTTGGCGGCATTGTCCGCAACGGGCGCAGCCGCGCAAAGCCGTGACTATGTCAGCATCGCGGGCTCATCCACGGTTCTGCCTTATGCAAATATCGTTGCCGAAGCGTTTGGCGCTGAAACCGATTTCGCAACCCCCGTTGTTGAGGGTGGCGGTTCGTCCACTGGTCGCCGTATGCTGTGCGAAGGCGTTGGCGAAGGCACAATCGATATCGCGAACTCCTCTAGCTTGATGAAAGACTCCGAGCGCGAAGTATGCGCAGGCAACGGCGTAACCCCAATCGAAGTTCGTATTGGCTATGACGGCATCGTATTCGCCTCTGACATCAATGGCCCTTCCTTCGCTTTCACACCTGCAGATATCTACTTGGCGCTTGCCGCTGAGTTGCCTGTTGATGGCGCAATGGTTGCCAACCCAAACACCAACTGGGCTGACGTAAATGGCGATCTTCCTTCTCAGGAAATCAACATGTTCGTTCCTGGCACGAACCACGGCACACGCGAAGTTTTCGAAGAAAACGTGATCCTCGCAGGCTGTGAGGAAACTGGCGCAGCAGAAGCAATGGCTGCTATGGGCATGGACGAAGATGCAGTTGAAGAAGCCTGCATGACCCTGCGCACCGATGGCCGTTCGGTTGATATCGAAGGCGACTATACACAGACGCTTGCAAATCTCGACAGCACCCCAACAGGTATTGGCGTATTCGGTCTGTCTTTCTATGAAAACAACACCGACCGTCTTCAGGTTGCGACTATGTCTGGCGTGACCCCAACCGTTGATGCAATCGCATCTGGCGAATACCCCGTATCGCGCCCTCTGCAGTTCTACGTCAAGCAAGAGCATATTGGCGTGATCCCAGGTTTGAAGGAATATGTTGAGTTCTTCATCTCTGACGAAATCGCAGGCCCTGGTGGCCCATTGGCTGAATACGGCCTTGTTCCTGATCCAGAATTGGCAGCGACCCAAGCAATGGTTGCAGGCCTCTAAGATCTGACGATCTTCTAAATTCGGTCTGGGCGGTTCCACCGCCCAGATCCACCCCGCCCAAAGGGCAAAACTTACAAGAGCAGAGCGGACGACCAAATGCCCCTGACAATCAGCATTTCGCTTGTTTTGGCCCTAATCGCAGTGCTTGCGACTGTGGGCTTTTTTATCGGGCGCGCCCGCGCGATTTCTGTCGCAAACGGGGTTGAGTCGAGCCTGCATTCGCTTCCGAAACAACATGGCATGCATGTGGCCCTTGCAGCCTTTGTGCCAGCACTGATTTTCATTATTCTCTGGTCGATTGGATCAGGGATTGCTTCGAACAGCTACACCGCCTCGATCATTGATCCCAATGCACCTGAATTGCAGTTATCCGCTGACGTCACCGATGGCTTGCCGCAGGACGAGATAGATGTCCGCCTTGCCGCGCAGCGCGATCTCTTCGTTGCGAATGTCAAAGGGTTGGCCGTTGCGATTGATGGCTATATCGCCAATGGCAACGCAACCGAAGCCGATGTTGAGGGCTGGCGTGTAGATTTCACCCCGTTGGCGCAGCGTTTGCGTGATGACGGGCAAATTATTGGCGCGAATATCTCGCAAAAAATGTTTGAGACCGCTTTGCGCCTACGCGGCTTTAACGCCACGGTCGAACTGATAGGGCGGCTCGGCGCAGTATTTTTGGCCATCGGCGGGTTTCTCTATGGTCTAAAATTGATCAACCGCGATTTCCGCGCGCGCATCTCGGTCGAGCGTTGGATCCTTGCCTTTTTGATCTTTGCCTCCACCATCGCCATTTTGACGACTATTGGCATTCTATCGGCCATCACATTCCCCACCTTGGCCTTTTTCAAGGAATATGGGATTTTCAATTTCCTCTTTGGGATGGAGTGGGCCCCTGCAGGCGATGTTGCGGGCGCGCCTGAGGGGCCAGATGGCAGCTATGTCTCTGCGCTTGGGTTTTTGCCTTTGATCTGGGGCACGCTTTACATTGCGCTTGTGGCACTTTTGGTCGCGGTTCCCTTGGGCCTCTCTGCGGCAATCTACCTGTCGGAATTCGCCCCAAGCGCGCTGCGCGTCACGATCAAACCCGCGCTAGAGATCCTCGCGGGGATCCCGACAATTGTCTATGGTATCTTCGCCCTTGTGACAGTCGGCCCCTTTTTGCAGGCGGTCGTGGGATCAACAATTATGCCCAACACGGTCTCGGTTCTGACCGCAGGCGTGGTGATGGGGATGATGTTGGTGCCGTTCGTCTCGTCTTTGTCCGATGACGTGATCAACGCCGTGCCACAGGCGATGCGGGATGGCTCGCTTGGTCTGGGCGCGACACCCGCGGAAACGGTGACCAAGGTGATCTTGCCTGCCGCGCTGCCTGGCATTGTGGGCGCCATCGTTTTGGCCGCATCCCGCGCCATCGGGGAAACCATGATTGTGGTTCTGGCTGCTGGCGCATTGTCCTCGGTCACAGGGTTGGAGCCAAACCCATTCGGGGCGGTTGTGACTGTGACAACCCGCATCGTGGCCGTCCTCACGGGCGAGGGGTCAGGGTTCGACTCGATCGATGTTCTGGCGGTTTTCGCGCTGGCCTTCACACTCTTCTTCGTCACGCTGGGGTTGAACCTGCTCGCACAGCGGATTGTTGCCAAATATCGGGAGCAGTATGACTGATGACTGATCTGTCCAACCCCTCTGATCTGCCAAAGCGCAAGATACAATCGCTATATGCGCGCTCAGAACAGGTGCAAAAGCGCCACCAAAAGGGTCTTGCGCTGCGCATTCTTGGCATCTCAGCCATCACAGTGGTTTTGTTTTTCCTATGTGTGCTTCTGTGGTCAATCGTCTCGCGCGGCATTCCCGCGCTCTGGCAATATCAAGCCGAGATTGAACTCTATTACGACCCTGCAATTCTGAATGAAAACGGGGGCGAAGTTACGCCAGAGGAAATCGCTGATGTCAGCCTGCGCTCGGGGTTTGAGCGCGGGATTTACGCAAACTCTCTCAAGGCCACAATTGAGGCCGCAGGGATTGACGTCATGGCCACTGTGACCGCGCGCTATGCTGACCGCGCGGAGGCAATTCTTGCCCAAGCAGGGCTCATGGATGGGGCAGGGGTGCTTTTGTCGGATCTGCGAAACGGCGCTGTCGCAGGCGGTGATGTCGCCCGTATCTTCGGCCAAGCGGGCAGCGCCTTGCGCGGGGCACAATCTGCCCTTGAGGGCGATGATATCGCGGCCGCAAATACCGCGCTTGAGGCTGCCGTTACGGCCCTTTCTGGGGCGGGCTTTGCATCTGCCGCGTCACAGGTTCAGGCCATTGCCGATGGGATCACAGCTGACGCCATGCCCGCTGCCGCCGCGGCATTGGCGCAAACAGGCCTGCAATCCGCCTTACTCGATGCCGCAGGTCTGATGCGCCAACCCGCAGAATTTGATGATGCGGCCTTGGCCTCGATGATCTATGCCGCCAATCGCCGTGATACGCGTGATTACCTCGTAGCTAATCCCAATCTGGTCGGCGAAACTGAATTCACAGGCGTGCCTGTTGCAATCTCACTCACCCGCTATCTGACGGGTGAATTGCAAGGCCGCGGTCAGGCCGATATGCCACCTGGTTTTGAATTGGGTCATCTGGCCATGGCGGATGCAATGGTTGAGGCCGACATCATCAATCGCCATTTCCATTGGAAATTCTTCACCAATCTTTACTCGCAAAGCGGTGAGATCACGGGGATTGGCCCTGCCTTGATGGGCTCGCTCTATATGATGCTGGTGGTCTTGGTGTTCTCGCTGATTTTTGGGGTCGCAGCCTCGATTTATCTTGAGGAATTCGCGCCCAAAAACAAATTCACCGATTTCATCGAGATCAACATTGCCAACCTTGCGGCGGTGCCGTCCATCGTGTTCGGTATCCTTGGGGCCGCAATTTTGTTCGCGCTGACGGATCTTGGCATTACGACCTCCATTCGCGGCACGGCTTTGCTTGGTGGCTTTGTTCTGTCTTTGATGACCCTGCCCACCATTGTGATCGCCACCCGCGCGGCCCTCAAGGCGGTGCCGCCTTCAATCCGCGAAGCAGCCCTTGGGGTAGGGGCCTCGAAGGTGCAGGCCATGTCCCACCATATTCTGCCCCTCGCAGCGCCTGGCATTCTAACGGGCACGATTATCGGTATCGCGCAGGCCCTTGGGGAAACTGCACCTTTGCTGTTGATTGGTCTGTCTGTATCAACGGGCGCGGATCTGCTATCCTCGCCCTTCAGCGGGGGTCTGTTGGAGCAGGCACAATCAATGCCAACGGTTGTTTACCTTTTGGCACAAAATGAAGATGCGCCTGTCCGCGAAGGTTTGGCACAATCCGCGATTATCGTGATGCTGGCCCTTCTGTTCTTGTTGAACTTCCTCGCCATTATCCTGCGCCGTAAATTCGAGCGGAGGTGGTAAGTCATGGAGACGAAAGTGAATAATATGCAACTCGACACCCGTATTGCAGGCGAGGATGCCATCAAGATCGCCGCGCGCAATGTGCAGGTCTATTATGGCGACACCCATGCGATTAAGGATGTGAATGTCGACATTCTCGATAAAACTGTGACCGCCTTTATTGGGCCGTCAGGCTGTGGGAAATCGACCTTTCTGCGCTGTTTGAACCGCATGAATGACACCATCTCGATTGCGCGTATTGAGGGCGATATTCGCATTGATGGAGAGGATATTTACGACCGCCGCGTTGACCCTGTGCAATTGCGTGCCAAGGTGGGGATGGTGTTCCAAAAACCAAACCCGTTTCCAAAATCCATTTACGAAAACGTGGCCTATGGCCCGCGGATTCACGGCTTGGCCCGCAGCAAGGCTGATCTAGACGAGATTGTCGAAAAAAGTTTGCGCCGTGCGGCCCTGTGGGATGAGGTGAAAGACCGCCTTGATGCCCCGGGAACGGGTCTATCTGGCGGGCAGCAGCAGCGCCTTTGTATCGGGCGGGCTGTGGCCACCAACCCTGAGATTTTGTTGATGGACGAGCCTTGTTCAGCGCTTGACCCTATCGCGACCGCGCAGGTGGAAGAATTGATTGACGAGCTGCGCAGCAATTTTTCGGTCGTGATTGTCACCCATTCGATGCAACAGGCCGCACGCGTCAGCCAAAAGACCGCGTTTTTCCACCTAGGAAACTTGGTTGAATTTGACGACACCTCAAAGATTTTCACCAATCCCGAAGACCCGCGCACCGAAAGCTATATCACGGGCCGTATCGGTTAATTCTCGGCTTGGAAGGGCTGCCATGAACACGAATGAACATATCGTTTCCTCATTTGACCGCGACCTAGAGAGCATTCAGGCGGGGATCATGAAGATGGGCGGGTTGGTCGAGGACTCGATCCATAAATCGGTCTTGGCTTTGGACACGCGCGACCCTGAACTGGCCGATCTGGTGCGGGCAGGGGACGCGGCCATTGATGCCTTGGAAACCCAAGTGAACGAGGAAGCCGCGCGCATTTTGGCCTTGCGCTCGCCTACAGCGTCCGATTTGCGCACGGTGCTTTCTGTTTTCCGCGTTTCGACCAATTTGGAACGGATTGGGGATTATTCGAAAAACATCGCCAAGCGCAGCCATGCGGTGATGGCGCAGCCCCCGATTGAGGGCGCAACTGCTTCACTGCGCCGAATGGCGCGCGAGGTGGAACTGATGCTAAAAGATGTGCTTGATGCCTATATCCAACGGGATCTGGGCTTGGCCGAAGATGTGCGCGAGCGCGATCTCGAAATTGATCAGATTTATTCTGCACTTTTCCGCGAATATCTGACCTTTATGATGGAAGATCCAAGATCAATTACGGCCTGTATGCATCTGCATTTTATGGCAAAAAACATTGAACGCATGGGGGATCATGTCACCTCGATTGCAGAGCAGGTGGTCTATCTCGTAACAGGCTCGATGCCCGAGGATATCCGCCCCAAGCAAGATGTGATCTCTGAAGCCTCTAACAAGTCGTAATCCAACAAAAAAGTAGCGTAACATGGCACATTCCCCCGTAATTTTGGTTGTCGAAGACGAACCCGCACAGCGCGAGGTTTTGGCCTATAATATCGCGGCTGAAGGGTTTGACGTGCTGACCGCCGATAGCGGTGATGAGGCATTGCTTATCGCGCGCGAAACACCGCCCGATTTGATTATCTTGGATTGGATGCTGCCCAATGTGTCAGGCATCGAAGTGTGTCGTCAGTTAAAGTCAGGCACGCAAACGGCGCGGATACCTGTGATCATGCTTTCTGCGCGATCCGAAGAGGTCGACAAAATTCGCGGCCTTGAGACGGGCGCAGATGACTATGTCACGAAACCTTATTCCTTGGCCGAACTTTTGGCCCGCACCCGCAGCCAGTTGCGCCGCACACGGCCATCTTCGGTGGGGGAGACATTGGAATATGAGGATATCAAACTCGACACCAGCGCACATCGCGCATTCCGCGGTGAAGCACAGATTAATCTTGGGCCGACTGAGTTTCGTTTGCTGACCGCCTTCATGGAACGCCCAGGTCGCGTTTGGAGCCGTGAACAATTACTCGACCGCGTCTGGGGCCGCGATATCTATGTCGACAGTCGCACAGTCGATGTTCATGTTGGCCGTCTGCGCAAGGCGCTGCGAGGCGGGGGCGAGGGTGACCCAATTCGCACTGTGCGCGGCGCTGGATACGCTCTTGGGTGATCATGGGGGCGCGAGATTTTGCGCATATCTATTTGTCCGATAATCATGATTATGTTAAATTTATAATGAGGCAGGATACAGCCTTACTTCAATAAATTTTAGCAACCACCTGATTTAAAAAATTTTTATATTATTCGCTCGACAGCCATCCCCCCGCGCAGATACATTCAATTCGCTAAACTTGGGGGTTGTTATGGTTGATGCACAAACTGCGCGTTACTTAGCCTGCGCTGATGCCGAGAGCTTGGTCAGGCTTCATCAAGAGATGCTGACGTCTTACGGCTTTCGCTGTTTCATATATGCCACCAACCCGATCGCTGCTGAATTTGGCAAGACGGGTCACGCGCATGACAATCGTATCCTGCACAACTGTCCTAAAACGTTGATTGCGGGCTATGTTGGCGAAAATCTCTATCGCGTCTGTCCTATCGTCAAATGGGCTATGTCCAACACTGGTGCAGAACCTTGGACGCATTTGTCATCAGCGCCACCTGATGGAACTGCGTTATCTCGTGCCGAGCGCGAATTATATGAGCTTTTTACGGCTCATGCGATCACAGCGGGATATACAGTTTCGCTGCCACGGCGCCACCATGCGGCAAATGCGGAATTCGGATTGATCGGCGCGGAACATATGACCCAAGAGGCGCTTATCGAGATGTGGGATGAGCACGGTGAAATTATCTTTGCCTATTGTCACCTGTTCCACCTATGCGCCACTGCACTGCCCGTCTCGCCACATTTGCGAATCCTAACGGAACGACAGCGCGAAGCGTTGGAATTGGTAATCAAGGGGCGCACCATGCGCGAGATAGCCTTTGCCATGGAGATAAATGTAACAACGGTTGAGAAACATCTACGCGGCGCACGAGATGTGCTACAGGCTGACACAACTGCGCAAGCCGCCGCTAAAGCACTGGTTTTAAATCAAATTTTTATTTGAAATTGATCGCAGAATAATTTTATTAACCAATTATTAACCTATCTCACAGTTGCGTGACCATGGTCAGCCGTGAGGAATTCCTCAGTGTCGAATGTTCTTAAATTGAATATAATAACGCTATGTGTCGCGCGGTGTCCCCCGCAGGCACATACAGGTTGTACCTAGAGCAACCTGTCAGTCCCGCGTCCCCAAATAAAAAGCGGGCTGTTGGCGGCGTCATTCATGTCCCTGAGTGACGCCGTTTTCATTTACCAAGAAAAAAGGCAGGAGTTGCCCCCTGCCCTTCATTGTTTCGCAATTTGGCGCAGACTTAGCCTTGAACGGCCTTCGCAACCTCTGCGGCGAAATCTTCTTTTTCCACCACAATGCCTTCACCAACCTCAAGGCGCACAAACCCTGTCAGCTCAACACCCGCTTCTTTCGCTGCAGCCGCGACAGTCAAGTCTGGGTTGATGACGAAGGCTTGGTTCACCAAGGTTACTTCGGAGAGGAATTTCTGCATACGGCCTTCGATCATCTTCTCGATGACGGCCTCTGGCTTGCCAGATTCACGCGCGATGTCGATTTGCACCTGACGCTCTTTTTCCACAATCGCAGGATCCAGATCATCCACAGACAAGGATGCAGGGTTCACCGCTGCAACATGCATTGCCACCTGACGGGCAAAACCCTCATCGGTGCCATTGAACGCGACAAGAACGCCGATCTTGCCCATGCCATCAGCCGCGGCGTTGTGCACATAAGACACAACCGTCTGGCCCGACAATTTTGCCATGCGGCGCAGCGCCATGTTTTCACCGATTTTCGCAATCGCATCGGTGATCACTGTTTCAACAGGCTTGCCGCCCATATCCGCAGCTTTCAACGCATCTACATCATCCACGCCAAGCGCCGCTTGCGCGATACCTGCAACCATGGATTGGAATTCAGCGTTTTTCGCAACGAAATCGGTTTCCGAGTTCACTTCAACCGCAACCGCGCTGCCGTTTGAGACTGCAACAGCAACCAAACCTTCGGCCGCAGTGCGACCAGATTTCTTGGCCGCTTTCGCCAAACCTTTGGTGCGCAACCAGTCAATCGCGGCGTCAAAATCGCCATCGGTTTCGGTCAGCGCTTTTTTTGCGTCCATCATGCCTGCGCCAGTTGCTTCGCGCAGGTCTTTTACCATTGCAGCAGTGATTGCCATGGTGAGAATCTCCTGATTTGTAAGTCAGGCGGGGATATGCCCCGCCGATATGTCACAGATATGTCAGTCGAGCGGGAAAGGCGCGCTTTCCCGCCAAACTTAGAACCCCTTAGGCAGAAGCGTCTTCTGCGGCTTCTTCAGCAGGTGCTGCTTCGGCCAAGGTTTCTTCGACAGTCTCTTCCATTGCGCCAAGATCAACGCCCGCTGCATCCATCTGCACGCTCATCCCATCAAGGGCTGCGCGCGAAATCAGATCACAGTAAAGGCTGATGGCACGCGCCGCGTCATCATTTCCAGGAATGACGTAATCCACGCCTGCGGGCGAACAGTTGCTATCAACAACCGCCACAACAGGAATGCCCAGCTTGTTGGCTTCGGCAATGGCGAGGTCTTCTTTGTTAACGTCAATCACAAAGATCAGATCAGGCAGGCCGCCCATTTCGCGGATACCGCCAAGCGAGGCTTGCAGCTTCGCCTGATCGCGTTCCATGCCAAGACGCTCTTTCTTGGTCAGGCCCTCAATACCATTTTGCATCGCTTCATCAATCTCGTTCAAACGCTTGATCGAGTTGGAAACAGTCTGCCAGTTGGTCAGCGTGCCGCCCAACCAACGGTGGTTCATGTAATACTGTGCGCAACGCTCTGCCGCCTCGGCAATGGGGCGCTGTGCCTGACGCTTGGTGCCTACGAACAAGATGCTGCCGCCTTTGGCAACAGTTTCGCGCACTGCAACCAAAGCCTGCTCAAGCAGGTCAACAGTCTGGGTCAGGTCAAGAATGTGAATCCCATTGCGGTCGCCGTAGATATACGGGGCCATGCGAGGGTTCCAACGATGGGTCTGGTGACCAAAGTGAACGCCAGCTTCCAAAAGCTGACGCAAAGAAAAATCAGGAAGCGCCATAATAGTTTCCTTTCCGGTTTGCGCCTGAGCGAGGGATCAGGGGCCGTGCCCCAACCGGTGGATCGATAAGGATGTCTCCCCTATGCGACCCGCCCTCGCCTGTGAATTGCCCTTTCGGACAGGCGCGCTTTAGGGCATTTTCCCCCTGCCCGCAAGGGCCATCTGCAACAGCACCGCTGGGGCATAGACGCAGGCCCTTAGGCGGGATAGAGACGCAGCCATGACAAAGAATAGCATTATCTGCATCGGATCGGTTCTGTGGGACGTGATTGGTCGCACAGATACGGCAATGGCCCTTGGCGATGATGTTGCGGGGCGTATTACGCGCATCCCTGGCGGGGTGGCGTTGAATATTGCCATCGGGCTTGCCGCCTATGGGATGCAGCCCGTTTTGCTGACCATGATCGGGCGTGATGCCGAAGGCGCGGATTTGCTGGCCTTTTGCGAAAAGCGCGGCATGAATTGCGACCACATTTTTCGCAGCTCTGAATGGCCGACCGACCACTACATGGCGATTGAGGCGCAAGGCCAAGTGATGGCTGCCATCGCCGATGCACATGGCCTTGAGGCCGCAGGCGCGCAGATTTTAGCCCCCCTAGAGCATGGCCCCTTGGGGGATGCCGCGGCCCCCTATCAAGGCGTAATGGCGCTTGATGGCAATTTGACCGAAGCGCTTTTGGCTTATATCGCGGATGCCCCTGCCTTTCAGGCGGCGGATTTACGCATTGCGCCCGCATCACCCGGCAAGGCCACGCGTCTTTGCCCGCTTTTGCATCACCCAATGGCAAGCCTTTATGTCAATCGCCGTGAGGCCTGTTTGATCGCAGGGCAAGCGCCTGACCTCTCGGCCACAGAAGCCGCAGATGCGCTGATCACGGCGGGGGCTGCGCGCGTGATCGTGACCGATGGTGCGGGCCTGACTGTAGACGCCAAGGCGGGTGCCGAAACAGTGACGGGCACGCCACCACAGGTCACCGCCGCCCGCGCGACAGGTGCAGGGGATCGGTTCATGGCCGCCCATATCGCCGCCGAAACCGGTGGTGCATCGCGTGAAGAAGCGCAAATTTTTGCACTCAACGAAGCCGCCGCTTATGTGGCGGGAAAGGATTAAGCATGCTTCCCCTCACCATCGCCCCGGATGTTGCACATGCCCTAAAGACAGGCGGCGCTGTGGTTGCCCTTGAAAGCACCATCATCACCCATGGCATGCCCTACCCCGCCAATTTTGAAACCGCACAGGCCGTTGAGGCCGAAATTCGAGATCAGGGCGCGGTGCCTGCCACAATCGCCGTGGTTCAGGGGGAAATTAAAATTGGGCTTTCCGAGACACAGTTGCGCAACCTTGCGCAGGTCACGGGGGCCGCGAAACTTTCGCGGGCTGATTTGGCGGCGGCGCTTGTTCTTGGCCAGACAGGTGGCACTACAGTGGCCGCAACCATGATCTGCGCCCATCTTGCGGGCATTCGCGTGTTTGCTACGGGGGGCATTGGGGGCGTGCATCGCGGGGCGGAGCACAGTTTTGACATCTCTGCCGATTTGCCAGAACTGGCCGAAACGGCTGTGACGGTGGTCTGTGCGGGGGCAAAGGCCATTCTGGATTTGCCCAAAACATTTGAAACGCTCGAAACATTGGGCGTGCCTGTCATTGCCTATGGCCAAGAGATGATCCCTGCCTTTTGGTCACGCGACAGTGGCATTCGCGCGCCCCTGCAAATAAACAGCCCCCAAGAGATCGCCCGCGCCCATCTGATGCGCAGGACATTGGGGCTGAAGGGTGGGCAATTGGTTACAAACCCAATCCCTCAGGCGGATGAAATCGCCGCCGAAACTCTTGCGCCTGTGATCGAAAATGCGGTGCGCAAGGCCGATGCACAGAACATCACGGCAAAGGCACTGACCCCGTTTCTTCTCGCTGAAATTCTAGAGGCCACCCAAGGGGCAAGCCTTGCAGCCAATATTGCCCTGATCCGTAACAATGCCCGCCTTGGCGCCCAGATTGCGCTGGCCATGGCAATGGAACCCTGACGACCCCGCCGCCCCTTGCCTCTTGTAAGGTTAACGAAACCCCCTTACATCTGATCGAGACAGGTTTAACGGTTCCCCAACGCGCCCCCGCATCATGCAATTGCCCGAAAATCCCAAACCCCCACGCCGCGGCATCTTGGCCGCCCTACGCAATAATTTCTTTACAGGCGTGGTGGTCATTGCCCCGATTGCGGTGACCATTTGGTTGGTCTGGACGCTGATCGGATGGATCGACAGTTGGGTTTTGCCCTTTATTCCAGGCCGCTATAACCCGCTGCTTTTGATCCAACACTATACGGGCCTTCAGGTTGATATTCGCGGCCTTGGCGTGGCGACCTTCCTCGTTTTTGCGGTGATTGTTGGCTGGATTGCCAAGGGCCTCATTGGCCGCTCGCTGATCCGTTGGGCCGAAAGTTTGGTTTTGTCGATCCCGCTTGTGCGCTCTGTCTATTCAGGGCTGAAACAAATTGTCGAAACTGTTTTGGCACAAGGTGAGCAGAATTTTGACCGCGCCTGCATGGTCGAATATCCGCGCAAAGGTATCTGGGCCATCGCCTTTGTCTCAACCAAG
Source organism: Roseobacter sp. HKCCA2468 (assembly GCF_037805105.1). Taxonomy (NCBI): domain Bacteria; kingdom Pseudomonadati; phylum Pseudomonadota; class Alphaproteobacteria; order Rhodobacterales; family Roseobacteraceae; genus Roseobacter; species Roseobacter sp. HKCCA2468. The sequence goes on from NZ_JBBLYN010000001.1 coordinate 571,704, forward strand.
GCCAAAGGCGAAGTGGCCGAAAAGCTTGGCGATGATCTGATTTCCGTGTTTTTGCCCACCACACCAAATCCGACATCGGGCTTTTTGCTGTTTGTGCCTCGCAAGGACACGATTGAACTGGATATGACTGTCGAGGACGCAGCAAAGCTGATCATTTCCGCGGGGCTTGTCTACCCTAATGGCAAGGATGCGAAAAAGGCGGTCGAGGCTATGGCCGCGTCCAAGACCGCGAAATAGCCCCGTGACCGCATCGGCCTAAATCCCAATAAAAAGGGCGGCCCTTCGACCGCCCTTTTTCTTTATTGCGGCTCTACCCACCAGACATCGGGCTGCCATCCGATCCAATCGCCATAAATCGGGATGTAGTCGGGGAATTTCAGCTCGACATTATGCGCCAAGCGGCTGATTGGCGAATACCAAAATGGGATTACATAACGCTCGCTCATCAGCACGCGATCCAAGGCGTGGACAGCCGCGCGGTAATCCTCTTGGCTTGCCGAGGTCAACATTTGGTCAATCATCGCCTCAATCGCAGGATGGCAGGCCCCCATCAAATTACGTGATCCTGTGGTTTCCGCCAAATCACAGCCCCAATAAAGCCGCTGCTCATTGCCCGGGCTTAGCGACAGACCACGGGTGATATCGGTCATATCAAAGTCGAAATTATCAATCCGTTCGCGATATTGCGCGCTGTCAACAGTGGTGACTGTGGGAACAATCCCAAGCCGTACCAAAGCCTCGACATAGATATTCACGATGGATTGCATATCGGTCGACCCTTGGGAGAGCAGAATATCAAACGTAAAAGGCGCCCCTTCGGGCGTCTGCATCACCCCGTTTTCAACGCGATATCCTGCCTCCTCAAGCAGGGCCATTGCGCGGCGAATTCCTGCGCGATTAGCCTCGGTGCCATCGGTTTGTGGCAGGGCATAGCCCTCAAGCGCCCCTTGCAGCAAATCCGCCTCAAACGGCGCAAGGAACTCGGCCACACGGCCCGTGGCCGCCCCATCGCGCATCCCCAAGGGCGAGTTCGAGAAATAGGAGGTAATCCGCGGCTCGACCCCGCCATTCAAGGTGAGATTGATATATTCGAAATTAAAGGCTTGGATCATCGCCTCGCGGACGCGCCAATCGGAAAAGGCCGCGCGGCGCGTGTTCATCACCAACCCATTCATTCCAGAGGGGCGCTGGTGCGGCACTTCGGAAAGAATAACCTCGCCCGATTGCACACGGGGGAATTGATAGTTTTCAGCCCAATTTGCCGCGTTTGTTTCGCGCATTGTCGTCACGATACCCGCTTTGAACGCCTCAAACATCGCATTGCCATCTGCAAAGAATTCCAAGCGGATTTCATCAATCACATTGGTGCCACGGCGCACGGGCAAGTCCGCCCCCCAATAATCAGGATTGCGGCGTAAGGACACAAAACGCCCCGCCTCGAAATCATCAACCACATAAGGGGCCGAAGCGATGGGGATCACATCCAAACCTGAGGCTTGAAAATCTTGCCCGTCCCATTGCGCCTTTTTCAAAATGGGGCGCAGGCCCATGATCAGCGCCATTTCACGATCAGCTTCCTTGAACATGATCCGCAAGCGGCGCTCATCAAGCTCCTCGATTGTGTCGACATTCTGCCACGCATTCAGATAGCGCGGATGCCCTTCAGTGCCCAAAGTCTCGTATGACCAAATCACATCTTCCATTGTGACAGGGCTATTATCCGAGAATCGCGCCGCAGGGTTAAGCGTGAACTCAACCCAAAACCCCGCAGGATCAACCTCAACCGATTCGGCCAACAGGCCGTAAAGCGTGAACGGTTCGTCCCAAGAGCGGATCAAAAGCGATTCATATGCCAAGAACCGCAATTGCCATGGCGTGCTGCCCAAACGGATATGCGGGTTGAGGCTGTCAAAGCCCCCAACCTCGCCTGTCACGATCCGCCCGCCTGTCGGCGCATCTGGATTTGCATAGGGCAAATGCACAAAATCTGGTGGGAGGGCAGGCTCGCCATACATAGCGATGCCATGTTGCGGTTCGGCATGTGCGGTTGACACAGCGACAATCGCGGCCCCCACCCATACCCCAAAACGTCTGAAACAAACTCGTGCCATTTTGATAACAATCCCCGTTTTCTTCTTAATTATAGGAACAATGCTAGGGGCTTGGCGCAAGAAGCGCAAACTTTTCTCTTGGAACTCTACCGCAAACATGGTTATACATAAGGCACTGCTCGATAGGTTTCTTGCCTGTATGAAACCTGCCTCAATAACTTGCGCCGGCCTTGTGCCGGCGTTTTTTTTGGGGTTTTCTCTGCGGCAGCGGGTCTAGGCCCCCTCCCCCATATTCGAGCCGCAGGAGATTCTTACCATGGCATTACAGACTGATCTTTCAGGAAAAACCGCTGTTATCACGGGTTCAAACTCGGGGATTGGGCTGGGCGTGGCTGAGATACTGGCGCAGGCGGGCGCGGATGTTGTTCTCAATTCCTTTACAGACCGCCCCGAAGACCATGATCTGGCGGCTGATTTAGGCAAACGTCATGGCATCAGCGCGCGCTATATCGCGGCAGATATGTCGAAGCCCGATCAATGCCGCGCCCTGATTGAGGCGGCAGGGCGATGTGATATTCTTGTGAACAATGCGGGCATTCAACATGTCGCCCCGATTGAGGGCTTCGCGCCCGAAAAATGGGACGCGATCATCGCGATCAATCTCTCCTCCGCGTTTCATACCACGGCTGTGGTGCTGCCGATGATGCGCAAGGCGGGTTGGGGGCGCGTGGTCAATATTGCCTCGGCGCATGGATTGACCGCCTCGCCCTATAAATCGGCCTATGTGGCGGCAAAGCACGGGGTCGTTGGCCTGACCAAGGTGACCGCCCTTGAAACCGCCGAAGACCCCATCACAGCAAACGCCATTTGCCCGGGCTATGTCTTGACCCCGTTGGTCGAAGCGCAAATCCCCGATCAAATGAAAACGCATAATATGAGCCGTGACCAAGTTGTGCGGGATGTGATGTTGGCCCGCCAACCTTCCAAAGAATTCGCCACAGTCGAACAATTGGGCGGCACAGTTGCGTTTCTGTGCAGCGCCGCCGCCGATCAGATCACAGGAACAACCGTGTCCGTTGATGGCGGCTGGACAGCCCTATGAGCATCAAACTCGACATCCTATCCGATCCGATTTGCCCGTGGTGCTATATTGGTTGGACAAACCTTGCCCGCGCAATGGAACAGCGCGCAGACCACCCCTTTGTGGTCGAATGGCATCCGTTCCAATTGAACCCCGATATGCCGCCCCAAGGGATGGATCGTGCCACCTATCTTGAGACAAAATTCGGCGGGCGGGCCAATGCCGCCTCCGCCTATGCCCCCGTTCTGGAACATGCCGAAAAAGCGGGTTTATCGATAGATTTTGCGGCCATCCCCCGCACGCCCAATACATTAAACGCGCACCGCCTCATCCATTGGGCGGGGCTAGAGGGGCGCCAAACCGCGGCTGCGGTGGCAATTTTCAAGGCCTATTTCATCAGCCACCGCGATATCGGTGCCGCAGATGTTCTAGAGGGTATCGCAAGCGAGATCGGTCTTGACCGCGCAATGATCGCGCGCCTCTTAGCGGGTGATGTGGATCAGGCCGACATTACCGCACGCGACCAACATGCCCGCACCCGTGGGGTGACGGGGGTGCCCTGTTTTATTATCGCCAATCAACACGTTGTTACCGGCGCACAGCCTAGCGATTTCTGGCTCAATGTGATTGATGAGCTGAACCAACAAGTCCAAGAAACGGCCCCCGAATGACCCCTGCCTCAAAATCCCCCTCAAAGCTTGAATTTACGGCAATGATGGGGATGCTCTTTGCAACCATCGCTTTTTCGATGGATGCAATGCTGCCTGCCCTGCCCCAAATCGCGGCCGAGCTTTCGCCAGATGACATCAACCGCGCGCAATTGATCCTGACCTCATTTATCTTTGGCATGGGGATTGGAATTTTCATCGCTGGCCCAATTTCAGACGCTTTGGGACGCAAGCCCGTGATTTATCTCGGCGCAGGGTTCTACGCGCTTGGGGCGATCTTGGCCCATTATGCCCCCTCTCTCGAGCTTGTTTTGGCGGCGCGCGTTTTGCAGGGCATTGGTGCCGCAGGCCCCCGTGTTGTGACCTTGGCAATGGTGCGCGACCTTTATCAGGGCCGCGCGATGGCGCAGATTGTGTCCTATGCCATGTTGGTTTTCACCATTTTCCCCGCCATCGCCCCGTTAATCGGTGCGGCGATTATCGCGGGCTTTGGCTGGCGGGCGATCTTTGTGGCGTTTTTGGTCTTTATCCTTTTATCAGTCTCATGGCTGGGTCTGCGGCAACCCGAAACCCTACCGCCCGAGCGGCGGCAAAAGCCAAATCTTGCCGCCCTCAAATCCGCCATTTCGACCGCCCTTGGAATGCGCCAAATGCAGCTTTCCATTCTTGTGCAAACCTGCATCTTCGGGGCGCTGTTTGGGGTGATTTCCTCCATTCAGCAGGTGTTTGACCTCAGCTTTGGACGCGGCGCTGAATTTCCATTCTGGTTTTGTGCGATTGCATTGATGGCTGCCCCTTCAGGGCCAATCAACGGCAAAATGGTTATGCGATTTGGTATGCGCGCTATGGTGCGAGGCACGTTATTTGTGGTGCTGTTCAACAGCAGCATCGCGCTATTGGCCTTTGGCCTGATCTTTGAGGCGGGGCAAGGCTTTGCGCTTTATATTGCATGGACTTTGACAATCTTTGCCGCTGCAGCCTTTACCTTGGGCAATCTGAACGCCCTCGCGCTAGAGTCTTTGGGCCATATCGCGGGCACGGCCAGTTCGGTGATGGGCGCCATCGCAACCATCGGCGGCGCGGTTCTGGGGGCGATTGTGGGCCAGTTTTTTGACGGCACGCCCCTGCCCCTGATCTCATTCGCGCTGATCTTTGCCGCAATCGCCGTGGGGCTGATGCAAATGATGCCAAAATCCGAACAGGCAGGCTAGCCCTTCGCCTGTTCGGCCAGATCGCGGGCAATTGCGAAGGCCCCTTTGATCTTATCGGCATCCTTGGCCCAGTCACGGCGAATGACGATTTTATTATCTTTGATCTTAGCCAGCCCGCGCTGATTTTCGACAAAGGCAACAAGGCCCGCAGGGTTTGGGAATTTGTCATTGTGGAATTGCAAAGTCGCCCCTTTGGGCCCTGCATCCATCTTGGCGATATGGGCGCGTTTGCACATAGCCTTGATCCGCATGACCAAAAGCAGCGTGTTCACTTCGCGCGGCAGCGGGCCGAAGCGGTCAATCATCTCGGCGGCAAACCCTTCGAGATCGACCTTGCTTTCCAATTGCGACAGGCGGCGATAGAGGCCAAGCCGCACATCCAAATCGGGGATATAGGCCTCGGGGATCATGACGGGCACGCCCAAATTGATCTGCGGCGACCATTGCCCGTCACTTACGGTGCTTTCCGCCGCACCAGAGCGGATGGCGGCAATCGCCTCCTCCAACATGGATTGATACAGCTCGAACCCCACCTCGCGGACATGGCCCGATTGCTCCTCACCCACGATATTGCCTGCCCCGCGAATATCGAGGTCTTGGGATGCAATGGTGAAGCCTGCGCCAAGACTGTCGAGGCTGCCCAACACCCTGAGGCGTTTTTCAGCGGCGGGGGTCAATTTCCCGCGGGGCTTGGTCGTGAAATAGGCGTAAGCGCGGGTTTTCGCGCGTCCAACACGGCCCCTGATCTGATACAACTGCGCCAGACCGAACATATCCGCGCGGTGAATGACCATCGTATTGGCGGTCGGGATATCAATCCCCGATTCAATGATCGTTGTGGCAAGCAGAACATCGTATTTGCCATCGTAAAATGCATTCATGCGATCATCGAGATCACCTGCGGCCATCTGGCCATGCGCCACCACGAAACTGACCTCTGGCACATGATCCCGCAGGAAGGTTTCAATCTCGGGCAAGTCTTCAATGCGCGGCACAACATAAAAGGACTGACCACCGCGATAATGTTCGCGCAACAGCGCCTCGCGGATGGTGGCCGCGTCAAATTCGCTGACATAAGACCGAATAGCCAACCGATCAACTGGCGGCGTTCCAATCAGGCTAAGGTCACGCACACCAGAAAGCGACATCTGCAATGTGCGCGGAATAGGCGTGGCCGATAGGGTCAGCACATGAACCTCAGAGCGGAATTCTTTGAGCCGCTCTTTGTGGTTCACGCCAAAGCGTTGCTCTTCATCAATCACCAAAAGCCCAAGATTGGCAAAGCGCACCCCTTTGGCCAAGAGCGCGTGGGTGCCGATGACAATATCAACCGTCCCATCCGCCAACCCTGCGCGGGTTTCTGCGGCTTCTTTCGCAGACACAAAGCGAGACAATTGCGCAACTTTAAGCGGGAAGCCACGAAACCGCTCGGCAAAGGTGCGGGCGTGTTGACGCGCAAGCAATGTCGTGGGGGCGATCACCGCCACCTGCAGGCCAGAGGCCGCCGCGATAAAGGCCGCGCGCATGGCGACTTCGGTTTTGCCAAACCCAACATCGCCAACGATCAAACGATCCATGGGGCGGCCACGGGCCAAATCTTCCACCACATCCGCGATGGCAGACAGCTGATCCTCGGTTTCCTCATAGGGGAAGCGGGCGCAGAAATTCTCCCACATGTCATCAGGCGTGCCCAAAATCGGCGCTTGGCGCAATTCGCGTTCGGCGGCGATACGGATCAACTTATCCGCGATCAGGCGGATGCGCTCTTTCATCCGCGCCTTTTTCGCCTGCCATGCGCCACCGCCAAGTTTATCAAGCAGACCCTCATCATGGCCATAGCGACTGAGAAGTTCGATATTCTCAACGGGCAAGAACAGACGATCCCCGCCCGCATATTCAAGGGCCAAACATTCATGCGGGGCGCCCGCGGCGGTGATGGTTTCAAGCCCCTTAAACCGCCCGATGCCGTGATCAACATGCACCACCAAATCACCCGCTGACAGGCTTTGCGCCTCGGTCAGGTAATTCTCGGCACGTTTGGTTTTACGGCGCGGACGGATCAGGCGGTCGCCCAACACATCTTGCTCTGAGATCACCGCCAGATTGGGGGCGGTAAACCCCTCCTCAAGCGGCCAGATCACGCAGGAGATGCTGCCTTTGGGCAGATCAGGCGTGAAATGTTCGAGCTTGACCAAACCAGACAAGCCTTGATCGGTCAAAATCTGCATCAGGCGTTGCCGCGCCCCTTCTGACCAAGAGGCCAAAATCACCGCGCGCGATTGGCGCATATCGCGGATATGATCGCAAAGCGCCTCAAATATATTGATATTCTCTTGCTGCCGTTCAGGCGCGAAATTGCGCCCGACACGCCCACCTGCATCAATCACATTCGGGCCCGTGGCGGCAGGCAGCGGTGAGAAATGCAAAACCCGATGCGGCGCCAAGGCGGCAGCAAACCGCGTCTCGTCAAGATAGAGCAAGCCAGGCGGCACAGGTTTATAGACACTGTCCAAGCGGCCCTTTTGCGTCAATGCCGTTTTGCGCGTGTCATATTGGTCGCTGATCGTCTCCCATCGTGCGGCGTGCTGCGGCACGGTCTGGTCATCCATCGTGACCACGGCATCGGGCAGATAATCAAACAAAGTCTCAAGCTTGGGGTGAAAATAGGGCAGCCAATGTTCCACGCCTTGATATTTGCGCCCCGCACTGACCGCCTCATAGAGCGGATCATCATTTCCCGCAGCCCCAAATTCGATGCGGTAATTCTGTCGAAACCGCGTGATTGCGGCCTCGTCCATCACAACCTCGGAGACGGGCGAAAGCGATAAATGGGTCAGGGTTTCAAGACTGCGCTGCGTGACAGGGTCAAAACTGCGCAGCCCATCAAGAACATCGCCAAAAAGGTCAAGCCGATAGGGTTGCGGTGTTCCCGCAGGCCAAATGTCAATAATCCCGCCGCGCAGGGCATAATCCCCCGCCTCGGTCACAGTGGGGGTTTGCGTGAACCCCATGCGCACCAAAAAGGCGCGCAAGGCGTCTTCGTCTATGCGCTGGCCCACTGTGGCGTGAAAGGCCGCCTCGCGCAGCAAATCGCGCGGGGGCAAAAATTGCGTGGCCGCATTAAGCGTGGTTAAAACAACCGCTGGCCCAACCCCGCCCTGCACCAACCGCGCCAAGGTCGCCATGCGCCGCGCTGAAATCTCGGCATTGGGGGAGATGCGATCATAGGGCAGACAGTCCCAGCCGGGAAAGCGCAGAAGGGTCAGGTCAGGGGCAAAGAATTGCAGCGCAGCGGCAATGCTTTCAGCACGTTTGTCATCACGCGCAATATGCAGCACCATTGCCTCATCAGACCCCGCGCGCTCTAATTCGCGCAGGATCATCTGCGCGTCATATCCTTCGGGCACGCCAGAGGCGCGAATATGGGCGGGTTGGGGTTTTGCGTGTGACATGGAAGCGTCAGGTAAAGGGGCAGCCCCGCGTGTCAAGATCAAAGCGGTGATTGCGGGACACGTTGAAGGAAAAACACGCCCCAAATCGCCGTGAAAAAAATCAACACGCTGCCAAAGAATTGCAAACGGCGGCGATGGCGCATCAATGCGCGGATCTGATCCTGTGGCGGGATCTGCGGCCAAGCCTGCGCCAAACGATTGCGCAAATAGCCGACACCTACGGCGGGCATGACAAGAAAGAACACCGACTGCGCCAAAGGACTGTCATAATAAAAGCCAAGCGCAGCCAGAAACCCCAAGATCAGCCCTAAAAGCGTCACCAAGATTGGCCCAAGCTGTGCATCGAGGCCGCGCAAATCACGCGCGGTGATCTCGGCCAATTGCAGCGCATCGCTTCGCGCGGTTTCATCCCCCAATTCGGCACGGCGGATCATAGCAAAGGGCACACCAAGCGTGGTTTGTGTCCAATGTGACCACAAAAGCGCAAACAACACCCAATACCACACCGCCTCAAAAGCGGAGAAATCCAAAACCGTGATGATATGATCGAGAAACTGCACTGATTTTCTTGGCCCTATTTTCGCACCCCACCCCCTTCTACGCGGCAATTATGGCCTTTTCTAGCCTTGAGAAATCTCCTGTGACCTGTCAGAAATTTGAGACAGATAGGATCAAGGAGATCAGCGTGACCCAAGCCCCGTTTCCCCTCGCCCGTCATCGCCGCACCCGCGCAAGCGCCGCTTTGCGCAATCTGACCCGCGAGGTGGAATTAAGCGTCAATGATCTCATTTGGCCCGTGTTTTTGCGCGATGGCGAAGGGGTTTGCGAACCTGTCGCCTCCATGCCTGGGGTCAATCGTTTGTCGCTTGATCTGGTGGTCAAAGCCGCGCAGGAGGCCGAGGCGCTTGGCATTCCCGCGATCTGCCTGTTCCCCTACACGGATCCCTTGCTGAAAACCGAGGACTGCGCCGAGGCGTGGAACCCTAAAAACCTGACCAATCGCGCGATTGCCGCGATTAAAAAGACCGCCCCCAATATTGCGGTTATGACCGATATTGCCCTCGATCCTTATAATATCAACGGGCATGACGGCTATGTGCGCGATGGTCAAATCATCAATGACGAAACCATTGAGGCATTGGTGAAAATGGCATTGGCGCAGGCCGAGGCAGGCGCAGATATCTTGGGGCCATCGGATATGATGGATGGCCGCATCCGCGCCATTCGCAGCGCGCTTGAAGGGGCAAACCACCGCAATGTGACAATTATGTCCTACGCCGCCAAATTCGCCTCAAGCTATTACGGGCCATTTCGTGATGCGGTAGGTGCGTCTGGTGCGCTGAAAGGTGATAAAAAAACCTATCAAATTGATCCCGCCAATCGCAACGAGGCCTTGGCCTGCGTTGAGCGCGATTTGATGGAAGGGGCGGATATGGTTATGGTGAAACCAGGCCAACCCTATCTGGACATTGCGCGCGCGGTCAAAGACCGCTTTGGCGCGCCGACCTATGCCTATCAGGTTTCAGGCGAATACGCGATGATCGAGGCCGCCGCGGCGAACGGGTGGATAGACGGCGAAAAAGTCATGCTTGAAAGCCTGATGTGTTTCCGCCGCGCGGGCTGTGATGGTGTGTTGACCTATTTCGCCCCAAGGGTTGCGGCCATCCTACAGGGCTAGGCAAAAACACCTCAAACCTGCGTCAATTGATAAAATTGCGCCGCTTTGCTCATGACAAACCACGCGCAACCCCGTAAAAGATGGGCAGAGACATTACAGGGAATGAGGTCACATATGAGCAGTGAAACAAAACAATCTCATTCGCCCCAAATTCTGACCCGCCGCAATTTCGTGCTTGGCGGGACAGCGGTGCCGTTCTTGGCGGCCTGCGGCAATGGGGTGAATTCGCAAGCCTCGCAGCGTCTGGATGCACGCGTGGACAGCGCGCAGGAATTCATGTTCCAAGAAGTTCCAGGAACAGAAGAACTGGCCTATAACGCGGCGGGTGTTCTGATCATGCCATTGGTCACCGAGGCTGGCTTTGGCTTTGGCGCATCTTATGGGCGCGGCGCATTGCGTATCAATGGCGCAACGGTTGATTATTACAACGCAATCAGCGGATCTTTCGGATTTCAGATCGGCGCGCAGCAATATGCACATGCGCTGTTTTTCATGACCGAAGAGGCGCTCAGCTCGTTCCGTGGCTCGCCGGGTTGGGCGGTTGGTGCCGATGTGCGCTATGCCTTTAACGCAAGCGGTGCATCTTTAGGCATCGACAGCAACACCCTGACAAATCCCGTGATTGCGGTCGTGTTTGGTCAGGCGGGGCTGATTGCGGGCGCCACGCTTGAAGGCACGCGCTACTCGCGCATCATCCCGTAACTGACAGGGCAATGGGGTCGCTGCTGCGTTGGTTTGTGCGGATCACCTCAGTGGTGATCTTTGTGGTCGTGGTTGCAACCACGATTGCCTATTGGTTTGCCGCGCGATCCCTGCCCCAATATAACGCCACATGGCGCATGGCAGGCTTGGAAAACGGCGCAGAGATTGTGCGCGCCCAAGGGGCAATCCCGCATATTTTTGGGACGACTGACCAAGATGTGTTCTACGGCCTTGGCGTTGCGCATGCGCAAGACAGGCTGTGGCAGATGTTGGTTTTGCGCCGCACGGCACAAGGCCGCCTTTCTGAAATATTCGGAGGTCGCAGCCTGCGCAGCGATGACCTCATGCGCCGCCTTGATCTCGAGGCCTATGCAGAAGCATCCTATGCCAATTACTCGGCCGCCGCCCGCAACGATCTCGAGGCCTATGCCGCAGGGGTCAATGGGTGGTTGGATCAAATCGCGCGCGAGGCCTTAGGGCGTGGGGCGCCCGAATTGTTCTTGTTCGAGCCCGATATCGCCCCATGGCGGCCGCAAGACAGTATCGCAATCTCAATGTTGATGGCCCTCACCTTGAGTGACCAAGCGCAAAGCGATGTCTTACGGGCCCGCGCGATTTTGGCCCTAGATCGCCCTGAACGCATTCGTGATTTGCTGCCCGATGCCCCGGGTGCGGGCATTGCGGCGCTGCCGCAATATGCAAGCCTATTCAACGCAGATCCCAGTGATTTTGCTGAAATCACAACCACGCCCCGCATTGAGGACCCGCTCTATCCTGTGGCGCCCCGCGGCCTTGCGGGGGCGTCCAACGCATGGGCCGCAGCCCCGTTTCGCGCGACAAGCGGCGCGACCCTTCTGGCCAATGATCCCCATTTGGGTTTAAGCGCCCCATCGATTTGGTATCTGGCGCGGCTTGAACTGGCTTCAGGCGGGGTGATTGGGGCGACCATTCCTGGTATGCCCATCGTGGCCGTTGGGCGGTCTGATCGTTTGGCATGGGGCATGACCTCGGCCTATATCGATGATATGGATCTCTTCGTTGAAGAACTTGATCCAAACGATCCCACGCTTTACCGCGCGGGGGCGGAGTTTATCCCCTTTGAGACGCGCCAAGAAATCATTCAGGTCGCAGATAGTGCGCCTGTAACCATCACTCTGCGCAACAGCCGAAATGGCCCTGTCATCCCTGCGACCCATTGGGAATTGGGCACGGTCACGCCTGAAAACCATGTCATGGCTTTGGCATGGACGGCGCTCAACCCCCGCAATACCAGTTTGCAAGCGGGGCTTGCCTTGATGCGTGCGCAATCCGTGGATGCAGCCATTCGCGCCACGCGCGCTCATATCGCGCCCTCGCAAAACCTGACCTTGGCCGATAGTGCAGACAATATTGCGCTGCAGGTCATTGGCCGCCAACCCCGCCGCAATCCCGAGATGATTGGTCAGGGGCGCATCCCTGCGCAAGGATGGCTTGACCAGAACCGATGGCGCGGCATGATGCCCGCTGAGGCCAATCCAAGCTTTGTGAACCCAGAGGGCGGCATCGTTGGCAACACCAATAACAAAACGATAGATCGTGCCTTTCCAGATCATTTGAGCTATAATTGGGGCGATACGCAACGCGTGTTGCGCTGGCAGCGGTTGATGCAAATGCGCGAAGTGCATACGCGCGATAGTTTCATCGAAGCGCAGCTTGATCCCGTCTCTGCAGCGGCTGTGAATATTCTACCTTTGGTTGGGGCGGAGTTGTGGTTCACAAGCACAACCGCCCCCGAAGGCACGCCCGAGCGGATGCGCGCCCGCGCCTTGGAGCGTTTGGCGGATTGGGACGGCAATATGAACGAGCATATGCCCGAGCCTTTGATCTACATCGCGTGGATGCGCGCGCTGCAACAGCGGCTGATCCGTGACGATATCGGCCCCTTGGCAGATCAATTTTACGCGGTTGAGCCAATTTTTATCGAGCGCGTGTTCCGAAACATCGATGGCGCAGCGGTTTGGTGTGATCTGCGAACGACATCGCGCGTTGAGACCTGCCCTGAAATCGCAGAGGCCGCGCTTGACGATGCCTTGCTTGAATTGCGCGAGACATATGGCGCGAATTTGGACAGTTGGCGGTGGGGCGCGGCACATGAGGCGGTGCATCGCCATCCCGTCTTGGGCCAAACCGATCTTTTTTCGTGGATTGTAAACATCCGCCAATCCACATCGGGCGGGCCGCATAGCCTGATGCGCGGGGCTATTTCATGGGAGGGGGATGCGCCCTATGAAAATCGTCACGCGGCAGGCTATCGCGGGGTGTATGACTTTGCCGATCTCGACAGCAGTGTCTTTGTCATTTCCACGGGCCAATCGGGGCACCCGTTGAGCCGTCATTATGATGACTTATCCGAATTGTGGCGGCGCGGCGAATACCTTCCCATGAGCCTTGACCCAACCCTTGCACGGGCAGGAAACCTTGGGATCACAACCTTGATCCCGCGCTAAAGCTTTGAAAACCGCGCACTTTGGGTGGCAGTCCATTCGACTGTGAAATGCTGGCCCTGATCATCAACCCGCTCTTCGCGCACCACGCCCTGCTCAAACAGCCATGCGCGCGCGCGGCCTGCGGAATGGGGCAGATGCAGGGTTTCGGTGATCTTTGGCGGGGCCAGTTGCGCGGCGATCATGCGGTGCAGGTGATCTACCCCCTCGCCTGTCAATGCCGACATTGCGACAACATCAGTGCGCCGCGCGGCTAACACGCGCGAACTGTCCTGCGCCTCAGGGCTAAGTCGGTCGATCTTATTCCATACTTCGATCTGCGGCACATCCTTGGACACCCCCAATTGCTCAAGGATCAAATGCACTTCGGCCGCCTGTTCCTCGGTTTGCGGGTGCGAAATGTCGCGCATATGCAAAATAAGATCCGCGTCCAAAACCTCCTCCAAGGTGGCACGAAAGGCCGCCACCAATTGGGTCGGCAAATCCGAGATAAAGCCAACCGTATCGGACAAGATCACCTCTGACCCATCAGCCAAATGAATGGCGCGCATGGTCGGATCAAGCGTGGCAAAAAGCATATCTTGCGCCAAAACATCCGCGCCGGTTGCGCGATTGAACAGCGTGGATTTCCCCGCATTGGTATATCCCACCAAGGCCACAACGGGATAAGGCACTTTGGCGCGCGCCGCGCGATGCAAAGATCGGGTTTTGACCACCTTTTCCAATTGCCGCTTCAGGCGCACCATTTGCGCGTCAATGGCACGGCGGTCTGCCTCAATTTGGGTTTCGCCAGGGCCGCCCACGAACCCCAAACCACCCCGCTGACGTTCAAGATGCGTCCATGCACGCACAAGGCGGGTGCGCTGATAGGATAGGGCCGCCAAGTCGACCTGCAACACCCCCTCGCGGGTGGCGGCGCGGGCTGCAAAAATCTCAAGGATCAGGCCTGTGCGATCCAGCAGCTTAACCCCCCAATCCTTTTCCAAATTGCGCTGCTGCACGGGCGTAACGGCGCCATTGATCAAGACAAGACCCACATCATGGTCTTTGATCTGATCTTTCAACTCCGCCAATTTGCCCGTGCCAAACAAACGCCCCGGCTTGGCCGCAGGCAGACGCACCACCTGAGACAGGGCCACCTCAAGATCAGGCAGCGCCATGGCAAGTGACACCGCCTCCTCAAGGGCTGCGGTGGGTTCGGGACGGTTTTTATCGCTCAGGATGTCAGGGTGGAGAACAAAGGCGCGCATATCCGCGCCCTTGGTCAGACCTTCATCACGGCCCTTATTTGGCGTCACTCTTCGCCTTCATAGAGACTGATTGGTTGCGCGGGCATAATCGTGGAGATCGCATGCTTATAGACAAGCTGCGACTGGCCATCGCGGCGCAGAAGCACGCAGAAATTATCAAACCAAGTGATGACGCCTTGCAGCTTCACCCCGTTAATCAAGAAAATTGTCACAGGCACTTTTGCCTTGCGCACATGGTTCAGGAAAGAATCCTGCAAGTTTGTTTTCGTGTCGGCCATTTTAGTTTCGCCTTATCGTTGTGCTGTTTGGTTGGCTCCAAACACTGTCAGATTGCGTCAAGTATGAAGATAATTTTGGGAAAATTAAACCCCGATTCCAAACTGCCAAAATAAAACGTGAAAAAATATATATTAACCGCGCCAGAACCGTGGCGAGATCAATGCGACCAGCACCAATGTCTCCATCCGCCCCACAATCATCGCAAAGGCCAGTAACATTTTGGCAAGGTCATTCAAACCCGTGAAGCTGATCGCCGTTTCACCCCCAACAGAGGCCAAAGGCCCTGTGGTGGTGAGCGCAGAGATGGTCAAAATCATGGCTGTCTCAAAATCGAGGCCCGTGGCTGCCAAAAGACACATGAACAGCGCCATGGAGAGGGTTAAAAGCATGAAAAACACCCATGCGATATAGGCCCCCTCACGGCGAATACGCCGCCCCAAGCGGCCTGCGCCCGCGACCGAATGCGGGTGGATCAGTTTCTCGACCTCTCGCAACCCGTGCTTATAGAGCGCGTAAACTCGCAGCAACTTCACCCCGCCCGCCGTGGTCGCAACCCCACCCCCCATCAGGGCCAGACCGATCAACACCATGCCCGGCGCATCAATGCCCGACCATTGGCTTGCAGCATCCCAGCCTTGGCTGACAAAGCCCGTTGTGGTCAGGAAAGAGGCCACGGTGAATATGCCCCCCCATAGGGATGTTACCGCATCTGAAAACTGCGCTGTTTCCGTCTCAACGGCACCAAACCAATGGCGCAGGAATAACAGCGCAGGCACGATCACAATCGCGGCTAAGGCCAAACGCACTTCGCGATCTTTTAACATGCGGCGCGGGTATTCGCGGTTCAACGCATGGGTAAAGCTGCGGCGTGACAGGGCGAAGATAAAAAAGATCAAAACCATCGCCTCGGCCCCAACAGATCCGATTTGACCATTCAAACTGATCCCCGATGTGGACAAGGTTGACATTGCATGGATCAGCGCGGGCAAGCTTTCCGACCCTGTGATCATCAGCAAAACCCACAAGATAATCGTTAAGGCGATATAGGTCGGGGCCAAGCGGCGTGCATGTTTCACAAGGCGCTGCTCTGGCGTAGCGGCGCGCATCTGCCCTGCTGATCGGGTCTGAAGCCCCTGCACCTGCGCCTCGGATGTCACCTCATAGCCGCCCAAATTCAGCGGTGCCAAAATCGCAATCGCAGAGAGCCAGATTAAGAAACCGCCAAACCACGCCACTGTCGCGCGCCACATCACCAACGGATCGCTGAGGCGTTCTGCATCAAAGAAACTGGCGCCTGTCGTGGTCAGGCTCGAAACCATATCGATATAGCAGGTGAAAAAGCGGGCATCCTCCATGGAGGCATCCATAGGAAAGGCCAAGATCAGCGGCAAAAGCAGATAGGCCAAAAGCAAGGTGATCAGCTGTGTCCACCCCGTTTGCACCCGCGCGGAATTGGTGGTTACAAACCCAAGAAGCATTGCCAGAATGAAGAATAAAATTGCGCTGTAAAAGAAGACGCGGCTTGTTGGCATGTCGTCTTGCCCCAAAGCCACGATTGAGGGCAATAACATCGCCCCTGCCGAAATCCCGATGAGGATCACGAACAGCGGCAGTTTAGCGATGCTTTGACCAATGCTCATACTGACTTCATGGGCTGACTTCACGGGCTGACTAGACGGGCGGGCCGCGGCGGCGGCGCTTAAAAGAAATCGACCGAGACTTGTAACAGCGCCTCGACCGCAGGCACATCTTTCGACAAGGCGAACATCACGATAATATCGCCCTCATCCAAACGGGTCGAGCCTGCAGGGCGGATCACATCCCCCGCTTTCAGCAGCGCCCCAACCAAAACGCCCTCGGGGAATTCGATATCGCGGATTTGCTTACCCGCAAGCGGCGAGGTCGACATTACTTCGGCCTCGATGATCTCGGCCTCGGCATCGCCAATTGAATAAACCCCTTGCACACGGCCATGGCGGATATGGCGCAGGATGCTCGACACTGTGGTTGCACGCGGGTTGACATAGGCATCAATGTCCAATGGGCCCATCATCGGCACCATAGTAGGATCATTCACAAGCGCAATCGCCATCCCTGCCCCTTCGGCCTTAGCGCGCACAGAGGCGAGAAGGTTGGTTTTATCATCATCCGTGACGCAAAGAACGGCGTCTGATTTATCAATCCCCGCCTCGCGCAGAATCTCGATATCCATGCCATCGCCATAAAGCACGATGGAGCGTTCCAACGCATCTGCCGCCCGTTCAGCGCGGGCGCGATTGGCCTCGATCAGACGCACGCGGGGACGATGTGCAGCACTTTCCAATTTGCGCGCAACAGCAAGCCCCACATTGCCCCCGCCAATGATCACAACACGCTCTTGGCGCGATTGCGTTTTGCCAAAAATCTCAAGGGTGCGCGCCGCATCATCCGTATGGGTAAAGACGTAAATCTGATCTCCTGCAAAGAGCTGATCGCGAGGTTCAGGGGCAAAAAGCGTGCCGTCACGGCGCACCCCCACGACCATCGCGCGCAAGGTCGAGAACAATTCCGTCAACTGGCGCAACGGGGTTTCCAAGACGGGGCTGTCATCCTCAAGCTGAATGCCAAGCAGCTGCACCTTACCGCTGAGGAATACCTCGGACTCAAAACTTGCGGGTTGTGACAAGCGGCGCAATGCGGCCTCGGCCACCTCGCGTTCGGGAGAAATTACAACATCAATGGGCAGGTGATCCCTACGATAGAGATCGGAATAATCCGCCTTGAGGTAGGATTGAGCACGCAATCGCGCGATTTTGCGCGGAACCCCAAAGACCGAGTGCGCCACTTGACAGGTGACCATGTTCACCTCGTCAGAATAAGTAGCTGCGATAACCATATCGGCATCGCGCGCGCCTGCGCGCTCTAGCACATCGGGGTGGCTGGCAAACCCCGTGAGGCCCTGCACATCCAACGTATCGGTCGCACGGCGCACCAATTCGGGGTTATTATCCACCACCGTTACATCGTTGCTTTCGCCTGAAAGATGTCGCGCAATTTGCCAACCCACTTGGCCCGCGCCACAAATGATGACTTTCATCTTTCCCGTATCCTTACGCGATAACGTTCAGTGCGCCTTCAAGGGGATCAGGATTGGCAGAAACCCAGCACGGGGTCAATTGCCAATACCCACCCGCATGATCGTGGCTTACTCCACCTCTTCGCCTGCTTGTGTCTTACCAGATGTCACCACGCCAAGCGATTTCAGCTTGCGGTGCAGCGCGCTGCGCTCCATCCCGACAAAGCCCGCAGTTCGGCTGATATTGCCGCCAAAGCGGTTGATCTGGGCCATCAGATATTGCCGTTCGAACAATTCACGCGCCTCTCGCAAGGGCAGCATGGTCAAACCCGGTGAGAGGCTCGCCTCACTGGTGCCTGATTTTCCTTCATCGCTCATAGGAAGATCATCCAAGCTGATCGGGCCTGTCCCTTCGCCCAGGATCAAGACGCGCTCAATCAAGTTGCGCAATTGGCGCACATTGCCTGGCCAGCGCATGGTTTGCAAAGTTGCCATCGCATCATCGGCAATTTTGCGCAAAGCCAGACCTTGCTCGCGGTGGAACATCTCGATGAAATATTCAGCCAAGATCGGAATATCTTCGCTGCGCGCCTCAAGGCTTGGCACCTCAATCGGCACAACATTGAGGCGGTGATACAGCTCCTCGCGGAAGCGACCTTCGGAAATTTCGTTTGGCAGATGTTTTGTCGTTGAGGAAATCACCCGCAAATCCACATGCACCTTTGAAGCACCGCCAACGCGGGTAAAGGCCTGATCGACCAAAACCCGCAAGATTTTCGACTGCGTGCCAAGGGGCATATCCGCCACTTCATCAAGCAGCAAAACACCGCCATTTGCCTGCTCAAGCAACCCCTGCTCAACCCCGCGTTCGGGGCTTTCGCGGCCAAACAGCACCACCTCCATCTGATCAGGTGCAATCGCGGCACAGGCCACAGTGACAAAAGGCCCGTCCGAACGGTTGGAATGCGCATGAATATAGCGCGCGGCCATCTCCTTGCCGCTGCCCGCAGGGCCTGTCAGCATCACGCGACCATTGGATTTCGTGACCTTATCCAATTGCGATTTGAGATTGCGGAAGGTGGCAGATTGCCCAAGCATTTCGCCAACCCGCGTCTCGCCACGTTTCAGTGCCGAATTCTCGCGGCGCAGTTTGGACGTCTCCATCGCGCGGCGAATGACCACCAAGAGTTGATCAATATTGAAGGGCTTTTCAATAAAATCATAAGCCCCCTGTTTTATCGCAGCCACCGCGATTTCGATATTCCCATGACCGGAAATGATGACCACAGGCACTTCAGGCATATCGCGCTTGACCGTTTTGAGGATATCAATCCCATCCATATGGCTGTCTTTAAGCCAAATATCGAGGATGATCAGCGCGGGCAGCTCTTGCTGCAATTGCGCCATGCATTCATCGGAATTTCCCGCCATGCGCGTGGAAAACCCCTCATCCTGCAGAATATCGCAAACCAATTCGCGAATATCACGCTCATCATCGACAACAAGTATATCAGCCATGAATACCCCTCATTTAGCCAATCATTAACGGCAGGTGGATAACCGCCTGCGCTCCTTGATGCGCGCCATCCCCAAATGGCGGCGCATCTCTCAATTCTAGGCTTGCGCCATGTTCTTCGATTATTTTTTTCACAATCGGCAGGCCAAGCCCCGTCCCCTTTTCACGGGTGGTGACGTACGGCTCAAAGAGGCGCGCGCGGTCTTCGGGCAGGCCTATTCCATTGTCGCTGATTGTAATTTTCAGCACGGGCTGCGCGGCACCAGTCTCGACCCCCAAAGCCACGCGGATCTCGCCGTGATGGGGCGTTTGTGGATGTTTCTCGCAATATGTTTCGATGGCCTCGCCCGCGTTTTTGATCAAATTGGTAAAAGCTTGCCCAATCATAGTTGCGTCAATCTCCGCCCAAATCTCGCCTTCGGGCTTTGTCAGGGTGATCTCCACCTCAGGCTGACCTGCGCGTTGAAGGGTCACAACCCCCTCCAACAGCTTGGCGATATCCTCACGGCGGCGGCTTGGTTCAGGCATACGCGCAAAGCGCGAGAACTCATCCACAATATGGGCCAGATCATTGGTCTGGCGCACAATCACATCGGTCAACTCTTTCAGGCTTTGTCCGTCTTCTTCAGGCAAAATCTTAGTAAATTTACGGGCCGCACGTTCCGCTGACAAACGAATAGGGGTGAGTGGATTTTTGATCTCATGTGCAATGCGCCGCGCGACATCACCCCATGCGGCCATGCGCTGTGCCGCGACCAAATCGCTGACATCATCAAATGCAACCACATATCCCTCAATCGCGCCATCACTGCGCCCCCGCACTGCGATGCGCACCAAAAGCGTCTCTTGCGCCCCATTTCGGGTGAGGCGCAATTCCTCTTGCAACGTATCGCTGCCCCGTTCCCGCAAGCGCGAGGGCAGATCAGCAAATTCTGGCACAAGCGCCGCCAAGGCACCGTGATGCTGCAATTCATCCTCAGACAGGCTCAAAAGCCGCTGCGCAGAGCGGTTGATAAACTCAACATCGCCCTCTGCTGTGACACCAATCACGCCAGCCGTAACCGACCCAAGCACACTATCAAAGAGGCGTCTTTGACCCTCGGTTCTGTCATTTTGTTCAACCAAGCGATCGCGCTGCGCCTTAAGTTGCAAGGTCATCTGGTTGAACACGCGACCAAGCGTTGCGATTTCATCGCCGCTTTTTTCTTCAGGCACGCGCGCCTCAAGATCACCGTCACCGATCCGTTCGGCGGCGGCGGCCAACCGCCCCACGGGACGCGACAGACGTTCGGCAAACCACAGCCCCAACCAAATGGCCGCCATGATCACAATCAGCGCAAAGCCAATATAGAGCAGGCCAAATTCGAATAACACGCGCCCGCGCTCATTTTCCAATTGTCTGTAAAGCTGCACAGTTTGTTGGGTTTCATCGAGCAGCGACATAATCTGCCCATCCACCTCGCGGCTGACATAGAGATAGCGGTCAAGATATTGCGAGAGCTTCAGCAGGGCGCGGAACTCGTTTTGGGCGCGATCTTCGATCAACACCACCTCACCCTCAGCCGCACGGATAAGATCAGCGTCACTGGGTTGATCATAATCAAATAAATACGAGCGTTCGCCGCGCGCGCGAATTTCGCCTGTTGCACTGATCACATAAGCTTCGCGCAGACCACGCTGGATAAGGCCCTGCCCTTGCCCCAAAAGGCGGCGAAGGTCGCCATCGGTGGCAGCCCCATCATTGCGTGCGGCATTGTCCAAAAAGGCCGCAAGGGCGCGCGCATCTTCGTCTAAATCCGTGCGATGTTCTTGTTGATAAGCAATGGCCGCATCCACCGAATTGCCAAGCGCGCCTGAAACACGGGTCGAAAACCATCCTTCAAGTCCCATGTTCAGGGTAATGGTTGCAAAGACCGCGACCAGAATGGTCGGCAAAAGTGCAACAATCGCAAAGACACCTGTCAGGCGCATATGCAATCGCGATCCTTGCGAGCGGCTGCGCCGTGCTGCGATCATCCGCACCACTTGGCGCGCCACGAGCGCGGCAATTACAAGAATATAGACCAAATCCGCCAACAAGATCAGGCGCAAGGCAGGCGAAGAGGCTAAATCGCCAAGCGGGCCAAGCACCAAAAAGGTCAAAAGCGCCAATACAGGCCCGAGCGTTACAAGCCCCAATGTGCCCGCATTACGCAAGCGCTTGGTGCTTTGTAACAGGATCAATCGGCGCCAAGCCGATATCGCCTTATCATTTGATGGCTTTGCCACCTGCCCCGCCTGTCTTTTACGCGACCCGCAAACGCGGCCACGAATTTCGCCTGACGCGCGCCATATGTCGCCCATATGTCACGCCCTGTGGCGGGTTTACATCAATTTGCGCCGCCGTGTCACGCGTATATCGAGATCAGAGACTTTCTTTCTGAGGGTATTTCGGTTGATCCCGAGCAAATCGGCACATTTCGCCTGATTGCCGCCCGTGGCCTCAAGCGCGATTTCCAAAAGTGGCGTTTCCACTTCGCGCAGGATTCGTGCGTGCAAGCCTGGGGGGGGCAAAACACTGCCGTGAAGATCAAAATAACGCCGCAAATGCTTGGCCACAGAGGCGGATAAACGGTCCCCATCGCCGCCGCCTGTTAATGGCTCCATCGCGGGCTGGTTGCCAAGCACAATTTGCAATTCGGCACGCGCGATTTCTTCGCCCTGTCCTGTGACCACCAAACGGCGAATGGTGTTTTCCAATTGCCGCACATTTCCCGGCCATGAATAGGCGCGCATCAATTCAACCGCATCATCGGACAAGCGGCGCAAGGGCATGCCATCGCGTTCAGCGCGGATCAAGAAATGCTCGGCCAAAAGCGCAATATCATCCACCCTTTCGCGCAAGGAGGGCACAGAAATCGACACACCCCCAAGGCGGTAGAATAAATCTTGGCGGAAATCGCCTGCATCCATTTTTTCGGACAGATCGCGCTGGCTTGTGGCCATCACACGGGCATCATTCTCGCGCATCGTGTCAAGCAGACGCACGATACGGGCCTGCGCCTCATCGCTGAGATCAGACACCTCATCAAACAGGATCGAGCCGCCCTTGGCCCGCGCAAGCAGCGTGGAGGGGCCATCGACCCCCTCAAGATCATCGGCGCTCGCCACAACAAAAGGCAGCGTGCGGCGGTCTGAGAAATCATGGATCGCCCGCGCAATCAGGCTTTTGCCCGTGCCGCTTTCGCCAGAAATCAGAACGGGCAGATCGGTGTTCATTACCCGCGCAACCAATCGATAGAGCGCCTGCATCGCAGCCGTGCGCCCCACAAGCGGCAGATCATGCTGCGCGACAGTGGCGCGGGCCTCACCATCGGCGCCAGTATCCCGCGCAGGCGGCGCAACAGCCGCCCGCCGCTTTTGATCCAGCGCGCGGGCCGCGCGTTTCATCAAATCTGGCAAGTCAAAGGGTTTGGGCAAATAATCATAGGCATCTTTTTCGGTGGCTTGGATCGCCGTCATGATCGTATTTTGGGCCGATATGATGATGACCGGCAGGCCGGGGCGCGTTTCGGTGATCTTCGGCAATGTCTCAAGGCCGTTGCCATCTGGCATGACCACATCAGAGATCACCAGATCGCCCTTGCCCTCTTCGACCCACCGCATCAGCGTCATCAAGCTAGAGGTTGCGTGAACCTTGCACCCTGCCCGCGTCAACGCCTGCGTCAATACAGTGCGGATTGTGCGGTCATCATCTGCAACCAGAACGGTGCCATCCATCGTCTCAACTCCTACTCACACGCCGCGCGGCGCGATTGGCAAAGATATCCGAAACACTGTTCGGCCTGGCACGCTGTCCAACGCGATCCAGCCATCGTGGTCGGAAATGATTTTAGAAACCAAGGCAAGGCCAAGCCCCGTGCCATTTTCGCGCCCCGATACGAAGGGTTCAAAAATTTCGCTTTGACGCTCGGGCGCAATGCCTGGGCCATCGTCAATGATCTCGACCTGCAGGGGCATAGATGCGGCGCTGCCATCGCGTTTGCGCAGTCGCAAGCCCGCCTCGTAAAAACTGCGAATGGTGATTGTGCCCCCTTCACGGCCCGCTTCGGCGGCGTTTTTCAAAAGGTTCAAGAACACCTGCAAAATCTGATCCGAGTCCACCCAAGTCGGCGGCAAAGACGGGTCATATTGATCCAAAATGCGCATATGCGCAGCAAACCCCACCGCCGCAGATTTGCGCGCGCGATCAAGGATGTCGTGGATATTGACCGCCTTACATTCAGGCGGGCGCAGATTTCCGAATTCTTCGACCTGCTCAAGCAGTTTTACGATACGCCGCGTTTCCTCTACGATGAGATCGGTCAACTCACGGTCTTCGCCGCTGGCATTCATCGATATCAACTGCGCGGCACCCGTGATGCCCGCAAGCGGGTTTTTGATCTCATGGGCCAGCATCTCGGCCATACCAATGGCTGACCGCGCGGCGGATTTACTGACCAAGCCCCGATCAAGCCGCCCCGCCAATTCGCGGCTTTCAAGCAGCATCATCACCTGATCGCCCCCCTCGCTCACAGGGGCAAGCTGCACATCACAAGATACTGGTTTTTTGGATCCCGTGCCAACATCCACACCGCCCACAAAAAGCGCGGATTGACCTTGACGCACGCGGGCCAATGCCTCCTCCATCGGGGCATCCACAAAGACGCGATCCCAGACAGGGTTGCCTGTCAAACTGCGTTCGGATGCGTTCAGAAATGTCTCAGCCGCAGGATTGACCGATAGGATCAAATCGCCCCCGTCAATGATCAGCGCGGGGATTGGCAAGGATGACCAGATCATGTCGGATGTGACAGGGCTCATGCGGCGCAGCCCGTTTGTGCGTGCCCATCGGTTAGCGCCGCACGCAGCAGGCGCAACACCTGTTCGGGGTCATCTGTGGTCAGCACGGCACGCCGTGGCGCATCCCCAACTCCAGCCGCATCCAGATACCAACCCAGATGCTTGCGGGCGACCTTTGCCCCCAGTGTTTTGCCGTAAAAGGACAGCATATCCTCGTAATGGCGCGCGATGATCTGAAAAAGAGCCGCACCTTTGGGGGTATCAGCGCGCGTCTGGCCCGATAGACCCGCCGCGATATCGCGCAGCACCCAAGGCCGCCCTTGCGCACCGCGCCCGACCATGACGCCATTTGCCCCCGATTGCGCCATCGCCCGCGTGGCGCTTTGCGCATCCACGATATCGCCATTGGCAATCAGCGGAATATCAACCACCTCACGAAAGGCGCGAATGGCCTGCCAATTGGCATGGCCTTTATAGAACTGTGCGCGTGTGCGGCCATGCACGGTTAGCATGGCAATCCCCAAATCTTGGGCCATACGGGCGACCTGTGGTGCGTTTTCGCAGGCATCATCCCAACCAAGGCGCATCTTAAGGGTGACGGGAACCGAAACTGCACATGTCACCGCCTCAAGCACGGCGCGGGCATGAGACAGATCACGCAGCAAAGCCGCCCCACAGGCCCCCGCACCTGAGCCAGATGTGACCTTTTTCGCAGGGCAGCCCATATTGATATCAATGATCCTTGCCCCTTCGGCCTCTGCCATGCGGGCGGCCTCCCCCATCCAATGGGGATTACGGCCAGCCAATTGAACGGCTGAGGCCGCAATGCCGAACCCAAGCTCGGCCTTCGCGCGGGCGGCGGGCTTGGCGTTAACCATATCTTGGCTTGCAACCATCTCTGAGACGACCAACCCCGCCCCGAAAGACGCAACCAATTTGCGATACGGCAAATCGGTGATCCCCGCCATCGGGGCCAGAAAGACGGGCGGGTCAAGAGTGATATCGCCAAGTTGGATGGGCATGTGCGCTGTGCTGCCTATTCTTTGTGCAGATGGGTTTGGCCTAATCTGCTTTGGGGCGGGAGATCAAAAGAAACGCGACCTTATACTGGGGCAATTTACACAAATGCACAATATTTAATCACCACGACCAAAAAATGTGCAGGACGCTGATCCGTATTGTGCGTCATAGGCTTAGCCCCTATCACCTGATCCATGGATAAATCTGGCCCATCCCACACCGCACACTGTTTGACGGCTGCACCGCTCGTGGCGCTGGTTGTGGCCGCGGGTCGGGGCACGCGCGCAGGCGGCGGTTTGCCCAAACAATATCGCAGCTTGGGGGGCGTCCCCGTTTTACGCCGCGCCGTTCAGGCGCTCTGGGATGCTGCGGATTTCGCGCAAACCATCGTGGTTATTCACCCCGATGATGAGGCGCTCGCCCGTGAGGCGCTTGGCGCGGATGCCGAGCTACTCACATTCGCCCTCGGCGGGGCCACGCGCAGCGCCTCGGTGCAGGCGGGTTTGGCCGCCGTGAGTGATAAATCCGCCCATGTCTTGATCCATGATGCCGCGCGCCCCTTTGTAGCGACCCGCATCGTGCAAGATGTGATTGCCGCGCTGCGCGAACCCGGCTGTTTTGCTGCCGCACCTGCCCTGCCCATGACCGATGCCCTGTGGCGCGCGGGCGAAGGCCACGTTTCACAAATTCAATCTCGAGATGGGTTGTTTCGCGCACAAACGCCACAAGCCTTTCATTATTCCACCATTTCACAAGCCTATGCCGCCGCAGGCGAAGACGCCGCAGATGATGTCGCAATTGCCCTAGCGCATGGCGTGAAAATTAAGGTGGTTGCGGGGGATGAACAAAATTTTAAACTGACCACAGCGGCGGATTTTATCCGCGCGGGCCATGTCATAGGGGCAAGCGGCGCAATGGATATTCGGATTGGTAATGGCTTTGATGTTCATGCGTTTTGCGCGGGGGATCACGTGATCCTATGCGGGGTGAAAATTCCGCATGATCGCGCGCTCAAAGGGCATTCGGACGCGGATGTTGGGTTGCACACGGTAACAGATGCGATTTACGGGGCCTTGGCCGAAGGGGATATTGGCACCCATTTCCCGCCATCCGACCCGCAATGGAAAGGCGCGCAAAGCGACATTTTCCTCATTCATGCAGTCAAACTGGCAGCATCGCGTGGCTATGGGATCAGTAATGTTGATCTGACCTTCATGTGCGAGGCCCCAAAGATCGGGCCCGTCTCAGCCGCGATGCGTGCGCGTTTGGCAGAATTGCTGAGCATCGACCTAGATCGCGTATCGGTCAAAGCCACAACAACCGAAAAACTGGGCTTTACAGGCCGCAAAGAAGGGATCGCCGCAATGGCCACAGTCACATTGGTGAAACCATGACATATTGGATTGCAACTGTTTTTGGCGTGGGTCGCCTGCGCCCTGCCCCTGGCACATGGGGCAGCTTGGCCGCGCTGCCGCTTGCATGGGCCTTACATGAATTGGGCGGGTTTTGGCTGCTTGCCACGGCGACAATCGCCGTCTTTGCCCTTGGATCATGGGCGATTGAAACAGAAATCCGCAGTGGCGCCGAAGATGACCCATCGGAATTCGTGATTGACGAGGTCGCAGGACAATGGATCGCGCTCTGGCCCGTCTCTTATGGGGCGATCTTCGCAGATGTCTCTATCTTGGCGCTGTGGCCAGGCATTCTGACGGCCTTTATCGCGTTTCGTCTTTTCGACATTTGGAAACCCGCCCCCGTGGCTTGGGCAGATGCCAAGCGCGGCGGGGTTTGGGTGATGATGGATGATGTGATTGCAGGCTGGCTTGCCGCGCTTGTGGTCGCAATTCTGGCCGCTATTGCGCATCTATGGCTGATTTAAGCGCGGATATCATCCAGACGGCCCGCGACAAGGGGCTGCGCATCGCGACTGCCGAAAGCTGCACGGGCGGGATGGTCAGTGCCGCGCTGACCGATATTGCAGGATCAAGCGCCGTATTTGAGCGCGGCTTTGTTACCTATTCCAATCAGGCCAAAATTGACCTTCTCGGTGTCTCGCCTGAGACGCTTGCGGCGTTCGGCGCGGTTTCAAACGAGGTTGCGCGTGAAATGGCCCTTGGCGCGAAAACCCGTGCGGGGGTTGAGATGGCCGTGTCAATTACCGGCATCGCAGGGCCTGGGGGTAGCGCACATAAACCTGAGGGCCGCATTTGCTTTGGCCTTGCAAGCCCTGCAGGCGTGGCGGTCGAGCAAGTTGATTTTGGTGCGCTTGGACGCGCGAATGTGCGCATCGCCGCGCGCGATTACGCCTTGCGCCTGCTGCACGACGCCATTTCGCAAAGCGATTAAAATTTAAGCATAGCGTGTAATTTGCGCATTAATTTCGCGCCAATTTGAAGATTGACCAAGATTTCATCGCCCATTTCACAGCTTGCCTCTTTTTTCGTCAGATGAATCCCGCTTTGAGGCGGGCAAATGACAAAAGAAGGGACGATGCAATGAATGCTGCCGATACAGCGTGGATCATAGTCGCCACAGCGTTGGTTCTGTTCATGACCTTGCCAGGCTTGGCGCTTTTCTATGGGGGGTTGGTGCGTGCGCGCAACGTGCTTAGCGTGTTTATGCATTGCTACGCAATCGCCTGTTTGATGTCGATTTTATGGCTCGCTTTTGGCTACTCCATCGCCTTTGGGTCTGGCACCTCGGGGTTTTGGGGCGGGTTGGACAAGGCATTTCTCAACGGGGTCACCGCAGATAGCCTGTCTGGCAGCCTGCCGGAAATCCTGTTTTTTGCGTTCCAAATGACCTTTGCCATTATCACGCCCGCCTTGATTGTGGGCGCCTATGTGGAACGGGTTGGGTTTGGCTTTGTGCTTTTGTTTTCTGCGCTTTGGATGCTGATCGTTTATGCGCCTGTCGTGCATTGGATCTGGGGCGGCGGCATGATGTCGGATGGTGGCATCTTTGGCGAGACAGGCGTGCGCGATTTCGCGGGCGGGATTGTCGTGCATGAAACCGCAGGCCTTGCGGCTTTGGTGATCGCAGTTTTCTTGGGCGCACGGAAAAATCAAACCACGCCCCCCCATAATCCGGGCTTTGTGATGATCGGGGCTGCGATGCTGTGGGTGGGTTGGTTCGGCTTTAACGGCGGCAGTCAGCTTGCGGCGGATGGCGGCGCGGCAATGGCGCTGACGGTCACACATATTTCTGCCGCAGCAGCCTCGCTCAGCTGGGGCCTGTGGGAGCGCGTAAAATACGGCAAGACCTCGCTTGTGGGTGTCGTCACGGGCACAATTGCAGGTTTGGCCTCTATCACCCCTGCCTCTGGCTTTGTCGGGCCTGTGGCGGCGCTGATCATCGGGACAATTGCGGGCGTTCTTTGCCAAGAGGCGGTGAATTTGATCCGTAACAAGGTCAAGATTGACGACACATTGGATGTCTTCGCTGTGCATGGTGTGGGCGGGATTTTCGGCACCATCATGATTGCCGTCTTTGGACAGGGTGCATGGGTGGCGCAGCTTGGTGCCTTAGCGGTGGTGGGCGCATACACCATCGTCTTGACCGTGGCCCTTGTAAAACTCGTTGGCATGATCACGCCGCTGCGCGTGGATGCGGAGACCGAAGTAAATGGCCTTGATCTCAGCGTCCATGGCGAACGCGCCTATGATATGAGCAGCTAAATCAAAGATTTACCTGACGATATGAAAGCGGGCTGTCAGGCCCGCTTTTTATTTTTTCCCATATAACGCCTCTGCGCGGGCCTCAAAGGCGCGCACAATCCGCGTCATCGCCTCATGGAAAAACATGCCTGCCGCCCCTTGCAGCAGGCGGTTTTTGAACTCGAAATCCACATCAAAGCTGACCTCGCACCCGCCTTCGGGCAAATCGCGCATGCGCCAATTGGAAATCATGTGGTGAAACGGCCCATCAATATAGGCGGTTTCAATCCGCATTTCTGCATCGAACAGGCGCACGCGGCTGCCAAATTTTTCGCGGAACATCTTAAAACCCACGATTAAATCCGCCAACATTTCGCGATGGTCGCCCTGATCTGTCACACTGCGCACGCGTGCGGCCACGGCCCAAGGGATGAATTCAGGATAGCGCGCCACATCCGCCACAAGATCATAGATCTCATGGGCGCGATAGGGCAGCGTGCGCGTCTCGGAATGGGAGGGCATAGACAGCCTTTCATCTTTCTTTGCACCTTGTGATGTCTTAGATATAGCGGCGGAATTCAAGGTAATGAGCGCAAGAAAATGACAGATCGCCCCTATGAAATTGACGTTTTAATCTCGGCCAAGGTTATTGCCGCGCGGATCGAGGAATTGGCACGCGAGATTGAAGCGCGATTTGAGGATACCGATAAGCTGGTGGTTGTGGGGCTTTTGCGCGGATCATTCATGTTTATCGCGGATCTGTTGCGCGAATTGAACTTGCCTGTTGAAGTCGATTTCTTAGAGGCGTCCTCCTACGGGAATGAAATGACCTCCTCGCGGGAGGTGCGAATTCTCAAGGATTTGCGCGGCGAAATCGGGGGGCGCGATGTGTTGGTTGTCGAGGATATCGTGGATACGGGTTTTACCCTGAGCCATGTTCTGTCGCTGTTAAAATCGCGTGATCCGAAGCGGTTGGAAACCATCGCACTTTTGGATAAACCCGTGCGCCGCGAGGTGGACATCAGCGCCACATGGACGGGGTTCGAAATTCCCGATCATTTTGTTGTGGGCTATGGCATTGATTACGCGCAACGAAATCGCAATTTGCCCTATATCGGCGCCGTGCGGTTCACCTAAGCCAATTGCAGCCAAGGCGATTCTGCCCCCATATGACAGGGGCTAAATCGGTTTTGGGGGTGTAAGATGGGGCCAATATGGTTGATGCGGGCGGCCAAATGGGCGCGCAACCCGCCATCGGCGCAGCAGGTGAAGCGCCTGTTGGTGATTTTCGCGATTGTATTTGCAATCTTTATTGCCGAGCGTTTGGGATTTTGGCCCGATGCCCTAACCTTACCGCCGCGTTAGGGCCGGTCATGTCTCTCACAATCTTGTGACCTTAGCGCGCTATGGCACAAGTCTTGTGCAAAATTTGCATATAAATTTCGTGCCATTCGTACTTGAATGTCGCGATACTGCTGGTGGTGACCTGATGCTGGACGGGTCATTTGGGACGACCGATTAACAATCCCGCATGAAACGGAGGGTTTCACATGACGTTTTCTGCAAGTTTCACGATCAAATCCACCCTACTGGCTGCTGCTCTTGCTATAGCGGGCCTGCCTGCTATTGCCAATGAAGGGGCGATTGGTGCGCGTCAGGGGCAGTTCAAAATTATGGCGCTGAATATTGGGGTCTTGGGCGGTATGGCACGCGGCACAGTAGACTATGATGCGGTACAGGCGCAAATTGCGGCAGATAATCTGGCGGCAATTTCGCAATTGAACCAAGCCTTTAACTGGCCCGAAGGCAGCGACATGATGGCCGCAACGACCAATCGCGCCTTGCCTGCCATTTGGGAAAATCAGGATGATTTTCTTGCAAAATGGGCGGCCTTTGGCACAGCCGCGACAGGGTTGCAGGCCGCAGCGGGCAACGGCCTTGAGGCGATGCAAGCGGCGCTTGGCCCTGTGGGGGGCAGCTGCGGCGCCTGCCACGATGCCTATCGCCAGCCCCAATAAGACATAGGATACGGGGCCGCCCATGTGGAAGAAACTGATCCTCAGCGCCAGTTTGGCCGCTTTTGGCGGATTTCTTTTGATATGGGCGGTCTTTCCGCGCAGCCCAATCACGGCAAGCACAATGGCGGCCCTCGCTGACCCCAATCTAGAGAACGGCGCGCGGGTGTTTTGGGCCGGGGGATGTGCCTCATGCCACGCAGCAAACGGGGCCGAGGGTGAGGCGCGGTTGATCTTGGCAGGTGGGCGCGCCTTTGAAACGGAATTTGGCACATTTTACGCGCCAAATATCAGCCCTGATCCGAATGCAGGCATAGGCGATTGGACAATGGCGCAGTTCCTACACGCCATGCAACATGGCCGCGAGCCGAATGGGTTGCCCCTTTATCCTGCCTTTCCTTACACAGCTTATCGTTTGGCTGACCCTCAAGATATGGCTGATCTATATGGCTATCTGCAAAGCCTGCCTGCCGACCCAAGCCTGTCGCGCGACCATGATCTGAGCTTTCCCTTCAACATCCGCCCCGCCCTATTCTTCTGGCAGGCCCTCTACCTTGAGCGGGGATATGCGGTTACGGCCCCCTTGAGTGACGAAGCCCTACGGGGCCGTTATCTGGTTGAGGCGCTCGCGCATTGCGGTGAATGCCACACCTCCCGCGGCGCGCTTGGCGCAGTGGATCATGGCGCGTGGTTGAGAGGTGCGCCAAACCCTTCGGGACAGGGGCGCATCCCCCCCCTCACCCCAGACGAATTGACATGGCCAAAGGATGAGATCGCAGCCTATCTCAATGATGGCTTCACCCCAAGCTTTGACAGTGCAGGCGGTCATATGGTCGATGTGATCCGAAACATGGCCATGCTGCAGCCCGATGATCGGGCCGCAATTGCGCAATATCTCAAAGAATTGCCTTAAGCGCCTAATTTTGCCAAACGCGCCGCTTTGAGGCGGGCAAAATCATCGCCCGCATGATAGCTAGACCGCGTCAAAGGTGTGGCCGAAACCATCAAGAACCCTTTGCCAAAGGCCGCCTTTTCATAGGCCTTGAATTCCTCGGGCGTCACAAAACGATCCACCGCGTGATGTTTTGGGGTTGGCTGAAGATATTGGCCAATGGTCAAAAAGTCGATATCGGCGGCACGCATGTCATCCATCACCTGCAACACGGCTTGGCGATCTTCCCCAAGGCCAACCATGATACCAGATTTGGTGAACATGGTTGGATCCATCTCCTTGACCCGCTGCAGCAGGCGCAGGCTATGGAAATAGCGCGCACCAGGGCGCACCTCAGGGTAAAGCCCCGGCACAGTTTCGAGGTTATGATTGAACACATCAGGCTTTGCACGCACCACGATTTCCAAAACACTTGGGTCGCATTTCAAAAAATCAGGGGTTAGAATCTCGATGGTCGTGTCCGGGGATTGACGGCGAATAGCGCGAATGGTCTGGGCAAAATGTTCTGCCCCACCATCCTCAATGTCATCGCGATCCACCGAAGTGATGACAACGTGGTTCAGGCCAAGTTTCTTGACCGCATCGGCCACGCGGCCCGGTTCGAAGACATCCAAGGCCTCGGGCGGTTTACCGGTTGCGATATTACAAAAGGTGCAGGCACGGGTGCAAACCTCGCCCATAATCATCATTGTGGCGTGACCTTGGCTCCAACATTCGCCGACATTGGGGCAACCCGCCTCCTCGCAAACGGTGGTCAATTTATGCTCGCGCATAATTTTATGCGTGGCCTTATAGCCTTCCCCAACAGGGGCCTTCACCCTTATCCAAGAGGGTTTTTTCGGCTGTGCCTGATCGGGACGATGCGCCTTTTCTGGGTGACGCTGCTCGGGCAATTTAAGGTCGCGCATGGGTCTGGCTCCGTGACGTTGCGGGGGTAATTTAATCCCTTTGCCACACGATTGTAACCCCGCAGATCACTTTGCCTCACTCGATCATGGCGGGCACCAAGCCGTGATGCGTTTGATAAAATTCCAAAAGGCGTTGCAGCCCAATTTTCAGAACAACCTTTCCTGACCGCGCCGACCATCCCAAGCGGCGCTCGGCCGATTCCATCCCCTCAAGGAAACAACAGACCCGCATCACCACATCGGACAGACCCGGCCCTAAATGATCCATTGCATCCAAGACACGTTTGCGCGCCGCGGCAGGCCCTTCGCCGATCCCACCATCGCCAAACACGCCGCGATCTGCCGAGGTCAAAAACCGATCCCAATTTTGCGCCACGCGCGGCCCCAATTGGGCGCGCTCAAAATCTTCGCGCAGGCGTTCAGCAGCCTGCACCAAAGGCGCGCTGAGAAACGGCTTGCCATCGGCGCCCTTGCGCCGCGCCAAGCCTGACAGGGGAGACTCGTTAAGGTTAACGCGCATCTGCGTATGGCTGCCATTGGCAAAATTTTCGCGCTTGATGCCATAATCAGCATGCTGCGCGGCAAAGACATTTGGCCCCTGCCCCAAATCCCCATCCGATTTGCGGCGGCGGCGATCTTCTTCGATCAGGCGTTTCAAGGCCAAACGCCCCGTTGGCGTAATCCGATAGGAGGCCACCCGCCCCTTGCGCGTGGCACATATCCAATCCTTCAGCACAAAAGATTGCGCGTGGCTGCGATCCATCACCGCCGTGCGGGTTTGCCCCCCTTCAAGATTTGGGCGCAAAACAACCGCGCGATCCATATCTTGAGCCACAACCAAAACCGCGTCTTTCTCGCAAAGACGGCGCAAGATACGCCGCGCCTCACCATCGCTATTAGGGGGAGATTTTTGCGCCTGCTTTGACGCATGAGCATTCGGAATTGAGGGCATAGGGGAAACATCCTTGGGAGGGAGAGGATCATCGAGATCGGCCAAAGCCTGATCTAAAAGCGGATCATCACGGGCATCTTCGATTTGGCGCACATGGCGCAATATCGTGCTGGGATGGCTGTGATAGGCCGCGGCGATTTTGGTGAAGGTCAGCCCGTAATGAACGTGGCAAATGTAGTGCTGCACTGGGTCTGAAAACTCCGTCAGCCGATCTGGGTCGGGAAGATCAATCTGATAGGTCAGATCATCATCAGTCATGGATGGAGCCCCCCAGATCAAACAACCATAGCGGTCAAGTTGTTAAAGATTTCCCGCAAAGGGTTACTGAAGGGTTAATTTTTGCGAATATGGGGAAAACTCTTTAAATTTCGTAAAGAAAAACGGGCCGCGCGCGCGCTGTACGCGGAATTCTGCAAGCCTTTGATATGCGAGTGCATTCTTGGGGGGTAAATCTTTATCAGAGAAAGACCCCTCCCCATGGCTGATTTGATGACCACCCTTCAAGATATGCGCCGCCCGCCTTCTCTTGTGCGCGCGGCGCGCTTTGCCGCCGCAGGTCAAAAACCCTTGCGCCAATCAAGCCAAGATCTTTTGGCACGCGAAGAAGCCCTCAATACTGCGCGCTTAAGCGGGGCCGCCCATTACTCGCCCACCCAACATATCACGACCCTTGCTGCGCTGATCCAACTGGCTGAGCGCAAAAGCACAGATGCATCTGCCGCAAAAGAAAACCGCCCCAGGCTTGTGGCATGGGGCGGCGAAAGATCGTGTGACCTAGACGCTCAGATAAAGGCGTCTGGCATCCCAGATTTGCGTTGCGCGATATAGGCCTTGAGGGCCTCGTCAACCGCAGGGTCTAGCGCGGGCTGGACATACTCCGACAGCATTTTGTCCACCCGCGCAGCCGCCAAGGCCACACTGTCACGGCTGCCCTCATCAACCCATGTTTCATAGGGCTTGTAATCAAGCACATTGGTTTTCCAGAAGGCGGTTTTGAAATTCGCCTGTGTATGCGCACAGCCCAAGAAATGCCCGCCCGGGCCAACTTCGCGCAACGCATCCATCGCTTGGGCATTCTCGTCAATCGGCACACCCGCCGCCAGATGGTGCAACACGCCAAGCTGATCCGCATCAAGCACGAATTTCTCAGGGCTTGCGGCCAAGCCGCCCTCAAGCCAACCGCAAGCATGCAGCATGAAATTCACGCCAGACAGCAAACCCATATTCAGCGAATTTGACGTCTCATAGGCTGCCTGCGCATCGGGCAATTTCGAGCCGTTAAACGACCCCGCCGAGCGGTAAGGCAAGTTCAAACGCCGCGCCAATTGGCCTGCACCATATGTGATTTGCGCAGCTTCTGGCGTGCCAAATGTGGGTGCGCCTGAATTCATATCAATTGATGTCACAAAGGCCCCGAATATCACAGGCGCGCCTTTGCGGATCATTTGGCTATAGGCGACAGCCACCATCACCTCGGCCAACACTTGGGTCAGCGTGCCCATAACCGAAACAGGCGCCATCGCGCCCCCCACGATAAAGGGCGAGACGATGCAAGCCTGATTATTCGCGGCATAAACCTCCAATGCGCCCATCATGGTTGCATCGAAAGTCAGCGGGGAATTGATATTGATCAGCGATGTCATGACCGTGTTATTGGTCGCGAAATCTTCGCCGAACAGGATTTTGCACATATCAACCGAGTCTTGCGCCCGCGATGGTTCGGTCACCGACCCCATAAAGGGCTTATCGCTCAGGCTCATATGCGCGTAAAGCATATCAAAATGGCGCTTGTTGACGGGAATATCGGTAGGTTCGCACACTGTGCCACCCGAATGGTGCAGCCATTTCGACATATAGCCCAGTTTCACGAATTTCTGAAAATCAGCCATAGTCGCATAACGGCGGCCACCGACACTGTCCCAAACGAAGGGAGGGCCGTAAACAGGGGCCAGCACCAAAGATTTGCCGCCGATCTCAACACTGCGCTCTGGGTTACGGGCGTGTTGGATAAACGAGGACGGCGCGGTTTTAATCAGGCTGCGCAGCAGTCCCTTGGGAAAGCGCACGCGCTCGCCGTTTACATCGGCCCCGACATCTTTCCACCGCTTCAGCGCCTCGGGATTTTCTACGAAATTGACACCGATCTCTTCGAGAACAGTTTCCGCGTTCGCCTCGATGATCTCCAGCGCCTCATCCGAGAGAATTTCGAGATTGGGGATTTTGCGTTCGATATATTTCGCCGCTTCAAGTTTGGGCGCGCTGCGCTCCGCACGGCGGGCGGCTCCGCCACCCCCTCTGCCCCGACGTCGATCTGCTGCTGCTTCGCTCATGATTTTGCCCTCTAGAAGTGACATAAATTTCAATCCCGCAAAAATTGCGGGGCAGGTGTGTTGCCGCTTTTATCTTGCGAAACAATGGGGGCGATGGCGATTTGCGCCATTTGCGAGGGGAAAGCGACATTCGCGCTCTTGCGCGCGCGCAAAGCCTCGCCTATGCGAAGCACATGACGATAGAACCCATTGCCCAATCCCATGAGCGGCTTCTGATCATTGATTTCGGCAGCCAAGTGACGCAACTGATTGCCCGCCGCCTGCGCGAGCAAAATGTGTATTGCGAAATTCACCCCTATCAAAATGTCGATGCCGCGTTTTTGGCGGAATTCGACCCCAAGGCGGTGATTTTCTCTGGCGGGCCAGATTCGGTGATGCGCGAAGGATCCCCGCGCCCGCCGCGCGCCGTGTATGATCTGGGCGTGCCGATCATGGGCATCTGCTATGGCCAGCAGGTGATGATGCAGGATCTCGGTGGCACGGTTGAGGCAGGCGAACACGCCACCGCCGAATTTGGACGCGCCTATGTGACAAAAACCACCGCCCAATCAGATTTTGTGGATGGATGGTTCAGCGCGGAAGATGGCCGCGAACAGGTTTGGATGAGCCACGGCGACCATGTCAGCAAAATTGCCGATGGGTTCGAAGTGCTTGGCACTTCCCCAGGCGCGCCTTTTGCGATCACCGCCGATGTGAACCGCCGTTTTTACGCGGTGCAATTCCACCCCGAGGTGCATCACACCCCCAATGGCGCGCAGCTCTATAAGAATTTTCTCTCCATCGCAGGTTTCCGCGGCGATTGGACAATGGCGGGCTATCGTGACCAAGCGGTCGCCGCCATTCGCGAACAGGTCGGCGATGCTAAGGTGATTTGCGGCCTGTCAGGCGGGGTTGATAGTTCGGTCGCGGCGGCCCTCATCCATGAGGCCATTGGGGATCAGCTCACTTGCGTCTTTGTGGATCATGGCCTGCTGCGCATGGGCGAGGCCGAGGAAGTGGTCACGATGTTCCGCGACCACATGAACCTGTCCGTGATCCACGCGCAAGAACAGGATTTGTTCCTTGGTGCGCTCGAAGGGATCAGTGACCCCGAAGTAAAGCGCAAAACCATCGGCAAATTGTTCATCGATGTGTTCCAGAAATATGCCGATGGCATTGAAGGTGCCGCCTTTTTGGCGCAGGGCACGCTTTACCCCGATGTCATTGAAAGCGTCAGCTTTTCTGGCGGGCCTAGCGTCACGATCAAAAGCCATCACAATGTGGGTGGCCTGCCCGAAAAGATGGGGCTGAAACTGGTCGAACCCTTGCGTGAATTGTTCAAGGACGAGGTGCGCGCCTTGGGGCGTGAACTGGGTCTGCCCGCACATTTCATCGGCCGCCACCCCTTCCCTGGGCCTG
Organism: Roseobacter sp. HKCCA2468; assembly: GCF_037805105.1. NCBI lineage: Bacteria > Pseudomonadati > Pseudomonadota > Alphaproteobacteria > Rhodobacterales > Roseobacteraceae > Roseobacter > Roseobacter sp. HKCCA2468. The sequence continues at coordinate 609,182 of NZ_JBBLYN010000001.1, forward strand.
GTCTTGCGATCCGTTGCCCCGGTGAGATCACGCGCGAAAAGCTAGAAATCCTGCGCAAGGCCGATGCTGTTTATATCGACCAAATCCGTAAGCATGGGCTTTATGATGAGATTTGGCAGGCCTTTGTCGCGATCCTGCCCGTGCGCACCGTGGGTGTGATGGGCGATGGCCGCACCTATGACTACGCCTGCGCCCTGCGTGCTGTGACATCAGTTGATGGGATGACAGCGGATTACTACCCCTTTAGCCATGATTTCTTGGGCGAAACCGCAACGCGTATCATCAATGAGGTCAAGGGCATCAACCGCGTGACCTATGACATCACCTCGAAACCGCCCGGAACCATTGAGTGGGAGTGAGGCGCGAGCCTTAACTCTCGGGCGCTTGATACACACCTTGTTCCTTCAGAGCGTCAATCACCTCTTCGGGCATATAGGTCTCGTCATGGCGGGCGAGGATTTCGGTTGCTTCAAACACGCCATTAATCAGGCGGCCTGTGCCAACCATGCCTTCGCCCTCGCCAAACAGATCTGGCAAAACACCCGTGTAAGACACAGGGATGGACGCCGCGCCATCGGTGACGTTGAAGGTGATGGTCGCCCCTTGGCCGCGGCGCAAGGTCCCCTCCTCGACTAAACCGCCAATGCGGAAGGTTTTATTCGCTGCGGGCGGGTTTTCGGCCACCTCGGCGGGCGGCATGAAGAAATTGATGCCATCACGAAACCCATACCCAACCAGCGCGGTCATGCCCCCAAGGAAAAACACAGCCAGCATCACAATTTGAATACGGCGTCTTTTTTTCAATGTTTGCATCGTCTTACACCTATCATTCCATCACGCCGTCACGCGGGATCATGGGAAAAGCGCGAGGTTTTCTAACCCTTGCTTTTCGTCAAACCCAAGCATCAGATTGGCGTTTTGCATCGCTTGACCCGATGACCCTTTGCACAGGTTATCAAGCGCGGCAAAAACAATCGCGCGGCCCGCGCGCCGATCTTTTGCCACCCCTATATAGGCATGGTTCGAGCCGCGCACATCATGCGTTGAGGGGGCTGCGCCAAAGGGTAGCACATGCACGAAAGGCTCGGATGCATAGGTCGCGGCCAATGTGTCGTAAATCGCCTCAGCCTCGCCTTTGACATAAACTGTGGCCAAGATCCCGCGGTTAAAAGGGGCGAGATGGGGGGTAAATTGCACCTCAACCTTGCGCCCTGCGAGGGCTGAGAATTCTTGATCGAATTCCCCCAAATGGCGATGCGTGCCGCCCACCCCATAGGGATTTGTGCCTTCGGAGAGTTCAGCATGAAGCAGGTTCTCTTTAAGGCTACGCCCTGCCCCCGACACGCCAACCACCATGTTAATGATGATCTCGTCAAGATCAATCAGCCCCGCCGAAATCAAAGGCCGCAAGGCATATTGCCCCGTGGCCGCGTTGCAGCCTGTGCCTGCGACAAGGCGCGCCGCTGATATCTCATCGCGGTAAAATTCAGTCAGGCCATAGACCGCTTCGGCCTGCAATTCTGGGGCGGCATGGGGTTGGCCATACCATTTTTCATAGGCTGCAGGATCGCGCAGACGAAAATCCGCGGAGAGATCCACAATTTTCAAATCGCGCGGCAGATCTTTAATCACCGCCTGAGAGGTCGCATGGGGCAGCGCGCAAAAGGCCAGATCAATATTCGTGAAATCAATGTCTTCGATTTTCTGAAGAACGGGCAAATCTAAATGACGCAAAAAGGGAAACACATCCCCCATCGCCATGCCCGCCTTGCGCTCGCCCGACAGGGCCACGATGCCCATGCCCCCATGCCCATGGATCAGCCGCACCAATTCCGCGCCCGTATATCCAGAGGCCCCTAGGATCGCGATATTCTTTGTCATTCCATCTCTTTCATGCATCAGGAAGCTCTGCCTGTTCAAAGGCAATCTTGCGGCGCAAAAACTGTGTAGCTTTATTCGATACTTTTTGCGGGTCGCCTGTTGTCAAAAACTTCGTCACGGCCCCCGCACCTGCCATTTCAGGGCGGCGGGTCAGATAATCGGCCAAACTTTCGGCAACCAGATTGGGCTGGCTGTAAACGGCCACATCAGGGCCAAGGGCCGTGCGGAAATGCTCTTCAACCAGCGGGTAATGGGTGCAGCCCAAAATGGCCGCCTCGGGGCGCGGCATACGGCGCAACAGCGCCTCAACATGGCTGCGCACCATCGCCTCGGCCAAGATCATATCGCCCATCTCAATCGCATCCACCAAGCCGCCGCAGGGCTGTGCTTCGACATCAACGCCAATGGCGCGAAAGGCCAATTCACGTTGAAACGCTCGGCTTGAGACAGTTGCAGGCGTAGCAAAAAGCGCCACATGTTTTACCGCAACTTCGCGGGGGGGCGAGTTATCCCCCCATTGCCGCTCGGTCAGCGCCTCAATCAGGGGCACAAACACGCCAAGGACGCGCTTGTCTTTCGGAACCCATCCCTCCTGCATGCGCCGCAACGCGGCCGCAGAGGCGGTGTTACAGGCTAAAATCACCAGATCACAGCCTTGATCAAACAGGCATTGCACCCCGCGCGTGGTCAGGTGGTAGATATCTTCTGCATCCCGCACCCCATAGGGCGTGTGTGCGTTATCGCCAAAATACACCAACGGCAAATCGGGCAATCGCCGCGTGACCGCATCCAACACTGTCAGCCCGCCAAGGCCTGAGTCAAATATGCCGACCGCCATCTTCCTGCCTTTCATGCCGCTTGGCGAGACGCTTTTGATCAAATTCAAACCCGCGCAGGCGGGGGTCAATCGGCGTTTGGCTCAAGCGATAGGTTTCGCTGCGTAGAAAATCCATCAATGCGGGCGGATTGTCCAGATGAGCTGCCATATCTTGCCGCGAAATTGGCCTGCCCACAATCACCTCAAGCGGCACTTTCATCCGTTTGCGAAATTCACGGATCAGCAACCCCATGCGCAAGGTGACATGGATATGGCTCATGATCTGGAAAAGACGCGAATTCTGCCCTTCAAAGAAAATCGGGATCACGGTTGCCCCTGAACGCGCGACCATGCGCGCGGTAAAGACCCGCCAATCTGGATCCATCGGAACGCCAAAGGGCTTGGCCGCAGTCGAAACTGTGCCGCCAGGAAAAATGCCAATCGCGCCCCCTTGATCGAGATAGGAAAACGCGGCCTTGCGTGTGGTGATGTTTTGCGCAACCGCCTCTTTGGTTTCATCGAAAGAGACGGGCAGAATGATGCGCTCAAGATCGGGGGCCTTGCGGAAAATTTGATGCGCGAGAATGCGAAAATCCCCGCCACGGCGCTGCGATAAGATATGACCCATAATCAGCCCATCCAAAATGCCAAACGGATGGTTCGCAATCAAAATCAGTGGCCCCGCCTCGGGGATGCCCTCTAGCCCTGCCCCGTGATAGTTGATCTTCAGGCCGTAGCGATCGCACATCACCTGCCAAAAATCATGACCTGCCGCCACTTGATCCTCATAGCCTTCGGCACGGCGGATCAAGGACAGGCGCCCTGTCGTGTTTTCCAACAGGCGTATCACCGCACGCCCCATTCGGGTCTGCGCCGATGTCGCATAGGTGATATCACGCGCCACCTGATAGCGCTTTAATTTGCGGGGATGTTCTGTCATCCACGCCCCCGCTTCGGCCAACCCCAAAGGCAGATCAGCTCTAGCGCAACATGGGCGGCAGCTACCGCCGTGATCTCGCCCGTGTCATAGGGGGGGGAAACCTCAACCACATCGCCGCCGATTAGGTTAATCCCCGCCAATCCGCGCAGGATCAAGGCAACCTCACGGCTGCTCAAGCCCCCCCAGACAGGCGTGCCTGTTCCAGGGGCATGGGCCGGATCAAGGGCATCAATATCAAAGGAAAGATAGACAGGCGCATCACCAAGCCGCGTGCGAATTGCTGAAACCACATCCGCCACACCGCGCCGCGCCACATCTTGGGCACTGATGATTTCGATGCCCAGATTGTCGTCCACCACTGTGCGAATACCCACATGGATTGACCGCTGAACATCAATCAAACCTTCCTTCACCGCCTTGTAGCAGAAAGTTCCATGATCCACCCGCGCAGGTGCATCATCAGGCCATGTGTCGGTATGAGCATCGAATTGCAGCAGCGCCACGGGCCCGAATTTGGCCACATGGGCGCGCAAAATCGGCAGGGTGATCGAATGATCCCCGCCCAAGCTGATCACATTCGCCCCTTGGGCCAAAATGCCTGCGATATGCGCCTCAATTGCGGCGGGCGTCTGCGCGGGTTGCGCATAATCCAGTGCCATATCGCCGTAATCGGCAATCGCAAATTCCTCAAGCGGTGAGAAACCATCCCACCCAAAGGGCGGATCAAAAGGTTGCAAACTTGAGGCGGCGCGGATGGCGCGCGGGCCAAATCGGGTGCCTGCGCGATGCGTTACCGCCTGATCAAAGGGAATGCCCGTAATAGCCAGATCCACCCCCGATAGGTCTTTAGACAGTTTGCGGCGCAAAAAAGAAGGCACCCCAGAAAACGCATTCTCAAATGAAAGCCCTTTGAACGATCCCGCCGTAATGGCCAGATCAATTTGGCTTTTGGCATCTTCCAGCGCCATTTCGCGCCTCTCCCTTACTGTCCTTGATCCGTTCTGTTCCAGCTTTGGGAAAAACTCAAGCCAAACCCGCCGCGGCGACTGGCCTCAAGGGTTAAATTCGACTAGATCTACCCCAAAGATCAAAAAGGATGGGCAGATGACCGAGCAGACCGATAAATTGCGCCAAGATTTTATTGACGCGATGAGCCTTTGCGCGAATTCCGTCTGCGTGGTCAGCACCGATGGTGTTGCAGGTTTGGGCGGCTTGACCGTCTCAGCCATGAGTTCCGTTTCTGCAGACCCAGACACCCAAGCCGATGGCCCAACCATGTTGATTTGCGTTCATGCCAATTCGACATCTCTGCCTGTCATTCTGGAAAATGGCGTATTTTGCATCAATATCATCGGCCAAGGATCTGATAAGATAGCAGAAATTTTTGCAGGCCGGCATGGCCTCACAGGAGCTGTGCGCTTTGACGGGGTGGCCTATGCCCCGCTTGCCACGGGCGCGCCTGTTTTCTCAGATGCTTTGGCCGCCTTTGATTGCAGCATCTTAAAATCAGACACCATCGGGACGCATCATGTGATTTTCGGCGTGGTGCGCGCCGTGACCCTCTCCGATCAGACCGACCCGCTGATTTACCACAAACGCCGCTTTCGCGCCCTTGCGCCGGAAACCAAATAAAGGGATGCGCCATGTATGATCGTGATCTGATTGAAAATGGCGGCGGCTCTATGGCCCGCCTTCTCGAGATCATGCGCGCCTTGCGCGACCCAGAGGCGGGCTGCCCTTGGGATATCGAGCAAGATTTCGACAGCATCGCCCCCTACACGATTGAAGAGGCCTATGAGGTGGCCGATGCAATTTCGCGCCGTTCATGGGGCGAATTGCGCGGCGAATTGGGGGATCTGGTTCTGCAATCGGTCTATCATGCGCAAATGGCGGAAGAAGCGGGATATTTCACCTTTGACGATGTTCTGCGCGACATTTCCGACAAGATGGTCGCGCGCCACCCACATGTGTTTGGCGCAGAAAATCGCGACAAATCCGCAGACCAACAGGTCGAAGATTGGGAAAAGATCAAAGCCCGCGAGCGCGCCGCCCGTGCGAAAACGGGGGTTTTGGCCGATGTCGCACTCGGCTTGCCCGCCTTGATGCGGGCGGAAAAACTACAAAAACGGGCAGCACGCGTGGGGTTTGATTGGCCACAGATAGATCAGGTGATCGATAAAATCGCCGAAGAATCCGCTGAATTGGCCGAGGCGCGCGCGACCCTCCCCCAAGAGAAAATTGCCGAAGAAATGGGGGATTTGCTGTTTGTGATGGCCAATCTGGCGCGCCATCTCAAGGTCGACCCTGAAACGGCCTTGCGCAAAGCGAATGAAAAATTCACCCGCCGTTTCAATTATATAGAAAAAGAACTTCGGGCTGTTGGTCGCAGCGCAGATCAGTCCAACCTCGAAGAGATGGAAGCCCTGTGGCAAGAGGCCAAGACCAAGGGGCTGTAACGCCGCCATCTTGCCAAGCCTGTGATTTTAGCTACCTTCCTGCCTTGGCGCGATTTTGGGGCGCCTAACCTAGGAAAGCGTGCACTGATGAGCCAAGCAAACCAACAGCGCCCCGCATTGGCGGCGCTCTGGATGACGGGAGCAATTGTCGCCTTTACCCTAATGGCCATCGCAGGGCGCGCTGTCTCCTTTGAATTGGACACATTCGAGATCATGACCTATCGCTCGGCTGTGGGGGTTGTGGTGGTTGCGATCCTTGCCACGGTCTTTGGCAAATGGGGCGAGGTCAAACGCGACAAGCTGCCGATGCATATGGGGCGCAATATCTTTCATTTTGCGGGGCAAAATCTGTGGTTTTACGCGATCACTGTGATCCCACTTGCGCAGGTCTTCGCGCTTGAATTCACCTCGCCGCTTTGGGTCATGCTTTTGGCCGCCCTGTTTTTGGGCGAGCGTTTGACGCGACTCAAGCTATTTGTCGCGGTTGTGGGGTTCATCGGCATCCTTCTTGTCGTGCGCCCTTGGGTGGCGCCCCCCTCTGCGGGAATGATCATTGCCGCAGCGGCGGCGCTTTGTTTTGCCAGCACCGCGATTTTCACCAAGCGCCTGACGCAGAGCCAAACCATCACCTGCATCATGTTTTACCTCACCATCATGCAACTGGTCTTTGGACTGGTGTGCAGCCTTGCCGATGGGGATATGGCCTTGCCGACAGGGGGCAATGTCGCTTGGATTGTTTTGATCGGCTTTGCGGGGCTCGTGGCGCATTTTTGCCTAACATCCGCCCTCAGTGTCGCGCCCGCCTCGGTGGTGATGCCACTGGATTTTGTGCGCCTGCCTGTGATTGCCCTGATTGGGGTCATGCTCTATGCCGAACCCCTTGACGCCATGGTTCTTTTGGGGGCAGCCCTTATTTTTGGGGCGAATTACCTCAATATTACAGGCGCCGCGCGGTTAGAACGCCGCAATTCCGCTACCAGCTAAATGTAACTTTTTAGGTATTTTTTATATATGCAAGACGGGTGTGCTTGCGCTTAATGATCACCAAGGGGGATCATTGTAGGAGGGACACCCATCATGACCCGTAAGCGTTGGTTGCTTGCTCCCGTTTATTTACTTTTATGCAGCCTATGCATTGGCCAAGTCGCCCATGCAGGGGGCCTAGATCAAACCACATTCTCACCTCTCATCCTGTTCGAGGATGGCGGTTATGCCGAAATCAGCGCACAGCGCCGCGATATTACTGTGTCAGGCGCACTTGTCGCCACGCCAAACGTGGGCGCACAAAATGTCCTGCAAAACCGCACCACGCTGAATTTAGGATATAAGCAAGATTTGGGTGATCGCATGGGCGTGGCCTTGCAAATCACCACCCCCTATGCTGCCAACACCGCCTATAATGCGGCGGGCTATCCGCTGAACGGCACCGCTGCCACATTGGAAAGCCGTGCCATCACGGCGCTTTTGTCCTATGACATCGGCCAAAACGCCTTTGCTTATGGTGGTCTGCGCCTGTTGCAATCGGATGGTGATATTTACGTTTCGCTGAATGCAGGCTTGCCGAATGTCTTTTCCTACCGCTTTGATGGCGAAAGCGATACGGGCCTTGGCTATGTTCTAGGGCTTGCCTATAGCCGCCCTGAATTCGGCACCCGCCTTGCCCTTAGCTATACCAGCCCGATTGATTTGACGTTTTCAGGCCAAGAGGGGCGGGTATTAGGCGCGGCAGGCGCGACCCCTGCCCTCAGCGACACGCGGTTTGGCGTTGAGATGCCCGCAACCCTCAGCCTTGATTTTCAACAGGGCATTGCGACCAACACCGCCCTTTTTGGCCGCATTCAACAAAGCCGTTGGGGGGGATTTGAGATCAGGCCAAACCTTTACCCTGCGGGGGCATTGGTCACATATCGTGATGATGTCATGCGCTATGATTTGGGCGTCAAGCATCGCCTCAGCGCGGAATGGGGTATATCGGCCCTGTATTCGCAAGAACCGCAAACGGGCGGGCTATCTAGCAACCTTGCCCCCGTTGATGGCCTACGCGCCTTCACGCTTGGGGCCGAATATACGCGCGGCGGCGCGGCCATCGGGTTTGCCCTCTCTGAGGTGCGATTTGACGACACAACAACGGGGCTTGGAACCACGCCCTTTGCGCGGTTCAACGGAAACAGGGCAAGGCTTGTCACGATCAGTCTCAGCCATCGCTTTTAAGGCGGCGCGCAAAATCGCCATTGGAATTTGGCAGGTTTTCGGGATAGACCTGCCAAAACAAGGCTTTGGCAAAGGCGGCAGGCCCAATGGAAATGCTTTATAAATCCGCAAGCGATTGGCGTGCAGCGGCGCAAAAACAGGTTCTTTTTTTCGGGATGTCAGGCCTTGGCAAGACACGGCTTGCCAATTTGTTACGCGATGCTGGGGATTGGTTCCACTATTCCATCGATTACCGCATTGGCACCGCCTATATGGGCGAGCATATTGTCGACAATCTCAAACGTCAGGCAATGCAAGTGCCGTTTCTGGCAGATTTGCTGAAGTCGGATTCGATTTATATCGGCTCAAACATCACGTTTAACAACCTCGCGCCGCTCTCTACCTTCCTCGGAAAACCTGGTGATCCTGCCAAGGGTGGGGTCGGGTTTGAAGAATATATGCGCCGTCAGGCGCTGCATCGGCGCGCTGAGATCAACGCCCTTTTGGACACGCCCAGCTTTATCAGCCGCGCGCGCGACCTTTATGGATATGCCAATTTCGTCTGCGACACCGGCGGCTCTATTTGCGAGGTGGTTGACCCCAATGACCCGCAAGACGAAGTGCTGCGCACGCTTGCGCAAAATTGCCTGATGATTTGGATTGAAGGCAGCGAAGATCATACCGAGGAATTGATCCGCCGTTTCACCCGTGCGCCAAAGCCCATGTATTACCAACCGCAATTTCTGAATGCGCGATGGGCTGACTATTTGGCCGAAACGGGGCTGTCGCCCGATGCGGTCAATCCAGATGACTTTATCCGCAACACCTATGCGGCAGCCTTGCATCATCGCGCGCCGCTCTATCGCGACATGGCGAAGAACTGGGGCCTGAGGGTCAGCGCCGAGGATGTGGCGCGTGTGTCCGATGCACAAGATGTGATTGCTTTGATCGCCACAGCCCTTGAGGTGCGCGGCGAGATCACCTAAATCCCCTTTTCGCGCTGAAGATACGGATCAACAAATGCCGATAACCCTGCCAACCAGCCTGCCTGCATTCTCCATCCTTCGGGATGAGGGGGTGATGGTCATGGGGCGCAGCGCGGCAGAAAGCCAAGATATTCGGCCATTGAAAATTGGGCTTTTGAACCTGATGCCCAAGAAAATTCAGACCGAGACGCAATTTGCCCGCCTGATTGGCGCATCGCCCTTGCAGACGGAATTCTCGCTGATCCGCATGAGCGAACATGAAACAAAGAACACCGCCGCGGAACATATGGCCGAATTTTATCAGCCATTTCGTGATGTGCGCGACCAAAAATTTGATGGCCTAATCATCACAGGCGCGCCGATTGAGCATCTGGATTTCGAAGATGTGACCTATTGGTCTGAGCTGTGCGAAATCTTCGAATGGACGCAAACCAATGTCCATTCCACCTTTGGCATTTGCTGGGGCGGGATGGCGATGATCAATTATTTCCACGGCGTCAAAAAACATATGCTGCCCGCAAAGCAATTCGGGTGCTATCGGCATCGCAATCTGCAATCAGACAGCCCCTATTTGCGCGGGTTCTCCGATGATTTGGTGATGCCCGTCAGCCGTTGGACGGAAATGCGCCGCCCCGAGATCGAGGCCGCGGGTCTGCCCGTTTTGCTCGACAGTCCCGAGGTGGGCCCTGCCTTGGTCGAAGATAGCGCACATCGCGCGCTCTATATCTTCAATCATCTTGAATATGATAGCACCACCTTGGCCGAAGAATATCAACGTGATCTGGGCAATGTGCAGGTGGACGGGGCCAGTATCGCCCTGCCCGTCAATTACTTCCCTCACGATGATCCAAGCCAAAAGCCGCTCAACCGCTGGCGCAGCCATGCCCATCTTCTATTCGGCAATTGGATTTCGGAAATCTACCTGACGACACCCTTTGATATGGCGCGCATTGGTCAAGACAGCACCGATCTGCGGCGGTGATAGACGGGCGCAAGATGCGTCCCTATATTCATCCCAGTCTGCACTGGGAAATTGGCCATGATTGATAGAAAACCATTTGATGGCGCCATTACGCGCTATTTTGAAGACGATGCGCCCGAGGCGATCCGCGCGGCCCTAAAGACAGCCGAGACGTCCGACATTTTTGATCCGACTTATCCCTATGCTGCGCGGATGCAAAACAGTCTCTACATGGCTGAAATGACCGCATTACAAATCGAACTGGCAAAATTTCACGCATAGGTGCGCGAAACAGGGCAACGGATTGCCGTTATTTTCGAGGGGCGCGATGCCGCAGGCAAGGGTGGCGCGATTGCGCGCGTCATGGAAAACCTAAACCCGCGGGTGGCGCAAATTGTGGCCTTGTCGAAACCCAGCGAAACCGAAGCGGGGCAATGGTATTTCCAACGCTATATTCAGCATCTGCCAAGCCGCGGGCAAATTCGGCTCTTTGATCGCTCATGGTATAATCGGGGCGTTGTGGAACATGTGTTTGGGTTTTGCACCCCCACGCAACGCGAGGCCTTTTTTGCCCAAGCCCCACGGTTCGAGGATATGCTGCTTGAGGATGGGATCAGCCTGACGAAAATCTGGCTTAATCTGGGCCGTGCCGAACAACTGCGCCGCTTTTTGGCGCGTGAGAATGACCCGCTCAAACATTGGAAACTGTCGCGTATCGATGTCGATGGTCTGGCGAAATGGCACGAATACAGCGCCGCGATCCGCGAAACCCTGACCCGCACCCATACCGCGACAGCGCCGTGGCATGTGATCCGTGCCGATGATAAACGCCGCGCGCGTTTGGCGGTGATCCGACAGATTCTCAGCCAGTATGACTATCCAGAAAAAGACCCCAACCTTGCGTCTGCCCCCGATCCTGCCATAAGTGGCGGGCCTGAGGCTTGGACAGATCAAGGGGACAATGCGTAAACAGGGCTATCATCACGGCAATTTGCGTCAAGCCTTGGTTGAGGCCGCTTTGCGGTTGATCACCGAAAAAGGCCCTGCAGGTTTTACCTTGGCCGAGGCGGCCAAGGATGCGGGCGTGACCCCTGCCGCCGTGTATCGCCATTTTCAAGGCCGTGAAGAATTGATCACCGAGGCAGCCTTGCAAGGTCATGCGATCTTTCGCGAGGCGATGGAGGCCGCGTTCAACAGCAAATCTGCCCCTCTGGCCGCATTCGAGGCCACGGGCCGCGCTTATTTGCGTTTTGCGCAATCTTATCCTGGTCACTACATGGCCATGTTTGAAAGCGGCCTTTCGGCCAATGCCCATCCTGATTTGGCCCGTGCATCAGAAAGATCCCGCGCGATTTTGGAACGGGCCGCCGAGGCACTTAGCGCACAATTGCCCGCCGACAGACGCCCGCCTGCATCCATGTTTACCGCACATATCTGGGCCATGAGCCACGGGGTGGTCGAACTCTTTGCGCGCGGTCGCGAAGGTGGCAATGCCCCCTTCCCCGCCGAAGACCTTCTTGAGGCAGGGATCGGGATTTATCTGCGTGGTCTTGGCCTGCTCGACAAAGACTGTTAGCGCAGGACACAGGAGACGACACGCAGTGCCAAAAAAAATGGCACTGGCCCGTAAAATTTACACAAATGTGACGATCTCCCTTTAAAGAACGCAAGAAAACCCTTATAGTCCAACTACTTGGATATGCGCGCAGGATGAATGTAATGGATTGGGATCGTTTACGGATCTTTCACGCCGTGGCGGATGCAGGCAGTTTGACCCATGCGGGGGACGTGCTGCATCTCAGCCAATCGGCGGTGTCGCGCCAAATTCGATCCTTGGAAGACGAATTAAACGCAACCCTGTTCCATCGTCACGCGCGCGGTTTGATCCTGACCGAACAAGGCGAATTGCTATTCGATGCCACGCGCCATATGGCAAAGCGACTTGATGCCGCCGCCGCCCGCATTCGCGACAGCGAAGAAGAGGTATTCGGTGAATTGCGCGTGACCACCACCATCGGCTTTGGCTCGCTTTGGTTGGCACCGCGCCTGCCCGCGCTTTATGAAAAATATCCCAATCTCAAGATTGATTTGATGCTTGAGGAACGGGTGCTGGATTTGCCAATGCGCGAGGCCGATGTGGCCATCCGCATGAAGGAACCCAGCCAAGCGGATCTCATTCGCAAGCGTTTGATGAATATTCGCATGCGTCTTTACGCATCGCCCCAATATCTTGAACAAAACGGCGTTCCCCAAACACTTGAGGATTTACGCGACCATCGCCTGATCAGTCAAAATGCAACGGCGGCACAGGTCTCCTCAGGTGCGCTTTTGGTGCGTCAGCTGATGTCTTATGAAATTGGCAGCTTCTTGACTGTAAATAACTATTTCGGGGTGCTGCAGGGCGTCATCCATCACCTTGGCATTGGGGTCTTGCCCGATTACCTGACCCAAGACTTTCCCAATTTGGTGCGCGTTCTCGACACTGTCGAAAGCAATGATGTGCCCGTTTTCCTTGCCTATCCCGAAGAACTGCGGCAGTCCAAACGCATTGAGGCCTTCCGCGAATTTGTGACCGAAGAAATCATCGCACATCGCCGCAAAGAACGGGACGGAAACGTCTAAACGGCCCGAACTCCTGCGTGACATTTCCGCCATGATCCTGTGTGATATGCGCCACATGCATAGCGGGTTTGCATTCTTGTGGCGGGATTTTTCTTGATACTTCGCAAAGTGATCATTAATTGGGCAGCAGTGATGACATTTGCACAAAGTGTCATGACTACCTCCCTGTTGGACTTCGGCCGAGACTTGTCTCGGCCTTTTTTTTGGCCAAAGCGCAAGATGCGGCTTTTGCAAAACCTGTGCCCCGCCCCCCTTTCCCCTCGCGCGCCTATGCCGTAAAGACGGGGTGTCTGCGCGCCATTGCGCCTCGCCACAGGAACGATACCCCATGACCGAACCCGAAATCACCCCCGAGTTGATCGCTGCACATGGCCTTAAGCCTGATGAATATGAGCGCATCCTCGAGATTATCGGACGCATCCCGAATTTCACGGAACTTGGCATTTTTTCGGCCATGTGGAACGAGCATTGCTCGTATAAATCTTCGAAAAAATGGTTGCGCACCCTACCAACCGAAGGGCCGCAGGTCATTTGCGGGCCAGGCGAGAACGCGGGCATTGTCGATATTGGCGATGGTCAGGCGGTCGTGTTCAAAATGGAAAGCCACAACCACCCCTCTTATATCGAGCCCTATCAGGGCGCGGCCACGGGCGTGGGTGGAATTTTGCGCGATGTTTTCACAATGGGCGCGCGTCCAATTGCGGCGATGAATGCACTCTCCTTTGGTGCGGTAGATCATCCCAAAACACGCTCTTTGATCCATGGGGTTGTGCGCGGTGTTGGCGGCTATGGCAACAGTTTCGGCGTCCCCACTGTGGGCGGCGAGTTGCGCTTTGACGCGGCATATAATGGCAATTGCTTGGTCAATGCCTTTGCCGCTGGTCTGGCTGAGACGGATAAGATTTTCTATTCCGCCGCCTCTGGCGTGGGGATGCCTGTTGTCTATTTGGGCGCCAAGACAGGTCGTGACGGGGTTGGCGGGGCCACGATGGCCAGCGCCGAATTTGACGACACGATTGAAGAAAAGCGCCCAACTGTTCAGGTTGGCGACCCTTTCACAGAAAAGCGCTTGCTTGAGGCCTGCCTTGAATTGATGGCCTCAGGCGCGGTCATCTCGATCCAAGATATGGGCGCCGCAGGTCTGACCTGTTCTGCGGTCGAGATGGGGGATAAGGGCGGCTTGGGGATCAAGCTGCAACTTGATCATGTGCCGCAGCGCGAGCCCAATATGACCGCCTATGAAATGATGCTCTCTGAAAGCCAAGAGCGCATGTTGATGGTGCTACGCCCCGAAAAAGAGGCCGAGGCACGCGCCATTTTTGAAAAATGGGATCTCGATTTTGCTATTGTCGGGGAAACGATTGCTGAAGACCGCTTCGTGATCATGCACGGCAATGCGGTGAAGGCGGATTTGCCGCTGTCGAAACTGTCCTCTACGGCACCAGAATATGACCGCCCTTGGGTCGAAACCCCCGCCGCCGAGGCGGTGGATTTCATCCCAGAAATCGACCCGATTGATGGGTTAAAGGCGCTTTTGTCTTCGCCCAATTACTGCGGGCGCGGGTGGGTCTATCAACAATATGACACCCAAGTTGGCGCAGACACGATCCGCACGCCGGGCTATGGGGCGGGCGTTGTGCGCGTGGCAGGCACGAATAAGGCGCTGGCATTCACCTCGGATGTGACACCGCGCTATGTCAAAGCGAACCCCTTTGAGGGCGGCAAGCAGGCCGTGGCTGAGGCCTATCGCAACCTTGTCTCTGTAGGGGCAACACCGCTTGCAACCACCGACAACCTGAATTTTGGAAACCCTGAAAAGCCCGAAATTATGGGCCAATTCGTGGGTGCCATTAAGGGCATTGGCGCGGCCTGTTCAGCGCTCGACACCCCAATCGTTTCGGGCAATGTCAGCCTTTACAATGAAACCGATGGCAGCGCGATCCTGCCCACTCCCACCATTGGGGCGGTTGGTTTGATTGTGGATATTGACCGCGACCTGATCAACGGAACGGCACGCGAAGGACACTGGGCGCTTTTGATCGGGGAAACCCAAGGTCATTTGGGCCAATCTGCGCTGTTGGCCGAAGTGTTCCATCGCGTTGAGGGCGATGCCCCCCCCGTGGATCTTGAGGCAGAGCGGAAAGCGGGCCAATTCATTCTCGACAATCGCGAAATGATTTCGGCATGCAATGACCTCTCGGATGGCGGGCTTGCCTTGGCTGCGTTTGAGATGGCCGCAGCCTCCGACACGGGTGTAACATTGGACGCAAGCGATGCGGCCAGCTTGTTTGGCGAAGATCAGGGGCGCTATTTGATTGCCTGCTCGACCGATAAGGCCGAAGCCTTGATGGTTGCCGCGGGCCAAGTGGGCCTTCAGATCACCACGGTTGGAAAATTTGGCGGCGACCAGATCACCATCGGCGGCTCTAGCGAAAGTCTTGATGCGCTTCGGACCCTATCAGATGGCACGCTGTCCCGCCTGTTTGACTGACCCATAATGCGCCCCCAACAGGCCCCTTGTTTGGGGCCATATCGGGGCCTAGATTAGACGTAACAGACCGGAATTCATGAGGGCAGATATGGCAATCACAGCACAAGACATCGAGGACCTAATCCGCGCATCTTTTCCTCAAGCGCAGATCACGGTTGAGGGTGATGATGGCCAGCATTTCGCGGCTCAAGTGATTGACGCTAGCTTTAAGGGCATGAACCGCGTGGCCCAACAACGTGCTGTTTATGCCGCCCTCAAAGGCAAAATGGATGGCAGCGCGGGCGAATTGCACGCGCTTGCCCTCACCACCCGCGCCCCCGATTAAAAGGAAGACCCAGATGAGCGTAGAAGATCAGATCAAAGAGATGATCACGAAAAATGACGTGGTCTTGTTCATGAAAGGCACAAAATCCATGCCACAATGCGGGTTTTCCAGCCGCGTGGCAGGTGTTCTGAATTACATGGGCGTGGAATTTGCCGATGTGAATGTGTTAGAAGATGAAAATATCCGCCAAGGGATCAAGGATTTCTCAGATTGGCCCACGATCCCGCAACTCTATGTGAAGGGCGAATTCGTGGGCGGCTGCGATATCATCACTGAGATGACCCTCTCAGGCGAGTTGGACGCGATGTTTGACGCGCAAAATGTCAGCTATGACAAAGAAGCCGCAGATAAAATTCGCGAGGCAAACGCCTGATTTCGTTTGATATTCTGAAAATTGGCGCGTTAGGTTTTGCCTGACGCGCCATTTTTTATTTCTTTTTCGTATCCCCCTTGCGCACATGTTTGCTGAGGCGCGAGGGAATGGATTTTTTGCGATCCTTGTAGGGGTTTTTATCCGCTTGGCTGCGCATGAACAGACGGATCGGCACACCTGGCATGTCAAAACTATCGCGCAACCCATTGACCAAATAGCGCGAATAGCTCTCAGGCAGCTTTTCTGGCATCGAACACATCACAACAAACGAGGGCGGGCGCGCTTTGGCTTGGGTCATATAGCGCAGGCGAATACGCCGCCCTGATGGTGCGGGCGGTGGATGCGCCTCTATCATTTCCCCCAACCATCGGTTCAGCGTGGCTGTTGGCACACGGCGGTTCCAAATCGTGGCGGCGTTAATGATTGCCGCATGCAGTCGATCTAGCCCTTTGCCTGTCTTGGCCGAAACCGTGACCATCGACACGCCTTTGATTTGCGGCAATAATTTTTCAAGACGATCGCGCAGGAATTTGAGTTTTTCCTGCTTCTCATCCTCAACATCCCATTTGTTTACCGCAATCACCACCGCGCGCCCCTCGCGCTCGGCCAGATCAGCGATGCGCAAATCTTGCGCCTCAAATGGAATGGCCGCATCCAGCAAAACCACGACCACTTCGGCAAATTTGACAGCACGCAGGCCATCGGCCACGGAGAGCTTTTCCAGTTTTTCCTGCACGCGGGCGCGTTTGCGCATCCCTGCCGTGTCGAAAATTCGCATCGGCACCCCATCCCATGTCACTGGAAGGGAGATCGCATCACGGGTAATCCCCGCCTCGGGGCCCGTGAGCAAACGCTCCTCCCCCAAGATTTGGTTGATGAGGGTGGATTTGCCTGCATTTGGGCGGCCGATAACGGCGATTTGCAAAGGCCGCTCAAGCGTTAATTCGCGCAGGCCCCCTTCCTCGGTTTCATCCTCATCAAGCTCGATATCGGTTTCGGGGCTGTAATCCTCGGCTTCCTTCGCCTCGATCAGCGGGGCAAGGGCCACGGCCAATTCGCCCATACCTTCGCCATGCTCAGCGGATAGGGCTAAAGGCTCGCCCAAGCCCAGCTCATAGGCCTCAAGCCACCCTGCCTGCCCTGCCCGTCCTTCGGATTTATTTGCGCCCAAAAGAACAGTGACACCGCGCTTGCGCAGCAGATCGGCAAAGGCATGATCGGTCGGCGTCAGGCCTGTGCGCGCGTCAATCAAAAACAGACACGCATCCGCCATATCAACCGCCCGTTCTGTCAGGCGGCGCATACGGCCTTGCAGACTGTCATCTGTGGCTTCCTCAAGACCCGCCGTGTCAACCACAGTGAACCGCATGGATCCAAGCCGCGCCGCGCCTTCGCGCAGATCACGGGTGACACCGGGTTGATCATCAACCAAGGCAAGGCGCTTGCCCACCAAACGATTGAACAAGGTGGATTTGCCCACATTGGGCCGACCAATAATGGCGAGGGTAAAGCTCATGATCTCGACAGTGTAAAATTCCTAAGACCCGTCCCCTATCTTAAGGCAGGGACGAAGGAAAGCCCAAGCAAATCTCGACCGCTATTTTGCACGGCGCAGCATCAGATCGAACCGCTCAAGAAACCGCGAACGATCCGCCTTGGCAAAGGGGCGCGGGCCAGAAGGGGCGCCCTCCTGCAGCAGGCCAGCCCGCAAATCAGCCATCAGCGCGCGTGTCGCCACCTGCGCGCCAATTGTGCCCATTGTATAGGCATCCCCCTTGGGCGAAATCACCTGCGCGCCTAATTTCAACGCGCGTTCCGCCAAAAGAATATCGTCAGTCACCACAATATCATTCGCTTCAAGCCCGGCTATAATCGCATCATCGGCGGCATCAAACCCGTCCCCCACCAGATGCATCGCCAAAAGCGGGTGATCGGGCAGACGCAAATATTGATTGGCCACAAAGCGCACTCCAATCTTGTGGCGCAGCGCCACGCGAATGGCCTCTTCGCGCACGGGACAGGCATCTGCATCCACAAACACCATTGGTGAGCTTGGCCTTGGCATTTCAGTCTTGGGGGCATCTTCCGTCATTTTCACGTCTCCCGCGTCTGCTATCCGCGAATCTTCCAATTTCCGCCCGCGGGAAAAAAATCGTCTAGCGGGGCATTTTGCAGAAAAATGTAAGGCGAATTGGCTCAATTCCCTCTATCCACAGGCGAATGATCCGCAAATCCGCGCAAATGCGGTTCAATTCCCCGCCGTTATGGGTCGTTTTCTCTTTCCAACCCCGTAAGCTGGCATTAATTCTTATCCATCTGGGGTAATAACAACAACTTGGGAGTTCTTCATGAAAAAACTTTTGCTGGCTTCGGCCGCCTCCTTGGCGCTTGCGTCCATGGCAACCGCACAAGAGGTAAAGATCGGCACTGTTGTGGGCTTTACAGGCCCGCTTGAATCGCTTGCGCCTGACATGGCTGGTGGCTCGGAATTGGCGATGAACGAAGTGAACGCAAGCGGCAATTTCCTGAACGGCGCGACTGTTGTCTCCGTGCGCGGCGACAGCACGTGTATTGACGCGGCCGCTGCAACTGCTGTTGCAGAACGCCTCATCACATCTGATGGCGTCAGCGGGATTGTCGGCGCGGATTGCTCGGGCGTCACCAACGCAATGCTGCAAAACGTAGCCGTGCCAAATGGCATGGTCATGGTGTCCCCATCCGCCACTTCGCCTGCGCTGACCACCGTTGAAGACAATGGCCTCTTCTTCCGCACCGCGCCATCTGACGCGCGTCAGGGTGTTGTGATGACCGAAGTGATCATGGATCGCGGCATCAAATCCGTTGCGGTGACCTATACCAACAACGATTACGGCCAAGGCTTGGCTGATAGCTTTGCCGCAGCATTCGAAGCTGCAGGTGGCACTGTGACCCTCGTTGCAGCGCATGAAGATGGCCGTGCGGATTACTCTGCAGAAGTAGGCGCCTTGGCAGCTGCGGGCGGTGACGCATTGGTCGTTGCAGGCTATGTGGATCAGGGCGGCTCGGGCATCATCCGCGCGGCGCTGGATTCTGGCGCGTTTGAGACCTTCGTCTTCCCTGACGGCATGGTGTCTTCAGCCCTCGTTGAAAATTTTGGTAGCGAGATTGATGGCTCCTTCGGCCAGCACCCTGGCACCGATAGCGAAGGTGCATCGATTTTCGAAACCCTCGCCGCTGAAGCAGGGTTCGATGGCACCCAGCCTTTCGCAAAAGAATCCTATGACGCAGCTGCATTGATCATGTTGGCCATGCAGGCCGCAGGCTCAAGCAACCCTGCCGATTACGCAGGCGAGATCATGGATATCGCAAACGCCCCAGGCACACCAATCCTGCCTGGTGAATTGGGCAAAGCCTTGGAATTGATCGCAGCGGGCGAAGACATCGACTATGTTGGTGCCTCTGCCGTTGAATTGATCGAGCCAGGTGAATCCGCGGGCAACTATCGCGAGATCGAAATCTCTGGCGGCGAGATCACAACAGCACGCTTCCGCTAAGTTGATCTAATCAAGACCAACGGGCAGCCCGGAGTGATTTCCGGGCTGCTTCGTTTAAAGGATGCGGGACAAGCGATGATTACTGTCGAAAATCTGCACAAACATTTTGGCGGCTTTCACGCCGTGGATGGCGCAAGCCTGACAATTGAAACAGGCTCGATCACGGGTCTGGTTGGCCCAAATGGCGCGGGAAAGACCACGCTGTTTAACGTGATTGCGGGCGTTTTACCCCCGACATCTGGCCGCGTTGTCATGGATGGCGAGGATATTACGGGCCTTCCGCCGCACGAGCTATTTGGCAAGGGATTGCTGCGCACATTTCAGATCGCGCATGAATTCTCATCCATGAGCTGCCGCGAGAACCTGATGATGGTGCCAAGCGGCCAATCGGGGGAAACGCTGTGGAACACATGGTTCGGTCGCAAACGCATTGCTGAAGAAGAGCGCGCGCTGAAAGCCAAGGCCGATGAGGTGTTGGAGTTTTTGACCATTTCCCATCTCGCAGATCATCCGGCAGGCGCGATTTCTGGTGGCCAAAAAAAGCTGCTGGAACTGGGCCGCACGATGATGGTTGATGCACAGATCGTGTTTCTAGACGAGGTGGGTGCAGGCGTTAACCGCACGCTGTTGAACACGATTGGCGATGCGATCATCCGCCTGAACAAAGAGCGCGGATATACATTCTGCGTCATTGAACATGACATGGATTTCATCGGGCGGCTTTGTGACCCTGTGATCGTGATGGCCGAAGGGCGCGTTTTGGCCGAAGGCACATTGGACGAGATCAAAGCCAATGACGATGTGATTGAGGCCTATCTTGGGACAGGTCTAAAAAATAAGGACAAGATCGGGGCATGAGCGAGACATCACCCTTTTTGATCGGCGAGGCGATGACGGGCGGATATGGCAAAGGGGCCGATATCCTGCACAGCTGCACCATCGCGGTCGAGCGCGGCGAGATCGCCGTCATTGTGGGCCCTAATGGCGCGGGCAAATCGACCGCCATGAAGGCGGTCTTTGGCATGCTGTCGCTGCGCGAGGGGCGTGTTGTGTTGGACGGGGATGATATCACCGCACTTTCGCCGCAAGATCGCGTTGTGCGCGGGATGGGGTTTGTGCCGCAAACCAATAACATCTTCACCTCTATGACGGTCGAGGAAAATTTGGAGATGGGTGCCTATATCCGCCGCGATGATTTACGCGACACGATGGAGCAGGTCTATAGCCTCTTTCCAATCCTTAAAGACAAACGCCGCCAAGCGGCGGGCGAATTATCAGGCGGGCAGCGTCAACAAGTGGCCGTGGGTCGCGCGCTGATGACCAAGCCGAAAGTGTTGATGTTGGATGAGCCGACCGCAGGTGTTTCGCCCATTGTCATGGACGAGTTATTTGACCGCATCATCGAAGTGTCCCGCACGGGCATCCCCATTTTGATGGTCGAACAAAACGCGCGTCAGGCGTTGGAAATCGCGGATAAGGGCTTTGTTTTGGTGCAAGGGCGCAATGCCCATACAGGCACAGGCAAAGAATTGTTGGCAGATGCGGATGTGCGCCGCTCCTTCTTGGGGGGTTGAGGAATGGATCTTCTAAACGCAATTGTCGCTTTGTTGAATTTCGTGATTGTGCCTGCCACCGCCTATGGCGCGCAATTGGCGCTTGGTGCGCTTGGGGTGACGTTGATTTACGGCATCTTGCGCTTTTCCAATTTCGCGCATGGTGACACGATGGCCTTTGGCACGATGATCACCATTCTGGCCACATGGGGCCTACAATCTTTAGGTGTCACGGCGGGGCCTTTGCCAACCGCCCTTATAGCCCTGCCCCTTGGCATCACTGCCACAGCCGCCTTGGTGGTCGGCACGGATAAGATGGTCTATCGCTTTTATCGCCAAACCAAAGCCAAGCCTGTGATCTTTGTGATTGCCTCAATTGGCGTGATGTTCGTGATGAATGGGATCGTGCGCTTTATCATCGGGGTTGATGATCAAAACTTCGCCGATGGGGCAAGGTTCCTGATCTCTGCTCGTAATTTCAAAGACATGACAGGCCTTGACGAAGGGCTCGCCATCCGTTCGACCCAAGCCATCACGGTGATCGTGGCGATTTTGGCGGTGGTGGCCCTGTTTTGGTTCTTGAACAAAACCCGCACGGGCAAATCCATGCGCGCGTTTTCCGATAACGAAGATTTGGCACTGCTCTCAGGCATCAACCCTGAGCGTGTTGTGATGATCACGTGGTTGATTGTGGCGGCTTTGGCGACCACGGCGGGCGTGCTTTATGGTCTCGACAAAAGCTTTAAGCCCTTCACCTATTTCCAACTGCTCTTGCCCATATTTGCCGCCGCGATTGTGGGCGGGCTTGGCAATCCTCTGGGGGCAATCTTGGGGGGCTTCCTGATCGCCTATTCCGAAATCGCGGTCACCTATGCCTTCCGTAAGGTGGTTGGATATATCGGCCCCGAAGGCTGGAGCCCCGAAGGAATGCTGCAGCTTCTATCGACCGATTATAAATTTGCCGTCAGCTTTACGATCCTTCTGATCGTGCTTCTGTTTAAACCCACAGGGATCATGAAAGGAAAATCGGTATGAACCTGACAGTGGATCGCAAGGCGTCAGTTCTCTTTGCGTTGGTGGCTGTGCTTTATATCGGCACAGGCTTTGTTCAATCATGGAATACCGCGCTGTCTATTCTGAACATGGGTCTGATCTCGGCCATCATGGCGCTTGGTGTGAATATCCAATGGGGCTATGCGGGCCTCTTTAACGTGGGTGTCATGGGCTTTACCGCGCTTGGCGGTTTGGCGGCTGTTTTGGTGGCCTCTGACCCTGTTGAGGGGGCATGGGGGGCCACAGGCGGATGGCAAATCTTGCTTGCCCTGTTAATGGGCGGCGCAACCATTGCCGCCGCGATTGCGCTATGGGGCAAGATGAAAGGTCACAAATTGCGCGGCCTTGCGATGGCGGGCTTGTTAATTGCGGGCTTTTTCATCTTCCGCACGGTGTTTGACCCTGCCGTGGCCACGGTTGAGGCCATTGACCCTGCCTTGACGGGCAATATCGGGGGTCTTGGTTTGCCCATCATTCTGGCATGGCCTGTGGGTGGGCTGCTTGCCGCAGGGGCCGCATGGATCATCGGGAAAACCGCGCTTGGTCTGCGGTCGGATTATCTGGCGATTGCCACTTTGGGTGTGGCTGAGATCATCATCTACATCCTGAAAAACGAAGATTGGTTGGCGCGCGGCGTGAAAAACGTTATCGGCCTGCCCCGCCCCGTGCCCTACGAGGTTGACCTACAAGCCAACCAAGCCTTTGTTGGCGCGATGCAGGGATTAGGCGCTGACCCTGTCACCGCCTCCTCCATCGCGGTCAAGCTGGCCTATGCGGTGTTATTCTCAATCGTCCTGATTGCCCTGATCTGGCTGACACAGCGCGCGCTCAACTCGCCCTGGGGGCGGATGATCCGCGCCATTCGCGACAACGAAGTTTCTGCCGCCGCGATGGGAAAAAATGTCACGGCGCGGCATTTGCAGATTTTCATCCTTGGCTCGGCCGTTTGTGGCCTTGCAGGCGCAATGATGACCACGTTGGACAGCCAACTTGTGCCAAGCACCTATCAACCGCTGCGCTTTACCTTCCTGATCTGGGTGATGGTGATTGTGGGCGGATCAGGCAACAATATCGGCGCGGTCTTGGGCGGCTTCTTGATCTGGTGGTTCTGGATTCAGGTGGAACCTTTGGGTCTGCTGCTGTTGCAGGGGATCACGGCGGGCATGGCCGAAGGATGGCTGAAAGATCACCTTATGGATGCCGCCGCACATATGCGCCTTTTGACCATGGGTCTTATCCTGCTCTTGGTCTTACGCTTCAGCCCGCGTGGCCTGTTGCCAGAACGCTGAAAAAACAGCGCCCGCGAAGCGAAGGGGTCCCCTTGGGCTGCGCGGGCGCGTCAAAACCACGCTTCAAAGCTGAGGTTCAGGTAACTCAGCGAGGATCTCATCAATGCGATCTGCCAAGGCCGCATCAATCGCGGCAATCGCCTCATCGGTGATATCAATATCATCTCGGGCAAAGATCACAGCGCGGCGATCCATCAGCACCTCAGCCCCGCTGCGCTGCACCAGATCAATAAGAATTGGCCCCATGATCTCAAGGAACCGCTGTCGCGCCGCTTCCGCATAGGCGCCAAGCGCGCGGTTTTTCGCGTCTTGCTCACTGCGGATTTCAACGACACGGGCGTCAAATTCAGCAGCACGCAGACGAAAATCCTCGATGCTGAGGCTGCTGCGCAATTCGGTTAACCGTTGTTCTTCTTGGGTCAGAACATCTTCAATCTCACGGTTCTGTGCCGAAAGATCACGCCCCACGCGATCAATCACCCCCCCGACTGCCTGACCAAAGACCGACCCAGAAAACAGACGATCTTGATCAATCAGCAACACCTGTGCGGGTGCTTGCGGGGGTTGAGCGCTGATATCCTGCGCCCTCACCCCTGCCCCATAGAGGGCAAACACAAGGGCACATCCACCCACGCGCAGCCAAGCGCGCAAAGGCATCAGAAGCGCGCCTCAACCGTAAAGTCGAAGTTGCGGGTGCGGTCATAGGATTCATTAGAGACAGGCCGCGAGAAGTTAAACCGCAGCGGGCCGATTTGCGTATCCCAGAAGATCGAGAAGCCAATCGTGCTGCGCAGATAGCTGTCATCGTCAACGAGGTTGCCACCTGTGCCCAAGACGTCATCCAAGCCCCATAGGGTGCCGACGTCATAAAAGACGCCGCCTGAAATGCCATATTCGGCGGGCACCCCGATGGGGAAGCCTGCCTCAAAGCGCGCAACGGCGAATTGGTTGCCGCCAAGCGCGTCTTGGTTCGCAGAATTGCGATCCCGTGGCCCGATCCCGCCGGCATCAAAACCACGCATTTGGCGCGACCCGAGGAAGAAACGATCCGTAACGCGGCTATTGCCATCAAGCATATTCACCGAGCCAAGCTCGAACGCGGCACGCAACGAAACCTCTTCACGGAAGGCCGTGGTCTCCCCCTGCACAAGCGCGGTGGTGCGCAGGAATTGATCATCACCCAATCCCCCCAATTCAGCATTGGCGCGCACCAATACGCCCGAGGTTGGGTCAAGCCCCACGCCGCGCGTGTCGTAAATATAGCCCAGACCGATGGAGCTGCTGTCATAGCTGCCCGCCTCGCGCCGCAGAATATCCGATGATGTGGTCGGAACATTGGTCAATTCTGACTGCGCAATCCGCAAAGAGGGGCGCAAACGTCCGTATTCACTGACAGGGAATTCCAACGCACCGCTGACACCCACTTCATTGGTGTTATAGGTCGCATTTTGTTGGTCAGTCGAACTGCTGAAAACCGAAAGAGCCAATTCCAAATCACGGCGCAAATAGGCGGGTTCTACGAAATTAGCCCGCAAGGAACGCGAGCCAGAGGTGGTATCAAAGGACAGACCCACGGTCTGACCCCGCCCGCGCCAATTGCGTTCGTTAAACTGAACGGCAAGCCCGGTGCCAACATCGGTCGAATAATTGACCGAGAAGCCAAGCGTGCCTGTTGGCGTTTCTTCGACATTCACATCCACGATCACCTGATCGCTGCCCGTGCCTTCGCGCGCATTCACGTCAACATTTGAAAAGAAATTCAGCGCACGGATCCGTTCAGCCGCTTGGCGAATTTCGCGTGGATCAAACGGATCCCCTTCGACCATATCGAATTGACGCCGCACAACGCGGTCAAGCGTGGTTGCGTTGCCCTCAATATCAATCCGTTCTACGAAAACCCGCGGGCCGCGGACAATGGCAAATTCCACATCCAAGGTGAGATCTTCGTCATTTCGGGTAATCCGCGGCTCAACACGGATGAAGCGCAACCCCTGCTCGGTCGCCAGATTTTCAAGCCGCGAAATCGTGCGATCCACCAGACGCGGAGAATAGGTTACACCCTCGTCCAGGTCGATTGCGGCTTGGAATTCTTCGACATTCACTTCGGGCAAGTCACTGCTTGCGGTTAATGCACCGAAGGAAAAGCTTTGTCCTTCAACAATGTTAAAGGTCACAAAGAACCCATCCCGCGCACGGGCAAGTTCCGATGTGACAGATTGCACCTCAAAATCAACATAGCCGCGATCACGATAGAAATCGGTCAAAAGCTGTTGATCAAAGGCCAGTCGATCCGCCACAAATGTATCGCGGCTGATAATCGCGCGGAAAAACCCCGCTTGGGTGGATTGCAGAACACGGCGCAAACGGCGGTCTGAAAAGGCGCGGTTGCCGACAAAGGTGATGCTTTCGGTTTCCACCACGCGGCCTTCGGTGATTTCAAAGGCAAGATCAACGCGGTTGTCGCTGCGGCGGATGATCTGCGGGGTCACCGTTGCACTCAGGCGGCCTGTCTGGCGATAGGCATCCACGATGGCCTGTGCATCGGCCTCAGCGATGGCGGGACTATAGACGCGGCGCGGTTGCGATGTCAGCAAAGCTGAAAGCGCATCATCATCAAGCAGATCATTTCCCTCGATGCTGATCTCGTTGATCGTAGGGTATTCTTGCAACTCGATAAACACCGTGTTGCCCTCTAGGCGCAGATCAACTGTTTCAAATAGACCTGTATCCTGCAGGCGGCGCAAAGCATCATTGGCTTGGCCTGCTGTGATTGTGCCGCCGGGCGCGATGCCTGCATATGAGAGGATCGTTGCCTCTTCGATACGGATATTTCCGTCAATCACGATAGCGTCCAGCGCAATATCCTGCGCAACCGCAAGCCCTGAAAGGGCCATCCCCATCGCCAAAACCGAGGCTGTCATCAGCCCGCTGCGATATTTGCGATTGTTTGATTTACGCGACATTCTGCGCCCGCCTTTTTTTGCTTTAGCAAATCCTAAAGCATCCCTAGCGATTGCAGGGGGCAATGTCAAAAAAATGCGCGCAAAAACGGGCGAAACTTACGCCCTTTTCAACCTCTTGGTGTTAGCTTTGCACAATCGGTGCAAGCATCACCGCAAAACCCAAAGCCAAAACAACGATACTGGGGCCAAGGATACGATCCCCAAGAATCGCCGACAGATAGCTGAGACGCGGCAATTGGCGCTGTAAAAATTTCATCGGTCTTTGATCCCCGAATATGTGAAACACATGAACGGATACCAAAACACTTGGGCAGAATTGGGGCGAATTCAGGGGAATTCAGCGGCCTGCCTTAGGGGCAGAGCAGAACATCGTTGAACACCGCGAACACCATCAACCCCATGATCAGGGTCAACCCAACCGTCATGAAAACACGCATGAACATTTCAGGCGGTTTGCGCCCTGCAACGGCCTCAAAGGCGTAAAGCATCAGATGCCCACCATCCAGAATTGGGATCGGGAAAAGGTTCATCAAACCAACCGCGGTAGAGAGAACCGCAATCAGCCAGATAAAGCTTGCAATCCCTTGCGCGGCGGCAGCACCTGAGGTTTCCGCAATTCCCACTGGGCCTTGCAGATTACAGGTCGAAATCGCCCCTGTGATCATATGCCAAAGCCCCGATAGCGATGAGGTGATGATGAACCCCGTTTGCGACACCCCATAGGAGAGCGCGGCCAAGGGCCCCACCGCCTCGGTTTGCGGAACAAAGAGCATGCCCCCCGTGACGCCGATCAGGTAACGCGTTTCAAACCCACCCGATGCGACAGGCAAATCGGTGCGCCGCGGCGACAGGGTCACAGCGATTTCCTGCCCCTCTTGGGTGCCATTTGCCCGCCAAAGCGTCAAATCAATCGGCGCACCCTCGGCCTGATCAACCGCCGCGCGGAGTTGGGAAAAGCTCCAAATATCCGCGCCATTCACGGCCAAAATCACATCGCCCTCGCGCAAGCCCGCCTCCATAGCCGCCGATTGCGGCTGAACGCCATCAACGACAGGCGGCAGCGGCGCTGAGGCCTCGACCAAAATGGCGCGATCATCGCGCAGCACTTCATAGCTCACACGCGGACGAGGCGGCAGGTCAGAGGCGATTTGCAAAAGCGCCGCAAAACTTTCGATCTCTTGCCCCTCAAGCGCAAGGATCAGATCCCCCGCCTCCAGCGATTGATAGACGGGCGGCAGGTCGCGCGGCGCCCCAACACGGGGCTCATCCGTTGCTTGACCCGAGACCAAGACCACGCCTGCGAAAATCGCAATGGACAGGATAAAATTGAACAACGGCCCCGCCACAACCGTGGCCGCGCGGGCCCAAAGGGGCGCGCCATGCATCGTATTACGCGCAGGCGTAACCGCCGCATCCGCCCCAACAGAGGCGGCATTCGCATCGCCTGCAAATTTGACATAACCGCCAAACGGCAAAGCCGCGATTTGCCATTGCGTGCCCCGCCGATCTTTGCGCGAGAGCAGCACAGGCCCGAACCCGATAGAAAACACATCCGCACGGATGCCAGACCACCGCCCGACAATGTAGTGACCATATTCATGGATCGCTACGATGATTGAAATCGCTGCAATAAAGGCCAACATGGTAAAGGCAAAACTGCCGAATTGGGGGAGGAAATCCATCACTTGCCCTGTATTTTATGTCTTTTTGATCCGCGCAGAAATCACTGACCGCGCCCGCACCCTCGCGAGATGGTTCATCGCGAGAACATCTGCAAGGGTTTCAAGCGGATTTGACAGGGTTAATTCCTTGGAAAGCGCAGCAAGCGTCTCTTCGACCACCGCGGCCATGTCCATAAATCCAATCTCGCGCGCCAAAAACGCGTCAAGCGCCACTTCTTTGGCGGCGTTGAACGCCGCCCCAGCCCCCCCGCGCATCTCCATCACATCGCGGGCAAGGCGCAAGGCAGGGAAACGCGCCAAATCTGGCGCCTCGAATTGCAGCTGCGCAATCTGCGCCAGATCAAGCCGCGCGACAGGAAGATCCTGACGCTTTGGCCAATATAAGGCATAGCCAATCGCATGGCGCATATCTGGCGGGCCAAGATGGGCCATCAACGCACCATCGCGAAACCCCACCAAAGCATGGATTAACGATTGCGGATGAATGATGGTCTCGATCTGCGCGGGCGAAATCCCGAAATATTCTCGCGTTTCAATGAGTTCCAGCGCCTTATTAAACATTGATGCACTGTCGATTGTAATCCTTTGCCCCATATCCCAATTCGGATGCGCCCCCGCATCTTCGGGTGTTGCATGGGCCAATTTCTCAATCGGCCAATGCCGTAACCCGCCGCCAGACGCGGTGATGATCACGCGCTCAACCTCGGCAATATCTTCACCGACAAGGGCTTGAAACACGGCGGAATGTTCGCTGTCTACGGGCAAGATCCGCGCGCCATGGGATGCGGCCGTTGCCAAAAGCAATTGCCCCGCCGCAACCAAGCTTTCCTTATTTGCCAAGGCCAGCGTTGCGCCTTGTTGCAGCGCCGCAAATCCAGGCGCGATGCCCGCCGCGCCTACAATGGCCGACATGACCCAATCGGCAGGGCGCGATGCGGCCTCGATCAACGCGGCCTCGCCTGCGGCGGCCTCAACCCCCGTCCCTGCAAGTGCAGATTTCAGATCAGGCAGTCGATCTTCATAGGCGGTTACCGCGATTTCGGCACGATGTGCGATGGCATCCCGCGCCAATTGGTCAATATTGCCCCCGCCCGAAAGTGCCACAACCCGATAGGCATCAGGGGCGCGCGCGATCAAATCGAGGGTGTTCTGCCCGATGGAGCCAGTGGCCCCAAAAATACTGACACGGCGCATCTGAGCAATTTTCCCTTATTGCGGTGGGAAGCTTGTTAAGCTTTCAACCAAGAGTAGCAAAGCCGCAGCGCCAATCATACCATCAAAACGATCGAAAACCCCGCCATGTCCGGGCAATAATCGCGAGCTGTCCTTGACCCCCACATGACGCTTAATGGCGCTTTCCGCCAAATCACCCATCTGGCTGGCAAAGGCCAAGGCAACTGAAATTGCAATAATCCCTGCGCCTGCTTCTGTTTGGGTCATATAGGCAACCCCAACGCAGCCCGCACCAATCCAGCCTGCAATCGTTCCAGACCATGTTTTCTTTGGGCTAACACGCGGCCAAAACTTTGGCCCACCCACAACGCGACCAACGAGATAACCTGCAATATCGGTCACAACCACAACCAAAACGAGCCATGTCATCCAGACAAAGCCAAAGGTCTCGCGATGTGCCAAAAGGCCGTAAGCGGCAAAGCTGATCAACAGCGCGAAGGGCATATATTTTTCGCGCCGCTCTTGCACCAAAACAAGGCCAAGAAAGGCAGGCAAAAACAAAATAGGCAGCGCATAGGCAGGTGGCAGACTATGGGCGGCATAAAGGCAGGCAATCATCCCTGCCCCAAGCCCCGTCGCGCGCATCAACGAGGCGCCCAACATCACTGCCAATTCCCAGATCAAAATCCCTGCGATCAGGAAAATCATGCCAACATAAACAGGGCCACCCAACCAAACCGCATAAAGACCCGTCACAGCCATCAAAAGCCCTGTGATCATACGCGGCCAGAAATCAGAAAACAGGCTTTGGGGTTGATCGCTCACGCAGTGACCCCACCAAAACGGCGCTCGCGCAGACCATAGCGGGCAAGAATTTCTGCAAATTCTTGGGCGGTGAAATCAGGCCAAAGCGTATTGACGAATTCATATTCAGAATAGGCAGATTGCCACAAAAGAAAATTCGAAATGCGCGCCTCGCCCGATGTGCGGATCACCAGATCAGGATCAGGCAACACATAGGTGTCGAGATATTTGGGGAAGGTTTCGTCATCAATATCAGCGGGTTTGATTTTCCCTGCGGCCACATCATGGGCCAAACGCTTGGCGGCGCGGCTCACCTCATCGCGGCCGCCATAATTCAAGGCAACCGTCAAATGCAGCTTGTCATTTTCAGCGGTCATCAATTCAAGATTGTCCATCATCTCGACCAAAGACGGCTCAAGGCGCACGCGATCCCCGATGAAACGCACCCGCACCCCGGCCTTGATCAAGGCCTTGGTTTCACTGGTCAGATACCGCCGAAACAGCCGCATGAGGCCCGCAACTTCTGTTTGGGTGCGTTTCCAGTTTTCGGTCGAAAAGGCGAAAATCGTCAGGTATTTCACACCTAGATCAGGGCAGGCCCGCGCGATTTCCTTGACCCGCGCAGCGCCCGCATGATGGCCAACAAGACGCGGGCGGCCGCGCATCTTTGCCCAACGACCATTGCCATCCATGATAATGGCGACATGGGCAGGATTGCTTCGGCTCATCCGCTTATCCCCTTTTTTGCTTTGCCTAGACCTGCATAATCTCGGCTTGCTTGCCCTCAAGCGCCGCGTCAACTTTGGCGATAAAACTATCGGTCAACTGTTGCACTTCGGCCTCCCAGAATTTCTGGTCATCCTCACTCAGGCCCGTTGATTTGGCTTTTTTAATTTGATCCATCCCGTCACGGCGCAAATTACGCACGGCCACACGGGCGTGTTCGGCATATTGCGCAGCAACTTTGGTCAATTCGCGGCGGCGTTCTTCGTTCAATTCGGGGATCGGCAGCATGATGATCGTGCCGTTCAGTTGCGGGTTAATACCCAAGCCCGATTCACGAATGGCTTTTTCCACCTTACCGACCATTGCCTTGTCCCACACATTGATGGTGACCATGCGGGGCTCTGGCACGTTTACGGTGCCCACCTGATTGATTGGGGTCATCTGGCCATAGGCCTCGACCATCACAGGTTCGAGCATGGTTGCGGAGGCGCGGCCTGTGCGCAGAGAGGCGAATTCCGTTTTCAGAGCGGAAATTGCGCCCTCCATCCGGCGGGTCAGATCATCTAGATCAAGTTCGAATTCATCTGCTGACATTGCCTCACTCCTCGCTTGTCAGGTCGCTTTGGCCCCATATAACCTGCGGGGCTGCCTGTTTCTATGGCTTTAGCGCACTTTTGTATAGGTTCCCTGCCCCGACAAAATCCCCCGAAATCCACCTGGCTCATCAAGGCTAAAGACAATGATCGGGGTGTCGTTTTCGCGCGCAAGCGCGATGGCCGAGGCATCCATGACGCCAAGATGCTGTGCGAGAACCTCATCATAGCTGATCTCGTCAAAGCGTTTCGCATCGGCGTGTTTTTTGGGATCTTTATCATAGACCCCGTCCACCTTGGTGCCCTTTAAGATTGCATCACAATGCATCTCATTGGCGCGCAATGTGGCGGCTGTATCTGTTGTGAAATAGGGGTTTCCTGTGCCTGCCGCAAAAATACAGACGCGCTTTTTCTCCAAATGGCGCACCGCACGGCGGCGGATATAAGGCTCGCAGACCTGATCCATCGGAATGGCCGAGATCACGCGGGTAAAGACCCCAAGCCCCTCAAGCGCGCTTTGCATCGCAAGCGCGTTCATCACCGTGGCCAGCATCCCCATATAATCGGCTGTGGTGCGCTCCATCCCCTGCGCGCTGCCTTGCAAGCCGCGAAAGATATTACCGCCTCCAATGACCATGCAAATTTCCACCCCCAGATCATGCACCGATTTTACCTCGCGCGCGATCCGCTCGACTGTGGGCGGATTGAGGCCAAAGCCCTTATCGCCCATCAAGGCCTCGCCCGAAATTTTCAGCATGACGCGTTTATAGGTTGTTTTGGGGGTGGCATCGCTTGCGGCCATGATATCCTCGTTCAAACGGGTGACAGGCCGCAGATCGGGCCAAAGCCACCAATGGGTGATTGAGCTTAGCGCATCATCGTCTAAAATGCGGATCACTTCAACGGTCGCGCCTGCCCTAGCGACTAAATATGCCAAAGCACGCCCAAGCGAAACCAGATATTGCTAGGCGCGCCGCAAAAGATCAGGAAAAAGGCACGGCATTGGACGCATTTAATTTGGAATTCGCAAAAGACATTGCGCCTGATCGTCCGATCCTGATTGCGGGGGCCACGGCCAGCGGGAAATCTGCGCTTGCCCTTGCCTTGGCTGACAGGTGGGGTGGGCAAATCATCAATGCAGACGCACTGCAAGTCTATGACGGATGGCGCCTCTTGACCGCCCGCCCCAGTGCCGCGGACGAGGAAAGATGCCCGCATCATCTCTATGGGCATGTGCCGTTTTTGGGCGATTATTCCGTGGGGGCATGGCTGCGCGATTTGGCGCCGCTGCTGCGAACAGGGCCGCGTCCCATTATCGTGGGGGGCACAGGGCTTTATTTTCGTGCGCTAACCGAAGGTTTGGCCGAAATCCCGCCCGTGCCAAAACCCGTGCGCATCGTGGCAGATGAACAAAGCCATGCCGCCCTTTTGGCCGATTTAGAGCAATCCGACCCCGTGATTTATGCAAAGATTGACCGACAAAACCGCGCCCGCGTTCAGCGCGCTTGGGAGGTGTGGCGCGCCACAGGCAAACCCCTCTCGCAATGGCAGGCTGAAACGCCCGCCCCCCTCCTGCCTCTGGATCATGTGGCGGCGTTCAAACTCATGGCGGATCGAGATTGGCTCAATGACCGCATCGCCCGCCGTTTCCATACAATGATAAAAGAGGGCGCATTGGATGAGGCGCGGGCCGCCTTGCCCCATTGGGATCAGGTGCAAGGCGCGGCAAAAGCCATCGGCGCACCTGAATTGATCGCCCACCTTCGTGGTGACATTTCGCTTGAGACAGCCATAGAGGCCGCCATTATCGCCTCGCGCCAATATGCAAAAAGGCAACGGACGTGGCTGCGCGCACAGTCCACAGGATGGACAGATCTATATATTCCTGTCTAAATTTTAGGTGCCTATAAATTTGGGGATATAGGCACGAATCGGATAGGGGATAATGTCGGATCAGCAAGAGGTGGGCCCTACCAACGCGCCCGCCTATGCCGCACGAACGATTGGTCAAATTCGACTTCATGGCACTTGGCGGCATGAATTGGCGCATCACTGCCCCAAATCGCGCTTGTTTTGGCTGACGCGCGGCACAACCCGCATCACGGCGGATTTGCACCCGATCATGGCCACAGGCCCCAAGATTTTATTTATTCCAGCGTCAATGCTGTTGTCGATTGAATTGCCCACGCAATTACAAGGCCATGTGGCCTATTTCCCAAATCTTGCCGATTTGGAATTGCCGCAAACATCCCTTTGCCTCACGCCCAGTTCCGCCGAAGCGCAGGTGGAGTTGACGGGCCTAATTGAGCGGATGGCGCGGCTAGAAGATCAAGACACCTCTTCGGCGAGACGGATGAAACTGGGATTTGGTCTGCTGCTCTCAGCGATGCTTGAGCGTGAAAGACTCATTTCCAGCCAACGTGACCGCGATGCCACTCACAGATTGCGCACCCAAATCAAAAAGCCCAGCAAATCGGCGCAGCTCCTCTCGCGTTTTGCGGCGCTCTTGGCGCAAGGGTTCAACGCTCAATTGGGCGTGTCCGACTATGCCGCGCGCCTTGATGTGACGCCCACCCATCTCACGCGCATCTGTCGCGAAATCACAGGGCGCACGGCCCTTGCCCTGATCAATGAGGTGCTGATGGCCGAGGCCCGCCGCCGTTTGGTCGATACCCATGACAGCGCCGCAAAAATCGCACGCGATTTAGGCTATTCGTCACCCGCCTATTTCACCCGCGCCTTTGGCCAAGAAACAGGCACAACCCCCACCGGATATCGCGATCAAAAACAGGGGCAATGGCACAGCACGCGCCACCGATAGCCCCTGTTTCACTTAGCCATGCAGCGCCTCAATGACAGCGCGGGTGGTAATTTTTCCCTTGGGCTGACCGCGTTCTTCGACAATTACGGTGTTGCCCTTTGATTGCGCGACCACCATCAACGCATCTTGCAAAATAGTGTCAGCATCCAAGCGCGGTGCAGAGTCAGGCAATTTCCCACGACCCAGAGGTTGCATGATGGAACCCAATTTGATCACGCGGGCGCGGTTGATGTCCTTGATGAAATCCTCAATGTAATCATCGGCAGGACGCAACACGATATCTTGCGCGCTGCCTTGCTGCACCAAATGACCATCGCGCAAAATCGCGATATTGTCGCCAAGGCGCAGCGCCTCGTCCAAATCATGGGTGATGAAGACAATCGTTTTGTGCAGTTCCTTTTGCAGATCAATCAAAATGGATTGCATATCATAGCGGATCAACGGGTCGAGCGCGGAAAACGCCTCGTCCATCAGCAAGATATCAGCATCCGTTGCCAAACCGCGCGCCAGACCCACGCGCTGCCGCATGCCGCCCGACAATTGACCTGGATAATTGTTTTCATACCCCTCAAGCCCCACGCGGGAAATCCATTGCTTGGCCCGCTTTTCGGCCTCGCTCTCATCCACGCCTTGCACGATCAAGCCATAGGTGACGTTTTCAATCACACGGCGATGCGGGAAAAGACCAAAATGTTGAAACACCATCGACATCTTGAAACGCCGCAGATCCCGCAAAGCATCCTTGTCCATGGTCAAAACATTTTCGCCATCCACCAAAATTTCACCTGCGGTCGGCTCAATCAGGCGGTTGATATGGCGGATTAGGGTGGATTTACCCGACCCCGACAACCCCATCACCACCTGAATATTTTGCGGCGCAATATCAAGCGAGACGTTATCCACGCCCAGAACATGCCCCGTTTCTTCGCGCAAAGCATCCTTGCCCATGCCTGACTGGACGGATTTCAACGCCTTTTGCGGAGATTTTCCAAAAATCTTATAAAGGTTTTTGATTTGAATTTTGGGATCGCTCATTTCTCGCCCCCCTCACGATGCGCCTGTAGGCGTTTGCCATAGGATTGGCTGACGCGGTCGAAAATGATGGCCAGCGCGACAATCGCCAAACCATTCATCAAACCAAGGGCCAAATATTGGTTGGAAATCGCGCGCAATACGGGCACGCCAAGACCCCGCACCCCGATCATTGACGCAATTACAACCATGGCCAAAGCCATCATGATCGTCTGGTTCACGCCTGCGAAAATATTGGGCAAAGCCAAGGGAATTTGCACATCAAATAGCTTCTGGCGCGGGCTTGCGCCAAAGGCCTCAGCCGCTTCTAAAACCTCGCGATCCACCAAACGGATGCCGAGATTTGTCAGTCGCACGATGGGGGGAATGGCATAGATGCAAACTGCAATCAGACCAGGCACCTTGCCAATACCAAGCAGCATAACCACGGGGATCAAATACACAAATGACGGGATTGTCTGCATCACATCCAAAATCGGCGTAATCGCGCCCTGCAGCCTGTCGGATTTTGCCATCAAAATCCCCAAAGGGATCCCCACGATGATACAAACAAAGGTTGCGACCGAAATGATCGCCAAAGTCGCCATCGTATCTTCCCACATTCCAAAATAGCCAATTACGGCAAAGGCAAGGAATGTTCCGATGGTGATTTTCCATGACCGTGAGCCAAGCCACGCAAGCCCGCTGAGAACGACCAAGATAATTGGCCAAGGCGTGGCCAGAAGCAGTTTTTCAAACCACACCAAGAAATGCAAAAGCGGGCTGAAAAATATCTCAAGCGCCTCTCCATAGGCACGCGAAAAGGCGCGGAACCCGTCATCAATGCCCTGTTGTAATTGGCTCAGATCGCGGCGCCCGATGCTTGGAAATTCGGCAAAGAAATCCCACATTTAGATGGCCTCGTATATTTTAATGAATTGAAAAAGCGGAAAGGACAGCGCCCTTTCCGCTTGGATGTCTATGCCCGTCTCAATCGCACAGACAGCGTTTTACAGCGCGCTGCGAATGGCAGCGGCGGCATCCTCGGTCACCCATTGCGTCCAAATATCCTCATGGGTGGCCAGAAATTCAAAGGCCGCAGCCTCGCCCGTGGCTTGGTTATCGGTCATGTAGACCAACATCGCGTTCATCGCCTCACCGGGGAAGATGCGGTTGGCCAGATAATCCACCGCGATACCACCCTCCTGCATCAGGCGATCTGTGATGACCGTATGCACCTCGGATTCGGTATAAGAGGTTGGCTGTGGATCAAGGCATTCCTGCTCTGGCTTCACGATACAGCCATCCCAGTTTTCAGAACCGCCCCACGGGGTTTCCCACTCCAACATCACAAGGTTGTATTTGCCGACAACGGCGGTAGGCGACCAGTAATAGCCGAACCAATATTCGCCCCGATCCACCGCACGGGCGATTGAGCCATCAAGCCCTGCCGCGGATCCAGGATCGACCAAATGCCACCCCAAATCTTCCATGCCGTAGGCGCGGAACAGTTGCGCATTCGACAATTGGCAACCCCACCCCGCGGGGCAGCCCATGAAAGCACCCATATCTTCGTCTTCCGCCCATGGGAACAGATCAGGCCGCGCCAGCACTTTCTCGACTGTGTCTAATTCGGGGTGATCAATCGCAAATTGCGGATCAACCCACCACCCTTCACCAAGGCCAGTAATCGGGCCTTGCACCACGGAATGCAGGCTGCCTTCGGCAATCGCATTGTTCAGCGGGTCGCGCACCGCGTTGATCCACAATTCAGGCGCGACATCAGGTTCCGCCTTTTCATTCATCGAGGTGAAAGTGGTCATGGTCGCACCAGGGATCAGCTCGACATCGCAGCCATAGCCTTCCTCAAGGATGATCTTGTCGACATTTGCCATCAATTCGGCAGATGCCCAGTTCATTTCAGCAATGGTCAATGAACCACAATCTTGCGCAGATGCAGCCCCCCCAAACCCAAGCGCGGCAGCGCCAACAATGCCAGCGGCAAGCGGTTTTACGAATTTCATATGATCTCTCCTGTCGGTCGTTTTATTTTGGGCCGCGCAAAGCGACCCAGACGAATTATGTCGCTATCGTTCTATAACGACTTAAAATTCTCAAGCTCTTATTTCTAAAATCATCCTAAGACACTGAAATAATGTGATTAAAAATATTGCACAACCCACGGATGAATATCGCAAAAGCGACATTTATTTGCTTTGCGACACCATTTTACAATTCAGTCACAAACCAAACGCCAAAAAAATGGGGGCGCCGATGGCACCCCCAGTTTCGCTGATCAAGCTCACTCTATTTACCGCCCGTTGTTTCTGCCTGCGGCTTGATCCGCGTCAGGGGCGAGCGCACCCGCCCCGTGTTCCCCTCCCGCTGCGCGTGATCGTGGGCAAACGACCATCAGCGCGGCGGGATGGAAAATCTGTGCTTAACTGCAGCCCGATGTGCCGCCGCAGGTGTTGCACTTCATGCATGTGCCGTTGCGCACGAGGGTGTAGTTCCCACATTCCCCACAAGCCTCGCCCTCATAGCCTTGCATCTTGGCCTTTGTGCGCGCGTCAATCTCAACGGCGGCTGTGGTGACAGCAGCAGCTTGCACCGCCTCGGCCACGACCGCACCAGATTGGCCAACCGCCGTAGCGGCAAGGCTAGAGACACCCCCCTGCAACACGACCAAATCCTGTGGGACACGCTTGCGCAAATAGCCTGTTGAGCTGATCTGTTTGAGCACTTCCAAGGATTTTGACGCCGCGCTGTCGGACAGTTCCTTGACGTTCGAGACACCCTCTTCGACACCGCGGCCCATATCGTCAAAGCTTGCGCCTTCTGGCTTTACATGGGCCAGATCGGTGCGGTCGAGATAGGACACCGCCAATTCGCGGAAGATGTAATCAAGGATCGAAGTTGCATTCTTGATCGAGTCATTGCCCTGCACCATGCCCGAAGGCTCGAACTTGGTGAAGGTGAAGGCATCCACGAATTCCTCAAGCGGCACACCATATTGCAGGCCAACCGATACTGCGATGGCGAAGTTGTTCATCATAGCACGGAAGCCTGCGCCCTCTTTGTGCATATCGATGAAAATCTCACCAAGCGCGCCATCGGCATATTCGCCTGTGCGCAGATAGACCTTGTGACCGCCCACAATCGCCTTCTGGGTGTAGCCTTTGCGGCGTTCAGGCAGTTTCTCGCGCTTGGCGCGGGCCACTTCCTTGATCACAATCTTTTCGATCACCTTTTCCGCCAAAACAGCCGCTTTTTCCTGCGGGCTGCCGCTTTCAAGGATCTCTGCCGCCTCGTCATCATCTTCGACCAAGGCCGCTGCCAAAGGCTGGCTCAATTTCGAGCCATCACGATACAGCGCATTTGCCTTGATCCCCAAAGACCAGCTCAATTCATAGGCCTCTTGGCAATCTTCGATTGTCGCCGAATTTGGCATGTTGATCGTCTTGGAAATCGCGCCAGAGATAAAGCTCTGCGCTGCAGCCATCATATAGATATGGCTGTTGACCGAGAGGTAACGCTTGCCCTTCTTGCCGCATGGGTTGGCGCAATCGAACACGTTGTAATGCTCTTCCTTTAGGAAAGGTGCGCCCTCCAAGGTCATGGTGCCGCAGACATGATCATTGGCAGCTTCGATGTCCTGCTTCGAGAAGCCCAAATGTTGCAGAAGATTGAAGCTCGGATCATTCAGCTTGGCCTGTGGAATGCCCAAGGTTTTGGTGCAGAATTCCTCACCCAAGGTCCACTGGTTGAACACAAAGCGGATATCAAAGGCCTGTGGCAAAGCCGCTTCGATCTTGTCCAATTCAGCCTGACCAAACCCATGCCCCACCAAGGCGGTATGGTTGATACCAGGCGCATTGCCAAGCGTGCCATGGCCGACCGCATAGGCAATGATTTCTTCAATCTCGGAGGAAGAATAGCCCAGTTTTTCCAAGGCGGCAGGCACAGAGCGGTTGATGATTTTGAAGTAACCACCACCGGCCAGTTTCTTGAACTTTACCAATGCGAAATCGGGCTCGATGCCTGTTGTGTCGCAATCCATGACCAGACCGATTGTGCCCGTTGGCGCAATCACAGTGGCCTGAGCGTTGCGATAGCCATGCTTTTGGCCCAAATCCAACGCCTCATCCCATGCTTGCTTGGCCAGATCAACCAGACGCGCATCGGGGCAGTTGGCGTGATCCAATGGCACAGGGGTGACGTTGACATCTTCATAACCATCCGCCTCGCCATAGGCCGCACGGCGATGGTTACGGATGACGCGCAGCATATTATCCGCGTTGCGCTTATACCCTGAGAATGGCCCCAGTTCAGACGCGATTTCCGCAGATGTTGCATAGGACACGCCCGTCATAAGCGCCGTCAATGCACCGCATAATGCGCGCCCCTCATCACTGTCATAGCCCAAGCCCATATTCATCAACAGGCCGCCAATATTGGCATAACCCAGACCCAATGTGCGGAAATCATAAGAAAGCTGCGCGATTTCCTTTGAGGGGAACTGCGCCATCATCACCGAGATTTCCAAAGTCAATGTCCAAAGCCGGGTCGCGTGCATGTAGCCATCTGCATCAAACTTGCCATCCTTGTAGAAGGTCAGCAGGTTCATGGAGGCAAGGTTACAAGCCGTATCGTCCAAGAACATATATTCCGAACAGGGGTTCGACCCACGGATCGGCCCGTCTGCAGGGCATGTGTGCCATGCGTTAACGGTGTCATGGAACTGGATGCCAGGATCAGCGCAGGCCCATGCAGCATGACCAACCTTTTCCCACAGATCACGGGCCTGCAGGGTTTTGGTGGGCTTGCCGTTCACGCGTGATTTCAGATGCCATTCCGCATCATCCTTGACCGCCTGAAGGAAATCATCCGTCACGCGGATCGAGTTGTTGGAATTCTGACCCGAGACGCTGGCATAAGCCTCGCTGTCCCAATCTGTGTCATAGGTCGGAAATTCAATCGATGTGTAACCCTGACGCGCATAATCCAAGACGCGCTTGATATAGGTTTCGGGGATCGACACCTTTTTCGCCGCGCGGATTGCATCCTTCAGCGCGCCGTTTTTCGCCGGGTCGGTCGCATCCGCGAGATCCCCGTCCCATGTCTTGACCGCCGCAAAGAGACCGTTGAGCATTTTCTCATGCATCTTCGAGCCTGCAACAAGCGAAGCAACCTTCTGTTCTTCGATCACCTTCCAATCGATGAAGGCTTCGATATCCGGGTGGTCTGCATCCACGATCACCATCTTTGCCGCGCGGCGTGTGGTGCCGCCCGACTTGATGGCGCCTGCCGCACGGTCACCGATTTTCAAAAAGCCCATCAGACCGCTGGATTTGCCGCCGCCCGACAGTTTTTCACCTTCGCCACGCAGCATCGAAAAGTTCGTGCCTGTGCCAGAGCCATATTTGAACAGGCGCGCTTCACGCACCCAGAGATCCATGATCCCGCCCTCATTCACCAGATCGTCCGCAACGGATTGGATGAAG
The DNA here is from genome assembly GCF_037805105.1 of Roseobacter sp. HKCCA2468. Classification (NCBI taxonomy): domain Bacteria; kingdom Pseudomonadati; phylum Pseudomonadota; class Alphaproteobacteria; order Rhodobacterales; family Roseobacteraceae; genus Roseobacter; species Roseobacter sp. HKCCA2468. The sequence continues at coordinate 649,929 of NZ_JBBLYN010000001.1, forward strand.
CAAGCATGCGGTTGGGGATGCTCATAGGCCGAGGCTGATTTGGTCAGCTTACCCGTTTTATAATCAACATAGTGGTGGCCTTGGCTTGGGCCATCAATGCCATAAGCCCAGTGGAGGCCTGTGTTGAACCACTGCGGGCTGTTTGGCGCGGCCATCTGGCGCGCGAGCATCAATTGCATTTCTTCGAAATAGGCGCGCGCATCGGCCTCGGTCGAGAAATAGCCGCCTTTCCATCCCCAATAGGCCCATGCCCCTGCCAAACGGCGGAACACTTGCTTGGCGGATGTTTCGCCCACAATGCGCTGATCTTCGGGCAGCTCGGCCAAGGCCTCGTCATCCGCCACATGGCGCCAAAGGAAATCAGGCACACCCTTTTCTTTCACGGGCTTCAGCCGTGCAGGAACGCCTGCTTTGCGGAAATATTTCTGTGCGATCACATCCGAGGCAACTTGGCTCCACGATTTGGGAACCTCTACTTCGTCTAGTTTAAAGACGATGGTGCCGTCTGGATTGCGAATTTCAGAAGATGTGAGAGTGAATTCGAGATCTGCGTATACATCTGCGCCGTCGCGGGTGAACCTACGTTCAATTTTCATGGCTGCCTCTTTTGTTACTAGCCCTGTTCCAACTAACGCGGCCTGCCAGCGTCTTACGCGCTCTGACCGTCTTTTTTTGCGGAACCAGCCCGACACACCCAAACAAATTTGCCCGCACCGCCAAAAGAGGTTCGCTATGACAAAGGTTGAGGAACTGCCCCGCACCGAGACCACTAGATATTGTAGTGACACTCTCAGCCCCCACAACCTGACGTAGGGACACATATTTGGTCAATCGGTTTTTTTGTGAATTTTCAAAATTTTCAGTCTTGAAATCTGCCCAAACTGCAAAACCGCAAGAGGCGCTGTGATTCATCAAATCCCCTACAACAGGCTCAATTTGTGAAAGAATTGTTACAGCACGACAGGTTAGACCATGAAACGAAAGCCATGGATCAGGCCGCGCGCATCGTGGTGCGGTCGACAAATAAAAACATTGGCCCCAAGATCTGCCCACAAAATATAGTATGTCTTTTAGAGGTAAATTCACGCCAAAGGCAGATCGCGCCCCATCTCAGGCTCAAATGACGATCTGCTTTTGTGGAAGTGGTCGGGGCGATAGGATTCGAACCTACGACCTACGGTACCCAAAACCGCCGCGCTACCAGGCTGCGCCACGCCCCGACTGCGTGCCTCTTAGCGCCTCTTTTCACGGATGAAAAGAGCACTCATGCACTTCTATTGAACTTCACAGGGCCACAAAGCGCCCTGTTGTGGCATTTGCGGGTGGCGGATCACCGCACCGACCTGCAAATTCAGCATTTCTGACATGCCACCATTGATTTCCAGCACTGCGAGAATCTCATCACCGCCACGGATGGGCGTGCGATCAAGGGGAATCGCGTTTTCATGGATGTGAACCACTTGCCCGCGCGAATCGATGAACAGCATATCAAGCGGGATCAGCGTGTTTTCCATCCAAAAGCTGGCGGGCTGCGGACGCTCGTAGATGAATAACATCCCCGCCATACGCGGCATTGCGGGGCGATTCATCAAACCGACTGCGCGCTCTTGCGGATCGTCTGCGATTTCCACTGTAAAGCGTGCCGTCCCGAAATCACCTTTGATCTCGACCCGTTCGGGGCGGCAGGCCGCCCGCGCAGATATCGCACTGAAAGCCAACCCTAGGGCCGCGGCCGTGTTAATCCAAATTCTCGTGCTGCACATAATCCCACGCGCGCACCTCTGCGGCCATCTTACCGCGCGGGCCATCGACAATGCGAACGGCAAGCGCCTCGCCCGGCTGCAAATCGGCAAAGCCAAAGCGGCGCAAAATCTCGACATGGATAAATATGTCATCGGCAATGCCAAATTCATTCGCAAAGCCAAACCCCTTTGCCTTGTCAAACCATTTCACCCGCGCCGCAACGAAAGGTGCATCTGTCTGCGGTATATCAATACGCGGGTGAAAATCCACCTCTTGCTCGCTTGGCGGTGTCAGTGACAACACCTCCTGCGCTTGCGCACCGCGGTCTGTGTAATTTACGACCACCTCGACATATGCATTTTCAGCAATCGAGCTTTGGCCAAAATTTCTCAATACATTCGCGTGCAATAAAATGTCTGGGCCACCGTCATCGGCAAGGATAAATCCATACCCTTTGGTGGCATCAAACCATTTCACTTTGCCACGAACCGCCACCCCCATGTAGCGATCGACTTCCGTCATTGTGGTGCATCCTATGTCTTCGGGCCTAAGCCCATCCGTCCCTGCCTAAGGGTTTGGCCCGAAGCGAATATATCTGCAAGAATAAATTAAAATTTATGTCGAAAAAAGATAATTATTGGTGATTTATGCAAAATCACCCCCTAAAAATAATCAAATTAAGCATTTTCTGATGGCGCAGTTGATGCGTTTCTCAACAAGAAACGTCCCGCCCTCGCGCAATTTAAGGGTTTAACCGCTGCACTGTCCAATTCGATGCATCTGCCCCGAGATCACGCGTCCACCGAAACCGATCATGCAGACGAAATGCACCATCGGCCCAAAATTCAATTTCCACAGGTCTGATGCGAAATCCGCCCCAAAATGGGGGGCGCGGTGGGTTTGGGCCTTTCTCAACGGTGATTTTAGCAACATCCGCCATCAATGAGGCGCGACTGTCCAAGGGCTGTGATTGACGCGAGGCCCATGCCCCAAGCCTACTTTTCAGAGAGCGTGAGGCGAAATAATCATCCGCCTGCGCCCCATCCTCACGGGTCACCATGCCCCGCACTCGAATCTGACGGCGCAAGGATTTCCAATGCAGCACAAAGGCCGCCTTGCCGCTCGCGCTGATCTCTTGGCCCTTTTTGCTGTCGTAATTGGTGAAAAAAACAAAAGCGTCATCTTCAATTTGACGCAGCAAAACCATGCGCACATTGGGCAGGCCTTGCGCGTCAACCGTGGCCAAGGCAATCGCATCAGGATCGTTGAGTTCGCTTTTCTCAGCCTCCTTCATCCATGCGCGCGCAATGGCGAATGGATCATCCCCTGCAAAAATTCCTGTGCGATCGGTCATGCTATGCCCCATTAATTATTGCGGCATTTCTGCCGCGTCTCAACCTAGAGCGCACACGCCCCCCCTTCAAGGCTGACGGGACATCTTGAAGCTGTGACCCCAAAGGTCTAAACCCTTCCTAACCCAACAATAGCGACAAGGATTGAGGGCGGCATGGGGATTATGACTGGCAAGCGCGGGCTGATTATGGGCCTTGCAAATGACAAATCCATCGCGTGGGGGATTGCAAAAGCCCTTGCAGAGCATGGCGCCGAATTGGCGTTTTCATATCAAGGCGAACAACTGCTCAAGCGGGTGCAACCTTTGGCGGCGGAACTGGGTTCCGATCTGGTGCTGCCGTGCGATGTGACCGATAATGACAGCCTAGACGCGGTTTTTGAGTCCCTCAAAGACAAATGGGGCAGTCTCGATTTCATCGTTCACGCCATTGGATTTTCCGATAAAAACGAATTGCGTGGCCGCTATGTGGACACAAGCGCCGCGAATTTCGAAATGACGATGAATATTTCGGTCTATTCTTTCACCGCCGTGATGCAGCGCGCCGAAAAACTGATGACCAATGGCGGCTCGGCACTGACCCTGACCTATTATGGCGCGGAACAGGTGATGCCGCATTACAACGTCATGGGGGTCGCGAAAGCCGCGCTTGAAGCGTCCGTGATGTATCTGGCCGAAGATCTGGGCAAACAGAATATCCGCGTCAACGCCATCTCGGCGGGGCCGATCAAAACCTTGGCCGCCTCGGGCATTGGAGATTTCCGCTATATCCTCAAATGGAACGAGCTGAATTCGCCGCTGCGCCGCAATGTCTCCATCGAGGATGTGGGCAAATCCGCGCTTTATCTGCTGTCTGATCTCGCCTCTGGTGTGACGGGCGAGAATTTGCACGTGGATGCAGGATATCACGTGGTGGGCATGAAAGCGGTGGATGCGCCTGATATTGATGTGGTGACGGGACGCAAGGACTAGGGGCGCCATGACAGTCGCGGCATTTCTCGCGATTTATTTGGTGCATCTGGCCGCCGCTATGAGCCCCGGCCCCACAACACTTTTGGCGGCCCGCAGCGCAGCGCGCGATGGGTTTGATCGCGCAATTTTCCTCGCCATTGGTTTTGGCATTGGGGCCTGCTTGTGGGCCGTAGCCGCAATTTTCGGCCTTGCGATTCTGTTCGAACACGCCCCTGCCGTGCTTTTGGGGTTAAAACTGGTTGGAGCGGGGTATCTCTTTTACTTAGCTCTCAAGGTATGGCGCAGCGCCGCCCTGCCCTTTGAGGTCACGCCAATCCCCGCGGATGAGGCCCCAAAATCGGCGGCGAAATTGATCTGGCTTGGCATTGCGACACAGCTTGCCAATCCCAAGCCCGCCGTGTTTTTCGGCACGATCTTCCTCACCTTCCTGCCCGCCAATCCAGATCACTGGGTCTATGCTGTGGTGTTGGGCATGATCTTTCTAAATGACGCAGGCTGGAACCTGATTGTGGCGCGTATTTTCTCGCTATCGGGGCCACGGCGTGCCTATTTGGGTTTCAAACCCGTGATTGAGCGTATATTTGGCGGGCTTCTGGCACTTATGGGTGCCAAGCTTGCCCTTGGTTGATCAAAGGAGAAACAGTGCCATGGATCGTTTGCCACATGAGAAAGGCTTTCATGTCTCGTGGGATCAATTGCACCGCGATGCGCGCGCGCTTGCGTGGCGCTTGGACAAACGCGGGCCTGGGCCTGATGGGTCATGGCGGGCGGTGGTCGCCATCACGCGCGGCGGCATGGCCCCTGCAATGATTGTGGCGCGCGAATTGGATATTCGCACAGTGGATACGATCAGCGTCAAATCCTACCATTCTGGCGGCGGCAAGGCCGATCAGCGTCGCGAGGCAGAGGTGCTCAAAAGCCCAGATGTCGACATGATGGGGGATGGTGAGGGCGTCCTGATCGTGGATGATTTGGTCGATACAGGAAAAACCCTCGAACTGGTGCGCAAACTTTACCCCAAGGCGCATTTTGCTACGACCTATGCCAAACCCAAGGGCGAGCCTATGGTCGACACATTCATCACAGGTGTCAGCCAAGATACATGGATTTTCTTTCCATGGGATATGGCCCTGCAATATGTCGAGCCTTATCGCGGCAAGGATTAATTGCGCGCGCCAAGCGCCTCATTTAAAAGGGTTTTAACGGCATCAGGCGGCACATCCGAGGTCACAAAGGATGTGCCAATGCCGCGCATCAAGATAAAGCGCAGCTGCCCTTCAAGCACCTTTTTATCCTGCGCCATCAGCGCAAGCAGCGCGTCCGCATCGGGCAAATCGCCCTCAATATCCGCCAAATCGCGCTTCATGCCCATCTCGGCCAGATGCGCGCGGATGCGGGATGGCTCCTCTTGCGGGCACAACCCCAAGCGCGCCGATAATTCCGCCGCCAAAGCGCACCCAATCGCCACCCCCTCGCCATGCAACAGGCGATCAGAATAGCCCGTGGCCGCCTCAAGCGCATGGCAGAAGGTATGGCCCAAATTGAGAAGTGCGCGATCCCCCTGCTCTGTCTCATCGCGGGCCACGATATCGGCCTTCATCTGAACTGACCAACGCACCGCCTCTTCGCGCAAGGCCAAATCCCCTGCGGCCATGGCGGGGGCGTTTTCCTCAAGCCAGTCGAAAAACGCGGCATCGCCAAGCAAGCCATATTTCACCACTTCGCCATAACCCGCCAAAAAGTCACGCGGGGCCAAAGTAGACAAAAGATCAATATCGGCCAAAACAAGGCTTGGTTGGTGAAAGGCACCAACGAGGTTTTTGCCATGCCGCGTGTTGATGCCCGTTTTGCCACCAACCGAACTGTCGACCTGCGCCAGAAGCGAGCTTGGCATCTGCACGAAGCGCACGCCACGGCGCAGGATCGCAGCCGCAAAACCAACGAGATCCCCAATCACACCGCCGCCAAGCGCGATCACGATATCGCCCCGCTCAACCTTTTCATCGAGCAGCCATTCAACAGTCTGCGTCAGATATTGCCATGATTTTGTGCCCTCACCCGCAGGCAAAGTCAGCGCGCTTGCGGCAATCCCGCCCGCGCTCAAGGCCGCCTCAAGATGGGGCAAATGCAAGGGTGCCACCCGATCTTCGGTCACGATCCAAACTTTTGGACGCCGCAACAAAGGCGCAAGATGGGTTGCCGCCTGCGCAATCAGACCAGAGCCAATCACCACATCATAGCTGCGACTGTCCAGATTTACCCGCACCGTGGATGTCATTTTGCGACCTCCGACAAGACATTATGAGCGTGAAGCAAACGCAGCACATGATCGGTCGTATCCTCAATCGACCAATCATGCGCGATTTCAAGGCGCAATTCAGCCTGCTCATAGGCAGGGCGGCGCGCCACCATCAAAGCCTCAAGCTTGCCGCGCGGATCAGGCCCATGGAGCAGCGGCCGCGTGGTTTTGTGGCGCACCCGCGACCACAAAAGCTCAATATCGGCATCCAACCACAAGACCGCCGCTTGCGCCGAAATCAAATCGCGGTTTTCAGGCGACAGCCACGCCCCCCCGCCAGTAGACAGAACTGCAGGCGCACCCGTCAGTAGCCGTGCGATGACTTTGCTTTCGCGGTCACGGAAAAACGGCTCGCCGAAGCGTTCGAAAATCTCGGCGATGCTCATCTGTGCGCTTTCGACAATTTCGGTATCAGAATCGCGCAACTCGACCCCAAGCCGTGCCGACAAGGCCCGCCCGACGGCGGTTTTGCCCGAGCCTGGCATCCCGACCAAAACCACGGTTTTGTGCAAATTATAGGCGGTTTCAGCCCGTGTTTGCCCGTTCACCCTGTGCATCCTTTATGCATTTGCGAAGATTTCGCAAAATTCCCCCAAGAAATTCTGCGCGAACTCCCCTATATTGGCGCTAGATCGTCTACTATTCCACGCAATACGCGTTGGGGGACAGACACGCAAGCAAGCAACCGCGCGAGAATAAGCGCAGAAGGCAGAGGCACGAGAAATATGGTTAAGCTGTTCATGGGATTGGTGATTTTAATCCTGCTCACTGCTGTTGGCCTGTTGGGATATGGCTATTCGGGCCTTATGCAACCCGAGACAGTAGAATTGCGCGACACAATCTCGATCCCGCTTGAGTAACAGATCATGCGCAGGCTGAGGGGCGGAACATTTTGGGGGCTTGTAGCAGGTCTGATTTGGCTTTTGCCTGCGCTGCCACTGGCGGCACAAACGCCGCAAATGTCGCCACAGGATATCGCGCCCACTTGGCTTTCCGACACGATTGCGCCGCGCAGCCCCGATGTTGCCGCAGAAATTGTCACCGAAGATATCCGCGTGATGCCGATAGGGCCGATCACGCGCAACGCCGTGGGACTTTTGCCTGCGCGGGTTACGGGCTTTCCCAGTGGGCTTTGGGGCCAATCTGACAGTGCCGAGCTTGCAGGCCTGTTTCGCCGCTTGCCGATGACAGGGCCGCCCGCCATTTTGGATTTAACCGAACGTTTGGCCCTGTCCGAGCTTGATCCCCCCCTTGGGGGCAATGATGCCGCGGCGGATGATCTGTTTTTGGCGCGGATTGATATGCTCTTGGCGCGCGGCGCGCTTGAGCCTGCCCGCGCATTGATTGAGCGCGCAGGCGTAGAAGACGGCGAGGTATTTCGGCGTTGGTTCGATGTCTCGCTTCTTTTAGGGCAGGCAGATCGTGCCTGCGCCGCGATGCGCGCGAGCCCTGATATCGCACCAACATATCCCGCACGGATTTTTTGCTTGGCCCGTTCAGGCGATTGGTCAGCGGCGGCGCTCTCAATGGGCACGGGCGTTGCCTTAGGGTTTATCACCGAAGATGAGGCGGATTTGATCGCGCGCTTCCTTGATCCCGAGCTATTTGAGGGGGAGCCGCCCTTGCCCCTAGACCCCGATATAACACCGCTGCGCTATGTGATGCGCGCGGCCATTGCAGAACGCCCTTCATCGCTTGGGCTGCCTTTGGCCTTTGCCCATGCCGACCTCGCCCCGCAGGCGGGGTGGCGCGCACAGCTTGATGCCGCAGAACGCCTGTTGCGCGCAGGCGCGATTGAGCCAAGCCAATGGTTGGCCATTGCCACCTCGCGCCGCCCCTCCGCCTCGGGCGGGATATGGGAGCGCGTTGCAGCCGTTCAGGAATTTGATGCAAGCCTCCTTGCGGGTGATGTGGCGGCCATTGCCCGCAGCCTTGCGCGCGTGGTGGATGTGCTTGGCCCCACGGGGCTTTTGCCCGCTTTTGCACAGCTTTACGCCGACCCGCTTGGCCGCCAACCTTTGGTGGGTGAGGCGGCGATCCTCGCCCGCAAAATCGAACTCCTCTCCCGCAATTACGAAAGCCTTGCCCTGCGTGCGGTGCCGCAATCCGCACATGAGGCGGTGGCCTTTGCTTTGGCGCGCGGGCAGATGCCCAATTTGCCCGCAACGGCAAGCCCACGGGTTATGGCCCTTGCGGCGGGATTTGACGAAATTGCGCTGCCTGACCGCTATGCGCCCCTGATTACAGGCAATCGCGCGGGAGAGGCGCTTTTGCTCGCAGCCCTGACCCTATCAGGGGATGGTGCAGATTTAGACGATCTCTCAGATGCCTTGCGGGTCTTGCGCTATTTGGGTCTAGAAGACAGCGCGCGGCGCGCGGCCCTTCAGCTATATCTCCTGCCCGATAGAAACGGATAAGAGCGCCCGATCATGACAGATCAAAGATTGATCACCCAATTCCTTGAGGCGCAAGCAGCCGAGTTGAACGCAGCGCAAAACACGCTCTTGGCTTATGCCCGTGATTTGGAAGATGCGCGGGCATTTTTCACCGATCACGGCGCAGATTTCCTCAGCGTCACGCGAGATGGGATCGAAACCTATCTTGCCGATCTAGAGGTTCGGGGGCTGTCACGCGCCACGCGCGCGCGGCGCTTATCTGCGCTGAAACAAATGTGTCGATTTCTGTTTGAGGAAGGCCTGCGCAACGATAACCCAAGCCTCAAAATCAAGGGGCCTGCGCGCGAGAAATCTTTGCCCAAAACCCTCAGCCATGAGGCCGTGGATCGGCTTTTGGCGCAGGCTGAAATCCATGGGCGCAGTGCCGATGATCGGTTGCGCAACCATTGCATGATGCAAATTTTATACGCGACAGGGATGCGGGTAAGCGAGCTTGTCACCCTGCCCGTGGCCGCCGTGCGGGGTGACCCCAAGCTGATCTTGATCAAGGGCAAAGGCGGCAAGGAACGGATGCTGCCGCTAACGCAATCCGCGCGTTTGGCGCTGCAATCTTGGCTTGCCCGCCGCGATGCATTGGAAGAGCTCGCAACACGCGAAGGGGGTGCAAAACCCTCGCGCTACCTGTTCCCCAGCCGCAGCAAAGAAGGCCACATGACGCGGGTGCGGTTTTACACGCTGATCAAGGAAATTGCCCGTGATGCAGGCGTGCCACCGCAATCGGTCACCCCGCACCGCATGCGCCATGCCTTTGCCACCCATCTATTGGCGGGCGGCGCAGATTTACGCAGCATTCAGGCCCTTTTGGGTCACGCGGATATCGCAACGACCGAAATCTATACCCATATCTTAGATGAGCGGTTAAAAGCCCTCGTGCTCGAACATCACCCTTTGGCGGATCAAACATCTGCCTCGACTGAAAATTGATAGGCCCCATGACTGAAACGATTTCGTTTGATTCTGCCCTTTGGATAAGCGCCGCCTCGATTATGGGGCTTTTGGTGCTGTCTGCGTTTTTCTCAGGTTCTGAAACGGCATTGACCGCAGCCTCGCGCGGGAAATTGCGCGCACAGGCGGATCGGGGCTCAAAGGGGGCTGAGCGCGCCTTGCGCATGACCGAAGACAGCGAGCGGCTGATCGGATCGGTTCTATTGGGCAATAATGTGGTCAATATCTTGGCTGCTTCTTTGGCGACCGCCCTGTTCACGCGCCTGTTTGGGGAATCGGGCGTGGCGCTTGCCACGCTTGTCATGACCCTGTTGGTTTTGATCTTTGCCGAAGTGCTGCCCAAAACCTATGCCATCACCAATGCCGAAAAGACCGCCGCCCGCGTCTCGCCCGTGATTGCGGTGGTGATTTTCTTGTTTTCCCCGATTGTGGGCGCGGTGCGGATTTTGGTGCGCGGGGTCTTGCGCCTCTTTGGCGTGCAAACCGACCCTGACAGTAAAATCCTGTCTGCGCGCGAGGAAATCGCAGGTGCGATCACGCTGGGCCATTCCGAGGGGGCGGTGGAAAAAGAACATCGCGACCGCTTGCTTGGCGCGCTAGATTTGCACGAGCGGATGGTTGAGGAAATCATGTTGCATCGCTCAAAGATCGAAATGATCAATGCTGATGCCACCCCTGAGGAAATCTTGAGCCAAGCCTTGCAATCGCCCCATACCCGCCTGCCCGTCTATCGCGGCGAGACGGAAAATATCATTGGCGTGATCCATGCAAAGGATTTGCTGCGCGCCATGGATGGGCTGACGCGCGGCGAAAACGCGAAGGGGATCGAAAATTTCCGTATCACCGATGTCGCCATGAAACCCTATTTCGTGCCTGACACCACCACATTGGACGAACAGATGCGCCAATTCCTGCGCCGCAAAACGCATTTCGCGTTGGTGGTGGACGAATACGGCGCTTTGCGCGGCTTGATCACGCTTGAAGATATCCTTGAGGAGATTGTCGGTGAAATCACCGATGAATTTGATGTGGATGAAGCGCCGCAATTGAAACCTGGCCCCGATGGGCATTTCTTGATTGATGGGGCAATGACCATTCGTGATTTCAACCGCGCCACGGATTGGAGCCTTCCCGATGAAGAGGCCAACACTGTCGCAGGGTTGGTGATCCACGAGGCGCAAACAATTCCTGTCATCGGTCAAGCATTTTCCTTTCATGGCTTCCGCTTTGAGGTGGTGGCCCGTGAGAACAACCGTCTCACCCAGATCAAAATTCGCAAACTTGGCTGATCCGATCCCGCATAAAGCGCCCGCAATCGTGGTTCTCGCGGCAGGCAGGTCAAGCCGCATGCGGGGCCGCGACAAGTTGTTGGAAGATGTCGATGGCCAAGCCTTGCTGCGCCTCATGGTGGCGCGGGCACGCAAGGCGGGGGCATCTGCGGTGCGTGTGGTTCTGGCTGAGGGTCAAACAGACCGCGCCGCAGAACTGAGGGATTTCACGGATATCGAAATCATCCACCTGCCCGCAGGGCGCGACATGAGTGACAGTTTGAAAGCAGGGATTGCGGGGCTTGACTGCGCGGTCATGATCCTGTTGGCAGATTTGCCCGATCTGACAGCACATGACCTGTATCTGATGCTCACCTTCGCACGAATGCATCCAGATGCCATTTTGCGCGCGGCTGACAATAAAGGCCGCGCAGGACATCCAATTGTCTTTCCCCGCGATCTTCTGCCCGAACTTGTGAAAGTGACAGGGGATCAGGGCGCGCGCGCGGTGCTAGAGCAACATGGGGCGCGCATTGTGCACATCCCCCTGCCCGAAACCCGCGCGACAACAGACCTCGATACGCCCGAAGATTGGGCGGCATGGCGCAAATCGCGGGCTTAGATAATATTGCGCATCATCCGATCCGTCCGAATATCGGACGCATAATCAACAATCGGGCGGGCTGCACTTGCCTGCGCGATTTGGCCTTCTTCTGTCTCTAACTCTGGGAAGAGAGACAAGATCTCACGCCGCTGCGCCGCATCCATGCCCCGCAATGTTTTGGTTTCTGCGTGAAAGCTTTCTGTCCAAATGCTGTCAGACATCACGATTTGATGATGCTCGAACATGATATGGATGTAATTAACCCGCACCGTATCGACCGCCATCACCTCGCGGTGGTCAATCAGATCGCGTGCGGCAATCAGGCTTTCGCCCGCCAATGCGGCGGGATGTTCAGGCATCAACAAAATGCGGTGACTGGGCGAAACCAACATATCACGCACGGGTAGTCCATGTCCCAAACAGCCCGCACGCAAAAGGACGGGGCGTAAGCTCGCGGCGCACTGCATATCTGCACGCTCCAAAACACGGCCACCAATCCAAGCAATTTCTTGCACACCATTGTCACGGGTGACGATTTTATCCCCCTGCTGCAATGTCTCCACCGCGCGTTCGCCACGCAACGTGGCAATCATCGTGCCCGGCGTAAAGCAGGGCGTTACGGCAGTATGCGCGTCTTGTGCATGAAAATAGGATTGGGGCTGTGCTGTCATTTTTTTACTCCAAAATTCATTACTAACTCGATGGCACGGCTTAGACTCAGCCGAGGCGCCAAATTTTGACGGCCACATGCCTGTTCTCTGCCTCAATTGCTGCGATTCTAGGGCGCTCTTGCGGCGCTTTCATGACCATTTGAAATCCATGCCCCCGATTCCGTATAGCCGATACCTGTATATATTATTCATGCAAAATATTAACACATTTTTTCCACCTCTTCGCCCCACCTAGGACGGTCTGGCCGCAAAACCAAGACGCCCGCCTGCAACGGGCGCGAAAGCGTGAAGATGCAGCAAAGGATAACCAAACCCATACTTTCGACAACTGGTGTCAATAGCGGTAAAACCCTAAACATAAAGGCACCCCTAATACCCCGCTGCTCTCAATGTGGCTTCCCCTAGGCGACATTGAGAGCAGCCCCCAAATCCCAAGTGTTGCCACGGGATTCAGCCCCGCATTCCCCCAACGTGGCTGAAGAGAAACAGAATGTTTCTCACATGGGACAAGTTTGACGGGGCCCCTCACACGCAAAACATCGAAGGCTGACTTGGTTTTGCCATGGCGCAGATCACGCGCTAGGCTGATTGCGCCCCTTCCCGCTTTGTGAGGCCCCATGCACACCACTGACCGCCCGACCCTCGTCTTTGACGTCAATGAAACATTGCTTGACCTGACCACGCTTGAACCTGTGTTTGCCCGCGCCTTTGGCGATGCGGCCATGATGCGGGTCTGGTTTTCTGAATTGATCCTTTATTCCCAAACCCTAACATTCGCGGGTCACTACCGCCCGTTTGGTGAACTGGGCATGGCGGTCTTTACAATGCTGGCCACAGTAAAAGGCATCGCTGTTCACAAGGATGATACGGCGGCGCTTGGCCATGCCCTCACCCATATGCCGCCCCATGGGGATGTTGAGGCAGGATTAACGCGCTTGCGTGCGGCAGGGTTTCGATTGGTCACACTGACCAACTCGCCCCTTGGCGCAGAATCGGCCCTGTTTCGCGCGGGGCTAGACCGCTTTTTTGACGGAAATTTCAGCGTGGCCGAGGTTGCAGCCTTCAAACCCGCCCCCGCGGTTTACGAACATCTTGCCACATCGCTGAACCTAGCCCCTGCTCAGTTGTGTATGATTGCCTGCCATATCTGGGATACGATCGGCGCACAGGCCTGCGGCTATCGCGGCGCGTTTTTGCATCGCACAGGCAATGCGCCCTTGCCGATTGCGGATATACCGCAACCCGACATCATAGCGCGCGATATGACCGATCTGACAGATCAGCTCATTGCGCATTGGGGGTAAAGGAAAAACAGAGCTTGGTACCCGAGGCCGGACTCGAACCGGCAAGCCGTTAGGCGGTGGATTTTGAATCCACTGCGTCTACCAATTCCGCCACTCGGGCTCTGTGCAAAGCGTCCTATACCGCGCGCGGGGGCGCGTCAACGGGTCAACACGCAGCCAAGCGCGAAAGTTTGATCTTCGCTTACCGCGCGCCCTGTAAAGCGATAGACCAAAGCCCCGACCCGCTCATGCAATGCGCGCCGCATAACCGCGACCTTATCGCGATATTCCCCAGAAAACCACTGATCCGCCATCGGACTATGATCCACGGGATAAGGGATCAAACTGCGCCACCCCGCCGCACAAAAGCTCGAGATCGCGCGCGGCATATGCATCGCCGATGTCACGATGATCCAATTCTGATTGGCCAAATCGGGGGTGATCTCACGGGCAATCGCGGCGGCATTCACCGCTGACCCGGCCGAATTGCGACTTTGCGATTCGAGGGTGAGGCGCTCATCTGCAATCCCCGCTTCACGAATGGCCCTTGCGCTGACTTCAGCCTCACTCAAAGAATGGCCTTGAAGATCAAGCCGCCCCTGCCCACCTGCCACAATCACGGGCACATTCGGCAGGGCATGGGCCAAGGCAATGGTCGCCAAAATACGATCCGCCGCCTCGCCCGTATTGACGAGGCCCGTGCGGGCGGTGCGATCCGTATTCTCGGCCCCCGTCATCAGCAAAACACCGCGCGCCCCTGTCAGATCAGGATTGGCCATAAAACGCGCCTCAAGTGGCCCTGCAATCCAACGATCCACAGGCGCGGCCATCACAAACCCCACAAAGCCAAGCGATAAGAGCCAGAACCAAAGTGCTGCACGCCGCCACCGCAGGAGCAGCGCCAGCACCCCAAACGCCCCCAAGATATGCGGCCATAGCTCGACATAGAGCGCGAACCGCATCAGTTTAGACGCGAGGTAAAAAAGGTCTTCCCCCATCTCAGCCTTTCACGCTTCGAGTTCTGCATCCCAATACAGGAAATCCAACCAACTTTCATGCAGATAATTGGGTGGAAATTTTCGGCCGAGATTGCGCAGCTCCTCAGCCCCCGGTTGACGCGGGGCTTGGCGCAGGCTCATACCCGCCTGACGCAGGCTTTTTGCCCCTTTGCGCAGGTTACACCGACCACAGGCCGCCACAACATTTTCCCAAGATGTAACGCCCCCTCGCGCGCGCGGCACAACATGATCAAAGGTCAAATCCCCGCGCGAGCCGCAATATTGGCAAGAAAATTGATCCCGTAAAAAAAGATTAAAGCGCGTGAAGGCCACGCGCTTTTGAGGTTTCACATAATCTTTGAGAACAACCACAGAGGGGATTTTGATCTTGGTCGTTGGCGAATGAACAAAGGTGTCATACTCAGCCACGATATCCACCCGATCCAACCACACCGCCTTGACCGCTTCCTGCCACGGCCAAAGGGATAAAGGATAATAAGAAAGGGGGCGGTAATCCGCGTTCAGCACCAAAGCAGGATGTTGCTTTAGCGATGCGGGTTCGCGCGTAAATTCCGTCCTGAAATCGCCATCCATGAGTGACTCCGTCTCCGCTCTGTTTGCCTGCGCTTCAAGCACCAGAGCGGGAGCCCCGCTCCAGCATTGATCCCACTATATATGGGCATTGCAATCTGGCAAGCCCCTTCATCTATGTGGTCACAATCCCAAGGGTAACGAAACTGAACGTCACTTTTGTGACATTGGAGACACCCACCCCGTGTGTCTAATCTTCCAGCCCGAATTTATCCCGCAAAAAGGCCAGACAAACCTGCAACCCATCGGGCGCAATCCCATGCCCTGTGCCCCGCATGATATGGGCATAAACCTCGCGCCAGCCTGCTTCTTGCAGCGCCTCTGCGGCCTCGGGCAAGGCTTGTGGCGGGACAACATCATCTTGATCACCATGGATCAGCAATACGGGCGGGCGACACTCCGCCTCCTCTTTCAGGCGTTCTGGCTCCAACAAACGGCCCGAAAACCCAACCACTGCGCGCAGGCTATCTTCTAGGCGCGGCGCGACATGTAAGCTCAACATCGTGCCTTGCGAAAACCCAACCAAGGCCACATCGCGCGGTGTCAGGTTATTCTCTTCCATCACCTGTTCCAAAAACGCGTTGAAATCATCAAAGGCCCGCGCAAGCCCTGCGCGGGCATCCTCCTCGGATGAGCCATCAATCCACGGGATCGGGAACCATTGATACCCCATCGGATTAACCGAACAGGCCTCTGGTGCATTGGGGGCGATAAAAATTGTGTCAGGCAGATGTGGGGCCATCGGATCAGCCAATCCCAAAAGATCAGCCCCATCCGCGCCATAGCCATGGACGAAAATCACCGCGCGGGCGATATAGCCTGACTGCGGCTCGCTGCTTTTGTAATCCAATGCGCGCGTCATGCGACCCCCTCACGTTCTTTGACCATGTGGTAGTAGCCCCAGAGCGCCCGCGCGGCAATGGCCCGATGCGGCGACCAAGGCGCCGCCATGGCGCGCAATCGACGCTCATCTGGCCGCTGCGGCAGATCAAACAACACGCGCGCCGCCTCTTGCAGGGCCAAATCACCCGCGGCGAAGGCATCGGAATGACCAAGGGCAAACATCGCGTAAATTTCCGCCGTCCAACGGCCAATCCCTTTGACAGCGGTCAATGCGGCCACCACCTCATCGGTGCTTTGGCTGTGCAGCCGCGCGTAATCAATCCGCGCCTCGGCCAAAGCGCGCATATACCCTGCCTTTTGACGGCTGAGGCCAAGCGCGCGCAAATCGGCCTCGGATGCTGCCAAAACCGCATCTGGCTGTAACATTCCCGCCTCTGCAAGGCGCGCGGTGATCGCATTCGCACTGGCCACTGACACCTGCTGCGAGATAATGGCCTTGGCGAGGGCCACAAACCCCGCCTCTCTTGATCGCAAGGTGACGCGGGCCGGATCAACACGGGCAAAAGCAGGCTCAATTTGGCACAGGGCCGCCAACCCATCAGACAGCAAATTTTCGTCTTTGAGATGATAAGCCTGATCCATTGTTCAACCTGTCGCAGCAAAATCTTGCATTCCACCCTAGACCTGATGCGCAGAAAGGCCTAGCCCTGTGGCCATATGTGCCAAAGAATGAATATATCCCATGACCACTGCTCAAATTGATGATCGCGCCGCCAAACGCAATGTTTTCGTTTTGATCCTTGCGCAGGCCTTCCTTGGCGCGCAAATGCCGATGATCTTTGTGGTGGGCGGGCTTGCGGGCCTGATGATCGCACCAAGCCCCGCATTGGCCACAATCCCGATTTCTTTGATCGTCTTTGGCTCGATGACCACTGCACCATGGTTGTCGGCACTCATGCAGAAATATGGACGGCGGGTTGGGTTCTTTGTCGGCGCGCTTGGCGGGGCCTTAGGGGCGGGCATTGCCAGTTTGGGCCTCTATCTCGACAATTTCGCGGTCTTCCTAATCGGCTCCTATCTGACGGGCATTTATATGTCGGCGCATGGGTTTTACCGCTTTGCCGCAGCAGATAGCGCCTCGGACGATTTTCGCCCGCGCGCCATTTCCTACGTTATGGCGGGCGGCCTTCTGTCGGCATTGATCGGGCCGCAATTGGTCAAATTCACCTCCGATGCCACTGTTGTGCCCTTTCTGGGCACTTACCTTTCTGTGGTTTTGATCAATCTCATCGGTGTCACCTTGTTCTTCTTCCTCGATGTGCCACCCCCCAAAGCCCCAAGCGCGGATGCGCCGCAGGCCCGCAGTCGCCGCGAATTGCTGCGCGACCCGAAAATCGCCGTTGCGATTATCTGCGGCATGGTTTCCTACGCTTTGATGAATTTGATGATGACATCGACCCCTTTGGCCGTGGTCGGATGCGGATTTCCAACCGGAACCGCCGCAGATATCGTCTCGGCCCATGTGATCGCGATGTATGCCCCCTCGTTTTTCACGGGCCATGTCATCGCGCGATTTGGCGCGGTGCGGGTTGTGGCGCTTGGCCTATTCTTACTCGCGCTTGCGGGCGTGGTGGCCTTGATGGGCGTTGAATTGACGAATTTCTTCATCGCGCTTGTTCTTTTGGGCATTGGTTGGAATTTTGGGTTTATCGGCGCAACCGCCATGCTGACCCAAGCCCATCCTGCGCATGAGCGGGGGCGCGTGCAGGGCTTGAATGATTTTCTGGTCTTTGGCTGCGTCACCCTTGCATCGCTGTCATCAGGGGTTTTGATGTCTTTTGGGGAAAGCACCCTTGCAGGGTGGAATGCGGTCAATATCGCAATGATCCCGTTTTTGGCCCTCGCAGGCGCTGCCCTAATCTGGCTTGTGCTGCGCCCCGCTGATGAGGCCGCCGCCTGATCCTACCAGCGCCCTGTCAGGGAAACATAGGCAAGGCGCAGACGCTTGCCTGCCTCTGATGGCTCTAGCCCGCCTTGCGCGACAAGGGCAGGATGGGCAGCCGCCTTTTTCAAAATAGGCTCTGCCAGCCATGCCGCGTATAGCGCGGGCGTCACATGGGCGGGGATCATTCCCCGCTCTATGCGCGCGGCGCGCAATTTACCCAGCCCCATTCGCGCCAAATGGGCCACAGTGGACGGGCGACCATCATGCAAAGGGGCATGCCCCTTTTCCTCAAGCGCGGGGATCGCGCGCAGATAATTGGCCAACCCCATGGCCCAACCTATCGCACGAATGGCAGGCTCGAACATGTCCTGCGCCCCCAAACTGCGCGCAGCCATCCACAAAAGCCCTGCCCCCGTGGCCTCGATATAGGCGCTGAACGCGGCCTCATCTGCGAAGCCATCCTTGGTGGTGTCGCGCATCCGTGCCGCCACAAGATCGGACAAAAGCCCTGCATCGCGCGCGGGCAAACTGGCCGCCAAAGGGGCCGCCCATTCATGCGCAGGCAAGGCCCGCCCCGCCTGCAATGCATCGGCCAGATCCGCCCAAAATTGCAAGCGCATCTGTGCCACCAATGGCTCGGGCGAGGCATAGGGCGCGCGCGCAATTTCCAAATTTACCGCATAAATTGCAAAAAGACGGGCGCGCAGATCGGGCGGCGCGGCCATCACGGCCAAGAACCGCTCGGGATCGCCACGCTCAATCACGCTTGCAAGCCGCGCCAAATCTTGGCTCATGATGCAGGCGCCCCGTCTTGGATCAGTTTCCAATGCACCGCATCCAAAAGCGCCTCGAAACTCGCATCCACGATATTCGCAGAAACACCCACAGTCGACCAACGCCGCCCTGTATCATCTTCGCTGTCAATGATGACACGCGTAACCGCCTCGGTGCCCCCTTGGGTGATCCGCACTTTGAAATCAACCAGACGGATCGTGTCGATATAGCTTTGATACGGCCCCAAATCCTTGGCCAAGGCTTTGGAGAGCGCATTTACGGGGCCGCGATCTGATCCTGTCTCATCCATGCTTTCAGAGACAGACAACATTTTCTGATCGCCAATTTTCACAACCACGACCGCCTCAGAAAGGCTGACCATCTTGTCATATTTGTTTTTGCGCCGCTCGACAGTCACGCGATAGCGTTTGACCTCGAAAAAGCGGGGCATCTGGCCAAGGGCGCGCCGCGCAAGCAACTCGAAACTCGCTTGGGCGGTGTCATAGGAATACCCTGCCGCCTCGCGCGCTTTGATCTCCTCTAGGATTTGGCCAAGCGCGGGGTCACCATCATCCACCATGATCCCCGCCTCGCTCAGGCGGCGGCGCAGATTGGATTGCCCCGCTTGGTTGGACATCGGGATCACCCGCGCATTTCCGACCGACTCGGGCAGGATATGTTCATAAGTGGCGGGGTTTTTTAGGATTGCCGAAGCATGCAAACCCGCCTTATGCGCAAAGGCGGAGCTGCCCACATAGGGGGCTTGGCGCTGTGGCACGCGGTTCAGAATTTCATCCAACAAGCGCGAGGCACGGGTCAGGTTTTTCAACCCCGCTTCGCTGACGCCAATTTCATATTGGCCGCAATAGGGGTCTTTCAGAAGCAGGGTCGCAATCAGCGTTGTCAGATTGGCATTGCCGCAGCGCTCGCCCAAACCATTGAGCGTGCCTTGAATATGGCGCGCGCCCGCATCTATCGCGGCCAAACTGCCCGCAACCGCCGTTTCCGTGTCATTGTGGGTGTGAATGCCCAAACGATCCCCCGCCACGCCAGAGGCGATTACCGCCCGCGTGATCTGGCCTATTTCATCAGGCAAAGTGCCGCCATTCGTATCGCACAGAACGATCCACCGCGCCCCCGCCGCATGCGCCGCGTGAATGGCGGCCAAGGCATAATCTGGGTTGGCCTTATAGCCATCAAAGAAATGTTCTGCGTCAAACAGCGCCTCGCGCCCTGCGGCCACGAGATGGGCGATGGAGGCGCGGATATTTTCAAGGTTCTCTTCAAGGCTGATCCCAAGCGCCTCGGTCACATGGAAATCATGGGTTTTGCCCACCAGACAAACCGCAGCCGTGCCCGCATTCATCACGCCCGCCAGAACATCATCATTCGCGGCAGAGCGGCCTGCGCGTTTGGTCATCCCAAAGGCCGCCATGGTCGCGCGCGTGTCAGGCACCGCTTCGAAAAAGGCACTGTCCGTGGGGTTGGCGCCGGGCCAGCCCCCTTCGATATAATCCACGCCGAGATCATCAAGCATCGCAGCAATACGCAGCTTGTCTTGGGTGGAGAATTGCACCCCTTGGGTCTGCTGCCCGTCCCGCAAGGTGGTGTCATAGAGATAGAGGCGATCGCGGGTCATGTTGCCCCCCATGTTTTGCCTGCGCAAAGCGCCGGCAGCGCCCGCACCGCCCCCCAAGGGGCGGGCGCAGTTCTGTTCCAAAGGCCACTCACAAGAGGCCCTCCAATTTCAACGGGTCAAAATTCGCGGTCGGGATCAACTCGACCCCCTCCTTACTCATCCGCACCTCAACGCCTGCATCGGTCAGGGCAGATTTCAGGGCATCAACAGGCCCGAAATCTTTTGTCTCCATTGCGGTCTGACGCGCGGCAAACAACTGCGCCTCCAATGCCGATAGATCAACATCGGGGGAGGCTGCCCAATCAGGCACCCCGACAGAGGCTAGACCCAATATCGAGAGGCCCGCACGCAAGGATGCAGCATCCCCAGACTGCGAAATCTGATGCAAGGCCGTAATCGCAAGGGGGGTGTTCAAATCATCAAACAGCGCCGCAAGCATCGCGTCAGGCACAGGGGCCTGCGGCGCATCAGCGGCCTGAGCATACCATTTGCGCAGCGTCTTCTCCGCCTCCTCCGCCTTCTTCGCGGTCCAATCCATGGGCTTCGAATAATGCGTGGACAGCATCACGAAGCGGATCACCTCGCCCGGCACGCCCTGATCCAGCAAATCGCGCACGGTGAAGAAATTGCCCAAGGATTTGGACATTTTCTTACCCTCGACCTGCAGCATTTCATTATGCATCCAAATATTGGCAAAGCCCGCGCCTTGATGGGCGCAGCAGCTTTGCGCGATCTCGTTCTCATGATGCGGGAACATCAGATCATTGCCGCCGCCATGAATATCGAAATGCGACCCTAGCAATTCGTGGCTCATGGCCGAGCATTCAATATGCCACCCCGGACGGCCATACCCCCATGGGCTGTCCCATCCGGGCGTGTCCGCACCGGATGGTTTCCACAGCACGAAATCCATCGCATCGCGCTTATAGGGGGCCACCTCGATCCGCGCGCCTGCGATCATATCCTCGACTGTGCGCCCTGACAGGCGGCCATAGTCGGGATAAGAGGCAACAGAAAACAGCACATGACCTTCAGCCGCATAGGCGTGACCCTTGGCGATCAGGTCTTCGATCATCGCGATCATCTGCGGGATATATTCGGTCGCGCGCGGCTCATGGGTGGGGCGGCTTACGCCGATGGCATCCATATCGGCGTGATACCAACCGATGGTTTCCTCGGTGATCTCGCCAATCGCGCGCCCTGTTTCGCGGGCCTTCGCGTTGATCTTGTCATCCACATCGGTGAAATTGCGCACATAGGTGACATGATCTTTGCCGTAGACATGGCAAAGCAGCCGATACAGCACATCAAACACAATCGCAGGGCGGGCATTGCCGAGATGGGCGCGGTCATAGACAGTTGGCCCGCAAACATAGAGGCGCAGATTCGTTGGATCAATCGGGGCGAAAACCTCGATTTTGCGCGTCATAGAATTGCGAAGCTTGATCTCACCCATCGCTTAGATTGCCCCTCTCCCTGAGCCTGACGCGGCACTGCGGCCACACCAGAATTCGCGCCATTGCCCTATCAGGTTGTTTTGGAATTGAAAATAACCCTTCGCGCGCCCGTTCCCGTCAACGCCCCCAAACCTCAGACAAGCGCCGCATAAATTCCTTGCATTTGATAAGAAATTGCACATTTTTAGGGCCATGTTTGAAGAGTTTGTCGAGCGCCATTGCAAATCGCTGCCTGGTGCACGCCTGGCTGACCCCTTCGGCCCAGACATGTATGTCTGGACGGTGGCCGAGAAGATGTTTGCTGCTTACACCAAAGGCAGCACGGGCGTGTCTATCCGCGCAAGATCGGCCCAAGAGGCGCAAAAAATGATCCAACAAGGCAAGGCCGTCTCTGCCCCCTATCTCAAAAGCGGGGGTTGGGTGATGGTCGAATGGCGCAACACAAGCCCGCATGAGCTGCGCCGCTATATCACGCAAAGCTATGCGCAGGTTCGGGCGGAATTAAACCCAAACCAACAGGCCAGCCTGCCGCCCTTTGATGCGGCGCAATTCAAGGGTTAACGGGGCAATGCCGCCGCTTCGCGCGCAAGGCTGGTGATTGCCTCCCAATCCCCCGCGACCATGGCCGCCTTTGGCGCGACCCATGATCCGCCCGCGCACAGCACATTGGACAGGCTCAGATAGCTTTGCGCATTGGCAAGGCTGACCCCACCCGTGGGGCAAAAGGCCACTTGCGGGATTGGCCCGCCGATGGATTTCAACGCAGGCGCCCCGCCAACCGCCTCGGCGGGGAAGAATTTCAGCATATCATAGCCCCGCTCATAAAGCGCCATCACCTCAGACGCGGTGACAGCGCCTGGAAGAAGCGGCAGCGCCTCATCTTCTGCCGCAGCCAAGACACGATCTGTCGCACCGGGGCTAACCGCAAAACGCGCCCCCGCGGCCTTTGCGGCCTTCATATCGGCGGGTGTCAAGATCGTGCCTGCGCCCACAATCCCACCCTCAACCTCGGACATGGCAGCGATAGCATCCAAGGCACAGGCGCTGCGCAACGTGACCTCAAGCACAGGCAGACCGCCCGCAACCAAGGCACGGGCTAAAGGCACCGCATGGGCGAGATCCTCGATCACCAAAACGGGAATGATGGGGGCGTGGGCCGCAAGGCCCCGCGCGAATTTTGATTGCTCTTGCGGTGTCATGGAACCCCTTTCCCTTTTCTACACAACAACACCAGCACCGCTTGAGGCGGGGCCAGCATGGGCGCGGAAGATTTCAAACAATTCACGGCCAATCCCGTGGCTATTGGCGCCAAGATCAGGTGTGACAGCGGCGCGATCTGCCAGATCAGGCACAAGAGCCTCAAGCACGCCTTTGACGGCATCCACGCGGATCATATCGCCCTCCTGCAACCGCGCAAGGAAACCACCATCCAACGCCTCAGGGCTGACATGGATTGCGGCAGGCACTTTGCCCGATGCGCCCGACATACGGCCATCCGTCACCAAGGCCACCTTGTGGCCGCGATCCTGCAACACCGCCAAAATCGGTGTCAGGTTGTGCAATTCTGGCATCCCATTGGCCTTTGGCCCTTGGAACCGCACCACGACCACAACATCGCGGTTCAAATCGCCTGACTGAAACGCCGCTTTGACCGAGGCTTGATCATGGAAAATTGCGGCGGGGGCCTCGATCACCTGACGCTCAGGGGCGACAGCGGACACCTTCATCACACCTTCGCCCAAATTGCCCTTAAGCGCCACAAGCCCGCCTGTGCTTTGGAAGGCATCCTTCGCAGGGCGCAGGATTTTTTCGTTCAGCGTGGTCTTGGGCCCTGCCTGATACACTACCTCGCCATCGCTTAGTTTTGGCTCTTGCGTGTAATGGGCCAAACCCTGCCCCATCACTGTCTGGGTGTCGGGGTGCAACAAGCCCGCATCGAGCAATTCGCCAATCATAAAGCCCAAACCGCCCGCAGCGTGGAAATGGTTCACATCGGCCAACCCATTGGGATAGACCCGCGCCATCAGCGGCGTTGCAGCAGAGATATCCGCGAAATCCTGCGGCTCTAGGATCACACCCGCCGCGCGGGCCATGGCGACCAAATGGATGACCAAATTGGTCGACCCGCCTGTGGCCATCAAGCCCACAAGACCGTTCACAAAGGCCTTTTCATCCAGAATATCGCAAACGGGGCGATAGTGATCCCCAAGCGCGGTGATCTTAGCCACCTGCGCAACCCCTGCATCGGTCAGCGCATCGCGCAAGGGCGTATGCGGGTTCACGAAACTGGCGCCGGGCAAATGCAGCCCCATAAACTCCATCAGCATTTGGTTGGAATTGGCCGTGCCGTAAAAGGTGCAGGTGCCCGGCCCGTGATAAGAGGCCATCTCGGCCTTCATCAATTCCTCGCGCCCGACCTCGCCTGCGGCGAATTTCTGGCGCACCTTCGCCTTTTCATCATTGGGTAAGCCACTGGTCATCGGCCCTGCGGGCAAAAAGATGGATGGCAAATAGCCAAATGTTGCCGCTGAAATCACCAAACCCGGAACGATTTTATCGCAAACGCCCAAATAAATTGCGGCGTCAAAGGTGTTATGGCTTAACGCGACACCTGCGGCCAAGGCGATTACATCGCGGGAGAACAAGCTTAGCTCCATCCCCACCTGCCCTTGGGTGACCCCATCGCACATCGCAGGCACACCGCCCGCAACCTGCGCCGTGGCCCCGTTGGCCCGCGCTGCGGCCTTGATCCGTTCGGGGAAATTCTCAAAGGGCTTATGCGCGGAAAGCATATCGTTATAGGCGGTCACAATCCCAAGATTTGGCGCGCGTGCCGCCACCAAAGGATCCTTGTCCCCCTCCATCGCCGCATAAGCATGGGCCTGATTGCCACAGGTCAAATGCGCACGGCGCGGGCCATCGGCGGCGGCTGCACGCATCCGATCTAGATAGGTCTTACGCGGCCCTTGCGAGCGCGCAATGATCCGCGCGGTGACAGCTTCGATACGGGTATCCAAGGACATAGACAAAAACCTCCATCTTCTGAGGCTTGCTATAATATGTTAGCGCTAACTATGCCAGAGGGAAATCGCACTCAATGCGGGGCTACATTCGGCAAAAACACCTTGTCGCCGCGATAAAGCAGCGAAATTCCCTTGTGGAAAAGGTGAATTTTCTCAGGTGCTGCACCCAGTCGCAGAACTTCCCCGCGCTTTGAGGGGTGAATCCCCGAAAGTTTTGCAATCACAGGATCATCGCCCGTGCTGCCTTTGCTGTCGAAATAGAGAAGCGTCACTTCGCCAAGCGCCTCGGTGATGCCGACACGCCCCTCAAAAGCGAAATCATCCCCTTCTGCGGCGACAAAATCTTCGGGGCGGATGCCGATCTCAACCTTCATGCCTTCATCGCCCTTTTGGGTCGGGATGGCGGCTGTGATGATCCCGCCACCTTGATCCGCTCGGATCTTGGTGGTTTTGCCTGTGCCAACCACCTCACCCGAGAGCAGGTTCATCGCGGGGCTGCCGATAAACCGCGCCACGAATGTGGAATTGGGCCGCTCGTAGAGATCAAGCGGCGCACCGACCTGCGCAATACCGCCCCCTGCCAAGACCACGATACGGCTTGCCAAAGTCATGGCTTCAACCTGATCATGGGTCACATAGATCATGGTGGTTTCTGGCATCGCCTCTTTAAGCTGCGCGATTTCAAGACGGGTCGCCACACGCAAAGCCGCATCTAGGTTCGACAGAGGCTCGTCAAAGAGGAACACTTTGGGGTCGCGCACAATGGCACGGCCAATTGCCACGCGTTGGCGCTGACCGCCTGACAATTCCTTGGGCAGGCGATCAAGCAAGCTGCCAAGCTGCAATTTCTCGGCAGCGGCGCGCACGGCCTTGTCAATGGCCTCTTTCCCCTGCCCTGCAATCCGCAGGGAAAAGGCCATATTATCATAGACGCTCATATGCGGATAAAGCGCGTAGGATTGGAACACCATCGCAATCCCACGTTGCGAGGGCGGCATATCATTGACGCGCATCCCGTCAATTTCCAACGTGCCGCCCGTGATCCGCTCTAGCCCCGCGATCATCCGCAACAGCGTGGATTTCCCACAGCCAGAGGGGCCAACGAAAACAACCAATTCGCCCGTCTTGATCTCAAGATCAATGTCAGACAGCACCTTGACCTTCCCATAGGCCTTTTCCACGGCACTCAGTTTCAAATCGGTCATCTTCAGCCCCCCTCTTGAACAGCCTTGCCGCGCCTTAGCGGTTCTGCGCGCCAAACCATGCTTGATAGGCGGGCAAGGTTAACATGCCTCCCGCAACCGTTGCATGGAATGGTGCGGTAATTTCGTCATATGCGCCCTCAGGCAGTGGCAGCTCGCGTGTCTCGCCGCTGAGGTTGAAGGCACAAAAGACCGCGCGCCCCTGATATCTGCGCCAGAACGCGACCACATCTTGCGTATGGGTGACAAATTCAAACTCCCCTTTGACCAATTCGGGCAAAGATTTCCGCAAAGCGATCATGTTGCGATAGAAGGCCAAAGTGCTGTCTTCAAGGCGGGTCTGCGCCTCCACTGAGCGCTGCAAATGCTCAACCGCGACAGGCAGCCATGGCTTGCTTTGGCTAAACCCGCCATTGTGATTGTCGCTGACCCATGGGATCGGCGTGCGACAGCCATCACGGCCCTTGAATTTTGGCCAAAAGCGGATGCCATAGGGATCCTGCAATTCTTCAAAGGCGACATAGGCCTCGGTCAGCCCCAATTCCTCGCCCTGATACAGGCAAACTGAACCGCGCAGCGACAACAAAAGTGCCGCAAAGACGCGCTGCCCTGCCTCATCCAAATTCCAACGGGTTGGATGACGCACCACATCATGGTTGGAAAAGGCCCAACAGGCCCAACCATCGCCAATGCTGGCCTCTTGCTTTTCAATGACCGCGCCCACGGTTTCCGCACTTGGCGTCTCTCCTGAAAGGAAGTCAAAGCTATAGCACATATGCACCTTATCACCGCCTGAGGTGTATTGTGACTGTATCTCAAGGCCATATTGCGCATCACCCACCTCGCCTACGGCGGTGGCAGCAGGGTATTCGTCCATCACCGCGCGCATACGGCGCAAGAAATCCAAATTCTCGGGTTGGTTTTTGTCATAAAGGTGATCTTGCCAATTATAGGGGTTCACCTCAGGCGCGATGGTGAAATTCCGCCGCTCTGGCGCAAGCGCGGGATTGTCGCGCAGCAGCTTGTCGTGGAAATAGAAATTGATCGTATCAAGGCGGAACCCATCAACCCCCCGATCCAACCAGAAGCGGCACACATCCAAAAGCGCATCCTGCACATCTGGGTTATGCAGGTTCAAATCTGGCTGCTCGACAAGGAAATTGTGCAGGTAATATTGCATCCGCTCGGGCGACCATTCCCACGCGCTGCCGCCGAAAATTGACAACCAGTTATTGGGCGGGCTGCCATCTGGCTTGGCATCGGCCCACACATACCAATCCGCTTTTGGATTGTCGCGGGTTTCGCGGCTTTCGATAAACCAAGGATGCTGATCCGAGCTGTGCGACAGCACCAAATCAATCAGAACCTTCAGGCCCAGATTATGCGCCTTTTCAATCAACGCATCGAAATCACCCAATGTCCCAAACATCGGATCGACATCGCGGTAATCCGAGACATCATAGCCGAAATCAAGCATGGGGGATTTAAAGAATGGCGAGATCCAAATCGCATCCACCCCAAGGCTTGCGATATGATCAAGGCGGTGAATGATCCCCGCCAGGTCGCCAATCCCATCATCATTGCTGTCTTGATAGCTGCGCGGGTAGATCTGATAGATCACCGCACCACGCCACCAATCCTTATCAATGCCAAGGATATCGTTGGGGTTAATTTCAGGCATGATTGTCATTTATATCTCTCATTTTACAGAGCCAGCCAAAAGGCCGCGCACCAAGTAACGTTGTAAGGAAAAGAAAACCACCAAAGGCACCGCGATGGATACAAAGGCAGAGGTCGCCAATATTTCCCAATCGCCGCCGCGTGTGCCCATCATTTCGACCAATTGCCGCGTCATCACCGTGGTTTCGCCCGAACTGTCGATCAAGAACACCATCGCGACCAAAAGGTCATTCCATGTCCAAAGAAATTGGAAAATCGCAAAGGACGCCAAAGCAGGAAAACTGAGCGGCAGGATAATGCGCGTGAAAATCTGAAACTCGGTCGCCCCATCCACGCGCGCGTTTTCAATCACCTCGCGCGGCAGACCCACCATGTAATTGCGCAAAAGGTAAATCGCCAAGGGCAAACCAAAACCCGTATGCGCCAACCAAACGCCCAAATAGCCTTTGCCAATACCGATATCATTATGCAGCTTCAGCAGGGGGATCAGCGCCAATTGCAGCGGCACAACCAACAACCCCACAACAGCCGCAATCAGCAGCGCCCGCCCTGGAAACTCCATCCACGCCAAGGCATAGGCCGCAAAAGCCGCGATCAAAATGGGAATGATCGTTGCAGGGATTGTCACCGTCAGAGTGTTGAAAAACGCCTTTGACATCCCCTCGCGGTTCGAAGGGTCGAACAGAACATTTTGATAATTGCCAAGGGTGAAATCAGGGGGGGCAGAAACAGTCACGAAAATCCGCGCACCGCGCCCCTCAATCTGATCCGCAGTGCCGCGCCATTCATAATCGCCGCGCGCCGTGACGGTCAGGGTTTCCCCCTCGCCCAGATCAGCGACCTCATCGGGTTGATAGGCATCAATCGCGCGCGAGGATGCACCCCATGCGCTGATCTCTCGGACGATCCCATCAAAGTTTGCGGCGGCCCCGCCCTCGACAAAAATATTGCCAGAAACGAGATAGAGACCATCGCCCAATTCCACCCGCGCCTCGTCAGGGTCTGCGGTGCGATAGGTTTCGTTTTGCACCGCAGGAAACAGCGCAGCCCACCATCCCGAACTGCGGATTTGATCCGTTGTGCGGAAGGACGACACCAATAGCCCCAGTGTCGGCAGCACCCATACGATCACAAGGGCCAAGGCCGAAAAATGCACCGCCCATGACAGGCCCGATTTGCGCCCCGCAATATGATCCATCAGCGCATCTCCCGTCTGGCGTTATAGACGTTCCACACAAGGATCGGCAGCACCAAGATCATAATCACCATGGCGGCCGCTGAACCCACGCCCCAATCATTGGCGCGGAACAGTTTGTCATACATGTAATTCGCCAAAACTTGGGTTTCCCATTGTCCGTTGGTCATCGCAAAAACGATGTCGAACACCTTGAGAACCACAATCGTAATGGTCGTCCAAACCACAACAATCGTGCCGGCGATTTGCGGCACTTTGATTTTAAAGAAAATTTGAAACGGGTTTGCCCCGTCCACAATGGCGGCCTCAATGGTTTCCTCGGGAATACCGCGCAAAGCCGCGGATAGGATCACCATGGCAAAGCCTGTCTGAATCCAAATCAAAACAATGATCAGGAAAATATTGTTCCAAAAAGGCACAGTCAGCCAAGTGATTGGGCTATCGCCGCCAAGCTGCAAATAAACGGCGTTAAGAATCCCGATCTGTGCCACATCCTCGGGGCGGGCATCATAGACCAATTTGAAAATCACCGCCGCGCCAACAAATGAAATCGCCATCGGCATAAAGATCAGGGATTTCGCGATATTCCCCCAACTGATCCGATCTGTCAGCTGCGCCGCCAACAAGCCAAAGGCAGTCGAGGCCGCAGGCACAATCAAAAGCCACAGGAAATTGTTGCGCAACGCCTCCCAAAACTTGGGGTCATCCGTCATGCGCGCGTAATTCTCAAGCCCAACAAAGGCGCCACCAAGGCTGCGGTCAGTCAAGGACAGACGCAATGTCTCAAAGACGGGATAGGTCAAATAAAGCGCAAGCGCGAAAAGAGCGGGAAATAGAAAAAGCCACGGGCGTATCGCATTGGCGCGATTGATATTTCGCCCTGCATTTGCCCCGCGCGCAGGAAACAGCACGCGATCAAGAATTTGGTTCGAGAGGTAAAAATAACCCACGCAGCCCCCCACCCCGATCAGGATGGTCAATGCCGCTTGCATGATTGGTGACATGGGTGCCCTCCCCCGATGCGCACGAAAAATCCGCGCAATCAAAAATAGGATCAGCCCGCGATACGCAGGCTGATCCAAAACCTAGCGCAATTTTATTTAATCGCGTCCCAGCTTTGCTGGATGGTGTCTGCCACAGTCGCCGCATCTGCGCCGCCTGCATAATCCACCATACCCGTCCAGAAGCTGCCTGCGCCAATCGCGCCGGGCATCAGGTCGGAGCCATCAAAACGGAAGGTCGTTGCGTTGAGCAAGATTTCCCCCTGACCGCGCAGCGTATCGGTTTCATATGTAGCCAAGTTCACGCCAGAATGGGGCGTCAAGAAGCCACCCTGCGCCATCATGATCTCATGGGCGACAGGTGTTTTGAGAAACTCGATAAAGGCCATGGTCGCGTCAGATGGATCTGTGATTGCCATCAACGTGCCGCCACCCAAAACTGGGCTGCCAAGGTCTTTTTCCGCGAATGCAGGGAAGTAGAAGAAATCAGCATCCTCGCCCACAACCGTGCCATCAGGGAAGAAGGCCGGAATGAAGCTGGCCTGACGATGCATGTAGCAGCCGGGAGGGGACTGAAACAAGCCCGCAGGGCTATCACGGAAATCGGTGGTTGCAACCGCGCCAGCGCCGCCCATCACATAGGCATCATTGCGTGCGAATTGACCAAAGGTTTCGATCGCCTCAACAACGCGCGGGTCATTGAATGGGATCTCATTGGCAACCCATGCGTCATAGACATCTGGTGTCTGTGTGCGCAGCATCAGGTCTTCAACCCAGTCGGTCGCAGGCCAGCCTGTAGCGGCCCCTGAACCCAGACCAATACACCAAGGCGTGCCCCCATCGGCAACGATCTGGTCAGAAAGTGCGATCAACTCTTCCATGGTTGTTGGCACTTCGTAGCCTGCATCCTCGAAATTCTCAGGCACATACCACACCAACGACTTGACGTTGACGTTGAAGAAGAAGCCATAGAACTGATCCGCGCCCGATTGATCGGCATATGTGCCCAGATCAACCCATGATGGGCCTGCTGCAAAATTCTCAGACACCCATGCGGCATTATCCGCGCCAAGCGGGGTCAAAAGACCATTGGCCGCCATATTGGCCGCAAGGCCAGGCTGAGGGAAAACCGCGATATTGGGGGCAGAGCCTGCCTCAGCGTCAATCACGATTTGCTGCTCAAAGCTATCCGACCCTGTATAGGTCGCATCCGCGCCTGTTGCCGCCTCGAAATAAGCCAAAAGCGCATCAAAGCGATCCGCCTCAGGCGAAAGCCAAGGGCCAGAAATCGTGACAGTCTGACCTGTCAAATCATGCGCCGCTGCGAATGCCTCGTAGCTGGCCCAATTGAAATCCCCCTCACCCACGGGGAACACCAAACCACCATGCGCGTCAGCCATCGCCATCCCCGAGGACAGCGCAAGGGCAGCGGCGCTTGCGTAAAACGAACGTTTCATAAGTAACCTCCCAGAACCGCACCCCCTCATTGAGGATGCTTAGAACCCGCATTTCAAAACCTATTCCGCGATTCCGTCAAGAGTGTTTCAAAGCGCTTTGGAAAAGAAATAGCCTTAACGACCCAAGACGCTGAAAGGGCAAGAGAATTTCAATATATTTGATTTTGCATTTGTTTTTGGCAGATACAGCGCGCCGCAATTTTAAAAATTTATTTTTGACAAGCCGCATAAAATTCGCCTAGCTGAGAAGAAATTTGAAAGCGCTTTGAAGGCAATCTTGTCGCGCAAGACGATGAAACGACTCAGCGCCATGCGCGACATAGGAAGGAGGGAGGCGATGAATTTAAAAGAATTGGCATCATCGCTTGGGCTGTCTCAGACCACAGTCAGCCGCGCCTTGAATGGCTATCCCGAGGTGAACCCTGAAACCCGCGCTCGTGTCGAGGCTGCGGCGCGTGCGGCGAATTACCAACCCAATTCCCGCGCCCGCCGCTTGGCCACAGGGCGCGCTATGACCATTGGCCATGTGATTACGCATACGGGCGAAACCGAAATGGTGAACCCGATTTTCGCAGATTTTCTTGCAGGTGCGGGCGAGGTTTATGCCCGCGAAGGCTATGACCTGCTTTTATCTATCGTGCATGAGGGGGCCGCCGAACGCGCCTATCGCCAGATGGCCGCGAATGGCTCGGTTGATGGGGTGATGGTGCAAGGCCCCCGCCAAGAGGACCCGCGCATTGCGCTGCTACAAGAATTGGGGCTGCCGTTCTTGGTGCATGGCCGCACGGGGGATGCGCGCGGCTATAACTGGCTAGATATTGCCAATTTGCAGGCCTTTCGCCGTGCGACCGAATTCTTGTTGGATTTGGGGCATAGCCGCATTGCCCTAATCAATGGCCAAGAGGCGATGGATTTCGCCGCCCGCCGCCGCCGCGGATATGAAGAGGCGCTGCGCGCGCGTGGCATCACCCCTGACGCAAGCCTGATGTATGCCGATGTCATGACCGAAGGCTATGGCCACCGCGCCGCGGCACAATTGCTTGACCGTGAAAACCGCCCCACCGCCTTCTTGGTGTCATCGGTGATTTCTGCCATTGGGGTGCGTCAAGCGGCATGGGAGCGCGGGCTACAACTGGGCCGCGATGTCTCGATCATCACCCATGATGATGTGCTTTCCTATCTCAACAATGATGCCGAAGGCCCCGCTTTTACCTCAACCCGCAGTTCAATTCGTTTGGCGGGGCGGCGCTGTGCAGAAATTTTGATCGAACGGATCAAACAGCCTGACGCGCCCTTTGTGCATGAATTATGGGAGGCTGAATTGATGGTCGGGCGCTCGACTGGCCCTGCACCCTAACGCCTGTCTCTGCCTGCCCCGCTTCAACCCTGCTGCCGCATTGCAATGAGTTCTCTCACCATGACCACCCCCACCCTTCCCGCGCGGTCGGATTTTCCGCAAGATTTCCTGCTTGGTGTCGCCACATCAGCCTATCAAATCGAAGGCCACGCTCAGGGTGGCGCGGGCCAGACTCATTGGGACACATTCGCCGCAACGGGCAACAACGTCACCCGCGCTGAAAATGGCGCGCTTGCCTGCGATCACCTGAACCGATGGGAAGACGACCTTGACCTGATCCGTGATCTTGGCGCTGACATATATCGCTTTTCGCTGTCATGGGCGCGGATCATGCCCGAGGGGCGCGGCGCGGTGAATAAGGCGGGCTTGGATTTCTATGATCGTTTAATTGACGGGATGTTGGCGCGGGGGCTGCGCCCTGCAGCCACGCTGTATCATTGGGAATTGCCTTCGGCCCTCGCGGATCAAGGCGGTTGGGTGAATGGCGATATGCCAAATTGGTTTGCCGATTACACCGAGATTGTGATGGCACGCCTTGGCGACAGGCTGTGGTCGGTCGCCCCCATGAACGAGCCGTGGTGCGTCTCATGGTTATCGCATTTCGAGGGGCATCATGCGCCCGGTCTGCGCGATATTCGCGCCGCAGCCCGCGCTATGCACCATGTTCTCTCCTCGCATGGCCGCGCGATCGAGGTGATGCGCGCGCGTGGCATGCGCAATCTGGGTGCCGTGTGCAATTTTGAGGCCGCCCTGCCCGCCGATGAAAGCCCCGCATCAAAGGCCGCTGCCGCGCGTTACGATGCGATCTATAACCAATTCTTCCTGTCAGGCCTGTTTCATGGCCACTATCCAGATCTAGTGCTTGAGGGGTTAGAGCAACATCTTCCCCAGAATTACCAAGACGATTTTGCCCATATCACCGCCCCGCTCGATTGGTTGGGCTTGAATTACTACACCTGCAAACGCCTGAGCGCAGGATGCGGAATTTGGCCCAACTACCAAGGCGTTGAGGGGCCATTGCCCAAAACCCAAATGGGTTGGGAAATTTACCCCGAGGGGTTGCATCATTTCCTGACCCATACGGCGAAAACCTACACGGGTGACTTGCCGCTTTATGTGACCGAAAACGGAATGGCGAATGACGATACGCCCGATCAGCCAGATGTGGCGCGCATAACCTATCTTGATGCCCATATGCGCGCCTGTTTGCGCGCGATTAAGGATGGCGCACCCTTGAAAGGCTATATCGCATGGTCGCTGATGGATAATTACGAATGGGCCTTTGGGTATGAAAAACGCTTTGGCCTTGTCCATGTTGATTTCGACAGCTTGCAAAGACGACCAAAAGCGTCCTATCACGCGCTCGCACAGGGCTGGCGCGCGGGCTAAATAAGGCAGGACGGAATGACATCTTCCCCCGATTTGGATTTGGTCGCTGATATCGGCGGCACCAACACCCGCGTGGCTTTGGCGCGCGCGGGCGTCATTGACCGCGACAGCATCCGCCGCTTTGCCAATAAAGACGCCGCTGATTTGCGCGAGATATTGGCGCAATTCATGGAACAGGCGGGCCTCCGTTCTGGCGCGCTCTCGGGCATTTGCGTGGCCGCCGCAGGCCCCGTGCGCGATGGCGTGGCCAAGATGACCAATTTGGATTGGCATATTGACCGCACGATGTTGGCTGATGTCTCGGGTGCGTCACGCGTGGCTGTGCTCAATGATCTACAGGCGCAAGGCTATGCGATTGGCCATATTTCCGATACGGAATTGCGTGTGATCCTGCCCCATGATCCCGCCTCTGCCCATGCAGCGAAATTGGTCATCGGCCTTGGCACGGGGTTTAACGCCGCCGCCGTATTTGACGGGCCGCGGGGCCGCGTGGTGCCCCCTTCGGAATCGGGCCATATCACCCTGCCCACCCCTGATGACCAAACCCGCGATCTTGCCCGCTTCTTAGCCGAAAAGCATGGCTTCGCCGCAGTCGAGGAGGTTCTCTCAGGGCGCGGGATCAGCCATGTTCACGCCTTTTTGCATGGGAGTGATCAGCCTGCGCAACAGATCATGGATGCGCTTGAGCAAGATGATGACAAGGCCCGCGCTACTGCTGCGCTCGTTGCGCAGGTTCTGGGCAATGTCGCAGGCGATCTGGCCTTGGTGAACCTGCCCTTTGGTGGGGTCTATCTGATTGGCGGCGTCTCGCGCGCCCTTGCGCCCTATTTAATGCAATTCGGATTTGCCGAGGCCTTTTCGAATAAAGGCCGCTTTGGCCCCTTTATGGCGCAATTCGGGGTCAGTGTGGTTGAAGATGATTTTGCCGCGCTCACAGGCTGCGCGCAGGCCTTGATCGAGCTTTAGAACGCGCGGTCTTTGACGGCCTGCATAGAGACATGTGTCGAGGTTGAGGCGACATGCGGCAGGGCGGATATGACCTCGCCCAATACGCGGCGATAGGCGCCCATATCGCGGCAGCGCACCTTGACCAAATAATCAAACGCCCCCGCAATCATGTGGCATTCTTCGATTTCGGGCACGGCAATGGTGGCTTTGTTAAAGGCGGCCAATGCCGCCTCGCGCGTATCGGACAATTTCACCTCAACAAAAGCCACATGTTCGCGGTCAAGTTTTACGGGATCAAGTTCCGCGCGGTAGCCACGAATATAGCCTTCCTGCTCAAGACGGCGCAGGCGCACTTGGGTCGGACTTTTCGACAGCCCCACCCGATCCGCCAATTCCGTTACGGAAATTCGGCCATCTTCCGAGACTTCCTTCAGAATCTTCCGATCAAACCCATCAATTTGCCCGCGTTCTGGCGATTTTGATACCATCAGACCCAACCTTTTCCTGTTTAATCAATTTATTTTCCCGCAAAACTACAAAGTCAAGGCGGATTTCCCGCCGATATCTTCGTATTGTCGGTCATCTTCACTTTAGCCCTGGTGTCCACATGACCGACCTTTCTGTGCTGCGCGATGCGATCCGTCACGATCACTTGGCCGATGAGGCCGCTATTCTCGACCGCCTGATAAAATCGCACGGCCCCGATCAGGCCACGCGCACAGCCGCCAAGGCGCGCGCAACCCGCTTGGTCACGTCCATCCGCAATGACGCAGATGCAGGGTTGATGGAGGTGTTTTTGGCCGAATATGGCCTCTCAACCCGCGAAGGCATTGCGCTGATGTGTTTGGCCGAGGCGCTGTTGCGCGTGCCAGATGCGACCACGATTGATGCTTTGATCGAAGACAAAATCGCCCCGTCAGCCTGGGGCGAGCATTTGGGAAAATCTTCCTCCTCGCTTGTAAACGCGTCTACTTGGGCACTGATGCTGACGGGGCGCGTTTTACAAGACGGCGAAGGCATGGATCGCGTGTTGCGCGGGGCCTTGCGCCGTTTGGGCGAACCTGTGATCCGCACCGCCGTGGCGCGCGCCATGCGCGAGATGGGGCGGCAATTCGTGTTGGGGCAAACCATGCCAGACGCGATGGCGCGCGCCGCCAAGCAAGAGGCAAAGGGATATAGCTATTCCTATGATATGTTGGGCGAGGCCGCGATGACCATGGCCGATGCGGATGCCTTTTTTGCCTCTTACAAAACGGCCATTGCCAAGATCACCCCGCGTTGTAGGGCAGAGGATATCCGCAGCAACCCTGGAATTTCGATCAAACTCTCGGCGCTCCACCCACGCTATGAAGTGGCACAAAAAGATCGTGTTATGTCCGAACTTGTGCCGCGCGTTTTGGAACTGGCCCTTGATGCGCGTCAGGGCGGGATGGGTCTTAACATTGATGCCGAAGAAGCAAATCGTCTTGATCTGTCGCTTGATGTGATTGAGGCGGTCTTGGCTGATCTACGCCTTGCAGGGTGGGACGGGTTTGGTGTTGTGGTGCAGGGCTATGGCCTGCGCGCAGGCGCGGTGATTGACTGGCTTTACGCCCTTGCCACCAAACTTGACCGCAAGATCATGCTGCGTCTGGTCAAAGGCGCCTATTGGGACACCGAGGTGAAATTGGCGCAGGTTGAAGGGTTGTCTGGCTTTCCTGTCTATACACGAAAATCCGCCACCGATGTGGCCTATCTGTGTTTGGCCAAAAAGCTGCTGGGTCTGACGGATCGCATCTATCCGCAATTTGCCACCCATAACGCCCATTCTGTGGCGGCCATTATCGAAATGGCAACAGACCCTACCCGTTTTGAGTTCCAACGCCTGCATGGGATGGGCGAGGCGCTGCATGATCTGGTGCTGAAGGGCAACGCCACGCGCTGCCGCATCTATGCGCCCGTTGGGGCGCATCGGGATCTTTTGGCCTATCTCGTGCGCCGCTTGTTGGAGAATGGCGCAAATTCTTCCTTCGTGAACCAAATCATGGATGAAAACACGCCACCTGAGGTGGTCGCAGCCTGCCCCTTTGAACGGCTCGAAGGCGCAGGGCCAAATCTTGCTGTGCGCCACCCAAGCGCGCTTTTTGCGCCCGAGCGCGCAAATTCACGCGGGTTCGACCTTAGCGATCCTGTAACCTTGGCCGAGCTAGACGCGGCGCGCGCGCCATTTCGGACGCATCAGTGGCAGGCAGGCCCCATTTTGGTCAAACCTGCGACAGGGGCCGATGACATCACCCAAACCTGCCCCGCCGATCCCGCCGACATCGTGGGCCGTTTTACCGAGGCCGCCGCAGGTGATATCGAGACTGCACTGATATCTGCGCAGGCTTGGGACGCACCTGCCGCAGAACGCCGTGCCTGCCTTGAACGGGCCGCCGATCTTTACGAAGCGCATCATGCCGAATTATTTGCGCTTCTGGCCCGCGAGGCGGGCAAAAGCCCCGCCGATGCAGTGGCCGAACTGCGCGAGGCGGTGGATTTCTTACGCTACTACGCGGCCCATGCGCCGCTTTTGCAGCAGCCCGCGCGCGGGGTGTTTACCTGTATCAGCCCGTGGAATTTCCCCTTGGCAATTTTCACAGGGCAAATCGCTGCCGCGCTTGCGGCGGGAAATGGCGTTTTGGCAAAGCCCGCTGAGACAACCACCCTCATCGGTGCGCGGGCCGTGGAATTGCTCCATGCCGCAGGCGTGCCGCGTGGCGCCCTGCAATTTCTGCCAGGACAAGGGGCCAAGATCGGGGCGGCCCTTGTCAGCGATGCGCGTGTTGCGGGCGTGTGCTTTACGGGATCAACGGCAACTGCCCAAGGGATTAACCGCGCCATGGCGGCCCATCTGCACCCCGCAGCCCCTTTGATTGCAGAGACAGGCGGCCTGAATGCCATGATCGTGGACAGCACAGCCCTGCCCGAACAGGCCGTGCGCGACATTGTCGCCTCGGCCTTTCAATCAGCGGGTCAGCGTTGCTCGGCCCTGCGGTTGCTCTATGTGCAAGAAGATATCGCAGAAGGCCTGTTACAGATGTTGCAGGGCGCGATGGAGGAACTCTCCCTCTCCCACCCATGGAACATATCCTGCGATGTGGCCCCCGTGATCACGGCAAGCGCGGCGGCAGAGATCAATGCCTATGTCCAACAGGCCCAGAGAGAGGGGCGTTTGATCAAACAGATCACCCCGCCCAGCACGGGCCATTATGTGGGGCCTGCGTTGATCTCATTGCCCGATGGGATCAACGACCTTGAGCGCGAAGTCTTTGGCCCTGTCTTGCATGTGGCCACTTATAAGGCCCGCGATCTGGCGCGGGTTGTGGCCGATGTGAATGCAAAGGGCTATGGCCTGACCTTTGGGATGCACAGCCGCATTGATGACCGCATCGCCGAGGTGGCGAGCCAGATCAAGGTTGGCAATCTCTACATCAACCGCAACCAAATCGGTGCCATTGTGGGCAGTCAGCCCTTTGGGGGCGAGGGTTTGTCTGGCACAGGGCCAAAGGCGGGCGGGCCGCACTATTTGCCGCGCTTTACGACCCCCAACCTCGCAGCAGAAGGCCCAATGGGCGATGCGCCCCCCTGTGATGAGGCCAAAGTGACCCGCGCCCTTGCAGCACTTGCACGTCCCTCTGACAGGCCCCTTTCCCAAGCAGAAATGCCTGGGCCTACAGGTGAATCAAACCTCTTGTCACGCTATGCGCGCGGGCGGGTTCTGTGTCTTGGGCCAACGGCGGAAGCGGCCATGATGCAGGTGCAAATGGCTACCGAGGCAGGCTGCACCGCCCTTGCGATTGCGCCCGGTGTTGGCGCGCATGGGGTTGCGGGGCTACTTCCTGCTGACATGCTGCGCAGTCTCACGGGGTTTGATGCCGTGATCTTATGGGCAGACCCCGAAGAGGCCCGCCCCTATCGCGCGGCTTTGGCGGCGCGCGAGGGCGCCTTGATCCCGCTGATTTGTGAACGCGACCCCAAACCGCGCCTGATCCTTGAGCGGCATATCTGCATTGACACCACGGCGGCGGGCGGCAATGCGCGGCTTCTGGCGGCGGCAGGTGAGGCCTAGATCGCCAACCCCACGGCGCGGCCAATCAGGGATGTGGCCACCATCGCCAAAACGCCCCAAAACATGACACGGAATGCGGCGCGCCCTTTGGGGGCGCCGCCCGCCTGCGCACCAAGCGCCCCAAGCGTGCCAAGGGCCGCCAATGTGGCCGCCCCCACCCAAAGCTCCACCTGATCATGCGGGGCCACGACCCCCATCAGCAACGGCACCAAAGCACCGCCTGCAAATGTGGCGGCAGAGACCACCCCTGCCTCTACAGGCTTGGGCGGCGAAAGATCGGTCAGCCCAATCTCATCGCGCAAATGTGCGCCAAGCGCATCTTTGCGGGTCAATTCGCGCGCCACCTCATCGGCCAACTGCTCCGACAAGCCGCGTTGACGATAGATCGCCGCCAATTCGGCCAATTCGCCCGCAGGGTTCAATTTCAACTCGCGCTTTTCGCGCTCGACATCGGCGCGCTCAACATCGGCTTGGCTTGAGACGGAAACATATTCCCCCGCTGCCATCGACATCGCCCCCGCAACCATGCCTGCAATCCCCGACAAGAGGATCGTGCCTTGATCCGCACCGCCCGCAGCAACCCCCACGATCAATGACGCTGTCGACAAAATCCCATCATTCGCCCCCATCACCGCCGCGCGCAACCATCCTGAGCGTTGCGACAAATGCGGTTCCTCATGGGCCGAGGGGACATTGTGGGTATCAGGTCGGTGTTCAGCCATAATTGGGGAATCCCATTTTTCCGGGGTTGAAAATATTTTGCGGATCAATCCCGCGCTTGATTGTGGCCATGACCTCCATCGCCTCTGGCCCCAATTCGCGGATCAGATAGGCGGCTTTGCCTTGGCCGATGCCATGCTCACCTGTGCAGGTGCCCTCCATCGCAATCGCCATATCATTCAGCCATGCAACAAACCCTTCGGCCATCTCAACCTCGTCAGGACTGTCCGTGTTGATCAACATCAACACATGGAAATTTCCATCTCCCACATGGCCCACAACGGGGGCGATCATGCCCAAATCTGCCGCACGCGTCTGTGCCTTTGTCACAGCCTCGGCCAGACGGCTGACGGGCACGCAAATATCGGTGGAAATCCCCTTTGCCCCAGGGCGCAGGGCCAAACCCGCCCAATAGGCATCATGGCGCGCTTGCCACAGTTGATTGCGCTCCTCCTCAAGGGTGGTTGCGGCAAAGCCCGTGCCGCCAAAATCAGCTGCAATCTCGCCAAAACTTGCTGCGTCCTCGGCCACGCCTGTTTCGCTGCCATGAAATTCCAATAACAAAAGCGGCGTTTCTGGCAGGGACAGTTTGGAATAACGATTAACGGCCTCAACCATCAGCTTGTCGAGCAATTCAATGCGCGCCACGGGCAATCCATATTGCACAGTCGCAATGACACATTCGCAGGCAGCCTCGACCGAAGGGAACGAACAAGTCGCCGCAGAAATGGCCGCAGGGATACCGCGCAGACGCAAGGTTAACTCGGTGATCAGGCCAAGCGTGCCTTCAGAGCCGATCATCAGATGGGTCAAATCATACCCTGCCGAAGATTTCCGCGCCCGCGCGGCGGTTTTTACAATCTCCCCCGATGGCAAAACCGCCTTCAGCCCAAGGATATTTTCCTTCATCGTGCCGTAGCGCACGGCATTCGTGCCGCTTGCCCCCGTGGCCGCCATACCGCCAAGCGTTGCATCTGCTCCTGGATCCACGGGAAAGAACAGCCCCGTGTCGCGCAGATGCGTGT
The DNA here is from genome assembly GCF_037805105.1 of Roseobacter sp. HKCCA2468. NCBI lineage: Bacteria > Pseudomonadati > Pseudomonadota > Alphaproteobacteria > Rhodobacterales > Roseobacteraceae > Roseobacter > Roseobacter sp. HKCCA2468. The sequence continues at coordinate 690,855 of NZ_JBBLYN010000001.1, forward strand.
TCAACGCCTTACGCGTGACACCTGGCTCAATCACGACATCCATATCCTCGGCACTGACCCGAAGAATGCGGTTCATCTGACTGAAATCAATGCAAATTCCCCCCGCGGATGCATTCACATGCCCCTCAAGGGATGAGCCTGCCCCAAAGGGGATCACAGGCACATGATGACTCGCGCACAGGCGCACGACATGTTGAACTTCCTCGGTGGATTGCACAAAAACCACAGCATCAGGCGCTTGGGTGCGCAGCCATGTGGTGGTGTGGCCATGCTGTTCGCGCAAGGCGGCACTGGTCGCAAGCCGCGCCCCAAATTGCCCTGCAAGCGCCTCGATCACGGTGGCAATGCCATGCTCATTGCGCGGAAGATCTAAAATTTCAGCCATGGTGATGCACTTTCCCTGTTGCTGCCTTTATGTTTAGCGACAGCCGCACTGAAGAAAAAGGGGGGCCGCACACTCGGGGCTAAAGCCCGTAAAGGGCGCCGAATTTTTCCTCGAGATAGCGCAACAGCGGTTCAGGGGAGACAGGCCCACCGATTGCATCCTCAATCGTCTGGCGCGGCGGTTTCAGGCTGCCGTGGCGTTGCAATCTCTCGCGCAGCCAATCGGTTGCAGGGCGTGGATTGCCCTGTGCCAATGCCGCATCCAAATTTGGCACATCTGCGCGCAAAGCCTGCATCAAGCAGCCCGCATAGACATTGCCAAGCGCGTAGGTGGGGAAATATCCAAACAGGCCCGCCGACCAATGCACATCTTGCAAGACCCCGTGGCTTGGGCGAGCCACGGCGAACCCAAAATCAGCCATAAAGCGATCATTCCATGCCGCCTCAAGATCACCCACGGCCAGATCACCGCTGATCAATGCCTGCTCAAGATCAAACCGCAGCATGATATGCAGGTTATACTGCACCTCATCGGCCTCGGTGCGGATATAGCCTTTGGCAACCCGATTGATCGCCGCGTAAAGCGCGGCAGGGCTATCTGTTGACAGCCCACCAAAGGCCGTCTGCATCTGCCCATAAAGCCATGTCACAAAAGGCAGGGACCGACCAAGCTGATTTTCGTAAATGCGGCTTTGGCTTTCATGCACCCCCATCGAGGCCCCCTGCCCTAATGCGGTCAAATGATAGAGCGGGTCGATATTTTGCTCGTAGCAGGCATGGCCCACTTCGTGAATGGTCGAATAAAGCGCATTAAACGGATCATCCCGCGCCACCCGCGTGGTGATGCGACTGTCACTGCCTGAGCCAGAAGAAAACGGGTGAACGGCAAGATCAATCCGCCCTTTGTCGAGATCATAGCCAAAGGCCAAGGCAATCTCGCGCGTCAGGGCAAGTTGCGCTGTCTCGTCAAAATCACCCGATATCGCCGCGGGCATCGGTTTCTCAAGGATCGCCGCGCGCAAGGACACAAGGCGCGGACGCATCGCATCAAACAGGGCCGCAATTTCGCGGGCGCGCATTTCGGGTTCATAATCGTTTAACAGCGCATCATAAAGGGCCGCACCACGCGTCTCGCCTGACAGACAGGCAGCCTCTTCGCGGCGCAGGGTGATCAGTTGCTCAAGAACAGGTAAAAATCCCGCAACATCATCTTCGGCGCGGGCCTTGGCCCAGACCCCATGGGCGAGCGAGGCCGTGCGCGCCAATTCCGCCGCCAAACGCGCGGGGATTTTTGTAGCACGCTGATATGACCGCGAGATCAGCCGCAAAGAGGATACTTCAAAATCCGTTTCAGCCTGTGCGGTTTCCAGCAGTTCGCCAAGTGCAGGGTCAGTGCGGCGGGCGTGCAGAACCCCCTCCATCGCTGCGATTTCTTCGGCGCGCTGTGTCGCTGCCCCCTTGGGCATCATGGTTTCTTGATCCCAATGCAACCGCCCCGCGACCTGCTCAAGCGCGGCGGTTTGCGCTGCATGGGCCAAAAGATCCTGCATCGCGCTCATGCCGCTGCCCCACGCAAGGATTGCTCAGGCGGATAAATCGCGAGGAACCGCGCGCGCAAAATCAAGACAACCAAGGCCACCGCGCCAAGCTGATGGGTCAGCCCAAGGGCAATTGGCGCAGAATGCATCACCGTTACAATCCCGATCACCACCTGCCCAAATAGCATCACCGCCATCCACGCATAGGATTGGCGCACCATCGCATTGCCCGATTTGCGCCCTTTGAGCCAAACCGCAATCCCATAGGCAAACACAAGATAGCCCAGCATCCGGTGGATGAATTGGACGGTGCCATCATTTTCGAACAGATTGCGATACCAAGGGTCAATCGCCCACATATCAGGCGGGGTGAAACCGCCCGCCATCAAAGGCCAATCAATATAATTGCGCCCTGCATCGATACCCGCGACCAAAGCCCCAACCAAGACTTGCAAAAAGGTGAGATGCAAAAGCCCCGTGGTCATACCAAAAAGGCGCTTATCGCCCGCACGCCGCGCCGCCAATAACGCGGGCGCAGGTCGGCTGAGCTGCAAAATAAACCATGTGATAAGGGCAAGGATGAAGAACGCGACACCCAAATGTGTCGCCAACCGATAGGAGGCAACATCAAACATGCCAGGCGCAAGACCTGAATAGACCATCCACCATCCGATGGCCCCTTGCAGACCACCAAGCGCCCCAAGCGCCACGATTTTTGGAACCCACCCTTTGATCAGATTACCAGAGAGCGCAAGCGCGGCAAACCCAAGGGCCCAAACAAGACCGATTGCGCGCCCCCACTGACGATGGCCCCATTCCCACCAGAAAATATACTTAAACTCGGCCATCGACATGCCGCGATTTTGCTGTTGGTATTCGGTTGTCTGCTGATAGGCGGTGAATTGCTCTTGCCACTGGTCATCACTGAGCGGCGGAATGGCCCCCGAAATCGGCGCCCATTGAACGATAGACAACCCTGAATCGGTCAGGCGCGTCATGCCCCCAATGGCAATCATCGCCGCAACCATCACAAAGAGAACCGCCAAATAGGCCCGCATCCATCTGCGCGCCGCGCCCGTGTCGCGGGAAATCCCCGAAGGGTTCGGGCCTGTTTTCCCCGTCCCAGAGGGCCCTTTGACGGATTGGTCGACCTCTTCGAAAATATTGCGGCTCATGGCGCGGCCCCTTCTCGATCTTCATTTGGCAAAAGACCTAGCGCCTTGGCAAAGGCTTCGCAAGAATGCGCGGCAGTTTGGCGCTAGGGCCGATCGCGCCAACGCTGCATCTGTCGCAAAATGCCGTGAAACAGCTGAACATCGGCCCGCGTCAGGGGCAGACGCCCCCACAGATTGCGCAAGACCAGCTTCATGCCTGCAGCCTTTGTTTCGGGAAAGAAATAGCCCATTTCATCAAGCTTTTCTTCGTAGTGATCCGCCAGTTTTTCCACCTCAATCGCGGTTGCAAAATCGCTGCGGGCAAATTCCATGCGCATTTCCACCACCTCGGTGGTTTGGCGGCGCCACTCATAAGCGCAGAGCAGCACCGATTGCGCCAGATTGAGCGAGGGAAAATCAGGGTTCACGGGCACAGTTATAATCGCATCAGCCCGTGCGATATCGTCATTTTCCAAACCTGTGCGCTCGGGGCCAAAGATCACCGCAACCTTGCCGCCCGCGGCATGGATGGCCCGCGCCTGCGCCATCGCCGCCTCGGGGCTGAGGATGGGTTTGGTCAGGCCCCGTTCGCGGGCGGTGGTCACAAACACATGGGTGCAATCGCCAATCGCCTCGGGCGTTGTCTCCACCACCAAAGCAGGATCAAGCACCACGCCGGCGGCGCCACTGGCCAAGGCCACCGCGCGTTCATTCGGCCACCCATCGCGCGGGGCCACAAGGCGCATATGGTTCAGGCCGAAATTCCACATTGCCCGTGCCGCCGCGCCAATATTCTCACCCATCTGCGTGCGCACAAGCACGAAACAGGGCATTGGATGGGCGGTTGCGGGAATTTGGCTATCGTCACTCATGACCCTGCCATAACGCGCGGCGGCATTCTTGCCAAGCGCCCCATTGCTGAACGCAAAGCAAACCATTAGGAACACACAAAGACTGACAAGAGGCAGCCCTATGTCCGACATGGATATTCCACAGATTTACCTTGTGACCCCGCCAAATTTTGAGCTGACGGGCTTTGGCGCACAGCTTGCGGCAGTTTTGGATGCCTATCCTATCGCCTGCCTGCGCCTTGCTCTGGCAAGCCGTGATGAGGATGACCTCGCGCGCGCGGCAGATCACTTGCGCGAAATTGCCCATGCCCGCGACATCCCCTTGGTGATGTCAGAACATATCAAACTGGTCGAACGCTTGGGGCTTGATGGCGTGCATCTCTTGGATGGGTCGCGCAGCACCCGCAAAACCCGCGCGGATCTTGGCGGCGATGCAATCATCGGTTGCTTCTGCGCCAATTCCCGCCATGATGGGATGAATGCAGGGGAAATGGGGGCGGATTACATCAGTTTCGGCCCTGTTGGCGACACAAGCCTTGGCGATGGCAGCCGCGCCGAAGATGATCTTTTCGCATGGTGGAGCCAGATGATCGAACTGCCAGTCGTGGCCGAAGGCGCGCTGACGCTTGCAGATATCGAACGCCTTGCGCCGATCACAGATTTCTTCGCCATCGGTGAGGAAATTTGGCGCAAAGACGACCCTGTGGCAGCCCTTAAGACGCTGCTGTCCCCTCTGGGCTAAGGGCCTGAGCAAGCCCCGCACGCACGGCCGTTTCGGCGGCCTGCGCCAGTGCCTTGCGCGATGCAAACTGTGAGACGCGCAAAGGCGCGTGATAGATGACCGTGACATGGCCATTTTTGCGGACAGATAGCACCCGCATCAGACCCGCACCAAAGGATTGATCCCCCCACCACCCATAAAAGGCGGGATTTTCGCCTGCGGGGGCGTGATAGGCGATGGTGACGGGCTGAACAGTGATATCCCGTGGCAGATCAGCCGCAAAAAACGCCTCAAACAGGCTTGAGCGGAAGGGTAAAACGCGCAACCCATCGGTGGATGTACCTTCTGGGAAAAACACCAAACGCTCGGAACCTTCTGCAAGGCGCATATGCAACAGGCGATTTTGATCTTTTGCCGCCATGCGCCGCCGCTCGATGAAAACGGTGCCTGCTGCGCGCACCAAAATCCCAATACCCGCCCAATCGCGCACTTCGGATTTTGCCACGAACACCACAGGCCCGCCCGCATTGAGCGGGAAAATATCAAGCCAAGACACATGATTGGCGACAATCGCGCCCGCAGCTTGTGCGGCATTTCCTTTGCGCGTCACCTTGAGGCCCAAAATCATACAGACAAAGGCGCAGACGATTTGCGTGATCCGCGCAGTTACAGGGCGGCGCAAAGGCCCCGCTATGACGCGCTCTGGCACGCGGCACAAAAGCAGGGTCAAAAACCCAAACCCAATGACCAGAAGGATCGCTGCCCCGCGCAGACAGGCGCGCAGAAGACCCAAAACCCCAACAGATGCGGGCGTGACCTGAGGGGCGCCATCCCAGCGCATGCGCCTATATCCCCCGACCCCGCGCGTAGAGCGCGCGGTGTTTTTCCGACATCAGGGCCGTATCAAGGATCAAACAAATATCTGTGCAATTAAAGGCGTGATCCACAAAGGCCCCCTGCCCAACCGCACCACCAAGGCGCAGATAGGCCTTGATCAACACGGGCAGCGCACGCGTAGCAGCCGTGCGCTCAAGCGCGTCTTCGGCAATGAGGTTCATATCCTGATAACCCGCCGCCCGCGCCTTTGGGCGCAGCCCCTCAGGCGCAAGATGGCGGTGATGCAGCAGCGACAGAGGCGCGGCCAATTTAGCCACATCGGTGCCATGCAGGGACGCCACCCCAAATAGAATTTCAATCTCATGGGTCACGATATAATCGGCCAGCCCATTCCATAAATGCATCAGCGCCGTGCCCCCGCGATAATCGGCATGCACGCAAGACCGCCCTAATTCCAGCAAACGCCGACCCGAAGATTTGAGGGGCGCGAGATCATATTCGTCTTCCGAATAGAATTGACCTGCGGCTTTGGCCCCGTGCTCCTGCATCACGCGGTAAACGCCCACAACTTGCTCGCCCACAGCGCGGCGATGATCCAGAAGCATGAGATGATCAAAAAATGGGTCAAAGCGATCTGCCTCAAGCCGCGCCTCATGATCCACCAAGGCCCCATCAGCGCCCAATTCCGCCACGAATACCTCATAGCGCAGGCGCTGTGCCGCGCGAATATCCTCTGGGCTTGCGGCCAATCGCAGCTCAAAATGCGGCTCTTGCGACACCATAAGGTGGGCCTTCCTGTCTTGGCTGTGCCTTTCGCGCCGCAAATTTGCGGCCTTTGGGGCAAATGCGTTTATCTGTGCAGCGCGATGCGCCTTTCCAAGATATGATCTTCGTTATGCAGAATTAGGGTATTGTTAACCATCATTCCAGTAGACCGAACCCTTAAGCGCCCCATTCGGGCAGCAATGTCACATGGCGGGAGTCGATCACTTGTTTGCCTTGATGCTCGAAATTGACGGTCACCTTGCCGCTAATATTGGATTGCACCTGCCCCAACCCCCAATCGGGTTGCGCAGGGTTGCGCACCAACATTCCAGGCTCAAGCAGCGCATTCAACTCTTCGGTCATCGGAGGCCTCATTGATGGATCAAATCGTCTTTAGCCCAAATTCACAGGATTTGTCAGCCCTGGTTGCATCACGGCTCTGTCATGATTTGGGCAACCCTTTGGGGGCTGTGTCAAACGGGGTTGAGCTTCTGCAAATGAGCGGCATGGCCAACAGTCCTGAAATGGCCCTGATTGCCGATGCGCTGCGCGATACCGAAGCGCGGTTGCGGTTTTTCCGTATCGCCTATGGCGCGGCGCGGCCTGATCAGCATATCTCTGAACGCGAAGCGCGCAACATTCTGAGCCAGATGTATGGCGCGGGCCGCCTGACAGTTGACTGGCTTTTGACGGGAGATTTACCGCGCCATCATGTCAAAAGCGCCTTTTTGATGATCGCCTGTGCCGAAGCGGCCCTTCCCATGGGGGGGCATATCACAATCGCACAGCCCGAGCGCGGCACAGTTACAGTCAGCGCAGACGGGCCACGGATCTTGCACGACTTGTCAGGTCTGGCATGGCTCGGCGGGGCCAGTCACAGCACCCCAAGCCCGCGCGAGGTGCAATTCCTGATGCTGTTAAAGGAGGCCGCTGACATCGGGGCTGAGATTTCCCTTAGCCTCTCCGACACCCGTGTGCAGATCAGCCTGCAGGGGTCACGGTTATAAGGACTGCAATCCTGCGCGAAACCGCGCGGCTTTGGCCACATAGCCCGCCGCCGATTGAATAAGCCCCGCGCGTGCCGCCTCGTCTAGCGCGCGAATAACACGGCCGGGCATCCCCATCACCAAACTGCCGTCAGGAATAACTTTGCCCTCAGGGATCAAGGCCCCTGCCCCGATCAAGCAGCCCTTTCCGACAACCGCACCGTTCATCACCATCGCGCCCATGCCAATCAATGTGCCATCGCCAATCATGCAGCCATGCAAAAGCGCGCGATGCCCAATGGTGCAATCCTCGCCCACAGTCAGGGGCAGACCTGGGTCTGTGTGGCAGATCACATTTTCCTGCAGATTGCTGCGCGCGCCAATGGAAATCAGTTCATTGTCACCGCGCAACGTGGCCCCAAACCAAATGCTGCTTTCGGCAGCAAGGGCAATCTTACCGATGACATTGGCATCATCGGCAACCCATGCATCGGCAGCAATATCGGGCTGATGCCCCTCAAATGCGTAAATCATGGCGCGCGCATCCCCTCATATTCACTTTGTAAACCCCGCAAAAACCCGGCAAGGCTTGGCTGTTGAATGCGGCGCATCCGTTCAGCCGTGATGATTGTGGTCAGATTGTCAAAGCACGCGTCCAAATCATCATTGACGAGAACGTAATCATAGCCATCCCAATGGCTGATCTCGTCCCAAGATTTTGCCATCCGTTTGGCAATGGTTTCGGCATCATCTTGTGCGCGCGTCACCAGACGTTCGTGCAAGGCTGCGATGCTCGGGGGCAGGATAAAGATCGACAGCGCATGTGCGCCCAGCGCAGAGTTGCGGATTTGCTGCGCCCCCTGCCAGTCTATGTCAAATAAGACATCGCGCCCCGCATCAATGGCCGCACGCACAGGTGGCATCGGGCTGCCGTAGAGATTGCCGAACACCTCGGCATGTTCCAGCATCGCACCCTCATCCACCATCCGCTCAAACCCTGCGCGGTCGAGGAAATGGTAATGTTTCCCATCCACCTCGCCTGTACGCGGCGCGCGCGTGGTGGCGGATACTGAAAACCGCAACGAGCCATCCCATGCCATCAAACGCCGTGCCAAGGTGGATTTCCCCGCGCCCGAAGGCGAAGATAGAATGATCAGCAACCCACGGCGTGTGGCAGCGTTGAGAGATTTTGCATCGGTCTGAGACATCAGGCGCGTCTTTCTATGGCGATCTTTACTGTGCGCGCGCATCTTGAGGATCAGACCGCAGAGGTCAAGCCAAAGCAGCGCCCATGCCCCATTAACCAATTTCTGTCATATGGGCTGAATTTTCCGAAAATTTGCCGTTACTATGCTCGAGGTAACACACCTCAGCACATAAACCTTCGATCCGCCGCATAGGGGTATGCAGCAGGCGTATCGAACCCGTTGAGGATAGGGGAAAACGATGGGGAATTATTATTTTGGCGATGCCGCGCGTGACAAGGACGACACCCTTGATCACCATATGGCCTTCACACGATTGCGGCAGCATTGGAACAGTTTGCGTGACACCGTCCACCAACCACCCAAAGCACGCGATTTGCAGCCGCATATCTTAGGCGCGGCCCTACCATTCGTGTTTTTGGTGGAAAATCTAGGCGGCGAGATTTTGCGCCTGAAACTGGGCGGCACGCATTTATGCGATGTTATGGGGATGGAACTGCGCGGAATGCCGCTGCGGTGCTTTTTTGCCTGTAATGAACGCCCGCGCTTTGCCGCTGCGGTCGAGCCTGTTTTCACGGGGCCTGCGGAATTGGATATAAGACTGCAAAGCAGCTATAGCGGGATTGAGCCACCCGTTTTGGCGCGCATGATCCTTTTGCCCTTGCAAAGCGCCTCGGGCATGATTGATCGCGCCATTGGGGCTTTTGTGGCCAAAGGGCCGCTTAACCATGCGCCCTATCGGTTTGAGATTGAGCGCACGGATCTGCACCCGCTTCTTGCAGAAACGGCGGCTGTAACGCCGCCGCCCCATATGGACATGAAACCCACCAAAGTGCCCTATCTGCGCGTCCTGTCAGGGGGGCGTGCAGACTAGCGTATCAGCGCGGCGGGGTTTTATCCCGCCGCCGCTGCCGCCGCATCACGGCGGGTTGAGGACAATTCCTCCGCCACCAAGAAGGCCAATTCAAGCGACTGGCTGGCATTGAGGCGCGGATCACAGGCCGTGTGATAGCGGCTTGAGAGATCCTCATCGGTCACAGCGCGCACGCCACCTGTGCATTCGGTGACATCTTTGCCTGTCATCTCGAAATGCACCCCGCCCGGAATGGTGCCTTCAGCGCGGTGGATGGCAAAGAATTCCTGCACCTCCCGCAAAACCGAGTCGAAGGGTCGCGTCTTAAACCCACTGGCCGATTTGATCGTGTTGCCGTGCATCGGGTCACAGCTCCAGACCACATTTGCCCCGTGCGATTGCACCGTGCGCACAAGGCGTGGCAGATGATCGCCAACCTTGCCCGCACCAAAGCGCGCAATCAATGTCAGGCGGCCTGCCTCATTTTCTGGGTTCAACTTATCCATCAGGATTTTCAGATCATCCTCGGTGGTGGTTGGGCCGCATTTCAGACCAATCGGGTTTTGCACCCCTGCACAGAATTCAACATGCGCGCCCTCTGGCTGACGGGTGCGGTCGCCAATCCAGATCATATGACCCGAGCCTGCAATCGGCTTGCCAGTGGTCGAGTCAATCCGACACAGGGCTTCCTCATATTCCAACAACAGCGCCTCATGGCTCGTGTAGAAGTCAACACTGTGCAATTCATGTGTGGTCTGTGGGCTGATGCCAGCGGCACGCATGAAATCAAGGCTATCTTGGATATGATTGGCCATGTCGCGGTACCTCTCCGCGTCATCGTGATCGGTAAAGCCCAAGGTCCAGCTATGCACCCGTTCGATATCTGCAAAACCACCCGTTGAGAAAGCCCGCAACAGGTTTAGCGAGGCGGCAGCCTGCGTATAGGCCTGCAACATCTTGGCCGGGTCAGGAATGCGCGCCTCGGGCGTGAAGGCCAACTCGTTGATGATATCACCGCGATAAGAGGGCAACTCGACCCCGTTGATCACCTCGGTGGGCGCTGAGCGCGGCTTAGCGAATTGCCCTGCCATACGGCCCACTTTGACCACAGGAACCTTGGCGCCATAGGTCAAGACCATCGCCATTTGCAGCATAACTTTGAACGTGTCGCGAATGGAATCTGCAGAAAATTCAGCAAAGCTTTCGGCGCAATCGCCCCCTTGCAGCAAAAACGCCTCACCACGCGCCGCTTTACCAAGCGCTGCTTTGAGGCGGCGCGCCTCACCCGCAAAAACCAAAGGAGGATATTTCCCAAGCTGCGCCTCAACCGCCGCCAATGCCGCCTGATCAGGATAATCAGGCATCTGCACGCGCGGCTTGCTACGCCAGCTAGATTTCGTCCATGTTTGTGCGGCTTCAGCACCCATGGGAGCCTCCTTCGGTCTTCCATAAAAATTACGATTTCGGCCTGCTTATAGACGCGGAAACCCCCCGCGTCCAATGGCAATTTCGCAAGCTATGGATCAAAAGGGGGGCTTGCGGCGCGCGCAATTTGGTGGTTTCGCTAGAGAAACGACCGCGTAAGGTTGCATCGTGATATGCGCCTCGGTGCGATGTTTAATGATTGTGGCTTTGTTCAAAGGACTCTGAAGATGAGCAGACCAACCCCCCGCGATGCAGACGCCGCGAAACGCTATGTTTTCGTGCTGTTGGATCGCTTTACGATGCTCTGCTTTGCCTCTGCGGTCGAAGCCTTGCGCATTGCCAATCGGATGTCGGGACGCACACTCTATGAATGGGCCTTGGCGGGGGATGGGGGCGAGGTTGCGTATTGCTCTGCGGGGATCGGCTATAAGCTAGATATGGATCTCGAAGAGCTGACCCGCGAAGACACAATCATGCTGTGCGGCGGGATTGATGTGCAATCCGCCACAACGAAGCGCATTCTCAACTGGTTGCGGCGCGAGGCGCGGCGCGGGTCTGTTGTGGGCGGACTTTGCACGGCGGGCTATACATTGGCCAAGGCGGGTCTGTTAGACGGCAAACGCGCCACGATCCATTGGGAAAACCAAGACAGCTTTTCCGAAGAATTCGAAGACGTCACCCTGACAAAATCGGTCTTTGTGATTGATGGCAACCGCATCACCACCGCAGGCGGCACCGCCTCGATTGATTTGATGCTGAAAATCATCGCCAATGATCACGGCGAAGAATTGGCGAATTTGGTGGCCGATCAGTTGATCTATACCTCGATCCGCACCGACCAAGACACGCAGCGCCTGTCAATTCCAACCCGCATCGGCGTGCGTCATCCAAAACTCAGCCAAGTTATTCGGATGATGGAGCATAATATCGAAGACCCGATCAGCCCGGCAAGTTTGGCCAAAGAGGTCGGAATGTCCACGCGCCAATTAGAGCGATTGTTCCGCCGTTACCTGAACCGCAGCCCCAAGCGATATTACATGGAATTACGCCTTGCCAAGGCGCGCAATCTGCTGATGCAAACCGATATGAGCGTGATCAATGTGGCATTGGCCTGTGGCTTTGCATCCCCCTCGCATTTTTCAAAATGCTATCGCGCGCAATATGACACCACCCCCTATCGCGAGCGGGGCACCCATGCGAGCAAACCTGACATAATCGTCAAATAATACCTTATTGCCCCACCCGTGCGGCGCGCCCCCCACGGCGCACAGCGCGCGGGGCTTGCTCAAGCGCCTCGCGCAGGGTTTCGCTCATCGGGTGCGCTTGATCTTCGGCTGCATATTGCTCAAGCAGATGGCGAATATAGGTTTTGGGGTCATCCGCGGTGATGGACAATGCCCAATCCATGAAAATCGTGCGGCATTCGCCCCGCGTGATCCCCTCGATGCGATAGGCCTCGCGGATCAGCGCCTTTGGATCATAGATATCGCCCTTCATAACACCGAAACTCCTGCATCCCATATGCCCTTGGCCGATCTAGGGCTTGCGCGTCAAAGCGGCCTCGATAATTGCGACAGATTCCACGCGGCCAGCGTCAAGAGCCGCTTCCAAACTGGCGCGATCCGCATGGCCCGTGGCGCGCACCAGAAATTCTAGCCCACCCTGCCCGATATCACTTGGATCAAGCGGCGCGTCCGTCAAGAGGCGCGCAGCCTGCGCCGCACGAGAAAAGAGCGCATGCGCGGCGGATAAGGCCTCCGCTTCGGCTTGGGTCAGCCAACCGCATTTGGCCGCTGCGCGCAGATGGCGCGCAGTGGCGCGGGCCGCACTGCCCGCGATCAGCGCGCCCGCCTGCCCGATCAGATCAATATCCTGCATACCGCCCATGCCCGCCTTGACGTCAAAGGTGCTGCCCTTGCGCCCTGCCGCCGCAAGGCGTTGGCGCATATCGGCCAAATCCGCGATGATCGTGCTTGGCTTGCGCGGGGTTTGGATCACCTGCATCCGTGTGGCTTCGACATCTGCGCCAAGGCTTGCATCGCCCGCCACGACACGCGCGCGGGTGAGGGCCATATGTTCCCACCCCCATGCCTCATTCATTTGATAATGCGTGAAGGCCTCCAACGATGTCGCAACCGGCCCTTTGCGGCCTGAGGGTCGCAGACGCATATCCACCTCATAAAGCCGCCCCTCCGAGGTCGGTGCAGAGAGTGCGGTGATCAGCATTTTTGTCGCCTTCGAGAACCACCCCCGCGCGTCCAATGGGCGTGGGCCATCCGTCATCTCAACACCGCCCGCATCATAAATGACGATCAAATCCAAATCCGACCCCGCCGTAAGCCGTGCAGCGCCAAGGCTCCCCATGGCCAAAACAACCCCACCGCGACCCGGCGCGTCCCCATGTTTTTTGGCCAATTCCGCACAGACCAAAGGCCAGAAGCAGGCAATCACCACATCGGCCAAATCGGTATAGTGCTTGGCCGCTTCTTCGGCCTCTATGAGGCCGCGCAGGTGATGCACCCCAACACGGAAATGCCATTCTTTCAGCCAACGGCGCGCAGCATCCAACTGTCCTTCATAATCAAGCCCTTCAAGCGCGCTGCTGAGAGATTGCAGCAATTCGCCCCGTGCAGGCCATGGCGTAAAGAATCCACCGCTGAGAACCGCATCTAGAACTTTAGCATTGCGCGATAAGTATATGGAAAGCGCGGGCGCTGTTGCGCAAATATCGGCCAAAAGGTCAATCAATGACGGGTTTGATTGGAATAAAGAGAACAGTTGAACACCCGCAGGCAAGCCCTTGAGAAAGCTGTTAAAATTTGAAAGGCTTTCATCTGGATTTGCGGATTTCATCAGCTTGGCTAAGAGGGCGGGTTTGATCTGTTCGAAAATCTCGCGCCCGCGTGATGCGCGCAAACAGGAATAGCCCGGCCAACGCGATAAAATCTCTATTTGTGAGGGAGTAAGCGTAACATCTTCATGTTCAATCTCAGCTTGCTTTTGCGGTGTGTAAAACGGCTCGCAGGCATCATCAACCGCGTGCAATCGCGCGAGAAGCGCGGCACGAAATGCGGTGACATCGCCCTCGCCCATAAAGGCCGCAAGCCGCGCAAACCCTTCGGGCGATTTGGGCAAGCTGTGCGTCTGCGCGTCATGGATCATCTGCAAACGATGCTCGACCTCGCGATGCGCGATGTAATGCGCGGTCAGGCTTTCTGTGACTTCTGGATCAACCCATGATTTCTTGGCCAAGGCGGCCAAAGCATCAACCGTGCGCCGCATCCGCAAATCGGGATCTCTGCCACCTGCCACCAATTGGCGGGTCTGGGCAAAAAATTCGATCTCACGAATGCCGCCTGCCCCCAGTTTCATATTATGCCCCTCAAGGGTGAACCCATGCAGGCCCTTATGGTCGCGGATACGCTGGCGCATGTCTTGGGTGTCACGGATGGCGGCGAAATCCAAATGCTTGCGCCACACGAAGGGGGTGAGGGTTTTCAAGAACCGCTCGCCTGCCGCAATATCACCTGCGGCAGCGCGCGCCTTGATATATGCGGCGCGCTCCCAATTTCGACCCTCCGCCTCGTAATAGCGTTCAGCCGCAGCCATTGAGATACAAACGGGCGTCACAGAGGCATCGGGGCGCAGCCGAAGATCGGTGCGGAACACATAACCCTCGGATGTGATTTCCCCCAAACTTGCGGCAATGCGGCGGGTTGCGCGCACGAAGCCTGTGCGCGCCTCCATCTCATCACCTGCATCGAATCTTGTCTCATCAAAGAGGCAGATCAGGTCAATGTCAGAGGAATAATTCAACTCCCCCGCCCCCATTTTTCCCATCGCAAGCGCCACCATTCCCGCGCCATCGCGTAGCGCGTCCTCCTCGGTTTGGGTGGGAATGCGTCCGCGCCGCGCCTCGGCCCCGACATGAACCCGCAGCGCCGCCTGCACACAGGCATCAGCGAATTGCGACCAAAGGGCGGTGGTGGTCAACAAATCCCAAACACCGGCACAATCGGCCAAAGCCACAAGGATCGCGGCGCGGCGTTTGAGGCGGCGCAGCCCCGCATCGAGATCACTGGCCCCTAAGGCGGCCGCCTCTGCCAAAATTTCAGCCATACCCGCCTCAGGCGCGGCGCTGAGGGTGGGGATCAGCCAATCGACTTCGCGGCGGATCAGGCCCGCCAGATACGGCGCACATCCGGCCACGCCATGGATGACCTCACGCAGTTCAGGCGCAAGCTCGTTCAATTGGGGCAGATCCGCGAACAGACCCGTAGCCAAGGCCCCCTCATAGGCAAGGGGGGCGCGGGTGATCCGATTGGCAAAGGGGGCGGCGTTTAGGGTCATCTTGTCATTATCATGCGTTTGCGCTCAAAGGTTGTGACAGATGATAGAAGGGAATGCGCATGAGCAAAAGCCTTGCCCGCGTGGCCCATGCCCTAGAGAGGGCGGGGCTAGAGGCTGTGATCCTTGAGATGGCCGAAGGCACCCGCACCGCCGAAGATGCGGCGCGCGCGGCGAAATGCCAAATCGATCAAATTGCGAAATCAATCATATTCCGCGAGGTCGCGAGCGGTGAATTGGTTTTGTTCATCACCGCAGGCGGCAATCAGGTCGATCCCTCGCGCGCCGAAGCCCTGACTGGGTGCGCCTTGGCGCGGGCGGATGCCGACACGATTCGCCGTGTCACGGGCTTTGCAATCGGGGGCGTGGCCCCTGTCGGGCATCTGCGCCCCTTGCGCATATGGTTTGACCCACGGCTTTTAGCCTTTGATTTGGTATATGCGGCGGCAGGCACGCCGCGCCATATTTTCGGCATCTCCCCCGAACAGCTTTTGCAACTGAGCGGGGCGAAACAGGCCGATTTCGTGGCCGAATAAAAAGAATCGGAACAGATGCCAAGATTTTCCTTGAAATGGGAAACATGACGCACTAGGTGCCCCCCTTACGAACCGGGTGCCGATCCCAACCTCGCTGCCAACAGCGGGGGGGCGCTAAGGGCCCACCACATCAATCTGCTGGTAAGAAGGGGGCGTGCTATGTCTAGCGCCGACCTCTTCCAACTGGGGACTGGTCTGGAGACAGGCGCCCATGCGGAAGACACTCACAGCCTTTCGGCTGACCGAAGCGTGTTCGATGAAACACGCGATGATCACTTCATTCGCCGCGATGGCCGCGTTTTTGCGGGCACGCATCTGATCCTCGAAGTCGTCAATGGCCATGGCCTTGATGACGAGGCGCGGATTCAAACTGCATTTCGCGACTGCGTGCGCGAATGTGGGGCAACGCTTCTGCACATTCACACCCACAAATTCAGCCCCCAAGGCGTGTCGGGTGTGGCGGTTTTGGCGGAAAGCCATATCTCGGTGCATACATGGCCCGAGATTGGCTATGGCGCATTTGACGTCTTTATGTGCGGCGATGCCGAACCATGGCGCGCGGTGGATGTGCTTAAAGCGGCCTTTGGCACGCAAGATGTGCGCGTCAAAGAATTGCTGCGCGGCGAAGGTCTGGTGACCGAGGCGATTGCCGCAGCATAATTGCGCGTGCAGGGGCGGTGAAACCCCGCCCCTCCCCCTGCCCCAAACTGCCCGAAAGGAGGCCGCCTATGAGCGATCCTGAAACCATGCGCGATTGGAGCGTTGAGCGTCTGCACCAAGATCACGGGCAAGCCTTGCGCGTGGCGCAGATGCATTATGACAGCGAAACCGATCACCAACGCCTACGCGTGTTTGAAAACCCCACTTTTGGGCGCATCCTAACGCTTGATGGCGTGGTGCAGGTGACCGAAGCGGATAATTTCATCTATCATGAAATGCTGACCCATGTGCCAATTTTGGCCCATGGGGCCGCCAAGCGCGTGCTGATTGTGGGCGGCGGCGATGGTGGCATGGCGCGCGAGGTACTGAAACATGACAGCATCGAACAGGTGACCATGGTCGAGATTGATGCGGGCGTGGTGGATTTTTCCAAGAAATATCTGGCCGCCATTTCAGATGGGGCCTTTGACGACCCGCGCCTTGATCTGGTAATCAATGATGGTGCCGTGTTCATGAAACAAAACGCGGATGTCTATGATGTCATCATCATCGACAGCACCGATCCCGTTGGCCCCGGTGAGGTTCTCTTTACCGATCATTTCTACGGCCACGCCAAGGCGCGTTTGGCCGAAGGCGGGATTTTGGTCACGCAAAACGGGGTTCCGTTCCTGCAAGGGGATGAGCTGACAGGCACAATGCGGGCCTTCAAGACGCTATTTTCTGATTACAGCTGCTATCTGGCGAGCATTCCGACCTATGCAGGCGGGCCTATGGCCTTTGGTTGGGGCAGTGATAGTAACGCGCGGCATGTTGATCTTGCCACCCTTGAGGCGCGGTTCAAAGCAGCAGGGATCAGCACAGAGTATTATACCCCCGAGGTGCATCGCGGCGCGTTCGCCCTGCCCCCCTATGTGGCGCGTCTGATCCCCTAAGGGGTTATTCCGCCGCTTCGGTTTTCTGGGCCGCCTCAAGTTGGGCGGCCTTTTTTTCGACCTGCTCTACGATATGGTCGATCATTTGGTCATTGTTCAGCTTGTGGCTTTGTTTGCCTGCAAGATAGACCATACCTGACCCAGCACCGCCGCCTGTAAAGCCCACATCGGTCATCAGCGCCTCGCCTGGCCCGTTGACCACACAGCCGATAATCGAAAGGCTCATCGGGGTTTTGATATGCTCAAGACGCTTTTCCAAAGCCTCGACTGTTTTGATCACATCAAAGCCCTGACGCGCGCAAGATGGGCAGGAAATGATATTCACCCCGCGATGGCGCAGGCCCAAGGATTTGAGGATCTCATAGCCAACTTTCACCTCTTGCACAGGATCGGCCGAAAGGCTCACACGGATCGTGTCGCCAATCCCCATCCACAGCAGGCTGCCCAAACCAATTGCAGATTTGATCGTGCCTGAGGTCAAACCGCCTGCTTCAGTGATGCCCAAATGGATGGGGGCATCGGTGGCCTCAGCCAGACCTTGATAGGCCGCAGCCGCCAAAAACACATCGGACGCTTTGACCGAGATTTTGAACTCGTGAAAATCGTTATCCTGCAAGATCCGAATGTGATCGAGCCCTGATTCAATCATCGCCTCAGGGCAAGGTTCGCCATATTTCTCAAGCAAATGCTTTTCCAAGGAGCCTGCATTCACCCCGATACGGATCGAACAATTATGATCACGGGCGGCCTTGATCACCTCACGCACACGGGTTGCATCGCCAATATTACCAGGATTGATCCGCAAACAGGCCGCGCCTGCCTCTGCCGCCTCAATGCCGCGCTTATAGTGGAAATGGATATCTGCAACGATTGGCACAGGGCTTTCGCGCACAATCTCTTTCAGCGCCTTTGAGCTGGCCTCATCTGGCACAGAGACGCGCACGATATCGGCGCCTGCCTCAGCACAGGCCTGAACCTGCGCAATGGTCGCCTTAATATCGGTGGTGGGGGTGTTGGTCATGGTTTGCACGGAAATCGGTGCATCCCCCCCAACTGGCACAGAGCCTACATGAATCTGACGGCTTTTGCGGCGGTCGATATTGCGCCAAGGGCGGATCGGATTATGAGACATGGGGAGTGTGACCTTTATCTTGTCGCATCGCAAAGACGTTTCACCGCGCAAGATAAGCCCTTGCCACCGATTGCACAATGCTTGGACACGCAGAGCGCGAACAGGCCGCCGATTTATTCGCCTTGCGCGAGGCGCTCGAGAACCAATTGCGCCACTTCGGGCAATTGCGGATCAGAGGCCGCGCTTGCAATGGAATAGCGGGTTTGAATCTCATCGGCAGAAATCGGCACATCCTTGATCACACTGCTGCCTTCACCCGCAGGGCCAAAGGTGACAGAGTTCAGCGCAAAATAGAGTGCGCTTGAATTGCCTGCGCGCAGCACGGGCACCTCATCCATGACGGGGACGGTATAACTATCGCCCGCATTCAACGTGCCCTCAAAAAGAACGGTGCCATCGGTCGTGGTGATCCTGATCCATGACGGGCGCACAGCAAACAGGACAACCTCATCGCGCGGCTCTTGGGTCACGGGCGGATTGCTGGTTGAGGCGGTCGGTGTAGCCTCCCCCCCTCCTGCGGCGGCAATCGCGCGCGAGATATCATCGGGGCGCAAGACGGGACTGTTATCGCGGGCAAAGGCCCCTGTGGTTGAGGGGTTCAAGGTGCTGATGGCGCGGTCACGCGGCACCAAGACCGGAGCCTCAAGCAAGGTGGGGCGATACAGACGCTCCATCGCGGCACTGTCGCGCGTCTCTTCTTGGGCGGGCAGAGCGGGGCTTGCATCGGCCAAATCGCTGGTTGTGTTTTGCGGCAAGGGCAGCGGGTCAAGCGCCGTTAATGCAACGGGCGTATCAGCGACAGGGGCGAATTGAACGCGCTGAAAATCATTGAGCAAGACCCACGCGCCATAGCCCACGCCAAGCAAAACCACCGACAAGACAAAAAGCGAGCCAAGCGCGCCCGCCTCAAGTCGAGGGAGAAATCCGTCATCCGTGTCGTATAAAACATGGCGCTTTGAAAAGCGGCGGTCTTCTTGCAGGCCGCCCATCTGGCCTTTGGGCATTTCAATTTTCTGCGGTCTGCGCGCGGTGCGATCCACCTCGGGAGAGAACCCGCTCACACCTGAAAACCCTGTTTCCTCGCAAAACCGCGAAAACACCCATTCAGGGTCAAGACCCAGATACCGCGCATATGACCGCACATAACCCGCGATAAACCCGCGCGAGGTAAAGACCGTTAAATCTGCGTTTTCGATAGCGGCGATATATGAGGCACGGATCCGCAAATCCGCCTCAACATCCTGCAGCGATTTACCCATGGTTGCGCGTTCACCGCGCATCAGATCACCCAAAGGCACATCCATCAGCAATTCGCTGTGCAATTCTTCTGTTGATGCCCCCATCATCCCCGTCTCATCATGCCCCATTTGGCGCCCCGCTCAACCTGCCCTTGGATGCAGTTTCTGGCCAAAACTGCTTTTCCGTCGCCCATATATCACAAGGCCGATTCGTATCGGCCCCGTCATCCCCCAATGACAGAATAGCATAAGCTAGGCTAGGTGATAAACTTATTGTGTATTACCCCGCCAACTCGGCACGATTCAGCGCACAATGGCTCCAGAGGCGATCCATGGCATGCACCAAAGCATCCATCATTTTGGGGTCATGCACAGGGCTTGGGGTAAAGCGCAACCGCTCTGTCCCGCGGGGAACAGTTGGGAAATTGATGGGCTGCACATAAATCCCGTGATCCCGCAAAAGCATATCCGAGATTTTCTTGGTATGAACAGGGTCACCTACGATCACAGGCACAATGTGGCTGCCGTGATCAATGATAGGCAGGCCCATCCCCTTAAGGCGCAGTTTCAGAACTGCGGCGCGCTCTTGATGCAGATCCCGCAGGGCCTGATCCGTCTTAAGATGCGCAACCGAAGCGGCAGCGCCTGCTGCAACCACAGGTGGCAGGGATGTTGTAAAAATGAAACCCGGCGCATAGGAGCGCACAGCATCACACATTTTGGCCGATGCCGCGATATAGCCGCCCATCACACCATAGGCTTTGCCAAGCGTGCCATTGATAATGTCGATACGATCCGACAAGCCCAGTTTTTGGGCCACCCCGCCCCCGCGTGGGCCATACATCCCCACCGCGTGAACCTCGTCCAAATAGGTCAAAGCACCGAATTCCTCGGCCAATTCTACGATCCCTGCAATCGGGCCAAAATCGCCATCCATCGAATAAACCGATTCAAAGGCAATCAATTTTGGCGCGGCAGGATCATCTGCCGCCAGTTTGGCGCGCAAATCAGCAAGATCATTGTGTTTGAACACGCGCTTTGCCCCACCATTGCGGCGAATGCCCTCAATCATAGAGGCGTGGTTCAACTCATCCGAATAGATGATCAGACCCGGAAACAGCCGCGGCAGGGTCGAGAGGGTGGCATCATTGGCAATATAGGCAGAAGTGAACACAAGCGCCGCCTCTTTGTCGTGCAAATCGGCCAATTCCGCCTCAAGGCGTTTGTGATAGACAGTGGTGCCTGAAATGTTACGCGTGCCGCCAGACCCTGCACCTGTGGCGTCAAGCGCCTCATGCATCGCGTTCAAAACGACAGGGTGCTGGCCCATGCCCAAATAATCATTGCCACACCAGACCGTGATATCCTGCTGGCTGCCATCGGGCCGCGTCCAAGTTGCGTGCGGAAATTGCCCCTTGCGGCGTTCAATATCAATGAACGTGCGATAGCGACCCTCGTTGTGAAGGCTATCCAAGGCATGATTAAGGGCGTTGTTATAATCCACACTCGTCTCCTTACATTTCCGCGCGCAGGCCGTGGTTTAAGGCATAACGGCCAGCGTTGCGTGTCAGATAGTCCCTTCGCTGTTGAAAATCCAAGTAACAAATTGACGCGCGCCTGTATTTGATCTGGCGCAAATTTAAATTTGGTTGACATGCAAACATGCGCAAGCGCCCAAGATGTAGTGGTTTGCAAGGCCGTTTTTGGCTTTTCGCCGCGAGATAAAGCTGCCAATATAGGCAAAATCGTAAAGCAAAAATGTGATTGAGCAGAGCATGGCGGATGATCTTTTGGGCCAAGCGGCCTCGGAACAGGCCTATGACGCCTCATCTATTGAGGTGTTGGAAGGGTTGGAGCCCGTCCGCAAGCGCCCGGGCATGTATATTGGCGGCACCGATGAACGCGCCTTGCACCATTTGGTGGCAGAAATCCTTGACAACTCGATGGACGAGGCTGTCGCGGGTCATGCTAATCGGATTGAGATTGAACTGGCCGCAGATTACACCGTCACAATCCGCGACAATGGCCGCGGGATGCCGATTGATCCGCATCCCAAATTCCCCGACAAATCCGCGCTTGAGGTGATTTTATGCACCCTCCACGCGGGCGGTAAGTTTTCGGGCAAGGCCTATCAAACCTCGGGCGGCTTGCACGGGGTTGGGGCATCGGTCGTGAATGCGCTTTCCGATCATTTGCGGGTCGAGGTGGCCCGCAATCGCACGCTTTACGCGCAAGAATTCTCGCGCGGCCTGCCCCAAGGGGGATTGCAGAACCTTGGCGCGGCCCCCAATCGGCGCGGCACGCAAGTCAGCTTTCATGCCGATGAACAACTCTTTGGCAGCCATCGCTTTAAGCCTGCCCGCCTTTTCAAAATGGTGCGCTCTAAGGCCTATTTGTTTTCAGGCGTGGAAATTCGTTGGAAATCTGCAATTGACGATGGCGAAACCCCACAGGAAGCCACGTTCCATTTCCCAGGCGGCTTGGCCGACTATCTGGGCGAGGTTTTGGGAAATGCCGCGACCTATGCGCAAGCCCCCTTTGCGGGCAAGGTAGAGTTTCAAGAACGCTTCGGTGCGGCGGGTTCGGTCGAATGGGCGATCAATTGGACACCTGCGCGCGATGGGTTCATCCAATCTTATTGTAACACCGTTCCCACGCCCGAGGGCGGCACCCATGAGGCTGGATTTTGGGCGGCGATCCTGAAGGGCATTCGCGCATATGGCGAATTGGCGGGCAATCGCAAGGCCGCGAACATCACCCGCGAAGACCTGACTGCGGGCGGGTGTGCACTGGTGTCATGCTTTATCGCTGAGCCCGAATTTGTCGGGCAAACCAAAGACCGCCTCGCCACCACCGAAGCGGCGCGCATGGTCGAAGGGGCGGTGCGCGACCGCTTTGACAATTGGTTGGCCGCAGATACCAAATCGGCGGGGGCGATCCTCGATTTTCTGATACTGCGCGCCGAAGAACGCCTGCGCCGCAGACAAGAAAAAGAAACACAGCGCAAATCCGCCACCAAGCGCCTGCGTCTGCCGGGCAAGTTGGTGGATTGTTCGGCCACGAACCGCGAAGGCACCGAATTGTTTATCGTGGAAGGCGACAGTGCGGGCGGGTCTGCCAAAATGGCCCGTGACCGCAAGACCCAAGCTCTGCTGCCTCTGCGTGGTAAAATTTTGAACGTGCTTGGTGCGGCCTCCTCCAAAATGGGCCAAAACCAAGAGATCAACGATCTGTGTCAGGCGCTTGGCGTGTCGATGGGCACGAAATTCAATGTTGAAGATTTGCGTTATGACAAAATCATCATCATGACCGATGCCGATGTCGATGGGGCACATATCGCCTCGCTCTTGATGACATTTTTCTTCACCCAGATGCGTCCGATGATTGATCAGGGTCATCTCTATCTCGCCTGCCCGCCCTTGTTCCGCCTGACCCAAGGCGCGCATCGGGTCTATGCCCTTGATGAGGCCGAGAAAGAGAGCTGGATGGCGCGTGGCTTAGGCGGGCGCGGTAAGATTGATGTGAGCCGATTTAAGGGTCTGGGCGAGATGGACGCCAAAGACCTGAAAGAAACCACGATGGATCCCGCCTCGCGCAAGTTGATCCGTGTCACAGTGGATGAGGACACGCCCGGCGAAACCGGGGATCTGGTGGAACGTTTGATGGGCAAAAAGCCCGAATTGCGGTTCCAATATATCCAAGATAATGCGCGCTTTGTTGAGGAATTGGACGTTTAACCCTGTCGAATATTGGCGCAGTTTGGGCGTTCACGCCCCTTGCGCCTTTTCCTCAAGCAGCAGCCATTCTTCTTCGGCAGCCTCAAGTTTCGCCTGACGTTCGGCCAAGGCCTCGGTCGCTTTGGCGAATTTGACAGGCTCGCGCGTGTAGAGATCAGGGTCAGACAGCAATTCAGACAGCTTGCCCATTTCCGCCTCAAGCCGCGCAATCACCGATGGCAATTCCTTAAGACGATGAGTTTCCGTGAAACTAAGACCCGCAGCGGATTTTGCACCTGCATTTGACACCATTCGATCAGGGCCTGATTTTGTGGCAGGCGATGCTTCGCGATCCACCTGCACAGCCCCGATCCGCGCCCCTTGGGCCAAGGCATCGCTCCATCCGCCCGCATAGGCCTGCGCACGGCCCTGCCCCTCAAGGACAACCGTGCTGGTGGCAACCCGATCCAGAAAATCGCGGTCATGGCTGACCAAAAGAACCGTGCCCGCATAGTCGCCAAGCAGATCTTGCAGCAAATCCAATGTCTCGACATCGAGATCATTGGTCGGCTCGTCCAAGATCAAAAGATTGCTTTCGCGCGCCATGATTTTGGCCAACATCAACCGCGCCCGCTCGCCCCCTGAGAGGGAGCGCACAGGCGCGCGCGCTTGCGCCTCGTCAAAGAGGAAATCTTTGAGATAGCCCATCACATGTCGGGGGCTGCCGCGCACCATGACCTGATCAGAGGATCCATTCACCGCAATCTCACGATCCAAGGTCAGGCTGTCCCACAGACTGGCCTCAGGGTTCAATCCTGCGCGGTTTTGATCAAACACCGCCATCTCAAGGCCTTTGCCCAAGGTGACATGCCCTGTGTCAGGGGCAAGTTGGCCTGTCAGCATATTCAAAAGCGTGGTTTTGCCTGCGCCATTTGGGCCGACAAACCCCACCCGATCCCCGCGCAAAATGCGCAGATCAAAGGGTTTAAGAATTTGCGTTTCTCCAAAGGATTTTGAAATTCCCTTGGCCTCGATTACCTTTCGGCCAGATTGTGGCCCCTCCTCCAATACCATGGCGGCGGTGGATTGGCGGCGGATCATTGCGGCGCGTTCTGCGCGCAAATCGGCCAAAGCGCGCACACGGCCCTGATTGCGTTTGCGCCGCGCACTGATCCCCTCAACGGCCCAACGGGCCTCGGATTTGATTTTGCGATCCAATTTGTGGCGCGCTGTGTCTTCCTCGTCCCAAACCTTATCGCGCCACGCCTCGAAGCTGGCAAAGCCTTGTTCATTGCGGCGCACCTGCCCGCGATCCACCCATAAGGTGGCGCGGGTCAAAGCGTTCAAAAACGCACGATCATGCGAGATCACGACAAAGGCTGTGCGGGTTTCTGCAAGCCGCGCCTCGAGCCATCCGATGGCCTCGATATCAAGATGGTTGGTGGGTTCGTCCAAGAGCATGATATCAGGCTCTTCGGCCAAAAGCCGTGCAAGGGCTGCGCGGCGGCGCTCCCCGCCAGACGCCTTGGCAGGATCAGCCTCAAGGCGCAGCTTAAGACCATCGGCCAAGGCCTCGACCCGCCACGCTTCGCTTGGCCCAAGCGTGGCCGTGGCAAAATCACCCAATGTGGCAAAGCCCGTAAAAT
Organism: Roseobacter sp. HKCCA2468; assembly: GCF_037805105.1. Lineage (NCBI taxonomy): Bacteria > Pseudomonadati > Pseudomonadota > Alphaproteobacteria > Rhodobacterales > Roseobacteraceae > Roseobacter > Roseobacter sp. HKCCA2468. The sequence goes on from NZ_JBBLYN010000001.1 coordinate 715,781, forward strand.
CAGGCTCTTGTTCCATATAGCCGACCGAGGTGCCTTGCGGGCTTGTGATGCTGCCTGTGTCAGGTTCGGTCAACCCCGCCATGACCTTCATCAAGGTCGATTTGCCCGACCCGTTGCGCCCAACGAGCGCCACACGATCCCCCTGATGCACAACCAAATCCAACCCATCAAAAATAGGGTCACCGCCAAAGGTCAGTGAAATATCCGAAAGCTGCAAAAGCGAAGGGCGGGCCATGGGGGCTATCTTTCACGCAAGCCCGCCTGAACACGGAGGGCTTGTCTTTGCTCAATCACGAATGGCCCGAACAGCCGCCATCTGATCAGGTTCGCCAATCACAGCACCATTTGGACCAAGCCCACGCTTGATCTGATCGACAATCTCCATCCCCGATGTGACCTCGCCCACAACGGTGTAATCCCCATTCAATTGGGGCACGGGGGCAAACATGATGAAGAATTGCGAATTGGCGCTGTCTGGGTTCGCGGCGCGGGCCATGCCGACCACGCCCCGCTCAAAGCTGAGATCAGAAAACTCGGCAGGCAGGTCTGGATATTGGGATCCGCCCCGCCCTGCAAAGCGCATATCTTGCCCGATGCGGCCATATTCCACATCGCCCGTTTGTGCCATGAACCCATCAATCACGCGGTGAAACACCACGCCATCATAGGCGCCATCTTCGGCCAGTTGCAGCATCCGCGCCGTATGTTCTGGGGCGACATCCTCGAACAAGTCGATGACGATGGTGCCATTCGCCTCGCCCGCGATATCAATCTCTAGCCCCGCCCCAAAGGCAGGGCTTGCCAGAAGCAAGGCCATCGCTGCGCCAAGCTTACGCATCTGCAGCCACCTTCATGCTGATCATTTTATCAGGGTTTGCAGGCGGCTCGCCGCGGGTGATCGCGTCAATATGCTCCATCCCTGCAATCACGCGGCCATAAACGGTATATTGGCGATTGAGGAAATGGTTGTCGTTAAAATTGATAAAGAACTGGCTGTTTGCCGAATTGGGGTTGGAAGAGCGCGCTGCCCCCAATGTGCCGCGATCATGCGGGATGCCAGAGAATTCAGCAGGCAAATCAGGCTTGTCCGAACCGCCCGTGCCCGCCATGCGGATATTCGCGCCCTTGTCGGCATTGCCATGTTCAACATCGCCCGTTTGCGCCATGAACCCGTCAATCACGCGGTGAAAGATCACGCCATCATAGGCGCCTTCACGCGCCAATTCCTTCATGCGCGCGCAATGCGCAGGCGCAATGTCGGGCAGCAATTCGATGGTGACAGTGCCGTCTTTCAGCTCCATCAGGATGGTGTTTTCGGGGTCTTTGATCTCGGCCATGCCTTTATTCCTTTTGCGGATATCTGACTTTGGCCTTGACCTATCAGGATGAGAATTTCGCGTCTAGCGCTTGATGCACAGCGGGCGGCACGAAATGGCTGACATCACCCCCAAGCCGCGCGATTTCTTTGACCAGTTTTGAGGCAATCGCCTGATGCTCGGCCTCGGCCATCAAAAAGACAGTGTTGATCTCATCATCCAGTTTGCGGTTCATGCCGACCATCTGGAATTCATATTCGAAATCAGCGACCGCACGCAGGCCACGGATGATAAGCCCCGCCCCAACCTCGCGCGCGCAATCAATCAAAAGATTGTCGAAGGGATGCGCGACAATCTCAATGCCCGTGGCGCGCGCCAGTTTCGCGCTTTCGGCCTCGACCATAGCCACCCGTTCCTCAAGGGTGAACAGCGGGCCTTTATCGCGGTTGATCGCAACACCAATCACCAATCGATCAACCAATGTGGCCGCACGGCGGATAATATCGACATGGCCCAATGTGATTGGATCGAATGTGCCCGGATATAGGCCTGTGCGCATCTGCAAATCTCCCAAACTTGGCATATGCTGCCGCAATTACGGGGTCACGCAACATTATTGCGCCGCGAAACGCAAGCTAAAAGCAGTGCGCGGCCGCCTCTGCTTCAAGCCGCGCCACCTCGGCGCGCAGCCCCGCTGACAAAGCCTCAACCAACCGCCCCAACCTGTCAGAGCGCCGATCTTGCTCGTGGCGCACAAGATAAAAGGCCCGTTTCAGGCTGATGTCATCCTTCAGCACAATCCGCAATTCGGGCGCAAAAGGCAGTGCAAAATCATGCACAAAGCCAATCCCGCCTTGCCGCAGCATGTGCAACTGCACCGCGACAGAATTTGACGCCATCTGTACCCGTCCGCGCCCCAATAGTCCAAGATAGTCCAATTCTTTGTCGAAAATCATATCGGGAATATAGCCCACCACCGCATGATCCCGCGCCTTGGCCAGATCATCGGGCGGCGTCAGATCGGCGCGCATTGCCAAATGCAAATGGTAATCGGTGATCTTTTGCACCAAAAGCCGCCCCGCATCGGGTGGGCTGACCGTAATCGCCAAATCCGCTTCGCGCTTGGACAGGTTCACAACCCGCGGTAAGGCCAGAATTTGGATGTCGAGATCAGGGTTATCGGCGCGAATGGCCGCGCAGACCTGTGGCAGCAAATAATTGGCGCAGCCATCAGGCGCGCCGATCCGCACCGTGCCAGACAACCCCGCCTGCCCCTGCCCCCCTGCAAGCGGAACGGCAAGGGCCGCCTCGGCAGCCTCGGCTGCGGGCAAAAGCTCCTCGCCTACACTGCTCAGGACATAGCCTTGCGGGGATTTCACAAACAGCTCGGCCCCCAGCCGCGCCTCAAGCCGTGCAATACGCCGCCCGATTGTGGCCGCATCAAGCCGCAGGGTTTTCCCTGCCCCTGTCAGGCTTTCGGCGCGCGCAACGGCCAGAAAGACACGCATATCATCCCAATTCATCGCCCCGTCCATTTTGCAAAAATGCAAGACTAATTTGGATTTCTGCCTCTTTTCCCGACAGGATTGCAAGTATAGAAGGGCCACCAAGTGTAGATTTTCAACAAAAGGGTGGGATCATGGAACAGATCGGTCACTGGATTAACGGCGCGCATGTCGCGGGCACATCAGGCCGCACAGCGGATGTCTTTAACCCCGCAACAGGGGAAGTGCAGGCGCAGGTGGCATTGGCCTCGCAGGAAGAAATGGATCGCGCAATCGCCTCCGCCGCAGAGGCGCAAATTGCATGGGGCGCCACAAACCCACAACGCCGCGCGCGCGTGATGATGGAATTGGTGCGCCTTCTTAACCGCGATATGGACAAACTGGCCGAGGCCATCAGCCGCGAACATGGCAAAACCTTCCCAGATGCGAAAGGCGATGTTCAGCGCGGGCTGGAGGTGATCGAATTTTGCATTGGCGCACCGCATCTGCTGAAGGGTGAATTCACAGATGCCGCAGGCCCTGGTATTGACATGTATTCCATGCGCCAACCTTTGGGTGTTGTTGCAGGGATCACGCCGTTCAACTTTCCCGCCATGATCCCTTTGTGGAAATTGGGCCCTGCCTTGGCATCGGGCAACGCGATGATCCTCAAACCTTCAGAACGTGATCCGTCCTGCCCGATGATGTTGGGTGCGCTTTTGAAAGAGGCGGGTTTGCCTGATGGCGTGTTCCAAGTGATCAATGGCGATAAGGGTGCTGTGGATGCCATCTTGGACAGTGAGATCATTCAGGCCGTTGGCTTTGTTGGGTCGACCCCAATTGCGCAGTATATCTATAGCCGCGCGGCCGAAACAGGCAAACGCTGCCAATGCTTTGGCGGGGCGAAAAACCATATGATCATCATGCCCGATGCCGATATGGATCAGGCCGCTGACGCCTTGGTCGGCGCGGGGTATGGGGCGGCAGGCGAACGCTGCATGGCGATTTCCGTGGCCGTGCCAGTGGGTGACGAAACCGCAGATCGGTTGATCGAAAAACTTGTCCCTCGGATCGAGGCCTTGAAGGTTGGCCCTTATATCGCCGGCAATGATGTCGATTTCGGGCCAGTTGTGACCAAGGCCGCCAAGGAAAACATCCTGCGCCTTGTGCAAACAGGCGTGGATCAGGGCGCGGAATTGGTTGTCGATGGCCGCGATTTCAATCTGCAAGGCTATGAAAACGGGTTCTTTGTGGGCGCGCATCTCTTTGACCGCGTCACCCCTGACATGGATATCTATAAGACCGAGATTTTCGGCCCCGTTCTGTCGACCGTGCGCGCTGCTTCCTACGAAGAGGCTTTGGGTCTTGCGATGGATCACGAATATGGCAATGGCACCGCGATCTTTACCCGTGACGGCGATGCAGCGCGCGATTTTGCGTCCCGCGTGAATATCGGGATGGTTGGCATCAACGTGCCAATCCCTGTTCCCTTGGCCTATCACACCTTTGGTGGTTGGAAGCGGTCAGGCTTTGGCGATTTGAACCAGCACGGGCCAGATTCCTTCCGTTTTTACACCCGCACCAAGACCGTGACCTCGCGTTGGCCAAGCGGGATCAAGGAAGGGGCTGCGTTTAACTTCAAGGCAATGGATTGATCCTGCCGCGAAAATCACCAAACTTAACACAAGCCCCCGCGCAGACCTTGCGCGGGGGTTCGCTGTGACACTAGGGAGGGGGCCATGAGCGAGGCAGAGTTTCTCAATATCCGAAAAGACGGGCGCGCAGGTCGTATCACGCTGACGCGGCCACAGGCCCTGAATGCGCTATCGCAATCCATGTGCGCGGAAATTGCCGCAACGATTGACGCATGGGCCACGGATGAGACAGTCGAGATTGTGATCCTAGATGCAATGGGCGAGCGGGCCTTTTGTGCAGGCGGGGATATTGCCGAAATTTACGAGGCGGGTCGCGCGGGCGATATGGAGATTGGCGCGCGCTACTGGGCCGATGAATATCGCATGAACGCAAAGCTATTCCACTTCCCCCGCCCTGTGATCAGCTTCATGCAAGGCTATACGATGGGCGGCGGCGTTGGGTTGGGCTGTCACGCCTCGCATCGTATCGTGGGCGACAGCAGCATTCTTGCCATGCCTGAGGTTGGAATCGGCCTTGTGCCAGATGTCGGCGGCACTTTGATCCTGAGCCGCGCCCAAGGTCGCTTGGGCGAATATCTGGGCGTCACGGGCGCGCGGATGACAGGGGCCGATGCGATTTACGCAGGCTTTGCAGATTATTATATTCCTGAGGCGGATTGGCCCACATTGATTACCCAGCTTTGCGAAAGCGCGGATTATGATTTGGTGGATCAGGCCGCTGCAGGCCATACGGCCCCTGCCGCCCCGCTTGCCGCCCTGCAAGCCGAGATTGACCACCATTTTGGTGGCGAAACCCTACGCGATATTCTCAATGCGTTGAAATTCTCTGACAGCGATTTTGCAAAATCCACCTTAGCCGAGATGGGCAAGAAATCACCCCTGTCGATGGCCTGCACGGTGGAACTGGTGCATCGTGCGCGCCTGCGCGACACAATCGAAAATGCGCTAGAACAAGAATACCGCTTTACCTCGCGCGCTGTGGAAAAGGCCGATTTCCTCGAGGGCGTGCGCGCGCAGATCATCGACAAAGATCGCAACCCGAATTGGATGCATAGCAGCCCGCGCGATGTGCCGCCTGCGATGGTGGCATCGCTGCTCTTGCCATTGGGGCCAAGGGCGCTGAAACTGGATTAAACAAAAATAAGGGGCCAAACCATGCAGATCGCATTCATCGGATTGGGCAATATGGGTGCACCCATGGCGCTTAATTTGCAAAACGCAGGTCACACAGTCACGGGGTTCGACACGGCTGCCGCACCTGACGGGATCGCCTGCGCCACATCGGCGGCGAAGGCCGCCCATGGGGCAGAAGTGGTGATCACCATGCTGCCCAATGGCAGGATTGCGCGCGCCGTGGCGGATGATGTTTTGGCCGTTCTGCCACAGGGCGCGCTGGTGATTGATTGCTCAACCATTGAGGTTGACGCGGCCCGCGCAATCGCCGAGGCCGCCGCCGCGAAAGGGATCGGGTTTCTCGATGCGCCCGTCTCAGGGGGCGTTGGTGGGGCGGCAGCAGGCACGCTGACATTCATGGTCGGCGGGAATGAGGCGGATTTCACCCGCGCCGCGCCCCTGTTCGAGATCATGGGGCAAAAGGCCGTGCATTGCGGCGCAGCGGGAAATGGTCAGGCGGCAAAGATCTGCAACAATATGATCCTAGGGATCACCATGATTGGCACGTGCGAGGCTTTTGCGCTGGCCGATAAGCTGGGCCTTGAGCGGCGGGCGATGTTTGATGTTGTCTCGACCTCATCGGGCGCCAGTTGGTCGATCAATGCCTATTGCCCTGCCCCCGGTGTTGGGCCGCAAAGCCCCGCTGATAACGGCTACAAGCCTGGATTTGCGGCGGAACTGATGCTGAAAGATCTGCGCCTCTCGCAGGATGCTGCAACGACCGCGGATGCCGCCACGCCGCTTGGTGCATTGGCCGAGGCGATCTATACGCAATTTGTCGAAAACGAAGATGGTCGCGGCAAAGATTTCTCTGCCATGCTGCCACGTTTGGCCGCAATGGGCAGAAAAAGCACCTAATTTACAAAGATATTTCCCCGCCCTCTTGTGGTGGGGTTTTTTCTGCCCATATGTGTTAATGTAATTAACATTAACATCATGGCGCGGCTGCGCAGCAAAGGAGAAACGCATATGCAAAGCCAAACACTTATGCCCCCTGCCCCTGTTCAAGGTTGGTTCTCGCGGGCCAAGGCGTTTTTGGATCAACGTGGCAAACCTGCATGGATTGCAGCGATGGTTCTGGGCTTCATCCTATTTTGGCCCGTAGGTCTGGCCCTTCTGTTTTATATGATCTGGAGAAAAGACATGTTCAAAACCTGCGAAAAATCGCGCCATGCTCACATGGGTGGCAGCACGGGCAACAGCGCCTTTGACGCCTATAAGGCCGATACGCTTAAGCGCCTTGAGGATGAGCAGCATGCTTTTGAAGGGTTTCTTGGACGTCTGCGCGAAGCCAAGGACAAAACCGAATTTGACGCCTTTATGAAAGAGCGTGATGCAAAAACAGGCGCCCCGGCCCCACAGGCCGAGTGATCCATAAATGCAACGCTTACCCCACCCTGCGCTTTTGGGTGGGGTATGGCTCTTCTCACCCTGCCCCGAAGCCAGTAGGTTACACCCATCATGTCTCACCTGCCCGATCCTTACGCGCAAAGCGAATTCTATTCATATGTCGCGCTCAAACGCTTTGGCGCTTGGGTGATTGATGTTCTGGTGATCACTGTGATCTTGCTGATTGCAGGGATTTTCACAGTGGGGCTTGCGTGGTTTTTCTGGCCCGTATTCTTTGTGGCGCTTTCTTTTGTCTATCGGTGGTTTACCATTGCCAGCCAATCCGCCACATGGGGGATGCGGATCATGGCGATTGAATTGCGCAATACAACGGGCGCGCGGCTCAATAGTTTCGAGGCGATGATGCATACGTTTTTGTTCATGCTCGCCTCTGGCTTTGTTCTGCCGCAAACGATTTCTGCCCTCATGATGATTTTGGGCGCGCGCAAACAGGGCCTGCACGATCTTTTCTTAGGCACAGTCGCCATAAATCGCCCGCAATAAGCGCGCAGATTTCGCGGCATGGTTGCAATTTACTTGCCCACGCCCCTACATTGAGGCAGGCTATGTTCAAATTTTCGCCGCTGAGGATCCATGCGCCACACTTTACCGATTGCACCGCAATTCTATGTGACTGCACCTCAAACCTGCCCTTACCTTCCAAATCGGCGGGAACGAAAGCTTTTTACCGCATTACAGGGCGATCATGCGACTGAACTGAACGATAGCCTATCGAAGCAAGGCTTTCGGCGCTCGCAAAATGTGCTCTATCGCCCCGCTTGCGCTGATTGCACCGCCTGTCTCTCTGCGCGGATAAGGGTGGCGGATTTTGTGCCAAGCAAAAGCCAAAAACGCACCAAAAAGCGCAATCTGGGGATGACCCGCAATGCCCGCGCCCCTTGGGCCACGGAAGAGCAATTCACCCTTTTTCGCCGCTATCTAGATGCGCGCCACGCCGATGGCGGCATGGCCGATATGGATGTGTTCGAATTTGCCGCGATGATTGAGGAAACACCCGTGCGCTCGCGCGTGGTGGAATATCGCGATGCGGGCAAGGATGCGGGATTAGCGGCGGTCTGCCTGACCGATATCCTCGATGACGGGCTCAGCCTTGTCTATTCCTTCTTTGATCCTGACTTGGATCACCGATCCCTTGGCACGCATGTGATCTTGGATCATATCGATCTCGCACGCGAGGCAGGGCTGCCCTATGTCTATCTCGGCTATTGGGTGCCAGGGTCGGATAAAATGGCCTATAAGGCGCGGTTCTCGGCCCTTGAAATATATGTTTATGGCGCGTGGCAGGAGATCGGCAATCCTGATGAATATTCCAACCAGACGCACCCTTTGTCGGTTGATCCGATTGCGCAACAGGTGGCGCAGATTTCCTTGCCCGACTTGATGGCCCCGCAGACAGCGAAATCTTCGCAGGACACGCCCTAAGGCCCATCTGGTTCACATCAGTATAAGCACCAAACGAAAACGGCCCCCCAAATTGGGGGGGCCGCGCTTTTTCATGCACCCTGTCCTCTGCCCTTAATTGTTGGGCAGAAGGTCAGGCACGATGGTCACGATGTCAGGGAACAGCCACAACAGGCCCAGTCCCAGAACTTGGATCAACACGAAGGGGATCACGCCGCGATAGATGTTGCGTGTCGTCACGCTGGCAGGGGCAACCCCGCGCAGATAGAACAAAGCAAATCCAAAGGGCGGTGTCAGGAACGAGGTCTGCAGGTTCACCGCGATCATGATGGTCACCCATTTCGGATCCAATGTGCCGCCATAAATCACAGGCCCCACGATTGGGATCACGATGTAGATGATCTCGAGGAAGTCGAGAACAAAGCCCAAGACAAACAAGATCAGCATCACCAAGAGGAACACGACCATCTCATTGTCGAAGGCGCGCAGGAATTGTTGAATGTAATGCTCGCCCCCGAAGGAGATCAGAACAAGGTTCAACAACTGCGACCCGATGAGAATGGTGAACACCATCGAGGTCACTTTCGCCGTTTCCCGCACCACAGGCGTCAGAACGCTGCGGCGATAGAGAACATAGCAGCTGTAAAGCAGCCCGCCGAAGGCGAAGTGATAGGCAAATTGCGCGATGAAATAGGCAATCCAATCTTGCAGTGGCACCTCAGAGCGGCTGATGCGCAGATCGAAATTGACACCCACCAAGATCAGGATGACCAGCGCGAAAGACGCCCAGATCACGATCTTTGATTTCTTGTCTTCTTCGCTCAGCTTACGATGCGCGGCGAGCATGATCGCCCCTGCCGCACCCAAAGCCGCCGCAGGTGTCGGGTTGGAAATACCGCCGAGGATAGATCCCAAAACCGCAACGATCAGAACGAGGGGCGGGAACACCACGCGCAACAGATCATTTTGCGACATCCGCATCATAGCAATCCGACAGCCGTAAATGGTGAGGGCAAACGGAAGGGCGAGGTAGATCCACGCTGCACCCGAGCTGGTCGCGGGCGTGATGAACAGCATATCCACCGCAAAGGCCAAGGCCACGCCGATCCCACCGATCAGCAACGGACGCGCGTTTTCATTTGGCGCAACACCGCGTGCCGTGGTCAGGATCAGTGCCAAGAGAATAAAGATTGTCGCCACGCCAGACCCGATCGGTGCCGCATTGGCAACCGCCGCCTCGCGAGCCGCAACCATTTCCTCTTCGGACAATTCGCGGGTTTCACCTGTTGCACCTGATGCTGCAATCTCGGCCGTCTCAACCACGGCTTGATCCCATGCCTCTTGGCCATGCAACTCAATCATCGCCGCTTGGCAGGTTTCGCTCACATTCGTGCGCAGGCTGGCGGAACGGCTGTTGTTTTCCATGTTGGAAACAAAGATCGACTGGCTGCCAATGACACCGCTACTTGCCCCAAGAACCACCGCAAAGATAAGGGCGGCAGGTGCGGCCAAGAACCATGTCAGCGCCTCATTGCGGGTGATCGGGTTCGGATTGGTCGACCCCATCTGAACCGCAGGCGCCTTGCTTGGATTGAACAAGGCAAAGCCGAAGGCATAAGCGGCATAAAGGAACGCCAAGAAGATACCTGGCAAAATCGCGGCTTGGAACAAGGTGCCCACAGAAAGAACCGCAGGCTCGCCCAGATAGGTCAACGCATCGGTGCAGCCCGCCACTTGGGCACGGGTTTCTTGGCCCGTAGCATAGAGGTCACCCACCAATGTGCCCAGAAGAACAATTACGATAGAGGGCGGGATAATCTGGCCCAAAGTGCCAGAGGCCGCAATCACCCCCGTTGCCAGTTCGGGCGAGTAGTTGTTGCGCAACATTGTTGGCAGAGCCAAGAGGCCCATGGTCACCACAGTCGCCCCAACGATCCCCGTGGAGGCCGCAAGGAACGCGCCCACAATCACGATAGACACCGCCAAGCCACCGGGCAGCGGGCCAAAGACGCGCGCCATGGTGGTCAGCAGGTCATCTGCGATCTTAGAACGCTCCAGCGTGATCCCCATCAAAACGAACATCAAAACGGCCAAAAGCGTTTCGATGGACTGACCCGCGATCACACGCTCGTTCATGCGGTTCACGATGAAGGAGATGTTGCGATCCATCGCCATTTCCCACCCGCCGGGGAAGAGATGTTCCTCAATCCGCGGCAATTCGGGGTATCGGAACACCGATATGGTTTCGCGGGCAATCCCGCTTTCGACCAAGGCGTGATACTGGTCAGAGGCCGTATCAATCGCTTGGTGGATCAATAACCCCGCCGAGTCGAGCGCAGCAATAATCGCAAAGGAGATGATCCCCGCCCCGCCAATAGCAAAGGCAACAGGGAAGCCTGTCATGATCCCGCCAAACAGCGTCAGGAACACGATAATCAGACCGATCTCAATTCCATCCAATCCAAAAATCATTTTCTTTTCTTTCCTTCAGGCACGTCTAGGCGTGGGTCTTAATGGCCCGCAGCATGCAGGGCTTCAGTCTCTGCATCTTGCGGATCAAGGTCACGATACTTGTCTGCGCTTTCTTCACCCTCGACATATTCGAGGAAGGCGCGCCAGAACACCGCCAGCGCATGGACGAAAACCATGACGCAGAAGATGACCAACAAGACCTTGAAGATGAAATAGGCGTTAAACCCGTTGGGGCTAAAGCCGATGGTTTCCACGTTCCACCGCAGCACACGCGCTTGCATGATCATACGATCCAACTCGCTTGAGGCGGAGGGGTTTGGCACCACAAGGTGACGCCACATAAAGAACCATGCGTAAAGGTAGGTCAGAACGGTTGTGGGCAGCATAAAGAACAGCGCCCCGCCCATGTCGACAATGCGCTTTGCGCGATGTTTCATGCCAGAATAAAACAGGTCAACGCGCACATGCCCGCCCTGCACGAATGTGTAAGACACGCAAAGGCAGACAATCATAGCGTTATAAAGCTTTAGTTCCTCAGCCCACCAAGACAGGTCTTGCGCAAAACTGATCCCAAGCGGGCCAAGCTGAATATCTGGCACGCGGAAAATTCGTTGCAGGAAGACGATCATCACCTGCTGCAGCACCATAATCAAGCCAACCCATGCAACTGTGCGACCCACGCCATTGGCGAATGCCTCAAGCGCGCGCACCATCGCCCATAGGATTTGGCGTTTCCAAACCGCACCGATGACGGTGACGATCAAGAAGGTGGTGAAGACAACAAAGAAGAACTCCACCGATGCGCCATAGTAGATGAACCGCACGAGGGACTCGTTATTGCTCCAATCCAACCATGACCCAGGGTTCATGAGCGCGATTGCCAGATTGTAAGGGGCCATCGCGATATTGGTGAAGACCCAGACAATGAAATCAATCATGTGACTATCCTTGCAGAAGCGGGCGTTGCATCGACGGAATTTGCAGCACCGCAGCACGCAGAAACCTGCACGCGCTTGGCGCTGGATCTGTCCCGCTATGAGAGGCAGCTTCGGGGAGATGTAAGAAAAACTCCTCCCCCGCTTGCACGGGAGAGGAGCCGAAGTTCAGACGATTAGCCTGCGTTCACACGGTTACGCTGGCGCATATATTCGCCATCACCGATGTCATACCAGCCAACCGATTCCTGCATCGCAGCGAAGTAGCTTTCTGCGATCTGTGCATAGATCGGATCGCCCATGTTCTCTTCGCGCACTTCTGCGGAAGCACGGCCGAACGCATCCCAAACATCATCAGGGAACTGACGTGTCTGGATGCCGCCTGCGCGCAGACGCTCAAGCGCCGCACCGTTTTCCTGCAACGTCATCGCCAAGGATTTGGAGTTTGCTGCCGCACAGGCCGCGTCAACGATTTGCTTCTGTGCACTGGTGAAGCTTTCGTAGACATCGAGGTTGAACGACAAGGTCAATGCAGAACCTGGCTCGTGGAAGCCTGCGGTGTAGTAGATCGAGGTTGCTTCCTGGAAGCCCATGCGCTCATCCGCGAAGGGGCCGATCCATTCCGCACCGTCAATCTGACCAGAAGCAAGCGCCTGATAGATTTCGCCGCCAGGAATGTTCTGAACGGATGCACCCAAGCGGCCAAGAACCTGACCACCCTGACCGGGCATACGGAAGCGCAGACCCTGAAGGTCATCAGCCGAGTTGATTTCTTTGTTGAACCAACCACCTGGCTGCATCGCTGTGTTGCCGCAAGTGAAGGATTTCAGGTTAAAGAGACCTGCAAGCTCGTTGTGCAGCTCGTGACCACCACGGTTGTAATACCAGTTGGCGAATTCCTGACCGGTCATACCGAAAGGCACGGCGGTGAAGAATGCAAAGCCAGGGTGCTGGTTCAAGAAGTAGTAATCAGCCGAGTGATACATATCAGCCTGACCAGAGGACACGGCGTCAAACACTTCGAACGCGCCAACAAGGCTGCCTGCAGGCATCTTGTTGATGGTCAGCTGACCATCGGTCATAGCAGTGATGTAGTCTGCCGCCATCTGTGCCGCATCATCAAAGATCGCGAAACCATCAGGAACCGAAGTTACCAATGTCAGCGTACGATTGCCCTGAGCGTAAAGTGGTGCGGCCAAAGTCGAAGCTGCGGCTGCTGTCCCCCCAAGGGCAGACGTTCTCAAGAAAGAACGACGATCCATAGTATTCCTCCCATTCGGACACTGCCGCATTGGTGCGACAGTTTTTCGTTTCAAGGTTCTGCCACGCTACAGCAACAAAATTGCGCCGCAAACCAATTTCCGCGCTCGAAGCCCCGATTTTGTAAAATTTTTTTACCAAAAGAGCCATTTTCCCTAAAATATATCGCAAATTCTGACCTAATTTTAGAAGAGGTGAATGGATTTTACGCAAGCGATCAACTTAAGGTTACAATTGAACGCGGCGCACTCGCCATGATCTGCGCCCGCGCCCCGAATCTTTTCAAACGCAAGGGCACCTGCAGTTTCACCGATCTTGGCCCTCCCAAAGCGCATAGCCCTATCGGAAAGCAAAAGCGGCCAATCATCCCCAAATTTGGATGGTCAAATTCAGAAAACCATCCATTCGGGCCATTCTGAGATATAAAATTGCGCATTTTCGCCGCCAAAAGACAGTTTATTTAATTTCTACCCTGCAAACGCTGTTGACCTCCCCCCCGCGGATACCTAATGTCGCCCCGATTATAGGAGATTGGGATGCTAGATTTGGTGGTCGTAAATGTGGGAGTGACAGCGCGCATGGGTCGGTGACGATAGCCATAAAAACCCCCATGCGCCCTCGGATATCACCGAGGGCTTTTTTATTCGCAACACCCCATAAAACACCGCCCCGTATAGCGGCCAAAGTGTAAAACGAAGGACAAAGACAGATGACGCGTCAGATGACCGGTGCAAAGATGGTGGTCGAAGCCTTGATCGAACAAGGCGTTGATACGGTGTTCGGGTATCCAGGTGGCGCCGTTCTGCCCATCTATGACGAGATCTTTCAACAAAATCACATTCGCCACATTCTTGTGCGTCATGAACAGGGGGCCGTGCATGCCGCCGAAGGCTATGCCCGCGCCACGGGTAAACCGGGTGTTGTGTTGGTCACCTCTGGCCCCGGGGCAACCAATGCTGTGACAGGATTGGTGGATGCCTTGATGGATTCGATCCCAATCGTGGTTCTGACGGGTCAGGTTCCAACCTTCATGATTGGGTCAGACGCATTCCAAGAGGCCGATACAGTCGGCATCACCCGCCCCTGCACCAAGATGAACTGGCTGGTCAAAGACACAGATCACCTGTCATCCACCATTCACGAGGCGTTTCATATCGCCACAAAAGGCCGCCCAGGCCCTGTTTTGATTGACATTCCAAAAGATGTGCAATTCGCAACAGGCACCTATGTCGAAAAGCCCCGCGCAAAGGTTGATCACTATACCCCGCGCGTCAAAGGCGACACCGCGATGATCACCGCCTTGGTCGAGACCATGGAACAGGCGGAGCGTCCGATTTTTTACACAGGCGGCGGCGTGATCAATTCTGGCCCCGCGGCAAGCAAGCTGCTGCGTGAACTGGTCGAGGCGACTGGATTTCCCATTACCTCAACCTTGATGGGGCTCGGCGCCTATCCCGCATCCGGCGAGAAATGGTTGGGGATGTTGGGTATGCATGGCCTTTACGAGGCCAACCTTGCCATGCATGGCTGCGATTTGATGATCAATATTGGCGCGCGGTTTGATGACCGCATCACAGGGCGTATCAACGCGTTTTCGCCAAACAGCCTCAAGGCGCATGTCGATATTGATCCCTCCTCGATTAACAAGGTGATCCATGCGGATTTCCCCATTATCGGGGATGTGTCCCATGTGTTGGAAGATATGCTGCGCATCTGGAAATCGCGCGGCAGCAAAACGAATTCCGCAGCGGTCAAGAAATGGTGGGGCCAGATCGAAGAATGGCGTGCCGTGAAATGCCTCAGCTATAAAAATTCGACCAAGACAATCAAACCGCAATATGCGCTTGAGCGGCTTGAGGCGCTGACGAAAGGCATGGATCGCTACATCACAACTGAGGTCGGCCAACACCAGATGTGGGCCGCGCAATATTTGGGTTTTGAAGACCCCAATCGTTGGATGACCTCTGGCGGCCTTGGCACAATGGGCTATGGCACACCCGCCTCAATCGGGGTGCAGGTCGCCCATCCTGACGCCTTAGTAATCAATGTGGCGGGCGAGGCATCATGGCTGATGAATATGCAGGAAATGGGCACGGCCGTGCAATACCGTCTGCCCGTCAAGCAATTCATCCTCAACAACGAACGTCTTGGCATGGTGCGCCAATGGCAGGAATTGCTGCATGGTGAACGCTACAGCCATTCATGGTCAGAGGCCCTGCCCGATTTCGTGAAACTGGCCGAAGCGTTCGGGTGCAAGGGTATCCTCTGCGACAATCCTGATGATCTGGATGAGGCGATCAAAGAAATGCTCGCCTATGACGGGCCTGTGATTTTCGACTGTTTGGTTGAAAAGCATGAAAATTGCTTCCCAATGATCCCATCGGGCAAGGCACATAATGAAATGTTGTTGGGCGAGGCTGAAACCCAAGGCGTGATTGACGCCAAGGGCAGCGTCTTGGTCTAAGGAAAGGGTGTAATCATGTCTCCGCTCAATATCGAAAAAGGCTCTAGCAGCCATTCGGCCTATGATCTGCGCAGCCATATGTCTGACGCGATTGAAACCCACACGCTCGCGGTTTTGGTGCAAAACGAAGCGGGCGTTCTGGCCCGTGTCATCGGGCTGTTTTCGGGCCGCGGCTATAATATCGAAAGCCTGACTGTGGCTGAGGTTGATCATGCAGGCCATCGGTCACGCATCACGATTGTGACCTCAGGCACGCCACAGGTGATCAACCAAATCAAAATGCAGCTTGAGCGTATGGTGCCCGTCCATGAGGTGCATGACCTCACCGTGGAAGGCGCGATGGTCAGCCGCGAATTGGCCTTGTTCAAGGTCAAAGGTAAGGGTGAGCATCGTGTCGAAGCCTTGCGCATTGCCGAGATTTTCCGCGCCAATGTGGTGGACAGCACTTTGGAAAGTTTCGTCTTTGAAATCACCGGCACGCCCGAGAAAATTGACGCCTTTGCCGATCTCATGCGCCCCTTGGGCCTGTTAGAGGTTGCCCGCACAGGCGTTGCTGCCATTGCGCGCGGTGCGTAACCGCATAGGTCGCTTCCCATAGTCTCAAAGGTCGCGTTTTGATAAGATCAGCGCGGCCTTAGCCTTCAAAAAAGATCATCCCCATTTGGGGCGCATCTTTTCTTGGGGGGAAAGACCTATGCCTGATGATTTGATCAAGCACGATCTCGACAGCGTTCTTGCGCCAATTTCGCGCGCCAATGGCCTGCCGAATGCGCATTACACCGACCCCGCAACAATCGCTCGTGAAAACCGCGCGGCGCTTGAGCATCAATGGGCCGCTTTGGCCGTTGGGGCCGATGTGCCTGAAAATGGTGATGCAAAACCGATTGAATTTTTGGGCCAACCCCTGCTGCTTTTGCGCGATGACACAGGGGCGGTGCGGGTCTTTTTCAACATCTGCCGCCACCGCGGTATGATCTTGGTCGATGCGCCGCGCAAAATCGAAGGCGCCATCCGCTGCCCCTATCATTCATGGTGCTATGCCAAGGATGGCCGCCTTGTGGCCACGCCCCATGTGGGCGGGCCAGGCCAAAACCAACATGAAGGGATTGAGCGGACGACCTTGGGCCTCAAAGAGGTGCGCAGCCTTATCTGGCGGGATGTAGTGTTTATCAACCTTTCGGGCGATGCGCCCGATTTTGAAACCCAACACCAAGCCGCCCTCACCCGTTGGGCTGAATTTGAAAAGCCGCTTTATCATGGCGGCGAAGACAGCCGCTTTACCTTGGATGTGAATACGAATTGGAAACTCGCGGTCGAGAATTATTGCGAAAGCTATCACTTGCCATGGGTGCATCCGGGCCTGAACAGCTATTCGCGCCTAGAAGATCACTATCACATTGAAGAAGAACAAAAATTCTCGGGCCAAGGCACGCTTGTCTATCGCCAGCTCAAGGATGAGAAAGGCCAAAGCTTTCCTGATTTTGACGGGCTGTCGCAGACATGGGACACCGCCGCTGAATATATCGCGCTTTATCCCAATGTCTTGCTGGGCGTGCATCGCGATCATGCCTTTGCGATCATCCTAGAGCCTGTCGCCCATAACCGCACGCGCGAGCATGTGCATCTCTACTATGCCACCCCAAAGACCGATCCTGCCTTGCGCGCGAAAAACGCCAAGCTGTGGAAGGATGTCTTTATCGAAGATATTTTTGTGGTGGAGGGGATGCAAAAAGGGCGTGCTGCCGCAGGGTTTGATGGGGGCCGCTTTGCCCCCGCGATGGACGGGCCGACACATATGTTCCACCAATGGGTGGCGCAGCGGTTGCGCGACACGGAAAGCGGATTGTGAGCGCCCCAAAATCCGCGCTTGATGCCGCACTTCTTGCGGCCCATGCGGCAGGCGACAAAGAACGCATTGCGCAAATATATGCCAAGGCCGCCGATGATATGGGTGCGGCCTCTGCCGCGTTTTATTTGACCCATGCTTATGTGTTTGCCCTAGATGCAGGGCTGCCCGAGGCCGAAACCTATCGCCGTGCCTTGGTCGAATTGGGGGCCGAGCCGACCAGCTAGGCGCTCACCCACCCCCCAAAATGCGGCGCACATAATTTTGCGTCTCTTGAAAGGGCGGCACACCGCCATGGGTGTTCACGGCTTGTGGCCCTGCATTATAGGCCGCCAAGGCCAAACGCCATGAGCGGAAATTGCGATATTGCATCGCCAAATAGCGCGCACCCCCTTCTAGGTTTTGCGCAGGATCATGCGGGTTTACCCCCAAGAGATCAGCGGTATCTGGCATCAATTGCGCCAAACCAATCGCCCCTGCGTGGCTGATGGCGCGCGGGTTCCAGTTCGATTCAACCGCAACAAGGCGTAGGAACAAATCCTCAGGCACGCCATGACGGCGCGCTGCATTGCGGGCAAGATCAAGATAGGCCTGAGGGGCCTGCCCTGAAAAGCGCGGGATCGCCGCGCCAAGGGCCGCATCGTAATCAGGGCGCAAGCGTTCTGAATTGGAATATTGGCTTGAGGCGCGGCTGTCCAAAACCCGTGCCGCCGAACGGAAACGATCAAGGCTATTGCCATAGGCCATAGAGATTTGCCCAAATATTAGGACAAATCCCACAGAAATCAGGCTGACTTTCTGCACCTTCACGGCCCATTCACCTCATAAAACCTGTGTTGTTTTAGCCTGTATCCCCCACAGGGCCAAGCGCTTGTGCGCCGCCTGCAAATGAAATTCGGGTTTCATTAACCAATTTACGATGGTCTAAACATATCTCAAAGGCGCAGATTCGCGGCCACGACTATGGGAGAGGTGACATGGCAGGTTCGGTTAATAAGGTAATTCTGGTCGGGAATTTGGGGCGCGACCCTGAGGTGCGCAGCTTTCAGAATGGCGGCAAAGTGTGCAATTTGCGCATCGCGACATCTGAAAACTGGAAAGATCGCAATACAGGCGAGCGGCGCGAGCGCACAGAATGGCACTCGGTGGCGATTTTCTCAGAACCTTTGGCCCGCATTGCAGAACAATATCTGCGCAAAGGGTCAAAGGTCTATATCGAAGGGCAGTTGGAAACCCGCAAATGGCAGGATCAAAATGGGCAGGATCGTTACACGACCGAGGTGGTCTTGCGCCCCTATCGTGGCGAGTTGACCTTGCTTGATGGTCGCAATGATCAATCGGGCGGCGGCGGCAGCTATGGCGATAGCGGCGGCTATGGCGGCGGAGATGACCGCATCAGCGGCGGCGGTTTCCCAGATGATCGCGGAATGGATCGCGGTGGTGCGGGCCAATCCATGCCAAGCGATATGGATGACGAAATCCCCTTCTAAGTTGCTTGCCCCCCCTGCCCCAAGCGCGTAAATCCTCATCACAAATTTGGTAAATGCCACCCGCGCGGGTTGCGCGTGGTGGCTTTTGTCAGGCACAAGATCGGCACAGCGCAACAAAGCGAGACACGCATATGAGCAAATCGGCCCGAAAATCCCTGTCCAAGATTTTTGTCTGGGCAATCCTTGGCCTGCTATTTGTGGCCCTAGCAGGCTTTGGGATCGGGTCGTTCTCAGGTGGCGCCTCGCGGATGGGATCGGTCGGCGATATTGAGATCAGCGCCGAAGACTATGCCCGCGCCCTAGATCAAGAATTGCGTGCCCGCAGCGGGGAGACAGGGCAAAATGTGACCCTATCGATGCTGATTGCCAACGGCATAGATGCACAGGTGCGTCAGGGCCTTTTTGCGCGCGCGGCCCTTGATAATGAGGCGGCGATGATGACGCTCTCCATCGGGGATGAGGAGATCGCCAACCAGATTTTGCAAATCCCCGCTTTCCAAGGCGCAGATGGCACGTTTGACCGCCAAGCCTATGAGTTTTTTCTCAGCCAACGCGGTTTGAGTGCCGGCGAATTTGAGGAAGAAATTCGTGCGGATATCGCCCGCTCCATCCTGCAATCTGCGATTTTGGGGCGCGTGCCTGCGCCTGCGGCATTGGTTGATCCTTTGGTGGCCTATCAACAAGAATCCCGTGGCTTTTCTTATCTGCCTTTGACCGCCGCCGATTTGGACACCGCCGTGCCCGCCCCTACGGAAGAACAGATCACAACCCATTACGAGGCATTCCCAGATCGCTTTACCCTGCCCGAGGCCCGCGAGATCACCTATATCTGGATCACGCCCAACATCATCATGGATGATATCCCCGTCAGCGACAGCACGCTGCAAAGCCTCTATCAAGAACGCATTGAGGCGTACCGCCAACCCGAGCGCCGCTTGGTTGAGCGTTTGGTCTACCCCACCGAAGCGGAGGCCGAAGCCGCTTGGACACGGCTCAATGACGGCAGCGCAGATTTTGAAACCCTCGTGAGTGAACGTGGGCTGTTGTTGGAAGACACCGATATGGGGGATGTCACGCGCGATGATCTCTCTGCCGCCGAGGCAGAGGCCGTTTTCGCCGCAAGCGATGCGGAATTCGTGGGCCCCGTTGCCTCGCCCTTTGGCCCTGCAATTTTCCGCATCAATGCCGTGTTGGATGCGACAGAAATCCCGTTTGAGGAGGTGCAGGACGACCTGCGCAGCGAAGTCACGGCGGATGCCGCGCGCCGCGCCATTTCTGACCTGCGCGAAGGGTTTGACGACCTCCTCGCCTCAGGCGCCACCCTTGAGGAGGTCGCGGATGAGACGCAAATGGTGCTTGGCACGATCCGCTATGATGGCAGCCAAGAGGATGGCATTGCCGCCTACGAGGCCTTCCGCGCGGTTGCAGACACGATTGAAGACGGGGATTTCCCCGAAATTCTCGATCTCTCCGATGGCGGGGTATTCGCCCTGCGGCTTGACCAAATCGTGTTGCCAACCCTGCCGCCTCTTGACGATGTGCGCGCGGATGTCATCGCGGATTGGACAATCTATGCGACCCAAGACGCGCTCTTGGCCCGCGCCGAAGAAATCCGCGCCGATATTGCGGCCTCGGGTCGGCGCCTTGAGCGGTTTGGCGGCTTGATGCGCGAGACAGATGTGCGGCGCAATGACTTTATCGCGGATACGCCTGACGCGCTGGTGCAAACAGTGTTTGGCCTGTCCCGCACGGGCGAGATTGCAGTTGTCGGCGGTGAGGCACAGGCCTTGGTGGTGCGCCTTGATGCGATCAACCCCGCCGATCGCGCCGACCCTGACACGGATCTACTGGCCAATATCCTGACCCAACAAATCAGCCAGTCCCTGACGGCTGATTTATTCGAAGATTTCGGACGCCAGATGCAATCGGCGGTCGGCCTTACCTTTAACCAATCCGTGGTCAACCAAGTCCACGCATCCTTCCCATAAGGCACGGATCATGGCGCTAATCACCCGTTTTGACAGCTTCGCCGAAGGTTGGGCGCAAGGCAAAAACCAGATTGTCTATGCTCGTTTGGCTGCTGATTTGGACACGCCTGTTTCGCTGATGCTGAAACTTGCGAATGCGGGCCAAGACAGTTTCATGCTTGAATCTGTCACGGGCGGTGAATTGCGCGGCCGCTATTCAATCGTGGGCATGGCCCCCGATGTGATCTGGGAATGTCACGGCACACAGGCGCGGATCAACCGCCACGCTGCCCAAGATCGGGATCATTTTGTTGAGTGCGACAGCGCGCCCCTCACCTCGCTGCGCGCGCTTTTGGCCGAAAGTCAAATTGATTTGCCCGCCGATATGCCA
Organism: Roseobacter sp. HKCCA2468; assembly: GCF_037805105.1. Lineage (NCBI taxonomy): Bacteria > Pseudomonadati > Pseudomonadota > Alphaproteobacteria > Rhodobacterales > Roseobacteraceae > Roseobacter > Roseobacter sp. HKCCA2468. The sequence goes on from NZ_JBBLYN010000001.1 coordinate 737,045, forward strand.
CAGGCCGCAGCGGGTCTATTCGGCTATTTGGGCTATGACATGATCCGTTTGGTGGAGCATTTGCCCGATGTGAACCCAGACCCGCTTGGCCTGCCCGATGCCGTGATGATGCGCCCATCTTTGGTTGCAGTGCTAGATGGGGTTAAGGGCGATGTAACCTTGGTGTCGCCTGCGTTCTTCTCGGCGGATATTTCGGCGGAAACCGCCTATGCAGCGGCCTGCGCGCGGGTGCAAGAGGCGCTCGACAAGCTCGAACAGGCCCCTGCCATCGCGCAACGCCATTTGGGGGCGGATGCAGACACATCTGGCGTTGAGCCCGTTTCCAATTTCACCAAAGAGGGCTATTTCGCCGCCGTGGACAAGGCCAAGGCCTATATTCGAGCGGGCGATATTTTTCAGGTTGTCCCCTCGCAGCGCTGGACGCAGGATTTCCCGCATCCGCCCTTCGCCCTCTATCGCGCGTTGCGGCGCACGAACCCTTCGCCCTATATGTTCTTCTTCAATTTCGGGCCTTATCAGGTCGTTGGCGCAAGCCCCGAGATTTTGGTGCAGGTCAAAGGCAGCCAAGTCACCATTCGCCCGATTGCAGGCACACGCCCCCGCGGTGCTACGCCCGAAGAAGATCGCGCGCTTGAGGCGGATTTGCTGAGCGATAAAAAAGAATTGGCCGAACATCTGATGCTGCTGGATTTGGGCCGCAACGACGTGGGTCGTGTCGCAAAAATAGGCACGGTGCGTCCAACCGAAGAATTCATTGTCGAACGCTACAGCCATGTGATGCATATCGTCTCGAATGTGGTGGGCGAATTGTCGGATGAGCATGACGCGCTTTCTGCCCTTTTGGCGGGTCTGCCCGCAGGCACAGTCTCGGGCGCGCCGAAATTGCGCGCCATGCAGATCATTGACGAGTTAGAGCCAGAAAAGCGCGGCGTTTACGGGGGCGGTGTCGGGTATTTCAGTGCGGGCGGCGATATGGATATTTGTATCGCCTTGCGCACCGCTGTTTTAAAAGATGCACAGCTTTACATCCAAGCGGGCGGTGGCGTTGTCTATGACAGTGACCCCGAGGCGGAATTCATGGAAACCGTGAACAAATCGCGCGCCTTGCGCAAAGCGGCGGCAGAGGCCGCGCAATTCGCGGGCCAATCCCAAAGCAAAGATTAGACAAGAACGCCTAGCGCGCGAGGGTCTGTTGCAAGATCGCTGAGACGGGCGCGACCGCATAACTTGCGTTCACCGCCGCCTGCCCTGCCCCCCAAGACAAAAGCGCCGCCAAGGTTTCGGGATAGCTGCGGCCCAGAACAATCGCGCTGCCTGTTTGCTGTGCCTCAAAGGCCGCACGATCCAAAAGCCGCAACATGACGGGCGCAGATTGCCCCTCGTCATCCAAAACGCGGTAAAGACGCGCGGCAGGAACGCCATCGCGGGCGGCGGCCTGCTCAAGGCCGCCAAGACCGAAGGCGCCTGCAATCAGCCCATGGCCCGTTTCCCCCATCCGCGCCAGAACCTGACTTTGGAGGGAAATATCCCCGCGCAATGTTCCATCTGCGCTGTCGAGCAAGGCCACAGTTTGCGGCAGGCGGTCGAGCGCGACCTCGAATGCCGCAAGATCAGCAAATCGCGCCTCTATGACCGCCTCAATCCCTGCCGCACGATATCGCGCCAGTTGCGCCTCTGCATCCATGCGCGTGGGATCAATCACGATGCTCACAAGCACCGTTAGGCTTTGCAGGGTGCTATCGGTCAGCGGAAATTCGGGATCATCATAAAGCAAGATTGAGAAAAGCGGCACAAATTGCGGTGCAGAAAACGGCGTTGCGTAGGCCACGACCGCAGGCAGATCTTCGGGCTCTGGCATGGGTGCCGAGGCCGAAACGGGGGGCATCGCGGGTTGTGCAACAGGGGCATCTGGCGTGATTGTTGGCAAAACCACGCGTTCTGGCTCGGGTTCTGGTTGCGGCTCAGGCTCTGGCTCTGGCTGCGCTTCTGGCTGCGGTTCAGGCTCTGGCGCGGCGGCGGGGGCAGGATCTGGGGAGGGGGCGGCCACGGGATCAGGGCGTTCGGCCTCTTGGGCCTGCTCCACCACCCCGCCCGTGTCTTGCCCTAAGAAATAGGATGTGCCCAATAATCCCGTCACAGAGATCACCGTGCCGATCACGGCACCGACCAAAAACCCCTTTAGCATCCGACTTTACCCTCTCTTGTGCCAATCAATCTGCGCAGTGCCGCATGTTTTCAGCCCCACCTCCCTTGACCCCGAGGCGCGGCTCTGAACATTTATAGCCTGAGTGATCTGCCAAAACACCCCCAATTCCGCGAGCCCGTCATGCTTCTCTTGATCGATAATTACGACAGTTTCACCTATAACCTTGTTCACTACTTGGGCGAGCTTGGGGCAGAAACCCGCGTTTTGCGCAATGACGCGCTGACAGTGACCGAGGCCTTGGCCATGGGGCCAGATGGGATTGTTCTTTCACCTGGGCCTTGTGACCCCGCACAGGCGGGTATCTGTCTTGATCTGACCCGCGCTGCCGCCGAGGCCCGCGTGCCGCTTTTTGGCGTATGCTTGGGGCATCAAACCATTGGCGAGGCCTTTGGGGGTAAGGTCGTGCAGTGCCATGAAATCGTGCATGGCAAACTGGGCGAGATCCATCACAAAGGCATCGGGGTCTTTGCAGGCCTACCTTCGCCCCTTTTTGCCACGCGCTATCACAGTCTGGTGGTTGAGCGCGCCTCCCTGCCCGATTGTCTTGAGGTCACAGCGGAATTAACAGATGGCACGATTATGGGGCTGCGCCATAAAACCCTGCCGATTGAGGGCGTGCAATTTCATCCCGAAAGCATCCGTTCGGAACATGGCCATGCGATGCTGAAAACCTTTATCGACACCACGAAGGGAGCGGTGCCTGCATGAGCGATGCAATGAAACCCCTGATCTTTGCGGCCTCAGAAGGGCCGCTGTCCCGCGCCCAAGCCGAGACGGCCTTCACACATCTGTTCGAGGGCACAGCAACCGCCGCGCAAATGGGGGGCTTGTTGATGGCCTTGCGCGCGCGCGGTGAATCCGTCTCTGAATATGCGGCGGCGGCGGCTGTGATGCGCGCAAAATGCACCGCCGTGTCCGCACCCGCAGGCGCGATAGATATCGTGGGGACAGGTGGCGATGGCATGGGCACGCTGAACATTTCCACCGCGACCGCCTTTGTGGTGGCGGGTGCAGGGGTGACCGTGGCCAAACATGGCAATCGCAATCTGTCGTCCAAATCAGGGGCCGCAGATGCGCTAACCGCCTTGGGGGTCAATGTCATGGTCGGCGCCGAAGTCGCAGAACGTGCCATAAATGAAATTGGCATCGGCTTTATGATGGCCCCAATGCATCACCCCGCGATCAAACATGTCATGCCCGTGCGCCAAGAATTGGGATGCAAAACCATCTTTAACATCCTTGGGCCTCTGACCAACCCTGCAGGGGTGAGACGGCAATTGACCGGGGCCTTTGCGATTGACCTGATTTTCCCAATGGCTGAAGTTCTCAAGGATTTGGGATCCGAGAAAGCATGGCTTGTCCATGGGGATGACGGCAGCGATGAGGTGTCGATCTGCGGGGCTACACAGGTTGCAAAGCTTGAGGATGGAAAAATCACAGGAGGTGAAATTCACCCCGAGGATGCAGGCCTGCCCGTTCACCCCTTGCGCGATATCTTGGGTGGCTCTCCTGAGGAGAATGGCCGCGCCTTTGCCGCGCTGCTTGAGGGGGCGCCATCCGCCTATCGCGATGCGGTTCTTTTGAATGCGGCCTGTGCGCTTGTGGTTGCGGATCACGCCAGTGATCTGCGCGCAGGGGTCGAGATGGCCCGCGACAGCATCGACAGCGGCAAGGCCAAGGCAAAACTAACCGCCCTTGCCCGCCTGACATGGCAAGCCTGACATCGCAAGCCTGACATCGGAGGCCGCATGAGCACCCCCACGATCCTAGAAAAAATCAAAGCTTATAAGCTTGAGGAAATCGCAGCCGCAAAGGCAGCGAGGCCTCTTAGCGAGGTTGAGGATGCGGCACGCAATGCCCCGCCCCTCCGCCCCTTCGCCGAGGCGCTACAAGAGGCCAGCCGCGAAGGCTATGGTTTGATTGCTGAAATCAAGAAGGCGAGCCCGTCCAAAGGGTTGATCCGCCCTGATTTTGATCCGCCCGCCCTGGCACGCGCCTATGAGGCGGGCGGGGCCACCTGCCTCTCGGTTCTGACCGACACCCCCAGTTTTCAGGGTGCGCCTGACTATCTGGTGGCGGCACGCGCCGCAACCACCCTGCCCGCGCTGCGCAAAGATTTCCTCTATGACACGTATCAAGTGGCCGAGGCGCGCGCTTGGGGGGCCGATTGCATTTTGATCATCATGGCATCTGTCAGTGATGCCCAAGCCGCCGAGCTTGAGGCGGCGGCGTTCGATTGGGGAATGGATGCGCTGATCGAAGTGCATGATGAGGCCGAGCTAGAGCGCGCAAGCGCCCTAAAATCACGCCTCTTGGGGATCAATAACCGCAATCTCAACACCTTTGAGACCAGCCTTGAGACCACCCGCCGCCTGTCGCGCATGGCCCCTGAAGATCGGCTTTTGATCTGTGAAAGCGGGCTTTTCACCCCCGCAGATTTGGCCGATATGGCAAAATATGGGGCGCGCAGTTTCCTGATCGGCGAAAGCCTGATGCGCGCAGATGATGTGGCCGCGGCCACAAGCGCGCTCTTATCTGACCCCTATACTGGCACAATGTGAGGGCGGCATGAGCGAGCAAAAACTGACCCATTTCGACAAAGACGGACAGGCGCATATGGTGGACATCTCTGCCAAAGACGCAACTGACCGCGTGGCGATGGCCGAATGTTTTGTGCGCATGGCCCCTGAGACATTGGCGCTTGTGGAAAGTGGCACTGCGAAAAAGGGCGATGTTTTGGGGGTCGCGCGGCTTGCGGGGATCATGGGGGCGAAGAAAACCGCCGATTTGATCCCGCTGTGCCATCCTTTATCCCTGTCAAAAGTGGCCTTGACGCTCGAGGCAGACAGCGCCCTGCCTGGGGTGCGGATTGTAGCGATTGTGAAAACCACGGGCCAAACGGGGGTTGAGATGGAGGCGCTGACCGCCGCCTCCACCGCCGCGCTGACGGTCTATGACATGCTCAAAGCCGCCGACCGCGCGATGGAAATCGGCGGGCTGCGCGTGCTGCTCAAAGATGGCGGCAAGTCAGGGAAATACGAGGCGCAATGATTTCCGTAAGTGAGGCCCTCGCGCAGTGTTTGGACTTGGCGCAGCCCTTGGGGGTTGAAGATATCCCCTTGCGCCATGCAGCGGGGCGGGTTTTGGCGCGGCCTGTTGTGGCGATGCGTGATCAGCCGCCCTTTGCGGCCTCTGCGATGGATGGCTATGCAATCCGCAAAGCGGATTTGTGCCTTGGCGCGCGGCTGCGGGTGGTGGGTGCGGCCCCCGCGGGGCAAGCATGGCAGGGCCAGATTGGCCAAGGTGAGGCGGTGCGAATTTTCACGGGCGCCCCGCTGCCGCAAGGGGCCGATCATATTGTGATCCAAGAGGATGTCACCGCCGCAGAGGATCATATCGTGATCAATGCGGTGGATGACGCGCCCCATATTCGCCCTGCAGGCGCTGATTTCAAAGCAGGGGCAGAGATGACCCCACCACGCCGCCTGACCCCTGCGGATCTGGCCTTGGCCGCGGCCATGAATGCGCCGCGCCTTTCGGTTTATCGCCGCCCTGAGGTGGCAATCATTGCCACAGGGGATGAATTGGTCAGTCCCGGCGAAACCCCGCGCCCTGATCAAATCATTGCCTCAAACACTTATGGTTTGGCCGCAATGGCCGAGGCTGAGGGTGCGGTCGTGCGCCTTTTGCCGATTACGCGCGACAGGCGCGACAGCCTTGCCGCCACGTTTGAAATGGCAAAAGGCGCAGATTTGATTGTCACTGTGGGCGGCGCATCGGTAGGCGATCATGATTTGGTTGGCGCCGTGGCCCAAGATCTGGGGCTTGAGCGCAGTTTTTACAAAATTGCGATGCGCCCTGGAAAGCCCCTGATGGCGGGGCGGATGGGGGATGCGGCCCTCTTGGGTTTGCCCGGAAACCCCGTATCCGCCATGGTGTGCGGGCATCTTTTCATGGTGCCGCAATTGCGCGCCTTCCAAGGGCTGCCCAAATCCCCGCGCCGCACCAAACAGGCGCAACTGTCAACGGATCTGCCCGCCAATGGCCCCCGCGCCCATTACATGCGCGCAAGCCTTGCGCCGCAAAAGGGGGCGGCGCTGCCACATATTGCCCCCTTTACAAGCCAAGACAGCGCGCTCTTGACCATTTTCGCCGAGGCGGGTGCCTTGTTGATCCGCCCCCCGAATGACGGGCCGCGCAAGGCGGGTGATCTTGTTGATTACCTCAGCCTTTAACACCTAAAATCGCAGGGGCGTTGACAAAATAGGCGAACAAGGGTAGAACATTCATCGAACATAACCGCATCACGCCAAGCGATGCATGAGCAGAGGCCCGTTCGAGATGTTGACGAAAAAGCAGCTAGACCTGTTGGAATTCATCCACCGCCGCATGCAAAAGGACGGTGTTCCCCCCAGTTTTGACGAGATGAAAGATGAGCTGGATTTGCGCTCGAAATCGGGCATCCATCGTCTGATCACCGCCCTTGAGGAACGGGGCTTTATCCGCCGTCTGGCCCATAAGGCCCGCGCGCTGGAGATTGTAAAACTGCCCGATGCGTTAGAGCAGAAATTTGGCACTGGGGCCAAAGCAGGCTTTGCGCCCCGCGTGATCGAGGGGGACAGGGTCGACCCGCCCGCCCGCGCGCAAGCGGTTGAGACGCGCGGGGTCAGCGAATTGCCAATGATGGGCCGCATCGCAGCGGGCACCCCGATTGAGGCTTTGGCGGATATCTCGCATCACGTCAGCGTGCCAGCCTCCATGTTGGCGGCAGGGCGGGCGCATTACGCGCTCGAAGTGAAAGGCGACTCTATGATTGAGGCGGGCATCAATGATGGCGATATGGTCATCATCGAAGAACGCAACAGCGCCGAGAATGGTGACATCGTTGTGGCCTTGGTCGAAGGCTATGAGGCCACGCTCAAACGCTTTCGCCGCAAGGGCAATATGATCGCGCTTGAGGCGGCCAACCCTGCCTATGAAACCCGCGTCCTGCCCGAAGGTCAGGTGAAGGTGCAAGGTCGCCTTGTTGGCTTGGTGCGGGTTTACTGACCCGCCCTCTTATCGTGACCTGCCAGACCAAAGCCGCGCACCCTGTGATGCGCGGCTTGTTTCTATGGTGATTGGGCCGATACCCCCTTGGGGCAAATGCAAGGCCACAGCGCCCGCACGGGCCATATCGCGCGCATCAAAAAATAGGCAAGGCCCCGGACTATCCGATGTGTTTAGACGGGCGGCAAGGATCACAACATCCGCCGCCCTGCAGGCCGAGCGGGCCTCAGCCAAGGCCGCCTCGCCCCGTCCGTGCCAAACACGATACCCATTGACGGTGGCACGCTGCCCTGCCCCCTGCGCCTGCCAAAGCGGTCGTGCGGCCGCCTCGGGTTGGGTCGCAGGATCCCCATCGTTTTCAAGCCAGAGATCCACCACGAACCCCTCGCCGCGCGCGTGGCTTGGCACACGCAGGTCCGCCGCATCCATCACCCCGACAAGACGCGCTGAAGGGGCAATCAAAATATCAGGTCGCGGGCTTTGCCCCCAAATCCAAAGGGCCACCCCCATGGGCAAGAAAAAGGCGGCCCGCATTGGCCCGTTCCAAATCAATCCGCCCACAAACCCCGCCGCGAAAACGGGCATAACAAGCGGTGCGGGGCTGACGACCATACGCACCGCGCGCGGCCATGCCGCCACCTCATGGGCCACGGATAAGATGAGGGTCAGGCCCTGCTCCATCGGATAGAGCGCCAGATTGGCAAGACCGAAAGGCGCAAGCAGTCCTGCCACAACCCCCAATGGCATCACCAAAATGCCCATGATCGGCATCGCAATCAAATTCGCGACCAAGCCATAGGTGGTGAGGCGGTTGAAATGCATCGCCGCAAAAGGCGCCGTTGCTGCCCCTGCAAGAATGGATGAGACAAGCACCCCAATCACCGCCATTCCCAACCGCCACCCCCAAGAGCGCGGGCCCGTCCGCCCCGTCAAGAGGCGCGACAAGGCCCCAAACCCAACCACAAGCGCCGCCGTGGCTGCAAATGACATCTGAAAGCCTGGCGACAATAATGTCTCGGGTCGGCGGATCAGCACGATCAAGGCTGCAATCGCAACAGAGCGCAGTGAAATCGCCCGCCGATCACAGAGAACAGCCGTGAACATGACCGCGACCTGAATATAGGCGCGCTCGGTCGCGACTGACCCGCCCGAAAGGGCCAGATAGAACCCGCCCGCGGCAAGGGCCGCAACAGCCGCCCATTTCTTGGTCGGGTAGTAGAGCGCCACGCGCGGGAAAAGGGCCAAGATCACCCGCAAGGCGGTAAAAACAAACCCCGTCAAAAGCCCCATATGCAGCCCAGATATTGCAAGGAGATGGGCGATATTGGTGTCGCGCATCGCCTCGACATCTGTGGCGATCAGGCCCGCGCGATCCCCTGTTGAAATCGCGGCGGCAAATCCCCCTGCCCCCGCCTGCATGCGTGCTTGAATGGCGCGCGAAAGATCAAGCCGCGCGCGGGTCAACCACAGGCCCGATGGATCATGGTCAATCACTTCGAAATCTTTGCGGCTGTAGCCAACGGCACCAAGCCCCAGAAAATAGGCATGGCGCTGGAAATCGAACCCGTTTGGTTCTGATGCAGGGGATGGCGGCAAGGCGCGCGCCTCAATCCGAATGATATCGCCAATTTGCGGCACTTGCACCGATTGCCCATGCAAAGACAAGCGCAGCCTGTCTGGCGTTCTGGGGGGGCTGATGGGGGCCATGGTGACGCGGTCTAAAGTCAGGCTCGGCGCCTCTGAGGCCGAGCGATCCAGCATCACCACCCGCCCCTCAATCACGCCGTAATATGGCCATCCCAAGATAGGGGCCTGCATGTGATGCGCGCGCCATGCCCCAAGGGACAGCCCCATTAAGAAAAGTGAAAGCCCGATAGAGATCAGCGCAATCCCGCCACGCGTCCAAACACCAAGGGCTGCGCAGCACAGCCCTGCTGCAAAAACGGCGATGCGCGTGCCCGTGTCAGGTTCCACAGGCAGCGCAAAATACGCTGCAATGCCTGCGGCCAAAAAGACAGGCACCCATAAAAATCGATCTTGGGCTTGCGCGCGGAGGTTAGAAACAAAAGCGCGAAACCCAAGGCGGCGCGTCCAGATGTGGATCGGTGGATGTGGTGCTGCAATCGGCACGTTCTGCGCCCTTGTTTCCCTGTTGCGGAGTGCCTAAACACAGGGCCAAACCTAGCCGTAAGTTTGTAAGAGAAGGGTTAAGGGCCACCGCCCAAACCCGCGAAAGGAAAGCCGATGAGCCAGCCTGTCACACGTTTCGCCCCCTCGCCCACGGGGTATTTGCATATTGGCGGCGCGCGCACGGCCTTGTTCAACTGGCTTTACGCGCGCGGGCGGGGTGGGAAATTCCTGCTTCGGATCGAAGATACGGATCGCGCCCGCTCGACCCCAGAGGCGACAGAGGCTATTTTAAAGGGCTTGGCTTGGCTGGGCCTCGACTGGGATGGGGAACCCATCAGCCAGTTTGAGCGCGCAGATCGCCATGCCGAAGTGGCGCGCGCGATGCTGGAAAATGGCACGGCCTATAAATGCTTTGCCACCCAAGACGAGATCGAAGCCTTTCGCGAGGCGGCGCGGGCCGAAGGCAAATCCACCCTTTATCAAAGCCCGTGGCGGGATGCGGCCCCTGACACCCACCCTGACGCGCCCTTTGTGATCCGTCTGCGCGCGCCGCGTGATGGTGAAACCATCATCGAAGATCAGGTTCAGGGGCGTGTCACCATCGGCAATGCGCAATTGGATGATATGGTTTTGCTGCGCTCGGACGGAACCCCGACCTATATGTTGGCGGTGGTGGTCGATGACCATGACATGGGTGTGACCCATGTGATCCGCGGCGATGACCATCTCAACAATGCCGCACGGCAAAGCCAGATTTATCGCGCAATGGGATGGGATTTACCGATTTGGGCGCATATCCCGCTGATCCACGGGCCAGACGGCAAAAAACTGTCCAAGCGCCACGGGGCTTTGGGGGTCGAGGAATATGCCGCGATGGGATACCCGCCTGCCGCGATGCGCAATTATCTCGCCCGTCTGGGATGGAGCCATGGTGATGATGAATTGTTCACCGATGCCCAAGCGATCGAATGGTTTGATCTGGGCGGCATTGGCAAATCGCCTGCGCGGCTTGACTTCAAAAAGCTCGAAAATGTCTGCCAATGGCATATCGCACAGATGGAAGATGCCGCGCTTTTGGGGGATATTGAAACATATCTCGCAGCGGCCAATCAGCCCGCCCTTTCGCAATCGCAGAAAGATGGCCTCAAATCCGCGCTCTATTGCACAAAGGATCGCGCCAAATCCCTGCCAGAGCTTTTGATGAAGGCCGCATTTGTTTTAAACGAAAGACCAATAAAACCTGACGAAAAGGCCTTAGGGGCGCTGGATAATGTATCCCGTGGTATACTGAAATCATTGACTGCGCAGTTGCAGAATGCTACGTGGACGCGTGAGGGTCTTGAAACGCTGATCGGCGCAGTCGCCGAGGCGCATAAGACCAAGCTTGGCAAATTGGCAGCACCGCTTCGTGCGGCCTTGTCGGGACAAACAGTTTCACCGAGTGTCTTTGATATGATGCTCGTGCTGGGTCGGGACGAATCCATTGCCCGACTTACGGATGCAACGGTTGGTGCGGATTAAACCAGACCCGCACCAATGAGGCCCCAAGCGCATGCTACGGCCAGATACGTCAACACCCCCCGTGCAAACCCTGTGTTTTGCGCGGCAAAGCGAGAGGGAACGTCATGACTGACACGAAAACGGCCAAACTCAGCATCAATGATCGCGACTTCGATCTACCCGTCTACAGCCCCACAGCAGGGCCTGATGTCATCGACATCACCAAACTATATGGCCAAGCGGGCGTGTTCACCCATGACCCAGGCTTTACCTCCACCTCGTCTTGCGAAAGCCAGATCACCTTTATTGATGGCGACAAGGGCGAACTTTTGCACCGCGGCTATCCGATCGACCAACTGGCGAAAGATTCGCATTATCTCGAGGTTTGCTACCTCTTGCTTTATGGCGAATTGCCGACCGCGGCCGAATTGGAAGATTTTGAGACCCGCGTGACCCGTCACACCATGATCCACGAACAGATGCATAATTTCTTCCGTGGCTTCCGCCGTGACGCGCATCCAATGGCGACAATGGTGGGTGTCGTGGGGGCAATGTCGGCCTTCTATCACGACAGCACCGATATTGCGGATCCTTGGCAGCGCGAAGTGGCCTCGATCCGTATGATCGCGAAAATGCCAACCATTGCTGCGATGGCCTATAAATATTCCATCGGTCAGCCCTTTGTGTATCCACGCAATGACCTCGATTATGCGACGAATTTCTTGCGGATGTGCTTTGCCGTGCCCGCCGAGGAATATGTGCCTGATCCTGTGCTAAGCCGCGCGATGGATCGCATTTTCACGCTGCACGCAGATCACGAACAAAACGCCTCCACCTCAACAGTGCGCTTGGCGGGCTCGTCTGGGGCGAACCCGTTTGCCTGTATCGCGGCGGGTATTGCCTGCCTTTGGGGGCCTGCACATGGCGGTGCGAACCAAGCCTGCCTTGAAATGCTGCGCGAAATTGGCACTGTGGATCGCATTCCCGAATATATCGCCCGCGCGAAAGACAAAAACGACCCGTTCCGCCTGATGGGCTTTGGTCACCGCGTCTATAAAAACTTTGACCCGCGCGCGAAGGTGATGAAGGAAAGCGCCGATGAGGTGCTGGATTTGTTGGGTGTTGAAAACAACCCAACCCTGCAAGTTGCGAAAGAACTTGAGAAAATCGCGCTTGAGGACAGCTATTTCGCGGATAAGAAACTCTATCCAAACGTGGATTTCTATTCGGGCATCATTTTGGATGCGATGGGGTTCCCAACCTCAATGTTCACCCCAATTTTTGCGGTCAGCCGCACAGTGGGTTGGATTGCACAGTGGAAAGAAATGCTGAACGATCCTGCGGCAAAAATTGGCCGTCCGCGTCAGCTTTATACGGGCCCAACCAAGCGCGATTATGTCGATATCGCCAAGCGCTAAGGCAGGACTGTAGACGAAAAAAGAAAAGCCGCCCTCTAGGGGGCGGCTTTTTTTCGTGTCGTGCAAGGCAGCGGTGGATTATTCCACGCCTTCAATCAAGACCAATTCGCGTATTGAGCTGTCCTTGGCAAATGCCATCGCCTCTTGATAGGCGGGGCTGTCATAGCAGGCATTGGCATCTGCCAAACTGGGGAACCAGATCACCACATTGCGCGCATGACCCTGCCCTTCTTTGATGATCACCTCACCACCGCGCGCCAAGAATTTGCCACCAAAGGCCGCAATCGCGGGGCCTGCCAATTCGGCATAGCGCGCATATTCCGCTGGATTTGTAACGGTGACATGCGCTACCCAATATGCCCCTGCCATGTTATGATACTCCCTTAATCACATCCCGCACGGCTGCAAGCGCCGCATCGGCTTGGGTGGCATCCTTCGCCCCCCCTTGCGCCAAATCTGCGCGGCCACCGCCGCCCTTGCCGCCAAGCGCCTCAACGGCTGCCTTGACCAGGTCAACGGCGCTAAGCCGCGCGGTCAGATCATCGCTGACCCCTGCAGCCACTGCGGCCTTGCCATCGCCTTCGGCAATCAAAAGAACCGCGCCAGAGCCGATTTTGGCCTTATGCGCATCAATCAGGCTGGGCAGATCTTTGCCAGTAACACCTGCAACCACCTGCCCAAAAAAGGCGATGCCGCCGATATCTTCGGCAGCGACCTCTTTGGCCCCCGCACCACCACCCGCAAGCGCAAGCTGTTGGCGCAATTGGTCGCGTTCATTCTGAAGCGCGCGGCGCTCCTCCATCAAGGACTGGACACGGGCCAAAACATCAGTCCCTTGCGCCTTGAGCATCCCGCCAAGCTGGCTGAGGATGCGATCTTGTTGCGCCAAATAATCAAAGGCCGCTTGCCCCGTCAGCGCCTCAATGCGCCGCACACCCGAGGAAGAGGCGGTTTCCGCAAGGGTCACATAAAGCCCAATGTCGCCCGTCTGGCGCACATGGGTGCCGCCGCACAGTTCAAGACTATAGGTCGCGCCATCGCTGCCCTTGCCCGACCCTGCAAGCTTACCCATGGAGACCACGCGCACCTCATCGCCGTATTTCTCACCAAAGAGCGCCTGCGCCCCCAAATCACGCGCCGCATCAGGGGTCATGATCCGTGTCTCAACAGCCGCGTTTTGGCGGATGAATTCATTCACCTCGGCATCGACCCGCGCCAATTCCTCGGTGCTGAGCGCCTTGGCGTGCGAGAAGTCAAAGCGCAAGCGATCCGCCGCGTTCAATGAGCCACGCTGCGCCACATGATCGCCGAGCGCGCGGCGCAGGGCCTCGTGCAACAAATGCGTGGCCGAATGGTTCGCGCGAATGGCGCTGCGGCGGTTGTGATCCACAACCAATTCCGCGGCCTGCCCCGTCTTAATCTCGCCTTCTGTCACCTTGGCGATATGCAAGAACAGGCCCGCAACCTTTTTCGTGTCTGATATTTCAGCGCGGCCCGTATCGGTCTTGACCAGACCAGTATCGCCAACCTGACCACCGCTTTCGCCGTAGAACGGGGTTTGGTTCGTGATCAGCGTGACAGCGCCGCCTTTTGCCGCGGCAGTCACTTCGGCCCCGTCAGAAACAAGGGCCAAAATCTGACCTTCGGCCTGTTCCGTGTCATAGCCCAAAAATTCGGTCGGGCCATGTTGATCGGCCAGATCATACCAAATTGCGGCATCTGCCGCTTCGCCCGACCCCGACCATGCGGCGCGCGCCTTGGCCTTTTGGGCCTCCATCGCTTGGTCAAACCCGTCTGTGTCGACCTTGCGGCCCTTTTCGCGCAGAGCGTCTTGGGTCAAATCCAGCGGAAAGCCGTATGTGTCATAAAGTTTGAACGCCGTCTCACCTGCCAAAGCGGCCCCTTCGGGCAGATCAACAAGGGCCTCATCCAACAGTTTAAGCCCACGATCAAGGGTGGTGCGGAAGCGTTCTTCCTCAAGCTTAAGCGTCTCGGTGATCAGCGCCTGCGCGCGGCCAAGCTCGGGATAGGCCTGCCCCATCTGGCTGACCAAAGCAGGCACGAGGCGATACATCAACGGGTCTTGCGCGCCCAAAAGATGGGCGTGGCGCATCGCGCGGCGCATGATGCGGCGCAACACATACCCCCGCCCCTCGTTTGAGGGCATAACCCCATCCGCAATCAAGAATGAGGTCGAGCGCAAGTGATCTGCAATCACACGGTGATGCACATTCTTTGGCCCGTCTGGATCAACGGATGTTGCGTGCGCGGAAGCCTCAATCAAGGCGCGCATCAGATCGGTGTCATAATTGTCGTGCTTGCCCTGCAAAAGCGCGCCAATTCGCTCAAGACCCATGCCTGTATCGATGCTCTGCATCTTAAGAGGCACCATCGAGCCATCCGCGAATTGCTCATTTTGCATAAAGACCACGTTCCAAATCTCGATGAAACGATCGCCATCTTCTTCGGCCGATCCAGGAGGGCCGCCCCAGATATGGTCGCCATGATCATAGAAAATCTCGGTGCAAGGGCCGCAAGGGCCTGTTGGCCCCATCTGCCAGAAATTGTCGGATGTGGCGATGCGGATGATCCGATCCTCAGGCACGCCCACTTTTTTCCAAATCTCAAACGCCTCATCATCGGTATGGTAGACCGTGGTCAAAAGACGTTTCGGGTCGATATCAAAATCCTTAGTGATCAATTCCCATGCAAAGGGAATGGCCTCTTTTTTAAAGTAATCACCAAAGGAGAAATTCCCAAGCATTTCAAAAAACGTGTGATGGCGCGCCGTGTAGCCGACATTATCAAGGTCATTATGCTTGCCGCCTGCGCGCACGCATTTTTGCGCCGTGGTGGCGCGCGGCGGGTCGCGATGCTCAAGCCCTGTGAAGACGTTTTTGAACTGCACCATGCCCGAATTGGTGAACATCAAAGTCGGGTCATTGCGCGGCACAAGCGGCGAGCTTTCAACAATGGCATGGCCGTTGCGTTCAAAATATTTGAGAAAGGTTGAGCGAATATCGTTCAAACTGGCCATGAGCACGCGGTCTTTCTGACTAAATCCATCGGTTCTGCGTGGGATACAAGTTTGTCAAAGCACTGTCCACAGGACAAAAACTTGGGACGGGGATGGAAATTTCAAGGGCCTAAAATACAAGACGCGCGCAGCCCGATTGGGGCTACGCGCGAAACTGTGCTGACGCAAGGAGTGCGGAATTAATCCTCTACCATCGCGCTGTCATCACTGTCATCCATGCCGAATTCCAACCCATGGGCGGCGCGGATTTTGTCTTCGATCTCCAAAGCCATGCTTGGATTGTCTTTCAGGAATTGCTTGGCGTTTTCGCGGCCCTGTCCAATCCGCTCGTCCCCGTAAGAAAACCAAGCGCCTGATTTCTCAACCACGCCTGCCTTAACACCTAAATCAAGCAATTCGCCCGTTTTCGAGATGCCCTCGCCATACATGATGTCGAATTCCACCTGTTTGAACGGAGGGGCCACCTTGTTTTTGACCACTTTCACACGGGTTTGGTTGCCGACAACCTCGTCACGATCTTTGATCGCACCGATGCGGCGGATATCCAAGCGCACGGATGAATAGAATTTCAGCGCATTGCCACCTGTGGTGGTTTCTGGGCTGCCAAACATCACACCGATCTTCATGCGAATCTGGTTGATGAAAATCACCATACAGTTTGAGCGCGCGATAGAACCTGTCAGTTTGCGCATCGCCTGAGACATGAGGCGCGCATGCACCCCGACCGAGCTGTCGCCCATATCGCCCTCAAGTTCGGATTTCGGGGTCAAAGCTGCAACGGAATCCACCACCACGAGGCTGACCGCGCCAGAGCGCACCAATGTATCGGTGATTTCAAGCGCCTGTTCCCCTGTATCGGGCTGAGAAATCAGGAGATCATCCAAGTTCACGCCCAATTTTTTGGCATATTGTGGGTCAAGCGCGTGTTCGGCATCGACAAAGGCGCAAACCCCGCCCTTCTTTTGCTCCTCCGCGACCGCGTGAAGCGTCAGCGTGGTCTTCCCCGAGCTTTCAGGGCCATAGATTTCGATGATCCGCCCCTTTGGCAGACCCCCAATCCCAAGGGCGATATCGAGCCCGAGCGAGCCTGTCGATGTCGCCTCAATTTCTTGGATGGCGTTCTCGCCCCCAAGGCGCATGATCGAGCCCTTGCCAAATTGGCGCTCGATCTGTGCCAAGGCGCTGTCGAGTGCCTTTTGCTTTTCCGCCGCGTTGCGATCCGTCATGTCCAGAATATCCGCCATTGCCATTGGTTTGGCTCCTTATTTCACACTGCTGCCAAGGCGGCAATGCTTGCCCGTGTTCACCTCTTGTTCTCAGATATAAATGCAAACAAAAAGAGAACATTTCAAGTAAAATCTTGCAAGGCCCATGTTTTACGGTGAATGGTAAAGAGGTGGTTACGGGGATCGCCCTTGGCGATAATATTAATATGCTCTTGTTTTTTAAACAGAAACTGGTGCTTTTCAGTGTGCCAAAAACAGGCACAACCGCATTAGAGGCCGCAGCCCTGCCCTATGCGAGTGCGGCGATTCTTGACCCGCCGGGGATGAAACATGTCTCCGTGTCGCGCTATCAGGCGCAGCTTGCCCCGTTTTTTGAGGCGCGCGGCAAGCAGCCGCATGAAACCATGGCCATCATGCGCGAACCCATTGACTGGCTTGGAAGTTGGTATCGCTACAGGCGGCGCGATCAGATCAAGGGAAAACCAAATTCCACCGCTGATGTAAGTTTCGCCGAATTTGTTGAGGCGTGGTTACTGGATACCCCCCCTGCCTTTGCACAAATCGGCGCGCAGGCGCGTTTTTTGGGCACGGACACGGCGCAGATCGGGGTCGATCACTTGTTTCGATATGACAAAATGGATCAGGCAGTCGCGTTTTTGGAACAAAGATTGGGGGGGCGCTGCAGCTAGAGCGGCGCAATGTCTCGCCAAGCCTGCCGTTGGAATTGCCCAAGGGGCTTGAGGCGCGCCTCAGGGCAGAGCGACCCGAGGAATTCGCACTATGGGAGGCGCTCTGCGCGCGTTTGTAATTGATGCTCTACCTTGGCCAAGAGATCGGCCAGCGCAAAGGGTTTTTGCAAAAAGGCAGAATTGGGGATCTCGCCCAAGGTTTTTTGATACACATCCTCCGCATAGCCCGACATGAACACAACAGGGGTTTGCGGGCGTGTTTCCAACGCCTCGCGCACCCAAGAGGGGCCATCACGCCCCGGCATCACCACATCGCTGATGAATAAATCAACCTCGCAATTTGGGGCGCGCAGCTTTTCAAGGGCTGCTTCCGCGCTCTCAGCCTCTTCCACCTCATAGCCGCGCAGACGCAGCGCGCGGGCGGCGAAGGCGCGCACGGGCGGCTCATCCTCAACCAACAGGATTTTCTCGCCCCGTCCCTTGGATTGCTTTGCGGGCACAGGCGCCTGCGGGGTGGCCGCATTTGGCGTGTCTACGGGCGGGGCGGCCGCAGGATCATAGGCAGGGCAGTAAATCGTAAATGTCGCCCCTTGCCCCAACT
Source organism: Roseobacter sp. HKCCA2468 (assembly GCF_037805105.1). Taxonomy (NCBI): domain Bacteria; kingdom Pseudomonadati; phylum Pseudomonadota; class Alphaproteobacteria; order Rhodobacterales; family Roseobacteraceae; genus Roseobacter; species Roseobacter sp. HKCCA2468. The sequence goes on from NZ_JBBLYN010000001.1 coordinate 754,901, forward strand.
CGCTATCGACAAAAATATACCCGCCCGTCTGTTTGATAATGCCATAGACCATCGACAACCCAAGGCCTGTGCCCTTCCCCACGCCTTTGGTTGTGTAAAACGGCTCAAAAATCTTGTCCCGCTTGTCAGGGGCAATGCCTGTGCCTTGATCGCGCACTTGCAAGGTCACATAGCGCCCTTCTGGCACAAGCGCGCGGTCGCGCGCCAAGGGGGCATCAAGCGTCACCATTTTCGTCTCGACCGTGATTTCGCCCCCTTCGGGCATGGCATCACGGGCGTTTACCACCAAATTCATCACCACCTGCTCAAATTGGCGCCGATCCGCCCGAATGGGCATAAGCGCAGGGTCATGCGCGATGCGCAGCCTGACAGTCTCGCCCACCAATCGATTTAGAAGATGGCCCAGATCAGACAGGCAATCGCGTAAATCAACCACTTCTGGGGCCAAGCTTTGCTTGCGCGAAAAGGCCAAAAGCTGCCCCACAAGGGCGGTGGCGCGATTGGTGTTTTGTCGGATTTGCTCGATATCCGAAAAGTCAGGATCACCTTGATCATGACGCAGCAACAAAAGATCCGTGTGACCGCTAATTGCGGTTAGAACATTGTTGAAATCATGCGCAACGCCACCTGCCAATTCGCCAATAGCCTGCATCTTCTGGCTCTGCACGAATTGGGCCTCGAGTTGCTTTAATTCGGTCGCATCATGCAAAACCGCCAAGAGTGTATCCCCCCCCAACCCCGCAGGCGCATTTTCAGCAACAACACGCCCTAGGGTGATTTGCACAAAGCAATCATCATCACGATTGCGCACCCGCACCATCTCGGGGCGGTTTGGCACGCGCTCAGCGAGAACATCAGCCACCCAGTCGCGCACGGGGCGGCCTAAGCCTTCGACCAGATTGCCCAGGGGGCCGAGATCCCCCCCCGCCTCAATCGCCAAAAGCCGTTGTGCCGCGCGGTTGGCGACCAGAACCTGACCATAGCCCGCAACATGCAATAGGGCCGCAGGCAAAGCATCAAACACCTCAGATAGGCCCGTAGAATTGCGTGGCAGGTGATCGGGGCCAAGCAAGAACAATTCTCGCATCCCATCAACCCGTGCTGCAAGCGCCGCACGCATGTCCACCACCCCGCGCGGGGAATGAACCCGATGGGTCTGGCCCGATTTCAAGGGCAAGTCATCGACAATATCCTCCAATCTTTCGATCTTTTTCCCATCGCGCGCCATAAGCCGCGCGATTGCGGCATCATTAATGGCCAAAACCTCATCTTCGGCGGATAGAAGAAGCGCGGGCAGGCCCAACCCTGCACCAAAGCCCGAAACCTCGCCACGCGCCTCCATGAATTCAATGCGCCAGATGACGAAATCGCCCGTGTTGTGCAGCGCCAGTCGCAAACCGCCCTTTGAAAGCCGCAGCACCTCGCGTGCGGGGGTTTGCGCGCCGAGATCTTGATCCAATTGCGCCAGGTGACGGGCAACAACCGCCGCGGCATTGGGCAGACGCTGTGCCAAGGCCAGATCAATACGATCACATCCTTGTAGGCGCAGCATAGTGTGCGCAGACGGGTTGGCATGTTCCAACTTCCCGCGACTATCGGTGATCAAAACCGCATCAACATCGCCGTGATAGACCTTGGCCAAGGCCCTTAAATCTGCATCACGGCGCGATTGTGCCCATAAGGCAGGGATCAAAGCGGCCAAAAGCCCGCCCGCCCCACAAATCAGCGCGACCGACCACAGCGGTGACATAGAGGTCGTGCGCCCCGCATAGGTCAGGCCCAAGCCAAGGGTCACAATCCCAAGCACCACAAGAACTGTCAAAAGAACAGGAGAAAATTGACCAAACCGCGGCTTGGTTTGCCCGCTCGCTATACTGGCTTGATCTGACAAGCCGCGCCTCCGTGTTCACGTTTTTTCACGCAGCATCGGCCGAAACAATTAACGATTGATTAAGATTTACACGAAAGGCGCGGCAGCGCGCGAAGATGCCTTATTTTGCCTGTAACACGGCAAAAAAGAACCCGTCCGAGGCATTGCGCGGATCAAATCGGCGTGACTGAAGCAGGTCAAACTGCGGGTGGCGCGCCAAAAACGCATGCACTGCATCCTGATTTTCCGCACACAGCAGCGAACAGGTCATGTAAATGATAAGGCCGCGCGGCGCGGTAAGGGTCACCGCCCGATCCAAGATCTGCGCTTGCTCACTCTGCAAAGTCGCCAGAGTTTCGGGTGTCATCCGCCACCGCACCATCGGATCACGCCGCCATGTTCCACTGCCAGAACAGGGCACATCCAAGAGAACCACATCAAATGGGACTTCGTGATCCAATTGCGCATCTTCGCGGGTTTGATAGACCATCCCTGCCCGTTCGGCGCGCAAGGCGACATCGCCCATGCGTTTGGGGAACTTATCATGTAATGTCAGATCCGCATCACTGCGCGCGGCAATGGCCAAAGATTTCCCCCCTGCGCCTGCGCAATAATCCAAAATGCGCCCTGTTTGGGGCACTGGGATCTCGGCCATTGCCATCTGCACAGACAGATCTTGCACCTCGATCAAACCTGCCTGATAGGCGGCTGTGGCGGTAATTTTGCGCGCGCCCGTCTGCACCTCAAGCGCGGTGGCAAGGCGTGGGTCGGCTATCGCGTGCACGCCCGCTTGGGCCAAGTCAGAAATCACATGCTCAGGCGTGGTCTTGCGCGTGTTCACCCGCAGATAGACAGGCGCCCGCGTGGACATGGCGGCAAGCAAGCCTTCCAAGTCTGGCCCAAATTCCGCCTTGAGCAGCGCCAACAGCCAATCGGGCGTATCGCTCAAAATATCGGGGGTTGGGTGTTCCTTCGCCTCATCCGCCGAAAGCGCGCTAGGGCCGTATGGCATCTGCCCAAAGACATCCTCAACCGCCACATTTTGCAGGCGCAAAAGCCCCAAAATCAGCGCGCGCCCCGTGGCCTGCGTGACGGTGCATCCCGCAAGGGCCGCCACGCGGCCGCGATTGCGCAGCACATCGTAGACATGATCGCTAATGGCCGCGCGGTCTTTTGACCCTGCAAAGCGGGCAGACCTGCCCCATGCCCGCAAGGCGGGTTCAGGGGTTTGGCCCGCAAGAATGGCGTCCAAGACTTCAATCGCGGCCTGATATCGCGCGGCAGGCGTCACGCGCGCGCCTCAGCCCACGCGGTAATTGGGGCTCTCGCGGGTGATTTGCACATCATGCACATGGCTTTCTTGCAGGCCCGCATTGGTGATTTTCACGAATTGGCAGTTTTTGCGCATCTCATCCACAGTGGCCGAGCCCGTATAGCCCATCGCCGCGCGCAAACCGCCCACCAACTGGTGGATGACCGCATTGGCACTGCCTTTATAGGGCACCTGCCCCTCGATGCCTTCGGGCACCAATTTGTCAGAGGCGGCATCTTTTTGGAAATAGCGATCCGCTGAGCCGCGCGCCATGGCGCCAAGACTGCCCATCCCGCGATAGGATTTGAACGAGCGACCTTGATAGAGGATCACCTCACCAGGGGATTCATCTGTGCCCGCAATAGCAGAGCCGACCATCGCGCAAGAGGCGCCTGCGGCAATCGCCTTGGCAAAATCGCCCGAGAATTTAATACCACCATCAGCAATGATCGGCGTGCCAGAGGCCGCGGCTGCTTCGGCACAATCCATGATCGCGGTTAATTGCGGCACACCAACGCCCGCCACAATCCGCGTGGTGCAAATGGATCCGGGGCCAATGCCCACTTTGACCGCATCTGCGCCCGCATCAATCAAGGCGCGAGTGGCATCGCCTGTGGCGACATTGCCCGCCACGACCTGCACAGCATTGGACAGTTTCTTAACCCGCTCAACCGCATGGGCCACGCCCTCGGAATGCCCGTGCGCAGTGTCGATCACGATCAGATCACAGCCCGCGTCAATCAACGCCTCCGAACGCTCAAAGCCCGCATCACCCACGGTTGTGGCGGCGGCCACGCGCAAACGGCCCAAATCATCTTTGCAGGCATTGGGGTTCAGCACTGCTTTCTCAGTATCTTTCAGGGTCAAAAGACCCGTTAGCTTGCCCGATTTATCGACAACCAACAGCTTCTCGATCCGCCGTGCCTTCATCAGGCTTTTGGCTTCTTCCAAATCTGCAGGTTCGCGCAGCATCGCCAAATTATCAGATGTCATCATCGCGCGCACAGGCGTCTCGTCAGATGTCGCAAAGCGCATATCGCGGTTGGTGACGATCCCCACCACGAGGCCCTTTTCATCCACAACAGGAAAGCCCGTGAAATTATACCGCTCAATCAGGGCCTTGGCATCGGCCAAGGTCTGATCTGGGGTCAATGTGACGGGGGAATAGACAATGCCGCTTTCAAACCGTTTGACGCGCCGCACCTCGCGGGCTTGTTCCTCAAGCGTAAGATTGCGGTGGATTACCCCCATACCGCCCGCCTGCGCCATTGCAATCGCCATGCGCGCCTCGGTCACTGTATCCATAGCGGAAGACAAAAGCGGGATGTTCAGCGCAATCGATTTTGTCACCCGCGTGCGCGTATCTGCGGTCGAGGGCAGCACGCTAGACGCGGCAGGCAGCAGCAAAACATCATCAAAGGTAAGGGCCTCACGAATCTCCATCACGCATCTCTCCTTGCGGGAGTTTCAATTGGCACTGCCCTATCTCATGCATAAGCCCTGAGGGAAAGCCCCAATTGGGAAAAAATCTCAGCCGCGAAATCCTGAGGCGACCACAAATTTCTCGGAACTATCCGCGCGGCTCGCGCCTGGTTTCACATTTGCCACCTTGGAAAAGCGCTGTTTGAGGATCTTTTGCAGATCACCCTCAGCGCCCCCTGCCAACACTTTGGCCACAAATGTGCCGCCCTCTTCCAAGACATCAAAGGCAAAATAGGCTGCGGCCTCGCACAAGGCGATGATGCGCAAATGGTCGGTTTGCTTATGCCCTGACGAGGCTGCGGCCATATCGCTCATCACGACATCGGCCTTGCCACCAAGCCAGCCTTTGACCTTTTCATCTGCATCATCTTCCATGAAGTCCAATTGATGCAGCTCTGCGCCTGCGATGGCTTCGACCTCTTGCAGATCAACACCGATGATACGGCCAATGGCCTTGCCTGATTTCTCACCCAAGGCGTTGATGCGGGGCACGGCCACCTGACACCATCCCCCCGGCGCACAGCCCAAATCGACCACCCGCGCGCCTGGCACGAGAAAGCGGAACTTATCATCCAATTCCATGATCTTAAACGCCGCGCGGCCGCGATAGCCTTCGCGCTTGGCGCGCTGCACATAGGGGTCGTTTAACTGCCGCTCCAACCAACGGGTTGAGCTGAGTTTCCGCCCGCGCGCGGTTTTGACCTTCACACGCAAATCCCGCGCGCCGCGCCCGCTGCCGCTTTTTCCTGTGGGGGTTTTGGTCATCTCAGGTTCCAACTCGCTTCTTTCCCTCGCTTACTGCGCAGACCGCATTAGCGCAAGGGATTGCGCCTTTTGCGCGAATTTCCAAAACCTACCGCACAGGTCATGGACAAGCCTGCCAAGCCACGCCAATTTAGCCGCAATGACGCAGCGCAAGGATCAACACCACATGGCACGCAAAATCATCATTGATACGGATCCAGGCCAAGATGATGCCGTGGCCATTCTGTTGGCTTTGGCCTGCCCTGAGGCGCTTGACGTGTTGGGCGTGGTGGCCGTTGCGGGCAATGTCCCACTGCCCTTGACCGAGCGTAATGCCCGCATTGTAACGGGTCTGTCTGGGCGCACTGATGTGCCCGTCTTCGCGGGCGAGGCTGCCCCGCTTGCCCGCCCGCTTGTGACCGCCGAGCATGTGCATGGGCAAACAGGTCTAGATGGCACGCCTTTGCCCGAACCCCATCTGCCGCTTGATCCTGAACATGGGGTGGATTTCATCATTCGCAGCCTGCGCGCCCATCCCAACCAAGTGACGCTTTGCCCGCTTGGCCCCCTGACCAATATCGCACGGGCCTTTCAAAAGGCCCCCGATGTGATCCCACTGGTGCAAGAGATCGTGCTGATGGGCGGCGCTTATTTTGAGGTCGGAAACATCACCCCTGCCGCAGAATTTAACATTTACGTAGACCCAGAGGCCGCCGAGATTGTGTTTCAATCAGGCGCGCCGATCACGATGATGCCGCTTGATGTCACGCATCAGGCCCTGACGACCGCGCCCCGCGTTGCGGGCTTTGAGGCAATGGGAAATCACGCAGGCGCGATGGTTGCCGCATGGACAGGGTTTTTTGAACGCTTCGACAAAGAAAAATACGGCGCTGCTGGGGCGCCTTTGCATGATCCTTGCGTAATTGCCTATCTGCTAGAACCTGACCTTTTTTCTGGCCGCACCATCAATGTCGAGATTGAAACCCAATCCGCGCTGACGCTCGGCATGACAGTTGCGGATTATTGGGGTGTTACAGATCGCAAGGCCAATGCGCTGTTTATCCGAAATATGGATGCGGATGGATTTTATGCGCTGCTGCATGACAGGGTCGCAAGACTGCCATGACGGGCCAAGACAAACCCCATGCTCATGTTGGCTTTGACAACAGCTATGCCCGCTTGCCCGATCGCTTTTTTGCGCGGGTTGCCCCGACCCTTGCTCCAGATCCACAGCTTTTGGCGCTAAACCGCGCGCTTGCAGACCGCTTGGGGCTGGCTGACACGCTCCGCGCTATGAATGATGCTGAACTGGCCCAGATTTTCGCAGGCAACAAGATGCTTGCAGGGGCAGACCCGATTGCACAGGCCTATGCGGGGCATCAATTCGGCGGATGGGTGCCGCAATTGGGGGATGGGCGTGCAATCCTCTTGGGCGAGGTGGTAACGGATCAGGGGCGCTTTGACATCCAACTCAAAGGCGCAGGGCCCACACCCTTCTCGCGCATGGGGGATGGGCGCGCATGGCTTGGGCCCGTCTTGCGCGAATATGTCTTGAGCGAGGCGATGGCGGCCTTTGGGATACCCACCACCCGCGCTTTGGCCGCTGTCACCACGGGCGAGGATATTTTGCGCGAAGATATCCGCCCCGGCGCGGTTCTCACCCGCGTTGCCCAAAGCCATATCCGCGTGGGCACATTCCAGTATTTTGCAGCGCAGGATGATCGCGAGGCCCTGCGCGCTTTGGCGGATCACGCAATCGCGCGCCACTATCCGCAGGCCCAAAGCCTTGATGATCTTTTGATCGGGATGCGCGATGCGCAAGCGCGCCTGATTGCGCAATGGATGGGGGTGGGGTTCATTCATGGCGTGATGAACACCGACAATATGACAATATCGGGCGAAACCATTGACTATGGCCCTGCCGCCTTCATGGATCGTTATGATCCTGAACAGGTGTTTTCATCCATCGACCAGTTTGGGCGCTATGCTTATGCCAATCAGCCCAATATCGCGGTCTGGAACATCGCCCAATTCGCCACCTCGCTTTTGCCCATCTGCGATGGCCCGCGTGAGGATGCAATAGACCGTTTCACCCAGATCGTGCAGGGATTTGCGGATCGCTTTGACGCGGAATGGCATGCGGTTTTGGGGCGCAAACTGGGGCTTGGCCCTGATCATCCGCAGGCAGGCACAATGGGGCTTCAGTTTCTCGAGCATATCGCACGGCTGGGCGGGGATTTCACCCGCGCCTTTCGGGCACTGACCGATGGGGGCCTGTCGGGTTTTGAGGCTGAACTGGGCGCAACAGGGGATCAAGCCCTGCGCGACTGGGGCATGATGTGGGAGGCCGAAACCACCCCAGAGACGCGCGCAAAAATGGGTCAGGCCAACCCTGTGCGCATCCCGCGCAATCATCAGGTTGAGGCAATGATCGCAGCCGCGCTATCGGGTGATCTCTCGAAATTTCAGGCCCTAAGCCATGCCTTGGCTGCGCCCTACACGCCCGATCCCAGCCTTTCCGCCTATGAGGCCGCGCCAACAGCCGCAGAACGGGTGACACAGACCTTCTGCGGCACCTAGCGGCGATTGATCAAGATCAGCCCCGCACAAACCAAAGCAAGCGCAAGCAAAAGCTCAAGCCCAACCGCCTCGCCCAAAAAGAGCCACCCCATCGCAACCCCAAAAATCGGCGATAAAAAGCTAAAGGACGCAATGGAGGAGGCAGGGTAAATCGAGATAAACCAAAACCAGACCAGAAAGGCGGCAAAGGCAATCACCACAATCTGAAAGCCCAGCCCCGCCCAATGGATCAGCTCAGGGTCACGCAAAAACGGGCCAAAAAACAGCGCCGCCGCGATTAATATCGGGCCAGAAACGAGAAGCTGCCAGAATAACTGCATTTCAATCCGCAGCGTGCGCAACGGCGTGATCCGTGCCGACACCGCAATCGCAGCCCAACACATTGCCCCTGCAATCGCATAAATATCGCCCAAAACCCCGCCTGCGCCGCTTGCCCGCCCATTATGCGGCCATGCCAAAGCGCACAGCACCCCGCCAAACGCAAGCGCCAACCCGATGCCTTTTTGGGCTGTAATCCGCTCGTCATGGATCAGAAAATGCGCGGCCAGTGTCAGCCAAATCGGCATGGTGTAAAACAAAACCGAGGCGCGCGCGACCGTGGTGTAATCAAGAGCAAGGAACAGAAACATAAACTGTCCCGCAAAGAGTAGCGCCACCCAAAGGCCCGAGAGGGGCGCACGGGCGAAATCAAGCGGGATCCCGCGAAATCGCATCCACACCAGCAGCAAAAATGCGGCCCCCACAGATCGGATGCCTGCAAAAAACACGGGCTGAATCCCCTCATTCGTGACCCTGACCACGACCTGATTAAAAGCCAGAAGAACCGCAAAAAGGATCATACCCACAGTGCCGAATTGATCCATCTGCGCTTTGCGCTGTGATTGATGCTCCATCACCCTGCCTATGTGTTTTGATATGCCATGACCCAAGCGGTCTTTTCGGGCGATGTCAAATCCCTTACAGAAGAAAAGACACAGGTAGAAAAAGGGCCAAATTGGTGACTGAGACGATCGAAATGAGATGCAATGCGCAAGGGCTGCGCATGACGGAACAGCGCCGCGTCATTGCGCAGGTTCTAGACGCATCTGCCGATCACCCCGATGTCGAAGAACTCTATTCTCGGGCCTCCGCCGTTGATCCACGGATTTCCTTGGCCACAGTCTATCGCACCGTTAAATTATTCGAAGAAGCAGGCATCCTAGAGAAGGTGGAATTCGGCGATGGCCGCGCACGCTATGAGGATGCAGAGCGCGAACATCACGATCATCTCATCGATGTGACAACAGGCGATGTCATCGAATTCATCGACCCCGAGATCGAAGCCCTGCAAGAAAAAATCGCAGCTAAGTTGGGCTATCGGCTTCAAGGGCATAAGCTTGAGCTTTACGGCGTTCCTATTACAGCGCCCAAGAAAAAATAGTCAGACCCACCACAGGGCTAGCATCGCGCCACGGCACAGGCTAAGCCACGCGCAAGGCTATTTTGCACGGAAGCGACCCCCAGAATGGAAAATATACGCGGCATCGCCTTGATGACGGCAGCGATGTTTGGCTTTGCGATTGAGGATGCGCTGGTCAAAACCCTCAGCGTGACCATGCCTGTCGGGCAAATTTTGATCCTTTTGGGCTTAGGGGGCGCGCTGATCTTTGGCGGGATCGCGTGGGCGCAAGGCACCAAATTGATCACCCGTGACTTGCTTGACCCGCTGATGCTGACCCGCAATTTGGGCGAGATGTTTGGCACGATGGCCTTTGTCTCTGCCCTCGCGCTGTCGCCCATGTCCCTTGTCGCGGCCATTGTGCAGGCCATGCCCTTGATGGTGACGATGGGCGCGGCTCTGTTTTTAGGCGCGCCTGTTGGGTGGCGGCGGTGGAGTGCGATCATCATCGGCTTTATCGGGGTTCTTATCATCATCCGCCCCGGCACAGCCGAATTTGATATCGGCGCGGTTTTAGCCCTTTTGGGGGTCACGGGCCTGACGGCACGCGATTTGGCAACCCGTGTGATGCCCGCGAAATACAGCTCAATGCAGCTGTCGTGTTACGGTTTTTTTGCGGTCGTGCCCGCAGGGCTGTTACTCTGGGCCTTTTCAGGCGGGGCCTTTGCCCCGCAAAGCCCCGAGGTGATCCGCCTTGCTGCCGCCCTGCTTGCAGGGGTGATGGGCTATTACGCGCTGACCCTCTCCATGCGTATGGGGGATATCTCGGTCATTACACCGTTTCGCTACTCGCGGCTCTTATTCGCCCTGATCTTGGGCGCGATTGTTTTTGGCGAGCGGCCCGATGCCTATATGCTGACAGGGTCGGCCATCGTGATCGCGGCGGGGCTTTACACGTTGATCCGCGAAGCGCGGCTTGCGCGTGCGGCACAACAGGCGCAATCGACCCTTTCTTCTGATCCCACATCGCGCTAAAGCATCGCGCAAATCTTTTTTCTTTCTTCACAGACAGGCCAAGCCATGACCACCATCATTGATATTCACGCCCGCGAAATTCTCGACAGCCGTGGCAACCCCACTGTTGAGGTGGATGTAATCCTCGAAGATGGCACCTTGGGCCGCGCGGCTGTGCCTTCGGGTGCATCCACAGGCGCCTATGAGGCGGTTGAGATGCGCGATGGCGATAAAGCGCGCTATATGGGCAAAGGTGTTCAAAAGGCGGTCGCGGGCGTCAATGGCGAATTGGCCGACACGTTGGTTGGGTTTGACGCCACTGAACAGGCCGCGATTGACGCGGTGATGATCGAAATGGACGGCACCGAGAATAAGGGCCGTCTGGGCGCGAACGCAATTTTGGGCGTCTCGATGGCCGTTGCCAAAGCCGCCGCCGAGGCCACAGGCCAGCCGCTTTATCGCTATATCGGCGGCACTCAGGTGCGCGTGTTGCCTGTGCCGATGATGAACATCATCAATGGCGGTGAGCACGCTGATAACCCGATCGATATTCAAGAATTTATGGTCATGCCTGTTGCGGCCCCAACATTGTCTGAGGCTGTGCGGTGGGGGTCGGAAATTTTCCACACCCTGAAGAAGGAGCTTTCCGCCGCAGGTCTGGCAACGGGTGTTGGCGATGAGGGCGGCTTTGCCCCTGCGCTTTCGTCAAGCCGCGCGGCGCTTGATTTCATCATGCAGTCGATTGAAAAAGCAGGCTTCAAGCCTGGCTCTGATGTGATGTTGGCGCTTGATTGCGCGGCGACCGAATATTTCAAAGGCGGCAAATACGAGCTGACAGGCGAAGGCCTCAGCCTGACCCCTTCGGAAAATGTGGCCTATCTCAAGGCGCTTTGCGCTGATTACCCGATCTTGTCCATCGAGGATGGCATGTCCGAAGATGATTGGGCAGGTTGGAAAGAATTGACCGATGCGATTGGCGACAAGGTGCAATTGGTGGGCGATGATCTCTTTGTCACCAACCCTGCCCGTTTGGCCGAAGGTATCGAAAAAGGCTGCGCCAATGCGTTGCTGGTGAAAGTGAACCAGATCGGCACATTGACCGAAACCTTGGACGCGGTCGAACTGGCGCATCGCAACCGCATGGCCTGCGTGATGAGCCACCGCTCGGGCGAGACCGAGGATGCCACGATTGCCGATCTAGCCGTGGCCACCAATTGTGGGCAGATCAAAACAGGCAGCCTCGCGCGGTCAGATCGTTTGGCAAAATACAATCAATTGATCCGCATCGAGGAAGAATTGGGCGATGTCGCGCGCTATGCGGGCACATCCATCCTGCGCTAAGGCATGATGACAGCCACCGAGATTATCGCCCATCTGGGCCTGATGCCCCATCCTGAGGGTGGGCATTATCGGCAAACATGGGTGGGCGGCGGCGTTGCCGACCGCCCTGCGGGGTCTTGCATCTATTTCCTTCTGGCCGCAGGCGAGGTCAGCCATTGGCACCATGTCGATGCGACCGAGGTGTGGCATTACCACGCGGGCGCGGAATTGATCCTGTCGCTCAGCGCCACCGATCAGGGGCCTGCGCACGATCATATTCTTGGGCCAGACCTGACCCGCGCCGCGCCGCAGATCATCGTGCCAGAGGGGCATTGGCAATCGGCGCGCAGCACGGGGGATTACACGCTGGTGTCTTGCACTGTCAGCCCTGCCTTTTCTTTTGAGGGCTTTACCCTTGCCCCTGCGGGGTTTGATATCCCGCGCGCGGCTGGCTAGGGGCGGCAGATTTGCCCGCCCCCTATGGCCGCCGCCACGCCCGTGGTTGCAGGTGCAGAGGTGGGCAGCCCTGCCTGCACCCGCGCCGCAAGATAGGCAAAGGCCTGCGCCTCGAGGAAATCCCCATCAAAGCCCGCCACCTCAACCGCCACGACCTCTAGGCCCGTTAACGCGGCGAGGCGCGCCATAAGATGGCCATTCTTACGCCCGCCACCACAGACCAAAATCTGGGCAACAGGCTTGGGCAGATGTGCGAGGGCTTCGGCGACAGCGCGCGCGCTGACCTCAGCCAAACTGGCCAGACCATCGGCCAAGGGCATCGTCTGCGCCTCGATCAGAACCTGCGCAAACGTATCGCGATCAAGGGATTTTGGGGGCATTTTCAAGAAATACCCCTGCGCCATGACGCGTGCGACAAAGGCCTCGTTCACGCGGCCCGATGCGGCCATGGCGCCGTCAGTGTCATAGACCTGCCCTGTCCCTGACATCAGATCATCCATCGGCGCATTGGCAGGCCCCGTGTCAAAGGCCAAAAGCGCCCCCTCCTGTTCTGGGAGGTCATGGCTTGGATCAACATAGGTGATATTCCCCACCCCCCCCAAATTGAGAAAGGCCAAGGGCGCCATGGCGCCCCTCTGTTTGGCAAGGGCAAAATGATAAAACGGGGCCAAAGGCGCGCCCTGTCCCCCCATCCGCATATCATTGCTACGAAAATCCCAAACCACGGGGCAGTCAAAGGCCTGCGCCAAAACCGCGCCATCGCCCAATTGATGCGTGCGTCCCTGATCAGGATCATGCGCCAAGGTTTGTCCATGAAACCCTATAAGATCAAACGGGGCGTTCAACGCCTGCAACGCCTCGATATGGGCGCGGTGAATGACCTCTTGGGCCTCTGCAAGGCCCGCATCATCGGGCCATTTGCCAAGGCAGCCCCGCAGCACGGCACGTTCCTGCGCGCTATAGGGACGGAAGGCCGTTTGACCAAAACCAAGCACATGCACCCCATCGGTGTCCAAAATGGCGGCATCCACCCCATCTAGCGATGTGCCAGACATCAATCCCGCCACGCGTAGCCTTGGGTTGGCTTGACCCTTTCCCTTCATCCCCGCCCCCGTTATAGATCACCGCGCAGAGCATAAAACCGCTGCGCCTCGCTTGCCAAGAATGGATCACACCGCAATGACCTACCAGCCCAAATCCGACTTCCTTCAGATCATCCGTGCGCGCGGTTTTCTTGCGGATTGCACGGATCTGCAAGAGCTAGACGAAAAGCTGCGCGCGGGCGTGACCCCTGCCTATATCGGATATGATGCAACAGCAAAATCCCTGCATGTGGGTCATTTGCTGAACATTATGTTGCTGCGTTGGTATCAGAAAACGGGGCATAAGCCGATCACATTGATGGGCGGCGGCACCACAAAGGTTGGTGATCCCTCCTTCCGATCTGATGAACGCCCGCTTTTGGATGCGGCGGCGATTGATAACAATATCGCGGGCATGAGCCACGTTTTTGCGCGCTATCTCAGCTATGATGACAGCGCGACAGGCGCGTTGATGCTGAACAATGCCGAATGGTTGGACGGGCTGAATTATCTGGAATTTTTGCGCGATATTGGGCGGCATTTTTCGGTCAATCGCATGTTGTCGTTTGAATCGGTCAAATCGCGTCTGGATCGCGAACAAAGCCTGAGCTTCCTTGAATTCAATTACATGATCCTTCAGGCCTATGACTTTCTTGAACTGAACCGCCGTTATGGCTGTGCGCTGCAGATGGGTGGGTCGGATCAATGGGGCAATATCATCAATGGTATCGACCTGACCCGCCGTGTTTTGGATCACGAGATTTTTGGCCTGACCACCCCGCTTTTGACCACATCAGATGGCAAGAAGATGGGCAAATCCCAAGGTGGCGCGATCTGGCTGGATGGCGAGATGCTGTCGCCCTACGAATTCTGGCAATTCTGGCGCAACACGACCGATGCGGATGTGGGGCGATTCCTGAAACTTTACACCGAATTGCCGCTTGAAGAGTGCGAGCGGCTTGGCGCGCTTGCAGGTTCCGAAATCAACGACGCTAAAATCGTTCTTGCCAATGAGGTGACGGGTCTGTTGCACGGGCGCGATGCCGCCGCCGCCGCAGAGGCCACCGCGCGCGAGGTGTTTGAAAAAGGGGGTATGGGCGATGACCTGCCCCGTCTCACGCTCAGCGCCGATGACATTGGTGAGGGCGTGTCGATTGTGCAGCTGATCACGCGCTCAGGCTTGGCAGGGTCGGGCAAAGAGGCCAAGCGCCTGATTGCAGAAGGCGGCGCACGGATGAATGACGCGGCCATCACCGATGCAGGCCTGATGATCACAGCTGGTGATCTGGCCACGCCCTTGAAACTGAGCGCAGGGAAAAAGCGCCACGCTTTGGTGGAATTGGGCTGATCCGTTAATCTTGGATTTACCTTGATCGGGCAGTCTTGCGGCTATGTTGCACAGCCTGCCCGATCTTGATGATGCCCTACCCATTGCCACAGCAGGCTTTGCCCAATCTGCGGGGTTTGAGCAGGCATTGCGCGCGCTCGGGCAGTCTGTTGCGCGCATTGACGGGCAGCTTTTCATAACGCGCCGATTTCCAATCCTAGGCCCCGTTGGCTATTGCGCAAAACCTGCCCATATACCCGCCTCCCTTCTTTCAGGCGCATCCCCACAGGGCATGGCACATATGCTCATCAACGCGGCCACCCCTGCCCAAGGGGCGGCCTTGGCGCGTGCGGGGTTTCTGCGCCTTGCCAAACCGCGCCACAGCTTGAGCGTGCCGCTGACACAAAACACCGCCGAGATGGTCGCGCGCCTGCATCCCAAATGGCGGGCCCGCGCAAAACCGCGCTGCAACGTGGCGCTGTGGCCCGCATTCGGCCCTTCTACACGCCGCGCGATGGGTGGCTTTTGGCCGCCGAAGCGGCACAGCGCAAAAGAAACCACTATGACGGGATCGCGCTGGCCCTGTTGGCCGAAATTGGCCGCAGCAAGACCCAAACCCTGCTTTATATCTGCGAGGGGGTGTCGCGGCAGGCAGCGTTGCTATTCTCACTTTCAGGGCATGAAGCGGCCTATCACATTGGATGGCGCAGCGCCGATTGCCCCTATGGCAGCCACCAGATGCTGCTCTTTGCGGCCATGGAATACGCCGTCAAGCGGGCGCAGCATTTTGATCTGGGGCTGAGTGAGCCGGATAGCCTTGGACTTGCGCGGTTCAAACGGGGAACGGGGGCAACACTTCTGCCGCTTGGGGGCACATAGGCGCTCAGCCGCGCCTTGGCCCCTTTGCACCCCTTAGCGCGCCAGACGCAACAGCCGCGCGCGGGCGGGCGGAACGGCGGCAATCTCTAGCCCTGTGAACACATGCAGCGTGTTCAAATCTTGATCAATCACAGCATGATCGCTGACCCATCCCCCCAACATCAAATAACTGCGCAAAAGCGGCGGCAGCGTTGCCATTGCCCGTTTCAGATCGGGTTTGCGCCGCAGCTTTGCCGCGAATGGAAACACATGGGACGACTTGATCTGAGGCCGCCATCGGGCGGGTGCAATATGGCGATCACGCAACAGCGCAAAGGCATCATGATAGGGCTGCGCATCCGTGCCGCGAAAAGACGAGCAACCAAAGAGCAGCTTGACCCCGATCTCATCCACATAGGCGGTCAATGCCCCCCATGCGAGACGCAAAATGTCAGGGTCATGCACCTCTGGCGCAAGGCAAAAACGCCCCATCTCAACCATTGGCCCATCAAAATCGGACAGGGGCGATAAATCGTAAAACTGCGCCGAATAACTGGTGTGCAAGGATGCCCCATCGGGCAGGCACATCAAGCGAAAGCAGGCGACCAATTCCCCCGCTTCCTGCGTTTCAATGAGGATATGGTCACAAAGCGCATCATAAGGATCTGCATCTAGAGCCGCCTCATCTGCCCCACCGCGAAAAGCGCGGTGGCGCAGGGTTTGCGCGGCGGTCACATCGGCGGCGGTTTGGGCCATGCGCAGCCGATATTTCCCAGCCACCTTCTCGCGCATGATGCACCTATGTTACGCAGACAAAGGATTAATTGTTGGCGTTGACCAACTCACCCACATTGATGCGACCAAAATTACCCACAACCTGACGGAAAATCGATACTTCACGGATCGAGCTTTCCGTAACGCGGCGCGAAATATCGACAATCTGACCATCGGCCAGCGTGTAGGTTTCCACATTCGACACGGTGCCGTTATCGGCAAAGGACACGGCCACGATATCGCGGCTGACAATTTCGGGCGCCCGCCATGCATAGCTGCGCACACGATATTGCGAATAGAACCATGTGGTTTCGCCAATCACGCCCTCACCAGCAGGGCGGCCAAGGGTTTGCCCGAGGCTGTCGCGGGTATCTTGACCGATGGTGATGGCATCCAATTCTTCTTGCGGCGGGATAAAGCCATGGTCACGGAAACTTTCGGTGCAGCCAGACAAAGCCAATCCAAAGGCCACTGCAATCGCCGCTGCACGCAGCCGTTTGCGCCCCATGCGTGCCTGCGTGCTGATCCGAAGTTCTGCCATGCCCATCTTCCTTACACTAGCGCCAGCTTCTCTTCTGCGCTTGGGCGCAAACATTCAGGCATGGCGTCTGTCTTCATTTGGGCTTAACTTACAGTGACCAACAGAGCAAGCATTGCAATCGCGCGACCCTCATTTTCGAGGGGAAATTGATCAGAAACTTGAGGGGAGATCATGTCAAACGCCAGCCCACGCCCTGATCTTTTGGCTTTGGCCGAACTGCGCCGCGCAGGCGGCAAAACATTTGCCTTGACCCCCGATGCGGATGCGTTGCGCGAGATTGCAGATGATCTAGAGCTGCGTGCGCTGCGCAAACTGCGCTTTACAGGCAAAATTATGCCCGAGGGCAAAAGCGATTGGCGCCTTGAGGGGCAACTGGGCGCAACTGTGACGCAGGCCTGCAGCGTCAGTTTGGCGGATGTGGTGACACGGATCGATACCGATGTGTTGCGCCGCTACATCGCCGATTTCACGGCGCCCGAGGCCGAAGAGGCCGAGATGCCCGAAGATGACAGCATCGAGCCATTACCCGCAAAAATTGACCTCTATGCCGTGATGACCGAAGCCTTGGCATTGGCCCTGCCCGATTATCCGCGCGCACCAGATACCGCAACCGAGGATGACGCCGCCGATTTGGTGCATATTTACAGTGCAAGCCCCCCCAATGCGGGCCCAGTAGAGGCAGAGGATCAGCCCCCCCAAACCGCAAACCCACTTTCTGCTTTGCAAGAATTACGGGATAAATTGGCGCAATCCCCCGCAGACAGCAGCGATGCGGGCGCAAGCAAAAACAAAGGCAGCCCCGCCAAAAACAGCAATAAATAACCGCAAACAAACGCAAACGCGCGGAATTTACCCAAAGGTCTATTAGGGCTTGCATAGGTGCAGAATCTTTGTATGTTCCCGCCCTCATTCGCCAATTGGATTTTATCCCAATTTTGCGCGCGTTTTTCGGGCAAATCACCCCATGAGCCGCGCATCACAGGTTGCCCTTTGGTGAAAAAAATGTGACAGAGATTTGAAACGTGACGATGGGCTGCCCCTGTTTGGTCAATCTTGACCGCGAAGCCCCTAACAAAACCGAGGTTGAGACATGGCTGTCCCCCAGAACCGAGTGACCCGCTCGCGCCGCAACCAACGCCGTTCGCATGACGCGTTGACCGCTGGCAATCCAAATGAATGCCCCAGCTGTGGTGAGCTGAAACGCCCCCACCACGTCTGCCCGTCTTGCGGCAGCTACAATGACCGCGAGGTTATTGCCCAAGCAGACGAGATTGATCTCGATGATGACGCGGCCTAAGGGCCGCGCGTTTTTCCGAGGCAAGCGGATTTAAAAGTCATGACAGAGACATCCGTTCTGACTGGGCGTCAAGTTCCTGGAACGGTGCTATCGATTGATGCAATGGGGGGCGATCTTGGCCCCTCTGCTGTTGTTTCTGGCATGGCCAAAGCTGCGCGCAAGAACCCTAATCTGCGGTTCATCGTGCATGGCGATGGCAAAACCCTGAACAAGCTGATTGCCAAACGCGGTGACCTGAAGGGGCGCTGCGACATTCGCCATTGTGACGATGTGGTCACGATGGATGCCAAACCCTCGCAGGTGGTGCGCCACGCCAAAGGCAGCTCGATGTGGAGCGCGGTTCAGGCCGTGGAAAACGGCGAGGCGCGGGCGGCTGTGTCTTGTGGCAACACGGGCGCGCTGATGGCGCTGTCAATGTTGCGGTTGCGCAAAATCCCAGGGGTGAACCGTCCCGCGATTGGTGTTTTGTGGCCTTCGCGCAACCCTTCTGGCTTTAACGTCATGTTGGATGTGGGCGCTGATATCCGGGCCGATGCCCAAGATTTGTTGCATTTCGCCCTGATGGGCAGCGCCTATGCGCGCAGCGGCTTAGACCAATCCCGCCCGCGTGTCGGAATCCTGAATGTAGGCACCGAGGAACATAAGGGCCGCACCGAATTACACGATGCCTATGACCTTGTCGCCCGCGCCGCACCTGCGGCAGATTTTGAATTCGTGGGCTTTGTCGAGGGGGGCGATATCCCCTCCGATAAGGTCGATGTCATCGTCTGTGACGGATTTACAGGGAATGCCGCGCTCAAAACGGGCGAAGGCACCGCGCGTCTTATCCGCGAATTTCTGCGCGAGGCATTTGAATATTCAATATTGTCGCGCTTGGCTGCGGTGATGGCCTATAGCTCGCTCAAGAGGTTGCAAAAACGTATGGATCCCCGCCGCGTTAATGGCGGTGTTTTCTTGGGCCTCAATGGCACAGTGGTCAAAAGCCACGGCTCGGCAGATGGAACAGGGGTTGCAGCCGCAATCAAATTGGCGGCACGATTGGCCGCAGCGGATTTTGCAGATCAGTTGACCAAACGGATCGCCGAGGCGGAAACAGCAGCAGATCAGATCGTCCATGGGGAAGGGAAACAGGCATGACACTTCGCGCGGTCGCAACTGGAATTGGCCATTACCTGCCTGAGCGGGTTGTGCCCAATTCGGAGTTCGAAGCGCAAATCGACACTTCGGATGAGTGGATTCGCGCCCGCACAGGGATTGAGCGGCGCCATTTCGCCGCAGAGGGCGAGACGACCAGCCAAATGGCAATCAAGGCCTGTGAGGCTGCCTTGGCCCATGCAGGCTTGTCTGCGGCCGATGTTGATGGCGTCATCGTTGCCACCTCAACCCCCGATCTCACCTTTCCCTCTACCGCCACGATGGTGCAGCATGGGCTTGGGATGACGCAGGGCTTTGCCTTTGATGTGCAGGCCGTCTGCGCGGGGTTTATCTATGCGCTCTCCACCGCCAATGCCTATATCCTCTCTGGTCAGGCCAAGCGGATTTTGGTGATTGGTGCGGAAACCTTTAGCCGCATTTTGGATTGGGAAGATCGCGGAACTTGCGTTTTGTTTGGGGATGGCGCAGGCGCCGTTCTGTTATGCGCCGAAGAAAGCGCAGGCGCGGCCACAGATCGGGGCGTTTTGGCCGTTGATCTGCACTCAGACGGTCAATTCCGTGATCTGCTTTATGTCGATGGCGGTGTCTCGCAGACACAAACCACGGGCCATCTGCGGATGGAGGGGCGTGAAGTGTTCCGCCATGCGGTCGAAAAACTGGCCGAAACCGCCCATGCCGCGCTCGCGCGTTCGGGCAATGCGGCGCAAGATGTCGACTGGATCGTGCCGCATCAGGCCAATTTGCGCATCATCACCCGCACCGCCCAAAAAATGGGGGTCGATATGGATCGGGTGATTGTGACCGTGCAAGATCACGGCAATACGTCAGCCGCCTCTATCCCCTTGGCATTGTCGGTTGGGGTCGCGCGCGGGCAGATCAAAAAAGGCGACCTCTTGGTCACCGAAGCGATTGGCGGTGGCTTGGCTTGGGGTGCGGTGGTTTTGCGCTGGTAAGGCGTTAAAATCTTGCCCTTACGTCACGGCGATTGACTCGCGCCGCAGCTTTGCTCATTCTGTGGCGGTGCTAAAACAACCCTTATACCGCTGCGCCAATGTCGGGAGGACATGAGCAATGAGCAATAAGACACTGACGCGGATGGATTTATCCGAAGCCGTGTTTCGTGAAGTGGGTTTGTCGCGCAATGAAAGCAGCGACCTTGTTGAGCGTGTAATTGAGTTGATGTCAGACGCATTGGTCGATGGGGGACAGGTCAAAATCTCGTCTTTCGGCACATTTAGCGTACGCGCCAAATCTGAACGCATTGGTCGCAACCCCAAAACGGGCGAAGAAGTGCCCATTACGCCCCGCCGTGTTCTCAGTTTTCGCCCCTCGCATTTGATGAAAGAGCGGGTCGCAGACGGCAATAAGAAACGCTAAGAGGCGGGCAGGATGGCCAAATCCCCCGATGCCTTTCGCACCATTCGCGAAGTCGCCGATTGGCTTGGTGTCGCGGCCCATGTGTTGCGGTTTTGGGAAAGCAAATTCACTCAGATCAAACCTGTGAAGCGCGCAGGCGGGCGGCGCTATTATCGCCCTGCCGATATGCGCCTGATCGGCGGGATCAAGGTGTTGCTGCATGATGAAGGGATGACCATTCGGGGCGTTCAGCGCCTTTTGCGCGAAGACGGGGTTGCGGCAGTCGCTGCGCGCTCGCCTGAGCTTGACCCCGATATGATGGTGGCCGAGGCGCAACCCGCCCCAAGCATTGCAGAGGTGGCGCGTGAAGCGGCCAATGAAAATACGCAAAACCCCACGCCGCGCCCTGCCCCCGCTCAGCCAGCGACACAAGGCGTTCCCCTGCCCCTCGCTGATGGGCTGGCCGCGCTAAAGGCGCGCAAGGCCGTGCTGAAATCATTGCCAGAGGCGCAATCCGCCCCGATCCTTGCACGGCTGCGCAAACTACAGGCGGGGCTCATGGCTGCGGCGCATGGGTAAAGCCTGCGCTTTGTCGAAATTCCTGCGCCCTAGCCCTTGCGCCACGCCATAAAATCGGTAGAAGAACCCCATTCGGGCTATAGCGCAGCCTGGTAGCGCGTCCGTCTGGGGGACGGAAGGTCGCAGGTTCAAGTCCTGCTAGCCCGACCAGATTTTTGAAAACCGCTCTTGCCCTTTGCGGCGGGGCGGTTTTTTCTTGGGTAAAGGTCAAGGGAGGGTTCGCAATGGCGACAGATCAGACACGGGGCGTGCTGCCGGATCATCGGATTGAGGCGATGATCGCAGAAGGTCAGATCACGCTCACGGCCCCACCTGCGGAAACCCAAGTGCAACCTGCAAGTCTTGACCTACGCCTTGGCCCCGTGGCCTATCGCGTGCGCGCCTCGTTTCTTGCAGGCAAAGGCGCGCGTGTCGCAGATCGGTTGGCCGAATTTGAGATGCATAAAATCGACATCAGCGCAGGCGCCGTGTTGGAGAAGGGCTGCGTTTATGTTGTGCCCCTGATGGAGGGCTTAAACCTGCCCCAAGATATCAGCGCCGTTGCCAATGCCAAAAGCTCAACCGGGCGTCTTGACCTTTTGACGCGCACGATCACCGATAGCGGCACAGAATTTGACCGCATCGCACATGGCTATAACGGGCCGCTGTATGCTGAAATTTGCCCGCGCAGTTTCTCGGTTCTGGTGCGGGCAGGCGCACGACTTAATCAAATCCGCTTTCGCCAAGGACAAGCGGTTCTCAGCGATGATGAATTGCGCACACGCCACGCAGAAAGCCCGCTTGTCTCCGGCGAGACAGCTGTGATTGACGAAGGATTGGGGTTCTCGGTTGACCTTAAGCGCGAGAATAGCACCCTTGTCGGCTATCGCGCCAAACCTCATACGGGCGTGATTGATCTTGATCGTATCGGGGCCTATGACGCGCGCGATTTTTGGGAAGAAATCCATACGGATCAAGGCCGTATCATCCTTGATCCCGGTGCGTTTTATATTCTGGTGAGCCGCGAGGAAGTCTCAATTCCGCCCGATTGCGCAGCGGAAATGTCGCCCTATCTGGCGATGGTTGGAGAATTCCGCGTTCATTATGCAGGCTTCTTTGATCCAGGTTTTGGTCACGGCCAACCCGCGCGCGGGGTTCTTGAGGTGCGCTGCCACGAAGCCCCTTTTGTGCTCGAACATGGGCAGGTGGTTGGCCGCTTGGTTTATGAACGGATGGAAAGCCTCCCCAGCACGCTCTATGGCCGTGAGATTGCCTCAAACTATCAGGGCCAAGGGCTAAAACTGTCCAAGCATTTCAAATAGGCGTCAGACAGAGCGCCCTGCGTAATGCACAGGGTGGGCTGCCAAACCTTCGACCTGTTCAAGGCTTAATTGCCCAAAGGGCAAAACCCATGTGTGTATAGAAAACACCATCGCCCCTGTAAGGGGCAAGCGCAGAATGACCTGCCGCTCTGAGCGCAAAAATTCTGGTCGCCGTTCAGGGGTTTTGCGTGGCTGTGCCTCTGAGGCAGGCTGAAACAGGGCGGGGTTTTGATAAAAAAGCGCATTCTGCCGCCACAGCGGGTGATCCACCCGCACCATATCAAACAGGCGCTGCACGCGCTTGGCCATAACATCATCGTATTTTTCAACGGGAATATGGATCGCGGTCAAAGGGCGCCCAATCTTTTCGGCCAATGTCCAACTGGCAGGAAAGCACAAAACCGCCGCGCTGAGCAGATGCTCGCCCTGCAGGGCATCATGGGTGAGGATGCACAAATCCTCCTGAACAAGACGGGCAGCGGTGATCAACGGGTGATCGGCATCAAGATCAAGCGCCACCCCATCTGGTCGGGTAATCACGCGGCCTTGACGCAGAAAGCCATCAGGCAGATGCGCGACCACCAGATCGCGCAATTCGGCACAGGCGGCTTCTGCGCCCGTGTGGCATTCAAACACCCGCGCACGATGCGCCGCCAACAGGTGATCGCGCAAGGCCATTTGTTCGGCATAGCGCTCGTCACGGATCAGCCAATCCGACATCGGCACAGGTTGCACCCCAGGCAGGCGGCGGGTCGCCTCGGCCATCCAAGGCGCGCTTGGCAGATGGTCGTGCAAAATAGGGTCGGATAAGATCCTGTCTGAGATCATTTCACCTCGGCCAATCCCAACGGCAACATGGAGGTGGATTTAATCTCCTCCATCGAAAGCAATGCGGTGACGTTGTAGATTTTCACCTCTGAAATCAAGGCCTGATAAAAGGCGTCATAGGCGCGTGCATTACGCACCCGAACCTTCAAAATATAGTCAATCTCCCCCGCGAGGCGATGCGCCTCTAACACTTCGGGGCGAGATTTGAGGCTGCGCAAAAACGCCTTTTGCCATTCGGCATCATGTTCAGATGTGCGGATCAAAACGAAAAAACACGCCTCAAGCCCTAACGCATCGGCATCCAATTCCACAGTATGCCGCCCGATAATCCCCGCCTCTTTCATGCGGCGAATCCGCGTCCAAACAGGCGTCTTGGACGAGCCAACACGGCGCGCAATTTCATCCAACGACAGGCTTGCATCCTCTTGCAGCACCGCAAGGATTTTTCGATCGGTCTCATCTATTTGAACAGCCATCCGCAAAGCCTTTCATCCACAGAACAGCGAGGGGTTATGCGGCATCAATACCGAACATATGTCCCTATCTGCAAGGGGTATCTGCCAAATTTCAGGAAATTGTTCTATATGATGCAGAGTGAACGCGGAGTTTTGACCATGCAGCATTTTCCGATCTTCCTTAATCTCGCGGGACGGCGTGTAATCGTGTCGGGCGGCGGCGAGTGCGCCTTGGCCAAGCTGCGCTTGCTGCTTAAGACCGAAGCCCGCATTTGGGTTTTTGCAGCTGACCCCGCCCCTGCGGTTTTGGATTTGGCTGCCACGGGCAAGATTACCTTGATCAAGCGTGCGCTTGCGGCGGGGGATGCGTTTTGTGCCGCCCTCTTTTACGCCGCAAATGATGATGATGCCGAGGATGCGCGCGTCATTCGTTTGGCCCGCGCGGATGGGGCATTGGTGAATTGGGTCGACCATCTCGAAGCATCCGAATTCATCACCCCCGCTATCGTTGATCGTGACCCCGTGACCATTGCCATCGGCACCGAGGGCGCGGCGCCCGTTTTGGCGCGGCGGATCAAGCGGGACTTGGAGGAGAGGTTAAGCCCTGCCCTTGGGATTTTTGCCCGTATGGCGAAGTCCTTTCGCCCTCAGGTCGAAGCCTTGCCCGAAGGGGCCGCGCGGCGCGGGTTTTGGGCACGCTATTATGATCAACTCGCGCCACGGATCTTTGCAGCCGAGGGTGAAGCAGGTCTTGAGGGTGCGCTTGAAACCCTGCTGACGGAGAGCCTGACCGCCACCCCCCCTATGGGCGAGGTGCTTTTGGTCGGTGCAGGCCCAGGCGACCCCGAACTTCTCACACTCAAGGCGCGCAAAGCCCTTGATGAGGCCGAGGTGGTGATCCACGACCGCCTGATCTCGCCCCAAATCCTAGAGCTTGCGCGGCGCGAGGCGGTGCTGATTGATGCAGGAAAAACGGGCTTTGGCCCTGCGATGAAGCAAGAAGATATTTCTGCCCTTATGGTGGAACATGCGCGCGCCGGCGCAAAGGTGGTGCGCCTTAAGGCGGGCGATCCGTGCGTCTATGGACGCTTGGATGATGAGATTGATGCGCTTTCTGATGCTGATATTCCATGGTCGATCATTCCAGGTATCACGGCGGCCAGCGCCGCTTCCGCGCAAATCGGGCAAAGCCTGACGAAACGGGGGCGCAATTCCGCGCTGCGATTTCTCACGGGCCATGATGTGGCAGGGTTTGCCGAACATGATTGGCGCGGCCTTGCGCGCAGTGGCGAGGTGGCGGCGATCTATATGGGCAAGCGCGGTGCGCTTTTTATCCAAGGGCGGCTTTTGATGCATGGCGCACGCCCCGACACACCCGTCACTGTGGTCGAACATGCAAGCCGCGCCGACACTCATGTCATCGATACCGATCTTGCACATCTTGCCCACGCCATTGAGGCCCAAGGCAAAGGTGCGCCTGCGGTGATCCTATATGGGCTTGCGCCGCGCGCCGCGCGCACGGCCCTTAACTCTCTCAAAGCGGAGATTGCGTTATGAGCCGTGATTATTCCAAAATCCTGACCGCGAATGACCTGCGCCTTGGCGATGTCGTCTATTGGGCGGCCGACCAAAGATGGGCGCGGGGCATCACCGATGCGGTGGTCTTTGCTGACAGTGCCACGGCCGAGGCCGCGCTTGCCGCAGCCTTCGCGCAAAGCGATCTGGTGGTTGGCCCCTATTTGGTCGATGCCATTACAACCGAAACAGGGCCAGCGCCTGCGCATTTTCGCGAGGCATTTCGGATGCGCGGCCCCTCAAACTATCCCCATGGCAAACAAGAACAAGCGCAAGGGTAAGGCAGATGTATCGCTACACTGAATTTGACGAAAGTTTCCTGCGCGCCCGCAACGCGCAATTCCGCGCGCAAGTGGCCCGCCGCCTGTCTGGCGAATTGACCGAGGATGAGTTTAAACCTCTGCGCTTGATGAACGGGCTATATCTGCAGCTTCACGCCTATATGCTGCGCGTAGCAATCCCCTATGGCACGCTCAATTCAGCACAGATGCGCGCCTTGGCGCGGGTCGCACGGCAATGGGACAAGGGCTATGGCCATTTCACCACGCGCCAAAACATCCAATTCAATTGGCCAAAATTAGAGGATGTGCCCGATATTCTGGACGCTTTGGCCGAAGTTGGCCTTCACGCCATCCAAACTTCGGGGAACACCGTGCGCAATGTCACCGCAGACCATTTTGCAGGGGCCGCTGCAGATGAGATTGCAGACCCTCGCCCCGTGGCTGAATTGATCCGCCAATGGTCAACCGATCATCCCGAATTTCAATTCCTACCGCGCAAGTTCAAAATTGCCGTAACAGGCAGCCCCAATGACCGTGCCGTCACCGCCGCCAATGATATCGGTCTGCGCCTTGTCGCGCGTGAAGGCGAGATTGGTTATCAGGTCTTGGTCGGGGGCGGCTTGGGCCGCACGCCTATGATCGGCAAGGTTTTGGCAGAGTTTCTGCCCGAGGCGGATCTTCTGCCCTATATCGAGGCGATTGTGGCGGTTTATAACCTGATCGGGCGGCGAGATAATAAATATAAGGCCCGCATCAAGATCACCCTACACGAGACAGGCTTGGACGAAATCAAACGCCTTGTCGAAGAGGAATTCATCCCACGCCGCGCGGCATTCAAAGGGGTTGATCGACGCCTTTTGGCAGAAATTCGCGGCCATTTTGCCCCCCCTGAGTTTATCAAAGGCGACAACGGCGCCCCACCCCTAAGCCCCGCGTTGCGCGCCTTTATCGACAGCAACGTAACGGCACACCGCCATCCAGATTACGCGATTGTGACGGTTTCGATGAAATCCCATGGCGCGACACCCGGTGATGCCACCGCCGCGCAAATGGAGGTCTTGGCCGATCTTACCGAAACCTATGGGCATGACGAGTTGCGCATCAGCCACGAGCAAAACGTGATCCTGCCCCATATTCCCCGCGCAGCGCTGCCTGATCTCTATCAGCGGCTGAAGGCTGTGGGTTTGGCCACGGCCAATATCGGGAAGATCTCGGATATTATCGCCTGCCCTGGCATGGATTACTGCGCCTTGGCCACGGCGCGCTCTATTCCTATTGCGCAGGAAATCGCCACGCATTTTCGCGATATCGGCCTAGAGGAGGAAATTGGCGCGCTGAAAATCAAAATCTCAGGCTGCATCAATGCCTGCGGGCATCACCATGTGGGCCATATCGGGATTTTGGGCTTGGATCGTGCAGGGGTCGAAAATTACCAAATCACCCTTGGGGGTGATCACACCGAGGCCGCCGCAATCGGCGAGCGCGCAGGCCCCGGATTTTCTGCCGATGCGCTGATCCCTGCGCTTGAGCGTCTATTGCGCGCCTATTTGACCTTGCGCGATGGGGTGGATGAGCCCTTCATCACGACCTATCGCCGCTTAGGGCTCGGCCCCTTTAAGGCCGCGCTTTACCCGCAGGAGGGCGCGCAAGATGTTGCAGCCTAGCCCCTTTGGCACAGTTGCCGAACGGGTGGCTGTGCTGAACCGCCGCTATGACAAACATGGTGCCACAGCCGTGCTTGAGCATGCGTTGCGGGACGCAGATTGCGGGCGCGTGGCCTTGGTGTCCTCCTTTGGGGCGGAGTCTGTGGTGTTGTTGCACATGGTGTCAGTGATTGATCGCACGACACCCGTTTTGTTCATCGACACCGAAATGCTCTTTCCCGAAACCTTAACCTATCAAAACGACTTGGCAGATCATCTGGGCCTTGAAGATGTGCGCCGCATTCACGCCAGCCGCACGATGATTGCGGCAAGCGACCCGCAGGGCGATTTGCATAAAACCAACCCCGATGCCTGCTGCGCCAAGCGCAAGACCGAACCGCTTGAACACGCCTTGGCCCCGTTTGACGCGTGGATCACGGGGCGCAAACGCTTTCAGGCGCAAAGCCGCGCGGCGTTGGACTTCTTCGAGAATGAGGCCGAGATCAGGATCAAAATCAACCCACTTGCCCATTGGGCACGCGAGGATGTGCAGGACTATATCACCAATAACCGCCTGCCCCGTCATCCGCTTGTGGCGCGGGGCTATCCGTCTATTGGCTGCGCCCCCTGCACGAGCCCCGTTGCCGCAGGCGAAGACCCGCGCGCAGGCCGTTGGCGCGGGCAGGACAAAGAGGAATGCGGCATCCATTTCGTGGATGGCAAAATCATCCGCCGCAACGTGGCGTGAAAGGATATATCATGAACACCACCCCCCATATTGTGGTTACTGATCAGGGCTTTACCCCAGAGGCTGCGCGGCCCGCAGAGATGGTTGAACTCAGCGATCCCGCCGCGTTTGACGCGGCCCTCCAGACACCGAAAGGCCATAGCGCGATCTGCATTCCCTTTGGCAGCTTTTCCGATGGCCGTGGCTTTACATGGGCTAAACGCCTGCGCATGGCGGGGTTTTCGGGGCGCTTGCGCGCTGCGGGTCATGTCATTGCGGATCAATACGCCATGGCGCGGCGCGCAGGGTTTGACGAGGTGGAAATCAGCCCTGATCTGGCCCGAAGGCAACCGCAAGAGGCATGGGTGTTTCGGGCCGATTGGCGCGCGCATGATTACCAAAATCGCCTGCGCGGCGAATAGCGCCTTTCCCTGACATAAATCAAAGTTTACAACTGCGGGCATATGCTAGGGCTGTGCCCATTCCGAACCATAGGCCAAAGTGACGTGACAGACGCAACATCGACCCTCCCCAAAGCCACCCCCACCCTGCCCGATGCGCAGCGCGTGACCTTTGTGAAACATTGGACGGATCGGCTGTTTTCCTTCCGCGTAACGCGGCCTGCAAGCCTGCGCTTTCGGTCGGGCGAATTTGTTATGATCGGATTGATGGGCGATAACGGCAAACCGCTATTGCGCGCCTATTCCATTGCATCCCCCTCCTGGGATGAAGAATTGGAATTCTATTCTATCAAGGTGCAAGACGGCCCCCTGACCTCAAAGCTGCAGCATATCCAAGTGGGTGATGAAATCATCCTGCGCCCCAAACCTGTGGGAACATTGGTGCATGATGCGCTGTTGCCTGGAAAGCGGATTTGGTTCTTTGCCACGGGCACGGGCTTTGCCCCTTTCGCAAGCCTCCTGCGCGAGCCGCAAACCTATGAAGATTATGACGAGGTCATCATCACCCATACCTGCCGCGAAGTGGCCGAGTTGGATTATGGCCGCACCCTGATCGAAGAGATCAGGCAAGATGAGCTGTTGCGCGAATTAATCGGTGACGGGTTTGCGGATAAAATCCGATACTACCCCACCACCACCCGCGAACCGAGCCCCAAGATGGGCCGCATCACCGATTTGATGCGGGCAGGCACTGTGTTCGAGGATTTGGGTGTTCCGCCCCTCAGCCCCGAATGCGACCGCGCCATGGTCTGTGGCAACCTCGCCTTCAATCTTGAGATCAAAGATATGCTTGAGGGCTATGGTTTGGTAGAAGGGGCCAATTCCAACCCACAGCATTACGTT
Source organism: Roseobacter sp. HKCCA2468 (assembly GCF_037805105.1). Classification (NCBI taxonomy): domain Bacteria; kingdom Pseudomonadati; phylum Pseudomonadota; class Alphaproteobacteria; order Rhodobacterales; family Roseobacteraceae; genus Roseobacter; species Roseobacter sp. HKCCA2468. The sequence goes on from NZ_JBBLYN010000001.1 coordinate 784,140, forward strand.
GTGGAAAAGGCCTTTCTTGACTGATTGCAGCAGCCAAGAACGTGCCCCCTTGAAAGCCTTTTGGTGGGCCTGTAGGTTAATGCATCATCACTGCAAAACCACAGAAGGACAAAACCCATAGCCCGCAGACCCCACAACGCGCCGCCCAGCCGTGACACTGGCCCGCGCGTCAACGACCGTATCCGCTGCCCCGAAGTTCGCCTGATTGGCGCAGAGGGCGAGAATATTGGGGTGGTCACCCCAGAACGCGCAATGGAATTGGCAGATGAGGCAGGATTGGATTTGGTGGAAATCTCCCCAAATGCTGAACCGCCCGTTTGTAAAATCATGGATTTCGGCAAGTTCAAATATGAACAGCAGAAACGTGAAGCCGAAGCCCGCAAAAAGCAAAAGGTGATCGAGGTCAAAGAGGTCAAAATGCGGCCTGGCACCGATGATCACGATTTCGACCGCAAGGTGCGCGATGCCATCAAATTCCTTGAAAATGGGGATAAGGTGAAGGTAACGCTGCGCTTCCGTGGCCGCGAAATGGCGCACCAACAATTGGGCCGTGAATTGCTGGAACGTGTGGCCGAAAAGATTGAAGGCGTGGGTAAGATCGAGAATATGCCCAAGCTGGAAGGTCGCCAAATGGTGATGATGATCGGCCCCGCAAAATAATCTAGACGAGGGCATGGGCCTAGGCCCATGGCACGAAAAAAGCCCCGCTTTCGCGGGGCTTTTTTTTTGGATTGTGCTGACCTCAGGCTGCCGCGACAGCGCGCGCGGTCATCACTTTGACCAAATGCGCGCGATAGGCGCCTGTGCCGTGCAGATCAGAGATCATCCCATCCGCCGAAGGGGCCGCTACGCCATCAAGCGCCGCTGCGGTGAAATCCTTGGACAGCGCGGCTTCGGCCTCCGCCCAACGGAACACGCCCTCGCCTGACGCGCCCGTGACCGCCACGCGCACACCATCTGCGAATTTCGCAACAAACACCCCAACAAGCGCAAAGCGCGAGGCGGGCTGCACGAATTTTTGATAATTCGCCTTTTGCGGCACGGGGAATTTCACCTCGGTGATGATCTCGCCTTCTTCAAGGGCCGTGGTGAACATGCCTTGAAAGAAATCATCCGCAGCGATTTCGCGGCTGTTGGTTTTCACAACGGCCCCTGAGCCTAGCACCGCAGACGGGTAGCAGGCAGACGGGTCGTTATTGGCAAGGCTGCCGCCAATTGTGCCACGGTTGCGCACGGCAGGATCCCCGATATGGCCCGCAAGATCAGACAGCGCTGGATAAGATTTAGCCACCTCGCGCGCGACCTCTGCATGGGTTGTTGCCGCGCCGATGCAAATCTGGCCTGCATCATTGGTGCAAATGCCCTTCATCTCCTGAATGCCTGTGAGGCTGACCAAGGTTTCAGGCATGGCAAGCCGCGCTTTCATCGTGGGGATGAGGGTCTGCCCCCCGCTGAGCGCCTGACCGCCTGCGCCAATGGCCGCAACCGCGTCTTTGATGGTGCTTGGGCGGGTAAAGTCGAAATTATACATATCCCGTTTCCTCTGGTTCCAAGGGGCATGGCCCCTCTTTGACGTTTATGGTGCGCGGGTCAGAGCACCAACCCGCGCGTGTTTTCTTTAGCCCTGCATTGCTTGCCAGACGCGGTGCGGTGACAGGGGCATATCAATATGCGTCACGGCATGACCGCCGCGGTTCAACGCATCGACAACCGCATTCACCACCGCAGGGGGGGAGCCGATGGCCCCCGCCTCGCCGCAGCCTTTCACGCCCAACGGGTTATGGGTGCAAGGGGTCTGACAGGAATGATCGACCTTGTAGAAGGGCAGATCATCGGCGCGTGGCATCGCATAATCCATATAGCTCGCCGACAAGATTTGCCCGTTCTCATCATAGCTGACCCCTTCAAGCAGGGCCTGACCAATCCCTTGACCGATCCCGCCATGCACTTGGCCATCCACGATCATCGGGTTTACGATGTTGCCAAAGTCATCGGCGGCAGCAAAGGCCATGATCTCGACCTTGCCCGTTTCAGGATCAACCTCCACCTCACAGGCATAGGCACCCGCAGGATAGGTGAAGTTGGACGGATCATAAAAGGCCGTCTCCTCAAGACCGGGTTCGATCTCATCCAGCGGATAGTTATGCGGCACATAGGCGGCCAAGGTCACATCGCCCCAAGCCACCGATTTATCTGTGCCTGCCACTGAGAATTGACCATCTTTCAATTCGATATCGGCCTCAGACGCCTCCATCAAATGAGCCGCTATTTTCTTGGCCTTAGCGATGATCTTTTCCGTGGCGCGCACCATGGCAGAGCCGCCCACCGCCAAAGAGCGCGAGCCATAAGTGCCCATGCCCATTGGCGTGTTGGCTGTATCGCCATGCACGATTTCAACCATGTTTTCATCAATGCCAATCATATCGGCCACAACTTGGGCAAAGGATGTCTCGTGACCCTGCCCATGGCTGTGGCTGCCTGTCATGACAACAAGCCCGCCGGTGGCATTCACGCGCACAGTGGCCGATTCATAGAGGCCCGCGCGCGCGCCTAACTGACCGACCAATTGCGAAGGCGCAATACCACACGCCTCGATATAGGAGTTGATCCCAAGACCACGCAGCTTGCCGCGCTTTTTGGCTTCGGCAGCACGGGCATCAAACCCTTTGCGGTCGATCATCTCCATCAGCTTGTCCATGGTGGCGTTATAATCGCCCGTGTCATATTGCACGGCGACAGGTGTCTGATAGGGGAATTCGGTGACGAAATTCTGTCGCCGCAATTCCACAGGATCCACGCCCAATTCACGCGCCGCTTTGTCAATCACGCGCTCAAGCTGGAAGGTGGCCTCAGGCCGCCCCGCCCCGCGATAGGCGTCCACAGGCACGGTATTGGTAAAGACCGCCTTCACATTTACATAGATCAGCGGGGTTTTGTAATTGCCCGCCATCAAGGTGCCATGCAGCCAAGTTGGAACCGAAGGCGCGAAGGTGGACAGATACGCGCCCATATTCGCATAGGTTTCAGTGCGAATGGCGGTAAAATTATTGTCCTTATCCAAGGCAAGTTCGATTTTGGTCACGTGGTCACGGCCATGCGCGTCAGACATAAACGCCTCAGAGCGCGAAGATGTCCATTTCACGGGCCGTTTAATCGCTTTGGCCGCGAAGGTGCAGAAGGCCTCTTCTGCGTAATGGAAAATCTTTGAGCCAAACCCACCCCCCACATCAGGGGCAATCACGCGCAGCTTATGTTCAGGGATGCCAAGCACGAATGCGCCCATCAAAAGGCGGATCACATGGGGGTTTTGCGAGGTGGTATAGAGGGTCGATTCATCGGTGCCCTTATTATAATCACCAACCGCAACGCGCGGCTCCATTGCATTGGGGGCAAGGCGTTGGTTCACAAGTTCCAGCGTAGTGACATGCGCCGCGTTCTTGATCGCCTCATCCACCGCTGCGCGGTTGTCTTCGACAAAGCCCCAATCATAGCAAAGATTGTCGGCCAGATCGTCATGCACTTTCGGCGCGCCCGCAGCGACCGCCTTTTTCATGTCGATGACGGCAGGCAATTCTTCGATATCAACCTCGATGGCCTCAGCCGCATCGCGCGCGGCAGCCTGGCTTTCGGCCACAACGGCGGCAATCGGGTCACCCACATGGCGCACTTTCCCTTGGGCAAGGATTGGGTGCGCGGGCTCCTTCATTGGGTTGCCCTCGCGGTCGGTCACCTGCCAGCCGCAGGGGATGGTGCCCACCCCTTCAAAATCTGCGCCGGTAAAGATCCGCACCACGCCCGGCATTGCAGAAGCCGCTTTGGTGTCGATGGATTTAATCCGACCATGCGCCACATCCGAGCGCAGGAAATAGACATAAGCCTGTCCATTGAGATTGATATCATCGGTGTAGCGACCGCCACCCGTCAGAAATCTAAGGTCTTCGCGCCGCTTTGACGCGGCCCCGATGCCACTATCTTTTGGCATGGTCATTCCTCCCTTGGGTTCTGTCACGCCCACCTGACGCTGAGGCAGGCCAGTTTGTTCTGATTACCTACCCTCGGGCCTCCTCTGCCCGAAGGGGTGGCGTTTATTCTGCAGCCATCGCCGCGACATCTTGGCCCGAGGCCGCAAGGATCGCTTTGACGATGTTATGATAGCCCGTGCAGCGGCAGATATTGCCTTCAAGATAGGCGCGCACTTCGCCTTCGGTGGGCTTTGGGTTTTCTTTCAGCAAGGCAGCTGCCGTCATCACCATACCAGGTGTGCAGAACCCGCATTGCAGGCCATGATGCTCTTTGAAGGCGGCTTGGATCACGGAAAGCGAGCCATCAGGATTGGCCATGCCTTCGATAGTGGTCACCTCTGCGCCCGCGACATCCATCGCCAGAACCGAGCATGATTTCATAGATTTGCCGTCCACATGCACGGTGCAAGCCCCGCATTGGCTTGTATCACAGCCCACATGGGTGCCTGTCAGACCAAGTTTTTCGCGCAGCACCTCAACAAGAAGTGTGCGGCCTTCAACCTCGGCTGACATTTCCTTTCCATTTACTGATAGTTTGACCGTCGTCATTCGATCCTCCCTGAACGATTGCTGTTATCCAAACATGGATTTTGCCAATGGCAAAACAAAAAAATGCATTCGCGCCAATTTGCCCCCTCAAACCCGCGTGAGGGGGCTATCGTCTGCGCCCATCACGGGGCTGTGGCCGCGTGGGAATTTCCTTTAACAAGCCCCCAACCCCCATCGCGCCAATTTCTTCGGCGCTTGGCGGATGGCCACAGATGACCCGCTCCAACACCCAATCTGCCCCATTCAAGGCGGGACTGCGCGCGCAGCCGGGCAAGCCTATGACAGGGATGTCTGCCAATGCGCCCAAAACCAAAAGATTGCCTGGATCAACGGGCATTCCAAACCGCGTCACCTGCCCCCCCGCGCCCCGCAACGCAGCAGGCATCACATCATCAATGTCAGATGTGGCCGAGGCGGTGAGGATTAAGATCAGGCTTGTCTTTGCCTGCGCAATCTCACCCTCAAGTGCGGCTTTGTCATGCGGGCAGATGCGGGTGTCTTTGAGGTCAACCTGCAACGCAGCGAGACGCGCCTCAACCGCAGCGATAGATTTCGCCTCAAGCGCGGCCGCCTTTTGCCCCTCATGGCTCGTGAGGATCAGGGTGGCCGAAGAGATCTGTGGCGCGATATGGGCCAGTGCCCCACCACGGGCCGCCTCTTCCGCGGCTAAGAGCGCGGCCTCTGGCACGGCGTAAGGAATGATCTTGATTGTGGCGACCATCATCCCCTTTGAGACACGCTGCCATGGCGGCAGGGTGGCAACCGTGATGCGTGGGTCAATCGCATTCACCGCCGCGATTTTTGCGGCATCTACCGAGACAATGCCCGCGCCGCGACTGCGCAGATTGACCCGCCCTGTAAAGGCAGCTTCAATCTCAAGGCCTGCATCGGCCCCACATAATGCATGCGCCAATCGCGCGGCGGCGGTGTTTTCATCGACATCGCCCGTCTCCATCGCGGCCACTGTCACCTCGGCCACGCCCGCAGCCCGCAGCGCCGCGATATGATCTGCCCCAAGGCGCGTGCCCTTCCGGATCAGCCCCCCTTCAACGGGCACGGAATGGGCCAAGATCGCGCCCATCCCTTCGGTTATCGGACGCGGCCCAAACCTCATGATTTGCGCAACCTTTCAGTGATTTGCGCCATGATCGAAATTGCAATCTCTGCAGGGCCCATCGCCCCAATATTCAGACCAACAGGGGCATGGATGCGTGCAATAGCCTCGGCACCAAAGCCTGCCTCGGTCAGGCGATCCACCCGTTTTGCATGGGTGCGCGTTGAGCCCAAACAGCCCAGATAAAACACATCGGCCCGCAGCGCGGCCATAATTGCGGGATCATCAAGCTTGGGATCATGGGTCAAGGTTACAACGGCCGTGCGAGCATCAAGCCCGATTTCATCCAAGGCCTCATCGGGCCAAGCATCGAGCAGTCGCACCGCCTCAAAGCGGGCGGTCGAGCCAAAGGCGGGGCGCGGATCAACTAGCGTCACATCATACCCTGCCATTTGCGCCATTGGGATCAGGCTTTGCGCGATATGCACCGCCCCCACAACAACCATGCGCAACGGCGGGTTGTGGATTGCAATATAGCGCAAGCCCTCCGCATCAAGGCCTGACTTATCCTTGGCGAAGGCCTCGCTCAGATCGGGCGCTTCTGCGCGTTCCACGACCTGCGGCGGGGCTTCGCCCGTGACATCGCTGATCAAAGCCACCGCTTGGCGGGCCGCACGGGCCGCAACGAGATCACGCAAGATGGCCTCGGGCAAGGCCCCGCCAATGGGCTGAAGCAGAATTTTGATCCGCCCCCCACAGGCTAAGCCCACAGCAAAGGCTGCATCATCAGAAACCCCAAATTCCAACAGCTTGGGCGCGGCGGCGTGGGTGGCAAGCATATCCTGCGCTTCAAGAACCACAGCCCCTTCGACACAGCCCCCCGATACGGAGCCTTGCATCTCGCCATCGCCTGCAACCACCAATTGGCTGCCCACACGGCGCGGCGCGCTGCCCCATGTCTCCACCACAGAGGCCAAGACAGCACCGCGACCCGCGCGATGCCATTCAAGCGCCAATTCGGGCATATTTTCCATCATGACCCCTCCCTTTCAACCTCAGCTTGCCGCATCGGATAGCATCCGCGCAAGCCGTGCTTTTTCGTTGAAATCCCCGCGCGCATTCAGCGCCTCGGCCAAGCCCTGCAATGCTGCGATATTGTGCCCAGCGCGGAACATATCAACATGGGGCAAAATGGCACGAATACCTGCGGCCTTTGGCGCAAACCCCTCCCAACGCAAAAGCGGGTTAATCCAGATCAACCGCTTAGATGACAGGCTAAGACGCTGCATCGCGCTCGATAACAGTTCGGGATCATCCCGATCCAGACCATCGGTGATCAAAAGAACAATCGCGCCTTGCCCCATGACACGGCGCGACCAATCGCGGTTAAAGCGGTCGATGCAATACCCAATGCGCGTGCCGCCTTCCCAATCTTGCGCCTCCGCCCCCGCAGCGGCCAGTGCCGCATCCACATCGCGCCCGCGCAAGTGGCGGGTGATATTGGTGATCCGCGTTCCAAAGGTGAACCCATAGACCTTTGACCACCCCGCACCTTTCGCGTTTGAGAGCGCGTGCAGAAAATGCAAAACCGCACGACTGTAGGCTGACATCGACCCAGAGATATCGCAGAGACAAATCAAGGCAGGCATCCTTTCGCGCCGCGCCTTGCGCGCGAAGCCTTGCATCTCGCCACCATGGCGCATGGCTTGGCGCAGGCTTCTGCGCCAATCGGGCTTGGGGCCATTGGCATCTGCCGCATAGCGGCGGGTCAGGAGCGGTGGCACAGGCAGGCTCAACCGCGCCAAAATACGCCGCGCCTCGGCCATTTCAGCCACGGACATTTGTTCAAAATCAAGGCTGCGCAAGCGTTCTTCACGGCTCATCGTCAGGCTTGCGTCAATTTCGATTTCCGTGTCCTGCGGGCGATCCTCGCCTTTTATATCGGGGGCCTCAGGCGTGATCCCGTCCAGCAAACTTTCTGCCGCGCGTTTTTCGGCAGGTTTGGCTTGGCGTTCCTCCGCCACGCCGCGAATAGCGGGCAGCATCAAGGACATCATATGTTCCATATAACGCGGATCCCGCCAATAGAGGCGGAAGATCTGCGCAAAAATTGGCAAATGCTCGGGGCGCGTGCAAAAACAGGCACGCAAAGCATAGAAAAACGTATCCCGATCCGTAAAACCGACACTGGCCAAGGCGCGCGCCGCATCCATCACACGCCCTGACCCCGCAGGCAGACCCGCCACGCGCAAGGCGCGCGCAAAATGCGCAAGGTTGCGCAAAAGCTGCGGATTGTCGGGCAGATCAAGCGGGGCGTATTCCATAGCGCCCTAGCCCAAATCGGCGCGGATTTCGTCCAAGATACGCTTGGCCTCAGACCCTTGCAGCCGCGCGATGTCGTCTTGATATTTCAAAATCGCGCCAAGCGTATCTGCAATCACCTCAGGCGATAATTCGATCACATCAAGCGCAAGCAGACATTTCGCCCAGTCAATCGTTTCTGCGACACCTGGCTTTTTGAATAGATCTTCGCTGCGCAGGCGCTGCACGAAGGCCACAACCTCGCGCGAGAGTGTCTCTGCCGCCTGCGGCACACGGGCGTGCAAAATCTCCATCTCGCGGGTGATGTCGGGATAGTCGACCCAATGATACAGGCACCGCCTTTTGAGCGCATCATGCACCTCGCGGGTGCGGTTTGATGTCAAGATGACGATGGGCGCCTCTGGGGCTTTGATCTGGCCAAGCTCGGGGATTGTGACCTGAAAATCTGACAGCGCCTCAAGGAGGAACGCCTCAAAAGGTTCATCTGTTCGGTCAATCTCATCAATCAACAAAACAGGCGCCCCTGCGGGATCAGGGCGCATGGCCTGCAACAAAGGCCGTTCGATCAAATAATCTTGCGAGAACAAGTCAGCGGTCAGGCTTGCGCGATCTGCGCCGCCCGCAGCCTCGCTTGCGCGGATGGCGACCATCTGCGCGGCAAAATTCCATTCATAGACGGCAGAGGCCGCATCAAGCCCCTCATAGCATTGCAAGCGGATCAGGCGGCGGCCCAACATCGCGGCAATAGATTTGGCAATCTCCGTTTTCCCCGTGCCTGCCTCGCCTTCTAGAAACAAAGGCCGCCCAAGGCTGAGGGCAAGATAGGCAACCGTGCCCAATGATTTGCCGCAGATATAGCCTTCGGCGCTTAACCCTGCGCGCAATGCGTCAATGGATGGGGGAATTGCCGTTTGGTTTGGTGTCCCGCTCATGCTGCCTCCCTCAATGTGTTGCCCCTATCAAGGCGAGAGAATAGCGCGCGGTCAAGCCCGTGCAAATTCCCTTTGTTCCGTCCTTCTCAGCTGCTAGGATCGCAACAGGGTTACGACAAAAAAGGAGCGGCAGCGGGCGCGAAAGTGGCCCCCTTGCAACGCATATTTCATGAATGAATTGATCCCAAGCACTGGCCAACCTCACCCGGGCGAGGGCCAGACTGCAAATGCAGCACAAGTCTGGCGCGCGAAAATGGCTCAGCTTGGCAAGGATTATGGCAGTTTTGCACAGCTTGGGCGCAAGCATTTCGCGCTCTTCGTTGAAAGTGGTATGGATTTGGTTGTGACCTTCGACAACGCGGCGCGATTGGCGGCGATGGGGGCAAAAGGCCTGCCCTTGGGTACAGAATTGGCACAGCAACATGGGTTTTCCACCCTGACATTTATGTCCGCAGGGCAAACATGGTTCCGCGATGCTGATCTTTTTGCCTATATCGACACATTGGTGGATGAGGGTTTTTTTGACAGTTTCAAACGCGTTGTCTTTTGCGGCCTCGGGCCTGTTGGCGGATATGCGGCCGCGGCCTTGTCGATTGCAGCGCCACAGCCCGAGTTGATCCTGACCTCCCCCGTGGCCAGCCTTGCGCCCAAAGATGCGCCGTTTGAGACGCGGTTTTCACGGGCCAAGCGGTTGGATTTTTCGACCCGATTTGGCTTTGCCCCCGAGATGAGTGCGTATGCCAAAGCGCTCTACCTGATTTTTGACCCTGCAACCACGATGTCCGCCGCTCATGCCGCGCTTTATCGTGGCGCGCATGTGACGAAAATATCTTTGCCCCGCCACAGCCCGCTGATCGAACGATTGGCGATGGCCGATGGCGGGTTGGGGGATCTTGTTTTGGCCCTTAAGGCCGACAATCCCACCGCCCGCTTGCGCCAAATTTTTCGAGGTCGCGCCCGCGCGGATGAAACCTATTTGGTCAATCTCGCGGCACAGGCCAAGGCGCGCAATCACCCAAAATTGGCCGCACGGGCCGCAGGCTATACGCCCACCAGATAGCGCGCTTACCCCTTGGCAAGGCTGCGGGAATTCTGTAGCGCAAAGGACATGACACACAGCCTGACCCTTCGCCGCCCCGATGATTGGCATTTGCACCTGCGCGATGGTGCAATGCTGCGCGCCGTATTGCCCGAAACCGCGCGCCATTTCGGTCGTGCTATCATCATGCCGAACCTCGTGCCGCCCGTGGTCACGGGGGACGATGCCCGCGCCTATTGCGACCGTATTTTGGCGGCCCTGCCCGAAGGCATGACCTTCACCCCATTGATGACATTATATCTCACCGAAGGCACGGATCCCAACGATCTGGCCGCCGCCCATGCGGCGGGGCTGATCACGGCGGTGAAGCTTTACCCTGCAGGGGCGACCACAAATTCCGCCTCAGGCGTGCGCGATATCGCCAATGTGCGCGCCGTTTTGGAAAAGATGGCGGAGATTGGCCTGCCTTTGTGCATCCATGGCGAGGTCACGCGCCATGATGTCGATATTTTCGACCGCGAAAAAGTGTTTCTAGACACGGTTCTTGACCCGCTGCGCCGTGACATTCCTGAACTCAAAGTGACGCTTGAACATGTCACCACCAGCGATGGGATCGACTATGTGCGCGAGGCAAGCGGCGATATTGCGGCCACCCTCACAACGCATCACCTGATGATCAACCGCAATCATATCTTGGTGGGCGGGATCAAGCCGCATTACTACTGCCTGCCCGTGGCCAAACGCGCGACCCATCAAGAGGCGCTGCGCAAAGCCGCCATTTCGGGAAATCCGCGCTTTTTCCTTGGCACGGACAGCGCCCCCCATACCGACCCCAATAAAGAAAGCGCCTGTGGCTGTGCGGGATGTTTCACCGCAACCAACACCATGGCCTGCCTCGCCCATGTATTCGAGGAAGAAGGCGCGCTTGATAAGCTTGAGGGCTTCGCCTCGCTGTTTGGCCCAGCGCGCTATGGTCTGGCCCCGAATGACACTATGATCACCTTGGTCAAGGAAGACACCCCTGTGACCTATCCCGCGAAAATCGAGACAGAAGATGGGCCTGTCACTGTCTTTGACCCAGGCCATCCGCTGTTTTGGCGGGTTCTCGACCAATAAAGGAGCCATGCCATGATCCCGACAAGCTATCCTGATCAGGCGCAGATTGCGAAAATGTCAGCACGGATGTTGCTGGATATTGGCGCGGTGCATTTCAACGCGGACGAGCCCTACACCCATGCCTCGGGCAAACGTGCGCCCACCTATATTGACTGTCGGCGGATTATTTCCTTCCCGCGCGTGCGCGCCACTTTGATGGATTTCCTGACCTGCAAAGTCATGCGCAATGCGGGGCTTGAGGCCTTTAACAATATCGCAGGCGGCGAGACGGCAGGCATTCCCTTTGCCGCCTTCGTGGCCGAGCGTATGGCCCTCCCCATGAGCTATGTGCGCAAAAAGCCCAAAGGGTATGGCAAAAACGCCCGTATCGAGGGCGCAATGGATGCGGGTGACCGCGTGCTATTGGTGGAAGATTTGACCACCGATGGTGGCTCGAAGCTAAGCTTTGTCGATGCAATCCGCGAGACAGGCGCAAGCTGTGCGCACACGGCGGTTGTATTCTATTACGGCATTTTCGAGGACACGATCCCGCGGTTGCGGGAGCACGGGGTTGAATTGCATTGGCTATGCACTTGGGCCGATGTGATTGCCGAGGCACGCGCAGGCAACGACTTTGACGCGAACACGCTTGAGCAGGTCGAACATTTCCTGCGCGACCCCGAAGGGTGGCGCGCCGCGCGGGGATTCGCCTAAGCCCCAAGGCACAGGCCCAAAAACGGCCCAGACTTAACGCGACCGCATTTGCCCGATCCATCAAGCAAAGCAGAGGCCCGAAAAAAATTCCTACCGCCTTGCCCTATGTGGTAGGGTTTGCAAAGGGGGCACCCATATCTTGCGGTGATTGTCGGGGATCAACATATCCACAGGATATCCAGATTGACGCTGCGTCATACGCAGCATACCGCAGATAGGGTGTGATTTGTCGGGGGAGTAATCATGAGCGAGATCGCCAATCTCAATGCCAAAGCATTGCGCAAGTCAGGCGATGGTGATCCCGACACGGACGCAACCGCCCTCTCCCCTCTGCCGCATAACATCGAAGCCGAACAGCAATTATTGGGCGCGATTTTGGCGTCAAATGACGTCATTGATCGCCTGCAAGACCTGATTGAACCTGCGCATTTCTATGACCCCGTGCATGGCGCGATTTTCGAGGTTGCGCGGGCGCGCATCCTCAAGGGGCAGCAAACAGACGCGACAACCCTCAAAAACTTTATGGCCGAACACGAAGGTCTGCGCGCCCTTGGGGGGGCCGAATACCTGTTGAAATTGCAGCTTTCGGCCATCGCTACATCGGCCGCGCGCGATTACGCCCAGCTGATCCATGATCTGGCTGTGCGCCGCAATCTGATTGATTTGGGCAAATCCATTTCAGATCGCGCGCAATCGATGCGCGAAGATGTCTCGCCCGATGAGCAGATCGTGCAGGCCGAATCCGATTTGTTCCAACTCGCCTCAACGGGCAGCACATCCCGCGGGTTTCAATCATTCTTGCGCGCGCTGCATGATGCGGTGGAAATGGCCAATGCAGCCTATAATCGGTCGGGCGGTTTGGCGGGGCTTTCCACGGGCTTGGCTGATCTGGATAAGATGTTGGGCGGTTTGCACCATTCTGACCTTTTGATCCTTGCGGGGCGCCCCTCGATGGGGAAAACCTCGCTTGCCACCAATATCGCCTTTAACGTGGCGCGTGCCTTTAAGCGGGGTCTTAAGGATGATGGCACAGAGGGCACAATTGATGGCGGTGTGGTGGGTTTTTTCAGCCTAGAGATGTCTGCTGCGCAATTGGCGCAGCGGGTTCTGTCAGAGGCGGCCGAGGTGCCATCGGAACTGATCCGCAAAGGCGATTTGAACGAGCAAGAATTCCAACGCTATCTGATCGCGGCGCAGGATTTGCAGAATTGCCCGCTATATATTGACGACACCCCCGCACTGCCGATTGCTCAAGTTGCCGCCCGCGCGCGCCGCCTCAAGCGCAGCCCGCAGGGGTTGGATTTGTTGATCATCGACTATTTGCAACTGTTGCGGGGCAATGGCCGCAACGAAAACCGCGTGAACGAAATTTCGGAAATCACCCAAGGGCTCAAGGCGATTGCGAAGGAATTGGATATCCCTGTGATCGCGCTGTCGCAGCTGTCCCGCCAGGTCGAAAACCGCGATGATAAGCGCCCCCAATTGTCAGACCTTCGGGAATCTGGATCAATCGAGCAAGATGCCGATGTGGTGATGTTCGTCTATCGCGGCGAATATTACAAAGAGCGCGAAAAACCAGGCGAAGAAAATCTCGAGGCCATGGCAAAATGGCAGCAGGACATGGACGCGCTTCATGGCAAGGCCGAGGTGATCATCGGCAAGCAGCGTCACGGGCCGGTTGGCACGGTTGAGCTAAGCTTTGAGGGGCGCTTCACCAAATTTGGCAATCTCGTCAAACCATGGCAGCAAGGCGCGGACGGGTTCAACTAAGGCGCGCATTCGTGCCATGATCTGTTGGAATTTCGGGCAAAACCCGCCTTGCCCCTTGACGGGTTCCGATGAAAACGGGACAGAAGGCGCATGGCATCTGGAAAGCTTCATATTGATCTGGGCGCGATTGTCGCCAATTGGCACGCCCTTGACGGCCTGACCAACGCGAAAACGGCCGCGGTGGTGAAGGCAGACAGCTATGGCTTGGGTGCAGGGCGCGTGGCGCCTGCCTTGGCCCGCGCAGGCGCTGACACATTTTTTGTGGCAATTGCCGAAGAAGGCGCGGCACTGCGTGCCGCCCTCACGGAGGCGGGTTTCCCGCACGCCCGCATTTTCGTCTTTTCGGGTCATATGGCGGGTGATGGCGCGCTGTTGCGAGATCACAATTTGATCCCCCTTTTGAATTCCGCCGCTCAATTCCGCCGCCACCGCGATGCGGGCGACCTGCCCTATGGGATTCAGCTGGATACAGGCATGAACCGCCTCGGCATGGAGGCGGCTGATTGGGCCGCCTTGCGCGATGAGGCCGAGCGCGGGCCCTGCCAGTTGATCATGAGCCATCTGGCCTGCGCTGATGAGCCTGATCACCCAGAAAATCCCGCGCAATTGGCAAATTTTCGCGTCATGACCGATGGCACGCATCACCCCCGTTCGCTCTCTGCCACGGGTGGCGTTCTTTTGGGCGAGGCTTATCATTTTGATCTCACCCGCCCTGGAATCGGGCTTTATGGCGGGCTGCCCTTTGCGGATGCGATCCCCGTGGTGCGTCTCTCCCTGCCTGTCATCCAAGTGCGGCAAGTCGAGTTGGGCGAGTTTGTGGGCTATGGCGCGGGCTACCGCCCCAACAGCCCCCGCCAGATCGCAACCGTGGCCGCAGGATATGCCGATGGGTTGATCCGCGCGATGACGGGCAAAGCCGCAGTCTATGCAGGTGACACGCCCTGCCCCCTTGCGGGGCGCGTGTCGATGGATTTGATGGGGGTGGATGTCAGCGGGCTTGGGTCAGATGTGCCAGATCACCTAGACATTCTCTGCCCCGCACAAGGCGTGGATCAACTGGCGGATCATGCGGGCACGATCGGCTATGAAATCCTCACCTCGCTTGGCGCGCGCTATCAGCGTCACTATCAAGGGGGTTAGGGATGGCTGCACTTATTCTTGCACCGCTTGCCACGATTGGCCGCTCGGTTATGGGGCTGTTGGCGGGTGTGGGGCGCGTCAGCATCTATGCAGGCGCGACTATCTCGCACCTGTTTCGCCCGCCATTTTACCCGCGCGAGTTCCTGATCCAACTGATGCAAATTGGGTTTTTATCCCTGCCCGTGGTCGGCCTGACCGCCCTGTTTACGGGCGGGGCCTTGGCGCTGCAAATCTATTCGGGGGGCGCGCGATTTAATGCCGAGGCGGTTGTGCCCTCGATTGTGGCCATTGGCATGGTGCGCGAACTTGGGCCTGTTTTGGGGGGCCTCATGGTTGCGGGCCGCGTGGCGGCTGCGATTGCCGCCGAGATTGGCACGATGAAAGTGACCGAACAGATTGATGCATTGGTCACGCTTTCGACCAACCCGCTCAAATATCTGACCCTACCAAGGGTCTTGGCCGCAACCCTGTCTTTGCCCCTTTTGGTGGCGGTTGGGGACAGTATCGGGATTTTCGGCGGCTATTTGGTCGGCACAACGCGGCTTGGGTTCAACGCGGCCAATTACATTCAGAACACCGTTGATTTTCTCGAAGCTTGGGATGTCATCTCGGGCATGATCAAGGGGGCGGTGTTTGGCTTTATTGTGGCCATGATGGGTTGCTATCACGGGATGAATTCAGGCAAAGGGGCCGCGGGTGTGGGCCGCGCCACAACCAATGCGGTGGTCTCGGCCTCTATCCTTATTTTGGCGTCAAACTACATTCTGACAGAGGTGTTTTTCAGCGCATGATTACCCTGTCCGATGTCCATAAATCCTTTGGCCCCAAGCAGGTCTTGCGCGGCGTGAACCTTGAGGTTCCCAAAGGCGAAAGCATGGTCATTATTGGCGGCTCTGGCACAGGCAAATCGGTTTTGCTGAAATCGGTTTTGGGTCTTGTGCGCCATGACAGTGGGATGATCCTGCTTGACGGCGAGGATGTCACCCGCGCCGCGCGTGACCCGTTTTTGGCCCGCTTTGGGATGCTGTTCCAAGGTGCGGCTCTGTTTGACAGTCTGCCCGTATGGCAGAACGTGGCCTTTCGTCTGATGCGCGGCCATCTTAAGCGGCCAAAATCAGAGGCGCGCGAG
The DNA here is from genome assembly GCF_037805105.1 of Roseobacter sp. HKCCA2468. Taxonomy (NCBI): domain Bacteria; kingdom Pseudomonadati; phylum Pseudomonadota; class Alphaproteobacteria; order Rhodobacterales; family Roseobacteraceae; genus Roseobacter; species Roseobacter sp. HKCCA2468. The sequence continues at coordinate 799,906 of NZ_JBBLYN010000001.1, forward strand.
ATCGCGATTGAAAAATTGCGCCGTGTGGGGCTGAAGCCCGATGTCGCTGACCTTTACCCGTCTGAATTGTCAGGGGGCATGCAAAAGCGCGTAGGCCTCGCCCGCGCCATTGCAGCGGAGCCTGAAATTATCTTTTTTGACGAGCCAACCACAGGGCTTGATCCGATCATGTCGGGCGTGATCAATGATTTAATCCGCGAAATCGTGGTTGAGATGGGCGCAACCGCCATGACCATCACCCATGATATGTCCTCGGTGCGCGCGATTGCCGATAAAATCGCCATGCTGCATGACGGGGTGATCCAATGGACTGGCCCCGTTGCGGATATGGACAGCGCCGATGACCCCTATTTGCGCCAGTTTATCACTGGCTCCGCCGATGGCCCGATTGAGGCGGTGCGCTAAGGCGCAGCATACTCTGGCCAAAGCGCGCGACCCGCGCTAATCCTGTGCCATGGCAAAACCTATAACCCAATTCATCTGCGGCCAATGCGGCACGGTTCATAAAAAATGGATCGGGCGTTGCGATGGCTGTGGCGAGTGGAACACGATTGTTGAGGAGGCCCCGCTTTCGGCAGGCCCCGCCAAATCGGGCTTGGGTGCAGGCAAGGGGCGCAAAATGGCGCTGATGGATTTGGCCAGCCAAGAGGCCCCGCCACCGCGCCACCCTTCAGGCTTGGCGGAATTGGATCGTGTTCTTGGTGGTGGGCTTGTGCCTGCCTCTGCGCTGCTTTTGGGGGGGGATCCGGGTATCGGGAAATCAACCCTATTGCTGCAGGCTGCGGCCAGTTTCGCGGCCAAGGGCCTGTCGGTTGTTTATGTCTCGGGCGAGGAAGCCAGCGCACAGGTGCGCATGCGCGCGCAACGTCTGGGGCTGGGCGCAGCCCCGATGGCCTTGGCGGCAGAAACCAATTTGCGCGATATTCTGACCACTTTGGACGAAACCCGCCCCGATTTAGTGATTATCGATTCCATCCAAACCATGTGGCTTGACACAGTCGACAGCGCGCCTGGATCTGTCAGCCAAGTGCGCGCCGCAGCACATGAATTGGTTACCTTCGCCAAACGGCGTGGGGTCAGCGTGATCTTGGTGGGCCATGTCACCAAAGATGGCCAAATTGCAGGGCCGCGCGTGGTCGAACATATGGTCGATTGCGTCCTTTATTTTGAGGGTGAACGCGGGCACCAATTCCGCATTCTGCGCTCGGTCAAAAATCGCTTTGGCCCTGCGGGGGAGATTGGTGTTTTCGAGATGACAGGCGCGGGCCTCTCCGAGGTTGCAAACCCGTCTGCTCTGTTTCTCTCAGAGAATGAAACCGCCTCACCTGGATCGGCGGTCTTTGCAGGCATTGAGGGCACAAGACCCGTCTTGGTCGAAATCCAAGCCTTGGTCGCCCCCTCCCCGCTTGGTCAACCCCGCCGTGCGGTTGTGGGTTGGGACAGCGCACGGCTTGCCATGATCTTGGCGGTGCTTGAGGCCCGTGTGGGGATCGCCTTTGCGGGGCTTGATGTTTATCTCAACATCGCAGGTGGGTTGCGGATCAGTGAACCTGCGGCTGATCTGGCGGTTGCCGCCGCCTTGCTGAGCGCGCGCGAGGATGCGGCGCTGCCACAAGGGGCGGTGATTTTTGGCGAATTAAGCCTATCTGGCGCGCTTCGGCCCGTGGCACAGGCGGAAAACAGGTTGAAAGAAGCGCAAAAACTTGGTTTCTCGACTGTGATCGCGCCAGAGGGCTGCAATTTTGGCTCGGTCGGGGGTGTTAAGCTGATGCAAATGGCGGATATGACGCGATTTGTGGGCGATATATTCGGCGCGGGCTAGCGCCAAAATAAGTGAGGGAGCGGGCGATGGATGGGTTCACGATGATTGACGGCATTGCAGGCGGGGTGATTTTCATCTCGGCCATATTGGCCTATTCGCGCGGTTTTGTGCGCGAGGTCATGTCAATCTTGGGCTGGATCGCCGCCGCCATCGTGGCCTATTGGGCCGCGCCAGAAGTGCGCCCACTGATCGCGGAAATTCCCTATATCGGGCCATATGTCGATGACAGTTGCGAATTGGGCATGATTTTGGGCTTTTCGGCAGCCTTTGCTGTGACGCTGATCGTTGTCTCGCTCTTCTCGCCGCTGTTTTCCTCGTTCATACAGAAAACCAAACTGGGCGGGTTTGATGCGGGCGCGGGTCTCTTCTTTGGCGTGCTGCGCGGTGTGGCCTTGGTGGCGGTGGCCTTGGTCGCCTATGACCGACTGGCCGGCAGCGATCCTGCGGCGGCAGTCGTGAACAGCCAAACCGCACAAATCTTTGCCTCGCTGACCACGCAGATCGACAGCGAAATCCCAAGCGATGCGCCGGGTTGGTTGATCGGTCGCTATGAGGGGCTGACCGCAGGATGCGTGGCCCCTGCCGCAGGCGACACGCAAAGCGCGCGCACACTCCTATCCGTGCCCGCAGCGTAACTGCGTGCCCGCGCCGCGTTGCGGTAAAATTATACGTGAATTTCGAGCGCAAATTGTGACGCATTCATGACAGCTAATAGGTGACAGCGCCGCGCCTTTGTCCTAGGTAAGGCGTGCAACCGACTCGCCCATTTCCGTAGCTTTCGGCTATGACCGCAGGCAGGAGCCCGCCGATGCCCAGCAATTTTGCGTCCCCGCGCACCGCACAATTCCCCGCCCATCCCTTTGATCCCCTCTCTGATGATAAGCTGCGTGAAGAATGCGGCGTCTTTGGTGTGATCGGTGTGGCGGATGCCGCGAATTTTGTGGCCCTTGGCCTGCACGCGCTGCAACATCGCGGCCAAGAGGCGGGTGGGATCGTCAGCTATGACCCTGTCGAAGGGTTCAACTCGGCCCGCCGTTTCGGATATGTGCGCGATAATTTCACCAATGCCAGTGTGATGGACACGCTGCCCGGTGCGCTTGCCATCGGCCATGTGCGTTATTCCACGGCAGGCAATAAGGGCAACACGGCAATTCGTGATGTGCAGCCCTTTTTTGGCGAATTCGCCATGGGTGGGGCGGCGATTGCGCATAATGGGAATATCGTCAACGCCGATGAACTGCGCCGCGAATTGATTGAACGCGGGTCCATCTTCCAATCCTCATCGGACAGTGAGTGCATCATTCACCTGATGGCGCGCAGCTATCAGAAAAATATCCCCGAGCGCATGAAAGACGCGCTGCGCCGCGTAGAGGGCGCGTTTTCGGTTGTGGCCATGACGCGCACAAAATTGATGGGTGTGCGCGACCCGCTTGGGGTGCGCCCCTTGGTGTTGGGCAAGATCGGCGATGGTTACGCGCTTTCCTCCGAAACCTGTGCGCTTGATATCATCGGCGCCGAATTCGTGCGCGAGATCAAGCCCGGTGAGATGGTCGTCATCACCGCGCAGGGCATCGAAAGCTATATGCCCTTCGAGCAGCGCAAATCGCGCTTTTGCATTTTCGAACATGTCTATTTCTCGCGCCCCGACAGTATTTTGGGCGGGCGGTCAGTATATGAAACCCGCCGCCAGATTGGCGTGGAATTGGCGCGCGAAGCCCCTGTTGAGGCAGATCTCGTCTGCCCCGTGCCCGATAGTGGCACGCCTGCGGCCATCGGGTTTGCCCATGAAAGCGGCATCCCGTTTGGCATGGGGATCATCCGCAACCAGTATATGGGCCGCACTTTTATCGAACCCACCGAACAGATCCGCAATATGGGTGTGCGTCTTAAGCTGAACATCAACCGCGCCTTGATTGAAGGCAAGCGGGTGATCTTGGTAGATGACAGCGTTGTGCGCGGCACCACCTCGCAAAAGATCAAAGAAATGATTTTGGACGCAGGCGCGGCCGAGGTGCATTTCCGCATCGCCTCTCCGCCGACAGCATGGCCTTGTTTTTACGGGGTGGACACGCCACAGCGCGACAAGCTTCTTGCGGCGACAATGAGCGCCGAAGAAATGCGCGCCCATCTGGGTGTGGACAGCCTGCGCTTTATCTCGCTTGATGGGCTCTATCGTGCCGTGGGTGAGGCCAAGGGCCGTGACCCCAAAAACCCCACCTATTGCGATGCCTGTTTCTCAGGCGAATATCCTGTGCGCCCCACAGATCAAATCGCCAAAGGTTTTGCCATGAATGAACCCGCCGCTGCTGAATAAACGGCACCATGGCACAAAAGAAAAAGGCCGCTCCGAGGAGCGGCCTTTTTCTTTTGATCTTTACTGCAGATCAGCGGATCGCTTTGCGCAAGTTAAACGCCCCCGCCACAATCAAAGCTGCCAAAAGCGCCTTGACCATATCACCCGCGATGAAGGGCGCCATCCAGCCAGAGAGCAAGGTTGAAGGCTCAACCCCCATGACCAAGGCAGGCCATGCAAGGCCGGGGACATAAAGCGCGGCCGAAGCAACCAGTGCCGCAGCAAAACCAAGGATTGGCTTACGCGCCATGCCACGATCCGCAGCCAAACCCGCGATATAAGCCATCACAACAAAGCCCAGAAGGAAACCACCGGTAGGCCCGAACATATAGGCCAAACCTGCACCGCCATTGGCGAACACAGGCAGCCCCATCGCGCCCTCAACCAAATAGGCCACAAGTGCCGCAACGCCCAAACGCGCGCCCAAGGCGAAAGCAACGGTCAGGATTGCTAAGGTTTGCAGCGTCATTGGAACGGGGAACATCGGCACCGAGATTTGCGCCGCAATCGCAATCACAAGCGAGCCCGCCAAGACCAATGCCGCTTTTTGCGCAAGGCTTGTGGGGGTGGTCAGGGATTTGGTTAGAAAGTCAGAACGGCTCATAAATCGGGCTCCTCAAAGGTTCTGGGGAATTCGCGTTTAAGCTGTTTTCCGCTTGCAGCACGGCAAAGTCAAGCAAAGAGCACGCAAATTACCCACAGCCACCGCAAATCAGGCGCGGCAAAAAACCCTGCTTGCCAAATCGCTGCTTTCATCCCATGTGGGAGGCATGGAAAAGATTTTGTCAGGTAAAATCGCCCTCGTCACAGGGGCATCGCGCGGAATTGGGGCAGCCTCGGCGGAATGGTTGGCCGCTCGCGGCGCTCATGTCGTTGCCGTTGCCCGCACCACGGGCGCTTTGGAAGAATTGGATGACCGCATCCAAGCCAAAGGCGGGCAAGCCACGCTTGCCCCCATGGATATTACCACGGATGCTGCAATGGCGCATTTGTGCCGTTCAATTTTTGATCGGTGGGGGCGCGCCGATATTTGGGTGCATGCGGCCTTTCACGCAACCGCGCTGACCCCTGCCCCGCATATCACGGAAAAAGACCTTGATCGGGCCATCGGCACCAATATCCGCGCAGTATCGCGTTTGATCACCATGATCGCGCCATTGATTGAGCCGTCTGACGACCCGCATGCCGTATTCTTTGACGATACATGGGACGCGAAATTCGCAGGCACCTATGGTATGAGCAAGGCCGCCACCCGCGCCTTGGTGCAAAACTGGCAATCCGAGACGGAAAAGCACGGGCCGAATGTGCATCTGCTACACCCAAAGCCCATGCCAACCGCGTTGCGCGCACGGTTTTATCCTGGTGAAGATCGGGAGGGGTTGGCAAAGCCCAGTGACGAAGCCGAACGGCTGTTGCAACCGATCTTCGGCTAAAAGCCGAAGGTCAGCTAATCTTTATCGTCATCTTCTTCGTCCTCGACCGCAGCCGCTTTGGCCTTCGGGGCTACAGGCGTGGGACGGGGCGCTTCAACCTCAGGCATTTCTTCGATACGATCTGCCAAGGCCTCGGCGCGGGCGGCAAGCTCGGCCAACCCATCCACCACTTGCGCAGGGATGACAGCCACCTCTGCCGGCGGTTTCGCGGCTTCAAGATCTGCGATTTTCATCTGCGATTTGCGCAAAAGATCCTCAGCTTTGGCCAGCGTCTCTTCCATCGCCTTGATTTTGGTTTGCGCGGCCTCAAGCTCATCGGTTTTGGCAAGGGTTTTATCGGCCAAAAGCAGACCCGCCATCAGCAACATCCGTTCCGCAGGCAACCGACCGATCTGACCCGAGACCACAGAGGCCTCGGTGTCCAACATTTTCGCCGCCGCTTTGAGAAGGGGTTCCTCGCCCTCTTGGCAGGCGACTGGGAAATTACGGCCACCGATGGTAATCGTTACATCAGGCATTACGCGCCCCCTTCTTCGGTCACGGTATCAATCTCGGCCAAAATCTGCGCCAGTTCTTGGGCATCAGCGGCGCGCTGCGCCTTGAGCGCACGAATTTCCGCCAAAAGACCAGATTGCAGCAATTCGCGATCAAAATTCCCTTCCGGCGCCTCGCGCAACTCTTCCAAGGTCTCTTGCAGCCTTGCGATTGTTGCGCGCAATTCGCCCAATGTGCTGTTCGTCATCTGAGCGCCCCGATCCTCGAGCGCATCGCGCGCGGCATCACGCTCATCGCGGGCCTCGTTGCGTTCTTCGCGCAAGCGCGCGGCGCGCATCCGCAGGATTTGCACCTCACTCTCGCCCGTGGCTTCGGGTATTGGGGCGGCATCAGATGCGGGCTCGGCTTGGGTGGTAGATTGGGCAAAGTTAGATTTCAGCTGCTCAACCTCGGCACGGGCGGCTGCCAATTCGGCCTTGAGCGCATCCCGCGCGGCCTCGGCCTCAGCGGCCCGCAATTCGGCCCCATCTGTGCTGCCCTGCGCCTGAGCCTCCATCGCTTTAAGCCGTGCCGCCAGATCCAATCGCGTGCGCTGCTCTAGCGCCAATTCCTCGCGCAGATCGGACAGCTCATCCGAGGACGCAGTGCCGTTTGCGGGGGCGCGGGCCTTTCCCATCGCCGCATCAATTCGCGCAAGCGCAGCTGACAGGCGCGCCTCAAGCTGATCGACTTTTTCAATGGCCAAAGGATCGCTCATTTTGCCTCCCCCAATTGCGGGCGTTTGGATCGCCTCATGAAACATTTACGCGGCAGTCGTATCACGCAGACCATGTCAGATCGTGCGGGCCGAATCTGACCCCCTGCGACACATTATGATCCAATTTCGGGAGTTTGGCAGGATTTCTTGATCTAAGGCAACCCTTGCGTCTTTAGCGACCAACAGGACTTGGGCGTGGGCTTCGGGCTTGAACTTTGGTCACGCCCTGCTAAACCCGTGCGCGTTAACGCTCGCACAAGCACTCCCGCAGCCCTCTTCTAGGACATTGATATGGATCTTTCTGCACTTGCCGCCCGCAATCCTGACCATTGGCGCCGCGCCGCCTGTATCCGCACGCTTGCCCTTGACGGGGTGGCCGCCGCGAATTCGGGCCATTCTGGCATGCCGATGGGGATGGCGGATGTTGCGACCGTGCTGTTTGACAAGCACCTCTCTTTTGACGCATCGGCCCCGAACTGGCCAAATCGTGACCGCTTTATTCTGTCGGCGGGCCATGGCTCGATGCTGATCTATGCGCTGCTGTATCTCACGGGTTACAAGCAGATGACATTGGAGCAGATCAAGAATTTCCGTCAGCTGGGCGCCATCACAGCGGGCCATCCTGAATTTGGCCATGTCGAAGGGGTTGAAACGACCACAGGCCCCTTGGGGCAAGGGATTTCCAACGCGGTTGGCTTTGCCATGGCCGAGGAACATCTGCGCGCCACATGGGGCGCAAAGATTATGGATCACTACACCTATTGCATCGCGGGCGATGGCTGCCTGATGGAGGGCATCAGCCAAGAGGCGATCGGTCTTGCAGGGCGTCATGAACTCAGCCGCCTGATTGTGCTTTGGGATGACAATAACATTACCATTGATGGCACGGTTGATATGGCCTGCCGTGTGGATCAGCGCGCGCGCTTTGCCGCCGCAGGGTGGGATGTGTTTGACTGTGACGGCCATGATGCCGCCGATATCGACCGCGCGATCACGGCAGCCAAGGCAAGCCCGCGCCCCGCAATGGTGGCCTGTAAAACCCATATCGCAATCGGCTCTGCCGCACAGGACACCCCCAAAGGCCACGGCGCATTGACCGACCCAAAAGTCGTGGCTGATACCAAGGCCGCCTATGGCTGGACGCATGGGGCCTTTGAAATCCCTGCCGATCTCAAAAACTGGTGGGAAGCTGTCGGCGCAAAAGGCGCCACCGCGCGCGCCGAATGGGAGGCCCGTCTTGCCGCCCTGCCCGCCGCCAAACAGGCCGAGTTTACCCGCGCCTTTGCAGGCGAGGTTCCCGCGAAATTGGGCAATGCGCTGCGCCGCTATAAAAAATCCCTCGCGGATGAGGCGCCCAAAGTGGCGACCCGCAAGGCCAGTGAAATGGCCCTTGCCGTGATCAATCCGATCATGAAAGAGACCTTGGGCGGCTCTGCAGATTTGACTGGGTCGAACAATACCAAAACGGGCGATATGGGGATTTTCACCCCTGAAAACCGCAAAGGGCGCTATGTCCATTACGGCATCCGCGAGCATGGCATGGCGGCAGCGATGAACGGCATGGCGCTACATGGGGGCGTGCGCCCCTATGGCGGGACATTCTTTACTTTTACCGATTACGCGCGCCCTTCGATGCGACTTTCCGCTTTGATGGGGATTAACGTGGTCTATGTGATGACCCATGACAGCATCGGCGTTGGCGAGGATGGCCCAACCCACCAACCTGTTGAGCATCTCGCCATGATGCGGGCCACGCCAAATTGCCTTGTGATGCGCCCTGCCGATGCGGTGGAAACCGCCGAATGTTGGGAGATTGCGCTGTCGCAACCAAACCGCCCGAGCGTTTTGGCCCTGACCCGTCAAAACCTGCCCACGTTGCGCAGAAAACATGTCTCGCGCAATTTGGCCGCCCAAGGGGCCTATGTTTTGGCCGAGGCCGAAGGCAAACGTCAGGTGATCTTGATGGCAACAGGGTCGGAAGTCGAAATCGCCATGGCGGCCCGCGACAAGTTGCAGGCCGAAGGTATCGGAACACGGGTTGTCTCGGTGCCGTCTATGGAACTCTTTGCCGAGCAAGACGAAGCCTATCGCAAGCGCGTTCTACCTGCTGGGCCCGTGCGCATTGCGGTTGAGGCCGCTGTGCGTCAGCCTTGGGATCGCTGGTTGTTGGGCGAGCGTGGTCGTGAGGCCAAGGCGGGCTTTGTTGGCATGAACAGTTTTGGCGCTTCTGCCCCTGCTGAAGTTCTCTACGAGCATTTCGGCATCACCGCAGAGGCGGTCGTGGCCGAGGCCAAAGCGCGCCTTTAGGCACAGAACCTAAGATGCACAATCGGGCGTGTGGGGCCTCCTACACGCCCTTTTTCATTGGGAAAAGTGGCAGGATCACCGCAACGACCGGGATCAAACAGGCCCCAACACCCAAGCCCAAAATACCTGACCCGAGGGCGAACACCGCCCATTCCACCAATCCGTGGGCCGAGGCCACAGCATCCGCTGCGGTAAGGCTGAGGTGATGCAGCATCTCTTCTGGGGCGGGCCAGCCCAGTTGCGCGGCCCCGTGCAGAAGGATCGCGCCCCCCACCCACAGCATCGCCGCTGTGCCAATTCGGGTGAGCCACAACAGGAAGCTTGGCATCGCGACCACGATCCCCCGCCCCAGACGTTGTAAGGCGGGCGCGCGGTCGGGATGCGCCAAATGCAACCCCACATCATCGGCCTTCACAATCAGGGCGACCGACCCATAGACCAAAGCGGTGATGCCAATCGCCACAAAGGCAAGCGCGAAACCCGCATAAATCAGGCTCGGCGCCTCAAGCGCCGAAAGCGCGATGGTCATGATTTCAGCGGAAAGGATGAAATCTGTTTTGATCGCACCTTTGACACGCGCCTCTTCCAAATGGGCGGGGTCGCTTGCCGCAGGATCGCGCGTCTCAGAATGCGAACGAAAGGCATGAAGGATTTTTTCCGCCCCCTCGTAACACAAATAAGCCCCCCCCATCATCAACAGCGGCGGAATCGCCCAAGGGGCGAATTGCGACAACAGAAGCGCCACAGGCAAAAGGATCACCAATTTATTGACAATCGAGCCGCGCGCGATCTTCCAGACAATCGGCAATTCTCGCTCAGGCGAAAAACCTGTAAGATATTTGGGGGTGACGGCCGCGTCATCAATCACCGCGCCTGCGGCCTTTGCCCCTGCTTTGGCTGCTTGTGCCGCGATATCGTCCACGGACGCCGCCGCAACCTTGGTCAAAGCCGCGACATCATCCAACAGCGCCAATAATCCGCTCATTCACCCCATTCCTTTTGCAGCCAACAGCCGCCTCTAGCATAGCGGCACGGCATGTTCGCGCAACCGTTCGCGCTAACATCGGATGTTTTCGCTAACATTATGAAAATTCGTCATTTTTTCCTTGGGGATCGGGCGCGGCTTTTGTATGCGGTCAAGCAAGAGCGCAAATCGGATCGGAGACAGGATCATGACCATCACCCTTGGCATCAATGGATTTGGCCGCATCGGGCGGTGCACCCTTGCCCATATCGCAGAGGCTGCACGCAACGATGTGCAAGTGGTCAAGATCAACGCGACTGGCCCGCTTGAGACAAATGCGCATCTTCTGAAATATGACAGCGTGCATGGCCGTTTTGGCGGCGAGGTGCGCCTGACCGAGGACACAATGGATTTGGGCCAAGGCCCGATTAAAGTCTTTTCCACCTACGACCCACAAGAGCTGGATTGGGAAGGCTGCGATGTCGTTCTCGAATGCACGGGCAAGTTCAACAATCGTGACGCGGCAGCGGTGCATTTGACCCGCGGCGCAAAGCGGGTTTTGGTCTCCGCCCCCGCGAAACAAGCCGATAAAACCATCGTCTATGGCGTAAACCACCGCGATCTGCGCGAAGATCATCATGTGGTCTCGAACGGGTCTTGCACCACGAATTGCTTGGCCCCTTTGGCAAAGGTTCTGAATGACGCGATTGGTATTGAACGCGGGATCATGACCACGATCCACAGCTACACAGGCGATCAGCCCACGCTAGACCGCCGCCACTCCGATCTTTACCGCGCGCGTGCCGCCGCGATGGCGATGATCCCCACATCGACTGGCGCTGCAAAAGCGCTGAAAGAAGTTCTGCCTGAGCTCGAAGGTCGGTTGGATGGCACGGCCATGCGGGTTCCGACACCGAATGTCTCTTGCGTTGATCTGACCTTTGAGGCGGGGCGCGATACATCGGTGGAGGAGGTCAACCAAATCATGCGCGATGCGGCCGAGGGCCATATGCGCAGCGTCTTGGCCTATGATCCAGAACCCAAGGTTTCGATTGATTTCAATCACACCACGCATAGCTCGATTTTTGCGCCAGACCAGACAAAGGTCATCGGTGGGCGCACGGTTCGGGTTTTGGCATGGTATGACAATGAATGGGGATTTTCGGCGCGTATGGCGGATGTCTCTGCTGCCATGGGGCGTCTGATCGCCTGACCCCCTGTCCTAAGGGACGACCTTTTGCAAAACCCAGCCATGATGCATGGCTGGGTTTTTGCTTTTTCACCCCCTGAACGGCCTAAACCCTAGTTATACTGGCCCCAACCACAGATCGAACTCTGCCATCTATAACCCGCGTCCAATGGTGATTGGGGCGATTTCCTCTCAAATCCTTTCTCACGAGGCCGCCACAAACAGGTGGGCCGTTCACCACAGCAGAAAGGAAATCCACATGTCTTTCATCAAAACATCGACCTTTGTCGCAGCACTGGCCCTGACCACCGCCCTACCTTTGGCGGCACAGGCCTCTGGCTACGAGCGTCTGACTGAAGAGCAGCGCGCAAACATCACCGCCGCCATGACCGAACAGGGCTATGAGACCCGCAAGATCGACATGGAAGATGGCATGATCGAAGTTTACGCCCTCAAGGATGGCGAACGCTTTGAGCTGTATCTCAATGACAATCTGGAAATCATCCGCGTGTCCCGCGGCGATTAATCCCGACCCTGCCCGCGCGCGCGTTTTGCAGCCCCCTCCCCAGTGTCTGCAAAACGCGCCTCTGCCCCCCTCGCTGAGGATATGACATGTCACATACGAAAAGTTACAAAATCTGGGATCCGCTGATCCGCCTGTTTCATTGGAGCCTTGTGATTGGCTTTGCATCGAATGCGCTGATCACTGACCCCGAAAGCAACCTGCACGAATATATCGGCTATGCGATTGCAGGGCTGATTGCCTTCCGCCTGATTTGGGGGCTGATTGGCACGAAATATGCGCGGTTTTCTTCCTTCATGCCATCGCGCGTGTCAATCAACACCCAGCTAGACGACATCATCACCGCGCGCCGCAGCACCCATTTGGGGCATTCGCCGCTTGGGGCGTTGATGATCTTTAATCTCATCGCAACCATTATCGGCATCGCGATCACAGGCTATATGATGACCACCGTGACCTTTTGGGGCATCGGATGGGTGGAAGAAACACATGAAATTCTCGTGACTTGGGCGGAACTTTCTATCGTTCTGCACATCGCTGCCGTATTGTGGGAGTCGCGCCGCACGGGTGTAAATCTTGCCCGCGCCATGGTGACAGGCATCAAAGCCATCCCCGAGACAGTCAAAATCAAATAGGGACGCGATCCATGCAGAAGCAGCCCATGTTCCTCGGCCTTTTAATTTTGGCACAGGTGGCCTCTATCCTGTTTTTCATGACGGATGTGGTCACCGATGCGCAGAGTTTGGGACGCTTCTGGTATCTGGATCAACATTTTCGGGTGGAATTGATCGCGGCTTTGCTGCTGACGGCAGCGGTCGCGATTGAAACCCGATATCTGAGCCATTTAGTGGCCCATGCGCGGCGAATGGAGAAACAACTGTCCACCGCCGCTATGGCCTTTCATGATGTGGTGGACGCCCATTTCACCGAATGGGGGCTGACCACATCCGAAAAGGATGTCGCGCATTTCATGGTCAAGGGCTGCTCTATTGCAGAAATCTCTGATTTGCGCGGCACAGCCGAGGGCACAGTCAAAAGTCACATGAACGCAATCTACCGCAAAGCAGGCGTCACCAATCGCGGCGAGCTTTTAAGCCTGCTGATCGAAGATTTAATGCAAGCCGAGCGCCCGTAATCTTTGGGCACGCGCGGCATCACCACCATCTTCCCCCCGGCCAGAAATTTGTTTAGACTTAATTTTTATGACAAATACGATTGCAATCTGGCTGGGTGTTTTAATCCTTTGCGTCATCGCAGTGGATTTTCTTTTTCTAGATGCGGCAGGCCTCGTTTTTCTTGGCAAAGATTTGATCCATATCCTCGATAAAATGGCGTTCTGGCGATAGAGATCCCCTTTCCTTTTCGCGGCTAAGGGACTATACCACCCGCAACTGTTACCGCTAACAATGCCATGCTTGGCGCACTGGAGGGGATTATGGCTGTTAAAGTTGCCATTAATGGGTTTGGTCGGATTGGACGCAACGTGCTGCGCGCGATCATCGAGTCGGGTCGCACCGATATTGAGGTGGTCGCAATCAATGATCTGGGGCCCGTTGAAACCAACGCGCATCTTTTGCGTTTTGACAGCGTGCATGGCCGCTTTCCCGCCGAAGTGAAAACAACCGAGACGACCATTGACGTGGGTCGTGGCCCAATTGAGGTCACCGCCATTCGCAACCCCGCTGAATTGCCATGGGGCCATATTGATATCGTCTTGGAATGCACGGGCATTTTCACCGACCGCGACAAGGCCGCCGTGCATCTTGAAAACGGGGCTTCGCGTGTCTTGGTTTCGGCCCCCTCAAAAGGGGCGGATAAGACCATCGTTTACGGGGTAAACCACGGCACGTTGACAAAGGACGACATCATCGTCTCCAACGCCTCTTGCACCACGAACTGCCTTAGCCCTGTGGCCTTTGCGATCCACAATGCCATCGGCATTTCGCGCGGCTTTATGACAACGATCCACAGCTACACAGGCGATCAGCCCACCTTGGACACGATGCACAAAGACCTCTATCGCGCCCGTGCCGCCGCGATGAGCATGATCCCCACCTCAACAGGGGCCGCGCGCGCCGTTGGTTTGGTTTTGCCCGAATTGAATGGCAAGCTGGACGGGGTCGCAATCCGCGTGCCGACACCGAATGTCTCGGTTGTTGACCTGACCTTTGAGGCGGCCCGCGCCACATCAGTTGAAGAAATCAACGAGGCGGTGATCAAGGCGGCCAATGGCCCGCTTAAGGGAATTTTGGGCGTAACGGATCAGCCTAATGTCTCGATGGATTTCAACCATGATCCCCGCTCCTCGATCTTCCATTTGGATCAGACCAAGGTGATGGATGGCAATATGTGCCGCGTTCTAAGTTGGTATGATAATGAATGGGGCTTCTCAAACCGCATGGCCGATACGGCCGTAGCGATGGGAAAACTGATCTAAAGACAAAAAGGCGCGGAACACCGCGCCTTTTTCTTTGCCAAAAAATTGACCTTTGCGCTGGAAAAGTCTAGCGCAAGGAAGTCTATATTTCCCAAATATTGGAGGCCGAAAATGGGCTGGAACACCTTGGATGATCTCGATCTTGCGGGCAAAACGGTGCTGACCCGTGTCGACATCAACGTGCCCATGGAAAATGGCCGCGTCACCGATGCGACACGGATTGAGAAGATCATCCCCACGATCCGCGACATCCGTGCGAAAGGTGGCCGCGTGGTTCTTTTGGCCCATTTTGGCCGCCCAAAAGGGCGCCCCGTTCCAGAAATGAGCCTTGCGCAATTGACGCCTGCCCTTGAGGCCGCGCTGGGGCATGAGGTGATTTTCATCGAAACCCCAAGCCGCGCCGCGATTGAGGCAACTCCCACAGATGCTGTGATCTTGGTTGAGAACACTCGCTTTTCCCCGATGGAGGAGGCAAACGATCCGCAAATGGCGCAATTCCTTGCAGGGCTTGGTGACATTTACTGCAATGACGCTTTTTCAGCGGCACATCGGGCGCATGCCTCGACCGAAGGTGTCGCGCATTTGCTGCCCTCTTGCGCAGGCCGCCTGATGGCTGCGGAATTGGCCGCATTGGAAGCCGCGCTTGGCACCCCTGCCCGCCCTGTTATGGCCGTTGTTGGCGGGGCAAAAGTCTCGACCAAGCTGGATCTTTTGCACAATCTGGTGGGTAAGGTGGATCGCCTCGTAATCGGGGGCGGCATGGCCAATACGTTTTTGGCGGCACAAGGCCATGATGTCGGCGCATCTTTGTGCGAACATGATCTGGCGCAAACGGCGCGCGACATTTTGGATCACGCAAAAACCACGGGTTGCGCCATCATTTTGCCAAGCGATGTGGTCATCGCCCGCGAATTCAAATCGGGTGCTGCGCATGAGGTGGTTGCAAGCACGGCCGTGCCCAAGGATGCAATGATTTTGGATGCAGGCCCGAACAGTGTGGCAGCCGTTATTGCCCAGATTGAAACTTCAAAAACCTTGATCTGGAACGGCCCGCTTGGCGCCTTTGAACTGAGCCCCTTTGACGCGGCCACCAATGCGGCCGCACAAGCGGCAGCGCAAGCCACCCAAGCAGGCCATCTGATTTCTGTCGCAGGTGGCGGGGATACGGTCGCGGCCCTCAATAAATCGGGCGCGGCAGAGCATTTCACCTATATCTCAACCGCTGGCGGTGCCTTCCTTGAATGGATGGAGGGTAAAACCCTCCCAGGTGTTGCGGCACTGGGGGTCTGACCCCCTAAATTTAGTGCTATAAATAACTGACTCTAAATATAAAAAAAATCGAATCAGGGGGATTCCCTTTTCGATTGGGATATGCGAATCTGCCCGCACGATATCGGCACAAATTCAAAGAATGCCGAATTGATGAGGCAGTAACGCATGTCGAAGACACGCAAACTTTCCCTTGCGGGGGCAGTTCTTCAGATCACGCTGATTTTGGTCGGTGGGTATTTTGGGCTTGCCGCGATCCAAGGGGACTCGGGCCTGTTCGAGCGCATCCAAATCGAAGCGGAAGCCGATGAGCTGCGTCTCGAATTGGCAGCGTTGCAGGCTGAAACGGCCCATCTTGAGACGCTGACACGGCGCATGTCGGACACGTTCCTCGACCTTGACCTTCTGGATGAGCAAGCCCGCGAAATCCTCGGCTATCTGCGCGCGGATGCGATCGTCCTGCGTTAAGGTGCAAAAAACCCCTTCAACCGCCGCATTCCGCCTTGCCCCCATGGGATGGGCTTCTTAACACTATGGCGAGATCGGATGAAAACAGGGGAGATCACCATGCGCACCAAAGCAGCCGTAGCCCTAAAAGCGGGCGAACCATTGACCGTGATGGAGGTCGAATTGGACGGCCCAAAGGCGGGCGAGGTCTTGGTGGAAATCAAAGCCACAGGCATTTGCCATACGGATGAATTTACCCGCTCAGGCGCGGACCCTGAGGGGATTTTCCCTGCTATTCTTGGCCATGAAGGTGCAGGCATTGTGGTTGAGGTGGGCGAAGGCGTGACCACCCTGAAACCTGGTGATCATGTGATCCCCCTCTACACGCCTGAATGTCGGCAATGCGCATCCTGCCGCTCAGGCAAGACCAACCTTTGCACCGCCATTCGCAACACCCAAGGTCAAGGGCTGATGCCTGATGGCACAACACGGTTTAAGATGCTCGATGGCACGCCGATTTATCACTATATGGGCTGCTCAACCTTCGCCAATCACACAGTGCTGCCCGAGATCGCATTGGCCAAAGTGCGCGATGACGCGCCGTTTGACAAAATCTGCTACATTGGCTGCGGCGTGACCACGGGTATTGGCGCGGTGATCAACACCGCAGGGGTCGAGATCGGATCAACAGCCGCCGTGTTTGGCCTTGGCGGCATCGGCTTGAACGTCATTCAAGGCCTGCGCATGGCAGGTGCAGATATGATCATCGGCGTTGATCTCAATGATGGCAAAGAGGAGATGGCGCGCAAATTCGGCATGACCCATTTCATCAACCCATCAAAGATCGAAGGCAGCGTTGTGCAGGAAATTGTAAACCTCACCAAGCGCGGCGATGACCAGATCGGTGGCGTGGATTATTCCTTTGACGCCACAGGCAATGTCAAAGTGATGCGCGATGCGTTAGAATGCAGCCACCGTGGGTGGGGTGTTTCCGTCATCATCGGTGTTGCCCCCGCAGGGGCCGAGATCAGCACGCGGCCCTTCCAACTTGTGACAGGGCGCGTCTGGAAAGGCACGGCCTTTGGCGGCGCGAAAGGGCGCAGCGATGTGCCAAAATTTGTCGATTGGTATATGGATGGTAAGATCGAAATTGATCCGATGATCACCCATAAATTGACACTTGATCAAATCAATGAGGGGTTTGATCTCATGCATGAGGGCAAATCCATCCGCGCGGTGGTGGAATTCTGATGCAGGTGATCAGCGAAAATCGTGCATTTGGCGGCAAGCAAATTGTCGCCAAGCACCTGTCAGATGCGTGCAACTGCGAAATGACCTTTGCCGTTTATCTGCCACCACAGGCCGAAGACGGGCCTGTGCCCGTGTTGTATTACCTGTCAGGTCTGACCTGCACACATGAGAATGCGATGACCAAAGCGGGCGCCCAAGCATGGGCGGCAGAGTATGGCATTGCCGTGGTCTTTCCCGACACCAGCCCGCGTGGCGAAGGCGTTGCCAATGACGAGGCCTATGATCTGGGCCAAGGTGCAGGGTTCTATGTCAATGCGACCGAGGCCCCTTGGGCTGCACATTTTAAGATGTGGGATTACATCGCAGAAGAATTGCCTGCCTTGATTGATGCGGAATTTCCCATTGACGGCACCCGCGCGGGCATCACGGGCCATTCAATGGGCGGGCATGGGGCGCTAACCCTTGCCATGACCTATCCTGAACGATTCAAAAGCCTTTCTGCCCTTGCACCAATCGCCAACCCCACCCAATCAGATTGGGGGAAAAAGCAGCTTGCCGCCTATTTGGGGCCTGATCAGGGCCAATGGGCCGCGCATGATGCAAGTCTTTTGATGGCTACACGGGGCTATCCGAGTGACATCTTGATTGACCAAGGCGGCGCAGATCAATTCCTTGACCTGCTGCGCCCTGCCAGTTTGGCCCATGCCATGACAGAGCGCGCGCAACCTCATGTGATGCGGATGCATGAGGGCTATGATCACAGCTATTTCTTTGTTGCGTCTGTAATCGAAGACCACATTCGTTGGCACGCTGAACGGCTGTAAAAATAGCAGAAATTTGCGCAAAAACCCTTGGGCCGAATTCCCCCTACCCTTTCCCCTGACTTTTGTGATAAAGAATAGTTCAACGTTAAACTATTCTTTCGAATGGGAGGGCCCAAGGATATGGCCGCGAAACGACCGACCCCCGCATCGAGCGGAAAAACCAAAGCGAAATCAAATGTTTCGCCTGATGAATTGAAAAAATTCTATCGCGAAATGTTGCTGATCCGCAGATTCGAAGAAAAAGCAGGTCAGCTTTACGGCATGGGTTTGATCGGTGGTTTTTGCCATCTCTATATTGGGCAAGAGGCGGTTGTTGTCGGCCTTGAGGCTGCGGCCAGCGAAGGTGACAAACGGATCACCTCCTATCGCGACCACGGGCACATGTTGGCCTGCGGGATGGACGCCAAGGGTGTTATGGCCGAATTGACGGGCCGCATCGGGGGCTATTCCAAGGGCAAAGGCGGCTCGATGCATATGTTCTCGAAAGAGAAACATTTCTACGGCGGCCACGGCATCGTGGGCGCGCAGGTGCCGTTGGGTGCAGGTTTGGCCTTCTCGGACAAATATCGCGGCAATGGTCGCGTCACCTTCACCTATTTCGGCGATGGTGCAGCCAACCAAGGTCAGGTCTACGAGACCTATAACATGGCCGAGCTGTGGTCGCTGCCCGTTGTTTTCGTGATTGAGAACAACCAATACGCGATGGGCACCTCGGTGCAGCGTTCAACAAAATCCCCAAGCCTATGGGAGCGCGGCGCGGCCTATGGGATCGCGGGCGAAGAGGTTGACGGGATGGATGTTCTGGCGGTCAAAGATGCGGGGCAACGCGCCGTTGCCTACTGCCGCGCGGGCAAAGGCCCTTACATTCTTGAGGTCAAAACCTATCGCTATCGCGGACATTCGATGTCTGACCCCGCAAAATATCGCACCCGCGAAGAAGTGCAGGAAATGCGCGAAAAGCGCGATGCGATTGAACATGTCCGCCAATTGTTGCTGACGGGCGGTCACGCCTCTGAGGACGACCTCAAGGCGATTGATAAAGAAATCAAAGACATCGTGAATGAGGCGGCCGAATTCTCCAAAGAAAGCCCTGAGCCACCTTTGGATGAATTGTGGACAGATATTTACGCGGACGCGTGAGCGGAAGGAGAGGATAAACCAATGGCAACCGAAATTTTGATGCCCGCCCTTTCGCCAACGATGGAAGAAGGCACTTTGGCCAAATGGCTGGTTAAGGAAGGCGACACCGTGCAAGCAGGTGATATTCTGGCCGAGATTGAAACCGACAAGGCCACAATGGAATTCGAGGCCGTGGATGAAGGCGTGATCGGCAAGATCCTTGTGGCTGAGGGCACTGAAGGGGTGAAGGTCAACACCGCCATCGCCATCATCGGCGAAGCGGGCGAGGATATGAGCGCGACCCCTGCGGCAGCCTCCCCCGCCCCTGCGGCCCCCGTTACAGAAGCGGCACCTGCCGCGCCCGTGGCCGCGGCCCCTGCGGCACCCGTGGCAGATCAAAGCCCCGATTGGCCCGAAGGCACGCCGATGAAAACGCAGACCGTGCGCGAAGCGTTGCGCGATGCCATGGCCGAAGAAATGCGCGGCAATGACAACGTGTTCTTGATGGGCGAAGAGGTCGGTGAATATCAAGGTGCCTATAAGATCAGCCAAGGTTTGTTGGATGAGTTCGGCGCAAAACGCGTGATCGACACCCCCATCACTGAGCATGGCTTTGCAGGGATCGCGGTTGGTGCGGCCTTTGGCGGGCTGAACCCCATCGTGGAGTTCATGACCTTTAACTTTGCCATGCAGGCGATTGACCAGATCATCAACTCGGCGGCAAAGACGCTTTATATGTCGGGCGGTCAGATGGGCTGTCCGATCGTGTTCCGTGGCCCGAACGGCGCCGCCGCCCGCGTGGGCGCACAGCACAGCCAAGATTACGCCGCATGGTATGCGCATATTCCAGGCCTCAAGGTGGTGCAGCCTTATACCGCGGCAGATGCCAAGGGCCTTTTGAAACAGGCTATCCGAGATCCGAACCCCGTGATTTTCCTTGAGAATGAAATTCTCTACGGCAAAACCTTTGAGGTGCCAGATCTACCCGATTTCACCATTCCGTTTGGCAAGGCAAAAATTGCCCGTGCAGGGGATGATGTGACCCTCGTGTCCTTCGGGATCGGCATGACATACGCCATGGAGGCCGCCGAACGCCTGGCCGCTGAGGGCATTTCTGCTGAGGTGATCGACCTGCGCACATTGCGCCCCTTGGATTACGGCACGGTTTTGGCCTCTGTTCAAAAAACCAACCGCTGCGTGACGATCGAAGAAGGCTTCCCTGTGGCCTCCATCGGCAATCACATCTCGGCATATCTGATGCAGAACGCCTTTGATTATCTCGATGCGCCCGTGATCAATTGCACGGGTAAAGATGTGCCAATGCCCTATGCGGCGAACCTTGAGAAACTGGCCCTTGTCACCACCGATGAAGTGGTCGCAGCGGTCAAATCTGTAACCTATCGCTAAGGAGGGGCTGATTATGGCAACCGAAATTCTAATGCCCGCCCTGTCGCCCACAATGGAAGAGGGCACATTGGCGAAATGGTTGGTCAAAGAGGGCGACACTGTGCAAGCAGGCGACCTCTTGGCCGAGATTGAAACCGACAAAGCCACGATGGAATTTGAGTCCGTGGATGAAGGCGTGATTGGCAAGATCCTTGTGGCTGAGGGCACCGAAGGGGTGAAGGTCAACACCGCCATCGCGATCATCGGCGAAGCGGGCGAGGATATGAGCGCGGCACCCGCCGCTGCGGCCCCTGCCCCTGCGGCATCTGCACCCGCAGCCCAAGCAGCCCCTGCGACACCTGCAACCCCCACCCCTGCACCTGCGGCCCCTAAGGCAGAAGGCGCACGGGTTTTTGCCTCACCGCTTGCGCGGCGGATTGCGGCGGAAAAGGGCATCGACCTGACCCAAGTGAAGGGCACAGGCCCACATGGGCGGATCGTGAAGGCCGATGTCGAAAGTGGCAAGGCGGTGGCATCTGCCCCCACGGCGACAGCGGCACCTGTGCAAAGCGCGCCCGCTCTGCCCGCCTCGCCTGGTGCAGATCAGATCAAGAAAATCTACGAAGGCCGCGATTATGAAGAAGTGGCTTTGGATGGGATGCGCAAAACTGTTGCCGCGCGCCTCACCGAAGCCAAGCAAACCATCCCGCATTTCTATCTGCGCCGCGATATTCGGATCGACAACTTACTTGCCTTCCGCGGCCAGCTGAACACGCAATTGGCTGCGCGCGATGTCAAGCTTTCGGTCAATGATTTCATCATCAAGGCCTGTGCCCTTGCCCTGCAGGAAGTGCCAGATGCCAATGCGGTTTGGGCGGGGGATCGTATCCTCAAGCTGAAACCGTCTGATGTTGCGGTGGCTGTGGCAATTGAAGGTGGGCTGTTCACGCCTGTCCTAAAAGATGCGGATCAAAAATCCCTGTCGCGCTTGTCGGCCGAGATGAAGGATCTGGCCGCACGCGCGCGGTCTAAGAAACTCGCCCCGCATGAATATCAGGGCGGCAGTTTCGCAATTTCCAATTTGGGTATGTTCGGGGTCGATAATTTCGATGCTGTTATCAACCCGCCCCATGGTGCGATTTTGGCGGTTGGTGCAGGGGTGAAAAAGCCTGTCGTCAGCGAGGATGGCGCGGTGCAAGTGGCGACTGTGATGTCGGTCACGCTTTCCGTGGATCACCGCGCGATTGATGGCGCACTTGGGGCAGAATTACTGGCCTCGATTGTGCGCAATCTGGAAAACCCAATGGCGATGCTGGCCTAACAGCTTCCGACATTCGGACAAGGGCGCGCAGGGTGAAAGCCTTGCGCGCCTTTTTATTTGGGCAATTCAATCTCGCGCCATGCGGCAGGGGGCAGGTCACCCAAAACCCAATCCCCGATTTGCCACCGAACAAGCCGCAAAACAGGCAAACCCACATGGGCGCACATCCGCCGCACTTGGCGGTTGCGTCCCTCGGTAATGGTGAGGCGCAGCCAATGATCTGGCACAGTTTGACGAAAACGCACAGGCGGCACACGCGGCCAGAGCCAGTCAGGCTCGGCCACCTGCGCAACCTCGGCAGGGCGTGTTGGCCCATCTTTTAGAGTAATCCCTGCGCGCAATGCGGCAACGGCATCGGGGTTTGGCGCGCCCTCTACCATCGCATAATAGGTCTTTGGCAATTTGGCGGCAGGGCTTGTGATCTGCGCTTGCAATCGGCCATCATTGGTCAACAGCAACAGCCCTTCGCTGTCGCGATCCAACCGCCCCGCAGGATAAAGGCCAGGCAGATCCAAATAATCAGAAAGCCCCCGCCAATGACCATCGGGCGAAAATTGGCTGAGGACATCCATGGGCTTGTTAAAAGCCACAAGCCGCCTTGGCCCCTCAAACGTCTTGCGGGGGCGCGGCCGATTTGTGCGCCGCCTCAATGCGCCTCCGCCCAATTTTTACCCTGCCCTGCATCCACGACCAACGGCACAGATAGATGCAAAACGGGGCTTGCCGCGCTTTCCATAACATCGCGGGCGCGGGCAATCAGGGCGTCCACCGCGCCCTCATCCACCTCAAAGACCAATTCATCATGCACCTGCAACAACATGGTTGCAGGCAAATCTGCGATTGCCTGATCCATGCGGATCATCGCGCGGCGGATAATATCGGCCGCGGTGCCTTGGATGGGCGCGTTGATGGCCGCGCGCTGCGCAAAGCCTGCGGCGGGGCCTTTCGCCTCGATATCGGGTGTATGAATTTTACGGCCAAACAAGGTTTGCACATAGCGGTGCGATTTGGCGAATTCCTTGGTCGCGGTCATATAATCACGGATGCCCGGGAAACGCTCAAAATAGCGGTCGATAAACCCTTGCGCCTCGGCGCGTGGGATCCGCAAATTGCGCGCAAGACCAAAGCCAGAAATGCCATAAATGACCCCAAAATTGATTGCCTTGGCCTGACGGCGAATGTCAGAGGTCATTTGATCCAGTGGGATGCCGAACATTTCAGATGCGGTTGCAGCGTGAATGTCTTGCCCTTCGCGGAAGGCCTGTTTCAATGCATCAATCCCCGCAATCTCGGCCAAAATGCGCAATTCGATTTGGCTATAATCCAAACTGACCAAAACGCGCCCCTCAGGGGCCACAAAGGCCTCGCGGATGCGGCGACCTTCTTCGCTGCGGATAGGAATATTTTGCAGGTTCGGATCGGTTGAGGCCAGACGGCCCGTATTCGCGCCCGCAATGACGTAGGAGGTATGCACGCGGCCCGTCTCGGGGTTGATATGATCTTGCAACGCATCGGTATAGGTCGATTTCAGCTTGGCAATCTGGCGCCAATCCAACAGGCGCGCAGGCAATTCGTGACC
Source organism: Roseobacter sp. HKCCA2468 (assembly GCF_037805105.1). NCBI lineage: Bacteria > Pseudomonadati > Pseudomonadota > Alphaproteobacteria > Rhodobacterales > Roseobacteraceae > Roseobacter > Roseobacter sp. HKCCA2468. Next base: position 823,382 of record NZ_JBBLYN010000001.1, read on the forward strand.
TGCGGCGGCGAGATCCTCGAGGATATCCGCCCCCGTGGAATAGGCCCCCGTCTTACCCTTTTTGCCCCCTTCAAGGCCCATCTTGTCGAACAAGATTTCACCAAGCTGTTTGGGGCTCGCCAGATTAAACGCCTCGCCCGCCAATTCATGCGCTTCAGCCTCGAGCGCCGCCATTTTCTGCGCAAAGGCGTTTGACATACGGCTCAGCACATCGCGGTCAACGCAGACCCCTGCCATTTCCATACGCGCCAAAACGGGCACAAGTGGGCGTTCTAGCGTTTCATAAACCCGTGTCACCTGGACCTGATGCAACTGAGGCTTGAACACCTGCCACAGGCGCAAGGTGATATCGGCATCCTCCGCCGCATAGGGGGCTGCATCCTCAATCTTGACCAAGTCAAAGGTGATTGCGGCCTTGCCCGCCCCAAGCAGGGTTTTAATCGGGATCGGTTCATGATCGAGATAGCGCGCAGAGAGCGCATCCATCCCATGCCCGTGCAACCCGCCATGCAGCGCATAGGACATCAACATCGTGTCATCAATTGGCGCGACCTTGATCCCGTATCGGGCCAAGATTTTCGCGTCATATTTCATATTTTGCCCGATTTTGACAATGGCCTCATCCTCGAACACGGGGCGCAATGCATCTAGGGCTGTGACAAGCGGCATTTGCCCCTCGACCAATGCGGCGCTGCCAAAGAGATCATCCCCGCCCGCGCGGTGTTGCAGCGGGATATAACAGGCGCGCCCTGCCTTTGTGGCCAAGGACACGCCAACCAATTCGGCGCGCATTTCATCTAGGGCGGTTGTCTCGGTATCAATCGCAATGAACCCTTGCGCGCGCGCCGCCTCAAGCCACGGGGTGAGGGCCTCAAGCGTTGTGATTGTCTCATACTGGCCATGATCAAAGGCAGGGAATTCTGGTGTGGCAGGGGCCGCCCCGCCCGAAGGCGCAGGGGCCGCGGCGCTCGTCTGAATTTCAGGGGCCTCAACCCCCAAATGATCCGCGACACGCTTGGTCAGGCTGCGAAACTCCATCGCGGCCAGAAATTGCATCAGCGTCTCTGGTTCGGGGTCTTTAACCTCTAAATCGTCAAGGGTGATCTCAAGCGGCACTTGATCATCAAGACTGACCAATTGCCGCGACAATCGAATTTGATCGGCAAATTCAATCAGCGCCTCCCGCCGCTTGGGCTGTTTGATTTCCTCGGCCCGCGCCAGAAGCGTGTCCAAATCGCCATATTCATTAATCAAAAGCGCGGCTGTTTTAATGCCGATGCCAGGCGCGCCGGGAATATTGTCAACACTATCCCCCGCCAAGGATTGCACATCAATCACCCGCTCAGGCCCGACCCCAAATTTTGCAAAAACACCTTCGGCATCAATGCGCGCATTTTTCATCGCATCGAACATCTCGACCCCACCGCCGACAAGCTGCATCAGGTCTTTATCCGATGAGATAATCGTGCAGCGCCCCCCTGCCTCGCGCGCTTGCCGCGCAAGGGTGGCGATGATGTCATCCGCCTCGTATCCCTCCAACTCCAGACAGGCGAGGTTGAACGCTCGCGTGGCCTCGCGGGTCAGCGGCATTTGCGGGCGCAAATCCTCGGGCATAGCATCACGATTGGCTTTGTAGAGATCGTATAGATCATTGCGGAACGTGTGGCTGCCTTTGTCAAACACCACCGCCGCATGGGTCGGCCCGTCAGAGCCGCCATTCTCAACAATCATTTTCAAAAGCATATTGCAAAAGCCCGACACCGCCCCGATGGGCAGGCCATCGGATTTGCGCGTCAGCGGCGGCAGCGCGTGATAGGCCCGAAAAATAAAGGCCGAGCCATCAACGAGATGAAGGTGGCACCCTTTGCTAAATCCGCTCATATTCACACCGCGCTTGTTTCTGGGGTCTTGCTTCCCCTGTTCTAGCGCAGCATCAGGCGGGATGCGACCCGAAAGCGGTGCTTAGGACTTGGCCTTTTTGGCGGCGCTTTCGTGAATGAACATTTTGTCACAATAGCCACATTCGACACGGCCCGATTCATGCGGAATGGACAGCCACACCCGTGGATGACCCAAGGCCCCCTGCCCGCCATCGCAGGCCACACGCCATTGGCTGACAATCTCGGTTTCTGGGGCGTCCATGGTCATTGAGCCGTTCCTCCTGTCCTGTCTGTCTGCGCGCGATGCGCGCGGGCTGCTTGCCCTAGCCGTAGCATAGGCTTACATCTGCCTCATATCGCAGTTTGCCTCTCATCGGGCAAGAGGAGACAGGACAATGCCACGCGAAAACGCCATCGAGTTGCGCAATTTGCGCAAGACCTACGCGGCCAGTGCGCGCAGCCCTGCCAAAGAGGCGCTGAAGGGCGTTGATCTCGACATTCCGCGCGGGTCTATTTTTGGGCTTTTAGGGCCAAATGGCGCGGGCAAATCCACGATGATCAATATTTTGGCGGGGCTTGTGACCAAGACCTCAGGCCAAGTGACAATTTGGGGGTTTGATCAGGACAAAAACCCGCGCCAATCGCGCGCCTCTATCGGGGTGATGCCCCAAGAATTGAACATCGACCCGTTTTTCACCCCCCGCGCGGCATTGGATGTGCAGGCAGGGTTATATGGAATGCCAAAATCGCAACGCGATGTTGAGGGGGTTTTGCGCCTCATTGGGCTTGAGGATAAGGCCGAAGCCTATGCCCGCACCCTATCAGGTGGGATGCGGCGCAGATTGCTGCTTGGCAAAGCATTGATCCATAACCCCCATGTGCTGGTCTTGGATGAACCAACCGCAGGGGTCGATATTGAATTGCGTCAAATGTTATGGGCCAATGTGCGCCGCCTGAATGAAGAGCGCGGCATGACCATCATTCTCACCACCCATTACCTCGAAGAAGCCGAGGAGATGTGCGATGAAATCGCCATCATCAACCATGGCGCGGTGATCGCACGCGACCGCACCGAAAACTTACTGGCGCAGATGGATCAAAAAAGCCTTGTGATCTTGCCAGAAGGGCCAAGCGATGCTGTCACCGCCCCGCAAGGCGTAACACTTGAGCGGCGCAGCGATGGCGCATTGGTCTTTAGCTATAGCCGCGCCAAAACTAGCCCTGCCGCGATTTTAGACAGTCTGCGGGTTGCGGGCGTGGGCATTCGTGACGTGAAAACCCAAGAACCCGATTTGCAGGATGTCTTTGTCTCGCTCACGCAATCAGCCTGAGCGCTGCGCCAACAAGGGCCCTAAAGCCGCCCCACCCAAAAGATGCAGGTGATAATGCGGCACTTCTTGTCCACCATGATCGCCCGCGTTAGAGATGACGCGATAGCCCTGCCCGCCTTCAGCCAAGGACAGGCCAAGCTCTTTGCACAGCCGCCCCGTTAGGCGCACAAAATCCAAGATTTCCGCGTCTGACGCGTTTTGTGCAAAATCATCATAGGTCACATAGGCCCCTTTCGGGATCACCAGAATATGGGTCGGCGCCTGTGGCCCGATATCGTGAAAGGCCAAACAATGATCAGTCTCAGCGACCGTGTTGTTTGGAATTTCCCCGCGCAGGATTTTGGCAAAGATATTCTGCGGATCGTACTCATGCGGCATGTGTTGCGGCCCCCTTTTGGCATTGGCGTTTGGCAGGGGTTAGTCGTCAAACAAATGCGGCGTGTTCAACAGCCCCTGCGCCCGTTCCTGCGATATGGTGAAGAATTGCGCAAGCGCCTGCAAGTTCTCATCGCTGTTGCGTGATTGGCGGATGATGTAATGCGGATCAAACCCTGCCTCCAAAAGCTGAATTTCTTGGTGTTGGAATTCATAGCGCAAAACGGGCAGCATCCGATCCATCACCTCCTGCGGGGCATCGGCACTGGCCAGACCCACGCGATAGGCATGACCGCGCAGGTAATCATCGTCAAAATCGCATTTGATCTCCAAAATGGCGGACTTCGCACGGTCATTCATCACATCCCTAATCCATTCGATATTATTGGGATCAAGACAGATGATCAGGCGGTCGGACTGGTAATAATCAAATAACATCCGCAACAAGGCGCGCCTGTGGCGATTGCGCTTTTTTAAGGTGCGCTCAATGCCGCCCAAATGCGGCAAGCCGCAATCTTCCTCGTCATAGAGATATTCCACGGCGGGAATGCCAAGCGTGTCTTTGGCGCTGTGCAGCAGTCGTTTGGCCACATGCCATTTCTTGCACACGATCATCAGAACCTCGCGCCCCTGCCCGATGGAGCCATCCCGTTCCCAGAACCGCGGCGCAAAGCGTTGCCCGATCCGCCCCCGTTCACGCAAGAATTTATAAAGCCGCCGCCCCCCATGCGAGATCACAAAATTCGTCTCGCCTGAGGCCCAGAGTTTCGACAAAGCCTCGCGCAGAAACGATGCTTCGGCACTGATTTTTCGGGCAAAAATATAATCCTGCGCCAAAAGCATCTGCAAATGGTCGTTATAAAACGTGGCGGGCATCCCGTAATCTGAGAACATCAAAAAGGTCAAAGTGCGCCGCTCAATCTCGCGATCTGGGACAAGATGATTGACCAAGGTTTGAAAGAACGTCTCGTCAGGGATCCATGTATATTTGAAGAACCGCATCACATCGGGGCGGGCTGCGCAAAACCCAAGGATTTTTTCGATTGTATCACGGCGCAAACACCACCATTGCGACCCGATCATCACATCCAAATCACGCGGAATTCTGCGCTTTAGACGCAATGCCCGTTGCAGGCGTAACGCCGCATAAAACAGAGGCTTGCTTTCGCGCTCATTGAAGAAATGGCGATAATAAAGCCGCTCCTCCTTGATGCCTGTTTGAATCCAACCTGATTTGAAGAAATCAAAGCTTTCGATGAAATCCTTGTTTTGTGCGGCAAGGAAATTGCGCGCATAGGCAGCAGATTTGATGGCCATGCAATCGCCCGACACCATATAAAAATGCGTGGCTTTGGGAAAGGCAGACACCGCCGCGTGCACCGCATTTAGCGTGGCGCGCACAAGGCTCCATTCCCCCCAACCGCATTTGACACGCTTTTGCGCAAAGGCCACAGAAGGATTGCCTGCGAAACGCGTGGTCAGCGCCGTGTAATCCGCGGCATCTGCATTGGCGTCAAAATGCACCGCCACATAGTCCCCAGTCGCCGTCAGACCCTCGATTTGCTCGATGATCTGCTTGGGGTTCTTGTGACATAGTAGAATGAAAGCGATGCGCACCATAGCGGGCCTGCCCTGCCGTCTCTTCTTTTTTCTTCTATATATTGTTAATACCTAAATTATATTGAATAAATAGCCCAAGTTGGATTTCAAGCCACGGGCGCAGAGAAAAGCCAAAGAATAGGGCGTAAAGTTCGAGGAAGAGATTATGGGTTTCCCAGGCACATGGATGACGGAAAGCGGGTCAATGATTTATCGGGTTGTGCCCAAATGCGCCTGCTCAAGCATCGGCCAAATCATGTTTTACTCAGATCATGGCCGCTTTTTTGATGGGGACATCCATGATGCAGGCGAAGGGTTGCACAAATGGGCGCAAGAGCATTCTCAGCCCATCATCGAGGCGGGCGTGACAGCGCAAAACACCCTGACCTTCACCTGTGTGCGCAACCCCTATACCCGCATTCTTTCCAGTTTCTTTGACAAAATTTGCGGCATCCAACGCAATGGCAATCGGTATCGCGGCAATCTCGTGCCGCAAGTCATGCAGCGCTACGGGGTCGAGGTGGGCGGTGATGATGGCAAACAAGAGTTCGACCAAATCGCCAGTTTCCGCCGATTTTTACTGTTTGCGCGCGACACGATCCGTTTTCGCAAACCCATGGAACCTGACATTCATTGGTCAGCCATGTCAGGTCACATCTCAACCCTGATTGCCAATGGCGGACGTTACAACCAGATTTTCTGGACAGAGCATTTCGATCAAGGAATGCAGCAGGTTCTGGACGCTGTAGAAACACCTGTTTCAGTCAATCTGGCGGATGTGCCGCGCTTTAACGAATCCGAAGGGCACGGCCCCAAGCGCGCCCATCCTGTTGAGGATTATTTTGACGATCTGTCGATGCATCTGGTCTATGAAATCTACAAACGGGATTTTCAGTTGTTCAAATATGACTTTGAAAACCCCGCCAATAAGATGCCCATTGGCGAGATTGATCTAGACGAGGTGCACGCCAAACTGGGCGATTGATCAGATCAAGTTTTGATCAGCGAATACCGCACGCAGGCTGCGCTTGGGGCGCGGGCCGATTTGGGCGATCACCTCTGCCGCCGCAGCCACACCCATCTCGCCTGCGCGCACAATGCCAACATCCATCGCCATCCCGCCCAAGAACCCCGCGGCGAATTGGTCGCCCGCCCCTGTTGCATCCACAGGGGTGACGGGGGTTACGGCAACTTCGTAACGCGTGCCTTGGTGAATGATCTTCACCGCTTCGCCCGAATGGGTGCAGACAATCAGCCCACAAGCCCCTGCTGCCTCAGCCAAGGCCGCGTCAAGATCGCTGGTCTGATAGAGCGACAGCCATTCTTCATGGTTGCCAATGGTGAAATCCATACCTTGCGCAATCAGATTGCGAAAATCATCGCGGTGCCTGTCCACACAAAACGGATCAGAGAGGGTGATCCCAACTTTGCCTCCGCCCGCGCGGCAGGCCTGACCTGCAAGGGTAAAGGCGGACTTGCCTTCGGGCTTGTCATAGAGATAGCCCTCCAAAAACATCCAGCGCGCGGCTTTGGCAGTGTCGACATCCACATCTGCCTCGTTAAAATCAGCGCCTGCGCCAAGATATGTATTCATCGAGCGCTCACCATCTGGTGAGACAAAAATCATCGAGCGCGATGTAGGCGGCAAATCCGTGTCCGCCACGGGCGGGTTGGGAAAATCACTGCCATCGGCACGCATGCCATCTGCGTAAAATCGGCCCAACTCATCGTCTTTGACCTTACCCAAAAACGCAGTTTTCAGTCCCAAACTGGCCGCACCTGCGATTGTATTGGCCACCGATCCGCCAGCGGTCTGCACACGATCCGTCATCGCGGCATAAAGCGTCTCAGCGCGATCCTTATCGATCAATTGCATAATGCCCTTGTCAATTCCCATGTCAGCCAAAAACGCGTCATTGCCATGTGCAATCACATCAACAATGGCATTCCCGATGCCGACCAGATCATAGGTTTTGCTCATTGGGTTTTTTCCTCGAATTGACACAAGTCTTTGATGGGGCAGGCCCCGCATTTGGGTTTGCGCGCCACGCAGATATAGCGACCATGCAAGATCAGCCAGTGATGGGCATGCAGCTGGTATGGGGCGGGGACATGATCCTCAATCGCGCGCTCAACCGCATCCACCGACTTGCCAACGGCAATGCCCGTTCGATTGCCCACGCGGAAAATATGCGTATCCACCGCCTGCGCGGGCTGCCGCCACCACATGTTCAAGACCACATTCGCGGTTTTGCGCCCTACCCCTGGCAACGCCTGAAGCGCGGCGCGCGAGGCAGGCACGACACCATCATATTCTTCGACCAAGATTTGCGCCATCTTGATCACATTCTTGGCCTTGTTGCGATAAAGCCCGATGGTCTTGATATGTTCAATCAGACCCGCTTCGCCCAGCTCCAGCATTTTCTGCGGGGTATCCGCGATCTGAAAGAGCTTTGCAGTGGCGCGGTTCACGCCTGCATCTGTGGCCTGTGCAGACAGGGCAACAGCCACTAAAAGCGTGTAGACATTGACATGGTTCAGCTCTCCCTTGGGTTCAGGTTCAGCCGCCTCAAAGCGGGAAAAGATTTCGACAAGGGTGCTGTAATCCAATTGGCGTGCCATGGCCTCTTGTGGCGATTGGGGCGCGCGGGCGCAAGCCCTGTTGAAGGGCTTTTGCGCAAGTTTCGGGTCGCGCGGCACCAAAGCCTCGCGTAGGTTTAGCATAGGCACAACAGAGCACATAGGGACGAAGGCGCGCGATGAAGACCACCGAAAGTGAAACCGAGTATCACTATGGCGTCATTGCCCGCGCCATCGCCCTTATTGATGAAAACCCTGCTGCGGCCAGTAACCTTGACCATCTGGCCGCGAAAATCGGCCTGAGCCCTGCGCATTTGCAGCGAGTTTTTTCGCGCTATGCGGGCATCTCACCCAAACGCTATGCGCAATTCCTGACGCTTGGCCATGCAAAATCGCTTTTGACCACGCGCCACAGCACGCTTGAAACAGCCGTGCTGACGGGGCTTTCTGGCACGGGCAGGCTTTATGACTTATTCCTGCGATGGGAGGCCATGGCCCCAGGTGACTATGCCAAAGGCGGCGCAGGCCTGACCCTGCGCTACGGATGGTTTGACAGCGCCTTTGGCCCCGCTTTGATCGTTGCATCAGATCGCGGGATTTGCGGGCTTGGCTTTGCCGCCGAGATCGGGGAAGCGGCCTGTTTGGCGGATATGGCAAGACGTTGGCCCAAAGCCGATTTGCAGCATGACCAAGCGGCCATCGCCCCATGGGCCAATGCCGCCCTAAGCGCCAAGGGCGAGGCGTCTTTGCACCTAATAGGCGCCCCGTTTCAGATTAAGGTATGGGAGGCGCTGATGAATGTGCCCGCAGGCCATGTCACCACCTATTCCGAAATTGCAGGGGCCATTGGCGCGCCAAAGGCGGTCAGGGCGGTTGGCACGGCGGTGGGACGCAATCCCATCTCGCTGCTTATTCCCTGCCATCGGGCCTTGCGCAAATCGGGCGAGATGGGGGGCTATCATTGGGGCCTGCCCGTCAAACGCGCGATGTTGGCATGGGAAACCGCCGCCTTTGAGGCGCAGGGATAAACCTCACGCGCCTCTCACGTCTGCGCGAGGCTTTGCCGATGAGAGGCTTGCCCGCTTTCTTTTGTGTCCAGGCAAAGCTATGATGAGCGCACGAGCAAATAACCAAGAAAGAAGGTGTTCCATGGCGCAACAGACTGCAGGCCTGCGCGTGAAATCTCTGGGCGCATTGAGCGCGATTGCCCTTGTGTTGAGTGGCTGTGTCCAAAGCACCGCCGCTGATCCAAACGCCAACCGCACCCGTGACGGGGCGATTGTAGGCGCGATGTTGGGCGGCTTTCTTGGCGCGACCCGTGACGGAGAAAACAGCCGCCGCGATACCGTGATCGGTGCGGCAGCGGGGGCAGCAATTGGTGCAGGGATTGGGTCCATGCTGGATCGCCAAGCGGCTGATCTGCGGGCGCAGATGGATAATGAAAACATCATGATCCAGAACACGGGCGAGGAATTGATTGTCACCTTACCCGAGGGCATCTTGTTCGACACTGACAGCGCCGCCATTCGGGCCATGCTGCAATCGGATTTGCGGGCCTTGGCGCAGAACCTTCAAACCTATCCAGACACGACTGTCGATGTGATCGGTCACACCGATAATACGGGGTCGTCTGGCTATAATATGGATCTGTCCTCGCGCCGTGCGAGCGCGGTTGCGGGTGTCTTGCTTGAAGAGGGGGTTGCCCCTTGGCGCGTGCGCAGTTTTGGCCATGGCGAAACTGAACCTGTCGCTTCGAACCTGACCCCCGAGGGACGGCAGCAAAACCGCCGCGTGGAAATCTTTATTCGCCCGAGCACCTGATAAGTCGCTAATTCCTTGCCCCACGCCCTGTCTGGTCATATAAATTGACCAATCAGGGAGGGGCGCGCGGATGCCATTTCAACGGATCGAAGCCGAAAAACTGTCGCATTCTGTGCAGCGCCAGATAGAAATGCTGATTTTGCGCGGCATATTGCGCCCTGGAGAGAGGCTGCCATCTGAGCGGGAATTGTCAGAACGGCTTGGGGTGTCGCGCCCCTCGCTGCGCGAAGCGATTGCCGATTTGCAAGATCGCGGCCTTCTGGCAACCCGCGCAGGCGCAGGGATTTATGTCGCCGATGTCTTGGGGTCTGCGTTCTCACCTGCCCTGATCCGTCTGTTTGGCAGCCACCCAGAAGCGGTGTTTGACTATGTGGCCTTCCGCCGAGATATGGAGGCTTTGGCCGCAGAACGCGCCGCACAATTTGCCTCGGACACCGACCTCAAAGTGATCGATACCGTATTTCGCAAAATGGAAGCTGCCCATTCCAAGCGCAATCCTGCGGATGAGGCCGATCTTGATGCCCAATTTCATATGGCGATCATTGAAGCCAGTCACAATGTCATCATGCTCCATATGATGCGCTCCATGTTTGATCTGCTGCGCGAAGGTGTGTTTTACAACCGCTCAGTCATGTTCAAGCAACGCACAACGCGCGATTTGCTGCTCGATCATCACCGCGCGATCAATGATGCAATCCAAGCCCGCGATGGCGAGGCGGCGCGGGCCGCCATCCGCCACCATCTGACCTATGTCGAGGAAGATTTGCATCGGCAACAAAAGGCCGAAGCCAATGAGCAAATCGCCAAATTACGCTATGACCATGAACGCGAAAGATAACACCGCCTTCGATTTGACCCTGAACGGGGTGCGCCATCATGTTGAACGATGGGGCGGTGAGCAGGCCCCCGCGCTTGTGCTGTGTCACGGCTTGGGGTGCAGCACGCGCCTTTGGGATGGGGTGATTCCGCATTTGCCCGAAGGTTTGCAGATCATCGCCTATGATATGCGCGGCCATGGCCAGAGCGATATTCCAGACGGCCCCTATTCCATGGGGATGCTGATCCGCGATGCTGAGGCGTTGTTGGACGAATTGGGGCTTTCTGAGGTGATGTTCTTAGGTCTGTCCCTTGGGGGGATGGTGGCGCAAGGATTGGCGGCAAAGCGGCTTGACCTCATCCGCGCGCTCATCCTGTCGAACACAGCCACCAAAATCGGCACGCGCGAGATGTGGCAGTCCCGCATTGCCACAATCGCCAAGGGCGGCATGGCGGCCGCAGCCCCCGCCTTGATGGAGCGTTGGTTCACCCGCGCCTTTCGCGCCAGAGGGGGACACGCAGCCTTTGAGGAAGACCTGAAAAATGTCTCCCTGACAGGCTATCTCGCCGGGGCCGAGGCCATATCAGGCAGTGATTTTTACACCACCACCGCCGCTTTGCGCCTCCAGACCCTTGTCATTGCGGGGGCCGAAGATGGATCAACCCCGCCCGATCTGATGCGCGAGATGGCGGATCTCATCCACGGCGCGCGGTTTGAATTGATGCGCAATGCAGGACATTTGCCCCCTATCGAGGCGCCCGAAGATTATGCTGCCTTGATCACAGATTTCATTGCGGCCACAGGCCATCTGTCAACCTAGCTTGACAAGTCGCATTCACCCTCGCATGAGGGGTCTATGACAATGCGCCTGTCGCTCACCTTTATCATGATCACTGTGACGCTTGATGCCATGGGTATCGGGCTGATCTTGCCTGTCATGCCAGATCTTATTGAGGAAGTGCAGGGGATCACCCTCTCTGATGCCGCGATTTGGGGGGGCATCTTGTCGGCCTCTTATGCGGTGATGCAATTCATCTTTTCCCCCATCATTGGCAATCTGTCCGACCGATTTGGCCGCCGCCCCATTTTGCTGATCTCGCTTTTGGTGATGACGGTGGATTATCTGATCATGTCGCAAGCCAATTCGATTTGGTTGCTGTTCTTGGGGCGGATTATTGCAGGCATTGCCGCTGCAACCCATGCCACTGCCCTTGCCTATATGGCCGATATTTCCCCCGCTGAAAAACGCGCGCAGAATTTTGGGCTGATCTCGGCAGGGTTTGGGATGGGCTTTATTTTGGGCCCCGTTCTGGGCGGTATTTTGGGCGGGCTTGATCCGCGCGCGCCGTTTTATGCGGCAGCCCTTCTGGCTGGATTGAACCTGATCTTTGGGATGTTCGTAGCACCCGAAACGCTGCGGGCCGAAAATCGCCGCCCCTTCAAATGGGCACGGGCCAACCCTTTGGGCGGCATCATGGAAATTGGGTCGTTGCCAAATCTCGCGCCACTTTTGACCGTGATGTTGGCGTATCAAATTTCAAATTTCGTCTACCCCACGATCTGGGCCTATTACACCCAAGCCGCTTTTGGATGGGATACTGGCCTGATCGGGGCCTCATTGGCGGCCTATGGCGTGGCCATTGCTGTTACACAAGGCGCATTGATCCGACCTATCCTGTCCTATTTAGGCGAGGCGCGCGCGGTGCGATATGGCTTGATCCTGAATATTCTATCGCTTTGGGGTTATGGATTTGCGCCTGAGGCATGGATGGTTTGGGTGTTGATCCCGATCTCATCCGTGGGCGCGGTGGTGGCCCCTGCGATGCAGGCGCTGATGTCCCGCGCGGCAGGGGCAGATCAACAAGGGGCGTTGCAAGGCGTGCTTGCTTCCTGCTCCGCCTTGTCGATGATCATCTCACCCCTTGTCATGACCCAAGCCTTTTTCTGGTTCACCCGCGAAGGGGCCAATCTTTACCTGCCGGGCGCGGCCTTCTTGGTGTCAAGCCTGCTGATGGTGGCGTCCCTCTTGATCTTCATCAGCAAGGGACGCGGGATTAAGACCTCAGCCGCGTAAAATATCGGCGAAGAGATCAGGATCAACATTGCCCCCTGACAAGGTGACGATGGCCGTGTCGCCCTCCAACGCAGCCCCATGAAAGAGTGCGGCGGCCAAAGCCACCGCGCCGCCGGGTTCAACCACCAGTTTCAAATGCGCATAGGCAGCGCGCATGGCAGCGCGCACCTCATCATCACTGACCACGATCCCCGCCCCTGCCAGGCGGTTAAGGATGGGAAAGGTCAACTGCCCTGGCGCAGGGGTGACAATCGCATCACAAAGCCCTGCTTCTGGCCCCGTGTTGCGGCAAATCTCGCCCGCAGCCAGACTGCGGGCCGTGTCATCAAACCCTTCTGGCTCGACTGTGCGCAGGCGCATTTGTGGTGCATCCGCCTCAAGCGCCAAGGCAATCCCCGCAGAAAGCCCGCCACCCCCGCAACAGGCCAGAACCTCGGCCTGCTCGATACCTGCCTCGCGCGCCTGTTGGGCAATCTCAAGCCCGCAGGTGCCCTGCCCTGCAATCACATCTGCATTGTCAAAGGGTTTGATCAAAGGCAGGCCGCGCTCTTCTTGCAGGCGCGCACCGATCACATTTCGATCCTCCCCCCCTTTGCGGTCATAAAGGATCACCTCGGCCCCATAAAAGCGCGTATTGTCGATCTTGGCCTGTGGCGCATCGGCGGGCATGATGATGGTGGCCTGCACCCCATGCAGCGCGGCGGCATAGGCCACACCTTGCGCATGATTGCCCGATGAAAAGGCAAGCACCCCTTTGGCGCGCTCTGCAGCGGGTAAATTCGAGACGGCAGACCATGCCCCGCGAAACTTAAAACTGCCTGTCAGTTGCAAAACCTCGGCCTTGGCAAAAACCCTGCGCCCCGCGATGTCATCGAGGGCGGGCGCGGATAAGAGCGGGGTTTGACGCACATGGCCCTTGGCGCGGGCAGCAGCGGCACGGATTTGCGCGATATCGCTCATGCGATCTCCTTGAGAAATTGGGATATCACCGCCTGTGATGCGGGTTCATCGAGAAAGGGAACATGGCCGCGATCAGGTAGGTCAGCGTAAATCATATCGGGCCTGCGAGCGCGCATTTCATCGGCTACCTCGCGCGACAGGATATTTGACCCTGCCCCACGGATCAGCGCGAGGGGCAGCGCGGCCAAAGCATCGAAACAGGGCCAAAGATCAATGGGCTTGGCATCAGCGGCAAAGGCGGGCGCAACCGCCTCGCGCAGGCGCGGATCATAGCGCAGATGCAGTCCTGCCTCATCCTCGCGCCACAGCCGCGCCACATGGGCGTCCCATGTTTCAGAGGGCACGTTGCGAAAACTGGGGTGCAGATCAGGCATGGCCGCCGCCGCCTCGGCCAAACTGCGAAACTTGGGTCTGCGGCCAATATAACCCATGATCGCAGACAAGCCTTCGGGCATAATTTCGGGGCCAATATCGTTGAGGCAAACACCGCTGAGCCGTGCGCGCGCCGTAAGCCCCATAATCATCGCTACAATGCCGCCGCGCGAGGTGCCCAATATAGCCGCTTGCGCAAGTCCCAAATGATCCAGCAGGGTCACAACATCTTCGGCCTCTTGCAAAGGGGTGTAGGTGGCGGGATCCGCATAATCCGAGCCGCCCCGCCCCCGAAAATCAAGGCGAATGATGCACGCCTGATCGCGAAAATCGCGCACCACAAAATCAAAATCCTCACGATTGCGCGTCAGCCCCGCAAGACAGAGCAGAACAGGCCCCGCCCCGCCCGTGTCATCATAGGCAAGGCGCACCCCATCTTTGGCGGTCACATAGGCCGTTTCGCCCATCAGATACCCCCCTTTCGCGCATCTATTGGGTCAGAGTATCAGTCGCCTTCGCGCGCACAATCGCAAAATTCACCAACGGGGTTTCAATCTGAGGTAGAAACGCCTAAGTTGAGACAGAACCCAATACGGGCACCTGCAAAGATGCGGCCCCGTGACATTCATTTCCCCCAAATATCCGAAAGGACAGCCATGACGCAGGCGAAAGCAGGCGATACAGTCGCCATTCATTACACAGGCACCTTGGCCGATGGCAGCCAATTTGACAGTTCCGAAGGGCGCGATCCGCTGCGCTTTACGCTTGGCTCAGGTCAGATCATCGCAGGTCTAGACGCGGCCATCACGGGCATGAGCCAAGGCGAAAAGAAATCGGTGACCATCGCCGCGGCTGAGGCCTATGGCGACCACCGCCCCGAGGCGGTTCAGGCGGTGCCACGGGCGCAAATCCCTGCTGAAATCCCCCTTGAAGTGGGTGGCGGCCTGCAAGTGCAAACCCCAGACGGCCAGACGATCCCCGTCACAGTGACCTCCGTCACCGATGAGGAAGTCACCCTAGACGCAAACCACCCGTTGGCAGGCAAGGATTTGACCTTTGCGGTGGAATTGGTCGAAATCGCCTAAATTAGGCTGATGAGAAAAACAAAACCGCCCCCAGATGCAGGGGCGGTTTTTTAATGCGGCGCGCCGTTTCTAACGCGGATCAAAATCAGCCAAAGAGCGGCCCAAAACCCGCCCGAGCCGATCATATTTTGGCCTTCGTCACAGATTCTCCGGCTGCGCCATGCCCAGAACGTGGTAGCCACCATCCACGCGCACAATCTCGCCCGTGGTGCAGGCCCCATAGTCAGAGGCGAGGTAGACCGCCGTTCCCCCAACCGCCTCAAGCGTTGCGTTGGCGCGCAAAGGTGCGTTCATCTCTGTCGTCTTAAAGGTTTTCCGCGCGCCGCCAATCGCGGCCCCTGCCAAGGTTTTCATTGGGCCCGGGCTGATGGCATTGACGCGGATATTTTGCGGGCCAAGGTCATTGGCCAAGTAGCGCACGGCACTTTCCAAGGCCGCCTTGGCCACGCCCATCACGTTGTAAAATGGCGTCACGCGGTTTGACCCTTGATAGGTCAGCGTCAACAATGTGCCACCCTCAGGCATCAATTCCGATGCGCGGCGGGCGACATCAATGAACGAGTAGCAAGAGATCTCCAAGGAATTAGAGAAATTCGCACGGCTTGTATCGGAAAACCGCCCCGTCAATTCGGACTTATCCGAAAAAGCGATGGCATGAACCACGAAATCGAGTGTGCCCCATTTCTCTTTGAGTGACGCAAATGCCGCCTCCATCGAGGCATCATCGGTCACATCAACATCAATCAAAATGTCCGACCCAACGGATGCGGCAAGCGGTTCGACCCGCTTGCCAAAGGCTTCGCCCTGATAGCTAAAGGCAAGCTCTGCACCCTCATCTGCCATGGCCTTGGCGATGCCCCATGCGATAGAGCGATCATTCGCGACCCCCATAATCAGGCCGCGCTTACCCTTCATCAAATCCGCCATAATCCCCTACCCCCGATAGCGCGACAACAGCATCGAGCCATTGGTGCCGCCAAAGCCAAATGAATTGGTCATCACCGTATCCAGATTTGCCGCCTCAACAAGTGTGGTGGCAATCTCACTGGGGTGCAAATTGGGATCAAGGGTTTCTACATTGATCGAAGGCGCAATGAAATCTTGGTCCAACATCAGCAAGCAATAGATCGCTTCCTGCGCGCCAGTGGCCCCTTGGCTGTGGCCTGTCATGGATTTAGTCGAGGAAATTGGCGGGGTCTGACCTTCGCCAAAGACGCGGCGCACCGCCTGAACCTCGCCCACATCCCCCACGGGTGTGGATGTGCCATGCGCATTGATATAGCTGATCTTGCGCCCCTCAGGCAGGGATTGCAGCGCAAGACGCATCGCGCGCTCTCCCCCCTCGCCCGATGGGGCAACCATGTCATGCCCATCCGATGTTGCGGCAAATCCCGTGACCTCGGCATAAATTTTGGCCCCGCGCGCCAGCGCGTGATCAAGGCTTTCCAACACAACGATGCCGCCGCCCCCTGCAATCACGAAACCATCACGGTCTGCATCAAAGGCGCGGCTCGCTTTTGTGGGTGTGTCATTATATTTTGAGGACATCGCCCCCATGGCGTCAAAGAGACAAGACAAGGTCCAATCCAATTCTTCCGCGCCACCTGCAAACATCACATCTTGCTTGCCCATCATGATTTGTTCAGCCGCGACCCCGATGCAATGCAAACTGGTCGAACAGGCCGAGGTGATCGAATAGTTGATCCCCTTGATCTGATAAGCGGTCGAAAGATTTGCCGAGATGGTGGAGGACATACATTTGGGCACGGCAAACGGCCCAATACGCTTGGTTGCGCCCGAATTCAGCACTGTTTGATGCGCAGCCAACATGGCACTGGTGGATGGCCCGCCTGAGCCTGCGATCAGACCTGTGCGTTCATTCACAACTTCGGCCTCAGACAGGCCTGCATCCGAAATTGCTTGCGCCATCGCGATATGCGCATAAGCGGCGCCCGGCCCCATAAAGCGCAAGGCGCGTTTATCGACATGTTCGGTCACATCAATTTTCAGCGTGCCCGAGACATGGCTGCGAAACCCGCGCTCGGCCATGTCAGGGTTGAATTCAACCCCAGACTGCCCCGCTTTCAAAGCTGCGGAAACCTCTTGGGCATTATTCCCGATGGGTGAGACAATGCCCAATCCCGTAACGACAACGCGGCGCATTCAAAGCTCCTTCTTGCGTATTCGAACCGCTTCCAATCAGCTTTCTGAAAGCGCGACTTTCATATCTTTGACTTGGTAAATCACCTCACCATCGGCCTCAACCCGACCATCGGCGACACCCATTGTCAGACGCCGTGTTTGCACGGCTTTGGTGAAATCTATATGATAGGTCAGCATTTTGCGATCAGGGCGCACCATACCCGTCAGCTTTACCTCACCCACGCCAAGCGCATATCCGCGCCCCTGCCAACCGCGCCAACCAAGGTTGAAGCCCGTCAATTGCCACAGGCCATCAAGGCCAAGGCAGCCCGGCATGATTGGGTTATTAGGAAAATGGCAGTCGAAAAACCAAAGATCTGGCTTGATGTCGAATTCTGCAACCACATGACCCTTGCCATGCGCGCCGCCATCTTCGGAAATATCGGTGATGCGATCCATCATCAGCATTGGGGGCTCGGGCAATTGCGCGTTGCCAGGCCCAAACAATTCGCCGCGCGCGCATTTCAATAGATCATCTCTGTCAAAGCGTGTCGGATATTGCGACATATGCTCTGCCTCCCCTGCTTATTTTTGCCGAGCACCCGCGAGGGGCGGCCTGTCCGATCGTGTGTATTCGACTTACCATTGCGTTTGCACCCCATGCAAGGGCAGCACGCAGCAAAGGTAACGATTTTGCGACAGCTTGCCTAAGGTTTTTTCCTGCGACTTGGCATCCAACTGCGTCAATTTCGACAAACGAATTGAAAAACCTACGCCTTAGGGCATATATTGCAATCAGAACTCGCAGGACATTGACCAATGATGACACCCGAAGCCCTAGAGCGCAGCACAAACTGGCTGGCACAGGCGGCGCTCCGCCCGACCCGTCAGCGCCTTTCGCTTGCAACTTTGTTGGTGGGGGATGGTCATCATCGCCATGTGACGGCTGAAGGCTTGCATGCAGCAACCCAAGCAGCGGGTGATCCAGTGTCCCTTGCGACCGTCTACAACACCTTGCGGGCCTTTTGCGATGCGGGGCTGATGCGCGAGGTGATCGTGGATGGCGCGCGCAGTTATTTCGACACCCGCATGGATGACCATCCGCATTTCTTCATGGAAGAAACAGGTCAGCTTGAAGATGCGCCTGCGGGCCAGTTAAAGGTCACGGCCCTACCCGATTTGCCTGAGGGCTATGAAATATCCAAATTGGATGTCGTGATCCGTCTGCGTAAAACCCCAGCACAAGCGGCGGAGTAATCCCCCGCCGCCCTGAGGCACGCTGTCATGCTTTGCCCGAGAGTTTGACCCACGCATCATATTGCGACAGGAACAATTCGCCTGACAATTCATCCAGAAAATGACTGCGCTTGAGGCGGTCAGTGACAGGCCCTTTCACTTCGGACATATGAAGCCGCACGCCCATGTCACTGAGGCGCGTATTCAACGCCTCAAGGGTTTCTAGTGCGGACATATCAATCTCGTTCACCGCAGAACACATCAGCACCACATCCTTGATCGGGCAATCCTCGACCACGCGATCCAGCACCAAATCCTCAAGGAAGCGGGCATTAGCAAAGTAAAGCGACTCGTCAATCCGAATGGCCAAAAGGCTATCCGCCGTCTCAACCTTGTGGCGGTTGATATTGCGAAAATGCTGTGTTCCCGGAACAAGACCCACTTCGGCGACATGGGGGCGCGAGGTTTTGTAAAGGTGCAGCAAGATTGACAAAATCACCCCTGCCGAAACCCCCGTCTCAACGCCAAAGCCCAAGGTCAACACAATGGTTGCAGCCACCGCCGCAAAATCGGCAAAGGAATAGCCCCATGTTTTTTTCAAAATTGATAAATCGACAAGGCTCAGCACCGCGACAATGATTGTGGCCGCAAGCGTGGCTTTGGGGAGGAAAAACACCAATGGCGTCAATGCCACGGCCGCAATGGCCAACCCCACCGCCGTATAAGCCCCTGCCGCTGGTGTCTCAGCCCCTGCATCAAAATTGACCACCGAACGGGCGAAACCACCCGTCACAGGATAGCCCCCCGTAAAGGCCGCGCCCAAATTGGCCGCACCAAGGCCAATCAATTCTTGGTCGGGATTGATGCGCTGCCGCTTTTTGGCGGCAAGGGTCTGTGCCACCGAAATCGATTCAACAAACCCAATAATCGAGATCAACAGCGCGGGCACAAACAATTGCCCCAACAGTGCTGGCGACAGGTCAGGCAGGGTCAAGGGCGGCAGGCTTTGGGGCACATCCCCCACAATCGCAACGCCGTGATCCGCCAACCCAAAGGCCCAAGTGGCAAGCGTTGTCACAACAACGGCCGCAACAGGCCCCGCTTTTTGCGCAATATCTGCCATGCGCGGCGCCATTCCCATGGCCAAAAGCCGCGGCTTTAGGCCCTTGCGCACCCAAAACAGAAACGCGGTTGCCGACACACCAATCACCACAGTGATCGGGTTGATCTGGCCAAGATGCTCGACCAAGGAAATGACCATCTCAACCAATGTATGGCCGCTGGCCTGCACCCCGATGATATGTTTGAACTGGCTTGCCGCAATCAAGATGCCAGAGGCGGTGATAAACCCTGCAATCACAGGATGGCTGAGGAAATTGGCCAAGAAGCCGAGGCGGAAAATGCCCAAAAACAGCAGCATCGCGCCCGATAACATCGCAAGGCTTAAGGCCGCCATGGCATAGCCCATTGTGCCCGCCTCGGCGACCTGTCCAACGGCAGCAGCGGTCATCAAGGACACAACCGCCACAGGCCCCACCGCCAAAGCGCGGCTTGTGCCGAAAATAGCATAAAGAATGATGGGCGCGATCGAGGCATAAATCCCCGCCTCAGGCGGCAAGCCTGCCAAAAGCGCATAAGCCAGCGATTGCGGGATCAGCATGATCGTCACGATCACCGCCGCAATCATATCATTGGAAAAGGCGTTAGAATTATATGTCCGCCCCCAATCAAGGACGGGGAGGTAACGGGAGAGCTTCTTCATGGGACAATTGCCTGTCGTCTAGCGGTAGGGTTTTGGCACGCGGCACGCTAGGTGTCGTGGCAGTTTAGCGGTCAGGGCCAGACGCGGCCCTGACCAATCTCATCCTCAGCTTGCGCTGATCTTTTCAGGCTTCACCATCCATTCGCGGCCCTTGAGCATACCTTTCCAATAGAAAGGCGGCAGGAAGCTTTCCTTCAGCCACCATGCAAGGCGCGAGGGTTTTGTGCCGTCAATCAACAGTTTCGGGAAGGAGGGCAGCAGCGCCCCACCATACCCAAATTCGGCCAAAACGATTTTGCCACGCTCAACCGTCAACGGGCAGGAGCCATAGCCATTATATTGGGCGGTGGCGCTGCGGCCATTGATGTCATCGACCACGTTTTGCGCGACCACAGGGGCCTGCATCCGCGCCGCCGCAGCGGTTTTTGCATTTGGCGCGTTCATCACATCGCCCAATGACCAGATATTGTCATAGGTTTTATGACGCAGCGTGGCTTGATCCACATCGACCCATCCCGCCGCGTCAGCCAAAGGCGAGACGCGAATGAAATCGGGTGCGATCTGCGGCGGCACGACATGGATCATGTCGAATTCCACCTCCACCTCAGTGGGCGTGGTGTCGGGCTTGGCCACAGTGAACCACGCCTTTTTCGCCTCCCCATCAATCGCCTTGAGATTGTGAAAGAAGTTCAGATTGGCGCCGTATTTTTGCACATAGCCCTCAAGCGCGGGGACGTAATCCTTGACCCCGAACAAAACGCCACCTGCATTCATGAAATCAATCGAGATGTCCTTGAGCACGCCCGCGCGCGTCCAATGATCCCCAGAGAGATACATCGCTTTTTGTGGCGCGCCTGCGCATTTGATGGGCATGGGGGGCTGCGTAAAGATTGCGCGCCCTTCCTTCATGTTCTTGACGAGGTTCCATGTGTAAGGCGCTAAATCATAACGATAATTTGAGGTCACGCCATTCTTGCCAAGCGTGGCTTCCAAGCCCTCAACCCGATCCCATGCCAGTTTCAAACCAGGTGCCACGATCAGGCGTTTGTATTTAACCACCCGACAGCCATCAAGGATCACGGAATCATCTTTGGGTTCAAAGGCCGCAACGGCGGATTTGATCCATGTGACCCCGCGTGGGATCAAGCCGCCCATGGTTTTGGCCGTGTCAGAGGCTTCAAAGATGCCCCCGCCCACCATTGTCCAACCGGGTTGATAGTAATGGATATCTGCGGGATCAATCACAGCAATATCAAGCGATGATTTGCGCGATTTGAGAGAGGCCGCAACAGCAAGCCCTGCCGCCCCGCCGCCTACGATGACGATGTCATAACTTGCATCTGCGCGATCTGTTGGGGTTTTGCCGCCATTGGCAATGCGGCGCACAACGCCCCCCATATCATAGCCCGCCGCCTTGGTGGCCGCCAAAATATCGGCAACTGACATTCGATTGGCTTGCGAGAGTGACCACAAAGTGGCCGAGCGCGTGCCCGTGCGGCAATAGGCCAAAATGGGACGCGGCAATTCCTGCATTGCCGCGCCAAAATCTGCTGCATCTTGGTCAGACACTTTGCCCGACACAATCGGCAGATTGCGGATTTCAAGACCTGCCTTTTTAGCAGCCGCCTCGATTTCCGAAAAATTCGGCTGATCCGCCGCCTCGCCATCAGGGCGGTTGCAGATCAAAGCGCGAAAGCCCTGATCTGCCAATTTCTGCACCTCATCAGGCGTGATTTGCGGTGCAACCGAAATCTCGGCATTGATGGTCTTGATTTCCATTGTCGTTCCTCCCTCCGAAAAACGGAGACTGTTGGCTTATGATAGCGAGACGCTCAAAGTGTGTTCAAAGGCACCTTGAGCATCGGACGGCCATCCTTGTCTGTCGGGATGTCGCCTGCGCGCATATTCACCTGCAATGAGGGAATAATCAATTTCGGCATATCAAGCTGCGCGTCACGCTCGGTGCGGAACTTGATAAATTCCTCGCGTGTCTTGCCCTCGCCCACGTGGATATTGTGCTTTTTCTCATCACCCACTGTGGTTTCCCACTCGATATTGCGGCCATTGGGGCCGTAATCATGGCACATAAAGAGACGCATCTCATCGGGCAGAGCCAAAACTTTCTGAATGCTGTCATAAAGCGTGCCTGCGTCCCCGCCTGGGAAATCCGCCCGCGCAGAGCCGCCATCAGGCATGAACAGCGTGTCGCCCACAAAGGCCGCATTCCCAACCACATGGGTCATGCAAGCGGGCGTGTGGCCAGGGGTGTAGATTGCAAAGGCACGTAGACCCCCGATCTCGTAGACATCGCCATCCTTAAAGAGCGCGTCAAACTGGCTGCCATCGCGCTGGAATTCAGTGCCTTCGTTGAACACTTTGCCGAAGGTTTCCTGAACGGTGATGATATTTTCACCAATGCCGATTTTCCCACCAAGTTTTTCTTGGATATAAGGTGCGGCCGACAGGTGATCAGCGTGAACATGGGTCTCAATCAGCCATTCAACTTTGAGGCCCTTTTCCTTGACATAGGAGATAATCGCATCGGCATTTTCATAGGAAATCTTGCCCGCCGCATAGTCGATATCCATAACGCTATCGACAATCGCGCAGGAATTGGAATTGGGATCTTTGACCACATAGGAGATTGTATTGGTCGCAGGATCAAAGAACGGCTCAACCTCGGGCTGAACATTCATATTTACGGGGAAGGTGGTCATTTTCTTGCTCCTTAAAGACGATCGTTTCAGTCAGGCGCGTTTCACATTTGAATTCAGTTCGGCATTTTGACGCGCCGCTATGATGGCGCGGGCTACGAAAATACCGACAAGCATTGCGGCGACAAAGGCCAAGACATCGAGGCGGCCAGTGCCGATTGCGGGCAAGGCGCCGCCAGGGCAAAAGCCTGCAATACCCCACCCCACCCCAAACAAGGCTGAGCCACCCAAGAGGCGCGCGTCCAATTTGCTTGCGGTTGGTAGGGCAAATTTACCCTCAAAAATAGGGCCAGAAGGGCGCGGCAGAACCAAGCGATACCCGATAAAGGTGACAAGCAAAGCACCGCCCATCACAAAGGCAAGGCTTGGATCCCAACTGCCCGCAACGTCAAAGAAGTTGATCACTTTTGCGGGGTTAGACATGCCCGAAAGCGAAATGCCGAGGCCGAAAATCAGGCCGATGATATATGTTGAAATATAGCGCATCAGATCAGCCTCCGATCACGTGGCGGATCACGAAAACAGTGATCGCGGTGGTTGCCATGAATGTTAAAGTTGCGGAGATTGACCGCTTGGACAGGCGCGCCATGCCGCAAACGCCGTGGCCCGAGGTGCAGCCAGAGCCAAAGGTGACGCCAAGTCCCACGATAAAGCCACCGATCAAAAGCATCGGCATCGAGGCGGGCACGCTGATTTCGGGCATCTCGCCGCGCAAAAAGAAATGTGCCGCAGGGCCAGTGATCATGCCCAACATCAAGGCCGCGCGCCAAGAAAAGTCGCTGCGGCTGGCAGGCGCCAAAACGCCCGTTAAAATGCCTGTGGCCCCCATGACGCGACCCAAGGTCAGCATCAACAGAACGGCCGAGAGGCCGATCAAAATACCGCCAGTGGCGGAAAGAAGTGGTGTAAATTCGGTTTCCATCTTACGTCCATATGTCTGCGCGTAAAATCAAGGCCTGAGAGATTCGCCCTTATTTTATGCGTGATTAAGCTGGTTACGTTGTTCGCTGGAAATCTATCTACAAAATACCACCCGCGCTGACAGTGATGTAGTCACATAAGCCAAAAATTTTTTGAGGTTACGAATAGCAACCCGCGCTTAATGCTCGGAACGCGCCAGTTTTTCGATGTCGCCACGCGCCTCAATTTTGATCTGCCCCCGTGACAGGCTGATCCAACCGCGGCGCTGAAATTCGGCCAGTTGACGGGAAATGACCTCGCGCGCGGTGCCAAGTTCGGCTGCCATTTGCTGATGGGTGGCTTGGATCAGATCATCCTTGGCCAAATCCAAAATCCGCTGTGCAAGGCGGATGTCCACGCGGCGAAATGCGATTTCTTCGATCACATGGAACAAATCGGTCATGCGCCGCGAATAGGCGGAAAACACGAAAGTGCGGAAACTTTCGGATTGGCTGATTAGATCATCAAAAACGCTGCGCGGGATCGCAACCGCCTCAACCGCCGTTTCGGCGATACCTTCGGCCGAGTAATCCTCATAGGCCAAAAGACAGGCCGAGGTCATCACACAGCTTTCCCCCGCATTGACCCGATAAAGAACCACCTCGCGCCCTGTTTCGGATGTTTGCTGCACGCGCACTGTGCCCTCAAGTAACAAAAGCAAGTTTTCAGGCCGCTTTCCTGGCCCGAAAATGACCGTTCCCTCGCGAATGGAAATCGTGGTCGCGCGCGCGGTCAGCACATCGCGCACCCGCGGCTCTAGCCGCGAAAGACCTGTAAATCGGTCAATCCAAGAGGCGCCTGCTGGCATCACATTCATCGCGCATCGTCCTTTTTGCTTGCGCCTATCATAAGTGGAACCACCTGCGGATCAAAGCGAAATCGCGGATTGCAAACATCGGCTAACAGACACTGGTCATGGGCGCAAAAATCAGCACATACTGCGCGTCATGGTGACAGCATCCACTCAAAAAACCCGCCCTCTGGGCAACAGCGCCAAGCGCCCTCGGCGCAATTTGGCGGCTTTGGCCTTGGTGGTTATGGTTTCGCTTGCCCTCAGCGTGGCCGCCCTGCCCCAGATTGAAGAGCGTTTGATGGGCGGTCGCCTGCGTCAGGATGAGGCCACAATGCGCCTTGTGACCGAGGTCATCCGTGGCGCGCTGTCGCGCACCGAAGCCCTGCCCGCCTTGATCGCAGAGCGCCCCATTTTACGCGACATTTTGCGCGACCCTGACAACACAGGACTTTTGCCCTTCGCCAATGAGCAGCTGCGCCAAACCGCGCTGTCGCTTGATATTTCAGATATCTATGTGATGGATACGTTCGGCACGACCATTGCCGCATCAAATTATCGGTTGGATCGCTCATTCATTGGGCAAAATTTCCGCTTTCGCCCCTATTTCACCGATGCCCTTGATAATGGGATTGGACGCTATCACGCGCTCGGCACGACATCGGGGCAACGCGGCTATTACTTTGCCGCGCCAATTTTTGACGGCACGCGGATCTTGGGTGTTGTGGCGGTGAAGATCACGCTTGACCGCTTTGAGGCGGCGTGGCGCGACAGTGACTCGCGCATCTTCGTGACGGATCAACATGGGGTGATTTTCATGGCGGATCGGTCGGATTGGCTGTTCCGCACGCTTGGCCCCTTGAGCGAAGCCGCGCTTGAGGAAATCCAAAGCACCCGCCAATATCCGATCACCTTGCTTACCCCCCTCAGCCTGCGGCGCGAGGCCGTGAGCCTGTCTGATTTTCGCAGCAACGCCCTGACCCGCATGGTCATCACCACATCAGATCAAGGGCCAGAACAGCGCCAAGCCTTTTTGGCGCAGCAATCCTTGATTGCCTCGGCTGGGTGGCGGGTGAATATCCTGACGCCATCAGGTTCGGCCCGCACCGAGGCTTTGGGGCTTTTGGCGATTTTGTGGCTGGTGATCCTGATTGCGGGACTATCGGCGGCCATTCTGTTACAGCGCCGCGCACAGTTGCTCGAACGCATCGCAGCCCAGCGCGAATTGGCCGAAACCCTTGAGGCGCGGGTGCGGGAGCGCACCCGTGACTTAAACAGTGCCAACACTCAATTGCGCCAGGAGGTTGAGGAACGCACCCGCACCGAAGACCGCCTTCGCCAAACCCAAGCCGAATTGGTGCAGGCGGGCAAATTGGCGGCTTTGGGGCAAATGTCGGCGGCCCTTAGCCATGAATTCAACCAACCCCTTGCTGCGGTGAAATCCTATGCGGAGAATGCCGCGACCTTTTTGGACCGGGGCCGCGGGGATGAGGCGCGCGAGAACATCACCCGTATCTCGCATATGGCGGATCGGATGGCGTCTATCTCGAAACATCTGCGCAATTTCGCACGCCGCCCGCAAGATCAGTTGCGCGATATTCCATTGCGCGCGGTGATCCGTGACGCGCTTGATTTGCTCGATCCAAGGCTGCGGCGTGCAAAGGTAGATTTGATCCTAGACATGCCGCCTGAGGACGATGAGATCATGGTTGTGGGCGGGCGCGTGCGGCTGCAGCAGGTCTTGGTGAATCTGCTGTCAAATGCGCTGGATGCCATGGCGGATGTCAGCGCCCCGATTTTGCACCTTTCTGTGACCGATGAGGCAGACGATATGATTGCCCTGCGGTTGCGCGATCAGGGGCATGGCCTGTCGCAAGATGCGCAAGCGCAATTGTTTGACCCGTTTTTCACCACCAAAGAGGTCGGACAGGGTCTTGGGCTTGGCCTATCAATTTCCTACAATATCATTCGTGACTTCGGCGGCCGCATTGAGGCGCGAAACCACCCAGAGGGGGGCGCGGAGTTCAGTTTGCATCTGCGCAAAGCCGCGCCAGAAACGCCATCGGCGCCAAGGGAAATGAAAAAAGCATGACCGAAACGCAGACCATCAAGAACGGCATGATCTATTTCGTGGATGACGAGGAAGACCTGCGGGTTGCTGCAAAGCAAACGCTGCACTTGGCGGATCTTGATGTGATCTGCTTTGAAACGGGTGAAGAGGCGCTTGCCCATATCGCACGCGATGGTGATGCGATCCTGATTACCGATATTCGTATGGCAGGCATGGACGGGATCACCCTGATGAACCGCGCCTTAGAGATTGACCCAGAATTTCCTGTGATCCTTGTGACAGGGCATGGCGATATCGAATTGGCGGTCAAATCCATGCAGCAAGGCGCCTATGATTTTCACGAAAAACCCTATGACCCAAAGCGTCTGGTCGATAGCGCGCGGCGCGCCTTGGAAAAGCGGCGTTTGACGATTGAGAACCGCGCCTTGCGCCGCGAGGTGGGGCAGCGCGACCCAGTCGAGGCGCGCCTGACAGGGCGGGCCAAGAATATGGTGCAGTTGCGCGCGGAACTGCGGGCCATCGCCGCGACCGAAGCCGATGTTCTGATCGAAGGTGAAACAGGCACGGGAAAGGAGGTGGCGGCCCGCGCCATCCATCGCATGTCCCCCCGCCAAAGCGGGCCCTTTGTTCATATCAACTGCGCCGCACTGCCCGCAGCCCTCATTGAAAGCGAATTGTTTGGCCATGAGGCGGGTGCCTTTGCGGGTGCGATGCGACCCCGCTACGGAAAGTTTGAGCATGGGCGCGGCGGCACGGTCTTTTTGGATGAGATCGACAGCCTCCCCCTTGAACTGCAAGCCAAGCTTTTGACCGCGATCCAGAACCGCGTCATCACGCGCCTTGGATCAAATGAACCGATTGATTTGGATCTGCGGTTCATTGCGGCCTCTAAGGTTGATCTGGCACAGGCGGCCGAGATTGGCACGTTTCGCGCAGATCTTCTCTATCGGTTGAATGTCACAAGCCTGCGGATGCCCCCCCTTTCAGAACGGCGCGAGGATATTCCGCGCCTCTTTATGGATCTCGTGGGGCAAGCGGCAGCACGCTATAAAATCAATCCCCCGCAGGTTCCTGGCGCGGTTTTAGACGCACTTGTTGCGCGGGATTGGCCTGGAAATGTGCGCGAATTGCGTAATATGGCGGATCGGTTTGTTTTGGGGTTGGATTTGGGTTTGGCGACACCCGATGCCGCCGCGCCCGAACAGGGGCTCGCTGTGCAAATGGCGCAATATGAGCGCAGTCTTATTGCGGCGGCCTTGGTGCGCTATGGCGGCAGCCTCAAGGCCACCTATGAGGGATTGGGGCTAAGCCGCAAAGCCCTGTATGAAAAGATGCAGAAACACGGGCTTGATAAAGGGGATTTCACCGAATAGCCCCGCGCGCTTGCCCTGCACTCTCTTGTGTCGATTTCGACACATGGATTTTGCGGCAATGGGTCAACTTTGACCAATTGGCCGAGATTCTTTTGCAATCGTATAATTTGTTAGCGCCAACTTAGTTGCTTTGATGGGATTTAGACCAGTTTGTGGACGTGACGGGCTGACCCCGTTGCAGACCAAGGAGGGAGCCTTGGCTGCAAAACCTGCATCCAGATCAAGCCCAATAGAGGGGCGCATGCTGGCGCAGGATGACCTTAGGGAGAGATTTGAACATGAAACTCACCAAAATGACCGCATTCGCGATGACCACTGCACTTTGCGCAACTGCCGCGTTTGCAGATGGCCATATGGATCGCACTGGATGGCCTGAAAGCTTTACTGTTGGCACCGCATCTCAAGGCGGCACCTATTTCGCTTATGGTTCTGGCTGGGCAAACCTTGTCGCAGAAGAATTGGGCATGACAGGCGGCGGCGAAGTCACCGGCGGCCCAATGCAGAACATGGCGCTTGTGCACACGGGCGAAGTCGCCTTCGGCATGACCACAATGGGCCCTGCGGCGGAATCCTTGGCAGGCACCAATCCAATCGCACCTGGTCTGCAAATGACCAATGCCTGTGCGATGTTCCCAATGTATCAAACGCCATTCTCGGTGACGGCGTTGTCCTCCTCGGGCATCACAAGCATTGATGAAATCCCAGATGGCGCGCGCATCGGCTTTGGCCCTGCGGGTTCGACCTCTGACACCTACTTCCCTCGCATGATGGAAGAGTTGGGCGTCAACTTTGAGCGCCGTAACGGCGGTTGGTCGGATCTCGGTGGCCAGTTGCAGGATGGTCTGCTGGACGTGATCGCCTTTGCCGCAGGTGTTCCTGTGCCCGCGGTCAGCCAGCTTGAAGTGCAGACGGACATCAACATCATCGAATTCACCGAAGAAGAGCAGGCCCAAATCATGGCGGCCTTCCCTGTGTCTGAATTCAACATCTCTGCGGATGCCTATACCACACTCGAAGCACCTGCGCGTTCCGTTTCCATGTGGAACTTTGCGATTGCAAACTGCGAATTGCCAGAAAGCTTTGTTTACGCGGTTGTGGACACTGTGATGTCTGACAATGCGCGTATGGTTGCCATCCACGGCGCCGCACGTTCGACCTTGCCCGAAAACTGGGACAAGAACGGCGTTTTGATGTGGCACCCAGGTGCGGCACGTTGGTTCACCGAAAATGCAGGCGCGACCATCGCGGCTGATCAGATTTTCGGCGGCTAATGCTGTAATCTATCAGGCGCGCGGGGGCCTCAAACCCTTCGCGCGCCTTTTCTTTTGCCCTTATCGGCAGAGCGGAAGCAAAAATCATGACCAACACCTTACAGACCAAAGCCAGCGATCTTGACGCGATCGCGGAGACAGGCCCCGTCATCGCCGAAGGCGTAGATCAGGAACCTGTTGAGAATAACCGCCGCCTGTTCACAGGCCCTCGTATGATTGCCGTGGCTATCCTTGCAACGCTCTATGCAGGGTTTCATATGGCCGCATTGAACGGGATTTCTATCTCGGCTTGGACGGGCATAGATCTGCCGCTTTTGCCGCAATTCCCGCTTGAGACTTGGAATTTCCGAATTGTCCACATCGCAGGCGCGCTTGTTTTGGGCTTTGTGCTTTATGCGTCCTACACTTGGAAAGAAGACGCAGAAGCCCCCAAAGATACGGCCCTCTTGTCTAAGGCGGGCTATGCTTTGTTCATTCCCGCCGCCTTGGCGTTATGGTCTGCGCTGTCCTTTGGGCGGTTGATCGACTCTGGCACATTGCCAGAGATGGGGGGGCTTGTGTCATGGGCCGCCTTCCCTGGAACCGAGATTTATGAAACCGAGATTTGGAACTTTGGTGTGCCCCTCTTGGTGGCGACCTTTGGCGCCATCATCTTGGGGTGGTTTGAACGCAAGCCACGCGATAGCTTTGCGACCAGCGATTTGGTGCTTGCGCTTTGCGCAATTGTGGTCGCGGCCTATCTTGTGCCAATTTTCTCAACCGCGGCGCGCAATTCAGTCGGCACGCCCTTTGTGCCAATCGGTGTGGCCTTTGCCGCGACAGCAGGCACAGCGATGATCATGGAATTGACACGCCGCGTGGCAGGTCTTGCCTTGGTGATCATCACAGGCGTGTTCCTTGTTTACACCTTCACCGCGCATTTGCTGCCTGGCATCTTGGCCGTGCGCAATCCCTATACGTGGCAACGCTTCTTCGGCCATCTCTATTCGGATGCAGGCATCCTTGGGCCAACAACGGCGGTGTCCTCAACCTATATCATCCTCTTCATCATTTTTGCGGCTTTCCTTCAGGCTTCGAAAGTGGGTGATTATTTCGTGAATTTCGCCTTTGCCGCAGCAGGGCGCGCCCGTGGTGGCCCCGCCAAAGTGGCCATTTTCGCAAGTGGCCTGATGGGTATGATCAACGGCACCTCCGCGGGGAACGTTGTGGCGACAGGATCGCTGACCATCCCCTTGATGAAAAAAGTAGGCTATCACAAGAAAACCGCAGGCGCGGTCGAAGCGGCCGCCTCAACAGGCGGCCAGATTATGCCCCCCATCATGGGCGCAGGCGCTTTCATCATGGCCGAGATCACAGGGATCCCCTATCAGGATATTGCAAGCGCCGCGATCATTCCCGCAATCCTCTACTTCGTGTCGGTCTATTTCATGGTCGATCTTGAGGCCGCGAAATTGGGTATGCGCGGCATGCGTGAGGATGAATTGCCAAAATTGGCACTGCTTTTGAAGCAGGTCTATCTGTTCTTGCCCATCCTGATCCTGATCTATGCCCTGTTCCAAGGCTATTCCGTCATCCGTGCGGGCACCTTGGCCACGCTCAGTGCCGCCGTTATTTCATGGATGCCCGTGTTGATGGTGCGCTTCTTCCCACAAAGCCTACCCGCCGCCTCGGTCGCGGGTATGGGGCCACGGGAGATTCTCAAGGCGTTTGAATTGGCTGGCATCATGGCCATTCAGATCATCGCGGTTTGTGCCTGTGCGGGTGTTATCGTGGGTGTGATCAGCCTGACAGGTGTTGGTGCGCGCTTCTCGTCCCTCCTGTTGGATTTGGCGGGTGTGAGCCAAGTTCTGGCACTATTCTTTGCGATGTGTATCGCGATCCTTCTGGGGATGGGCATGCCCACCACAGCCGCCTATGCGGTTGCGGCCTCGGTGGTCGCACCGGGCTTGGTTGAGCTTGGCATTCCGCAGCTGACCGCGCATTTCTTCGTGTTCTATTTCGCGGTTGTCTCGGCCATTACACCGCCTGTGGCGCTGGCCTCTTATGCGGCGGCGGGGATATCGGGGGCAAATGCAATGGAGACATCGGTGACCTCGTTCAAAATCGGTATCGCCGCCTTCATCGTGCCTTTCATGTTCTTCTACAATTCGGCCTTGCTGATGGATGGCACCACACTTGAAATCCTGCGCGCAGGGGCAACCGCCATTTTCGGCGTGTTCCTGTTGTCCTCAGGGGTGCAAGGGTGGTTCATGGGGGCGCGCAACCCGTGGTTCTTACGCGCCATCCTTATTGCGGCCGCGCTGTTCATGATTGAAGGCGGGCTGCTGACTGATCTGATTGGCCTTGGTGGCGCAGTTGGGGTCTATGTGATCCAAAAACTGTTCCACCCAAAGGCGGATGCACAGATCGATGTCAAAGGCCTAGATTGATCCGACAAAGCGGCCCCCTTGTGGGGCCGCTTTTCATTTAGGTCTTTGTTAGATCCTCTCGCGCGACATTGATCCGGGTCTTTTGCCCCATCAGGTCAATCAAAACCCAAACGCGCTGATCTTCATCCAAGCTTTCGACTGTCGCAACAAATTGTGAGAACGGGCCCTTTTGCAAGGTCACCTGATCTTGCGGGGCCAGATCACTGGCTGCTGTCAAAACCCCCGCATCATCGCACCGCGCCTGCAATCCCGCCACCAAATCATTGGGCACAGGGCTTGGCTGCCCTGCGAAAGAAACAATGCGCGCCACGCCATAGGTCGAGTTGATCTTGCGCCACGCCCCCTGCCCCGCATCTAGCGCCACAAAGAGATAGCCCGGGAAAAGCGGGCGGGACTTGGACATAAACCGCGCACCAACACGGGATGTGACACTCAGCATTGGTAGGAAAGTTTCAAAGCCTTGGCGGATCAAATTGCGCAAGGCAATGCTGTGCGAATTGGGTTTGAATTGCACCAAATACCATTCATTAGCTTTATCTGGCATCAGGCTCCTCCAATTTATTAAGCGAATCCAATCAACTTTAGCCACAGACGCGATAGTCTCCGGCCGCGTCAATTACACCTTCGGATTTGAGTTCCACTCCCACGCCCAAATGCTCCAAGTTCAAAATTCAGAGAAAATTCTGTTATCGGATCGAGATTTGTTACGCGGTTATCAACACGTGTCACTTGAGCACGCATCAATACACACTCGTTTTGGTAATCAAGTGACAGTCCGTAGCGCCGGACAGTGTCGTCCTCTCTCGCGTAAAGGGCAGAGATGTCGCCTCCCCAATCGAGGGAGTGCCCCACCATAAAGCGCAGGTCGTCATATTTGTTGCTATCGCGGTCATAAACCCAGCTCAGGGAAGAGTTCCAATCGATATCATTGTCAAAGCGAATAGAACCCTCCGTGTAAGACCGCTCGCTCTCGTATCTGTCGCTGGTCAAGCCAAGACTTGCATCGATCTGTGGTGTGATTTCGGCAGTCAGTCCTATTCCCCACCGACGCACTTCGTCGGGGCTGCCGATGGCCTCATCGCTATCAACCCTGTGGTAATTTCCATTCAGGGTCAGAAAGTCAAAATTTTGCGATGCCGTGACGCGGTCAGATATTCTTTCAAACTCTGGGTTGAACTGGCTGATGACCGAGAACTGAAAATCGCCGCCATTCTTGCCAAAGCGTGTCACGTATAACTCGCCCTCCCTCAAAAGCGCATTATCCGAGGAAAGTATGAAGTCTCTCTCTGCGGAACCGCCAATGTAGTAACCAGACGCTGTCTCAAAACGATACGTTAGGTCGACGTCACTTGCTGTAACGTCATATTGTGAATTCTGGTTGCGGTTTACACGACGAAAGCGGCCCAGAGACGAGTAATTGAATGGATCTACTTCATCAATTGAACCATCTACAGACGGCATGGTCACATCACCTGCAGCAAAATATACGAAGCCAATTGATGGTGTGATTGAGTGCCTTGAACCAGAAGCCGTATCAAATTGGAAAGGCCATGTAAGACGCGTCGACAAAACACCGCTGGATGATGACTGACTGTCAGGATTTACCGCGTCATCGTGAATTCCGTAATGGTCGAAGAATAACGAAGCATCACTGTCGACACGCAACACATTGCCGGCCTGCCAGGTGTCATTCCATCTCACATTCGCAGTTATTCGATTGATGTCTCTCTGCCGCGAATTGGAAGCACCGAACTCATTATAATTCGCTTGCGCCCCAAAATTGACGGTGAAATGCCCGGGTACGCCATCAAAGCTCTCAAACAGCGTCCACTGAGAATTCAGGACCCTGTTCGGCGCATCGTAAGTGTAATTAGGATCTCGCAATGCCGAGAAGCCCGTGTAATCAAACGCGATCAACTCATCGCTCTCTCTACGAGAAAACCGCAAAAAATTATTCAGTCGATCTTCGTTGAAGACGACATCATCATTGCCGAATGTGGTAATGCGATCCGCGAAGAAGTCGTATGTACCGATATAAGCGCGATCGCTTGACGACTGGCTCTGGAAGACGACGTTGAAACCGTTGTCCAAATCAAAGCGTCCATTAGAGAATAGAAACGCTCTCACATTGTCATTGGTCAAGTCGTCTTGGCTGAGGGCGCCGTGCATCTCGACGTACCCTGAGCTAAAGGCCTGACGATAACGCCCCTGCAGTGTCTGAAGGAGATAGTTTCCCGCGTCGCGCCCGCCATCAAGCGTCACTGTCGGCGTCACAGTGACGTCAGAGCTGTCACCCAACATACGGAAATACGGCAAACCAACACGCGCACCCAAGCGTGAATTGATCGAATATGTGGGTGCCAAAAAACCGTTTGCTCGCTCGACGGTCGGATCGGGCGTCCTTAGCCACGGCGTGTAGAGCACTGGGTAGCCGGCTATTCGCAGCTGCGCGTCATTGTATGTAATCGTTCGAGCTTCTTGGTCGTGAACAGCACGTCGCGCTCGCAATTCCCAAAGTGGCGTCGCGTTTTCTGAGCACACCTCGCAGGCAGACGCCCTCACATATTCTAGCTCAGTGTAGCGGCCATCACGCCGCACCATTTGATCTGATGCAATCTGCATATTTTGGTCGATCAACTGGCGAGCCGATGTGATTACGCCATCCCTTAGGTCGGCGGACATGTCCGCAAATTCACCGTAGAGTGTCTGCTGGCCGGCTTCATCGATCAACATCAGCGGGCCGTCGACGATTACGCGATTGGATACTACGTCGTATGCGACACTGGGCGCGCGAAGCTCCAAGCCATTAAAGAAAATTTGGACATTGCCGGTTGCGTGGTAAAACTGACGGTCTTGATCGAAGTAGAGGTCATCAGCGATCATTGATGATACCAGTGGATCATCTGCCTCCTGATCCTGTGCGAACGCAAGCGGGGCAGTCACGCTAAAGGCCGCCATGAGGGCCAAAACTGCGCACCAATCCCTTAACGTTTCTCTTGTATTTTCGGCTCGCAACAGTGGCATCCAGTGTCCTCCAGTCACCACCAGTATTGGAATAAAATTATCATTCCAATACATGATCAACGCGCTTAGCTAAAAATATGAGACTGTTGTGGCCACCCATACATAAGAAACAAATCGACCGTTACTTACGGTCCGATGGCATAACCCGCTCTTCTACGCTCGAAAACAATGGCTTAACAGACTTGCGGCGCCACTCATTTACAACAAACCTTAATGGAAGCCACACCAGTCTCACTATCCCTTTGAAACGCCTCTCAACAAAAAATTGAAAAAAATCGTCCATATATGTCCTGCATCGGCCCTTAAAATGATAGAGCACAACACCTCTTGGCGGCGGCAGAAGATATGGGTGATCCCTATTCGGAGAAAAATTATATTTGGCTGCATCAAGAATTTTTATACGCAGACCGTCACAGTCATAGACATCGTTCGAAACTTGCGTGGAACGCTTTTCAATGATTTCTGTGAGTACCAATTGGTCCCCGAACCAACCCGCCTCTTTGCTGAAAAGCTCCGTAATTATTTCATCTTGCAAACGATAAAACCGCTGACCACAGTCGGAAGAATGATCATTAACAAACACAACACCGCTGTTATAAGGCATTCGCCTGTCATCACGGCGCGTAATTGCTATGTCAAAACTGTCATCAAAGACTTGCTCAATTCCGGCCCTAACTAATAGCACATCCGGATCACACACTACGTATTTACCGCGATCAGCATGGAACTGAAAGAATTCAACGAACTGCCGAATGACGGCCAAAGTGAGCTCGCTCTCCGACGGCCGCAGGGCTCTGATTGTCTTCAAAACATCTGAGACGACTTCGACATCTGAAATGAAGTAGGCGGACCCGAGACGTGCGTTTTTCTGAAACGAACGCGCAAGTAGTTCAGCTTGGCGGGCTCCACCGATTAATTCATTGATTGCCGCGTTCGATGAGCCAGGTACTGGAGAGAAGTGGCACGTCAATAGGTTGACACATGTTAAATCACCGTTTTCATCGTTGCCTGCAGTTAAGTTCATGGACATTAGCTACGGCTATAAACGTCTTGGTATCTGACAATGTCGTCCTCACCGAGATATGCCCCTGTTTGAACCTCGACCAACGTCATTGGAAGCTTTCCCGGGTTTTCCATCCGATGTGTCGCACCCAGTGGAATGTAGATAGACTGGCCCTCAGTGACCAAGCGGACATCGTCATTCACTGTCACCCGCGCGGTGCCCTCGACGACAATCCAGTGTTCCGAGCGGTGGTGATGGCTTTGCAAAGACAAAGCCGCACCTGGATTAACGTGGATGCGCTTCACCTGAAAACGATCACCAAGCGCCAAGCTCTCAAACCATCCCCACGGCCTGTGATCTTTAGTCGACTGCTGCGCCTGCTTGATGCCGCGGCGCGTAAGTTCGCTGACGACAAGCTTTACATCCTGACTTCGGTCCTTGTGAGCAACCAACACCGCATCCCGCGTCGCCACAGCGACAATGTTGTCTAGCCCCAGCCCAACCAAGTGCACACTCGGATCGTCCGACCGCAACAGAGAATTACTGCAGTCAATAATCGTCACTTCACCATTGGCGGCGACACCATGTTTATCGGGATCACCTGCCTCCCAGATTGCATCCCAACCACCCAAGTCAGACCACTCCCCGACAAAGCGCACCGCAGACACATTGCCGGCCCGCTCCATGACGGCATAGTCAACAGAAATATCTGGGCATTTGCCCCACGGCTCCGCAGCGAGACGTAAAAAGCCAATGTCCTCCTCACTATTCTCCACGGCGGACGCGACAGGCTGCAATAAATCTGGGCAATACTGCTTGACTGCATCCCGGAAATCGCTGGCACGAAACAGGAATATTCCAGAATTCCAAAAGTAGTTCCCATCCCGCAAATAGCGTTCTGCAGTTGCAGCATCAGGCTTCTCAACAAATGAGGTAACGGATGCAGCCCCATCCTTGCTCCCAAATGAGCACTCAATGTAACCATAACCAGTTTCTGGACGAGAAGGCTGTACTCCAAAGGTGACAATATTTCCGTCGAGAGCCGCTCGTATGCCTGAGCCCACACAGTCAACAAATGCCATTACATCTGGCACCAAGTGATCGGATGGCATCACCAACACCAAAGCCTCGGGATCTAGCGCCCCAATGTGCTCAACCGCTGCAAGTATTGCGGGGGCAGTGTTTCGAGGCTCGGGCTCAATCAAGATTGCGCCGGGATCAATGCCCAGAGCCTGTAATTGTTCGGCAACGATAAATCGAAAATCGTTATTGGTTACGATTATAGGTGCCTGAAATTCAAGGTCCCCACAATTCACCAAGCGCAGCGCGGACTGCTGAAACAAAGAGTGATCGCCCACTAGTTTTGAAAATTGCTTTGGATAGCTCTTGCGGGAAGTCGGCCAAAGGCGGGTGCCCGATCCACCCGCTAGGAGCACGGGATAAATTTTTTGTGTGGAGCTTGTTAATGACATATTACCCCCAAAGCTAATGACTGCGCTTCATCACGGCTACGACATCAAGTTGACGGCCCTCGGTGATAGCACGACTAAAAAAATCTCTGCCTTGTTCGACAATCTTCATCTCAGTTACGATTGATACAGATTCAGCGCTGGAAAAAAGGAAATTCACAAATTTTATAGCATCTTCCTCACCAAGAAGTGATGGGGAAAATTCAACAACTAACAGATCCGGAAAAATGCCAGCATCAAACATGCTCGTCAGCACTTTGAGTTCAAAACCTTCGGCATCCACCCAAACGAATGCCACTTCCTGTGCGTTAATTTTATTTTCATGCAGCACCGAAGCCAACGTCTTTAGCTCCAAAATATTTTCAGAGACAGAGGCCTGCGGCCGAAATTGTGGCAAGTTTTTTGAAAAGCTGGCCGCACCCAAATTTTTGGGGTCGATAAACATCGTCTCTGAACTAGGAACGTCTGAGACACCTACCGGGCAGACAAGCACTCTCGACACAGTGTCGTTCAAATTCAAGTTGGACCGGAGAATTGGCACGATCTTCTCCTGAGGCTCAATTGCGACCACTAGATCAAACAGGCTAGATTGCGCCAGTATGAGCGTCTGAGTACCTATATTTGCGCCAACCTCTAAAGCGACTTTCCGACCGCGCCGCGGCGAATCATTTTGAATAAAATGACCTAGGGTAAGTTCTGTCTCATCTTGGAAATACAGTCGATTAGAAATGTATGAGCGCGCAAAAATGTAGTCTCTTGGGTATCCAACCAAGCGATTGCGTCCAACTCTCACACTAACCGGAACGTTTCTGAGCCGCATTAAACGCAGCCAAATAATTCTAAATATTTTTTTAATTGGCCCTACCACGCAATCTGTGCCCCCGAATATGCTATCGGCAAGATTGGCGGAAATTCCCTGCGCCAAAAATGATACAACACACAGCGGCCCTCCGCGTCCAGAGACTTAGCGACCTTCCGCGAGTGCAGCACTTCATCAAATAGTGTCACAGTGTCTGGCTTAATATCCTGCTCTGAGAGTGCTTGCTGCAAAAACAAGTGTAGATTTTTACACAGCAGGTGATGGTCCGCCTTGAGCTGAGCGTTCGTGGTGTCGCACACATCCTTAATCGCGCGCTTTAGAACAGGATGCCCAGGCCCTGCAGCCAAAAACCCTTGAAACAGACTATCTGGGACTGCTCCAGACTTTACTGACAGAAAATCACAACCCAACAAATACCGGTGCAGGGGCGCAGTGAGCAGCACATCTGTGTCGAAGTACACGCCACCCATAGTGTAGAGGTAATAGTATCGAAATAAATCGGCTTTGTGCTCTCCAGATTTGAGCTCCCTGAAACGATCCGACACACCTGGAAAATCACTGTGGGGATGTTCGTCAAAGAATTTTAAAATCGCGTCATCATCAAAGTGAACATATGAAAACCCATCGCCCAACACGCGCATTGTACGCCGAATGATGCGCTCAGGCGGGCGCCTTAACGAAGTTTGCATTACTGTCCGCGGTATCATCTGACACTAACCTTTTTGCTCCACAGGCCTGGTAACGGCTATTAAATTTTGAAACAAGGGCAACACCTAACTCTATACGGGCCAAAATGCGAAAATCATTCATTCATGACCGCATAATGCAAATGCGTGAGCGGATTGTGCTGAGCAACCTGAGAAAGCTCGCGCGACGCAACTTAGAGAGCCACCCCCAAATGGTGGTATTCGCCCACGACTTGGTTTCTCATGAAATAGCCGCCCGTGGGCTCTACGAGGCAGACCTCCTGCACAGCATATTTAGCTCACCCGGCTTCAACACGGACATATATAATGGAGCGTGCCTAGATATTGGGGCCAATATTGGCAATCACTCAGTATTTTTCGCCAGAGAATTTTCTGAGGTTCTGGCCTTTGAGCCCAACCCCCTGACGGCCCAACTGCTTCAAATTAATGTTCGTGCCTGGCCGAATGTGAGGACGCTTCAATTTGGGCT
The DNA here is from genome assembly GCF_037805105.1 of Roseobacter sp. HKCCA2468. Taxonomy (NCBI): domain Bacteria; kingdom Pseudomonadati; phylum Pseudomonadota; class Alphaproteobacteria; order Rhodobacterales; family Roseobacteraceae; genus Roseobacter; species Roseobacter sp. HKCCA2468. The sequence continues at coordinate 862,516 of NZ_JBBLYN010000001.1, forward strand.
CAGTACGCAAACAGGCGATGCGTTGCTTCAACCCGGCACCTTCAACGTTGGAGGCTCCAAAATAGTGAGCCAAAATACTGGCGACTGCATGCCAATCAGGTTGGAGAGGTTAGACACCGTCATCGATACACTCGAAATTCCAGTCACATTCATAAAGCTAGATGTTGAGGGGCATGAGTGTGACGCACTCAAGGGCGGAGAAGTTACCATAAATGAAGCCTTACCCATCATTTTGTTCGAGCAACATGCGAAAGACTTTCAAAATGGAACCTCTCCAACGATAGAACTCCTGAAGTCCTGGGGCTATCAATTCTTCACCCGAGACGACAATGGGTCACCAATCTTCCGTCCCCGCCCAAGTCGCAAATGGCACCGGGAAATGTCATTCGTCGAGAAATACTATCCGGGGATATTGGCCGCACACCCCATGGGCCACAAGATTTGGACGGATGACGAACACTAAGCCGTTTCATTCAAAGTCGCGATGCGATTGCGCTCAAATATTTCAATCCGCCGTAAATTTGTGTGGTGACCATCTCTCGTGCGCGTGAATTGCTTTCTGTGTCTACGGTACAGGACATGTAGCCGACTATCGGTGTGTATAACGCACTCGGACCACAACACCCGGCTCCATAATTCAAAGTCCTCCACGCCATCAAAATATGGGTCGTATCCCCCAACGCGCTGCACGGCTAATTTGGTGAACGCCGATCCCGGATGCACAAATGGGCACTCGTGCAATGAACGACGGCGCGCAGCCTCAATGCCCTGTGGCACCGTGATACGCTTTAGCTTAGGGAAGCGGAGCGCCGATCCAAATACAAACTCGGCCCCAGCATCAAACAGTTCCGCACAATAGTTCAGCCTACCCGGCATCATAATGTCATCAATGTCATGACGAATTACAAATGGCGCGCTTGCAGCCTGTATCCCAGTATTCAGCGCAGCCGAGATACCCCCCCCCTGGCTAGTGATCAAATTCACGGAAATACCGGCGCGCTTTATTTGTCTTTTGAGGAGCGAATACTCTTGAGAACTGGGGCCGTCGAGACAAATTATGACTTCGGCATCAAAGTCTCGCGCCGCTAACCGACAACTCAACAAGGCAGACAAAGCATATTTGGCGCCATGACGAAATGGTATAACTATTGAGAAATCGTGCACGCGCGCCACCTCATCAACTACCTGCCGCCCACCTAAGAATTATAGGCTCAAAACACAACACGATTTTGGCTATATTATCCAAATTGACTTATCGAACGAAGCCCCATTCCTTCGTCCAATTAATGAGTTATGCCTTTCAATCATTACACTGAAATGACTATATACACTCAGAGCAAGACTTAAGAAGGACGACAGATTTTGCCCACTGATCAATACCCCAACGACGAAATCGACCTCATCGAACTCCTACAGAGCCTGTGGGACGGGAAGTGGTTAATTGGTGGCGTGTCGGCGGCGGCCCTCTCGATAGGTGGAGCATATGTCGCACTGACGCCCGATAGCTTTGATGGGAGGCTCGAGCTCCGCCCGATCAGTATCAACTCACAGTCCGCTTACTTAGAACTCAATGAACTAGATTACTTCAATATATCGCCCGACCTCCTCCTAAATACCTTTGCCGACGTGCTTTTGGAGGGACAGGTGTTCATAGAACAAATGGATACGCTCTCCGTTTTAAATCGCTCAAATTATGACAGCGAGGCTGAATACCGCGACGCACTGTCACAAAAGTCATTTGAGGAGATCAAAATCAGTCAATCGCTACCACCTGAGAACGTCACGATAGACCCTGAGGAAGGTCAATTGACCACGCCTTGGGTAATTGAAATTTCTGGGGACCACATAGAGACCACCACGACGCTGCTCACCAATGCACTCACGCGCGCAGAAGAAATCACGCGCTCCCGCCTGATTGAGAACTTTGAAGTCCTCGCCGCAAACACAGAACGCTCTCAAGCTTACACAATTGAAGACACCGAGACGGAAATAGAGAATGCATTTGAAGACTACACAACACAGCTCTCCGACCGCCTCGAGTTTCTGCAGGAGCAGGCGCAAATCGCGCGTGCACTTAACGTCGCGCGCAACACCCTCGAGGTTAATAGTTTCACGCAGGGCACATCAATATTAGCCAACGTGAACGCTGAGACGCCATTCTACATGCGGGGCTACGAGGCAATTGAAAAAGAAATCGACCTCCTACAGTCGCGAACCAGTGCAGATGCATTCATACCGAACCTGCGAGAACTACAGACGAGAATAAGATCGACACAGCAGGACCGGACACTCGAGAGAGCAGTGGCGGCAATTGAGGCAAGCCCGATACACGAACCAGAGCGCTTCACCGCGGCGCGCTACGACATTGCCTCACTCGATGTCGAGTACCACAAGAAGACGCCACTAATCCTGGCACTGTCAATGATACTGGGCGTCTTTGTGGGGGCAGTTTCGGTCCTCATACGCGGCGCCCTGCGATCACGCACAACTCAAAATTAATGGCTCCTTGGCGAACTGAATTTAACCGCGGCCGGAGACGGCAATGATCGCGTCGAGATATCCCTGCACGCTGCCGCAGTCAAAGCGGCGGCCACGAAGCGTGACGGCATCCACGGCTCCATTGGCGGCCTGAGCGTTAATTGCATCAGCGAGCTGCACCTCTCCCCCCGCTCCCGCTGGCTGTGTCCGCAATATATCGAAGATGTCTGGCGTTAGGACGTAGCGACCGATGCTCGCCATGTTCGAGGGGGCATCCTCGGCGGCTGGCTTCTCCACGAGGCCCGCGACAGATCCCGGAACTGAGCCCGGCACCACGACGCCGTATTTTGAAATGTCCGGGCCGTCGACTTCCATCACACTCAATTGAGTGCGGCCCGTGGCGCCAAATGCACGCACGAGGTCACTCGTGACGCCGCCCCCCTCACCAATTGTCAGGAAGTCATCGGCGAGGAGCACTGCAAAGGGCTCATCGCCCACCACTCTCTCCGCGCAGAGGACTGCGTGGCCCAGCCCCAATTGCTCTGCCTGCCGCACGAAGATGCACTCAATTCCCTCCGGCAGGATATTCTTGACCATGTCGGCCTGGTCGTGCTTGCCCTTGGCACGCAGCGCCATCTCGAGCTCCTGATTATTGTCGAAGTGGTCTTCGATGGCGCGCTTATTGCGACCAGTGACGAAGATGAGAGTGTCAATGCCAGCTGCGATGGCCTCCTCGGCGGCATATTGGATGAGCGGCTTGTCAACAATCGGCAGCAGCTCCTTCGGCATCGCCTTGGTCGCGGGCAAGAAGCGCGTGCCGAAGCCCGCCACCGGAAACACTGCCTTACGTAGTCTCGCCATTTTTGACTATCCGCCCCGCCACAACTTGAAGATTAAATCTGTTTAATGGCTTCAATTCTGAGCGCAAGACCCAACGCCCAGGCGATACTGTGGGCCTAAGCGACCTCAGTTAAGCCGGATACGAGCCGCGACGCCAGCACGCGTGCGTCAGCCCATTGGCGTCGCATAATATATTTTCGTTAGGGTGATACTCACTCACGCGCATCAGCTGAGCGATACACAGCCCCGCGCTCCCGCTTTCCGACGGCAATTACCCCCACCGTGACGGTAGTGTCATCAACGCTGTAGACGAGGCGATATCCAGAGGAGCGCAACTTAATTTTATAGCGATTTTTTCCGCCCGACAGGCGGTCTGCAGGCACGTGAGGGGCAATAAGACGCTCACCTAGCTTCGCCTTGAACTGTGCCCTACTTGTCACCCCAAGCTTCTTCCACTCGCGCAACGCGGCCACGTGGAACTCGAGACTATAAGTCACTCAGATCAACGCTCACAAATGGCCCGCCGTCGCGTGCGTCGGCGAGCGCATTGAGCTCAGCGTCTTCGAGAGCTTCTAGCATTTGGCCGTATAGATCCGCCGGCACGCAGTAGAATGCCGGCGCGTTCCGGTTCAAGACTGCCACTGGCGCCCCGCCGCCAGACGCGACAGTCCCCATCGGATTTTTTTTCAATTCCGTGACACTCACTGTGAATTCTGTGAGAACTTGACTGACCATAAATTCGCCCCCTATTGAGTGCTTTCTTTAGCACCAAATAGAGTACTTTTCAAGCGCACCATTACAGTGCTCACCACACATGAAATCACGCACCGGCAGTCTTTTTTAAAAATCTCTCCGCGTCGCATAATCAGCGTTTCGTGACATTCAGACAATTATTTTGCCTCACTAGAGAGGCAGCCCATTGCATTTATTGAAAGCCAAACACGTCCGCGTAAGAGTTACTCTATTCGAGGCGCATACGATGCCTGTGATGATGTAGTCGCTGAAGATCGACAGAATTGGTTGCGGACACATCACTGCCGAAGAAACTACCACCACAGAGTTGGTTTGACTGTGGCAGCAGGATAACTGGAAAGCTTCGCGGAGTGAGATAATAATACTAGACTTCCCCGCGCCCGCGCCCGCGCCCGCGCCCGCGCCCGCGCCCGCGCCCGCGCCGAGACCAGTGCATTCCGGCGAGATATGTCAAGAAGAAGACGCCAAAGGCCACAGCCGACAGCCAGGCAGTGGCCACGACGTTGTCGTAAAAGAGGACCCCCGCAAACATCGGCGCGAGCGCCATCGGGACGATCATCGCGGCGGCGAGCGGGTTGGCGATGTGGCGGCGCCCCCGCCCGAGGACTGAAATCTCGAGGCCGCGCATTACCAGCTGGTGGAAGTGCAGCCTATCGGGCCGCGTCATGTCGGCCCCCCGGACCGTCCGGCGCCAGATGGCGAGGAGCGTGTCAGCAATCGGCCAGAAAAAAATCAAGAGGATCGCGAAGGCAGACACGTGTGGGGAGTTCCAGACAATCGACACGGAGGTCCACACGAGGATGTGCCCCACCACATAAGCGCCGCCGTCTCCCATAAACACGCGCCCAAATGGAAAATTGACCACCAGGAAACCCGCCAGCGCCGTCAGCAGGAGGCCCAGCGCCTGAAAATGTGCAGCGAGACCCACTTGCGCGCAAATCGCCATGAGGGCGGCGCAGACACCCATCGACACGAAAGACGACAGCCCATTGAGACCATCGATCAGATTGAAGGCGTGCGTCACGCCCGCGCAGGCGAGCACCGTGAAGGGGATTGCGACAGCCGGCACGGCCATGCCTCGGTCGACAATCGGAATATCCAGCCGGGGCAGCCACTGCCCAAACGCGACCACGAACGCGGCCCCGGACACGACGGCCGCCAGCAGGCGTAGTCTCACGCCCGTCGGGTAGCCCAAGTCCTCCGTCACGCCCGCCACGAATAGCGGCGAGGAGACCAATAGGAAGAGCTGGTAGCCCGACGACACTGCTGGAGCGGAGAACCAGAACCAAGTACCCGCGAACACGACCCCAAATACCGCAACTCCGCCAAGGCGCGACGTGGGCCGCGTGTGTGACGCCTGAACCGCAGACAAATCCACGGCCCCGCGCCCGATCCGCACAAATATCAGCGCCACGCTCAGGGCGAGGGACGCGCCGAAGACGTAAATGAAGTTCGTCAGAAATGCATAGTTCAAAAGCATGCGGCACTCACTACACTAATGGCAGTATGCTTCAAGCGGAAATACACTACGGTAACAAATGCGATACGACCGCCCAATGCCAGACCAGAGTGATTCCCTCGATCATTGCAATGTGCCACTTACTATACACAGCTGGCCAAAATTATCCTGACCTAAGCGGCAATATCCCCCTGCCCCGTAGGTACCCGTACGCCACGGCAATGAACGCCATACCAGCGTGGCCGTGCTCATTAATCATGGTAGTGTTGCCCAATCCGGCCACAGCGAAGCCAATGGCCACAAGAAGTGCAGCAACCGCCGCCCCCCGATCCATTGGGTCAAGTTGATCACGGCTGAGTGCAATCGGGAGAAATGTTTTAAAATATAAAAACAGAAGAATGGTCACCAGCGTAACGCCGACCAGCCCGCGCTCGATTAGCATGGTTGTCCAGAGATTGTGACCGTGTTCGTAGTGCCAGTACACATTCGGGTCATACTCTATACCGTCCGCCTCGAGCGCTGCGCGCACCGCCTCCTCTGACGTGGCCGTGCCGAAGCTGAACCACCCAGTACCGAGAAGTGGGTGCTGGTCCCACACTGCCAGAGCAGAGTTCAGGATCTTGTCCCGCCCGGAGAAGAAATTGTCGCCAGTAACCCGTTGCACCAACTCTGACCGGAAGCCTTCCGCAGTTGGCGTCATTAAAACTGCAGACACCAGGGCTAGCCCCGCAACTGTCGAAAGAACAAGGCCGCGTAGCGACCACTTTCGCACCGCAACAATACTGAGTGCCACAATTATTACTGCCGTAATTGCCACGCCCCCGACGAGGCTGCGTGATGGAGGCAAGAATGCCAAGGAAGATATAATTGCAATCACACCAAGGATCTGCAGCCACCTCTCGCGTGCGTAAAGGGCACCAAGGCCGGCAGCAAGCGGTATTAGTGTGTACATGGAGGAGTGGTTAACGTGGCCTACCGATCGGAATTCTGGGTATGGCTTGTCGTTAAATTGCCAGACCCAAAAGCTTTCGACTACTGCGACTGCGCCGCCAAACATTAACGCCGCCCACACAATGAATAGTTGTGCACGTGAATAATTTAATCGCGCGGCGGCAATCACGAAGAGCGCCAGCAGCGTCCACCTAGGGGCTGAGTTTAGTGGTGTTATAGTGTCGCCATAAGTAGAGAAGAGAGGTGAAACCCATAGGACAGCCGCGAGGCCCCAGATCGGCCAATTCAGGGCGCAGTGGGCGCCAACAGACTTACACCTGAATGACTGCACAACCCACGCCAATAGGAACAGCAGGCTGAAGATGTTCTTAGGAGCCTCAAACAGCGGGAGGCTGACGAAGGTTGCGGCAATAAGTAAGACTTCAAAATGCGACGCAGTTCGCTCTTCACTACATGCAAAAATGCCCCAAAAATTCATTTTCTCTGTGGCCTTTACAATCTACTAGCATGGCAGGTCACTACTTAAGACGATGTTGAAATGCAAGACCACCAGAACTTGTTCACCGTAGCTGATTTTATCGCAATCACACATCATCGGAACCCCCAACCCCATGAATTGGCGCGGCTTTCTACTTAACCGCGCCCCCACCAAAGCGACAGCTTCCGCTTGTGTTTTGCGCCCAGCGCCGTTAGGCGGTTTGCATGCGCAAGTACCTCGACATACCCCTCACCATAGTCGTGACGCTGGCTTGTCCCTGGCTCTGAACGAAGCGCTAAATTGTTAAGGGGATGATTTCGAAAGAAACCCAAGGAAATTGAAGCAGTCTTCTGCGCACTTAATCACGGTCGATGTATTGACCGCCCAATTTGCCATCGTAACGTCAATGAAATTATCAAGAAGAGTGTTGTAAAGGTTTAACCGTGTGAGCGGCCAAGTAACTTGGAAGTTTCAGGGCATTCACTGCGCGTTGGGGCTGCTCAAGACTTACTCACAAAGGGCTACGATCTAGCAGCAATCATGCGCGCGGGTGGATGGTCGAATGCAGAGACTGTTTCGAGATATTTGCGGTTTTCGCAGCACAATATTTGGAAAGGCTGACATATACACATGCAATTAATCATAACAATTTGCTTATTATTTTTCCTTTATTCAAAACGATACTTTTCCATTCAACTAGCCGAAAATAATTACCTACAAGCTCGTACACTTCACAATGCTGAAGTATATTTGGACATTTATATTCCTAGAAAGTGCACTGTCTACACACATCCTTTAAGTCAATGGTTTCGTTGTCTCACACCAATTCCACGCTGTGTCACACATTTGGTGTAACCCATACTGGGACGTCCACCCAAGTACTCTCTTAATTTTGGCTACATCGGCAAAACAGTTTGGAGCGTCACCGGAACGCCGGTCAACAAACTTGTATGGAACCTGGATTTTCGTAACATGCTCAAATGCTTTGATAACATCTAAGACTGTATAACTACGACCTGTGCCCACATTGAAAGTTTCCACCCCCTCGAACACCGCTAACAAATCCAGTGCCGCTAGATGCGCCGACGCTAAATCTTCAATGTGAATGTAGTCACGCGCTGCAGTCCCATCATGCGTATCGTAATCATATCCATATATTTCCAGATTTGGTTGAATCCCTAATATCGTTCGCAAAATAATCGGGAATAAGTTTGAAGGAACACCCGTTGGGTTTTCTCCGATTAAACCTGACGAGTGTGCACCAACAGGATTAAAATACCTTAAAATAACCGCCGACCGATCAGATCCCGCATTGCTCCAATCTTTAATAATATTTTCACCGACTAATTTTGAACGCCCATACGGAGAAATCGGATTAAGACCGTGCTCTTCCGTAATTGGAAGGATTGTTGGCAGTCCATAAACAGTCGCTGAAGAAGAAAAAACAATATTTTTACAAGAATATTTTTCCATTAATTGCAGAATATTTAACAATCCCACAACATTTTCGCGATAGTACTTTTCGGGCACTTTAAAAGATTCCGCTACGGCCTTCAGACCAGCAAAATGCATAACTGCCTCTGGTTGGAAATTCCGAAAAGCGCACTCTAACTTATCATTATCTAAAATGTCGACTTCTTCCAAATCATAACTTAAGTTACACAGTCTTTGTATTTCTATTTTCACTTCTTGCTTACTATTTGAAAAATTATCTAGCACCAAAACCCTATGACCAGCTGCAAGAAGCTGCCTCACCGTATGGCTACCAATATAACCATTTCCGCCTGTAACTAAGATACGCATAACATATTCCTAACTATAATTTATAAATCTTTATCCTCAACTTTGCGCAATTCAAAATAAACTTCATTACATGGTATAACGCTGGAGAAGAATTTCTCATAAATCCTTGGAAATTTATTTATTATATATTCCACACCTGTCCAATAAAAAATATTTTTTATACTTTTTCTTTGATCGTAATTAAACATCGATAAATAACGATAAGTGATTGACAGATTTGTTTTCACATATGTTAAAGGCCAATCTACGTCATTGACAAAATAATTCAAAGATCGATATCCGATCGAAATTTGATGTGTCGGATCAGTTTTATAATTATCACTAGAGAAGTGCGGTGCATATATACGTAAAATACCTCCGTATTTTGTTACTCTGTCAAGCTCTAGCATTAAACTATTAATATCATGAATATGAGAAATAAAGTGTCTACAAAGCACTTCGTCAATTGATTCGCTTTCAAACGGATATGGGAAAACATCTAAATTGAGAACCTGATCTACGGTTGGCAAATCTAAGATATCCACGTTTAAAAAACCCTCTTCTGCTCGCAAACCACACCCTAAATTAAGTTTCATTATTTCTTCTCACCAGTTATAATGATCGCTTTTTAATTGGAAACACGGGTACGACTTAACTTTTCTTGATCAACTAAATTTTTGAACACAAAAAAAAGTAATACCATCAGAAAACTTCCAATAATATGCAAAAACTGAAGTGGGGCTACTGCCATAATAAAATAACTTTTTCGCTGCCCTGTTAACTTGATGGATATTGCCATGAATAAACTCACAGAGACCGCATAGCTAACTATGCCAAACTCAGCCAATATTTGAAACCAAGTATTGTGAGGTTGCATCCCAGTAGAACGCAAAGAGAATGGACTTTCATAAACGCCAACAAATTCAGTAGACTTAAAATACCCGACCCCAAACGGATAATCAAGTACAGTTCCAAGAAGTTGGTCCCAGATTTCTAAACGATTAGAAGACAAAGCGTTAAGCAAGACCAAAAAATCGTAGTCTAAACTCTGCAGTAATCCATACACTAACCATGGAGAAAGTGCCGTAATGAGGCATATAATATTCAAAATTACCGTTCTTAATGGTAGTAAGTTTAAGATTGATAGAAGTGGCCACAATATAATTGACAGCATCGCACCTCTGCTTCCACTTATAAAAATCATGCACAATAATATAAAACCAGTAACAGATCCCTTGCGTTGAAGTAAAATAAACATCAGCAAACTAAAATACCCAAAATAATTAGGTTCGCCAATAGTACCCGTTAGCCGAGGAATGCTTTCCCCAAAGTATTTTGCGTAATCAACGTGAATAGAAGCATATTGTATTAAAAATATCTCTAGCAGGAGAAATAAGACACTGATAATTACTGAGTGCGATATAAATTTTGAAATTTTATACGTGCGCGGTAATTTGAGAACCAGTGAGGCAAAGATCAACATCAAAAATAGTATTATGAAGCGATAAATATTTATACTTGAATATAGACTCACCAAAAGTTGTGAAACTATTAGCGTTGCAGAGAAAATAAATAAAAAGAAATTCATTGATCGTATGTGAATGAAGGCTAGCAAACTTGTCAAATATGCAAGCGCGTCAAGGTATAGCCTGATTGTAGCTATCGCCTTGATTTGAGCCAAAATCAGTACCCAGTGCATTAACAGAAGTCTTCGTAACTAGCGGCAACAGCATCAAAATGGGTCACGTGCGTAAATTTTTTAATAACAGTGCTTCTTGCTTCGTTGCCAATAAACACACGCAGACTGGCGTCATTTTCTAGCGCGTTAATGGTATCTAATATTTCGTTTAAATAATAGTCAGATTTTTTTATCAGGTAGCCATTTCTGCCGTGCTCGATTAAATCACAATGTCCACTAACATCGGTTAAAACACAATTTAACCCCATAGACATCGCTTGTAATACGGCAAGAGGCAAACCTTCCCCTTTTGAGGTTGAAACATAGTAACGCCCACCAGCTAAAATCGCCTTGGGATCAGCTGAATATGGTAAAACTCTGAAATTCCCTAATCTTTTTGCCTGATTTATTATTTCGCGCAATGATCCTGGAGGATCAATAAGCTCAACAGGATCTAAGCCAACTAAGTCAAACATTAAATTTGAATGGCTCATCGAAGACAACTCGGCCAACCTTGCAAAATCTTTTAAATTTTTGATGGCGTCATTGCGGGCAAGATAAATTGCTCTAGGTTCGGCCGTCAGATTCTCACTAGGATGAAATACTGCTGTATCCACACCATTGGGATTGACGTATATTTTGTGATTTTTAATCTTAACAATTGAGCCGACTTTTTCTGCTTCTGATTGCGAGATAAAACAATATAAGCTCGTAAAATACTGCAATATTTTTTCCGATGCCAGATATAAAGTTTTACCCATTTTACTTAAGTGAGAATAATGAAAGCCATGAAAATAATGAAAAGTTGGAAGTCTTAAAATCAGGCCTGTCATGCGACCGTAAATTCCAGCTCCTTTACCATGAGATACGACTATATCGATCTTCTTTTTTTTTAAAATATTCGTTAACCTTATAAAGGTACATAAATCAATTCTTTTTGTATTAATTTTATGTAAGAAAACGTTTTTTCCTACGATAAAGCTTGTTAAATTTTCAACATCTGGTGAAAATATGTGAAATTCATAACGGTGACTTAAATGTTTTATTAAATTTCGTATGTAATCTCCGCCACCTCCATTACCAACATGGACACAAATATGCGCTATTCTTTTCATAATTGTATCAAACGCTCTTTTAATTCGGATGTGGATATTGATTTAGTATATGGAAGATATACTATCTCAATGTTATGTTCTATTGCGCCCTGCTCATATTGTTGCCACTTATTGGTACCATACCAATCGTCGCCGACAAATAATTTCGAACACTTAAGTTTCGTCATAGTTGAAATTTTATCCATATCCATCTGTGGAACGACCAAGTCAACGTATTTGCATGCGTCAACTACAGAAAATCTTTCTTCGTATGTAAACAGCGACTTTGTTCCTTTATAGGAAACCAACTTATCGACAGTTAACCCGACAATAAGTTTATCACATAAGCTTCTTGCATTCCTTAGTAAATTTACATGCCCATAATGAAATGCATCAAATACGCCTGCTGTATATCCTATTATCATTTTTGCCTTTCCATTATGCTGATGATCTGAGCCCCTACTTTATCCCACGAATATTCTGATGCATGGTCAATTATTTTCTCCCGATCGGTGTCCCGTGTGTGCCGAGTGAAAAACCAAAGGGTAGTCGCCGCAACATCTTCTGGGGACAAAGATGGTGTGACAATTGCAGTTAAATCTTTCTCATAAAAGTAAGTATCTATTGCTGCCGGATGCTCAATAATCAGTGCCGGTAATCCACATCGATTGGCTTCATGCAGTGCTATACTCGCGCCACCCTCGGACTCTGTTAGGAGAATAAAGATACCTGCATTTTTCATTGCCGCATATGCTTGAACTGGAGAAATTTCTCCGTCTTTAAATGTTACAGCATGCCTAATTTTTAATTCATCTGCGAGCGAAATGAGTTTTGATTGTTCACGTCCGTTACCAATTATTATGAATTGGAAATCTGGGCGTGTTTTTAAAATAATAGGAATTGCTTGTAGAAATTTGTCAATATTTTTATAATCAACTAAGCGGCCAAAGTATATGGCGTCAAAAAATTCAGTACTCGGACTTACAGTTTGAATAGTATTATTATCAATTCCATTTGGATTGAAATAAACTTTTTTACGCGTCGTTTTTAAACATAACTCCGTCTGTTTTGATATTGTACTCACGCTGCCAACAGTTTGCACAATTAGCCACTCCAAAAACATACCAATCACTCCTATAAAGAAAGAGTAATTTTTGAACCATTGTTTGCCCCAATACTCCCACAATTCAAGAATAGTTTGCTTGCGCAGCCCACCTAGATATATGGGAAGCAAATGAAGCCATGGTGTATTGCTTGCGACGACATAATCAAATCTGGGACGTTTTTTTAGAAATCTTTGTAATTCAATTGCATATTTAATCGCGAATGATAAGCTCATTCGCCCACTTGTGCTCCTTACGTCGGGATCGAAATAACAGTGCACATAATAGTTTGTCTCTAGGTCATTATTATAACTAGAAGCGAAATAGTGAACCTCATAGTCGCCTGACGCTTGAAGCATCTCAGCGATTTTATGCATGCGAAGTGCACCACCACCTAACATATTCGAGAAATGGTGAGGGTAAGCAAGTAAAACCGTTTTCTTATTCATATTTATTCAGTTTTTCGATAACAAAATCGAATTCGTCAAGAGTGTTACCAAGACCACTAGGTATGTATAGACCTTTTTCACGGAGATAACTTGAGATTCTACAATGTGGATGATTTCTTTTCAGAAGTGGCTGTTGCTCTAATGGAAAAAAGAATGGACGCGTTTGTATCCCGTGCTCTAACAAATAACTAGAAAGCTGTGCAGCTGTATGGCGTCCTTTAACCAATAATCCAAAAACCCAGTAATGATTTTTGCCCATAGAATTTTTTACAGAAGGCAAAGTAAACTTTTCGGGGTCAATTCGTTCACGATAGTAATTTCCATTGGAGATACGCATATCATTGGCCTCATCTATATGTCTAAGTTGACCCAATGCAAATGCAGATTGTAAACCGCTTAATCTGTAGTTCGAACCTATTTCAAAATGCTTAAACCGTTCGTTGGGTTCAAAGCATAAGTTACTGTACCATCTTATTTTCTCTGCTATACTTTCATCATCGGTCAGGCAAAAGCCACCCTCTCCAGATGTTATATTTTTGTTTGCATAAAGTGAGCAACAGGAAACATCGCCGAATGAACCAGCCATTCCGCTGTCGAACTTATTTCCAATGGCCTGGGCAAAATCCTCAATAAGATAAACATTATTTTCTTTAGCAATTTTCGAAAGTCGAACCATGTCCGCTGCTAAACCATAGGTATGCGGAGCAATAATAGCTTTTGTTCGCTCAGTAATTTTCTCCGGTAGAAGATCAATATCTAAATTCCAATCGTGCAATGAGCTATCGATAAATACGGGTGTCGCACCTACTCGTAAAATTGAATTTAAAAGCGAAACTATCATATGGCTAGGAATTATTACTTCATCACCTTCACTAATATTTAGCACCTTTAAAGCGAGTTCTAAAGCAACCGTTCCATTAGAAACGGCTACTCCATATTTTCGATCACAAGCTTTTGCGAATTCGGTCTCCAAGCGTTTAGAATATGGACTCTCTGAAGATATCCAGCCGTCATCTATCGCTTCTTTGATGATATCAATTTCTGAACCCCATATTTTTGGCCTATTTACAGGTATCATCAAAAACCTCTTTATCTGCATATTTACCTAAATATGGCCCTTGTTTGATTTCGAAATATTTTGTACCTGGCAAAATCTTAAAAGCATGTCCACCTGTAAGTTGCAGGAGCGCCATGTTGGAAGTTAATTTTACTTTTTGCACTTCGTTAGAATAGTTGTCTAAAATACAGCATTGGAGTTGACCTGATATCACATAGATGAATTCGCTAGTTGTATCAATCACCCGAGTATTTTTTTTATGTATATGTGCTGGGATAGACAGCGGAATATCATTTATAACACCAAACCCTAGTTGGAAATTTTCCGAGACACTTGATATGAAACCCCGATCTTCGATCAAATTAAAGTTTAGAACCCTCGCTAGAAGAACATCAGCACTAAAAATTTCGGTCTGAATCACTTTTCTCACAAATTAACTCCAATATCATTTAGCACCATTTCCGAAACTAAGTCATCAAACCTATACTTTGGTCTCCAACCGAGTTTGCGTTTTATTTTACTTGGGTCACCAATTAGCAAATCTACTTCGCTTGGACGAAAATATTCGGCATCTACCTTAACTACTGTGTCCCCAACTCTGATAGCTGAGAATCCTCCATTATTTGAAATTACGCGCCCAACCTCATTTATTCCGTCTCCCTCGAAACCTATTTCCACACCGATCACAGCAAATGCTCTTAACAAAAATTCGCGGATACTATAGCATTCCCCTGTGGCCACAACCCAATCCGACGCGGCATCCGCTTGGTTAATAAGCCACATGGCGCGTACATAATCTTTCGCGTGTCCCCAATCGCGTTTAGCATTCAAATTCCCTAGCACAATTTCTTTTTGTGTGCCCTTTGCGATCCTCGCTAATGCCATAGTTATCTTGCGAGTTACAAATGTCTCTCCCCTCCGTGGTGATTCGTGATTGAATAAGATACCGTTGCTAGCCTTCATATTATACGCTTCTCGATAATTCTTTACTATCCAGAAGGCATAAAGCTTCGCTACAGCATATGGAGATCTAGGGTAGAATGGCGTTTGCTCGGATTGCGGAACTTGTTGAACTTTTCCATATAATTCTGATGTGCTCGCATGGTAAATGGAGCATGTACTTTCTAGACCTGCCAACCGCACAGCCTCCATCAACGCAATTGTACCCATGGCATCTACATTAGCGGTATACAGTGGAGTTTCAAAACTCACCGCAACGTGACTCATGGCGGCTAAATTATATATTTCGTCTGGTCTTACTTCCGTCAAGATCCTTACCAAACTTAAAGGATCAGTCAAATCGCTATAATATAACTTTAGTTTGTGTCGTCCATCTAACAAATGATCGATCCTCGACGTATTAAACTGCGAACTACGGCGCCTTAGACCATGAACCATGTAACCTTTCTCTAAAAGAAACTCAGCGAGGTATGATCCATCTTGACCGGTAATACCTGTTATGATTACATTTTTACTCATTTACCAACCTCAGTGTATTTATAACCTTGTAAATTTGGTAGCTTACCCAAATAATTATTATTAAAAATAGGTGTAGTGACACGATATTAGGCATCGACAATATTAAAAGTGTGGACAAAATAAAGTGCCCCGGTTTCGTAAATGAATATTTTAGAAACGTTTTCAATCCACTTCGATCGCCAGTGTGCGAGCTTCTCTTGGCCGCCGTTTCTCTACTCAAATCTACATAATTCAGATAACGTTCCAGCAAAGTAGAAACAATTACTAAATATAAACAAATCAAGCCATAGCTACTTTCACTAAAAATATAAAAGCAGTACAGGATAAAATAAAGGTCAACTAAATACCACAACAAAATATCGAGCCATTTACCTAGTTTTGATTTTTGCTGTCGCAATCTTGCGACTTCGCCATCAACAACATCCAAAAAATATATTATAAAATAACAAATGGGGTACCCAATACCTGCAGCATTAGAAATGACAAGCGCGGGTGCAGATACCAGCGCAAACACAACCATTAAAAAACTGATTTGATTACCAGTTATAGAAGTGCGCTCAACCAAAGCCATACTTAAATATATAGAAAACTTCCTAAAAGTATAAAATGAAAAAGGGTCAGCAACCGAAAGCTCCTTTTGTGCTATAGTCCTGCTTTTTTTAATTTTTGGCGTATCAAGAAAAAATGATGGATACTTCATCGATACTTATACACTCCAGCTAAGTTAAAGAGACACGTGCAACTATTAATCACTGCGATAAGATATAACAATTGCACCAAAGTAATTTCATGCAAACTATAAAGGGCAATAATATAGCACCACCCTGTTATGACTAGCCCAGAAGTTCGAAGTGACTGATGTCCAGTCGCTGTTAGCAAGCTACCAAAAAACAACGTAAGAGTTCTTATTACTAAAATAAACCCTACTATTAAAATGGTGTATGCGCTAAATTTTCCAATGATGAGGGCGGTCAATACAAGTATTAATCCAATAAAACCGTATAATATAATATTTGAAAGATTTTTTAAAACTAAATAATTCTTTGCCTCAATCCATTGAGGCATATTTTTCAGCGCATATGTAGACGCGAAAAAGAGACCAATATTCACTAATCTTGCCAAAACAGCATACGCACCAAAATCTTCTAAGGTCATTAAATTGTTTAATAGTATTAAATCAAAATAGCCTACAATAACACCAAGAACATTGTGTATACCAAAGCTAAAACTTAGATTTAATTCCAAATTATCTGTAAAATTCTCTTTGTAAAAATTATGTAAAATAAAGTTTTCAACACAGTAGCAAATGAAAAGCATAGCTACTAAGGCGGCTATGTCATCCAAAAGTAAATATAGACAAATGGAAAAAAAGATGCCTACAGACTTTATAATTCCAGCTGCAGACTCAATCTTTAATTGTTGTTTTTTGTGAATATAGGCCCGCCGAAAGTTTGAGTGCGCAGATATAATACATGTCAACAGTATAATGATCTTAACAACATTACTAAAATCAGTAGCAAGAAATATGTATGCATATGTTATTAGTATAGGAATTATTTTATTTTTTACATAAATAAATGGATTAATATTTCTATTATGATGATTTTTTACCTGTAATTCTGATCCATATGACCCAAAGTCAATTAAAACTTCTCCGACGATGATACAAGATGAAATTAACGCAATAACAAAAATATTTTCATATGCACCAAAAATTTTGAATGCAAATATGAATATTGTAAAAATAAAATTTCGAGATACTTGCGTTATAATTAAATTAAGCACTTTGTGACAGATTTTTCGTTTTATGTATTTCGACTATACCGATCTTCATAGCGGACTATATCGTCTTCATCCAAATAACTGCCAATTTTCACATCTATCGGCATCATCGGGACCTTACCGGGGTTTTCCTAACAATGAATCGCTCCCAAGGGAACATAAATAGACTGACCTTCAGTCAATATTTTTGGTCTGCATCAATTTGTATCTTGGCAATACCTTCTACAACGATCCAATGGTCTCCAATGACTGGCCTTTGATCGCAAACACAGGAATGTTCGCTACCGCAATTGCTGCCGCTGCGTGGTCCTGTGTGGAAAAGATATTGCAAGACGCCCAGTGCACATCAGCACCAAGGGCCACCAATGTTTCAATCAAAACGGCTGTCTGGATCGTCATGTGAAGAGAGCCAACAATGCGTGCACCTTTCAGGGGCTTGCTTTCGCCGTATTCAGAACGAAGCGCCATCAATCCTGGCATTTAAGTTTCCGCAATATCCAATTCCTTGCGGCCAAAATCCGCTAAAGCTAAGTCCTTAACAACATAATCCGTCATTTTTTACTCCGTGTAAAATATTTCTCGATTAGGTTCAGGTGAGATAAATTCACTCTGCAGAGTGCGTTCGATGCCGTCGCTGAGTGTAAACGGTGCTTGAAAGGTTTCTAAGCTGGCTTTTGCGCTTCTAAACTCGGTCGATGAAGCAAATTTCTTAACGCGAATTGCACTCACTGGTAAATTTTTACCGCTGAGCATAGCAACGGCATCCGCGACGTAACCCAAAAGCATCCCTAACCAATACGGTAATCGCAGACCTACTCCGGTTTTACCCTTCAATTTTGCTCTCACCTGCGAAACCAGCTCATTCATGGTCAAGTCAGGCGTATCAACATAATTGTATACACCATATTTCTGTTCAGTAGCGACGCATGTTTCTAAAAAGGCAACAATATTGCCGATATAGGCCATCGACTTCTTGTTTTCGCCTTTGCCCACCATAAGAAATTTTCCTGAAGCGATTTGATTTAGAAGATTGAAAACGTTTCCGCGATTGCCCTCACCAAAAATCACAGTTGGGCGAACAATGATCAGCGAGTTTTTCCCTTTCATCTGCCAAGCGCGAAGTTTCTCTTCAGCTTCAAACTTAGTCCGTCCATATTCATTAAAGGGGTTTATTGCCCCGCTTTCATCTGTCCCCGGCTCTGCAAATCCATAAACCGCAACGGTACTGGTGAAGACAATCTTTTTGATACCCTTTTCTTCACATACTAGAGCAACGTTTTCCGCGCCATCTACATTTGTACGCTGATATTCTGACTTATCCCTTACGTCGTCGCGATGCACTGCCGCCAAATTTACGACCACGTCACCCGTAATCGTTTTCCGCAAAGTACCCATATCGCGAACATCCGCAATCTTACACTTGTCCGGGAACTGATTGCTCATCTTGATGTCAATGATCTCAAAATCTTGCTGCTTTAACGAAAGCTGCCGGCATAGGTTAGTACCAACAAAACCAGACCCACCAATCACTGTTATTTTTTTTGCCATTATCTGTTCAAATTTTCTTTTTTTCGAGGTCGAAATAGTCCCATTTGACCTACCCATAACGCCCCATTATCGGGTACTAAGCTGCTGTGCGGCATACTCGCGCTCGAGAACTTCAATTTCCACTTTCAATGCCTGATACTCTGCCTTCTTCCGCCGAATAAACTTGGCAGTGAGCCGCGCCTTCTCCCCTAGCCCAGCGGGAGTGAGCAAGTAAAAGTACCGTGACTTACTGGTGTTGTTTTTAAAACTCTCAGCCTTGACGTAGCCCTTCTCGATCAATGCGCTGAGAACATAATAGGCTGCGCCGTTGGATATTTTCATACGCTCAGCTAACTCCCGGGTGGAAATGTCACCACATTTATGTATCAGGCACATACACTGAAAAGTCCGCTCGAGTGCGACATCCTCACGGACACTTGCCATTAAGTCGCAATCTCCATAGCTACCGCACGGCAGATCGAAAAAATTGGCCGCCACATAATATTAACAATTTGAAGCAGTGTAATCATTTGCTCAAATTTGAGCGTACTGGAGGTGCTTGAGATTCGTAAGTGCTAAAGTCACACGGCAATTTTTATTGTGATAGTTCTAGCCACCCCAGACTGAGTGCTCAGCGCGTTCAAGATAACGTGCCAGTGTGGACACGGACTTCCAACCGCCGGCCCGCATGATACCCGCGGTGTCACGGCCCATTCGTAATAATTCCTGCGCAGCACCCACACGCAGCGCATGCCCCGTGTAGCAATGGCACTGATCATGACCAATTTCTTCGAGACAACGCTTAATCGCACGCTGCACGGACACCGGGTTGAGCCATCGATCAATCACCACGCCACCATAGATTGGCCCAAACAAAAGCTGCGCATTAGAACTTAGGTTAACCCACTCTCGCAACACTTGCGATGATGTCGGAGTGAGCCAAACCACCCTGCCCCGCGCCAACTGATCCGTCTTGCCGCGTCTTACGATCAAGCGCGCCGTACCTTCATTAATCCATGTAACATCAGACACCTTGAGCACGACAATCTCAGAGCGCCGCATCAGTCCGTCAAATCCTACGGAGATCATGGCAGCGTCACGCATGTGACGCAGCGATCGATGTCGCATCGCCACAATCGCGTTCACGTCTTCCCTCGTGAGGCCCAGTGATTGCCTCTGCGGCGCGATAGCAGACCGCTGCGCCCGCCGCAGAGCCAGCCGCACAAGTTCAGCCTTCGTCGGGTCATCAAAATTCAAGAGGCGGTGTATTTTTCCGATGGACACGGTATAGCGGCGGACAGTCACGGCGGCCTTTGTCTTGGACTGATCATCCAAAAACGAGGCAAGCAGTCTGGCTTCACACGGCAGCGGATCTATAATCTGAGTTTCACACCATTGGACAAAGACGCAGAAGTCTCGATAATACCCGTCAATCGTCGACTGAGCATAAGCACCCTGTAGCATGTCGAGTGCTTTGACCCAGTCATTTTGAGCATGATGTTCCATATGTCCAATATGATACTTGAGGTATCAAATTGCAAGAGAAAATTATAACCGTGAGTCAAATGAGAGCAGCTCGTGCAGCTCTGGTACTGACATTGGCACAAGTTGCGGATGCAACCGGAATCGGAATAGCGACATTAAAGCGATACGAGGCCACAACCGGCGTACCCGCAGCCAAGAAAAATAACTTACAAAAAATTAAAACCTTCTACGAAGCCGCCGGCATCGAATTCATCGGCACGCCCGACGACCGCCCCGGCATCCGCATCACAACCAAGTGAAACCGGGTGAGACAAACCCGAGACACAATGAGACAACGTGAGACAATATCCCCATAATTATTGAACATTTCGTTATTTTAGATTTGACATGTTCATTATTTGTTCCAAAATTCTTGCAGACCAACTGTAAGGATTTCGAATATGTCAGAACACCTCCGGATTATCTCTGGCCCCATACTCTCCGTTGGAGAGGAGCCACACGACTTCCAAATTCACTTCGACGCCATTAAGGCGCACTTCAGTCCATTAGAGCCCTTCGAGGTGAGGCAAGTCGAACTCATCGCGTATTGTGACCTCGAGATCGACCGAAACCGCCGCCGCATGCAGTCATACATGGAGCGAGCGATCGACGAATACGCGCACGAGATAGCGCCAATGTTTGACGCCGACCCACCGATCGCCCCCCACTAACTAGTAACGCCAATATTTAATTGTTTAATATCAATCATTTAACGTCTAAAAATAATTTGTGTGCAACTAATGTGTAACTCAATATCCACTTTGCACGTTTTATCTACGCTTGTGTAACTATTGCAATTAAATTGTTTACGCAATCATTTGCTGCACATTGTAAGACGAAGAACGTGCTTAATCCATCCACGTTCTTGTCTTCTTTCGTTCACTTGTTCTTTCGTGTAACTCGTCTTCCAAACTGCGCTTGCTGTTCAATAAGTGCATCTAACTCACCATTCTCTGCAGCTTCGCGCACCTTAGCTAGTACATCAGCAACTTCTGCTTCACTAGCTAGTTCGATTGCATTCTTACCTTCAGCAAACTCTAAAGCCTTGCTTCCATAGCGCACTACAAGATTTATCTTTCCATCAACACTAGCAGCCCACCAACGTTTAACACGTTTAGCAACTTCTACTTTGCGTTGGTTACCATCTTCGTCAGTAACCCACTTGTGTTGCACAGGTGTGTAGTCTTTGTTTGCTGCAAGTTGGATTTGTTCATCAATCTTTTCAATCAGCTTACGACGACGAACAGCGATAGGGTTGTTGTTTTGAAGTGGGTTAAATGCAACAAAATTAAGGGTATCAAGTACAGTCATGTCAGCCTCCTAGTTAGCCAAAAGCATTGTGCTTTCAGAGTTCAAAGGCTGTCATCCGAAGATTAGTAATCTGTAATCAAAAACTTATCTAGCTTAGAAACTCAAGCTTCAATACTTGAAAATAACAAAAATTAAAATTAGTCCACTTATTGGGTAATCGATAACTCTGAATTTTGAGGGTGTACATAAAGATTATTTTCGAAGCTTTTCACAAGCCATGGTGCTTCTTTTGAGGTACCGCATGTTTCCGCGTATATGTTTACGCGCACCACGAAATTGCGCAAGCACTGTGCAAACAACCAGGTGAAAGAAACAGAACTGACGTCTTCTCTCAAGTAGATATTTAAAATTCTTAGCTTTAATCCAAATTTTTTAACTGTAACTAATTGGTACCCAGCATGAGAGATATCACTATCACGGTTATAAATTAATTTTACAGGCTTAACTGCTCCTTCAGAAAAATTGATTTTCTTGTTGATGTGCTTCAGTTGAACAAAAGGAAACTGCTTTACCACACCATAGGAAAAAAGTTCAACATTCATGTATTTATAACCCAATGCAATAAGTATTTTTTTGACAGCGGAACTCGGTGTGTAATTTGTAATCGTATAATCAGAAAGCTTTGCAGTGAGCTTTTTAGCAAATCTGACCGCGTCAATTCCTCTGTGAGATTCTTTAGCATACCAAGAAGAGAGATTAATAACCTTGTCAGAGCTACTATGAATAGTATTTTGTTCAAAAAGAAGGATTGCAATCTTGATTTGACCGTGTTCAGAAAATAAAGCCGCTTTAGGCGTCTCCTTATCTAAAGATCCAAGACATTCCAAAATTTCTTTACTTCTACGATTATCCCACCCAAAACCCAGCTCCAAAAACGCTATCACTCTTTTCAGTGTGTTGATATCATAAACTACGTGGAAACCACTTTGAGATATCGAAGTCATTTTCTAACTTTTTTCAATAAATTTTTGATGTAGGTCTTGAGGGCTTTGGGAAGCATCCGACGAACCAAGGTCCCTAGTAAACTTTGTTTGAATGACATTGTTAACAGCAAAACAGGAGGATTTGCAGTAGGATTCTGATATTTATTTTTGGTTGGTACTGAGAGATCATTAATTTTTATGAATAATTCCGTGTAAGGCCAGATGTAATCGTCATTCCAAGTCCAGCAATTATTCTCCATATACAGACTTTTTATAGAATGGCAGAGGTTCGTGGGGATGCTCCCTACTATCAGCTCAGGACCTAGCAGAGCTTTCTGAATATCAAAAACCTTCTTGGATCGATCGCTAAGATAGCTTGAAACATAAATTGAAGGTTTCGTAGATTTAGTTGCTACGCAAACAGCCCTAAAAACTGAAATATGCTCTTCATGACCATATTCACCCCAAGGATTGTGAGTATATACAACATCAAATGAAGATAATTTTAACTTAAGTAATTCAGCTAAATGGTTAAAGTTTTTTTCGTAGTCATTTTTATTGCGGGAAACAACCATACCACAGTCATTCAGTTTAGGAGAATTCCAATTCCCTGAGCGAAATACATTGCTTTCTTCAACATTTAACCATTCAATGTTTTTAAGTGGATATCTACTTTGAAGTTCTTTTCGCCCATTGGTGACGTCATCATTACTTGATGGACCAAAGCATACAATAATCTGATCAACCGCTTCTAAAACTGAGCTAAAGAATAGAACTTCGTCATCAGGGTGTGCTACTACTATAGCTTTTTTCATTTTAATTCCTTTTAAATCTATGTCCAACACTTACAGAACCTACTCTTATGCGCTTAGGCATCATGTGGTTAGGTAGTTGTGCAGCAAGAAAAGTTTTCAAGCCAACTTTATCTACTTCATGATTTGATGCAGACTGAACCGCTAACTCTACATGCTCTCCAGTAATTGGATTAGGTTTTGCTTCGGCTTTAGCAAGCTCAACATGCTCATATTGCAGAGCTACCCTTTCAACTTCAGAAGCCATAAACTTTAGCCCACCAACATTTATAACCTCACTCGTCCGTCCAGTTACTTTGTAGTAGCCATCACGTTCTTCAACGATATCCTTTGTGTTATACCAACCTTCATCATCAAAGGGGCTTTCAGCATTTAGGTATCCAAGCATTCTTGTCTGCGAGCGAATTTCCAGTACGTTATCTACAACCCTTGTCTCTACGCCCTCGCCACCAACTTTCATAAAGAGGCTATTAGATGATTCACTCTTTACACGCACGATTCCAAGCTCAGACATACCAAACGTTTGTCTAAATTCTACGTTCGGCAATAACTCACAAAGCGAATCAAGCGTAGGTTGATCCATACGTTCAGTACCGTATGTAATAATGCGTAACGATTTAGGAACGCTATCTGGTATAAGCCCACTCATTAACATCATTCGAAGAAATGTTGGTGTGGTAGGCAGAACTTCTATTTCATGCTCAGAACATGTAGTTAAGATGTCTTCGACGCTGCGAGACTTTGGTGCAACTACGGTTCCTTTGTTAAACAAAGTGTGAAGCAGTGTATTGAGTCCACCAATATGATCAAACAGCAAGAAATTGATCGTTTTTAGAGTTGGACGTGGCGTTTCGAATCGCTGCATAAACAGCGTTAAATCATGCAAAATCGCTTTAGGACGTCCAGTAGTACCCGTTGAGAAGAGAATAAGTCCAGCATGTTCTTTTAGCCTTAACTCGTCAATCAATTCATGCGTTTGGCTATGACTAAGGCGTTTAACTTCATCACCTTCGATGACAACATCTACAAGAGCTGACCCAAAGAAGTATTCATGTTGAGATCTTGTATCTACTGTCAGTGGCACAAGAATTACATTCTTATCAATTAGCTGCAAAAGAGTAAGAATGGATTGGGGATTAAAGTCACCAATAAGCGCAACAACATCTCCGCTTTTAACTTCAGTCAAATCAACGTGCTGCTGGTTAACAACTTCATCGAATTTTAACGAACCATTAGCGTGTATTAAGAATGGGTAATCAATCCCTTTCCATCTCTCGGACAGTTTTCTTATGATATCCATTACACACCACCTACATTAAGTACTTGTCCACTGAGAGATGTTGCTTTTTCGTCAAGCAATAATTCAACAAGATCGCATACATCGGACTTTTGGAATTGCCTTTGAATTACTTGTTGTGATGTGATTTTTTCTATTTGGGCATCCGTAATTCCTCGTAGAAGATCAGTACGTATAGGCCCCGGCGCAATACAATTTACCCTTACATTGAAGTCAGCCATCTCTCTTGCGAATGTGCGAGAGAATGATTCAACACCAGCCTTAGATGCAGCGTAAACAGACTCACCTTTCAAAGCTAAAGCCACAGCTATCGTAGAGAAATTGATAAAGCTCCCTTGCTTCTGACGCAGCATTAACGGAGCGAATAACTGACAACAATATATAGTTCCAACGAGATTTGTCTGTATCAACTTCTGCACTGTTGATTCATTCGTTGTCACTGCCATGTTCATAGAAGCAACACCAGCCGCGTTGATAAATGCTTTAACTGGCTTTTTCATCCGCTTTACTTCTTTTGAAGCATTCTTTACCGAGGCATAGTCACTTACATCACATTCAATAGCGTTTATATTCAATCCGCTTGTGTTGCGAGCTAACCCTATTACTTCTTCACCTCTCTCAATGAGACGCTCAGTTATGGCTTGCCCCAGTCCACGACTTGCCCCAGTAACAATAATCACTTAAACCTCCGATTGATTTGCAAACTCTTCCGCAAGTGCAGCTACACTTCTGAACATACTGCGTGACTTTGACATCGCTGCTTCTGATGTCCAGTCAAACTCAAATCCATGCTCATCTGCTAAATCTTCTAGTGCAAGACACACTTCAACTAGCTTCATAGAGTCAAGCAACGACTCGCCACCGATAAGCTGCATATCTTCGGTAATTTCTGCTTTGCCTTCTAATGCAGTGTTTATAGCTGAGATAACAATTTCTTTAGCTTTTTCGATATTCATTGTTTCTTTCTGCCTTCAGCCAAAAAACCCTTCAACATGCCAGCAGTAAAGCCAAACTCTTTGCAAAGACGCTTTACTTCCTTCAGTGCGTTCGCACGTTCATTCTTCTTCGCTTCAACCATCTGCTGCTGAATTGCTTCCATTTCAGCTTTTAATTCATCATAAGATTTCATCTCACACCTCCATAGGTTAAGTGTCAGTCTTATATTATAGATTTGTTAAAGGGATGAACAGCACGTGTTTTCTACGCTTGCCGTAACGTGTTGTATTGTGACAACGGTATATGTACAGCGCCTCACTATGCCAGTCAGCCGTAGTGTCAACCACGCAATCAAACAGCTACAAACCATGCACTTTTGACTGGTTTCCTAACGTTTGTCTCTGTCGTCTTGTTGATTTGGTAACGGTGGTTGTGGACGAATAGGTGTGAAGTCTGTTCGTTCTGTGTCTTTTGGCGTCGTCTGCTGCTGTGGCTCTTGTTTGACTATCGTTGTCTTTGGAACAGCTACAGTGCGTGTAACAGTCTTTGTTTCTGGTTTTGCCATCTTCTTAGCAAGCGCCACAATACAGCTGCTTGTGCCTAGCATTAACTCAAGTGCAGCCCACTTTGTCTCGTCGTCAACACGTTCGATTTCGCTACGTATCGCGTTTAATGCTTGCTGTATGTCTTGTAATGCACTCTTGTTCATACTGTTATTTAGCAACTAGCAGAATGGGATGATGCAAAATCACCACCTCACTTCTGTAAGTACTCCACCGCAGAAAACCGCAGCACGAAAATTTACTGCTTAAAACCCAATTTCGGATGACGAGGTTGTTGACGTGAAGCTACAGTGCTATTTGTCCAACCCTCACCTCGTCTTTCCACCAACCCACAGCATCACTATTAATCTGCTTGTGGCACTGTTCGCTGAGTTCAATAAAACGCTTACCAAGCTGCGTATGCTGTTCTGTCGCCGTCATACAGCGTCCGTAGTGCTGTAATTTGCTTGCGCATATAGCCAACGTACCCACACTGGGTTTAACACGCTTAAAACGCAGCGTACGCATGTAACACTCGCTTCTACATAGCCAATCTTTGCTGAACTCGCTTTCACTGCTGACAGCGCCAATCTGCAAGTCGCCGCCAACCGCTCTAACGCGCAGAAGAGCAGCGGACCCAAGACGCAAGCGGGCAGGCGCAAGTCATCACAAAACGGCGTCCTCCACGGGTTAAACCAGCCGCCGCCCCACGACCTCGTCTTGAAATACCTGGCGCCATACGCCGATGAGTTCGGTGTCAATGCGTCCGAGGCCTACCAGACGGACCTCGGCCGCGCCCTCCTCGCGGTCGCGACGGCGGACGCACAAATCGACAGCGTCTTGACGGTCATCGCCAGCGCACCAACGCACGAGGAGGAGCGAGAGCGTGCCGAGTTCTGGATGGACTTCATGATGACATTTCCGCGGCGATCCGGCCAAGACCCCATATACCGGCAGGCCATCAAACTCATTTACAGATGCGAGCAAAATGACAACAGGCGCAAATACTCGAACCACAAGACCCGCAACCGCTACCTCGACGCCGCCATCAACGCCCGCCGCAAGGCCATCAAACGCCTCGACAGTCTCTTGTCATGATTTTCCGAAGCGAAGCCAAATTCACCTTGAGGTTGTATCGCTCTAAAACAGGCAAAAGCTCGTACGGAGCGCACCCGCCCCATAGTCACGTCCGGCCGGCATTAATCCCGTCAAACAACGCCAGATACGCGTCCACCACTCCGCCGCGGTCAAACCTCTTCGAAAGAGTGGTTCGCGCTCCCTCCACCAGCCGCCCCCTCAGGCCCCCATCCTCCACCAGACGCCGCACTGCACCGGCAATAGCCCCAGCATCCCCCACTGGCACCAGCAATACATCCCGACCATCCTCTGCATACCAATTCGGGCCGTCGGTCATGCTCGCCACAGACGGCACACCCACCCGCCACGCCTCTATGAGGGCATTGCCCAGTGGCTCGTCGCGCGACGGCAGGACAAATGCATCGGCAGCCCCGATGACCTCGGTCGGGTCGTCGCGCCAGCCAGCAAATCGCACGCGGTCGGAGACGCCCAAGTCCTCCGCCTGCCACAGCAGTGCATCAGCCTCTGGCCCGTCCCCCACCAGCCACAAATACACGCCGGGGACCTGCGCGATCGCCTCGATCAGCAGGTCAAAGCCTTTGACCTTGGTAAAGCGACCTGCACCGCACACGACAAACGCGCCCTCTGGCGCGTCGAGCTCAGCGCGCGATATCGGGGCGCCCGCCACCGGCCGCGAGAAGTTCGATATGATCGGGGCGTCCCCCTGCCACCCTAGCTCCTCAATGTGGCGGGCGATGCTCGGGTTATTGCACACGACCGCGTCGAGACCAGCGAAGTGGCGGACGTGGCGCGGGTAGTCGCCGAGGCGGACAATTTTCGCGGCCGCCACGTCCCGCGGGATCAATCGCGCCGCCGGAGCCCGCCACGCCATAATCGCGTCGGGCTGAAACGCGCGAATGGCCCTGTGAAGGCGCCACAGGTCGAACATCCCCCCCGGCGTGCGCCGCAGGAACTGTCCCTCCCTAATTTCGCCAAATCCCTCCACCTCCTGCCGCCACGCGCGGCCCGAACGAATGGCAAATGCCTGCTCGATGCCCCGCTCCGCGAAGGCGTCAGCCAGCGTCACGAAGAAGCGCTCCGTCCCGCCGTCTGTCCCGGGCTGTATGTGGAATATCCTGCGGACCGTCACTAGGCAGCCTCAAACAAATTCATCAGCAATTCACGATCCCGCTACTTGCACCACTCAGGGATCACGGCCGCATACTCAATGCAGTACTCCGGCGCCGCGAACCACACACCCGTCGCACCGATCGAGTGGTGAACGGCCACCCACGTCTCCCTCAGCTTGCGGTACAGAACCGCCACATGCGCCCCGTCCATGTACTCAGGCTCCATCTCACCACGCCGAGAACCCGGGGTATTGGAGAGATCGATCGCGCCGCCGCCCGGCCGCTGCGGAGAGAGGGAGCCATAGGCCACATCGCCCGCCACCCGCAATTCGTCGACGACAAACTCAATGGGCTGCCCGAGGTCCCACTCGATGTGCGGGCGTATCGCATCCATCAGAGCGGCCCGCGTGGCAGTGCCCCGCGCGGGCTCCGAATAACTCTGAGCAACCGCCGGGGCACAGCCCAATGCAGACACTCCCAAGACAAGAGCAAAAACAAACCTCACAGCGATGCCCTCCCAGATAAAACCACGAAGCCATCAGACGCCACGCCGCCAGAATTTGCAACACTCACGCCACCAAAAACACGCGCCAAGCATACCCCGAAACGCACCACGGACCTAAATCCCTAAGCCACTGATTTTAAATAACGAAACGCGTCCCGCGCGCGCGGCTGTGTGTTTATAGCGTTTTTTGATTTTTCTAAATGTCACGAAACATCAGTTATCAAACACGCGCAAAATCAATCTCATTTCCCAACGCGATCGCCCTGTCCCGCCCCAAGGGCGGTTTGCAAGATCAACCGAATGTCCAAAATCAGACCGCGCAGCGCGATGTAGCGGGCATCCCATGCAACGAGGCGTGCGGGGTCGCTCATGTCCACGCCCGCAACTTGGGCAAGACCTGAGATGCCAGGGCGAATGTCCAAAACACCCGCCTGATCACGCAGGCGCACCAATTCCTCTTGCGCAGGTAGGCAGGGGCGTGGGCCAATAAGGCTCATGTCACCCCAAAGCACGTTCCAAAGCTGCGGCAGCTCATCAAGTTTATATCGGCGCAGCTTGGCCCCCAAGGGCGTGACGGCGGCGCTAGACACCTCATGCGTGCCCGCCTGTTTCGTGCCAATCGCCATGGTGCGGAATTTATAGCAAGTGAAAACCTGCCCGCCACGGCCCACGCGCGGTTGCGCGAAAATTGCAGGGCCATCGCCCTCTTTGCAGATCAAAGCCCACAAGATCAGCATGGGCAGCGCGAATAGGATCAAGCCACCCACTGCGGCAGCTAAATCCATGACGCGGCTGACCGCGCGATAGGTGAGGTTGCCCCCCTGCCCGTCACTCAGCACAAGCTCACGCGGGGCCGTCCGCGCGTGATGACACAGCCACTCCGCCAGCCGCGTCACGGACAGGGTCGGCTTTAGCGCCGAAATCGGGCCAAAGGCAAACCGCGCCAGAGGCTTGGGTAAGCGGTTTAGATGGCGCAGCGCGCCTGCAAATGTCGCGCCATAAATCGCGGGCAGATAGAGATGGACAACATCCCCCCCCACCGCGTCAACTGCGGCGACACCATCGCGCTTGCTTTGTGCATAGGCGGATCGGTTGGCTGCCTCCAAAGCATGGGTTGAGCTGACATTGATAAACCGCACCCCCGCATCCTGCGCCGCCTGCGCAAGCGTGGCTGCAAATTCTACATTAACGGACTGATAAGCGCTCAGGCTTGCCCCCGCATCTGAATTCACCACCGCCAAATTGAGCAGCAGATCTGCCCCCTGCAACGCCTGCGATAGGTTTGCATAATCCGACACTGCGCATTCGGGGAATTTCGCCTGCAGCGCCTCAGGGTCGCGGCCAAGCAGCATCACATCTGCGCCGCGCGCGCGCAATTCGGGCACAAGCATTTGCCCCACAAACCCGCTCGCCCCTGCAATGACAATGCGCATGGCATCCCCCCTCATGTTGCGCCATGTTCTGTCTGATTGGGGTCGATATGGAAAGCCCCCAAACAGAGAAAAGCCCCCCGAAACCACGGGGGGCTTTGCTAAAATATCACGCGAAGTGGCCTATGCGTCAGGCGAAAATTGCGTTCATCGTGGCCGAGGGGCGCATGACGGCTGCAACCTTTGCGGGGTCTGCGTGATAATATCCGCCCAAATCCACAGCCGTACCACGACCGGCGTGCAACTCTGCCAAAATCTGCGCCTCATGTTCCGCCAATGCTTTGGCGATTGGCGCGAATTCTGCGGCAAGCTTTGCATCCTCGTCTTGCGCGGCCAAGGCCTCGGCCCAGTAGCGCGCGAACCAGTAATGGCTGTCGCGGTTGTCAGGCTCGCCCACCTTGCGGCCAGGGCTGCGGTTATCGTCCAACACGCCTTGGGTCGCGGCCTCGACCGCTTCGCCCAAGATACGGGCTGCGGCATTGTTCTTTGTCTCAGCCAAGAACTTAAAGCTTTCACCAAGGGCGCAGAACTCGCCCAGACTGTCCCAACGCAGGTGGTTTTCACCTTGCAACTGCTGCACATGTTTCGGGGCCGAGCCGCCTGCACCCGTCTCAAACAAACCACCGCCCTGCATCAACTTTACAATCGACAGCATCTTGGCCGATGTCGCCAATTCAAGGATGGGGAAGAGATCGGTCAGGTAATCGCGCAACACATTGCCTGTGATGGCGATATGGTTCTTACCTGCGCGGATCGTTTCTAGGGCTTTGCGGGTCGCTTCACGCGGCGCCATAATCGCGAATTTATCAGCCACACCGCGCGCTTCCAAAATCGGGCGCACATAGGCGATCAATTCCGCATCATGGGCGCGGGTTTCATCCAACCAAAACACCGCCTCGCAGCCTTCGGCGCGTTGACGATCAATCGCCAAATTCACCCAATCCTCAATCGGTGCCTTGCGTGCATAGGCGGAACGCCAAATATCACCCGCCTCAACAGCGTGTTCATGGATCACTGTGCCATCTTCCAAGATCATCCGAACCGTGCCTTTTGCGGCCATTTCGAATGTGGTCGGGTGGCTACCATATTCTTCGGCCTTTTGCGCCATCAGGCCTATATTCTGCACTGTGCCGCAGGTGGCAGGATCAAGCTTGCCCGTTTCTTTGAAATACTTGATCGTCTCGTCATAGACGGGCGCGTAAGAATTATCAGGGATCACACAGACCGCGTCATGTTCCTTGCCATCTGGCCCCCAGCCTTTGCCACCTGCACGGATCAGCGCAGGCATGGATGCATCAACAATTACATCCGAGGGAACATGCAAATTGGTGATGCCGCGATCACTGTCGACCATATACATTGGCGGGCGCGCTGCCATGCAGGCGTCAATCGCCGCTTTGATATCGGCCTCACCTGCAATGCGGGCCATGAGATCACCCAAACCCGAATTGGGGTTGACGCCAAGTGCCGCCAAACGATCCCCAAATTCGTCAAAGACGGGCGCAAGATAGGCTTTGACCGCATGGCCAAAGATGATCGGGTCAGAGACCTTCATCATTGTGGCCTTCATATGCAGCGAGAACAGCACGCCATCTTTCTTCGTTTGTTCAATCTCAGCCGCCAGAAAATCGCTCAGCGCGGCGGCACTCATGAAGGTCGCATCAACAACCGTGCCCGCAGGGTAGCTGACTGCATCCTTCAAAACGGTTTCAGTGCCATCTTCCGCAACGTGAACGATGCGCGCGGTTGCGGCATCTTTCAGCGTGACCGATGTTTCATTACTGCGGAAATCGCCGCCCGACATGGCCGCAACGCGGGTTTTGCTATCCTTCGTCCACTCGCCCATGCGATGTGGGTTGGCCTGCGCATAGGCCTTCACGGCTTTAGCCGCGCGGCGGTCTGAATTCCCTTCACGCAAAACGGGGTTCACAGCAGAGCCTTTGATCGCATCATATTTCGCGCGCGCGTCTTTTTCCGCATCAGTTTTGGGGTTTTCTGGATAATCAGGGATCGCATAGCCCTGCCCCTGCAATTCTTTGATTGCGGCTTGCAATTGCGGCACAGAGGCCGAGATGTTTGGCAGCTTGATCACATTGGCATCCGCCGTTTTGACCAATTCCCCCAAGGCGGCCAGATCATCACTTTGGCGCTGATCGGCGGGCAATTGATCGGCAAATGCCGCCAAAATGCGCCCTGCCAGCGAAATGTCGCGCGTGCCAACCGATACACCCGCCGCCCGCGCAAAGCGCGCGATGATCGGCAAAAGCGAAGCCGAGGCAAGTTCAGGCGCTTCGTCAACTTTGGTATAGATGATATCTGGGGTCTGGTCGGTCATAGCTTTGGCTCCTTAGGGAGGATGATTTCGGCATCCCATAGTATACAATTGACCAAATGGGAAGCGTGAAGGTTGCCGCAGCACAAAATTTACAAGGGGCCTCACCCGAGGATGATCAGCCAAATTGATGAGGTCAAAACTGTCACGCCCGTGCCAACCAAAACCGAACTGGCCGCAACGCGCCGCCCTGCCCCATACATATTGGCAAACAGATAGGCATTGGCGCCTGGGGCCATCGCGGCGGTGATGACCACAGATTTCAGATCATCACTGGGAATATGCAAAATCTGCGATCCCATCATCCACCCAATTGCGGGATGCACAATCAGCGACAGGATCAAGACCATCGCGATCACCCGCACCTCGCCCTCAGGACGATAACGATAGAGCACCCCACCCAAGCCAAAAAGCGCGGTCGGCAGGGCCGCACGGGCCAAAAGGGCAATCCCATCCTCGACAACAACGGGCATGCCAAGCCCGATGAAATTCACAACAAACCCCGCCCCAATGGCCAAGGTCAGCGCATTGCGCGACAGCGCGCGCCCCACGGCAAGGGCCAAGATATGCGGGGCCACGCGGCCCGCCTTGACCCCCTCCATTGCGGTTACGCCCACCAGATAACAAAACGGGGCGTGCAGCGCGACAATCGCAAAATTCCCTGCAAGGCTATCGGGGCCATAAGCGCGCTCCATGATCGGCAGGCCCAACAGCACGGAATTGGCGAACATGGCCACAAAACCAATCGCCACCGCATCTGTCCAAACCCGCCCAAAGATGACGCGCGCCCCGAACATCCCCAAAAGGAACACAAGGATTGAGCCAGAATAATAGCTCAGCAGCAGCGGGAAATGGAAATCTTGGCTCAGATCAAGCCGCGCAATCGCCAAAAATAGCAGCGCAGGGATCGCAATCCCTTGTGAAAACTTCATGAGAAGGTCAACGCCTTCCTCAGAAAACAAGCCGCGCCAGACCATCACATAGCCAAAGCCAATGACGATAAAGACGGGCAAGACAACTTCAAGAAGGGCGGACATCCTCTAGAAATCCAAACTGATACGCAGCCCATCATAGGCGGGCGAGATATGCGCAGGCAATTCATCGCAAAGCGTTTGATAGTCCAAATCTAAATGCATATTGGTCAGGATTGCGCGGCGCGGGCGGGCGCGGGCAATCCAATCTAGGCTTTGCTCAAGATGCGCGTGGCTTGGGTGGGGCGTGCGGCGCAGCGCGTCCAAAATCCAACAATCCAAACCCGATAGCATCTCCCAGGCAGGCGCAGGAATGTCCGAGACATCCGGCAAATAGGCCACGTCACCGATGCGAAACCCTTTCGCCATGATGCGCCCGTGTTGCACATCGAATGGCTGCAGCGTCACAGGCCCGCCTGCCCCCGTCACCACAATCTCACCCTCAATCGGGTTCAGCGTCAGGATCGGTGGATAATCCGACCCTTCGGGCTGCACAAAGGCATAGCTAAAGCGGGATAAGAGATCGCTGGCCGTGGCTGCATCTGCCCAAACATTGAGGCGGGATTTCATGTTGAAAACGATCATGCGCAGATCATCCAAACCATGCACGTGATCCGCGTGTGAATGGGTGTAAACCACACCATCCAGCGCGCCCACATCTGCATCCAATAGCTGGGCGCGCATATCAGGCGAGGTATCAATCAAGACCCGCGTTGTGCCGCCCTCGCCCAAACGCTCCACCAAAAGCGAGCAGCGGCGGCGGCGGTTCTTGGGTTCACGCGGATCACAGGCGCCCCAATTGCCCCCCAAACGCGGCACCCCGCCTGATGAGCCGCAGCCAAGTATGGTATAACGCAGCTTGCCCATAACCCTAAACGCCCCCCTGCCATTGGGCGGCCTTGGAAAACAGCCTGTCAAAATTCGCACTGGTTGCCGCGGCGAATTCGGCAAGGCTGATGCCAAAGATATCCGCCCCCACCTGCGCGGTCAGGGCTGTATAGCTAGGCTCATTGCGCCGTCCGCGATGGGGCGGCGGGGCCAAATAGGGGCTGTCGGTTTCAACCAAAATCCGATCAAGGGACGCTTCGGCAAAAATGGCGCGCAACTCGCCCGATTTTGGGAAGGCCGCAATGCCCGACATTGAAAGATAAAACCCCAAATCCAATGCCGCGCGCGCCAATTCAGCCGAAGAGCTGAAACAATGCATCACGCAGGAATAAGGGCCGTTTGCATATCCTTCGCGCAGGATCTGCGCCATATCCTCATCTGCGGCGCGGGCATGGATGATCAAGGGCAGCCCTGTCTCGCGCGCGGCATCAATATGGATGCGCAAACTGTCTTTTTGCGCCTCTGCGCTATCGGCGGTGTAGTGATAATCCAGACCCGTCTCGCCTATGCCAACGAATTTTGGATGCGCTGCAAGGGCCACTAAATCCTCAACCGTGACGGGCGGTTGAGCGGCCACGCTCATCGGATGAAGGCCCGCAGCCCAGAACACGGGCGCATGGCTCTCGGCAATGCTGCGCACCTGTGGAACATTGCCCATTTTGGTGCAAATCGTCACCATACGGGACACACCCGCCTCCACGGCCCGCGCCACGACATCGCCCAATTCGCCTTCAAAATCGGGAAAATCCAGATGGCAATGGCTGTCGACCAATTGCGGGGTGGCATCAGAGGAGGGGGTCACGCGGTCACTCATGGGCTAAAAGATCAGTCTCGCAGATTATGGCACAGCAAGGGGGTGATGCGCCCCTCCAGGAGGATCACGCCATCACACGCGGTGCCGCTTTTTCGATGCTTATGATCATATCAAGGATCAAAGCGGCAGGGTCAAGGTTCACCGCGCGCCCCTGTCGTGCCTTGGCGGATAAACGATCCGCAAGATCGGCCCATCCCCGACCCTCATGGGGGCTTGGCGAAAGGCGCGCCAAAATTGCCCCCTCGCCCGTGACAATGTCGGGGGGCAGTGCGCCAGTTACCCCCACACGGGCCAAGCGCGCCAACAACCGATCCAACAGCGCAAGCATCAGATCAAACTGCGCTTCTCCTGCTTTGCCCGTGACCTGCTCGGAGAGGGCCATCGCTTGGGCGCGATCCAATCGCGGCAAGGTTCCAATCAGCGAAACCAAAGCGCCGTAAAGCGCCAAACCGCCCCCCTCAATCATCTGCGCGGCCACCCCAACCGATCCATTGGCCAACTCAACCACCGCGCGCGGGTCGTCCACTGCCACATCAATGCTGTGCATGGCTTGGGCCATCTCATCCGCCCCAAGCGGGTTAAGACGCAACGTGCGACAACGCGAGCGGATTGTGGGCAGAAGCTTCGCGGGTTGATGCGCAACCAAAAGCAAAATCGCATCCTCAGGCGGTTCTTCAAGCAGTTTGAGCAATGCATTGGCCGCGTTGCGGTTCATCTCATCCACCGCATCAACAATCACCACACGCCGCCCGCCATCTACGGCGGAAAGTCCAAAAAATTGGTTCAGGCGGCGCACTTCATCCACAGTGATTTCGGCGGAGAGCTTCTTGGTTTTTTCATTCCATCCGCGCCGCACCAGCAAAACCCGTGACTCAGACAGCGCGCGCAAACGCCGTGCCACGGCCCCCTCAGGATCAGTGACGAAGCCCTGCGGATCAGGCGGCATGTCGAACAAAGCCGCCCCTGCGTCATCGGGGCTGTTCAATAAATGCTCTGCCGCTTTCCACGCGAATGTAGCCTTGCCAATGCCCTTTGGCCCCGTAATCAGCCACGCGTGATGCATCCGATCAGAGGCAAGCGCCGCACAAAACTCGGTCACGGCGGCGGCGTGACCAATCAGTTGCGGGGCATGGCGCGGATGCGGCAGACCCTCGGCGGCATCCGCCTCTGGCAGGAGATCATCATCTTTCATAGCCGCGCCTCTACGATCCGCGCGATATCCTGTGCAATCGCCTCGGGCGCTTGATTGGCATCAACCATTGCGCAGCGGTCAGGAAAATCGCGGGCAAGCGCCTGAAACCCAGACCGCAGCCGCTCTTGAAAGGGCAGCCCCATGTCCTCGAACCGATCTTCGCCCGATTGCCGCGCCAACCCACGCGCCAAGGCCACAGCGGGGTCCATATCCAATATCAAGGTCAGGTCAGGCTCCACCCCGATCACACGGGCATGGATATCATCGACAAGATCGCGCAGATCGCCACGCGCAGCCCCCTGATAGACACGGGTGGAGTCCGCAAATCGATCACAAATCACCACGGCCCCACGGGCAAGCGCAGGCGCAATCGTGCGCTCAAGGTGATCACGGCGCGCGGCAGAAAAAAGCAAGATCTCCGTTTCGGGCGACCAGCGATCTGGATCCCCCTCGACCAACAGCTTGCGAATATCCTCTGCCCCCGCCGCACCGCCAGGTTCGCGTGTCTCAATCACATCACGGCCAAGGCCGCGCAGATGCGCCGCCAAAAGGCGGCTTTGCGTGGATTTTCCCGCCCCATCTATCCCTTCAAGACTGATAAACAGCCCGCTTGCCGCGCCCGACATTCAATTATCACTCAGGCTAGACACCTGACCCATCACGGCCGCCATAGCGCGCGAAGTTGCAGCCCCCAGACGCCCCATTATGCCTGCCTGCGCCACATCAGTGGCGGCAATCAAGGGCACTGTTGTCGGCGCCAGCCCCTCAACCGCGATGTGCAGCTCACCCAAAGGCGTGCCCGCCGCAATCGGCGCGGGAATAGGGCCAGACAGCGTAACCTCCGCCTCAAGCAACCCGCCCGTGACCGTCAATTGCGGCAAGAGCATCCGCACATCATCGGCCACTGTCAGAGGCACGGTTGGCGTTTCGCCCAAGAACACAGGCGCCTGCGCCAAAATATCCCCCGCTGCGATCACATCGCGCTCGACAAATTGACGAAAGGCCCAATTCACGATCCGCTCCGCCTCACCGGCGCGGGCATCCGCCGTAGGCAAGCCCGAAATCACAAAGGTCACGCGGCGATCGCCTTGCACGGCAGAGCCGACCAAACCATAGCCTGCCTCCTCGGTATGGCCCGTTTTCAGACCATCAGCCCCGATGCCCAATCCCAAAATCGGGTTGCGGTTAAAGCGATTGTCAGGCGCGCGGTTGTCGAAGGGAAATTCACGCTCGTTGAAATAGTGATAATATTGCGGAAACTCGGTGATCAGACGTTCCGCCAAAATGCCCAGATCGCGCATCGACATCACATGCCCCGCAGCGGGCCAGCCGCTGGCGTTGCGAAAGGTTGCCGTCTCCATCCCCAATTGCCGTGCGCGTTCTGTCATCAGTGCGGCAAATCCTGCCTCAGTGCCATCAGGGCTTAGCGCCTCGGCCAAAACCACCGTTGCGTCATTGCCAGACAGAACAACAATTCCGCGGATCAAATCCTCGACCCGAACGCGGTCGGTGGTGTTGAGAAACATGGTTGAGCCACCAAAGGACATGGCATGCTCTGAGACAGGCAATGAGGTGTCTAACGTGAGGCGCCCATCTTCCAGTGCCTCAAACGTCATGTTCAACGTCATCAGCTTGGACATCGAGGCAGGCGGCAAGGGCACATCCGCATTCAGAGCGAACAGAACCTGCCCTGAATTGTGATCCACCACATAGGCCGATCCTGCCTGTGTCTCAAACCCTTGGGCCTTGACCGCCTGAGGCAGCAAAATTCCCAAGGCCAAGGCCAAACTGCAGCCAAAACTGCCGAGTGTCTTTGCCAATGTCACGCCCATTCCCCACCTGTCACTCGACCCGCAGGGCTTGGCTGCGGGTTCAATTGGTTACAAAATACGCATCTTGGAAGCCAAGCCTGCGTGCAACGTCCAGATTATTGGCCCGCTCCGCAGTTGTCGAGGCAGGCCCGACCACCACCCGCCAAAAACGGCGGCCATTGGAGGTCTGATCATAGATGGTGGGCTGCAATCCAGAATTTCGCAAGGCCTGCGCGGTGTTATTTGCATTTTCTTGCACTGCAAAAATGCCAATTTGCACGAAAGGCCGCTCAAGGGCGCTTGTCGCAACGGGTGCGGGGCTTGCGGCAGGTGCAGGCGCAACGGGGGCAGCAGAGGCAGGCCTATCCAAAGGCAAGGCGGCAATCGTCTCGGCCCCGCCCGCATCAGGCCCGTCATAATTCGGCGGCGCAATCCCTTCGGCAGGGGTGGCCAAGGCGATATCCTCCGCGACCTCCTCGCGGCGCAAGGCGGTGACGTTCAACATCGAGGGCGCCCCCGCCAGTAGCCCCAAAGCCGAAGCTGCGTCAGATGACACCTGAAGCGCAGGCCCAGGATTGTCGCGTTCACGGCGGAACAACGCACCAATCACAAAGCGCCCATTGGCCTCGTTGCGAATAATCACCCGCTCGGGATCCGTGGCTGACGGGTGCGCCACCCAAACACCGCCCAAGGAGGGCCGCCCATCCCAAAGCCCGTCTTCGGTCACCTGAAACACATCGGGCGCCTCAACATCGCGCTCGACCAAACGGGTCGTGCCAGTATCAGCAAGGCTTGGATCGGCCGCATTCCCCGTGAGCCCCGTCTGACACCCGCCAAGCCCGAAAGCCGCCACCACCAAAAGGGCATAGATCGGCCTTGCCCGTCCAAAAAAGGAAAAATCCATCTGCCCTACCCTGTTCTCAATCTGATGCCGCGCGCCCATCTGGGTGCAATTGTTATTTTTTGCACGAATAATATACATGAAAAAGCAACCTGAAAACCCATGTCGCGCAATTTTGACTACGGATGAATCCACAACCGCAGCCCCCCTTCCAGAATCGCCCTCCACAAGCTATCCCGCCCAAGTCGGAGGAGTGGCAGAGTGGTTTAATGCACCGGTCTTGAAAACCGACGTACGTCAAAAGCGTACCGTGGGTTCGAATCCCACCTCCTCCGCCATCAGGCGCCAAGCCGCGGCTCTTGGGCCGCCGTGCCGTTTCATCCCAGCATCTTTGGCCTTCTCATGCCTGCCATAAAGCGCGGGCTTGGGGACATCCCTCTTAGCCACCGCGCCGTTCTGGTTACCGGCCTGGCCTTTAAATGATCAAATTATTGGTAAGGAACGTCAGGTCATCTTCGGCAATCACTTGGCCGATGATCACCACCAGATCACTCTGCGCATATGTGCCACCGCCTGCATCGCGATCAATTGAGATGGTGGTGTTTCCTGCGCTTGATGTGAAGGTCAGATAATCCCCGATATTGCTGGCATTTTGGTTGCCATCAAGCAGGGTGAATTACTGAGGGAAGACTGCCTTGGCATGACAAAGGCGCACAGAAAAACCCCGCCAAGCGTCATGCTGGCGGGGTTGTTATTGATAGGATCTTGCGAAAGACGCGCGGCGCTTTATGCGCTGATTGAGGTGGCCTTAGCACCCGCAGCCAATTCTTTGCGGGGATCAAAGAACGGTTTTTCCACAACACGGGCCTGCCGTGGCCCCTCATGCGTTGTGACCTCTAATTCTGTGCCAAGCTCTGCGGCGGCCAGATCGACCATGGCCAATGCAATATTGGCCTGCAACCGTGGCGAATAGACCGCAGAAGTCACTTTGCCCACGGGTTGCCCCTGATGCGACAGCGCCCAGAAACGGGTGTTTGGCGTGGCCAAGGGCGCCCCATCCAGAATAACGCCCACCTGACGGCGGGTGATCCCATTGTCACGGATGCGTTGCAGGGCGAATTTTCCGATGAAATCTGCCTCCATCTCGAGATCGACCAAGCGATCAAGGCCCAGTTCGAACGGGTTGGTTTGGATATCTGCATCCGCGTGATAAGACAGCATCCCCCCTTCAATGCGGCGGATTGTGGAGGTGTGACCTGGCTTCAACCCCATCGGCAGACCTGTGGCCATGATCCGTTCCCACAGCGCATCGCCATATTCCGAATTGCGGAGATAAATTTCATAGCCAAGCTCGCTTGACCATCCTGTGCGGGACACGATCAGGGGGATGCCGTCCAACTCCATCTCGCGGAACCAGTAATAGCGCAGATCGGCAATCTCATCGCCAAACAGCGCCTTCATAATCTCGCCCGATTTCGGGCCTTGCAGCTGAAGGGGTGACACATCTGGCTCGGTGATGGTGACATCCATTCCCGAATGCACCGCCACGCCCTGCGCCCATAGCAGGATATCGCTATCGGCAAGCGAGAACCAAAAATGGTTTTCACCAAGGCGCAGAAGGATGGGGTCGTTCAAAATCCCGCCCGAGGCATTGGTCATCAAAACATATTTGCACTGGCCCACCGCCATGTTGGACAGATTGCGTGGCGTCAGCATCTGCACGAATGCCGCTGCATCTGGCCCCGTGACCTCAACCTGACGCTCTACCGCCACATCGCACAAGATGGCGTCATTGACGAGGTTCCAGAAATTCGCCTCAGGATAGCCGAAATCGCGGGGGATATACATGTGGTTGTAAACCGAAAACCCCTGCGCGCCCCAGCGCACGGTTGCGTCAAAATAGGGCGATTTACGAATTTGCGTGCCAAAGCCAAAATCCTGAACATGCATCTGTGCCTCCCTCAGATGATATGGGCGGGGGGATACCCGTCCCTGATCAGCGGGATTTAAGGCAGGATGGTCGCGCGGCGAGACTAAAAATCGGCCCATTCAAAGACCAGTCAGACTGAAAAAATCGGCATCGCTAGTCTGGCTGGACTAGACCGGCCTAGGGGGTTTTGCGTGCTTGCGTCACAAGCTTGGCCAGATTGGGCTGTTCGGCCTTGACCAATCGCGTTGCAAAATAGGTCATGTAGCGCTCAATCAGCAGATCAGCCTGCAGCATGGTTTCCATCAAATCTTGGAATTCCGCCATGGATGTGGTGACAACTGTCATCACATAGTCAGACCCACCCCCTGTTGAGACGCAGTTGATGATTTCATCGCGGCCGAGCACATAGGCCTCGAAGCGCTCAAAATCCGTTTTGCGGTGGCGTGATAGCGAGAGGGTCACAATTACCCGTGTGGTGTCGAGCACCGCATCCAGAACAATATCTGCGTGATATCCTTTGATATATCCCGCGGCCCGCAAC
This sequence comes from Roseobacter sp. HKCCA2468, assembly GCF_037805105.1. NCBI lineage: Bacteria > Pseudomonadati > Pseudomonadota > Alphaproteobacteria > Rhodobacterales > Roseobacteraceae > Roseobacter > Roseobacter sp. HKCCA2468. Next base: position 904,233 of record NZ_JBBLYN010000001.1, read on the forward strand.
CGTGTGAGGCGCGCCCAACAGGGCGTGGCAGACAGGTTCACCAGTTCCGCCAGTTTTGTTTTGCTTAATTGACCATGCTTTTGCACCGCACTGAGAATGCGGATATCCGTTGCATCAAGGCCTAGTCGATCTCGCAAAACACATCCCCCACTCATCACCCTTATCCCCTAGCATGGGCGCAGGCGCGGGCAAAGGCCGCGATGATTGCGACCCTTGGGGCGGCCGCGGCGGCAGGATCAGCGCCAAAACGGTGACAATGCCCAAACACGCCCTATCTTTGGCCCATGACCGAGCATAGCACCCCTTCGACCCCGAAAATCGAACTGCTTTACAATGCCGATTGTCCCATCTGCAATTGGGAGATCAATCAGTATAAGAAACACGCGCCCGACCATCTGCGTTTTGTGCCGATCACGGATGAGGCCGCCGCAGACTGGGGCGTCAGCCCTGATACAGCTTTGCGGGCGCTGCATTTACGCGACATGGGCAACCCTGATCTGCATCAAACGGGAGTTGCGGCCTTTCTGGCGCTTTGGCAGGCTATGCCGCGCACAAGATGGATTGCGCGTCTGGTTGGGCTATGGCCGCTGCGCCCCTTAGTGGATTGGGCCTATCGCAAATTGGCGGCACCCGCCCTTTACCATTTGCACCAAAGGCGCAAGGTAAAACGGGGGGACAGATCGTGAAGCCTATTCTTGCCGCATGGGCCCTCTTGGGTTTCGCAGTCGCGGGGCTTGCTTTTGCAACCGCCACCCCGCCTTATCAGCTTGAGCTGACCTGTCGCGCGGGGGATGTCACGGCCACTGTGCGGGTCGATCAACCTCGGCGCTATTTCGCGTCTCTGCGTGCCACGGCACTGCCACAGGCCGAGATCGATGATGGGCGCGCGCGCTTTACGGCGCAATTTGCACATCAACACTCTGATCGGGGCGAGGAAGTTACTTTTTATCTCGAGAGCGGGGCATATTTGGGCGCTTGGACGGATGCAATCAATGAATTATGGCTCTATCGCGATGCTACGGGCGCAGTTTATGACAACGCCCTTGTCCTGCCCTGCACATAGGGGCAGAATGACGGGCATCGGTTATTGCCCCTTTACGCATGGGCCTTCGCAGATTAGTCAATCGCTAACGTAATCCTTTCAGGAATGGCCAAAATGTCGGTTTCGATGCTCTCCACCTTTGTCAAACCCATGCATCCCGAAGGGCGCAAATTCGTGGCCATTGCAGCGGCAATCACGCTTGTCCTCTTCGCGCTATGGGAACCTTTGGGGTGGATTGGCACGGGTCTGACAGTGTGGGTCTATTACTTTTTTCGCGACCCGGAGCGCGTCACCCCAGATCGCGCTGGCGTGATGGTCTCGCCCGCCGATGGTGTGGTGTCCCTGCTTGAACCTGCGACCCCGCCCGCCGAACTTGGCTTGGGCGAGGCGCCGATGACGCGCATCTCGGTTTTCATGTCCGTCTTTAATTGCCATGTGAACCGTATCCCTGCGGCGGGGCGGATCACGGCCGTGGCCTATCATGAGGGCAAATTCCTCAACGCCTCGCTTGACAAAGCCTCGACCGATAATGAGCGCAACGGCATCGCCGTTGAACTGCCCGATGGCCGCAAATACGGCGTGGTGCAGATTGCAGGGTTGGTTGCACGCCGCATCCTGTGTTGGAGCGTTGTGGATGAGGCGATGGAGCGCGGGCAACGCTTTGGCCTGATCCGCTTTGGCTCGCGGCTTGATATCTACCTGCCAGAGGGCGCAGAACCTTTGGTCGAGATCGGACAAACCATGGTCGCAGGCGAGACTGTGATCGCCACGCTTGACCCTGACACGCAACACTAAGGCCCGCGGCAATGAAACGTCTGTTTTCACGCAATTCTGGAAATGAAGGGGTGCCTTTCGCCCTTCTACTGCCCAATCTTGTTACTTTGACAGGCATGTGTTTGGGCCTTACCTCGATCCGCTTTGCGATGGATGGGCGATTTAAAACGGCGGTGGTGTTAATCCTGCTTGCGGCTGTCATGGACGGGCTAGACGGGCTGATCGCCCGCCGCCTCAACGCCACCTCTCGCCTTGGCGCAGAATTGGACAGCCTGTCAGATTTCCTTTGCTTTGGGGTCGCGCCCGCGCTGCTTGTCTATCATATGATCTTGGATGGCACTGGATCTTTAGGATGGATCGCCGTTTTGACCTTTGCAGGGGCAAGTTGCCTGCGCCTTGCGCGCTTTAACGTCATGCGGGCCGAACCTGACAAAACCGAGGACAGCACACCTGATCTCGATGATGTCATCGAAGAGGTTGAAAACAGCAAACCCCATTTCGTAGGCGTGCCTGCCCCAGGTGGCGCAATGTTGGGGCTATTGCCGCTTTATCTCATTTTTGCAGGCTGGGATTTCCCAATCATGCACCCGTTCGCTGCCGCGCTTTGGTTGGGGATTGTGGCGATTTTGATGATCTCCACGCTAAAAACCTTTTCGCCAAAGGCGCTGAAAATCCCGCGCTGGTCAATCGCACCTTTGATGATTGTCACAGTGGTCTTTATCGGCTTGATCTTTTCGATGCCTTGGACGCTCTTCGCTGCAATCTGCGCGGGCTACGGCGCGCTCATCGCGGGCAATATCATCACGGCCCGCGGCAGGCTGTTTGGCTGATTAAGCGGTCTTATCGCCCTCAGGCTGTGCGGGTGGATCATTATAGGCGGCCCAGCCGTAATCCCCACCTGATGGCGGCAATTCCGTTTCGCGCACCCGCCGCGCCATATAGGCCTTGGCGATGAAATGACCCGAAATCGGTGCGGTGAGGAACAAAAACAAGGTGATCAACAGCTCGTGAAAACTCAGATGCCCCTTGATCAATAGGAAGTAGAGCATCGAGGCCAGAAGCACCCCACCCACACCCAAAGTTGCGGCCTTGGTCGGCGCGTGCAGCCTTTGCAACGTGTCTTGCAACTTGATCATCCCGAATGATCCCACGAGGCCAAAAATCCCGCCGATGACCAAGAGCGCGCTGATGATAATCTCTGCCAACATCGCTATCCCCTATTCGATAATGTCGCCGCGCAACAAAAAGCGGCAATAAGCAACGGTTGACACAAACCCGACCATTGCGATCAGCATGGAGGCTTCGAAATAAACGCCCGTGCCCTGCCAAATGCCGTAAAGCACGACCAAGGCAATGACATTCAGCACCATTGTATCCAAGGCAAGGATGCGATCCGCAAGATCAGCGCCCGTGGCAAGAATATAGAGATTGGCCAAGAGGCCGATGCCAAAACAGGCCATCGCGAAAATCAACGCATAGGTGATCATTGGAAAATCTCCTTCAAACGGCGCTCATAGCGGGTTTTGATCTCATCGCGCACGGCATCGGGATCATCCGTGTCCAAAGTGTGAACCAAGATCGCTTTCCCATCTGAGGACAGCATGGTCGAAACCGTGCCTGGGGTCATCGTGATGGTTCCCGCCAAAATCGTGATCGCCTCAGCCGAGGTCAGATCATGCGGCACAACCACCCATTGCGAATGGATATTGGCATTGCGCTTGAACAAGATCACCTTCGCGACTTGAATATTCGCGACAATAATATCCCACAGCACGATCAGCATAAATTCGATCGCCTTGAACGGGTGGCGTAGAATTGGCCGATGCGGCCAGTAGATCGAGGTCATCAATGGCAGAACAAGCCCAAGGAACCCGCCAAGCAAAATATTGCCAAGCGTCACCTTGTTGACGAGGCCCAACCAGACCAATGTCAGCAAAAGCGAAAGATAGGGATGTGGAAAGATGCGTCTGAGCATGGGGGTCATCCTTCGCCATGGGGTGCAAGCACCGCCTCAATATAGCCCTGCGGGAAGAACAATTGATCCGCCGCAGCCGCGCCCGCGTCATAAATTGGGCCTGCGAAGAGGGTCAGCCCCACTAAGAGCGCGACAAGCGCACCCATTCCTGCCCCGTGCGATAGGGTGACAGGCGGGGCGGCCTCTGCATCGGGGTCTGGTGCGACCGTCACCGATTTCCAGAACAGGATTGATCCCGCACGCACAAAGCCCAAGATCATCACCAAAGAGCCTATCAAGATGGCCGAAAAGGCCAAAGTGATATGCGGGCCATCGGCCAAGGCCTCGAGGATCAACAACTTACCCAAGAAGCCGCTCAATGGGGGCATACCCACCATCGCAATCCCTGCGGCAAAAAAGGCAGCCGCAAACAGCCCGTTTTTCGCCAAAGGTGCTGCAAGGGTTAGCCTGCCATCTTCGCCGCGCCGTGACAGGTAAATATCTGCAAATAAGAACAGCGCAGCGGCCGCAAGGGTCGAGTTCAGCATGTAATATATCGCCGCAGAGGCCGCCGCAGGGGTCATGGCGGCAACCGCCAACATCATCGTGCCCATTGACCCGATTACCGCATAGGCGATGAGGTGCTCCAAACGTTTGGCGCCAAAGACACCAATCGCCCCAACCGCCAAAGTCAAAGCCGCCATTGGGATCAACCACGCGGTCACCATATCCCCAATCGCGCCCGCCTCAGGGCCAAAGGCGATGGTGTGAATGCGCAAGATTGCATAAGCCCCGACCTTGGTCATGATGGCGAAAAGCGCAGCAACGGGGGCTGGTGCGTTGGAATAGGTTGCAGGCAACCAAAATTGCACAGGGAACAACGCGGCTTTGACCGCAAAGACAAACAGCAACAAAATCCCCGCAACCCGCACGAGGGCCGCATCCTCTACAGGCACCTGCGCAATTTTCACGGCCATATCCGCAATATTCAGCGTGCCAGTCGAGGCGTAAAGCGTGCCAAGCGCGAACAAAAAGAGGGTCGAGCCTGCAAGATTCATCACCACATATTGCAAGCCTGCCTTCAGACGGATCTTGCCACCCGCATGGATCATCAACCCATAAGACGCGATCAAGAGAACCTCAAAGAACACAAAGAGGTTGAAGGCGTCCCCCGTCAGGAATGCCCCGACAATCCCCATAAGTTGGAATTGATAGAGCGCGTGGAAATGGCGGCCTCGCTTATCCCAATCGGTTGCAACAACATGATAAAGCACCACTAAGGCCAAAATCGCCGTGAGCAAGACCATCAGAGCCGAAAGGCGATCAAGCACCAAAACAATGCCAAAAGGTGCGGGCCAATCGCCGAGGCGATAGACAAATGTCTCACCGCCCGAAGCCATTACAAAGAGGCCAGTCGCAAGACCCAATAGGCCAAGAACGCCTGCAAATGACCCAACCCGCGCAAGGGTTATGTCGTGCCGCATCACATAAGCGATGATCGGTGCAAGCATCGCGGGCAGAATAACGGGGGCAATGATCCAATGCATCATTTCGTTCCCTCTTCTGCTGCGTCTTCGGCATCAAGATTGATCTCATCACTTTCGTTTTCGAAAAATGAACCCAAGGAAATCATCACCAAAACCGCCGTCATCCCGAAGGAAATCACAATCGCCGTCAGAACCAAGGCCTGTGGCAACGGATCTGTGTAGGGCTGATCACCATAGGGGTTGAGGATGGGCGCTGCATTTACCACAAGGCGGCCTGTTGAGAACAAAAACAGGTTTACCGCATAGGATAAGAGGGCCAGACCAAGGATCACGGGAAAGGCCCGCAACCGCAAGATCAGGTAAACGCCCCCAGCGGTCAGAATGCCGACCGCGCTGGCTACAAGAGACTCCATCTCAAACCCCCTTCGCAGTCTGCTCTTGCGCCGTGTCATCGGCGCGGGCGGGATCAAAATCCATTGGTTCGGGATTGGCACGCTCGCCGCTGGTAAAGGCAATACGAGCCAAGGAATAGAGCATCAGCATCACCGCCCCCAGAACCGTTAAGAAGACGCCCAGATCAAAAAGGGCCGCTGTTGCCAATTCGAATTCCTCAATGGGCGGGAAATGGAAATACCCAAAGGCAGAGGTCAGGAACGGCGTGCCCGAAAGCCACGCGCCCATCCCCGTCATGCCTGCAATCACCACGCCCCAACCAATCAAGCTGTGATATTCGAATTTTTGCCGCTCCTGCGCCCACGCAAAGCCTGACGCCATATATTGCGTCAAAAGCGCAATCGACACGATCAGCCCCGCAACAAAGCCACCACCCGGTTGGTTATGGCCGCGCAGGAACATATAGACCCCGACCATCAACACGATAGGCAGCATCACGCGGGTTGCGACAACCATCATCAACGGGTGACGATCACGCGATAAATCCCCACGATCAGGGTTCGCTCTGCGCCGCAACCGCCGCCCCACTGGGCCAGAGAGCAGCGCCTCCATCAATGCATAGATCACCAGACCCGCAATACCCAGAACGATGATCTCGCCATAGGTGTCGTAGCCACGGAAATCGACCAAGATCACGTTCACCACATTGGTGCCGCCGCCGCCGGTTTTGGAATTGGCGAGGTGGTAATGCGAGATTGACGAAAAATCCCGCAAGAGGAACGCCATAGACAAGGCCGCGACCCCAACACCCGCCGCAATCGCAATCGCACCATCGCGCATGCGCAAAGCGGGGCTGCTTTCAGTCGGAGTGTATTTCGGCAAGAAATGTAGCGCGATCAACAACAGCAAGATCGTCACCGTCTCAACCGAGATTTGCGTCAGCGCCAAATCAGGCGCCGAGAGATAGACAAAAGCACCAGAGACACCCAGGCCGATAATACTGATCAAAATCAGCGACAAGAAACGCTTGCGGTGGTTCAAGACAACAAGCGCCGTTGCGATCACCATGGCCACCCACCCCGCTGCGGCTATCGGGGTGATTGGCAAAGCCTCGCGCGTGACAGGGCCGATACCCGCGCCGCTATATGCAATGTAGCCTGCCGCTAAAATGGCAACCACGAAGATTGCCAAATAGCGACTGATCGCGCCATTGTGCAACGTCCCGTTAAGGACCGACATGGCCCGCTGAACCGCGCCATAGAGAGCATCAAAAATCACTTTCGCCTCAGGGCGCGGCACCGCGTTCCAAAGACGCTCAAGCTTGTCATGCAGGGCGAGCAGGATCAAACCACCGACCACCGCGCCGATGGACATAAACAGGGCGGGCGTGAAGCCATGCCAAATCTTGAGGGCGTAATAGGGCAACTCTCCGCCGATGACCGCCTGCCCTGCCGTGGCCACCAAAGGCCCCGCAATCAGGGCAGGGAAGAGGCCGATTAAAACAACGAAAACGACCAAGACGGCAGGCGCGGCCCACATCCCAAATCCTGGATCATGCGGCATATGCGGATAGTCATCCCGCTTTGGCCCAAAAAAGACATGAACGATCAAACGGAACGAATAGGCGACCGAGAATAATGCCCCCAAGGTTGCGAATACTGGCATCACCCAATGCGCCCCCGCCCAAGGGGTATGCACCGCCGCCTCAAGCATCATTTCCTTGGACAAGAACCCGTTGAAAAGCGGGATCCCTGCCATAGACAACGACCCAATCACCGCAATCACCGCGGTGATGGGCATCAGGTGACGCAAACCGCCAAGCCGCTTGATATCGCGGGTATGGGTTTCATGGTCGACAATCCCCACGCTCATGAACAAAGCGGCCTTAAAGGTCAGGTGGTTGAGGATATGAAACACCGCCGCAACAGCGGCAAATTTCGTGCCCATCCCCAAGAGCAAGGTCAAAAGACCCAAATGGCTGACAGTCGAGAAGGCCAACAATGCCTTTAGGTCATCTTTGAACAGCGCGATTTTCGCGGCCATCACCATCGTGATCAAACCTGTCGTGGCCACGATGTAGAACCACTCAGGCGTGCCTGCCAAAACGGGCCACATCCGCGCCATCAGGAAAATGCCCGCCTTCACCATAGTTGCCGAATGCAGATAGGCTGATACAGGTGTGGGCGCAGCCATCGCGTGGGGCAGCCAGAAATGGAAGGGGAACTGCGCGGATTTTGTAAAGGCGCCAAGCAGGATCAAAATCAGCGCAGGCAAATACCAGTCGGAAGCGCGGATCGCATCGCCTGCCTGCAAAATATCCGTCAGGTTATAGCTGCCTGCAATCTGGCCCAAAATGACCAATCCCCCGATCATGGCCAAACCACCCGCACCCGTGACAGCCAAAGCCATACGCGCGCCTTGGCGACCTTCGGGCAGGTGTTTCCAATAGCCAATCAGCAAGAAGGAGGAGAGCGAGGTCAACTCCCAGAAAATTAGCAAAAGCAGGATATTGTCAGACAAAACAATGCCGAGCATCGCGCCTTGGAACAGCAGAAGATAGGTGTAAAACTGCCCCATCGGGTCTTTGTCCGACAGGTAGAACCGCGCATAAAGCGTGATCAACAGGCCCACGCCCAAGATCATGCCCGCAAACATCAGGCCCAAACCATCAAGGAAGAATGCCATCTCCAAACCCATGGCAGGCAGCCAAGGGACGGAATAGGTCAAAACCTCGCCAAGAAATACCGCAGGGGCAAGCGTGCCCAACATAATAAGCGCCAAAGCCGTGGGGATCGCGGTAAATGTGGCGCAAGCATTGCGCCCCGCGCGGATCATCAACCCCGGCACCAAGGCGCCCAAAAACGGTAAAATGGCAATGATAGGCAATATCTGGCCTGCGCTGCTCATGTTACTTCCCTGTTCTAGGCGCATCTTGGGTGATGCGCGATTATGCTGTCTCAATCTGCAAAGGCTTTGCGGGAAAGGTCAATATCTGACACCCAATTAACGGCGCATTTTCTGCGTCCGATAGAGAATGCGCGTGAAAAACGCCAAGATATCGCCCCAACCTGCGCCAACCTGCCATGAGCGCATAATGGGAAGGTCACACTGACCGCTGCCCGTTCCTTTTGCCTTCTTCGGTGGTCTCAACTTTCTGTGAGGTGATCTAGAGCCCGAGATATGGTTCTGCAAGAGGTGGGCGGCTCATTTATGTAGGATTTCGGAAGGATTGGCTGCCACAGGGCTTGAGATATTCTGTTCGATATGGTCTGACTTGCCCTGCTAAACTCGGGGATTACCAAAAGGCCAGTGCATCGACCATGCAACCTACAGCTATGAGCGCAAAACACGCAATTTTGACCTGTTGCGATGAAGCTTCGGGATGGAATGCTGCCTTTTTGATGTCGCAGTTGCGTCAGCGCACAGATACGCGCAGCTGCGTCTATTATGTCTTTACCGACCGCGCCCTCTCGGCCAGCACATCCGCCATGATCAAGCGTTACGCCACCTTGATCCGCTGCGAAGACGTCTTTGATTTGGACGAATTTGCCCCTGATGGCCCCGATGGCGCCCCAAACCCCGCGCGGGAAAGTTTCCTTGTGCTCTTCGCGCTTGAGACGTTGACGCGGATTCACAGCAAGGTGCTGTTTGTCGATAAGTTCAGCTTTGCCTTGGGGGATGGGTTTGATGCGCTGTTCTCTTATCCCTTCAGCGCCCCAGCGGCAGCTGTGCGCCATATCTCATCATGGACATTGGCAGAGAGCGACAAAATCCCTGCCCCGTTCAAAGATCGCATGCCTGCGGGATATGAACGCGCGCTCAGCCCTGCTTTGCTGCTTGTGGATGCCGCACAATTTTCAGAAACGGGCATCGGGCAAGCCGCAATTGCCGATTTACGCAGCGAGGGCGGCACAAGTTTCAGCGCCTTGAACGTGGCCTTCGCGGATCGTTGGCAAGAGCTTGCGCCAAGATGGAATTGGCCGATGACGGAACAAATGGCCATTATTGGTGCGATGCGACCCTTGCAGCTTGTGAATTTCTTGGGCGGGCGGAAACCATGGTCAGACAATATCGGCTTTTTTGATGTGAAATATCTGACCGAAATCACCGCCTTTCTCACCTATGAGGAACGCGAACAAGATTTGCAGATGATCCGCAATAATGGGTTTCAACCGCATAGAGAGCGGCGCCGCCTGCGCTTTCTTGAAGGGTGGTCAAGCAATCTGGTGTAAAGCTATGACCAGATCAAAGACTACATTGACCGCGAAGATTTCATTGATGGCGGCTTTTCACCCGCATCGAAACTTGATCTCACCTCTGACCTCGCAGCAGAGGATGATCAAACGTCCTGAGGCAGACGCAACAACGCCACAGCATCGCGTGCCAGCGGATGCAATCGGTCAGCCTGTGATGGGTCGCTCACCAGATGCACGAAATCAGCGCGCATCTCTGGCCCCCAAAAATCGTTCAGATGGGCCGCAACACGTTCGGCCAAATCATCGCCTTTTTGGCTTTCGAAAAATGTGGCGATCTGGTTCGCCATCGTAATCAGCTTATCCAATGCCATAGTGATCTATCCTTGTTCTATCCGCTCAGGATGCGTGAAAATTTCAAATTGCCCTTTGCGCGCCAATGCCGCCACGCACAGACCCGCCTGATCTGCAACATCTAAGGCCAACGCGGTTGGTGCGGAAACCGCGATCAGCACAGGCGCGCCTGCGATAACGGTTTTTTGCACCATCTCAACCGAGACGCGGCTGGTGATCACAATCGCGCCCGCAGTCGGATCAATATGTGCCGCCCCCATCGCGCCGATTAGCTTATCAAGCGCATTGTGCCGCCCGACATCCTCGCGCGCCAAGACAATGCCCTGTGCGGGCTGAAAAAACCCCGCCGCGTGAACCGCATGGGTTTCATCGTGCAAAGGTTGGTGACCCCGCAAGGCCTCCGCCGCGCCCAAAAGCGGGGTGAGGGGCAAAGGGGCTATATCGTGCGGCAAGGGCGCGATATCCCGCATCGCTTGCGCAAGGCTGTCAATACCACACAGCCCGCATCCCACAGGGCCCATCATCGAGCGGCGCCGAGCTTGCAAGGCCTGCGATTGCGCGGCATCAAGCCAAAGCCGTGCTTCAATGCCTTGACCCGCCTCGTGGCGGACAATCTCAATCTCGCGAATATCGGCATCGCTTGCGATAAAGCCTTCGGTCTTGGCAAAGCCGCGCGCGAAATCTTCAAGATCACGCGGGGTGGCCATCATGACCGCTTGCGTGCCCCCATCAAACACCATGGCCACAGGGCATTCTTCGGCCAAGGCACGGTCTTCGGCCGTCAGGCCGTCACGGGTGGCTTTTACCACCGCGCGCGCCAACGGGGCCGCAGCCATAGCTATTCCGCCGCAGGCAGGATACGCCGCGCCGCCTTGGCCTGCGCCTCATAGCTTTCTTGCCATTCAGTCGGGCCATTTGATTGCGACACCTGCACTGCTGTCACCTTATATTCAGGGCAATTCGTGGCCCAATCCGAGAAATCGGTGGTGATCACATTGGCCTGAGTCTGCGGGTGGTGGAAGGTTGTATAAACCACACCTGGGCTAACGCGATCGGTGATCTTGGCGCGCAGGGATGTCTCGCCTGACCGCGAGGCCAGCTTGACGTAATCCCCCTCCTTGATCCCGCGTGTTTCTGCGTCATGGGGATGGATTTCCAACACATCCTCCTCATGCCAGACGGTGTTTTCCGTGCGCCGTGTCTGCGCGCCCACATTATACTGGCTCAAGATACGCCCTGTGGTCAGCAACAGTGGGAAGCGCGGCCCTGTGCGCTCATCAGTGGCAACATATTCAGTCAGAATAAAGCGCCCCTTGCCGCGCACAAACCCATCAACATGCATCAGTGGCGTGCCCTCTGGGTTTGCGTCATTGCACGGCCATTGCACACTGCCTTTTTCCTCAAGCACCGCGTAATCAACGCCAGCAAAGCTTGGGGTGGTGGCGGCGATTTCCTCCATGATTTGAGACGGGTGGGTATAGTTCCACCCTGCCCCCATGGCATTGGCCAAGGCTTGCGTTACTTCCCAATCAGCCATCCCTGCCTTTGGCGCCATAACTTCGCGCACGCGGTTGATGCGGCGCTCAGCATTGGTGAAGGTGCCATCTTTCTCAAGGAAGGTTGAGCCAGGCAAGAAAACATGGGCGTAATTCGCAGTTTCGTTCAAGAAAAGATCATGCACGATCACGCAGTCCATCGCGGCCAAACCTGCCGCCACATGTTTGGTATCTGGGTCAGACTGAAGGATATCTTCGCCTTGGCAGTAAAGCCCTTTAAATTTACCCGCCACTGCCGCATCCAACATATTGGGAATGCGCAGGCCCGGCTCTGGGTCAATCTCAACGCCCCAAGCTTGCTCAAAAATAGCGCGCACATCAGCGTTTTTGACATGGCGATAGCCCGGCAATTCATGCGGGAAAGACCCCATATCACACGAGCCTTGCACGTTATTTTGCCCACGAAGCGGGTTCACACCCACACCTTCGCGGCCCACATTGCCCGTAAGCATCGCCAAATTGGCGATCCCCATCACTGTGGTCGAGCCTTGGGAATGCTCCGTGACACCCAAGCCGTAATAAATCGCCCCATTACCGCCCGTTGCATATAAGCGCGCTGCGGCGCGCAGTTCCGCAGCAGGCACACCCGTCAAGGCCTCAACCGCCTCAGGGCTATGGCGCGGGTCAGAAATGAATTCTGCGTAATCCTCGAACTCATCCCAATCGCAGCGCTCGCGGATATAGGCCTCGTTCGCAAGACCTTCGGTGACAATCACATGGGCCATGGCCGTAACAACCGCCACATTGGTGCCTGGTTTCAACGGCAGGTGATGCGCGGCCTTGATATGGGCGGATTTCACCAGATCAATGCGGCGTGGGTCGATCACGATCAGCTTTGCCCCTTGGCGCAGGCGCTTTTTCAGACGGCTTGCGAAAACGGGGTGGCCATCGGTTGGGTTGGCCCCAATCACGACAACCACATCTGCGTGCGCGACCGAGTCAAAATCTTGCGTCCCTGCCGATGTGCCAAAGGTCTGGCCCAAGCCATAACCCGTTGGCGAATGGCAGACCCGCGCACAAGTGTCGGTGTTGTTATTGCCAAACACCGCACGCGCCAGTTTTTGCACAAGGAAGGTTTCCTCGTTCGTGCAACGGCTTGAGGTGATCACGCCGATGGATTTCTGGCCATACTTCGCCTGAATGCCCCGCAGTTTTTGCGCGGCGAAGCCAAGCGCCTCCTCCCATGACACTTCGCGCCATGGCTCGGAGATGTCATCGCGGATCATCGGGTTCAAAATACGGTCTTTATGGGTGGCATAGCCATAGGCAAAGCGCCCCTTCACACAGGAATGCCCGCGATTGGCCTTGCCGTGTTTATAGGGCACCATCCGCACCAATTGATCGCCATTCAATTCTGCTTTGAACGAACAGCCCACACCACAATAGGCGCATGTGGTCACGACCGAGCGTTGCGGCGTGCCCAATTCGATGACAGATTTTTCCTGCAAGGTTGCCGTTGGACAGGCCTGCACGCAAGCGCCGCATGACACGCAATCCGAACTGAGGAAATCATCCAACGGGCCGCCTGCGGATACGCGGCTGTCAAACCCACGTCCTTCGATGGTCAGCGCAAACGTGCCTTGCACCTCCTCGCAGGCCCGAACACAGCGGTTGCAGACGATACATTTGGAGGGGTCATAGGTGAAATAGGGATTGCTTTCATCCTTGGGTAAATATTCGGGGTTGAGATCCCCATTGGTGTCACGCGCGGTGAAATGGTTGGCGATACTCGCCCCTTCGGTCGCGCTATAGCGCACATCGCGCAATCCAACCGCGCCCGCCATGTCCTGCAATTCGCAATCGCCATTGGCGGCACATGTCAAACAATCAAGCGGGTGATCGCTGATATACAATTCCATCACCCCGCGGCGCAGTTTGTGCAGCTTGGCGTTCTGAGTATGAACCACCATACCTTCGGCCACGGGTGTCGTGCAGGAAGCGGGCGTGCCGCGCCGCCCCTCAATTTCGACAACGCATAAACGGCAAGAGCCAAAGGCCTCAAGGCTGTCTGTGGCGCAGAGCTTGGGGATCGACAACCCCGCCTCGGCTGCGGCGCGCATAACGCTTGTGCCCTCTGGCACAGTAACCGCAACACCATCAATCGTCAGACTGACAGGCGCGCCCGTCTTAGCGGGCGTTCCCATGTCGCGGTCATCCCAAGGAATGATAAAATCTTTCATGGATCAAAACCCTCCTATTCAGCGGCCTGATTGGCGGGGGTGGCCCCAAATTCATCTGGAAAATTCTGAAGGGCCGACATGACAGGGTAAGGCGTGAACCCGCCAAGCGCGCAGAGCGAGCCGTCTTTCATCGTCTCGCACAGATCGGTCAACAAGGGGATTGCGGTCGCATCCCCCGCGGCAATGCGGTCGATGGTTTCCACCCCGCGTCTTGCCCCAATGCGGCAGGGCGTGCATTTCCCGCAAGATTCCACCGCGCAGAATTCCATCGCAAACCGCGCCATCTGAACCATGTCTGCGCTGTCGTCAAAGACGACCACGCCCGCATGCCCGATCAGCCCACCTTGCCCATCAAATTCCTCATAGGCAAAAGGCGTGTCAAATTTGGACGGGGGCATATAGGCACCCAAGGGGCCGCCCACCTGAACCGCTTTGACGGGCCGCCCCGTAGCGGTGCCGCCTGCAATCTCGTTGACCAATTCGCCCAAAGGCATCCCAAAGGCGGTTTCAAACAACCCGCCGCGCGCAACATTGCCTGCAATCTGGATTGGCATCGTCCCTTTAGACCGACCAAGGCCGAAACTGGCATAATGCGCCGCACCTTTTTCGAAAATCACGGGGATCGTTGCCAAGGACAGGACGTTATTCACAACTGTTGGCCGCCCGAGAAAACCCTCTAAGGCGGGCAACGGCGGCTTGGCGCGCACAACACCGCGCTTGCCCTCAAGGCTGTTCAAAAGCGATGTCTCTTCGCCGCAAACATAGGCCCCTGCCCCCACACGGATCTCAAGATCAAAGGCTTTGCCTGATCCCAAGACATCGTCACCCAAAACGCCTTCGGCACGGGCGATGGTGACCGCCTGTTCCATCACTTCAATCGCATCGGGATATTCGGAACGGATATATACAAACCCGCGCGTGGCCCCTGTGGCCAGCCCCGCAATCGCCATGCCTTCAATCAAGCAGAAAGGATCCCCTTCCATGATCATCCGATCCGCGAAAGTGCCGCTATCCCCCTCGTCTGCGTTGCAAACGATGTATTTCTGAGGGCCTGCCGCCTCTGAGACAGTTTTCCACTTGATCCCAGTCGGGAAGCCTGCGCCACCACGCCCGCGCAATCCAGAGGCGATCACCTCTGCGACAATGTCAGCGGCACTCGTGGCGGAGGCACGAGACAGTCCCACAAGGCCGCCGTGATCGCGGTAATCCGACAAGCTGAGCGGATCAATCAAACCGCAGCGCGCAAAAGTCAGACGGTTTTGCTTGGCAAAAAACGGAATATCTTCGACAGGGCCGAGCGTCTCGATCTTGCCTGCCAGAAGATCCTCGACTTGATCCGCAGCAATCGGGCCGTAAGCCAAACGGGTGCCATTTTCTTCGATCTCTATCAGAGGTTCTAGCCAGATCATCCCGCGACTTCCGTTGCGGATGATCTGCGCCTCTTCCCCACGCGCCATAAGCGCATCGGCCAAAGTGGCCGCAACCTCATCAGACCCAAGCGCCTTGGCGGCGGCATCGCGGGGGATGTAAATCTTTTTCATAGGGCCGCCTCCGACAAGGTTTTACTGATTTTTTCTTCGGTGGCGCGACCGATCAATTTGCCATCCAGCATAGCCGCAGGCGCACAGGCGCATAGGCCCAGACAATAGACAGGCTCAACCACCAATTTCCCATCGGCGCGCGCCTGGCCCCAATCCAGTCCAAGCATCGCGAGAATACGATCAGACAGCGCCTTGCCGCCAACAGCCTGACAGGCCTCAGCGCGGCAGATTTTCAAGCTGTGCCGCGCGGACGGCGCTGTGCGGAAATCATGATAAAAGCTGATCACCCCGTGCAGTTCCGCGCCTGTGATATTGAGCGCATCGCAAATGATCGGGCGGGCCGCTTCAGGAATATACCCGAATTCTTCTTGCAAGGCATGCAGCATGGGCAGCAGCGGCCCCTCCATCCCCATGTGGCGCATCACAATCGCCGTGATGTCTTGATCATTCGCATCAGCATGGTCGCGGGGCATGGCCGTCATCCTTTGGTCGTGAGGATCGCGCGCATCCACGCTTGAGCGCGCGCGCGATACCCGACCAATGCCCGAGGTATAATTCTGATTCAATATCAGTATTTCGTCAAACGATAGACAAAATCTATCAACCAACCTCGCCCGCCATCTCGCGTGCAACGCGTAAAAGGCTTCGGAAAACGGGGGTATAAGGCTCTTGATGGGGGGCAATCAAACCCACCTCAGGGCGCAGCGCCCCATCTTCCAACGGGATCACCCGCAGATCATGGCCAATGGCAAGGAACTGCGCCATGGATTGCGGCAAAACTGTCAGCGCACCTGCCTCAATCACATGGCTCACCAGAACAATGGTCGAATTGCTTTCGACAACCGATTTTGGCTCAAGACCATGCGCCGCGAAATTGCGGTTTAAGATCCGCCGATTTTGCATATCAGGGGTCAGGAGGCTCAGGCTCATCCCCTCGAGCGCGGCCCATGCCACTTGGGTCTGTGCCGCAAAAGGGTGATCTGATCGGCACAGAACCGCGTAATTTTCACGATAGAGCCCCGTGCTCACCATGCGTCCCAAAGGCTCATTGTCCAAATAGGTCACACCCGCATCTGCATCGAGATTTTCCAACAGCTTGAGGATTTCGGCGGACGAACGGGACAGAATAGAAAAACTGACATTGGGATGCACGCGCGAAAAGCGGCTGACCAGACGCGCGGCTTCGGTCAATGCAGTCGGGATCACCGCAAGGCGCAAATGGCCCGATAACCCCTCGCGGCTATAACGCATTTCTTCACGCAACTGGCGGCTATCGCCCACGATACGCCGCGCCCACTCCAATGCGCGTTGCCCCTCAGGGGTCAGACCGCCAAAGCGTGACCCGCGCTGCACCAGCTTCACCCCAAGCTGGTCTTCCAGTTGCTTGATCCCTGAGGACAGGCTTGGCTGAGTAACCCCCAACAATTCAGCCGCACGGCCAAAGTGCTGGGTTTTGGCCAAAGCAAGTAGCATTTCCAGTTTTTGGATCATAGGCAAGTCCTATCAATTTCCACAAATTCTATCGCAATATCAGATCAAAAAAAAGGCCGCATCGGCATATCCAATGCGGCCTTGATGATGTGATCTTGCGCCAATCAGCTTGGGCTGAGGCCCCTCAGGCGCTCTGATCTGCGGCGCAGAAGTTCGACTGTGGTCAAAAGCAGGATAGAGATGGTCACAAGGATCGTGGCCGCCGCCAAAATCGTTGGCGAAATTTGTTCGCGGAGGCCCGTGAACATCTGCCAAGGCAGGGTCTGCTGCTGCGCTGAACCAACAAACAGCACCACGACAACCTCGTCAAACGAGGTGATAAAGGCGAACAGACCGCCTGAGATAACACCCGGCAAAATCAGCGGCATCTGCACACGGAAGAAGGTGGTCACAGGGTTGGCGCCCATATTCGCCGCCGCCCGCGTCAGCGACCGATCAAAACCAACAAGCGTGGCGGTCACTGTGATGATCACAAAGGGCACGCCCAACACGGCATGCGCCAAGATCACTTTCACATATCCCACGAAGGACTTGTTCAGACCCAAGGTCAGTTCCAACCAATTACCAAGAGGGGCGTAGAAAAAGAACATCCCTGTCGCGGAGATGATCAAAGGCACGATCATAGGCGAGATCAAAACCGCCATGATGGTTTGACGCCCAGGCACATGCGATTGCGACAAACCGATGGCCGCCAATGTGCCAAGACTAACTGAGATAACAGTCGCAATTGGCGCAATGATCAGCGAGTTTTTCAGCGGCTGCATCCACTCATCCGTGGTTAGGAAATCGCGGTAATGCTTCAGCGAATACCCCTCGGGATCAAAGGCCAGCATCTCGGGCGTGAAGGTAAAGAAATCCTGCGCGTTAAACGACAGCCACATCACGGGGAAAAGCGGGGCAATCAGAAAGAAGAAGATCAGCCCACAGATAAACAGGAAACTGTTATGCCAAAGGGTCTGCCCGCCTGTGTAATAAATCGGCACGCCTTTGCGATAATCGCCCGTGTCGATCCAGAAGACGAACCATGACAGCACCGCGCCTACAAGGCCTGCTGCGATCCCGCCGCCCAAATTGGTGGCGAAAAGACCCGCGGCAAAGAAGATCGCAATCACACCAAGGCGCGCCATCATCCGCTTTTCAGCCATAGGGTGCAGCAAGGCCGCCAATACGGCCCCAATGACAGCGCCCGCAACAATCCCCATGAGCGGATTTCCAAAGGATGTGCCTGCGATATAGCCAAAGGCCGCTGACACAGCCGCAGTCAGGGGTGCCGTGAACCCCCAAAGGGAGGGGCGCTTGAGCGTAAGTTTCAGCGATTGAGCCATAATCTCAGCCCCCCAATTTCACGTTATCAATGCCGACAATGCGGTCATAAAGCCAATACAGCGCCAAGACCAAGGCCAGAAGGATCGACCCCAAAGCCGCCGCCAAGCCCCAGTTGAGCGAGGATGAAATATGGTAGGCAATGCGGTTCGAGATAAAGACACCATCTGTGCCGCCCACGATTTCGGGCGTGATGTAATAGCCAATCGCCAAGATGAACACGAGAATCGACCCCGCCCCAATGCCTGGAACAGATTGTGGGAAATAGACCCGCCAGAACGCTGTCCAATTGGTCGCGCCAAGACTTTTGGCGGCGCGAAGGTAGGACGGCGGAATGGTTTTCATCACCGAATAAAGCGGCAAAATCATAAAGGGCAGCAAAATATGCGTCATCGCAATGATCGTGCCTGTCGAGTTATTCATCAAAATCAGGCGGTTTGCATCATCGACAAATCCAAGCCAGACAAGGATTTCATTGATCACGCCTTGCTGTTGCAGCAGCACTTTCCACGCACTGGTGCGCACCAAGAGCGATGTCCAGAACGGCAGAAGAACAAGGATCATCAATACATTGGCGCTGCGCACGGGCAGGTTGGCCAAAAGCCACGCCACAGGATACCCCAAAAGGATACAGGAGCCCGTGATGATCAAGGACATGATCATCGTACGAATGAACAGTTTGATATAAAGCTGCTGGCTTTCAGGGCGGGCATTCACACCCTCAAGCCCCTTTTCCATATCAATCGCGTTGAGGAAATAGCCAGTGGTGTAATCAGGGCTGTAAATCTTGATCGTTTGCCAGTTTTCCGTATCGCCCCACCCATCATTTTCTTCGATGAATGCGGCGCGGAAATCAATTTGCGGCAGGCTTGGCAGGGCTGCAATCGCATTGGCCAATGGGCCTGCGCCCGCCCCTGTGTATGAGGCCAGGGCGGACGCTGTATCAGCGCGCGCCAGATCAAGGGCCAAGGCCGCATATACCGCCTCCCATGGGTCTTCTTCGGAAACCACATCCTCATCCGCGATGGCGGTATAGATGGCCCAGTCACTATAGGCGGCGGCGGTTTGGGGCAGAAGTGCTGCCATCTCACCCGATAGGGTAAACCCAATATCGCCTGCAAACCCCTCGCCCACCATATTCGCCCAAAGGGCGCGTCGGGCTTCGATCACATCTTCGCCGCCTGTGCCAGACAGCATCTCATACCATGTGATCCCATCCTTGAAGGCAGGATCTGCATCTTCAAGCCAATCTTGAAAAACCTCGCCAATATCATCAACGCCCCGCCCTGTGGTGCGGAACATCGAAGAAAGGCCCGTGCGTTCATAATTTAGGCGCGAGCCAAGTTTGGTATGTTCCTTGGCCTCGGCAGCGCGAAAAATGTCGAAAAATAAGGCTTGGAACACGGTCTCATCTGGCAAGGTGCCGTCTTGGCCATCCCAAGCGTCAAGCGCTTCAACCGTTTCGGGAAGCGTGCCAGATACAATTTGGTTTTCTACCGATCGAAACAACATCGATCCGATCGGGACAACAAATGTCAAAACAACAAAGGCCAAAAGGGGCGCAATCAACATCAGCGCACGCAGCTTTTGACGTCTGAGGGCACGGGCGAGGCTCGTCTTGAGGGGGGTTCCATCCGCCGCCAGCATCGGGCCTGAATTGGTGGTGTCGCTCATCCTGTCCCCGTCAGTCGTTTCTATCTTCAATCGTCATGAATTTGGTCGGGCCGCGCCGCGGTTTCACGCGCGTTAGATCTGCCGAGACCCTTGCCCTCATGGGGCTACCCGATGGTTGAGAGGGGGCCGCGTTTGATCGCGGCCCCGCCCCAAATTCAGCTCAGATTACTGAGCCAGCCATGCTTGGAATTTCGCGTCAATATCATCGCGATAATCCGCCCAGAACTCGTAGTTATAGAGGAACGTGTTCTGTGCATTGTTTGGATCGGTTGGCATATGGGGTGCCATTTCGATGCCAAGCTCTGCATGGTTGCCAACCAGTGGCGCAGAGGACAGACGTGCAGGGCCATAGGAAATGTAGGCGGCCTGATCTGCCAGACGCTGCGTGTCGGTTGCGAAATAGACGAAGTCCATCACGCGCGCCAGACGATCTTCTGGCAGACCTGCTGGGATGATCCAACCATCAAGGTCGAATACCTGTGCGTCCCACATCATGCCGATTGGCTGGTTCTGCTCAACGATGGCCGAGAATAGACGGCCATTATAGGTCGAACCGATAAAGACTTCGCCATCCGCCAAAAGCTGTGGCGTATCGGCGCCAGCGTTCCACCAAATCACGCTGTCGCGGATGGTGTCGAGCTTGGCCAAAGCCTGCTCTTGGCCTTCATCAGTGGCCAGAACGTCATAGACGTCTTCCTTTGCAACGCCGTCACAAAGCAAGGCCCATTCCATGTTGTTGATTGGGCGGCTCTCAAGCGAACGCATGCCAGGATATGTTTCGAGATCGAACACATCACAAATGTCATTTGGAGGCTCTACACCATCAGGCACCATGTCGGTGCGATAGCCGAAGGTGGTGGAGTAAACGATCTGTGGGATGAAGCAATCGCCAACCAAAAGGTCACCGAAATCTTCGCTTGCGGGAGTGCCATCGGGCGCAGGTGCAAGCATCTCATCAGGATCGATTTCCATGGCGAGACCTTCGTCACACAGACGCAACGCGTCCGATGCCACAACGTCAACCAAATCCCATGTCAGGTTGCCCGCTTCGTTCATCGCGCGCAGTTTTGCCACCGCTTCGTTCGAGCTTTCGTCCCAAACGATCTGAACATCAGGGTTATTCGCGGTGTATGGATCCGTATAAGCGTTGGTTTGGCTGGCCTGATAGGCACCGCCCCAGCTTACGAAGGTAAATGTGCCAGTGGCCATGTGGCCGCCCGCATAGGCCAAACCTGCTGCGGCGACGCCGAGTGCAGAAGTTGCCAGAAGTGTTTTTGACAGTTTCATGTCAGTCTCCCGTGTTGTTACCTGGTATGGTCTTATGCATGGCCACCCTCCAGGCGAAGGTGGCAGCTTAGGCCATGCGCTTAAGCATCAAGCGCGCGGCAATCGTCAGGCAACCATCCTATTTCAATCTGGGTGCCAGGTGTGAGTCGTTTTTGATCGGGGGCGTTGCGGGTCTTAATGATGAAGTCATCCGACCCGGCCACGCGCAGGCGCGTGCGGAAAATATCGCCCATGTAAATAAATTCGAGAACCTCGCCTTTCAGCGTATGCGCGTCAGGCGAAAGGCGGCGCTTGTCCATTTCCACCCGCTCGGGACGGATTGAAACAGTTGTGCGATCCCCCACGGCCGAGACGTTTACAGGACGCGCGTCAATTTCGTCACCGCTGTCCAGCTTCACAACGCAGCGATCGCCTGAGATTTTCGTCACCACACCCGAAAGCGTGTTATTTTCGCCAATAAACTGCGCCACAAAGCTGTTTTGCGGCTGTTCATAGAGAACATCAGGCGGATCAAGCTGTTGGATACGGCCATCATCAAACACCGCGACACGATCTGACATGGTCAGGGCTTCGGTCTGGTCATGGGTCACATAAACTGTGGTGATGCCCAACTGATGCGCCAGATTGGTGATTTCAAATTGCATATGTTCGCGCAATTGCTTGTCGAGCGCCCCCAAAGGTTCGTCCATCAAAACAAGCTCAGGCTCGAACACCAAGGCCCGCGCCAAGGCGATACGCTGTTGCTGCCCACCCGAAAGCTGCGCGGGACGGCGACCGCCAAAATCCCCCATCTGCACCATATCAAGCGCGCGTTTGATCTTTCCTTCGCGCTCCGATTTGCCCATGCCGCGCACTTCCAAGGGGAAGGCAAGGTTTTCTGCAACCGACATATGCGGGAACAAAGCGTAATTCTGGAACACCATCCCAATGCCGCGCTTATGGGGCGGAATGTTGTTGATCGGACGACCCTGCAACAGGATCTCGCCATGGGTGGCTGTCTCGAAACCTGCAAGCATCATCAAGCAGGTCGTTTTGCCCGACCCCGAAGGCCCAAGCATCGTTAGAAATTCGCCCTGACCGATCTGAAGGTTAAGATCTTTTACGACCAGCGTTTCGCCATCGTAACTTTTCTGGACATGCTCAAAAGCGACAAACGCGTCTTTTGCTGTGTCGAACAAAGTGTCGAACTCCCGTTGTGGTTGCGGTGTAGCCCCGCATTCAATTGCCCTAAGCTAAACAGCCTGAGCCTTAGATGACAACCAATTAACAGAAATTAGTGCAAAACCGTCCTGAAAACGCCGCTTTGCACCTCAGAAAAGACATCGACCCGAAAACAATGGCGGATTCAGGAAATATGACCCCATACATTGCGGGTGCTTGTTTGCAGGGGCGGCATAGCCTAATCAGGGCGGATGATGATTTGCTAAGCATTCTTTAGCAGAATGCGAAATTTTTCGCAGATTTGGAGACGCATGTCAGACCCAAGCCCCGCATCAGATTCGCAGGCCACGGCCCCAAATGGGGTTGATCTGCGCTCGTCTCGACTTGTGATCCGCCTGTGGCGCGAGCATGTCCTCAGATATTGGCCCGCCCTGACATTCGCACTGATCTTGATGAGCCTTGAAGGCGCCGCACTTGGTGCATTTGCATGGATGGTGCGCCCTCTTTTCGATGAACTTTTTGCCGCACAAACCTTGGATGGGCTTTGGAAAGTGGTCACGGTCATCGGCTTTTTGTTCCTGTTCCGCGCCGTTGCGGGCTTTGTGCAGCGCGTCATTATGTCGGCGCTTGGCCTGAAAGTGACAACCGCATTGCAAACACGCCTGGTCGAGCATCTTTTGACGCTTGATGGTGCCGTCTTTACCCGCCACCCCCCAGGTGAATTGATCGAACGCGTGCGCGGGGACAGCCAGACGCTGCAATCTGCGGCGACAAGTGTCCTTCTCTCCTTTGGGCGTGATTTAGTTTCGCTTGTGGCTTTGTCCTTTGTGATGTTCTCAAATGATTGGCAATGGTCACTGGTGGCCTTGGTTGGGCTGCCTTTGATGATCGTGCCCATGACCCTGCTGCTCAAGCAAATCCGCCGCACCGCATTTGCCGCGCGCGAGGCTGCCGCGACCCTGACCACGCGGCTGGACGAGATGTTTCACGGCATTCAATCCATCAAGGTCAACCGCCTTGAGGCGCATGAGCGCGGGCGGTTTGAGCGCAGCGTCAAGCAATACCTCAAGCAACAGATCCGCTCGAGTGCAGGCCAATCCGCGAACCCCTCGTTGATCGACCTCATGTCGGGCATTGGGTTTGTTTCAGTCACATTATTTGGGGCCACCGCCATTGTGACGGGTGATAAATCGGTGGGGGATTTCATGTCCTTTATCACCGCGCTTTCGCTGATGTTCGACCCGCTCAAACGTCTGTCAAATATTGCAGGCAGCCTTCAGGCCGCCGCAGCCTCGCTAGAGCGGATCTATTCCATGCTTGATCTGCGCCCCACCGTTCTTAGCCCTGCCCACCCTGCCCCGCTGAGTTCTGGCGATATCTGCTTTGAGAATGTCGAATTCTCCTATGGCGACATGCCCGTTCTGCATGATCTGACCTTCACCGCCAAAGAGGGGCAGACAACCGCGATTGTGGGGCCATCAGGCGCGGGCAAGACCACGCTGTTTGCCTTGCTGACCCGCTTGATTGATCCAGTGGCAGGCAGGGTGCGCATCGGCAGTGTTGCGACCACCGAGGCTGATCTGGCCGCCTTGCGTGACATGATCGCGGTTGTGGGCCAAGACACGGCGCTGTTCGATGAAAGCATCGAAGATAATATCCGCATGGGGCGGCTTAATGCTGACAGCGCCGATGTGGCCAAAGCCGCAGAAAACGCCGCCGTGATGGAATTTGCCAAATCCCTGCCCGCAGGGTTGGAAACGGCTGTTGGCCCGCGCGGCTCGTCCCTGTCGGGCGGCCAACGTCAGCGCGTGGCCATCGCCCGCGCGATGCTGAAAGATGCGCCGATTTTGCTGTTGGATGAACCCACATCGGCCCTCGACACGCAATCTGAAAAATTGGTGCAAACTGCCCTATCGCGCCTATCGCAAGGGCGCACGACCCTTGTAATTGCGCATCGGCTGTCCACCATTCGCGATGCCGATAAGATTGTGGTCATGGATAAAGGCCATGTTGTCGAAGAAGGCACCCATGACAGCCTGATGCAAAGGGGCGGCATTTACGCGCGTCTTGTTGAATTGCAATCCGCAGGGATGAGTGCCGATCTCTAACGCCTGCGCCCTTCGGCCAATTCATCGGCCAAGGCCGCACGGCGTTCAGGCGGCATATCCGCGATCAAATCAACCAAAGCACGATGCCCGCTTTCCTGCATGGCGCCAAGATATCCGCGCTGCTCAGACAGGGCCTGCATCAACGCATCAGGCACAAAGGGGGTTGCGCGCAACGCAGCCTCAACCTGCAGATTGGCCGCCGCGATCCCACGGCGCGCGGCGCCCATCCCTTCGCGCCCCCCCATGCGCCCAATCAACACCCGCATTTCATCGCGGTTCAATTCCCCCGCCAATGGCCCCAAACTGCGCAAGGCGTTGATCCGCTCACGCGGGCCTTCGCCGTCTGGGCCGCGATGCAAGACCACCGCCCCTAGAACCGCGCCCGCAATCGCCAAATTAATCGCCAGAGAGACACCAAGAACGATCTTCATGCCCCGCGGCGCTTGGGGTTTCGGGGTTGTCATCATCTCATCCATCACTCACCTCCCAAATCGGCCAAAGCCCAAGGATCCCCAAAATCAGAAACCGATGTGCTGGCCCATCCGCTGGCCTCTTGCAAACTTAAGGTCATATCGGGGTTCAAGGTCGAAAGACCCACCCCAAACAGCAGCCCCGCGATTCCCGCCATCGCCGCACCTGAGACAACCGACCAGCCCCCAAATAGGCGGTCAATCAGATCAGACAGGCGCGAGAGCGTATGCTCACGGACGTGGTGGGTTTGTCTTTGCACGTTCTGTGCATCCGCCAAGACCCGCGCCATGAGCGCATCACTTGGCGCATCCGCCGCGCGCGCTTCGGCGAAAAGATCATCCAGATCTTGGTCTGCCTGTTCATTGCGCATAGCCCAATGCCTCCTTTTCCTTGGCCAAATGGGCGCTCAATGCCCTTTTGCCGCGTGCGGTCAAACTTTCGACCGCCTCAATCGTAATATTCAGAATTTGGGCAATCTCACCATTTGATAACCCTTCGATGTGACGCAATACCACCGCCTGCCTTTGACGCTCGGGCAAAGTGGCAAGCGCCGCATCCAGGGCATCAAGTCGCGCCCTTTGCATCATTTGCGCGGGCACTGAGGCCGCATGATCCTCGATTTGTTCAACCGTATCCGTATCAAGGGTGGGCGCGGCGCGGCGGTTCTGCTTGCGTAAGCGATCAATACATAGGTTCGCTGTCACCTGATGCGCCCAAGTGCTCAGTTTTGCGCGGCCTGCGTCCCAGTCAGGGGCAATGCGCCAGATGCGCATCATCACCTCTTGCGCGACATCTTCGGCCTCGGCCTGATCCCCCAAAACACGGCGCGCATGCGACAGAATGCGGGGCAGATGCCGCGCGGCCAAATCCCGCGCCGCAGCCGCATCGCCCTTGGCGAAGCGGGCCATCAGATGATCATCTTCTGATGCTGCCTTTGGTGGTCTTTGCACGCTGCCCTCGCCGCCGCAATCTGCTGCAACTATTGCATTCAAGCACGCGACTGCCAAGGGAGAGGGGCAGCCGCGTCTGATTGCGCCTTAGCCGCGATGGCCACGCCCTTCGCGGCCACCTTCGCCGCGCTCATGGCCGCCGGGCATTTGGGACATGGCCGAGAATTCCTCAAGGCTGATGCTGCCATCCCCATTGCTGTCCATGCGCGACAACATCCGATCAAAATTTGGCTCACCGCGCCCCTCATGTTGGTCGCGGCCACCCATCATTTCAGATTGCGACAAAAGCCCATCGCCATCCAAATCAAGATCGCCAATCATACGATCCACGCGATCCGCCATGCGGGCCTGCAGGGAGGCGCCCAATTCTTGGGCGTCCAACATGCCATCCCCATTGGTGTCTTGGGCCGCAAATCGCGCCTCTGGCATACGCTCCAATTCCTCAGCCGTGACCTGACCATTGCGATCCGCATCTAGGGCGGCAAATATCGCATCTGCATCAGCCTGCGCCATTGGGGCGGCGGTTGCCATTTGCGCAGCAAGACCTAAAGGCAGGGCCAAGCCCAAAGTGAAAAGTTTGAATGTGCTCATCTCAATAACTCCTGATCTTGTGGCAAATGGCCCATCCATCTGCCGATCTATTCCTTTCACGCGCTCGCCCGCAGTTTCCGTCACATTTTTTTGCGGCTCTCTTTTGCCCCGCGTCAAAACGGCCCGCCCCTTTGCCAATGATTGCGCTTTGCGCTAGGGCTAGGGTCGAGACAAGAAAAGGATGCGCGCCATGGCAAACCCCAGCACCGAAGCGGCTGAAATCGATCCAATCACTGCCTTGGCGGATGGTGTTTTCGATCATGTCCCGCAGGAACGCCCAACATGGCCCGCGATTGCCAAAGCCATGCGCGGCCGCTGCCCGTGCTGTGGTGAGGGCGCACTGTTTAGCGGCTATCTGAACCTTGTAAAAACCTGTGGCAGCTGTGGCGAAGATCTGAGCCACGCCCGCGCGGATGATGGGCCTGCCTATTTGACGATCCTCGTCACAGCGAAAATCTTGGGCACCTTAATGCTCTGGGTTTATACGGCCTATCAACCAAGCCCATGGGTTATGGCAGGCGGGTTTTCGCTTGGGGCCTTTGTGGTGGCACTGTTCCTCTTACCCCGCTTTAAGGGGCTGATTGTGGGCATCCAATGGGCCAAGCGGATGCATGGTTTCTGATCCTCCCATTCGGGATGCCGCAAGCATCATCTTATTGCGCGACAGCACAAAAGGCGCCCAGGTCTTAATGGGCCAACGCGGGGCATCTGCCGCGTTCATGCCGCAAAAATTTGTATTCCCCGGCGGGGCGGTGGATGCGGTGGATCACGATACCCCGCTTGCCCACGCAATCCCTGATGCGCTTGCAGCGCGCCTCGGCCATGACAGCACCTGTTCACCCAAGGCCTTGATCAACGCAGCCTTTCGCGAATTGCACGAAGAAACAGGGCTCAGCCTTGGCCCACACGACCCGCGACAGGTTGATTTCTTTTTTCGTGCCGTCACCCCCACAGGCCGCCCACGCCGCTTTGACGCGCGCTTTTTTTTGGCGCGTGCTGACGATCTGAGGGGCGTTGCGCAGGATTTCACCAAAGGCGATGGCGAGTTGTCTCATCTGACATGGCTGGATCTGGCAGAGGCGCAAAGCTTGGACATCCCCTTTATCACCCATGTGATCCTCGCGGAATTATCCCAAGCGGTGGCGCGGCACGGCTATGGATTTCGGCCTGAGGCGGTGGCATTCTTTGACAATCGCACAGATATATCGCGGTTTTACTGGCTCTAACCCACCTATCTGGTTGCAGCCTGTCACCGCCGCGCATAGCCTAAGGCCAACCCTTCCCCGATATAATGAGGCCCGCCCCGTGTCCGCCCTGCCCCTTGATGCAACATCCGCCACTGCCACGCCCCGCACCATTTGGCTCAGTGACTACACCCCGCCCGAGTATTTGATTGACCACGTGCATCTCACCTTTCGCCTTACCCCAAAGGCCACGCGGGTCATTTCACGGATCACCTTTCGCCCCAACCCCGAGGCGCAAGGTTTGGGCGAAGGGGCGCTTGTGCTTGATGGCGAGGATCTGCGTCTGATCTGGGCAAAGATAGATGGAACAGCGTTAAGTGAGGCCGATTATCGCCTCAACGAAACAGCCCTGACTGTGCCTGCCGCACGCCTGCCAGAGGGTGGCTTTGTTTGGGAGGCCGAAGTCGAAATCGCACCACAGGATAACACAGCCCTTGAGGGGCTTTATATGTCCAAAGGCATGTATTGCACCCAATGCGAGGCGGAAGGGTTTCGCAAAATAACCTATTACCCCGACCGCCCCGATGTCATGGCGCCCTTTGATGTGCGCATTGAGGGGGATGCACCGATCCTGCTGTCCAATGGCAATCGGGGCGAGACAGGCGCAGGCTATGCAGAATGGCATGACCCTTGGCCCAAACCTGCTTATCTCTTTGCTTTGGTGGCGGGCGATTTGCGCGCCTATAGCGATCAGTTCACCACGGCCTCGGGACGCGAGGTTGATCTCAATATCTATGTCCGCCCCGGTGATGAGGGGTATTGCGCCTATGCGATGGACGCGCTCAAGCGGTCAATGATCTGGGATGAACAGGTTTATGGCCGCGAATATGACCTCGATCTGTTTAACATCGTGGCGGTCGATGATTTCAACATGGGCGCGATGGAGAATAAGGGGCTGAACATCTTCAACTCCAAATATGTGCTGGCCAGCCCTGAAACCGCGACGGATCAAGATTATGCCTTTATCGAGCGGATCATCGCCCATGAATATTTCCACAATTGGACAGGCAATCGCATCACCTGCCGCGATTGGTTTCAACTCTGCCTCAAAGAGGGCTTAACCGTCTTTCGCGATCAACAGTTCAGCGCAGATGCCCGATCTGCGCCTGTGCAGCGAATTGGCGATGTGCTGAATCTGCGCGCGCGCCAATTCCGCGAGGATGCAGGCCCATTGGCGCATCCCGTGCGCCCTGCAAGTTTTATCGAGATCAACAATTTCTACACGGCCACCGTTTACGAAAAAGGGGCGGAGCTGATCCGAATGCTGCGGCTTTTGGTAGGCGAAGGGGCCTATCGCGCGGCGCTTGATCTCTATTTCGACCGCCATGATGGGCAGGCCTGCACCATCGAGGATTGGTTGCAGGTGTTCGAAGACACCACGTTGCGCGATCTGTCGCAATTCAAACGGTGGTATGAACAGGCAGGCACGCCGCGTTTGACAGTCACCTCCACCTATCAAGATGGGCGCTTGGTGCTGAAATTGGCACAGCGCACCGACCCTACCCCCAACCAACCGCTGAAAGAGCCCTTGTTGTTTCCTGTGGCGCTTGGCCTATTGGGTCGGGACGGGCGCGAATTGCGGCCCACGCAGATTGTCGAAATGGCGGATCCTGAGATGGAATTGTTGTTTGACGATCTGCCTGAGGCCCCTGTGCTGTCGGTCTTGCGCGAATTCTCGGCCCCTGTGATTTTAGAAATCGAGCAAGATTTTGCTGCGCGCGCGACCCTCTTTGCGCATGACACAGACCCGTTCAACCGATGGGAAGCGGGCCGCAGTCTATCGCGTGAGGTTCTGTGCGCAATGATCACCAATGGCACAGCCCCGAACCCTGACTATATCTCAGCCCTCGCTGCGGTGATGCAGGATGACACGCTCGACCCCGAGTTTCGGGCGCTATGCGCAAGCCTGCCAAGCGAAGATGCGCTGACCAATGATTTGGCCGAAGCAGGCGTGGTGCCTGATCCAAGCATGATCTATGAAAAGCGCCGCGCTTTGGAACAGTCCATCGCAGCTGCACTTGCGCCGATTTACACGCGGCTGTTTGAAACACTGACCGATAAAGACGGCTATAGCCCTGATGCGGCCTCCGCGGGCCGGCGCAGTTTGCGCAACGTGGCCCTGCGTGCCTTGACCCGTGTGCATGGCCCAGAGCTCGCGCAGACGCAATTCGAGACGGCCACCAATATGACTGATCAATTGGCCGCTTTCGGTGCGCTGTTGGATCACGGGGGTGATGTTGCGCAGCAGGCAAGCATGGCCTTCTACAACCAATGGCATGAAAACCGCATCGTGATGGATAAATGGTTCATGCTGCAAATCGCCCATGCCGCCCCTGATGAGGCCGCGCAAGTTGCACATCGCCTGACCGAGCACGCAGATTTTGATTGGAAAAACCCCAATCGCTTCCGCGCGGTGATTGCAGGTCTGACCTCGGCCAACCCTGCGGGCTTTCATGCGCCCTCAGGCGCGGGCTATCAGTTCCTCGCGGATTGGCTAATCCGCATGGATGGCAAAAACCCGCAAACTGCGGCGCGGATGTCCACCGCCTTTGAGACTTGGGCGCGCTATGATGTTGATCGTCAGGCCCTGATCCAAGAGGCGCTAAAGCGTATTTCTGACACCCCGAACCTCAGCCGCGATATGAGCGAGATGGTGGCAAGAATGCGTGCGGGTTATCAAGGCGCATAATCCAGCAGCCAAACATATCCACCGACCAATGCCAGCAGCACGGGTTGGTGGATCAGATAAAACGCAAGGGAATTGCGCCCCAAAAGGGCCAAACCCGCCCCAAGCACACCATCGCATATCTGTTGGGGCATGATCGGCCGGCCCAGATCACGGGCAAATTGCGCCCAAGCCATGCCCAAAAGATAGGGGCCGATCCATGGCAAGATTGGCAAATAATCCACTGTCACAGGCCGCGCCGCCTGTGCGCCTGTGATCCAAAATATCGGGCACTCAAGCGAAGGCAGGCGCAGCCAAACCCCTGCAGCAAGGGCCAAGACACCAAGCACTGCCAAGCCCCAAGCAGGCACCCGTCCCAAAAGGACAATCCCCACTAGGCTTGCAGCCGCCATCATGTGCAAGATGCCCCAAAAGACAAATTGCGCCCCAAAGGCAAAATAGGTCGCAAGGCTGACCGCCGCCGCAGCAGCGACCAAAATGCCCCACCGCCGCCAAAAGGCGGGCCACCGCCGCCCCACCCCATGGGCCAAGACCATGCTGAGGCCCGACAGGAACAGAAAGCTGCCCGCAATCGCGATAGCATAGCCGCGCATATAGGGGGACAGGGCTGTGCCCGAAGGCACAAGCCCGAATAAATCGAGATCAAAGATGAAATGATAGCTTGCCATGGCCACAAGCGCGACACCGCGCGCCTGATCCAAACCCGACAAGCGCGCCGTCATGACTGGCAGTAATCCTGCTCCGACACCCAACCGCGAATATCATTGCGCAAGGCTTCGCGTTGCAACGGCCCCCAATCGGCCGCAACCCCGCCTTGATCTGCGGCAATGACCCCATCGCGCACGACAGTTGATGACCAAATGCGCAAAGCGCAGCGCAAATTCGCCTCGCCCTCGCGCAAAGCCTCGCTTGTGCCAGCAGCACAGCCATAGCCGCGCGCCGTTGCGGGCGAGATTTGCAAAAGACCATGCCACTTACCATTTGACGAAATCGCATCTTCGCGGAAGGTGCTTTCACGATAGGCCAAACTGGACAAAAGCCCGTTCCAGAACGCAGCACGCTGTTCTGGGTTCGCCTCATCATAGGCGGGACACCATGCCTCAATATCCGCAGGGGTTGTCTCAACCAAAACGGCCGCGTCCTCCTCCAACATCGAGAGGCTTGCCTTTGTCCAATCTTGGGCCTGTGGGGTTTCATCCCAACGTGCGGCGGGCAAATCAGCCTGCGCGCCGACACATCCCATCAGAACCGCCGCGCCCAAAAAGGTTGCAGCACATTTGCCGAATTTCCGCGCATGATGCGCCAGATCGCGTTCATTCCTTTTGAATGAAAACATGCAATTCCCTCAGGTGGCCAATAGATGCCCGCCCTTTGCCCTTATTTTGCCTCAAAATGCAAGTCCTGCCCTTGCCGCGCCCTACGCGCTGGCCTAGTAAACGGCGGGAAACCGCCTGTTGGAGAGATGCGCCATGCTTGACCTCAGCTATGAAGCCCCAAAACCCAAAGTGATCGCGGGTGCCAAATCCGATTGGGAACTTGTGATCGGGATGGAAGTGCACGCGCAGGTCGCAACCCGTGCGAAACTCTTTTCGGGGGCTTCAACGAAATTTGGGGCCGAACCCAATTCCAACGTGGCCTTTGTGGATGCTGGCATGCCAGGAATGCTGCCTGTGATCAACGAGGCCTGCGTGGCCCAAGCGGTGCGCACAGGGTTGGGTCTGAAGGCGGAAATCAATTTGATCTCGGCCTTTGATCGCAAAAACTACTTCTACCCTGACCTTCCGCAAGGCTATCAGATCAGCCAATTGTATCACCCGATCGTGGGCGAAGGCGAGGTTTTGGTCGAGCTTGGCGATGGCACGGCAAGGATTGTGCGCATTGAGCGTATCCACTTGGAGCAAGACGCAGGCAAATCCATCCATGATATGGATCCCGCCCTGTCTTTCGTGGATCTCAACCGCACGGGTGTCGCGTTGATGGAGATCGTCTCGCGCCCCGATATTCGCGGCCCAGAGGAGGCCGCGGCCTATGTCTCTAAATTGCGCCAAATCATGCTCTATCTGGGCACGTGTGACGGGAATATGCAAAACGGCAATCTGCGTGCGGATGTAAACGTGTCTGTCTGCGCACCGGGCGCCTATGAAAAATTCCGTGAAACAGGTGATTTCAGCCATCTTGGCACGCGCTGCGAGATCAAGAACATGAATTCGCTGCGGTTCATTCAACAGGCCATCGAATATGAGGCACGCCGCCAAATCGCCATTATCGAAAATGGCGGCACTGTGGATCAGGAAACACGGCTCTATGATCCTGATAAGGGCGAAACGCGTTCGATGCGGTCGAAAGAAGAGGCGCATGATTATCGCTACTTCCCAGATCCCGACCTCTTGCCGCTTGAGATTGAGCAGGCATGGGTGGACGACATTCGCGCGAACCTGCCCGAATTGCCCGATGCCAAAAAGGCGCGCTTTATCGGCGATTTTGGTCTGTCAGATTACGATGCTAGCGTTTTGACCGCCGATGTCACCGCCAGCGCGTTTTTTGAAGAGGTCGCGGCGACCGCCAAAGACGGGAAACTGGCCGCGAATTGGGTCATCAACGAACTCTTTGGCCGCCTAAAGAAAGACGAGCGCGAAATCAGTGACAGCCCTGTCTCACCTGCACAGCTTGCAGGCATCATCGCGCTGATTAAGGCGGGGGATATTTCGGGCAAAATCGCAAAAGACCTGTTCGAAATCGTCTATACCGAAGGCGGTGACCCCGCGCAGATTGTCGAAGCGCGCGGCATGAAACAGGTCACAGATACAGGCGCGATTGAAGCAGCGGTAGACGAGATCATTGCCGCCAATCCCACCCAAGTGGAAAAGGCCAAGCAGAACCCGAAACTTGCGGGGTGGTTCGTGGGTCAGGTGATGAAGGCCACAGGCGGCAAGGCAAACCCTGCCGCTGTGAACCAGTTGGTCAGCCAGAAACTAGGGCTGTAACCCTTCTCAGGCGGGCCGCTCAGGCCCGTCTGCATCAATGGCCAAAGCGTGAATTTCGCCCATCAAAGGCTTGCCGATGGCATCATGCACGGCACGATGGCGCGCAATGCGCGACAACCCCGCCAATCCATCAGCGCGGATCACCACGCGAAAATGACTTTCGCCCCCCTCTTGATAGCCGCTATGGCCACGATGGACCTCACTTTCATCGTGAACATCCAACACTTTGGGATTGAATGCTTTTTCTAATGCGTCACGAATTTTTTCGGTTCTTGTCATGAAAATCTTCACCCTAGCCCTTCACCTTCGCCACCAATAGCTTAGACTGCCCGTTCCGAGTCGAGAAGGACAGGCCCATGACCGACAAAGATCCATTTAATTTTGACCTTCGCGTTTCGACCGACAAGAAGAAACGCAAGACGGGCCGGCGTGGCATGTCTGGGGCATTTGAAACCTCGCAGCGCAAATGCGAGCATCCCACCTGCGAAGAGGCGGGGCAGTATCGCGCGCCCAAATCCCCCGACAATCTTGAGGATTTCTTCTGGTTCTGTCGCGAACATGTGCGCGAATATAACCTCAAATGGAATTTCTTTGAGGGCACGACCGAGGCCGAGATGGAAGCGCAGCTTGACCGCGATCGCGTCTGGGACAGGCCGACCAAACCCTTCAAAAAATCGGTTGAAGAAAAAGCATGGGCACGGCTAGGCGTGGATGACCCGCATCAGGTTTTGGGCGGCAATGCCACCCGTAATCCAGGGCAGGCAGGTGGGGCACAATCGGGTCGCAAACTGCCGCCAACAGAACGGCGTGCGCTTGAAATTTTGGAAGCACGCGACACGATGAACAAGACCGAAATTCGCAAATGCTACAAGGCGCTGATCAAGGTTCTACATCCCGATATGAATGGCGGTGACCGTTCGGATGAGGAACGCCTCCAAGAGGTGGTCTGGGCTTGGGATCAGATCAAGATTAGCCGCAATTTCGTGGACTAAATGGCACAGCTGCCGCAGCATCATGTCAGCACCCTAATCCTTGGCGCGGGTGCGGCGGGGATGATGGCCGCGGCCCATTCGGGCGCGGGCGTTTTGGTGATAGACCACGCAAAAGCCGCGGGCGAGAAAATCCGCATCTCAGGCGGCGGGCGATGTAACTTTACCAATATCTACTGTGACCCTTCGGCGTTTTTGTCCGAAAATCCGCATTTCGCCAAATCTGCCCTGTCGCGATACGGCCCCTATGATTTTCTAGATTTGGTCAATCGTCACCGCATTTCATGGCATGAGAAAACCTTGGGGCAGCTTTTCTGCGACACATCTGCAAAAGAGATCATCGCCATGCTGCGGGCCGAGATGGCGGTGGTCGGTGCCGAACTTTGGCTAGAAACAAGCATTTCTTCCGTGCGGCAGAGCGGGGATAAATTTTGCGCATTAGTCGAAAAACAGGGCCAAGCGCGCGAGATATATGCCGATCATCTCATCGTGGCTACAGGCGGAAAATCCATCCCCAAAATGGGTGCTACAGGCTTGGCCTATCAGATTGCGGAAACCTTCGGTCACCGCGTCACTGATACCCGCCCTGCCCTTGTGCCCTTTACGTTTGACGAGGGGCTGCGCGCGCGGTTCGTGGCGCTGGCTGGGCTCTCCCTGCCTGTGCGCGCAAAGGCGGCCGATGCAGAATTTGACGAAGCCATGCTTTTCACCCATCGCGGCCTGTCTGGCCCCGCCATTTTGCAAATTTCATCCTATTGGCGCGAAGGGCACGAGATCACGCTGCATATCGACCCCGAAACGGATTTTTTCGCTGTCCTGCGCGAAGCGCGGGGTCAATCAGGCAAGCGCAGCCTGCAAGGGGTGCTGTCCGATTATCTGCCCAAAGCCTTTGTTGCGGATTTTGGGCAAACCCAAAGCCTTGCCGGCAATATCGCCGATTGCAGCGATGCGCGCCTGCGCGAGATTGTAGAGGCATTGCAAGACTGGCGACTGCGGCCCACAGCCACCGAAGGGTATCGCACCGCCGAAGTGACCTTGGGCGGTGTCGCGACCGATGGCTTAAGTTCCAAAACCATGCAGTCCACGCATATCCCCAATCTCTATTTCATTGGTGAAGCGGTGGATGTGACGGGTTGGTTGGGCGGATATAATTTTCAATGGGCATGGGCCTCGGCCGTTGCGGCAGGGGCGGCTATCCGCGCCAAAAGGCAGGCATGAACAGCACCAAAACCGCCAACAATTCAAGGCGGCCAAGCAACATGCCCAGCGTCAAAATCCACTTCGCCGCATCATTGAGCAGCGCGAAATTGCCAGAGGGGCCAATCACATCCCCCAACCCTGGCCCGATATTTGCCAAGGCGGTGGCAGCCCCGGATACCGAGGTGACGAAATCTAGCCCCGTCAGTCCCAAAGCCACCGAGAAAATCCCCAACAACACGAAGAACAGCACAAAGAACCCCATGACGG
The DNA here is from genome assembly GCF_037805105.1 of Roseobacter sp. HKCCA2468. Classification (NCBI taxonomy): domain Bacteria; kingdom Pseudomonadati; phylum Pseudomonadota; class Alphaproteobacteria; order Rhodobacterales; family Roseobacteraceae; genus Roseobacter; species Roseobacter sp. HKCCA2468. Next base: position 940,133 of record NZ_JBBLYN010000001.1, read on the forward strand.
AGGAGAGGACATCTGCCGAAACAGGCCGCCCCTCAAAGCGAGGTTCGAACACACCATGGGGGGCCGACAAGCGGCGCACTTGGGTGGAGATGGATTCGAGCAAAATCTGGTAGCGGAATATTTTGATGGAACAGGAGGTCGAACCCGCGCATCCCCCGATCAAGCCGACAAAGAAGAACACCACCACGGGCAAAGGCCCCCAAAGTTGGTAATCCACCGAAGAATAGCCTGTGCCAGATATGATGGAGGTGACGTTGAACAGCCCTTCGCGGATCCCATGCTCGAGATGGTCGCCATTCGCGACAATCCGATACACTGTCATGATCAGCACAAGGGCCGTGATGACCCCGAGATAAGCGCGCACTTGGCTGTCGCGATAAAGCGGTTCTGCCGTGCCCGCCAAAAGTTGCACAAAGCGCACAAAGGGCAGGCTTGCCAAAATCATGAACACCGCCGCGACATATTCAAGCGGGCCTTGATAAACCCCAAAAGAGGCATCCGTGTTCGAAAACCCACCCGTGGACAGCGTGGTAAAGGCGTGGAAGATCGCGTTGTAAAAGGTCATGCCTAAGGCCCAATAAGCCAGAAAGCACAGGAAGGTCAGCGCCACATAGATCACCGAAATACGCGCCGCAATTTCAGTTGCGCGGGGCAAGATTTTTCCCATTGTTTCAAATGCCTCGGAGCGGAAGATTTGCATCCCCCCCACCCGCAATTCAGGCAAAAACACCATCGCGACCACGATGATACCCACCCCGCCAAACCATTGGATCATCGCCCGCCAAAGGTTCAGCCCGTGGGGTAAATATTCCAAGCCTGTGAAAACAGTTGAGCCTGTTGTCGTCAGCCCTGACATCGCCTCAAACACTGCATCAACAATCCGTGCATCTGTTGCGCCGAACACAAAGGGAAGCGCCGCAAAGATCGGCAAAATCGCCCAAATCGCGGTTGTCAGAAGAAAGGTCTGTTGTAGGCTCAGGCCCTGCTGCACCCCATTTGCGCAAGAAAACACCAAAGCAAGGCCGATAAACACAGAGATTGCGGCAGACTCGGCAAAGACACCCCATTCGCCATTGGCCAAGGCAAGATCCACCCCCATAGGCACAAGCATCGATACCCCAAGAAAGGTAACGATCAGGCCAATGACATATCCAACGGGGCGTATATCAAACATGACGCAGAGCGTTGGCCCCTGACTTAGGCAGTGTCAAGCATGGAAGGGCCTAAAACCCCGCCAAAGCCTTGATCTGGGGCTTCATTTCATTTGCAAACACCACGCCCGCAGTTTACTGTGTTCGGTAGTATACGACCGGACTGCTTCGTCAGACCGAGCAAAGCCTCAAGACAGCGTCACATCCGTGACCCGCGTCTTGGGGCTTTTTTCGTATGGGGTCTTGGCCCTTAGCCGATATGGAACAGGCTTTGGAACAGGCGCGGGTCAAGGCTGGCCTGCTCAAACGTGGCGCCTTCGGTCAAGAGGCTAACCGCGTCATGGCTGTGCAGGCTTTCTTGGTGGCTTGCCAAAACACGGAAATCGCCCACGCGTGGATCAGCTTGCAACTCGCCCGCGAAAAGGCGGGCCGCATCTTCCACAAAGATCGGGTTTGCGGCGTTTAATTCCGCGAAGGCTTGTTCATCCTCGCGTTTCACCATGACCTGCGTTTCTGTTGGCACAGCGCGGCGCGCCATCTCAATCAGGTCTTCAAACCACAAACACCCTGCGTCAGAGGCAATCGCGACCGAAATCCGCGCAACAGATCGCTGCGAATGCGGGGTGGCCAATTGCCCACGCGTGGCGCGCGCATGTTCGCTCAATTCAAGCGAGCAGGGGCAGGTCGAAGAATAAACGTAATCCAGATGCACCAATTTCTGGCGCACCCCATCGCGCTCGACCAGTTCCAACGCAATGTCATAATATTGATAACCCGACAGGCCAGACCGCAGGCTCTGCACCTTCATTGGGAAGGAAAGGCGCATTTGGATACGCGCATCAAAACTTTCGAGGTCGGATTTGTAATCATCAAGCGCGGCTTCGATCACCTCAAAGCTGAACGTTTTTTCGGCATGGGCATAGAAGCTGCGCATGATGCGGCTCATATTGATGCCCTTTTTTCCTGCCTCTAGGCTGACGGTGCCCGTCACCGAAGTTTCCAGCATCACATCGCCATTGTCGCGGGTGTGATAGCGGATAGGCAGGCGGAAATTGGAAATCCCCACATGTTGGATCTGACGCTTGGCTCCTTTGATCAGCGAGGCGGGGCCATTTTGAAGATCAGGAAGACCCGCCTTATAGGCTGCATCCACTGTAAAATCCTGCGGATAGCTGCGCGAAAATTCGGGATAATCTTGGGAGGGGGTCAAAAGTTTGGAGACAGCAGGATCAAGGGCGGCACGCTCCGCCATGCTTGCGCTTTCCGCCCACTGTTTCAAAAGCGCCAAGGCCGCACGGGCCTCGTCTTGGGTTGGTTCACTCGCAACTGCACCAATATGGACGTTCATCTCATCACCCCTTCGGCCACGCGACCCTCCCATCATATGGGTGTTGGTGCGCGGAATCCAAACTTGTTTTGTGAATAGTTTACGATTGTGAACGCTGAACGGATCAATATTGGCCCGACAAATATCGACCAATTCCTTGAGTTTCCGACAAAATCCCAAAAATAAGGGTTAATTTGCAGCGTGCGCAGCACCGAGCGCGTGTTTCAAATCCCTTAACAGGTCGTTAACGTCCTCAAGCCCCACCGACAGGCGCACAAGACCAGATGTGATGCCCAGATGTTGCTTTTGGTCCTCAGGCAAACGCTGGTGAGTCGTTGTGGCAGGATGGGTGATAATAGATTTTGCATCGCCCAAATTATTGGAGATTGTAATGATCTCTAACGCGTTGAGGAACCGAAACGCCGCATCGCGCCCGCCCTCCAGTTCAATCGCGATCACTGTGCCGCCTTTTTGCATTTGCGTGCGGGCAAGCATGGCTTGCGGGTGGCTGTCGAGATGAGGATAGAGCACCCGCGCCACACCCGTCTCGCCCTCTAGCCCTTGCGCAATGGCAAGAGCAGTGTCGGCTTGGGCGTTCACCCTCAGGTGGAGCGTTTCCAAACCCTTGAGCATAACCCATGCGTTAAAGGGCGACATCGCCGCGCCTGTATGTTTCAGATAGGGTTCCACGGTCTTGCGAATGAACGCGCGGGTGCCACAAATCACCCCGCCCAAACATCGCCCCTGCCCATCAATATGCTTGGTCGTGGAATAGATGACGACATCAACGCCCAGTTTACGATTGTCTTGGAACAAGGGAGAGGCAAACACGTTGTCCACCACCACCAAAGCGCCTGCATCATGGGCCAGACGCGCAACCGCGGCGATATCGACAACCTGCAACGTGGGGTTCGAAACACTTTCAAAGAATACAGCGCGGGTTTTGCCCTTGATGATTGCGGCTTCCCATTGGGTCAGGTCATCGCCATCCACAAACGTGACCTCAACCCCGTAACGGGTCAAAATCTCCTCAAGAATGTAGAGACAAGACCCGAACAAGGCGCGCGCAGACACCACATGATCCCCCGCGCGCAACATGGACATCAGCGCGCCATTCACCGCCGCCATTCCAGAGGCGGTTGCAAAAGCATCTTCGGTGCCCTCAATCGCCGCAATCCGATCCTCGAACATTGCGACAGTCGGGTTGCCATAGCGGGCATAGATAAATTCCTCACGCCCCGCTTCGATAAAGCGGGCCTCGGCCGCCTCGGCGCTGTCATAGACAAAACCTTGGGTCATAAAGATTGCCTCAGACACTTCGCCATATTGGCTGCGGCGGGTGCCTGAATGCACTGCGCGTGTCTGCACCGAAACAGTATCGGGCAAGGATTTCAAACCTACGGATTTCTTGGCGCCTGTGTCTGACATTTCATATCCCTTCCATCTGAACGGTCGGGCATCATGCGGCAAGCAGGCCTCGACCTCTTTAGCGGCATTTTTTTTGTGGCCCGCAATCCGGTAAACAAATCGCCACGCGACAGGGCATTACGCCTTGACCCTGATCGGGTCAAGGGGCCGCAAGCCAAAGCACCGCGCCAAGCGGCGGGATTGCAACCCCGACAAGGACACCCCACATCTTTGCCAGTCACACCACCGCAAAGCAGCCGCAGGGTGCAATATATGTATGAATTTTATGTTCTTTAGGTTGACACATTGGGTTGCTAAAGGTGAAACCTAAAACAGGGGTAAGGGAATGACCAATCCCATCTGTGGTATTGTAAAAGGATTTGGCCATGTCGGCTAAACCCATCGGGGCAATTGCATTTGCGATCTTGGTGATCGTCATCCTAACGGCCGCTTTTGGCGGCTTTGGGGAATTCTAGACATGGCCACACGCTACACAGCTCAATTCAGCCCCAACGCCCCTTCAGGCGCACGAGACGCCACCCTCCCCTTCAAGGGCCGCCGTCCCATGCGGTTTGGGGCGCGCCTGAATATTTACGCGGCCTTGCCTGTCATCGCGGCCTTTCCCAGTTTCTTTCAACCCGTCTCAACGATGTTGGTTGATATGGCGGGCGCGGCTCTGCTTGGCTTTGCGGCAGGGTTGACGCGGGAGGGCATCAAGGCAGAAGACGCATATTCCGTGCGCATTGTGGCGCGCCGCCCCATGATCCCGCGCAAAATTATGGCTGCCCTCATTTGCGGTCTGGCGGTGGGTCTGTTGGTTTGGGGCGGGACATGGGCCATCTTGAACGCCACTGCAATTGCGGTTTTCGCAGGGGTTTTGCACCTTGCAGCTTTCGGTATTGATCCGCTGCAGAATAAGGGCATTTCGGAGGTAAACAGCACCGCTGAGCGCCGCCTCGCCGATAAAATCGAAGCGGCCGAGGCCCTATTGCAGGAGATGCGCGATGCGGTCACCCAGACGGGGCAGCGCGATCTAGAGGCGCGGGTTATCGCCTTCCAACAGACAGCGCAGGCGATGTTCCGCCAAATCGAAAGCGACCCGCGTGATCTGAATGCCGCGCGGCGCTTTTTGGGGGTTTACCTTGAAGGCGCACGCGATGCCGCAGTTAAGTTCCAAAGCCTATATGCGGCACATCCTGATGCGGCGCTTAAAACCCGCTTTGAGGGGCTTTTGAACGATCTTGAGCGCGACTTTGCCGCGCGCACCACCAAACTGGCTCAAAACGACACGGAAGACTTGGATCTAGATATCGAGCTTTTGCGCGAAAGACTGGCGCGCGAGGCTGTTTAAAACCGCCCCTCCGCGCAGGGGTTTACATTGGGGGATAGAATGACCGACACAAAAACTGCCGCGCGTGACGCAAGTAAATTGGTCGATGAAATTAACGCCGTGGTCTTGACTGACCCAAGCGACCTGCTGCCAGACCCGAAGGCCGCAGACAAACCGACCGCCGAGGCCATCGCCAAAGCAATTGCAGAAATTGATATGCATGACACAAATTCAATCGTGTCTTTCGGTTCCGCCGCGCAGGCAGAATTGCAGGTCATTTCACAGGCAATGCTCGATGGCGTCCGCAACAAGGATGTCGGCCCCGCAGGTGCATCGTTGCGCGATATTGTTGGCACGATCCGCGGCTTTTCCGTGGAGGAGCTTGACCCCACCCGCAAAATCAGTTGGTGGGATCGCCTGCTTGGCCGCGCCAAGCCCGTGCATGATTTCCTTGCGCGTTATGAAACCGTGCAGGGTCAAATCGACAAGATCACCGATGATCTGTTGCGGCATGAACATCAGCTCATGCGTGACATTAAGTCATTAGATCAACTTTATGAAAAGACATTACAATTTTATGATGCGCTTGCCATTTATATTGCCGCAGGCGAGGCCAAACTGGCCGCGTTGGACAATAATGACATCCCTGCGAAGGAAGCGGAGGTGGCCGCCCCACCCGAAGCCGATCAAGTGATCCGCGCGCAAGAATTGCGCGACCTGCGCGCTGCTCGCGATGATCTTGAGCGGCGGGTGCATGACCTTAAGCTGACACGCCAAGTCACCATGCAATCCCTGCCCTCGATCCGCTTGGTGCAAGAAAATGACAAATCCTTGGTCACCAAGATCAACTCAACCTTGGTCAATACCGTGCCGCTGTGGGAAACTCAATTGGCACAGGCCGTGACCATCCAACGCTCGACCGAAGCGGCCGAAGCGGTGCGCGCAGCCAATGATCTGACCAATGAACTGTTGGAAAAGAATGCCTCGAATTTGCGCACATCCAATCGTATGATCCGCGAAGAAATGGAGCGTGGCGTTTTTGATATTGAGGCGGTGAAACGCGCCAATGCAGAATTGGTTGCAACCATCGAAGATAGCCTTGCGATTGCAGATGAAGGGCGGATGCGCCGCGCCAAAGCAGAAGAAGACATGATCAAAATGGAGGCGGAATTGCGCGATACGCTGGCCGCCGCCAAGGCAAAATCCACAAGCACCGCGTCCTAAGCGCGGAGAGATAAGGCGTCATTGTGTTGATTATGGGTAAAGTGAGGGTTTTGGGGCAAAAGGCTTGGCGCGGTCTATGGGTTGGGGCGGCGCTTGGCCTTTTGGCGGGATGTCAGGCCCTCGGGCCAAGTGCCACGGGGCAGAACGGGGTGGCAAGCAGCATAGCGACCACCACCCCTTCGGCTGAGAGCGCGCTTTACGCGCAATATTACGCCCAAACCGAGGCGCGGCTTCTGCGTGAGGGGTTATTGCGCCAATCCGCCACCCCCTCGGATGCGCCCGTGTCGCGCCGTGCTTTGGCGCGCAATTTCGAGGCCATTGCGCTTTATGATGAATATGCTCTGGAAAACGGGCGCTTTGTCGCCCGTCAAACCCCCTCGCGGCTGAGGCGATGGATTGATCCTGTCCGTATCGAAGCCCATTTTGGGCCAGCAACCGACCCACAGAAAATGGCACGGGATCGCCAAATTCTGGCCAATTACACCCGACAACTCAGCCGCGCCGCGCGGCATCCGATTGATTTGGTCGGATCGGGTGGAAATTTCCATGTGCTGTTCATCAGCCGTGACGAGCAAGCAGAAATCGGCCCCTATCTGCGCAGCATCGCGCCCAATATTGATGCTTCAATCATCCGCGAAATTGAGAACCTGCCGCGCTATACGTTCTGCTCTGTCTATGCATTTGCGCGTTCAAATGCGCAGCCAGAATATCGCAGCGCCATTGCCGTAATCCGCACAGAGCATCCCGATTTGATGCGCACCTCCTGCATCCATGAGGAAATCGCCCAAGGGTTGGGATTGCCCAATGACAGCCCAACGGCGCGTCCCTCGATTTTTAATGATGATGAAGAATTTGCACTTTTGACCGCGCATGACGAATTGCTGTTGCGCGTGCTGTATGACCCGCGCCTAGACATTGGCATGACCCCTGATGAGGCGCGCCCCATTGTCGAAGCGATTGCCGCAGAATTGATTGACGCGTCTAGCTAAAGAAGGCTGCTCATGCCCATTTTTGATTTCCTCTCAGGTCAATTCATTGATGTCATTGAATGGACGGACGACACCCGTGACACATTGGTTTATCGCTTTGAGCGCGAGGGGCATGAAATCAAATACGGGGCCAAGCTGACTGTGCGCGAAGGCCAAGTTGCGGTGTTCATCCATGAAGGCCAATTGGCGGATGTCTTTACGCCCGGTCTCTACATGCTTGAGACTAACAATATGCCGATTATGACCAGCCTTCAGCATTGGGATCATGGGTTCAAATCGCCGTTCAAATCCGAAATTTATTTCGTCTCGACACAGCGGTTCACCGATTTGAAATGGGGCACGAAGAACCCTGTGATGCTACGTGATCCCGAATTTGGGCCAATCCGCCTGCGCGCCTTTGGCACCTATACTGTGCGCGTCAGCGATGCGGCGCGGTTCATGACCGAAATCGTGGGAACAGATGGCGAGTTCACCACGGATGAGATCAGCTTCCAAATCCGCAACATCATCGTGCAGCAATTCTGCCAAACTGTGGCCAATAGCGCCATTCCCGTTTTGGACATGGCCGCGAATACGGCTGAATTCGCCAAACTGATCGCCGCGCGGATTTCTGACACCATAACCCAATATGGCCTGAGCCTTCCCGAGCTTTATATCGAGAATATATCCCTGCCCGAGGCGGTTGAAGCCGCGCTTGATAAGCGGTCTTCGATGGGCATCTTGGGCGATATGAAGACCTATACTCAATTTGCCGCCGCGGAGGCCATGCAGGCGGCAGCACAAAACCCTCAGGGGGATGGCGGCATGGGCGCGGGTCTGGGTATGGGCTTGGGCATAGGGGCCGCACAGGCCGCGTTTCAAGCAGGGCCTTGGGGTGCAGCCCCTGTTGCCCCCGTTGCGCCTGCCGCACCACCCCCGCCACCAGTCGAACATGTGTGGCACATTGCCGAGAACGGTGCGACCAAAGGGCCATTTTCCAAGGCCAGCCTTGGCCGCATGGCAACCGATGGCACATTGACCCGCGACACGCTTGTATGGACGGCAGGGCAAGACGGATGGATGCGCGCCGAGGATGTGCGCGAATTGGCGCAGCTCTTCACCATCCTTCCACCGCCGCCACCGCCACCGCCACCCGCGCCCTAAGTCGTGATGCCAAAGGCAAAGACAGATCAACCCCATCGCCGCTTTCCCTGCACCGCCTGCGGGGGCGATATGCGTTGGACCCCTCAAGTAGGCGCGATGGTCTGCGCGCATTGCGGCGCGCAAAGCAGCGTGGAGATGCCCGATCAAGGCCCTTGGGATGTCACGGCAATCCGCGAACAGGATTATCGCGCGGCTTTGCGCGCATCCCGCGAGACAGCGCAGGAGGTTGAAACCCGCGTCTCAACCTGCCCGAATTGCGCTGCCCGTGTTGAAGTGTCAGACACAGATCACGCGCTAGAATGCCCGTTTTGCGCCACGCCTGTTGTGGTTGGATCTGGCGCACATCGACAGATCAAACCCCAAGCCGTGCTTCCCTTTACCTTGACCGAGCGCGAAGCACATCGCGCGATGGAAAATTGGCTCAAGGGGCTGTGGTTCGCCCCCAATGGTTTGAAGAAATACGCAAGCGCCTCGCGGCAGACGGAAGGGATTTACACCCCCTATTGGACATATGACGCCAAAACCGCGAGCCAATATCGCGGGCAGCGCGGCACCGATCACACCACCAGCGTCTCGGATGGCAAGGGGGGCCGGCGCAGCAGCACCACAACAACATGGCGCCGCGTCACGGGGCAGGTGCGATTGGCGTTTGACGCTCTCTTGGTCTTGGCTTCAGAAAGCCTGCCCAAGCGATTTACCGACACGCTCGCACCGTGGGATTTGACCGCCCTTGCCCCCTATCAGCCAGAATTCCTGTCAGGTTTTCGGGCCGAAGCCTATAGCATCGACCTAGAGACGGGGATGGAGGAGGCCCGCGCGCGGATGGATCAAGCAATCCGTGCCGCAATCCGCCGCGATATTGGCGGCGATCATCAGCGCATTGACCATGTCGACACGGAAATTTGGGATGTGACCTTCAAGCATATCCTGTTGCCTGTCTGGGTATCGGCCTATCGCTATGGCGGAAAGTCCTATCGCTTTGTTGTCAATGGGCAGACGGGCAAAGTAATGGGAGAGCGACCCTATTCCGCGATCAAAATCGCTATCGCGCTGATCCTGGCGGCTCTGTTGGCGCTTGGCCTCGCTTATGTCTATGACGGATACATCCGTTAAGGCGCTGCATTCTTGTTTGCGCTAACATCAATCTCTTGCTAGACCACGCGGGCCGCAAAGCGCGGCGGGGATACGTCACATTTGGAAAGGCCTACGCCATGCTGCTGTGCTGTGGTGAATCTTTGATTGATATGTTGCCACGCGAAACCCGTGCAGGCGAAGCCGCCTTTGCACCTTACTCAGGCGGCGCAGTTCTCAACACGGCGATTGCCGCAGCGCGCTTGGGACAAAAGACTGCGATGCTGACGGGCCTATCCCGTGATCTTTTCGGGCAGATTTTAGAAGGGCATTTGGCGGGCAATCATGTGGACACAAGCCTGTGCTTGCTCAGCGACCGCCCTACGACCTTGGCCTTTGTGACGTTGAAAGATGGCCACGCCACCTATGCGTTTTACGATGAAAACACCGCAGGGCGCATGATCTCTCCCGCTGACCTGCCCGCCTCTTTGGAGGGGATCACGGCGCTGTTCTTTGGGGGCATATCCTTGGCCGTAGAGCCCTGCGCAGATACCTATGAGACACTCTGCCTCCGCGAGGCAGCCCGTCTGCCTGTCATGATCGACCCAAATATTCGACCTAGCTTTATCGCGGACGCGGCCCGCTATCGCGCACGACTGGCGCGGATGTTGGCCGTGGCTGACATCATAAAGCTGTCAGATGAGGATCTTGCATGGCTGAGCAATAACAGCTCAGAGGCAGAGGCCGTGGGTGATCTTTTAACGGCGGGCGCGAAACTTGTGCTGATCACAAAAGGGGCCGATGGGGTTACCGCTTATTCGGCAGATGGGCAGCTGACCCATCCCGTGATCCCCGCCACGGTTGTGGATACTGTGGGCGCGGGCGATACGTTTAACGCAGGCATCCTGACGGGCTTGGCCGAAGCAGGATATCTGAGCAAAGCGGCGCTTGCAGCCCCCTTGCCACAAGATGTTCTAAATGCCGCGCTTGATCTGGGCGTGCGGGCCGCCGCCGTAACTGTCGCACGAGCGGGCGCGAACCCGCCACTGCGCGCCGAGATTTAACCGATGCGCGCCTTGCTTCAACGGGTAAGTGAGGCTGCCGTCCGTGTGGATGGGGAAACGATTGGGCAATGCGGCGCAGGCCTTTTGATCTTGATCTGCGCAATGCGCGGTGACACCGCAGCGCAGGCCGAACATTTGACCCAAAAGATCGCCAAAATGCGCATCTTCAAGGATGAGGCGGGCAAGATGAACCGCGCACTTGTGGACATAGGCGGCGCGGCACTGGTGGTCAGCCAATTTACCCTTGCCGCCGATACGCGCACAGGCAACAGGCCAGGGTTTTCGCAGGCCGCAGACCCTGAGACGGGGCGTGCCCTATACGAACATTTCGCGCAAAGCCTTGCCGCGCTTGGCCCCAAAGTTGAGACGGGACAGTTTGGTGCAGATATGAAAGTTTCACTGATCAATGACGGCCCCGTTACCATTTGGCTCGATACTGAGGCATCTGCGCCTAAAAATTAGGCAGTTGAGCCAAAGTTAACCATTGCCCCCCAAGCTGCAGGGCGATGCGCCCTAGCCCAGACCCCGATATCGCGCCACCGATAGGGGAACTGGTATTGGGTAAGCGTAGATGGAAAACCCCACCCCCTTTTTTGATGAAATGCTCGGCCCTGATAACGGGGCGCGCCCGCCTTACGAGGCCTATCATAGATGGTTCGAGGGCGAAGATCGCCGCGACCTGATCCGCAAATCGGGCGAGGCTGAGCGGTTCTTCCGCCGCACGGGCATCACCTTCAACGTTTATGGTGCCGCTGATGCAGATGAACGTCTGATCCCGTTTGACATCGTGCCGCGTATCATCTCTGGCCGAGAATGGGCGCGTCTGACGCGCGGCATCGAACAGCGCGTTCGCGCCATCAACGCCTTTTTGCACGATATATACCACCGGCAAGAAATCATCCGCGCAGGCCGCATTCCGATTGAGCTGATTGCCAAAAACGATGCGTTCCTCAAGGCTATGATCGGGCTAGAACCACCGGGCGGCGTTTACACGCATATCGTGGGAATTGATCTGGTGCGCGTGGCCGAGGATCAATTCTATGTGCTTGAGGACAATGCACGCACCCCATCGGGCGTGTCCTATATGCTCGAAAACCGCGAAACCATGCTTCAGATGTTCCCCGAACTGTTCGGGCGCATTAAGGTGCGCGGCGTTGGGGATTATCCACTTGCTTTGCGGCGTTCGCTTGGCGCTTCGATGCCGCGCCATGCCTCAGGCGATGGGGCTGTGGCCGTGCTGACACCGGGCATTCATAATTCCGCTTATTTTGAACACGCGTTTTTGGCCGACCATATGGGGGTCGAATTGGTCGAGGGCAGCGATTTGCGCGTTGTGGATGGTAAAATCGCCATGCGCACCACGCGCGCCTACAAACCGATTGATGTCCTTTATCGGCGTGTCGATGATGATTTCCTTGATCCGCTCAGCTTTAACCCTGACAGCTTGCTTGGTGTGCCAGGGATTATGGATGTTTATCGCGCAGGCGGCATCACCATTGCCAACGCGCCTGGAACAGGGATTGCCGATGATAAGGCGATCTATTCCTACATGCCCGAGATTGTCGAATTCTATACGGGCGAAAAGCCGCTTTTGGAAAATGTGCCGACTTGGCGGTGCTCTGAGGCGGACGCATTGGCCTATGTGCTAGACCATCTCGATGAATTGGTGGTCAAAGAGGTGCATGGGTCGGGCGGCTATGGAATGCTTGTTGGGCCTGCCGCCTCGAAAAAGGAATTGGCAGCGTTTCGCGCCAAGCTGAAATCACGGCCCGCGAATTACATCGCACAACCGACCTTGGCGCTTTCGACAGTGCCCATCCTGACCAAAGCGGGGCTTGCCCCTCGCCATGTCGATCTGCGCCCCTTCGTCTTGGTCAGCCCCAATGGCATCGAAATCACCCCCGGCGGACTGACGCGCGTGGCGCTGAAGAAAGGCTCACTCGTGGTGAATTCCAGCCAAGGGGGCGGGACGAAAGACACATGGGTTCTGGAAGAATGAGCGCGCATAGGGGGCAACGGCCATGTTAGGCAAAACCGCGGGCGGATTGTTTTGGATGTTCCGCCATTTAGAGCGCGCCGAGAACACGACCCGTCTGATTGAGACGGGCCTGCGCATTGCGCTGACACGGCCAGATCGTTCCAATGACGAATGGCAAAGCCTGCTGAAAACAGCCGCCGCAGAGCAGTTGTTTTTCACCAAATACGAGACGGCTGATGCAGCCAATGTCGTGGATTTTCTATTGCGGGATGCGACCAATCCGTCATCTGTGCAATCAAGCATGGCCCAAGCCCGCCAAAACGCCCGCATGGTGCGCACCGCCCTCACCCGCGAGGTCTGGGAAGCAGTCAATGACACCTATATGCAATTGCGCAGCACCCTTGCCCGCCCCGCCACAGATAAAAACCTACCCGATACGATTGCCTTGGTGCGACAGCAATCCGCACTGGTGCGCGGCGCCTTGCACGGGTCGATGCTGCGCAATGATGTTTTCGATTTCGCGCGGCTTGGCACATTCCTAGAACGCGCCGATAACACCGCACGTATTTTGGATGTGAAATACTATGTCCTGCTGCCCTCTATCAGCCAAATCGGGTCAAACCTTGATAACGTGCAATGGGAAACGATCCTGCGCGCGGTGGCGGGTCAACGCGCCTATTCTTGGTTGACCCAAGGGGCGGTCACACCCAAAGGCATCGCAGACTTTCTCATCTTTGACGGGCGCATGCCCCGCAGCCTGAAATTCGCACTTGGTAAATTGCAAAGTAATCTGGGCTACCTTGAGGCGGAATATGGCAGCACCCTGCCCTGCCACGCGATGGCAGCACGGCTCAATGCGCGGCTTTGCACAAGCAGCATCGACCAAGTCTTTGAGGAAGGATTGCATGAGTTCATCCTGACCTTTTTGCAGGACTTAGCGGCACTTGGCCGCCAGATCGAAACCGATTACCGTTTTATCGGATGAGGTGCTTATGCGATTAAAACTGTCCCACCGCACAAGCTATGGTTTTGACACTGCGCCCTCTTACGGGCTTCAGCAATTGCGACTGACGCCGCAAAACACGCCTGCGCAATCTGTGCAGGATTGGCAAATGCAGGTGACGGGTGGCACAGTGGAATGCAGTTATCTTGACCATAACCAAAACCTTGTAACGCTGATTTCTTTTGCCCCTGATGCACAAGCGGTTGAGGTCACTTGCACAGGCGAGATCGAAACAAACGAGGTTGCGGGCGTGCATGGGGCCCATCGTGGACTTGTCCCCCTATGGGTGTTTTTACAGCCCTCCGATCTGACCCGTGCGGGCAATGGGACGCGCAAACTGACCGCGGGGCTTAGGGATGCCAAACTCAGCGATATTGAACGACTGCACACCCTGTCTGCCCGTATCCTAGAGGCTGTCCCCTATGCCATTGGCCCCACCCATGCAGGCAGCAGCGCCGAAGAAGCCATAGAGGCAGGCAGCGGTGTCTGTCAGGATCACGCCCATATTTTCATCTCAGCCGCCCGCCTTTTGGGATACCCCGCGCGCTATGTCTCGGGCTATTTGATGATGGAAGACCGCATCCACCAAGACGCAAGCCATGCTTGGGCAGAGGCCCATATTGAGGGGTTGGGATGGGTTGGTTTTGACGTCTCAAACGGCATCAGCCCAGATACGCGTTATGTGCGCGTGGCCTCGGGTGTCGATTACCGCGAAGCGGCCCCCATCATTGGCCTGCGCTACGGCGCGGGAGACGAGCGGCTTTCAGTAGATATTCAGGTTCAACAGCAATAATAAAGACAAGGCGCGATTCTCGAGCTCGCGCAAAAATACAGGTGAAAGACAGCCCCCGATATGACCTATTGCGTTGGTTTGAAACTGAATTCTGGCCTTGTGTTCATGTCAGACACGCGCACGAATGCGGGCGTGGATAACATATCGACCTTCCGCAAAATGTTCACATGGGAAGGCCCGGGCGAGCGAAGCATCACCCTGATGACCGCGGGCAATTTGGCAACAACACAAGCGGTGATCAGCCTCTTGAATGAACGCGCCAAACCCGCCGAAGATCGGGGGAACCCCTCGATCCTCGAAGCGCCTTCGATGTTTCAGGTCGCCAAATTGGTCGGGGAAACCTTGCGCGAGGTGATCAAAACACAATCAGGCCAAGATGGGCCTGAGGCAGAGGCAACCTTTTCCGCAACCATAATATTGGGCGGCCAGATCAAAGGCGCCCCCCCGCGCCTGTTCCTAATTTATCCTGAGGGCAATTTCATCGAGGCCAGCGATGACACGCCATTCTTTCAGATTGGCGAGACGAAATATGGCCGCCCCATTTTGGTGCGTGCCTTTGACCCCGAAATGAGTTTTGAGGATGCGGTCAAGCTTTTGATGGTGAGTTTTGACTCGACCATTAAGGCCAATCTTTCGGTCAACCTGCCGCTTGATCTTCATGTCTATACCGCAGACAGCTTGAAGCATGGAACAATAACACGGATCGAAAAAGATGATCCGTATTTCAACGTAATTTCAATGGGTTGGGGTGATGCGCTAAAGCATGCGTTTAACAGCCTACCCCCCTATAGCTTTACGACTTAGTCGGATCAAATCCGTAAATCCACTCAAAGCGTTGCGCCAACAGATGCGGCGCGTAGCGCGTTACCATGCGTAGCCCTGTATGCGCAGCCACCCGCAACAGGCTTGGCCGCATATGATAATGGTCTGCATTGTCCGAGGCCGCCTGAACAATCCGCGCGGTGCGGGGGCGGCGCAGCGCCTCATATTCAGCCAAAGCCCCGGTTAGATCATGCGTATCGGACAGGCGCGCGGCCAAAATCCAAGCATCCTCTAACGCCATATTGGCCCCTTGCGCGAGGAAGGGAAGCGTTGGATGCGCTGCATCCCCCAAAAGAACCATCTGGCCATTTTGCCAGTTGCGCGCGACCGGATGGCGAAACAACCCCCATTGATAGCATTCCGTCACGCGGGCTAAATAGGCACGCGCCTCGGGGCAAAAATCACCAAATCGGCCCGTCAGCTGTGCAGGATCGCCCCGCTCCGACCACGAGTCCTTAACCCACTGGTCATGTTCCTCAACCGCCACGATATTGATCAATGTCCCGCCCCGAAGCGGATAGATCACCATATGGCGGGCAGGCCCCATAAACACCTGCACATCGCGCAACGCATCGCCCTGTTGCGCCTCAATCACCGCGCGCCACGCTACTTGGCCCGTGAAAAACGGATGCCCACGCGGCTCAAGATGGGTGCGGATGCGGGAATGCAATCCGTCTGCCCCGACAATCACATCCGCAGTTTCGCGCTGACCATCGGCCAAGATCACATCACGCCCCTCGACCCCTGTCACAGCCGCGCCAAGGGTGATCTCAACCCCAAGATCACGGGCACGACTGGCCAAAATCTCGATCAAATCCGCCCGATGGACATAGTGATATGGGCGTCCATGACCGGATAAGGGCACACGCGCCACCGCCGCCCCTTTGCGAAAATCGCGCAGATATACGGCATTGGCGCGGGGGGATATCGCGCTGATCTCTTCGGCCAGCCCAAGGCCTGCTAACGTGGCCATCCCATTGGGGCTAAGTTGAAGCCCTGCCCCAAAGGCGCGGATTTCCTCGGCCTGTTCTAGCACGCGCACCGAAGCGCCGCGTTGCGCAAGGCAGCAGGCCGCAGCCAAGCCACCAACACCTGCCCCAACCACCAAAATACTGCGCCCGATAAGCATGCTCAGCCTCGCACCCGTCAAAGAAAAAAGGCATCCGAAAAGATGCCTTTTTTAATCTTATAAACTCGCTGCGCGCAATCAATCGTCCCGATGGACTTTTTCGCGGCGCTCATGGCGCTCTTGTGCTTCAAGCGTCATGGTCGCAATCGGGCGCGCATCCAGACGTTTAAGGCTGATCGGGTCGCCTGTGACCTCGCAATAGCCATATTCGCCCTCTTCGATACGGCGCAAAGCAGCATCAATCTTCGTGATCAGCTTGCGCTGACGATCGCGGGTGCGCAATTCAAGCGCGCGGTCTGTTTCCTCACTCGCGCGATCCGCAACATCAGGGATGCTGCGCGTGCCATCTTGCAGCGCGGTGACAGTTGTGCGGCTTTCATCAAGCAGATCAGCTTTCCAGTTGAGCAGTTTCCTGCGGAAATACTCTAACTGTCGCTCATTCATAAACGGCTCGTCCTCGGCGGGACGATAGTCTTCTGGAAGAAAGGTCTCAGCTTTCATCTCGTTCCCCTCAGCGGCGGCTGACCCGATTTTTGATTTTACATCAGACGTCATTTTACCACCTCGGGCTCCGCTTACAGGATGGCGTGGGTAATGTCACCCACCTAAAGACGGTTTTTCCGCTCAAAATCACCTGAACGGATCGGCACGCGCCTAGGCCCTATTATAAAACCGTTTCTAACTGCGCCTCAAATCGCTTTGGACTGGCGAATGGCCCCAATTCGGCTTGGCCCGCGCAATTTGTCGCGGCTATAATGCCTTAGGGATTATCACCCAGAACAACACCAGTTTTCGCCAAATTTGCGACAGAATCTGTGGATACATCCGCAACAGCAATTGGTAGTCGGAGTAACATATGCCCAGATCAATCGATATTTTGCCCTTGCGCCCTGAAGACCGGGGCGCGTGGGAGGGGCTGTGGAAGGCCTATCTCGCATTCTACGAAACCACCCTCGCCGAGGCGGTGATTGATCTCAGCTTTACCCGCTACAGCACCCCTGCGCATAGCGATATGATGGCATGGTTGGCATGGCAGGATGGGCGCGCGATTGGTTTGGTTCATGTCATCTCTCACGCTCACGGGTGGAAGGCCGAACCCGTAACATATCTGCAAGATCTGTTTGTCGCCCCTGATGCACGCGGGCAGGGTATCGGGGCCGCTTTGATTGATCATGTCTGCGCCGATGCCGCAGCGGCAGGGCGGCCTTCGGTATATTGGCTGACACAAAGCCACAATGCGACCGCGCGGCGGCTTTATGATCGCGTGGCAACGGATACGGGCTTTGTTAAATATGCGAAATAAATTAAACCGCGCTTTTGGCCTTTTGGCGCTGCTCACGCTGTGCGCCTGCATGGCCGATATGCCGCGCGATGATGCGGCGGCGCGTCTTGCGCCCGCATTGGACACATCCACATCTGATCTGCCAAGTTTTGGTGCGCCAAACCCAATCCGTTTTTCGCGCAGCAACCAATCCTTAGCTGAAGATTTCATGGCCCTCAGTTTTGTTTTGGAATCGGGGCGGCAAATCCCACGGATCAGCCGTTTTGAAGGGCCGATTACGGTGGCCCTTGCGCCCTCCGCCCCACCTGCATTGGAGGGGGAGCTGTCGCGCCTGCTGACCCGTCTGCGCACCGAAGCGGGGATTGCGATCAGCGCAACCGCCTATCGCACGAACAGCCCCGCAAAAATCACAATCGAGGCCCTGCCCGCCGAACGCATTGCGGCTGCCGTGCCTCAAGCGGCCTGTTTTGTCGTGCCCAATGCCAGCACATGGCAAGAATTCATCCGCCAACGAGGGCGCGTCACCTCCGATTGGGCGAGCCTCACCACCCGAAACCGCGCGGCTATTTTCCTGCCCGCCGATGCCAGCCTGCAAGAAATGCGTGATTGCCTCCACGAAGAATTGGGGCAGGCTTTGGGGCCATTGAACGACCTATATGACCTGACCGACAGTGTCTTTAACGATGACAATTTTCATGCGGTGCTCACCACGACCGATATGATGTTTCTGCGGATCTTCAATGACCCGTCCTTGCAAAGCGGCATGGGTCAGGCCGATGTCGCCGCGCGCCTGCCCGCGATTTTGGGGCGGATCAACCCGACAGGTGGTGTTGTTTCCAGCATCAATCTGGCCAACCGCGACAATCGGGCATGGTCAAATGCCATCGGTCGCGCGCTTGGCCCGAATATGCCCGAAGGACAGCGCCTTGAACACGCGCAAGCGGCGCTCAACATTGCGCAACGCTCAAACATGCGCGATGCGCGTTTGGGATTTAGCTATTATGCCTTGGGTCGGATTGCCTTGGCCCGCGACCCTGATCGTGCCGCAGTCGCCTTTGCATCGGCGCTAGATATATATCAACGTCTGCCCAACACCGATGTGCAGCGCGCCCATATCGCGATGCAAATCGGGGCCTTGGCCCTTGCGCGTGGGGATATGACCGCAGCACTTTTGCAAAGCACAATCGCCCTTCCCATTGCGCGGCGCAGTGAAAATGCCCATCTCTTGGCAAGCCTTTCAATGCTGCGCGCAACAGCACTCGAAGGATTGGGGCGCGGGTCTGAGGCACAGAGATCACGGCTTGAAGCCTACGCATGGGGCCGCTATGGGTTTGCGGATCGCAGCCTGATGCAAATTCGTTTGGGCGAAATCGCAAATCTCGCTCCAAACGCAACTCAAGCCGCGCGCAATTAAGACGAGAAAAGGACAGCTTCGCATGATCCCCTTGCCCGCACTTCTTGGCCTTTTGGGCGGCATTGCCCTCGGCCTCTTTATGGCCTTTCGCAAAAAGGGCAATAAGCTAGACCTCTTGCATTATGGCGCGGTCTGCGGGCTGATCGGGTTCACTTTGGGCTATTTTGTGATGTTGGTCGTGCCTGCCCCCGTTTAGGCAACCCTTGCATAAGCACCCCTTGTCCGAGGCGCAGGGCCGCGCCATATCAGCCTTATGTTGAAGCTGACCCCGATCCTTTTGGCCATTGGCTATGCGCTGCTCAGTTACCAGTTCTCAAGCTGGCGACTGAAGCGAGAGCTTGACGAACGCTCAACCCGTCTGGTCGATCCGCGACTGCGCGAAATCTCTAAGCGGATGGCCAAGGTGCTCGACCTTGAGGATATTCCTGTCCATCTCTACGAGGTTGATGCCATCAATGGGCTTGCAGCACCAGATGGGCGCATTTTCATTACCCGTGGTTTTTATCAAAAATATCGCGCGGGCGAAGTCACTGCCGAAGAGCTGGCCTCGGTGATCGCGCATGAATTGGGCCATGTCTCACTGGGTCACACCAAGCGGCGGATGATTGATTTTTCGGGTCAAAATGCAATCCGTGTTGCCCTCAGCAGCCTTTTGGGGCGGTTGATCCCCGTTGCGGCGGTGGGGATTTGGGTCGCCAATATCCTGACCTCTCTTTTGGCCGCGCGCCTAAGCCGTGCCGATGAATACGAGGCGGATGCCTATGCCGCCTCATTATTGACGGCAAGCGGCATCGGGACAGAGCCGCAAAAATCGCTCTTTCGGAAACTCGAAGCCCTGTCTGGCGGAGGATTGCGCGGGGGGGCGGCGTGGCTGATGAGCCATCCAAGCACGGCTGATCGGATCAAAGCCATCGAAACCCTCGAAGATAAATGGCGCGGGCAAATCCGCTAATCTGCAAGGCGTTTCGCCAATTTTGGCAGGCGCGCGCGCTTTAGCATTTTGCGCAGATTAGATGGCGCCTCGCGCAAATCATTCATGCGCGCCAGAACGCCCGCGCAAATTTTGGCCACCAAGTCAGGTTCCTGCGCCCAGATATCGCACAGGTAGCTGTCAGGATGGAGGGCCACGATATCATGGCCCGCCAATTCAGCCCGAGGAAAATCGCGCAGGTTAAAGGTCAAAATGGCTTCGGCCTTTCCCGTGATAGCGGTGGCCAACACATGAATATCAGCACGATCAGGCAGGTAAAGCCGCGCTTCTATCTCAGAATCCGCCTCGATGACGGCAGCGGGGAAATTGGCGCGCAACAGCGCAATTTCGCCGCGTGCAATCATACCCCCCTCAGGCCCAAGATTACGCTCTGCGGCACGGGCCCATTCCTCGAGAATGCGATCGGACCAAAGCGGCGTCATCTGCCCTGCCTGCGCAAGCCCCATCAAACAGTCGCGCAGAACCGTGGGGTATAGCACACAGGCATCCAGACAAAGCCTCATGGCATCAGGCGGAAGGCCAAAGCCTTCAGATAGCCTGTTGCAGTCAAACTTGGATGTTGCGGATGATCAGGCCCCGCGAAGCCCGTATAGATCAATCGCGCCTCACGCCCCGCGCGCCCGATGCCGCGCAAACACGCGGCGCGGAATTTTTCCAGATCCGCCGCGTGCGAACAAGAGCATAGGATCAGAACACCCCCCTCAGCCACCAAGGGGGCTGACAAACGTGCAACGCGTTCATAGGCGCGCAGGCCTTTTTCCAAAGCGGGCTTGGATGGCGCAAATGCGGGTGGATCGGCCACGACAAGATCAAACTGCGCAGCCTCGCCTGCCAAGGCCTCAAGAACGTCAAAAGCATCCCCTTGGCGGGTGGAAAATCGCGCCTCGGCCCCCATGGCCTTGGCCCCTTGCGTTGCCAGATCAAGCGCCGCTTGCGAGGCATCAACCGACAGGGCCGAGCGCGCACCCGCGGCCAGACTTGCCAAGGCAAACCCGCCGACATGCGAGAATACATCCAAAACCCGTGCATCCTTGGCCAATTGCGCAGCAAAGGCATGGTTGGGGCGTTGGTCGTAAAAGAGACCAGTCTTTTGCCCCCCCATCACATCGGCCATATAGGTGGCCCCGTTCATGACCACCGGCAATGGCCCGGAAATCGGTGCGCCAGAAAGCTGCACCATCTCCTCGGGAAGGTTTTCCGCGGCGCGCGCGCGGGACGTGCCGTTCTTGATCAGCGTTTCAGCGCCCGTCACATGGCGCAAAGCGGTGGCGATCTCCTCAATCCGATCTTCTAGCCAAATCGCATTGGGTTGGATCACCAAACAGTCGCCAAAGCGGTCAACGATCAAACCTGGCAACCCATCCCCCTCGGCATGGATCAGGCGGTAATAGGGGGCGGGATAGATCTTGTGGCGCAGGTCATGAGCTGCTTGGATCTTTGCCTGCAGCCACGCAGAATCTATCACGACATCCACGCGGCGCTCCAAAACCCGAAAAGCAATCTTCGCCTCAGGTGTCGCGATGCCAAGGGCCAGCGGATTGCGCTCGGCATCCTCTAGAATGGCAAGACTGCCTGCCGCAATCGCGCGGCTGCGGCGATCAAGCACCAGATCATCGGCCCAAGCCCAAGGGTGACCAAAGCGGATGGCACGCGCATCGGCCTTGGGACGCAGACGCAAAACGGGAAGGGGCGAAGGTTTATGTGTCATGCCCCGCCTTTAGCTCAGAATACCGCGCCCTGAAAGAGGGGCGAGATTAGAATGTGACGCCCGATGGGGCCACAGGTAGTCGGAATTCGGAAATCATCCAATCATGCATCCGCGCCTCGATGCGCGCACGCTGGGTCAAACCCATCGCTTCGGCTTCCACGGCGCGCCGTCCGCCATAAGCGGCAAAGGTCAGATCCCGTGATGCGGGGCCATATACCAAGGCACCCGTTGTCGCGTCATAAAGCGAAAAGGTGAATTCGATCTCATGCTCACCGCCAAACGTGCTGCGCACCAAGGGTGTCTGGGCATGAAAGAACGACACGTTGAGTTGCAAAACCACGTCACGGCTGCCCTCAAAGGCAGACAGAAGCCCGCGCATAGGCCGCTCTAGAATGTCACGCACTTGGGCATAGCGATCCCCATAGGGCTCATCCTGCCACAAAAGTTCGACATTGGGTTTCATGGTATTTGCTTCAGAGGTGCTGAGACTGCGCGGCACATTCACGCGCACATCTGTGATCCTCCAGCCCCGCTCGCGCATCAACGCCGCAAGGGTGGGTTGGGTTTGTGCCGATGGGTTTGAAACATTTCCGGCAACATCGAAAAAGGTGGATGTGTCAAAGGCGTTGGTCGCTTCGCGGGTTACTGTCCCGTTCGAGACACAGGCCGAAGCCGAGAGCGCGACGGCAACAAGGCCTAATGCGGTTTTCAATCGTGACATATCTTCCCCCATTCTGGGTTTCTTCTCTATCGCAGTGGCCAAGATAGGCGCAGATGCGACTCAAGAATTGTGCTCGTTTTCAGCACCAATGACCCATAAATGAGGCGGAAATAAGAAAGCCTCGGCACATTGCCGAGGCTATTCTTGATCTCAAACCCCTGCGCGCAAGGGCCGCGCGAGGCGAGGGCCGTAAAATTAGGCCAAATGCGCCGCTTGTTTGCCACCCAATTTTGCGGCAGCGCGGAAGGGGGCGCCAAGTGCGTTAAAGAGTGCGCCAAAGATTTCTTTCATCGCTTCAGCGCGCAAACGGCGGGCTTCAAGCTCTACACGGCGAACATCAGCGAAAGAATAAACAGAAGCAGTTGTCATTTCATTTCTCCTCTATGGCTGTCACATCAGCCTTTCTGCTATGCAGCATATGGGACAGCATGGGTGACTTACCACTGCCGATTTGATCATCCCGCCATGCGCCAGACGCATAGCTTATTCAAAAGCCTATGCGCCTGGCGGCAAAGGTGCAGCTTCCATCGCAAGCGGTGTTGGTATCTCAGGCAGGTCAACCGCAGGCGGTGCTGCTGCAGGCGGCGGCGCAAGCCCTCCAGTCGCGCGCATCGTAATTTCTTTGCCAAGGCGCACGGCGCGCATGCCTGACTTTTGTCCCAACCGACCGCGCAACACGGCCCGCCCTGTCACATCCTCAAGCCGTATTTCGGTCAATGTTGCATCTGTAAACGGCAGCACAGTGCCGACAGACAGCCCCTCAACCTCAACAAAAGGCAGTTTGCGGCGCATCAAAATGGCCTCAAGCGAAACGCTAGCCTCGCCAATTGCAGCGCCCCATGCAGCGCGCCATTTCTGCCGCTCTGCCTCGGTGAATTTGCGCAGCTTTTTAGGGGCTTGGGCCACGGCATCGGCGCGCCCAATGACAGGCAGGATCAACGCGATCTGCCCCGATTTCACCCCGCCGCCCAACTCAAGGCTTAATTTCCACATGTGATAATCCCGCTCCTCCAAAATCAAAGGCAAGCGATGACGTTCTTCTACAGGTTCCCCCAAAGACAGACGCAACGGCCAATCGCGGGCTTGGAAATCGCCGAATTCCCGCGCGCAGCCTGCCAAAAGCAGGTCGATAAAATCGCGCACCAACACGATATCAACCCGCGTCACGGGGCGGGCGGGGCCTGTTTGCGCCTCAACACGGCCCGTTGTCTGCACCTCAACCATGGCATCGACAAACGTCTGAGGACAGCGCCACCGCGCCGTAAATCATAGCTTCTCCTGCACCAGTTTGCTCAGGCACTTGCCCCTCGAGAAGGGCGACAAACCCGTCTGTGGGCATGACCGCGCCCAAATCCCCTAGATCGCGCCCCCAATGAAAGGTCGAGTCCAACGCATTCGGGGAAAGTGTGCCGTAACTGTCGCCCGCTGCAATCAAGGCCCGCTGCACCCCACGGATCACACGCGCCTCTTGCCGCGGATCTGGCGGGGTCGTGGCACTGGCCTGCCGCGGCAGATCACGGCCCAGCATTTTGGACAGGATCCGCGTATGATCGGATCGATTTTTTGAAATGCCCTCTGTCATCCTGCGCGCTTTCTGCCCCCAAATTCATCGGCCTTTCGGGGATCATAGCCGCGCAAAGGTTGAGCAAAGTTTAAGCCGCGCGCGCCTCCGCTTTGGGAAGGCGCACCAAAAACACGGCTCCGCCCTCTGAAGGCACATAGTGCAGCCCCCCGCCAAGGCGCTGCATGATCTCGCGGCTGATGGCCAAACCCAACCCCGCGCCTCGCGCGGGGCGCGTGCCATCAAGGCGCACGAATTTCTCGAAAATCAAACTTCTCTGGCGTTCAGGAATGCCTGCGCCATTATCGGCAAATTCCACCTCAAGATGTCGTGCTGTCTCGCGCAGGGTGATGGTGAGGCGCGGGGCCTCTGCCTCGCAATATTTCTGGGCGTTCGAAATCAAATTGATAAAGACCTGAGCCAAACGATCTGCGTCCGTGTTCAGACGAAAGCCCGCCTCCTCCGTCCCGTTGTAAATGATCTCAAGGCGATGGCTTTCCTCAAGGGCGGCGGTGGCATTGATCGCCCGCTCTAAGACCCGCGCGAGATGCACCTCACTGGGGTTCAGAGAGACATGGCCATTCTCGAGAACGGATAAATCCAGCAGATCATCCAAAAGCCGTGTCAGACGGCGGCTTTCATCATGGATGATCTTAGAGAACCGCGCCCGCGCCGCGTCATCCAAACCGTCAGATTGCATCAGGATTTCAGAAAACGCGCGAATTGAGGTCATAGGCGTGCGCAATTCATGGCTGATCTGCGATAGAAACGCATCTTTTTGCACAGAGAGTTCCGTCAGCTTTTGGTTCACCTCACGCAAGCGCGCCGCGGTGCGGGCCAATTCCGCCGATTGCGCCTCAAGTTTCGATGAATATTCCATGATCTGCGCGGTCTCATCGGCCACAGCCAGAAGGTCTTGCACCGACACGCCTGCGCCGCCCGTAATTTGCCCGACCATCGCATGGGCTGTTGCAGCACCAACAGACCCCGCCAGTTCCCGTTCAAGGCGCTCCAGAAAATCGGGGGTTGGATCGGGTAATTCACTGTCCCGCCCCTGCGCGCGGGCCGCCTGCCCAAACAGACGCGCAGCACGCCCTGCCCCTAAAATACGCCGCGCCATGATCAAAAGATCATCAGCCGTGCCCTGCGCCGCCTGCCACCCCGATGGGGCATGGGTATAGTCAAACACTTTGACAAATTGCGCGCCCTGCAAGCGCTCTAGCGGGGACGGGAAGCTTGCCAAAGACACCACGATAAACACAACCGTGTTCAGCCCCAAAGACAGCACCATCGCCGTCAAGAGCGGGTCTGTTCCAGCCATGCCAAGGAAATTATTGGGGCGCAGCCATTGCACCCCCATTGGCCCCAAGGTCAGCACATCATGCAGCAACTCACCCGCAAAGGCATTTGGCAGCAACAGAAGCCACGCCCATACGGCAAAGCCCGTCAAAATGCCCGCCCCTGCCCCAAGCCGCGTGGCCCCGCGCCAGAATATGCCCCCTGCCAGCGCAGGCAAAACCTGCGCCACACCCAAAAAGGCAATCAATCCCATTGCGGCCAAAGCCTCGGTTCCGCCAGAGAGGCGGTAATAGGCAAGGCCCAGCGCCATGATCCCAAGGATCGAAAACCGCCGCGCCATCAGCGCCACGCGGCGCATATCGCCAGACATCGGATCATCGTGGCGCGTGGCGCGCAGCCAGACAGGCATAATAATATGGTTCGACAACATCGTAGCCAAGGCCAAGGCCGCCACAATAACCATTGAGGTGGCGGCAGAGAACCCGCCCAAAAACGCAAGCAGGGCTAGGAATTCGCGCCCTTGCGACAAAGGCAGGGTCAGAACGAACAAATCAGGGTTCGCGCCTTGCGGCATTTCTTGCAGGCCAGCCACAGCAATTGGCACCACGAAAATCGAAATCAGCAGCATATAAAGCGGGAAGGCCCAAGCCGCCGTTGCCAGATGTCGCTCGTCAGAGTTTTCAACGACCAAGACCTGAAACATCCGCGGCAGGCACAAAATCGCGGCGCCCGATAACAGTGTTAAACCGACCCAACGCGCGCCATTGGACGAAATCGAGGCAAGCGGGCTTGCATCGATCCGCGCCAACATATCCATCGGGCCAGAAGCCACGCCCCAGACCACGAAGACGCCCACAGCGATCAGGGCGAATAACTTGACGATGGCCTCTAGGGCAATAGCGGAAACCAGACCCGGGTGACGCTCGTTCACATCCAAAGAGCGCGTCCCAAACACGATAGTAAAGAGCGCAAGCCCCCCCGCAACCCATATAGCCATCAGGCCTGTATCCATCTCGCGCCCTGAATTTGGCGTGATAAAGGCAGAGAAAGACAGCGTCACCGATTGCATCTGCAAGGCGATATAGGGCGTTGCCCCGATCACCATGAGGATGGTCACAATCGCAGCCAATCCCCCCGATTTCCCATATCGAGACGAGATCATATCCGCGATAGATGTGATCCTTTGCGTGCGACCAATGCGCACCAATTTTCGCAAGATCCAAAACCATCCGATGAAGACCAAGGTCGGGCCAAGATAGATCGTTATATACTCAAGCCCTGATCGCGCGGCAGACCCGACCGCGCCGTAAAATGTCCATGCGGTGGTGTAGATCGACAATGACAGCGTATAGGTCACAGGGGATTGCAGCCAACGCGCTTTGCCCTCGGCTGCGCGTTTCTCCGCCCAAAAAGCCGCGCCAAAAAGCCCCACCACATACAGAACCGCAACCGCGACCAACCCGTCAAAGGACAGCATCACCCCTCCCCCGATGCTGGATCGGCCGCAGGGTCTGGGAGGTCTGCGGAGGCATCTTCGCGCTCAATCTGGCGCAGCGCGCGCGACAGAATATAGGTGATCACAATCAAGATTGTCCAAACCGCGAAAAAATAGACAAGCCAGAATGATATCCCCCCTGCCAGTTGCTCGCGCGGGGTGAGGATGAAGGCGGGGCCAAAGAACAACAATCCCCCAAAGACAGGCATCAAAGCAGCCGCATCACGCAGGCGATTCTTGCGATAGCTTTCGCGTTCAAGAAACAAATGCCTGCGCGCAGGTGGCGCCGCGCGGGACGTGTCGCGTGGGGGGCTCATTTAGGCCGATCCTTTTTGCACGGCTGATTTTGCCCCGCGTTCGTCCAAAATTTGGGTCAAAAGCTGCAACATTTCGGAATTGGAAAAGGGTTTGGTCAAATAGGCATCCGCCCCCAACCCAAGCGCCGTCTCGCGATCCTTGGCTTGGCCTTTTGCGGTCAGCATGACCACAGGCAATGCCTCCGTGCTCGGATCAGCGCGCAGGTCACGCAGAATATCCAAGCCCGATCTGCCAGGCAGCATGACATCTAATACGATCAGATCAGGGCCATAGCGTTTGACCTCCTCCACGGCGGTGGCCCCATTGCCGTGGCTGCGCACCTCCATTCCAGCACGCGAGAGGATGAACGTGATGGCCTCAAGAATATTGGCCTCATCCTCAACCAGCAAAATGCGGTTCGTCATGATGTCCCTCCCCAAAGCAGATATGGGCTTGGCATTTGCGCCTTCTGTCCCACGCTGCTTTTCCTATGGAATCCCCGCGACACCGCTTTTGTCAATCTTTCTGCATCAAGCCCCTAGGCCAGAACAGAAGGCACGCGGCGCGCGGCACAGGCGTCACGCGGGCAAACATGACAACCAGACCCGATGGGAAGCGCGGTTTGCGGCAAGGCATTCTCAGCGTCCTGCAAAGGACGTAGAAGCATCGTTGCATTCAAAATTGGCGCGGCTGCAAACCCCGCACCGCCGCGTGGTTGCGCCACCGCCCATGCATGATAGGCCAAACCGTTAGGCAATTCCAAAACCCCATCCGTTGGCATCATTGGGCGCGACAGCACGGTATATAGCGGCCATAAGGGGCAGCCCGCCCCAAAGCGCGGGATCGAAAACCCCGTGATACGTTTGCGGAACATCAGCGCGCCCGAAGCATCGCAAATCGCAAGTCCAAATTCAGGCATATCAGGGTCAGGCGGCAGCGTGGCCAAGCGGCGCAAGATCAAGGCCACATCCCCCTGCCCCAGATGCAGCAATTGAGACGGGTTATAGCCCGCCGATTTGGCGGCAGATTGAAACTGCGCCAAGGGAAGTCGCGCAGCATCTTGCGCATAGGCCTGCAACATAGCACGCGCCAAATCTCGCGATGTGCGATCCTCCATCCCAGCAGCGCGCGCAATCACCGCGTCTATCGCGTCCACGCCATGCGCCTCAATCGCCGCAAAATGATGCCCTGCCGCGTCAAACATGGCCTCAACCGTTTCTTGCGCTGTTGAGCTTGCGCCATCATTTGTATCACCTTGTTGCTCGAAATGGCTGAGCATTTGCGTGGCCCGCAACGATAGGCGTTCTGCCTCTTCGTTTAGGTTACGATGAAAGCGGGCACGCCATTGCGTTTCGAGATCAGGCTCGCGCACCAAAATATCAGCGGTCGAACGGATTGCCGCAACGCTTGAGAGGATCTCATGCATGGCTTCAGCCAAAACGGGGTCATTGGCCAATCGATCCTGCAAACTGTCAATCATCGCCTCAAGTGCGGTGATCCGTTTTTGCTGTTGGGTCAGAACCCCCGACCATCCCGGAAAGCGGCCAGACAATTCATCTATGCGATCCAATTCTGGCTCAGCCAAAAGGTTCGGGCGCAAATCTGTCGCGGCCTTGTGCAGCGCGTCAAAAACCGTTGCGTCCGCGCCTGATGACAGGGCGGTCGGCTCGACCGATAGGGCGCGGGCAATATCGACCAATAATTTACCGCCAATTCGGCGGCGGCCATGCTCAATCAGATTGAGATAACTGGGCGAAATCTCGACCGCTTTCGCCAAATCAGCCTGCCGCATCCCCAAAGCACTGCGGCGTTGACGGATACGACTGCCTGTTAGCGCGCTGCTTGAAGGCAGGGCGGCGGTTTTCGTTGTAGGGGGCAGGTCAGCATGGCTCATAATCCCTGCTTATCGCAAGTTGGCCGGCCTTGTAAAAGAATTTACTAACCGCCTCTCGCCTGCCTTACTGGTTGCAGA
Source organism: Roseobacter sp. HKCCA2468 (assembly GCF_037805105.1). Classification (NCBI taxonomy): domain Bacteria; kingdom Pseudomonadati; phylum Pseudomonadota; class Alphaproteobacteria; order Rhodobacterales; family Roseobacteraceae; genus Roseobacter; species Roseobacter sp. HKCCA2468. The sequence continues at coordinate 969,304 of NZ_JBBLYN010000001.1, forward strand.
TCATGCGCCCTTCTTCGGTGAGGATTGGCAGCAAAGTGGTTTCGACCACGCCATTATAGAGATACCAGTAACAGTTATCTTCCATCAGACGCACGCGGGCAATGTCTTGCCCATCCGCCGCCAACTCGACCAAAGCCTCTGGCAATTCAACCAAATAGCCCTCGTCATCCACAGGCGGGCTTGTGACGCAACCGGTCAAAAACGCGGCCATCGCCACGGCCCCTGCTGCAAATCGCAGATTTGATCCGGTGAAGTTCAGTATCATCACGACAGAGGCCCCCTATGGCGCATTTGGTTTTTATGTGGGCAAGCACACAGCCGCACCCCGCTGTTCGTCAAATCAGATCAATGCAGTTTTTTCAACACATCTGCCAATGTTCCGATCAATTGATCAATATGCGATTTCTCAATGATCAACGGCGGTGACATTGCGATAATATCGCCCGTGGTGCGGATCAAGATGCCTTTTTCATAAGCGTCAAGGAAGGCTGCAAAGGCGCGCTTGGCTGGCTCGCCTGCAATCGGCTCTAGCTCGACCGCGCCAATCAAACCCATATTGCGGATGTCTTTGACATGCGGCAGGCCTTTCAGGCTATGCAGCGCCTCTTGCCAATACGGGGCAAGTTCGGCTGCACGCTCAAAAAGGCCTTCTTCTTTGTAGGTTTCGAGCGTAGCAATCCCTGCCGCAGAGGCAATCGGGCTGCCTGAATAGGTATAGCCGTGGAAGAGCTCAATCATATGTTCTGGGCCTTGCATAAAGGCATCGTGAATTTCCTTTGTGGCCAGAACCGCCCCCATGGGGATCACGCCATTGGTCAAGCCTTTGGCACAGGTGATCAGATCAGGCATGACCCCGAAATGTTCCGCAGCAAAGGACGAGCCCAGACGACCAAACCCTGTGATCACCTCGTCAAAAATCAGTAAAATGCCATGTTTCCGGGTGATCTCGCGCAGGCGCTCAAGATATCCTTTGGGCGGCAGAAGCACACCCGTTGAGCCCGCCATAGGCTCGACAATCACGGCGGCAATGGTTTCAGGCCCGTGCAGCGCCACGATCCGCTCGAGATCATCGGCAAGATGCGCGCCATGCTCAGGCTGACCTTTGCTATAAGCGTTTTCAGCCAGATGCGTATGCGGCAGGTGATCGACACCTGTCAACAAACTGCCGAAGAATTTGCGGTTATTGACGATGCCGCCCACAGAAATCCCGCCGAAATTTACACCATGATAGCCGCGCTCGCGTCCAATCAGGCGGGTGCGGCTGCCTTGGCCGATGGCCCGCTGATAGGCCAGCGCAATTTTCAAAGCTGTTTCAACAGACTCAGAGCCCGAATTCGTGAAGAACACATGCTCAAAGGGCGCAGGCGCCATATCCCGCAGGCGAGAGGCCAATTCAAACGCCACAGGATGCCCCATCTGGAACGCAGGCGCATAATCCAATTCGCCTGCCTGTTTGCGGATGGCTTCGACAATTTTGGGGCGATTATGCCCTGCATTGCAGCACCACAATCCCGCCGTCCCATCCAAAACATCGCGCCCATCCGCTGTTTTGTAGAACATCCCATCGGCCGAGACGAGCATCCGAGGCGCTTTCTTGAACTGCCGATTGGCGGTAAACGGCATCCAAAATGCCGAAAGATCATTGGGTGTGTTCGACCGATCCAAAGCCATGATGCATCTCTCCCGTGGCGAAAGCGCCCTAGTTCCGTTTCCAAGAATATGAACGCCTTTATTGGCTTTGGCGCAAGAGGGAACGGGGCAAATCTATGCGTATATCCTCAATCATTGCATGCGCAATCGTTCTGGCCTATCACAGAAGATGCAAATACAGATAAGGAAAGAAATGCGCATTCGTTGCAAAAGAAGCATAATTTTTTGACCATCTGGTGCTTTCCACTCTGGCCGAGGTGGCATATAGAACTTCTGATTTTGCTGCAATTCAGGGCGCAAACATAAGCGAAGGGCTCAGCCAAAGGCGGGCGAATAATCTGCGAGGGATCCATGAGCAAGAATACGCATGACGGTGACGTTGGCTTTATCAAAGCCTTGGCTGAGTTGCTGCGCGAAAACGATCTGACCGAATTGGAAGTTATCCGCGAGTATGGCGAAGATGACAGCCTGAATGTGCGCGTGGCGCGGCAAATCCATGCGGCCCCCGTTGCAATGGCCCCTGCCCCAGTTGCAGCAGCCCCATCTGCAGCGGCCCCAGTCGCCGCCGCCGCACCCGCAGCGGCCCCTGCTGCCGCCGAAGACCCAACCCAAAGCCCAAATGCGCTGACCTCTCCAATGGTGGGCACCGCATATCTCGCACCAGAACCTGGCGCGGCGGCCTTTGTCTCGGTGGGCGATAAAGTCACCGAAGGTCAGCCTGTCTTGATCATCGAAGCAATGAAAACCATGAACCAAATCCCAAGCCCGCGCGCAGGCACGGTGAAACGGATTCTGGTGGAAGATGGCTCACCCGTGGAATTCGGCGCGCCATTGATGATCATCGAATAAGATGGCTGCCCCGATGTTCAAAAAAATTCTCATCGCCAATCGCGGGGAAATCGCGCTGCGCGTGATCCGCGCCGCGCGCGAAATGGGTATTGAGACAGTCGCCGTGCATTCCACCGCCGATGCCGATGCCATGCATGTGCGCATGGCCGATGAAAGCGTCTGTATCGGCCCGCCCACCAGCACCAACAGCTATCTGTCGATCCCTTCAATCATCTCGGCATGCGAGATCACAGGGGCCGAAGCGATCCATCCTGGCTATGGGTTTCTCTCCGAGAACGCGAATTTCGTGCAGATCGTAGAGGATCACGGGATCAAATTCATTGGCCCCTCTGCCGAGCATATACGCATCATGGGCGATAAAATCACCGCTAAGGAAACGGCAAAGGCGCTTGGTATTCCTTGCGTGCCCGGTTCTGAGGGGGGGGTTCCCGATCTGGACGCGGCCAAGAAAGTCGCCGCCGATATGGACTACCCCGTCATTATCAAAGCCACTGCAGGGGGCGGCGGTCGCGGCATGAAAGTGGCGCAAAGCGCCAAAGACTTGGAAAACGCATTCCGCACGGCGCGCAGCGAGGCAAAATCTGCCTTTGGCAATGACGCGGTTTATATTGAGAAATACCTCACCACGCCGCGCCACATTGAGGTGCAGGTGTTTGGCGATGGTAAGGGCAATGCGGTTCATTTGGGCGAGCGGGATTGCTCCCTGCAGCGCCGTCACCAAAAGGTCTTCGAAGAGGCCCCGGGCCCCTGCATAAGCGAAAAGGAACGCGCCGAGATCGGGGCGATCTGTGCCAATGCGATTGCCAAAATGGGATATGAGGGTGCTGGCACCATTGAATTTCTCTACGAGAAAGGCGCGTTTTATTTCATCGAAATGAACACCCGCTTGCAGGTGGAGCATCCCGTGACCGAAGGGATTTTCGGGGTGGATTTGGTGCGCGAGCAAATTCGCGTGGCAGCGGGCCTGCCGCTTAGCTTTGCGCAGGAAGATTTGCAGATCAACGGCCATGCCATTGAGGTGCGGATCAACGCGGAAAAAGTGCCACAATTCTCCCCCTGCCCCGGCAAGATCACGCAATACCACGCCCCAGGTGGCTTGGGTGTAAGAATGGATAGCGCGCTGTATGATGGCTACCGCATCCCGCCTTATTATGACAGCTTGATTGCCAAACTGATCGTGCACGGCCGTGACCGACCCGAGGCGCTTGCCCGCCTAAAGCGCGCCTTGTCGGAATTGATTGTGGATGGTGTCGACACCACGGTGCCCTTGTTCCACGATTTGCTCGACCAAGAGGCGGTGCAAACAGGTCAATATAACATCCACTGGCTGGAACATTGGCTGGAAGAAACCTTCGGCAAGGCCTAATTCTGGCACGAAATCAAAGATCACAGGCCAAAATGCGTGCAGCATTTTGGCCTTTATCATGCTAAATTTCATTCATGCCCGACACCCAAGCCCCTCTTAAAATTACCCCGCAACTTCTGTTGCAAGCCTATGCAGCGGGCATATTTCCAATGTCCGAGGGCCGCGATGACCCAAACTTATTTTGGGTTGAACCAAAACGGCGCGGGATCATTCCCCTAGATGGCTTTCACATATCCCGCAGCCTTGCGCGCAAGATCCGCCAAAACCCATTTGAGATTAGGATCAATAGCGATTTTGCAGGTGTTGTGGCGGCCTGTGCGGATCGGGATGAAACATGGATCAACGCAGAAATAACCGCTTTATACAGCGCGCTGCATGAGGAAGGCTTCGCCCATTCCCTTGAGCTGTGGCAAGGGCGTGATCTGGTGGGCGGTGTCTATGGCGTGGCGCTTGGGGCTGCGTTTTTTGGGGAAAGTATGTTTTCGCGGGCGCGTGATGCCTCGAAAATTGCGCTCGCCTATTTGGTCGCGCGCCTCAATGCAGGCGGGTTCACGCTCTTTGACGTGCAATTTACCACGCCCCATTTGATCCGTTTAGGTGCTATCGAGATCTCGCGCATCGACTATCGCAAGCGGCTTGATGCGGCGCTTGAGAAACAGGCAGATTTCATGGCGGGCGGGGCCCTATTCACCCCTCAGGATGTGCTACAGCGCAACACCCATACATCATAGCGCGGGTGATCAAAGGCGATCAGCGCAGGGCTAGAGGCCACCATCCATCCATCAAACAAGGCCCGCCCATCGGTGTCGGTGATGCGCATATGGGCGAAAGCATCTGAATTGGCGTCACCCTCAGGATAACGGCATTCAACCATTTCAACCGTGATACGGCCAAGCCGCGCCGCGGCCCCAGTCGCCAATTCCAGATCACGCGATTGCGCCAAGGTTTTGTCCAAGGCGCGCAACAGCGCCCCTGACCCCGTTTCTGTTGCGATTTCTGTGATGGACGTCACGCCGCCCAAATCGGGTTCAGCGGGGCTTGTTTCCAAGAGGACGCCCGATTGCCCCGCATCGCCATTATCGGTCAGGTTCACATCCCCGTTTTCCTCTTGCGGCACGATCACAGGCGCCACCTCCCCCATAACGGGGGCAGGCGCGATGACTGTGCCGCTGCCAAGAGGAAGGCTGCCTTCACCAAAGGTTTGCGGGCGGCTTGTCTCTGCGCCAGTATCAAGCGGCAAAGGATCAATCGGGATCACAACAATGCCATCGGCCGACACTTGCCCATTCAAACCCAAGGTTTGATCTTGCGCACTCACAGGGCCTACGCAAATGGCTGATATCAACGCCAATCCCGCCAGACGCGCCCGCATGTTACTGCCCAGATCCCGAGAAAGCGCGCATCAGCAAGGTCACAAGGCTGACCGAACTTTGTGTGTTTAATACCTCATCCCCAGCGGCCAAGTTAAACGGCGAACCACCCGGTTGGATGTCAACAAATGACCCACCCAAAAGCCCCTCTGAGGCGATGCTGACAATGCTGTCATCAGGCAACAGAATATCGTCACGGATATTCAAGGTCGCTTCTGCGCGGAACGTGGCAGGGTCAAGATTGAGTCTACTGACAGTGCCAACCCGAACGCCCGCAAGGCGCACATCTGTGCCAATCCCGATCCCTTCTGCAGAGCGGAACAGCGCCGATACCTCGTAGCTTGACCCCGTGCTGCGCCCAATCCCGCCGATTTCAGCGGCATAGAGCAGAAACCCCGCAGCTACGGCCAAGACCGCGCCGCCAACCAAAATTTCGCTCAATCTATTTTCGGCCATCACGGAACCCCTCTCATGCTGCCAAAAAAGCGCACAGGCTTATTCGGGGCTCCATGCCTCGTAATCCTTGCGCGCGACTGGTGCGGCCTGACGCAACGAACCCGCAGGCGCATAGGCCGCTTCTGATCCCGTCAGGTTCATTTCGTGCTCTTTTTCCCATGCCTTACGCGCAAGCGGCGCATCGGCAGGGGATTTATCCCACGTGTGATGCAACCAGCCATGCCAATCGGGGCTGATGCGGCTGGCTTCGGCCTCGCCATTGAAAATCACCCAACGGCGTTTGCCATCGCGGGATTGGTAGAACACATTGCCCTGCGCATCCTCACCCACCTTCTGGCCCTTCCGCCAAGTGTAGAGTTGCGTTCCAACCGTCTGACCATTCCACCAAGTCACAAGGCGCAGCAGGAATGAGAGCATGACAATCTCCAAACTAAATCGCGTGTCGTTTTGTCTTCTAATGCCGCAACACGCCGCTAAGGTCTAGGGGCAATGCCAATAACAACTGCGACAGATGTTGTTTTGCACACGCCAGCGCCCTAAACATAACCCTCAGGGAAACACGCGAGGAGAAAAACGCCATGTCCGACCCCAAAAGCCTAAAATTTGACACGCTGCAGATCCATGCAGGTGCGCATCCAGACCCTGCAACCGGCGCACGCCAAACGCCGATCTATCAAACCACGGCCTATGTGTTCAAAGATGCTGATCACGCGGCGCGTCTGTTTAATTTGCAAGAGGTCGGCTTTATTTACTCGCGCCTGACCAACCCCACAGTCGCTGTGCTTCAAGAGCGGATCGCGACCCTCGAGGGCGGTGTTGGTGCGGTTTGTTGCTCGTCTGGTCATGCGGCGCAGATCATGGCCCTGTTTCCGCTCATGGGGCCAGGCTGCAACATCGTGGCCTCTACGCGCCTTTATGGCGGCACAATCACCCAATTCAGCCAGACCATCAAACGCTTTGGGTGGTCTGCAAAATTTGTTGATTTCGATGATCTTGACGCGGTGAAAGCGGCGATTGACGATAACACGCGCGCCGTGTTCTGCGAGGCCATCGCAAACCCTGGTGGCTATATCACCGACCTGCGCAGTATTGCGAATATCGCAGATGGCGCAGGCATCCCCTTGATCGTGGATAACACCTCTGCAACACCTTATCTCTGCAGCCCAATTGAACATGGCGCGACATTGGTTGTCCATTCCACCACAAAATATCTCACGGGCAATGGCACTGTCACAGGCGGCTGTGTGGTTGATAGCGGCAAATTTGACTGGTCAGCCAGTGATAAATTTCCTTCGCTCTCGGCACCTGAACCCGCCTATCACGGCCTAAAATTCCACGAGGCGTTGGGGCCGATGGCCTTTACCTTCCACTCAATCGCGATTGGCTTGCGCGATTTGGGGATGACCATGAACCCGCAAGCGGCGCATTACACGCTGATGGGGATTGAAACCTTGTCGCTGCGGATGCAGCGCCATGTTGAGAATGCCGCGAAAATCGCTGCATGGCTTGAAAAGGATCCCCGCGTTGATTTCGTGACCTATGCGGGTCTGCCATCCTCGCCATATCATGGGCGGGTCAAGGATATCTGCCCCAAGGGTGCGGGCGCATTGTTCACCTTTGCTGTGAAAGGCGGATATGAGGCTTGTGTGAAACTGGTAGATAGTCTTGAGCTGTTCAGCCATGTCGCCAATTTGGGCGATACGCGTTCGCTGATCATTCATTCAGCATCAACCACCCACCGCCAGCTGACCCCAGAACAGCAACAAGCAGCAGGGGCCGCACCTAATGTGGTGCGTGTCTCCATTGGGATTGAAGATGCTGATGATCTGATTGCCGATCTTGATCAGGCCTTGGCCAAAGCAACCGCGTAAACCTTGCACCACTGAAAAAGAAAAACCCTCGTCCAAACAGATTTGGATGGGGGTTTTTGATAGGTTCGGGCAGAGGCCAGTGTCGGCTGCTAAACTGGGGACTGGCCTCTGCCCCGGGCTACGATGGGGTTACGGAGTAGCCCGCACCCAACCTGCAAGATTGGCCAGCTGCAGGAGGGGTGTTCGAATATCTGCGGAAAAGTCCCAAATTGATACGCCCGACTAAAGCGCTTGCATCAAGAATTCAGGTCTGAGATTTCCCCGTGAATCGCATGTGACACATCGGGCGCTCGTTTTCAATCATTTTGATTATTTTTTATGAATTTCAATGCAGAGAAGGCGTTGTATTTGGGAAACATATATGAATTATAGTTACATATAGATATGAGATATGAGCGGCTTAGCGGCGAGATTGGTATAAACGCGCGGTCGGTTAGTACGGAGTTTAAGCGTGGATCAAAGCTCGCTCAATGTGTTGTCGCGCATGCGCCAGCTTTTGGCGTCGCTTGAGCGGGACTTGGGCCTTGTTTCGCTGCCGAAAGTAGAACTTGATCTTCTATACGCGATCGATCTTTTGGCTGAAAATCCAGATGAGATTTTAACATCCGCAGAGATCCACAATCATCCTTTGATGCGAGACGTCCCCACAGCCACTTTCAATCGTGCGCTGAAATCCCTTATGAAAAAGGGGTTTATACAGTTGAATCCTGACAGTCGCGCCAAACATTATCGCAAGACAGAGCATTGGCCCCGTCTTTTGCAGCGTGACGATTGACATCAGTCAAATATAAGCACTTGCAATCTTTAGGCATGAGTAATAGATCTTGATTCACAACAAGACTTTAAGATTGGTTATCGTAGTTCGGAGCGGGCTCTTACCTCCAAAGGAGTTAACCGCGTGGTTAAATGGTTTAAATGTCTTGCGGGACCTGCGTTCCTGCGCGGTGTTTCACATCTGAAAACCGCTTTTTTCGTGTCCGCAGGCCTGTTGACTGCTGCGGCGATCAATCATGGCTTGATGGGCCAAACCAATGCGACCCTCCATCATGCCACGGAGTCCGTTTTGATCTTCTTTGGCTTTGCAACCATTGTCAAAGTGCTGACCGCTTGGCTTTATTCACATTCTGGGCTTCTCTACGGCCTGCCAGGTATCGCGCTGACTGTATATATCTACGACACCGAAAATGATGCCCATCTTTTCTTACTGGGCATGATCGGGCTCACGGTGCCCGTTCTCGCGTTCAAACTGCTGGCCTTCTTGGGGCACTATATCACAGTGGCACAGCGCCAGTCATGGCGGGTGTTACCACCCGTTACTATCGCAAGTAGTGCAATTTTGATGATCTGTGCATGGGTGATAGCGCCCAACGCAGAATTTGGGCTTTCAGCACTGTTTGAATTGGCGGCTGTCGCACTATTTGATGCATGCCTGCTGATGAGTGTGCTGTTGATCGCCTTGGCCCTGACACGCGCCTACGAGCAATGGCGCTGATCTCGTTCAAATTTTTATAAATATCGCGCTTATCTGGTTTATGCCCCCTGCAACTATCGTATAGAGTTGGGCGCAAGGAAGGAAAAATTAGCCCCCCCCTTTGGCCCACTTAACGAGAAGCGCATCGGTATTTTGAGCACGGAGTTCACGCTACACCTGTCGCCCGAGGCCATTAGCCTTGCATCACGCCGCTCTGATGATGCGTGGGAGGTTGTCGTTCGCACCGCGCCAGATGCAGAGGATCTCAGCGCCGCTTTCGCGCAGATGAAATCTCTGATTGAGGCCAAAGACAACGCACAAGTTTTGGTGATTGTCCCGCGCGAGCAAGTTCTGTTTACAAGCTGCGAAGCCCCTGATGAGGCCACCCCCACCGCTGAGCGGCGCGCAGTCGAGGCCAAACTGGATGGCCTCACCCCCTATGAATTGTCGGAATTGCAATATGATTGGCTGCGCACAGATTCCGTGATCCAAATCGCCGCGATTGCAGCGGAAACCATCCAAGCCGCGCAAGAGTTTATAAAATCCTACGGGATCACGGCTGTGGCATTGACCGTGGAAACACTGCCAGATGATTATGATGGAACGCCCATCTTTCGTTTGGCAAAGCGCTCCAAACCGACACCGCATGTGGAAAACCTTGCGACCATTCCTGCCCCAAAGCGCAAAATTCGCCTAGAGGACATCGCGCTCTTCGTGCCGCGTTTTCGCAAAGGAATGGCCCTTGGTCTTGGCGGAGGGATTGCCGTGATTGTTGCGGCATTTCTCCTGATGCCTTCTGTCCCAAAGCAAGATGTGACGCCTGAAGCCCCCGCTGTTGTCGCAGCAACGCCCCCAGTTACCGAAGCTGTCCCAAGCGCGCCTGTGGCAAGCGGCCTGCCTGCGCCCGATGTGGCACTTATGGCGACAGCGCCTACCCTTACTGCGCCAAGGCTACGGCGTGACGGCACCATCCTTGCCGCGATTGACCCGATCTTGACCCAACAAGATGCACTGGCCCTACGCCCCCCCTTGGGCGGTATCGGCGATGATGCCCCGCCGCCAATCCTCTCGCCGATCCCCTTTGGCACAGGCAGCGTTTTGAACAGCGCAGGTCTTGTTGATCCAACCCCTGAGGGAGCGTTGAACCCCGATGGTGTATTGGTCTTTGATGCGGCGCCCCCCGTTGCGGCAATCCCGCGCCCCGATGCCATCCTAGAGGCAGCCCGTGCGGCACAGCTTGAGCAAATCGAAACATTGGCAGGCACGCTGCCACGCCTCAGACCTGAGAATTTCGCAGAAATCCTTGAGCGCCAGCAATTAAACGGCTTTACGCGCAGCGAATTAAGCAGCATCACGCCGCAACTGCGCCCTGCCTCGCTTCAAGAAATTGCCGAAGCGGCCCGCGCCGCCGAGGCAGCAGCCTTTGCCGTCAGTGAAGGACGCAGCGCCAATCAGGCCTTGATCAGCGATTTGGCTGTCGCGCGTTCGCTTTTGCCACAGGCCCGCCCCTCGGGCTTTGAGGCGGTGGTGACCGCTGCAACACCTGCAAGCGCCGCTGCACCAAATGGTGTTGCTGCAGAGGCCGCGGCACAATCAGGCGCAGATGAGGAAATTGAGGCGGAAATTGCCGCCGTCAGCACCGACACCCCATCCGGCGAACGGGTGACCCGCGCCGCGACCAATCGCAATGCCATAAATTTGCGCGACACGAATTTGATCGGTATCACTGGCCCTTCGAGCAGCCGCCGCGCCTTGGTGCGCCTGCCATCGGGTCGGTTTGTTACGGTCGAAGTTGGAGATCGTCTTGACGGGGGGCGTGTCGCCGCGATTGGCGATGACAGCCTTCAATACATCAAGGACGGCGAAAACATCACGCTAGAAGTGCCAAACGGCTAAATCAGGACAAGTGCGGCGAGGCCAAGAAAGGCGAAGAAGCCCACAACATCGGTGACCGTGGTCACGAATGTGCCAGAGGCGAGCGCAGGATCCGCGCCAAAGCGTTCCAACGCAACGGGGATCAATATCCCCGCCAATCCCGCCACAACAAGATTAACCACCATTGCGCCTGCAATCACGCCGCCCAAGAGAACGGAATCAAACCAAACATACCCCACAACGCCCATCACAAGGGCAAAGGCCAAACCGTTCAAGGCCCCCACGCCCGCCTCACGCATCACAACGCGCCACAGGTTGGCGGAGGTTAGGTCGCGCGTTGCAAGCCCACGCACAGCCAAGGCAAGGCTTTGCGTTCCCGCATTGCCCCCCATAGAGGCCACAATCGGCATCAACACGGCCAAGGCCACCAATTGCGCAATCACCGCTTCGAATTGTGCAATCACCACCGAGGCCAAAATCGCTGTGCCCAAATTAACAAACAACCAAGGAAAGCGTTGACGCACAGTTTCAAAGGTTGTGTCGCTGAGGCTTTCGTCCACGCCCAAACCTGCAAGGCGGCGCAAATCCTCTTCATTGACTTCATCAAGAACGCTCATCGCGTCATCAATGGTGATCACGCCCACCAATCGCCCATCATCATCGACAACGGGCGCAGAGATCAGGTGATACTGGTTAAAGGCGTAGGCGACATCATCTTCATCCTGCTTGGCAGGGATGGTGCGAAAACTGTCTTCCAGAATGTCCTTCAATGATGTTGCCCGCGCACTCGACAACAGCCGCCCAAGCGAGACATAACCCACAGGTTTCATTGCAGGGGTCACGAGAATGATGTGATAGAATTGTTCGGGCAATTCCGCTTTTTCGGAACGCAGATAGTCAATCATCTGCCCGACATTCCAATGTTCGGGCGCGCGCACCACCTCGCGCTGCATAAGACGCCCAGCAGACCCTTCTGGAAAACTCAGCGCCTGTTCAACCGCGACCCGATCCGCATCGTCAAGCGCGCCAAGAATGGCCCCTTGCTGATCTTCTTCTAGGTCTTCGACCAGATCAACAACATCATCCGAGTCCAACTCGCGCACAGCATCGGCCAGAACATCGCTTGGCAAAAGCGGCAGAATGTCTTCGCGGATTGACCAATCAAGTTCAGAGAGAACCTCACCATCAATCCCACGCGACCAAAGCGCCAGAAGGGCTGCACGCTCGCCGCTGGAGATTTGTTCGAGAATATCAGCGATATCAGCAGGGTGTAGCGGCTCCATCAACGCATCAATGGCATCTACATCCTCTGCGCTGACCGCACGCCGCAATTGCGCGCGCAGACTATCGTCCAACGCATAAGCGTCACGATCATCATCTAGATGGAGGTCTTGTTCGTCCAACATGATCCACCTCGCGCAACAAGATCAGGCGTTGCGCGGGGTATGACATTGCAAAGCCGATCTGAAAAGGTGGTTTTGCGAAAAATCCCAAAAGGGACAGTCAGCACGGGGTTACAGCTCGGCGCGAATGGCCGCTGCAATATCCCCAACCACAGCCGCCATGAGCCCCTCATCCTCGGCTTCGGCCATAACGCGAATAAGGGGTTCTGTGCCTGATTTACGGATCAAAATACGCCCCGCCTGCCCCAATCGGGCCTCTGCCTCGGCGATGGCGGCCTTGACTGATGCTGCCTCTAACGGGGCTTTGTCAGGCGAAAAGCGCAGGTTCTCTAACATCTGCGGAACGGGATCAAAGCTGCGCGCAAGCGCGCTTGCCGGTTTGTTCTGGCGCACCATTTCAGCCAAGAATTGCAAACCTGCCATCAACCCATCACCCGTGGTGGCATGGTCGCTCATGACGATATGGCCTGATTGCTCACCGCCAAGATTGTAGCCACCTGCGCGCATCGCCTCGACAACATAGCGATCCCCAACGGCCGTGCGGTGTAGGCCAATCCCGCGCCCGCCCAAAAACCGTTCCAATCCCAAATTCGACATCACGGTGCTCACCAAGGCACCACCTTTGAGACGGTTCTCATCTGCCCATCGCGCCGCCAACAGCGCCATGATCTGATCCCCATCCGCGACTTGGCCCGCCTCATCAATGATCACAATGCGATCAGCATCGCCATCAAGGCACAAGGCCACATCGGCCCCTGTTTCCTTGATCTTGGCAATCGCGGCTTGCGGCTTTGTTGAGCCGACATTTTCGTTGATATTGAACCCATCTGGGCTCACGCCAATCGCCACGACTTCGGCGCCCAATTCCCACAGCACTTCGGGGGCGGCGCGATATGCGGCACCATTGGCGCAGTCGATGACAACCTTCAAACCTTCAAGGCTCAGACCTTGGGGGAATGTGCCTTTGACGCGTTCGACATAGCGGAAACGACCATCATCAATGCGCCGCGCGCGCCCGATATTGCCCGCTTGTGCAGGTTGAATATCCCCAAACACAAGGGCTTCGATCTCGGCCTCTGCCTCGTCTGACAGTTTGAATCCCTCAGGGCCAAAAAACTTAATCCCATTATCTGAGGCGGGGTTGTGGCTTGCCGATATCATCACACCAACATCGGCCCGCATGGAGGGGGTCAAAAGGCCCACAGCAGGGGTTGGCACAGGCCCCAGCAACAGCACATCCATGCCCGTGGAGGTGAAGCCCGCCGTCAGCGCATTTTCCAACATGTAGCCCGAAAGGCGCGTGTCTTTCCCGATCACAACACGATGGCCGCGCTCCATATCGCGGCGGAAATAGCGCCCTGCCGCGGCCCCCAATTTCAGCGCCATATCGGCGGTCATGGGATAGCTGTTTGCCTGACCCCGCACCCCATCCGTGCCAAATAATTTTCGTGCCATTTTATTACCCCTCCCCAAGGGTCAAACCGCTTGCTGCCATATAGGCAGAAATCATCGCTTGATGCACGGCTATATCATGGACACGCAGCATCTGAACCCCCTGCGATATGGCCCATAGGCCGATTGCCGCCGATGCAGCATCACGCTGATCTGCCTGTTTGATCCCCGTCACATGGCCCACAAACCCTTTGCGCGATACGCCCAAAAGCAACCCACAGCCAAGCCCGTGGAACAGGCTGATGTCACGCAACAACGCGCGGGTTTGCGCAAAGGTCTTGCCAAAGCCCGCCCCAATATCAAGCAAGATTTGGTCATACGTCAGCCCCACAGAAAGCGCCTGATCGCGCATCGCAGCAAGCCCATCGTAGATATCGAGAACGACATCTTGATAGGCATCGGGGGCCAAATCTTGCATGGTTTCAGGCGTGCCAAGCGAATGCATCAAGATCACGGGCGCGCGGCTCTCGCGCAGAACCTCAATCATATTTGTATCAAAGCGCAGCCCCGAAACATCGTTGATCACCTGCGCGCCCGCAGCAAGGCCCGCACGCGCCACATCGGCCTTGCGCGTGTCAAGCGAGATCACGCCAGAGCCGCGCAAGGCCTCTAGCGCAGGCATCAGGCGCGCGATTTCTTGCTGTTGCGGCACTTCTTTGGCGCCTGGCCGGGTGCTTTCTGCGCCCAAATCCAAAATATCTGCGCCTTCCGCCACAAGACGATGGGCTTGCTCCAGCGCGGCTTGGATGTCCTCATGCCGCCCACCATCGGAAAAGCTGTCTGGGGTGAGGTTCAAAATCCCCATAAGGCTTGGGCGCCCCATAGGCACAGTCGCAAAATCACCACGCGCTGCCGTCAAAGGCGCGCGCCATGCCGCGGGCAAGTCTGCGGCGGGCAAAATCTCGCGCGCGCCCGTGCGGCTTAACCGCTCAACATGCGTGAAATGGCACCAGCCCCCTGCAAGGGGCACGGCCTCAGGCCCAATCGCGGGGCCCGTAACGGGTATGGGGCGATAATAATCAGTCATAGGAGTAGCCCTACCCTGTGGCTCAGCGTCCATCAAGTTTACTGCCCAGATTAAAGATCAGGCATCACGTCAAACGGCCATGCCTGCACTGGGATAGACGATTTCAACGGCGGGTGGCCGCCCAAATAAACAATACGCTGCGCCTCAAATTGCTCGGCCAACCACAGCGCCAATTGCTCCCCCGTCACTTTTGCCCCTTTGGGTGGTTCGGCACTGTCCAAAACCAGTTTTGAGGGGGCCCAAACCGAAATTTGCCCCTGCCGCATGGCCCAGTCCAATTCTGTGCGACTGTCCACCACCACACAGCGATCATCGCAAGAGGCCAAGACCCAAGCGTTCTTTTCCATATCCAACAGATCAATCCGCCGCTGCGGCAGGCCGTGGCGGGCTTGAGGCTGCGCCAAGCCCGTGCTGCCCACGCACAAAATGACAGGGGCACCTGCCTGCTCAAGGTGATCCAGAAGCTGCGCCAAATCAGGGCGCGCAATTGCATCATTGGCCAAATACACGATCAAAGGATGCGGGCCATCATCCGCAAGAAGACTAAGGCGCTGATTGGCCTCTGCTTCGCGCATAATCTCGACCCCCAAAACATAGGGCCCGCGATCCAATTTCTCAATTCGCACGAAACAGCGCGCAGCCAATGGGTGGCTCAAGACCCGCTCTGCAATTCGCACCGAGAGCGTTTCCAGCAAATTGACACGGCCCTGCGCAAGCTCGGCATCAATCGCCTCGACAATGCGGTCATAGGACAAAATGCGATCCACATCATCCTCGGCGCTTTCCGCCTGAGAGCGCACCTCAACGACCACATTAAAACGGATACGCTGCAAAATCCCGCGCTCGGCCTGAAAGGCGCCGATTTCAACATCCCGCTCATGATTGGACATCGAAATACGATCAAGCGGGGCATCTGTGGCGGTCGCCTTGGCCCGCTCGGACGGGTGGGCAAAAGCAAGTCGAATATCATCCGTCATAGGCGTAGGCTTTCGTGATCGTCTTTCCGCAGGTTGCATAGCCCAAAACACGGCAAAAGACAGGCGTCAAAACCGCCGCAACCCGCGCTATCAGCGACCCGCTCTTGCGCTGCGATTAATATTGCTGACGATAGAACAGATGCTGCCCAATCGTGGCAGTGCGCGGATAAACCCGCGCCCAGTCAGGATGGACATAATCCGCATGATAATGCGTGGCCCCTGAGGTGAGGGTGCGCGGCGCGCCATCCATCATCAAACGGGCGATACGCGACAGGCGGTCCCATGTGGCACGATCCGTCACATTCTCGGGGATGCCATCACAGGCATAGGTGAATTGGCAGGCCAAATGCCGATGCGCGTTTTGGTAGACGACATCGCAAATGTTATCTGGATAATTGTCGTTATCCACGCGGTTCAAAATCACTTCGGCCACGGCATATTGACCGCGGATCGGCTCACCACGCGCCTCGAAATAAAGCGCCTCGGTGAGGCATCGATGCTGCGCGTTACTGCGTGGACGGGGCAAGGACATCAATTGGGCTTCGTTATAAATCTGACGCGGCGCCCCATTTCGACCAAAGGGGGAGCGCACAGGCGCACCCAAACGGGCGACTTGTGAGGGGCTGATGCCGCGCAACGCAGCGCGCTCATCAAACATCAAAGACGATAGGCGCAATTCCATCGAACCGGCTTGCGGCTGCGAAGATGACATAACAACGGGATAATCCCCATCATAGATTGAGGACGTTTCCGCCAAGGCGGCATTTGACATAAATAACAAGGAGGCCGCAATCGCAGCGCATGCCTGTTTGAAACCCATTACCTCTGCTCCTTGGGGTTGATCCCCAATGTCGCAATCCGTTGATCAGAATGCGACAGAGCCATTAGCACGGTTTTCTAAAACCGACAACTTGACCCGCGTTTTTGTGTTTGACGCGCAGCACACCGCATCATTTAGACGTAGGCCTTGGCAAATCAGATGGCAGACTCAACGCAATATCAACGCTTTGCGGGGAGAGTCTCATCCTCCAACACCCATTGTGCCGCCGACAGCTTGGCCAAGGGAACACGGAAAGGTGAACAAGACACATAGTCGAAACCAGCGATCCGCGAAAAGCGGATCGAATCTGGATCACCGCCATGCTCCCCACAGATGGAGAGGGTCACTTCGGGGCGGACAGCGCGCCCACGTTCTGCGCCAATGAGCAGCAATTCACCCACCCCTTCCGTGTCCAAGCGGGTGAACGGGTCTTCCACAAACACACCTTGCTGAACATAGGCCGACATAAAGCGCCCCGCATCATCGCGCGACAAACCATAGGTCATTTGGGTTAAGTCATTGGTGCCAAATGACAAAAAGGACGAAGATTCCGCGATCTCACCCGCCCGCAACGCTGCGCGCGGCGTCTCAACCATCACCCCAAGGCGATAGGTGAAACTTTTGCCATTTTGCGCGGCAACGGCGGCGGCGACCGCATCCACCCGTGATTTTACCAACTCAACCTCGCGCTTGGCCGAAACAAGCGGGATCATGATTTCGGGAACAACGGGGTTTTTCCCCTCGCTTGCGGCAATGGTTGCCTCAAAAATCGCACGGGCCTGCATGTCATAAATCTCAGGCACGGTGATCCCAAGACGCACGCCGCGCATCCCCAGCATTGGGTTATATTCTTGCAACGATTCAATGCGCGCGGCCACGCGGCTTACGGGCAAATCCAACGCTTCGGCCAAGGCGCGAATGCCATCGCGATCTGAGGGCAAGAATTCGTGCAAAGGCGGATCAAACAGTCGGATACACACAGGCTTGCCCTGCATCCGTTTAAACAGCTCGGTGAAATCACCCCGTTGCATTGGCAATAATCGATCCAAGGCTGCCGCGCGGTCACTTTCGGTTTCGGCAAAAATCATTTCCCGCATCAAAGTCAGGCGATTTGGATCAAAGAACATATGCTCTGTGCGGCACAATCCGATCCCGTCAACTCCGAATTGCTGCGCGGTTTCCACATCCTCGACTGTGTCCGCATTGACGCGAATGCCGATATCGCGAATTTCATCGGCCCATTGGATCAGCGTGGCAAAGGCCCCGCCAACAGCAGGCTCGATCATCTTGGCCGCCCCCACCAAAATATCACCAGAGGAGCCATCAACAGTAATCACATCCCCCTCATGGAACACGCGCCGCCCTGCGGTGGTGAGCGTTTTCTTACGCATATCCAGTTGCAGGCTGCTTGCCCCCGTCACACAGGGCAAACCAAGCCCGCGTGCAATCACGGCGGCATGGCTGGTCATACCACCCCGCTCGGTCAAAACGGCCTGCGCGGCGTGCATCCCACGCACATCTTCGGAACTGGTTTCACGCTTGACCAAAATTGTGGCTTCGCCTTGCGCGGCCAAGGCCTGGGCCGCGGTAGACGAAAAGACAATCTTGCCGGTCGCAGCCCCAGGTGCGGCGGCAATACCACGCCCCAAAACATCACGCGGGGCCTCGGCATCCACCTGACGGTGCAACAATTGCCCCAAGGAAAAGGGCGGTATCCGCGACAACGCCTCACCGCGCGAAATAACGCCATCATTGGCCAAATTGACCACCGTTGCGACTGCCGCGCGTGCAGACCGGGGCGCGCGCACCGCGTCAAGAATGTTCAGCTGACCATTCATCAAGGTGAATTCAATCTGCATTTCTTCGCGCAATTTCTCACGCATCAAAGCGCCCGCAGCGATCAAGTCATGATAGGCCTCTGGCGCAGCATCTTGAAGGGAATGGCCACGCGCATCACTGCGGATGTAGAGCGCATCATCATCACGCAATGCCACCCGGCCCTGCGCCTGCGGCACGAAACGACCGATCACATCGGCGTCTCCCGTGTCGGGGTCGATCATCTGAACGATACCAGAGCCCGAAACGCCCTCACCGACACCCAGTGCCATGCGCTGCACCACAAGACCAAGCCCCGCATCAGCAGGTGCGCCTTGCGCCTGCCGCAACAGCCGCGCGGTTGTCCCCTCCCACGCCCGCGCCATAGAGCGCAGAACCTCGCGCAACTGCACGGCGGGGTCTTGGGGAAAGGCCTCCTCCGCTTCATCCTCGAAATGGTCTTTGGCAATCCGTGGGGTCAGCGGCCCCTCAAATTCATCGGCATCCAGACGCAAGACATCCACCGCATAGGCGCGGATGAAATTGACATAAAGCTGATCTGCCGCGCTGCGGCCATGAACCTTGGCCAAATGTTCGGCCAAGTCGTCATTCATCCCGATATTCAGCACCGTGCCAGGCCCGCCCCAATCCGCAGCTTGGCTGCTGGAGCGCACAGAAACCAAGGCATGAGGGCCAAACTCGGCCCAAAGCGGGGCCAGATCAGGAACCACCCCTTGCGCGATTTGGCGCACAGCGTCAAAGGACAAAGCCGCTGTCAAAGGCACGGGCAAACCCAAGCGCACCAAACGCTGCAAGCATTTGGCGCGATTGCCATGGGTGGCTGTGTGCATATCCGCCGTGGCGGTGATCAGCATATAGTCGGGGCGATTTTTCATTTGCAATTCTTACTCTTAGCCGAAGCTGGCCAAGACACTAAGATACAATCATAACGCGATCTGTAAAGCGCCGCGATGCAGCATTACCCCTCGATGCGCGACAAATCGGCGACCTTGCCACAGGTTTCCACGATTTCATGCAGCAAGTTCAGACGATTGCGCCGCACAATTTCGCTATCCGCATTAACCTGCACCTTTTCGAAAAAGGCATCAATCGGCCCGCGCAGCGCGGCCAAAGCCGCCATGGCGGCCGCAAAATCCTCTGACGCTAGGGCGGGGTTGGCCGCCTCCCGCGCGGCGGCAAGGGCCGCGAAAAGCGCGCGTTCTTCATCGGTTTCTGCAAATTTCATATCTGCGCCAAACCGATATTCCACCCCATCCTTGGCCTCTGCTTGCGTCAGGATGTTGTTGGCACGGCGATAGCCTTGGATCAGATTTTCACCATCATCGGTCGACAGCACCGCCTGCACGGCGCGCGCCCGCGCCACGACCAAGGCCAGATCATCATTGCCCGCCATTGACAGGCAGGCATCAATCACATCATGTCGAGTGCCCTCATCGCGCAAATGCACCTTAAGGCGGTCATGAAAGAACGAAAGGAGGTCTGCGGCTACAGCCTCAGGTGCATCAGACCCAAAAGCCGCACCACGCGAAACGAAGGGGGCAGATAGGTTCAACCGCACACCATTGTCCAAGATCAGGCGGATCACCCCCAAGGCCGCGCGGCGAAGCGCGTAGGGGTCTTTGCTGCCTGTTGGTTTCTCATCAATCGCCCAGAAGCCCGTCAGCGTGTCGATCTTATCGGCCAAGGCCACGGCAACGGACAAAGGCGCGTTTGGCACATCATCTGACGGGCCAAGGGGTTGGTAATGTTCCTGCGCAACCGCTGCAATTTCAGGCGCATAGCCTGCCTCAGCGGCGTAATAGCGCCCCATCAGACCTTGCAATTCAGGGAATTCATAGACCATCTCAGAGGACAAATCCGCTTTGGCGATTTTGGCCGCTTGGCGTGCTTGATCTGCGTCCGCCCCCACAATTGGCGCCAGTTCCGCCGCCAACTCCGCAATCCGTTCGATCCGCGCGGCCTGCGAGCCAAGTTTCGCCTGAAAGGTCACATTCTCAAGGCTTTGCGTCCATTGGGTGATATCCGATTTTGCCACGCGCAAATCATTTTCCCAAAAGAATTTCGCATCTGACAGACGCGCAGAAAGCACCTTTTGATTGCCCGCCAAAATGGTCGCACCCTCATCTGCGGTGATGCGGTTGGCTACAGTCACAAAGCGCTCAATCCGCCCTGTCTTGGGGTTCTTCACAGAAAAGAATTTCTGATGCTCTTTCATCGAGGTCTGCAAAACCTCTGGTGGCAGGTTCAAGAAATCCGCGCCAATCTCGCCCATTAAAACAACGGGCCATTCCACAAGGCCCGCCACCTCGGCCAAAAGGCCGCGATCTTCGACCAATTCCAACCCCGCGGCGAAGGCCATTTGACTGGCCTCGTGCCAAATGGCATCTGCGCGTTCATCTGCGCGCAAGATCACATGGGCACGTTTCAGCTTGGCTTCATAATCCTCAAAACTGCTGACAGCAAAAGCATCAGGGGCCATGAAGCGATGGCCGCGTGTTTTGTCACCCGCCACGATATCATCTACCTCGAAGGGCACAACGCCTGCGCCCGCCTCATCGGTCAAGAGGCATAGGATGGAATGCAAAGGCCGCACCCAACGCAAAGAGCCTGCCCCCCAGCGCATGGATTTCGGCCATGGGAAATTGCGAATGACTGATGGCACCAATTCCGCAATAATATCCGCAGCATCACGCCCCTGATGGGTGATACGGGCGACATAAATCTCGCCCTTCTTATCTTCGCGCGTCTCAAGCGCATCGCGTGACACGCCTGCGCCGCGCAAGAACCCTTCGATCGCGGCCTCTGGCGCATCCACGCGCGGGCCTTTGCGCTCTTCTGTTGTGGTTGGGGAATTGGCGCTCAGCCCGTCCACCACCAAACACAGGCGGCGGGGGGTCGCGAAACTAGCCGCGGACGCATAGGTCAGCCCCGCCTCAACCAGACCATTGGTCACAAGCGATTTCAAATCCTCGGCCGCTTTGGCTTGCATGCGGGCAGGGATTTCTTCGGAAAACAGTTCCAGCAGAAGATCGGGCATAGATTTCGTCCTATTGCGGTCGCGTTAGATCCAATCAAGGTTGACGCGGGTGATCGGATAGGCCTCGCTCAGCCGTTCGCGCAAAGCGCGGAAACGGGGGCGAAGCTCTTTGAATTTATTTTCATGGGTTTCAGCCACAGTCAGGCGGATTTTGTCAAACAGGCCCACCGCCTCCATCGCCTCGAGAAGGTCAAGCTCAGCGCCCTCGACATCCATTTTGACAAAGGCAATTTCGCCATGCTCTGCGATGAGATCACGCAAAAAGGTGGGGAAATCCAACAGGCGCACATCTATCGCGTGCTCCAGATCCTGATCAATCATCCGCCCGCCTTCCAAGACAGTGGATTTGACGGATGCACCTTTTGGGTTTTCGTCAAAATTGACAGCCCGCATCAATTGGATCGTGCCTTCGCGCGTGCCAAGTGCCGCTTCGTGAATGGTCACGTTGGGCGCATCGGCAAAGCGTTTTTTTAACGTATCGATGCAATAGGGATCAGGATCAAATGCGTGAACATGGGCGCCTGACGCGGCAAGCTGTGCGGTCACATCCCCAACATTCGCCCCACAATCGCAGACCACATCACGCGGGGTCAGCATCGACACAACCCCCATCAACAGCCCATCCGCCTGCGCCTTGCGCGTATTGCGGCGCGCGCGGCGGCGGAACCGATCAAACTCGGCTTGCAGCTGTTCAAGTTCGGTGAGGGTTTCGGTCATTGCATCCCCTCAGGGACAGGGGGGCACCCTTCTGGCACAGGATCCCCATTAAAGGCCGCTTCGCCGCACAGGTTGATCTGCCGCCAAGCATGGCCCTGCCCTGCGTCATCCAAGGCAACCACGATATCGACCCCATAGACAAAATCGCGCGCGCCCAAATAGGCGGTTGCGCGCCCCGCCTCTAGGGCGGCACCAATCGCCTCGGCGTCAAAACATTGGAACCAAGATGGCGCGATCAAGGGCGTTGCCCCCTCGTAAGGTTCCGCTGCCGAAATCAGCGCCTCTTGGCCTGCCTCAAGATCAAAACAAGCGCGGAACCGAATGGGCGAGCTGTTGCTGTCAATGCCATCGAAGTTGGAAATAGCCAAAGGCATGGGCGCGCCATCAACGCTGAGCGTGATCTGCCCGCGCGGATCATCGGGCATAACAGGGGCATAATAGGCGCGGGTTTGCGCATACCACATTCCCGCCCCTGCCGCCAAAGCCGAGAGGGCAATCGCCGCCACCACAAAACGACCCACGCGTTTATTGCTCATGCGTGCTGCCCCGCCTCAAATCCGCCCGCCTCAGTTTGCACGAAAGCGTCAGCGCACAGTTTCGCCAATGCGCGCACCCGCCCAATGTAACCTTGCCGCTCCGTCACCGAAATGACCCCACGGGCATCCAACAGGTTGAACATGTGGCTTGCCTTGATGCATTGATCATAGGCGGGATGCGCCATGATGATCCGCTTGCCTGTTTTGGGATCAATATTTTCTGCGGCAAGGATGCGCTGACATTCGGCTTCTGCCTCTTCGAACTGACGCAAAAGAATGTCTGTGTTGGCCGTGTCAAAGTTAAAACGGGAATATTCTTCCTCGGTCTGACGGAACACATCCCCATATTTCAACGCAATCGGTGCATCTGGATCATTAAACGGCATCTCCATCACATGATCCACGCCCAGAACATACATCGCCAGACGCTCAAGACCATAGGTCAACTCGCCCGACACAGGGTGGCAATCATGCCCGCCCACCTGTTGGAAATAGGTGAATTGGCTGACCTCCATGCCATCACACCAAACTTCCCAACCAAGACCCCAAGCGCCCAAAGTCGGACTTTCCCAGTCGTCTTCCACAAAGCGAATGTCATGCATCGCCATATCAATCCCAATGGCCTCAAGGCTACCAAGATAGAGATCTTGCAAATTGGGCGGGCTTGGTTTGATCAGCACCTGATACTGGTAATAATGCTGCAAGCGGTTCGGGTTCTCCCCATACCGGCCATCGGTGGGGCGGCGCGAGGGCTGCACATAAGCTGCCGCCCAAGGCCGCGAGCCTAAGCTGCGCAAGGTTGTGGCAGGGTGAAAGGTTCCCGCCCCGACCTCCATGTCATAGGGCTGCATCACGGCACAGCCTTTCTGCGCCCAGTAGGTTTGAAGACGCAGGATGATCTCTTGGAAACTGCGGGGCTTTTCCATGCGCGACATTGATCGTTCCTTGGGCTTAACGAAAGTTGTCGACCACATAGGACGCAGGATGCCGAGGGTCAATCACAGCTTATGACCTGCGCGATGGGAAATTTAAGAAATTATTGATGAAAACGGGGTGCATCCCGTCCGTTTCGCGGATAACCTGCACAAAATCACCCTTAAGGTTACAGATTAGGGCAGTATGCAAAATCACGGGGTTCGGGCAGGTCAGACTGCGCGGTTGCGGGCGGCAATTGTGATCTCTTTGGCCATTCTATGCGCCAGTCTGATTGGCCACGCGCCACAGGCCCAAGCGCAGGCCCAAACAGATTTGGTTTGGGTGCAAATCGAAGCGCATCCCGATCTGGTTACGGCGCAATCGCGTCTGCGCGTCTATGAAAGCCGCAGCGCCACCATGGGGGTGGCAGGGTTCATGATGCGCACGGGCCTATATGCACTGGCCCTCGGCCCCTATCCGCGCGAGGTCGCACAGGAACGCCTGCGCGATCTACGGGCCTCGGGTCAAATCCCTAGCGACAGCTATATGCAAACGCCGCAAAATTATACGCGCCAATTCTGGCCTATTGCGGCCCAAGCGACAGCACCGCAGGTGATCGCAATTGAACCTTTGCCCGAGGTCGCGCCACAAGACGCGCCTGAAAAACCATCACAAACACCCGTGGAACCAAAAGCCGCCCCT
Organism: Roseobacter sp. HKCCA2468; assembly: GCF_037805105.1. Classification (NCBI taxonomy): domain Bacteria; kingdom Pseudomonadati; phylum Pseudomonadota; class Alphaproteobacteria; order Rhodobacterales; family Roseobacteraceae; genus Roseobacter; species Roseobacter sp. HKCCA2468. Next base: position 993,634 of record NZ_JBBLYN010000001.1, read on the forward strand.
GTAACCACGCCCCAAACAGATGCGCCACCGCGAGAAACCCTTGCCCAAGCGCGCGCAGGCGAAGCGGATCTTGATCCCGCCGCGCGCGATGATTTACAGCGCGCGCTGCAATGGTTCGGGTTTTATGATGGGGCGATTGATGGGGTATTTGGCGCGGGCACGCGGGCGGCTATGGCGGCATGGCAGCGCAGGAATGACTGGCCCGAAACGGGGGTATTAACCACCGCCGAACGGTCAGATTTGATCGCGCAATGGCAAGCAGATTTGGGGGAACTTGGGCTAGAGCGGATCACGGACACCCGCGCGGGCATCGCAGCACTCTTGCCCATGGGATATGTGGAATTCGCGGCCTATGCCCCCCCTTTCGCGGTCTTTGCCCCGACAGATGCGCGCGGGGTCGAGGTCGTGCTGATCTCCGCTGAGGGGGATCAGGCGCGGCTGCAATCGTTGTTCGAAATCGTAACGAATGCCGACATCATGCCCGAAGGGGGCTTGCGCGATATGCTGCGGGGCCGTTTTGATATTGCCGCCAGTGATGCGGCGCGCTTTGCCACAGGTTTTGCCCGCTTAGAGGGCGGCGCGATTAAGGGTTTAATCATCCGTGGCCCCGCCACAGAATATACCCCCATCGCACGGCTGATGCCGCAGATTGAGGAAAATTTCTTGGCATTAGAGGGCGTGTTAGAGCGTGACACCGCACAAAGCGGCACATCACCCGCGCTGAATGCATCGGAAACAGAGCCAAGCCCCCTTGCGCAACGCTCAGGCGTTTTTGTGACGGACACTGGCCATGTCCTAACCGATGCAAGCCTGCCGCAAACCTGCCCCACCCTGCGCCTCAATGATGCGATTGCCGCGCGGGAGATTTACCGCGACAGCGCCCTTGGGATTGTAGTGATTGCGCCCGACACCCCACTGACCCCACCAGATTTGGCTGAATTTACCGCCGCCTCTCGCATGGGATCGGCGCAGTATATCGCTGGATTTGCCTATGAGGGCAGGCTTTCAGCGGCCACCTTGCGACCCTTGGAGGACGCAGGCCCCGCCTATCCAAACCCCTCGCAAACCGAGTTGGGCGGGCCCGTCCTTGATGCCACGGGCGGGCTTTTGGGGCTTTATCGCGGGGGAGCTGTCACGCCTGCTGCAGATATCACCACAACGCTTGCGGCGGCAGGGCTGCCTGCCCTGCCCCGTGTGATCCGAGAGGAACCGCTGCGCGGCGAGACCTTAGCGCGGCTTGCGCAGGCGATTACAGCAAAGGTGACCTGTCTTTCGCGTTAAGCGTGTATTTTGGCAGAAATAGCCCCAAATCGGAGACAAAATTCCTACGCCCCTTCCCCTTGCGGCGCGGCGCGATATGTTGCACCACCACAGGTGACGCATTTTAACTCCCCCGAGGTTTTACGATATGGCAGATGGCAGCTTGGCAATGGATGCAAAACCCACCGAAGAAATTTCGGTGCGGGATGTCTTTGGCATCGACAGTGATATGAAGGTTAAAGGCTTTGCTGACGCGACTGATCGTGTGCCTGAGATCGACTCGACCTATAAATTTGATCGCGATACGACATTGGCGATTTTGGCGGGGTTTTCGCACAATCGCCGCGTGATGATCCAAGGCTATCACGGCACAGGGAAATCCACCCATATCGAACAGGTCGCCGCCCGCCTGAACTGGCCCGCCGTGCGCGTGAACCTCGATAGCCATATCAGCCGTATTGACCTCATCGGCAAAGACGCCATCAAACTACGCGATGGGAAACAGGTGACCGAATTCCACGAGGGCATCCTTCCTTGGGCTTTGCGCAATCCTGTCGCCATCGTGTTTGACGAATATGATGCGGGCCGCGCTGATGTGATGTTCGTGATCCAGCGCGTGCTCGAGCATGATGGAAAGCTCACCCTGCTTGACCAAAACGAGATCATTCAGCCGCATAAATATTTCCGTCTTTTCGCAACGGCAAACACAGTCGGTTTGGGCGACACCACAGGTCTTTATCACGGCACGCAGCAGATCAACCAAGCGCAGATGGACCGTTGGAGCCTCGTGGCAACCTTGAACTATCTCAGCCATGATGCCGAAGCCGCAATCGTTCTGTCAAAGGCCCCCCATTACAACACGGCAGAGGGGCGCAAAACGGTCAGCCAGATGGTCACAGTTGCAGATCTCACGCGCACGGCCTTTATGAACGGGGAGTTGTCGACTGTGATGAGCCCGCGCACCGTCATCAATTGGGCGCAGAATGCCGAGATTTTCCGCGATACGGGCTATGCGTTCCGTTTGTCCTTCCTCAACAAATGTGACGAACTCGAGCGCCAGACCGTGGCGGAGTTTTATCAGCGCTGCTTTGATGAAGAATTGCCAGAAAGTGCTGCAAGCGTAAGCCTTGGCTAAGGAAAGACCGACACCCAATGGGCAAGCCCACCGATAATCCAGCCGATCCGTTCAAAAAGGCGCTTGCCGATGCGACACGGGTTTTGGCCAATGACCCCGATCTTGGGGTCAGCTATTCGGTTGACCCGCCCGGCGCCAGCAATGACACGATCCGCCTGCCGCAAATCAGCCGCCGCATGAGCCGTGATGAGGTTCTGCTTGCGCGCGGCACGGCTGATGCGTTTGCACTGCGTCATCGCTTTCACAACCCCCGCATTGCCGCGAAATACGAACCCACGGGGCCTATTGCGCGCGATTTGATGACGGCGATTGAAACCGCCCGTTGCGAAGCCATTGGCGCCCGCGTCATGCCTGGCACAGCTGGGAATATTGACGCAAAAATCGGCGCAGAGGCGCGGCGCAAGGCCTATGGTGAAATCACCGAGCGCAGCGATGCGCCGCTGTCGACCGCGGCGGGATATATGCTGCGTCAGATTGCAACAGGCCGCCCGCTGCCCGCTGAGGCGCAAAATATCGTAGAGCTGTGGCGCCCCTTCATTGAAGAACGCTGCGGCGAAAGCCTAGATGCCCTCAAAGGGTCACTGGACGATCAAGCCGCCTTTTCGCGCGTTGCGCGGCAATTCATCTCTGATTTGGGATATGCTGACCAACTGGGCGATGACCCCGACCAATTGGACGACCAAGAGGACGAGGACAGCGCCGATCAAGATCAGGATCAAGAAGAAACACCAGACAGCACAGGCGATAGCGAAAGTCAGGAAGATGACAGCGCCGATGCCGACCCAGAGCGTTCGCAAGAAGAACAGCAGGACGCCTCTCAGGCACAGGTGCAAATGGATGAGAACGGCGATGCCGAGGAGGGCGAGGAACAAGAGCTGCCCGATGGGGATGCGCCCGTTGAACCGCCCCAAGCGCCCCCTCATTCGGATGCTGATCCAGATTACACCGTATTCTCAACCGCCCATGACGAGGAAATCGCCGCCGAAGATTTGGCCGAAGCGCAAGAGCTTGAACGCCTGCGCGCCTATCTTGATCAGCAGTTGGAACCTTTGAAAGGCGCGGTCAGCCGCTTGGCCAATAAACTCCAGCGCCGCCTTCAGGCACAGCAAAACCGCTCGTGGGAGTTTGACCGCGAAGAAGGAATATTGGATGCAGGCCGCCTTGCGCGGGTTGTAGCCAATCCTACAACGCCTTTGTCCTTTAAGGTGGAAAAGGATACCGAATTCCGCGACACGGTGGTCACGCTTCTTTTGGACAATTCAGGCTCGATGCGCGGGCGGCCCATTTCCATCGCGGCAATCTGCGCCGATGTTCTGGCGCGCACGCTAGAGCGCTGCGATGTAAAGGTCGAAATCTTGGGCTTCACCACCCGCGCGTGGAAAGGTGGCCGCGCGCGCGAGGAATGGCTGGCACAAGGGCGCGCGCAGCAACCTGGTCGTCTGAATGATCTGCGCCACATCATCTACAAATCGGCCGATGCCCCATGGCGGCGGGTGCGCGACAATTTGGGCCTGATGATGAAAGAAGGCCTTTTGAAAGAAAACATTGATGGCGAGGCGCTGGAATGGGCGCATAAGCGGATGTTGGCCCGCCCCGAAGCCCGTAAAATTTTGATGGTCATTTCGGATGGCGCGCCTGTCGATGACAGCACCTTATCCGTGAACCCCGCGAATTACCTCGAAAAGCACCTGCGCGATGTGATCAGCATGGTTGAACGCCGCCGTGCCGTTGAATTGCTGGCGATTGGGATTGGTCATGATGTAACCCGCTATTACGAGCGCGCCGTGACGATCACTGATGCCGAACAATTGGCAGGGGCAATCACCGAACAATTGGCGGCCCTCTTTGACAATGACCCACGGGCCCGCGCCCGCGTTATGGGACTGCGCAGCGGGGGCGCAAAATCAGGGTTATATCGGTTTGGATAAGCGGGCAGAGTTTCAAAGTTTTGATACAGCCTCCCGCCCCGACCAAGGCGCCCCACGCGTGGCCGCTTTGCGTGATTGTTTCCCAAAACTTGGGGTCGATGGTGTTCTAGTGCCGCGCGCCGATGCCCATCAAGGCGAATATGTTGCGCCTTGTGATGCACGGCTTTTGTGGTTGAGCGGATTTTCAGGCTCGGCGGGGTTCTGTGCCGTTCTCAAAGATCAGGTTGGTATCTTTATTGATGGCCGTTACCGCCTGCAGGTGCGCGATGAGGTCGATTTAGACATCTTCACCCCTGTAGATTGGCCCAAAACCAAACTTGAAACATGGCTGCCCACAGCATTGCCGAAGGGCGGCGTGATCGGGTTTGATCCATGGCTGCACACAATGGCCGAGATTGATCGCTTGGCCGAGGCCGTTGCCGGCCATCAGATCACCTTGCGCCCTCTTGCTGAAAACCCAATTGACGCGCTTTGGTCTGACCGCCCGCCGCCGCCTGATGGGAAGGCGAGCGCCTATCCGCTGCGCTATGCGGGCCGCAGCGCCGTTGAAAAATGTAGCGAAGTGGCGCTTGATCTCGCCGCCCAAGGCGTGAGCGCCGCTGTGCTCAGCCTGCCCGACTCCATCTGCTGGCTTTTAAACATTCGCGGCGCCGACCTGCCGCATCTTCCCGTGGTGCAGGCCTTCGCCATTCTCTCAAGCACAGGCAGCATCAGCGTATTTGCCGACCCTGCGAAATTCGCGGATGTTGATCTGCCCAATCAGGTCACGCTTTACCCGCTTGACCGCTTTGCGGAGCGGTTGCGCCAAGAGGCAAACTCTGGCCCCATCCGCCTTGATCCTAAGACAGCCCCCCATAAGCTGCGGATGATTTTGGCCGAGGCAGGGGCAGAAATTGACGAAGGCCCCGAGCCTTGCACCCTGCCCAAGGCGCGCAAGCATCCCGCCGAGATTGACGCAACCCGTGCCGCACATCTGCGCGATGGGGCCGCCATGGTGCGGTTTTTGCATTGGTTTGATCACCGCGCCCTTCAAGGCGGGTTGACTGAAATTGAGTGCGTCTGTGCGCTTGAACGCTTTCGCCGCGAGACGGGTGCGCTGCAAGATATCAGTTTTGATACAATCGCAGGCGCAGGCGCACATGGCGCGATTGTGCATTATCGCGTGAGCGAGGCCACCAATGCGCCACTTGCGCCAAACACGCTGTTTTTGATTGATTCAGGCGGGCAATATCTTGATGGCACCTCCGACATCACCCGCACCCTGCCCGTGGGGGATGTTGGGCTTGAGGAAAAACAGGCCTTTACCCAAGTTTTGCGTGGCATGATTGCGCTGTCGCGCGCGCGCTTCCCCAAAGGATTGGCAGGGCGAGATTTGGATGCATTGGCCCGCGCCCCCCTCTGGGCCGCTGGACGCGATTATGACCACGGAACAGGTCACGGTGTCGGGGTCTATCTCAGCGTGCATGAGGCCCCGCAACGGATCAGTCGCGCCTCGGATGTGCCCCTTGAGGTTGGGATGATTTTATCAAACGAACCAGGCTTCTACAAAGAGGGGGCTTATGGGATCCGCATTGAAAACCTGATTGTCGTCCAAGAGGCCGCCCCAATTGCGGGGGGGGATGCGCGGGCGATGTTGGAATTTGAAACTTTGACCCTCGCCCCCATTGATCGGCGCTTGGTGGTCAGTCATGACATGACGGCGGCGGATATCGCATGGCTGAACGAATATCACGCCCGCGTGGCCAAAGCCCTGATGCCGCTGGTGCCGCCCGAGGCGCAAGCATGGCTGCGGCAGGCCACTGCGCCCATCGCGTAGTCTTTCCGTTACCTTCCCTAGCTATTCTCCGACCAAGCCTGTATGAGAGGCCCAAGAAGGAGATCTATTCATGACCAACACAATGTCGATTCGCCCTGCATCGGGGAAATATGTTGTGCGCGCAGGTGGCGCGATCGTAGCGGAATCTGCTGCGGCATTGGAATTGAGCGAGGGCGATCTGCCCGCTGTGATCTACTTTCCGCGCGCAGATATCGCCATGGCGCTTTTGGAAAAGACCCAAAGCACCACCAAATGCCCCAAAAAGGGAATGGCCAGCTACTATGCCATTTCAACGGCATCAGGGCAGATTGACGATGCGGCGTGGTCTTATGAAGACCCAAAAACGGACGAAGCCCAAGCCATTAAGGGCCATATCGCCTTCTTTACCGACCGCGTCACAGTCGAGCGTATTTAACAGAGTGTCCGTCAGCTGTGCTCTTCTGCGGCAGTGTCCGCCATGGCACGGGTATAGGCTTTGAGCGCATCAATATGGAACACCGCCCCCTCTAGGGCGGGTGGCCCATCCTGCGGATTTTCTTTGATTACGGGAATGTAATCCGCTTCGGTTTTCTCAAAAATCGGCATGATGGTTTCAAGCGTATCCTCAAGCGTCACAAACACCCCTTCCGCAACCTGCGCCAAGAGGGCATCAGCGGGCGCGGCACGCGGATCAGTCATGGGCCGCATGATCCGCCCTGCCCCCACCATGGCCAACAAATAGGCCTGTGGCCCTGCCGCCAAATGGATGTTTCGCCGTTCAAGTTGGGTCAAAAAGAACGAGCGATCCACAAGGCGGCTGGCAAGCGCCGTGGAAAGGGACACAGAAACCATCACCGCAAGGCCCGTTTGCCAGTCGCCTGTCAGTTCAAACACGATCAACGTGGTTGAGATGGGCGCGCCCAAAACAGCGGCGGCAACCGCCCCCATCCCTGCCAACGCGTAGAGCGTCACCGACCCTGACATTTCAGGCAGGATTGCGGTCGCGATCAAACCAAAGGCAAGCCCCGTCAGCGCGCCAATCATCAATGAGGGCGAAAACACCCCGCCCCCCATGCGCCCCGCAACCGTGATTGCCACGGCAACCGTCTTGAGAATGGCGAAGATAATCGCCTCATGCAGCACCAATTGCCCCGTCAAAGCGGCGCTTGTGGTTTCATAGCCCACGCCAATGATATGGGGGAAGAAAATCGCCAAACCGCCCAGTAACGCCCCCGCAATCGCAGGACGCAAGAACCGCGGCAAGCGTAAGAGATTTTGCACCCGAGTGCCTTGGTCATCGGCCCAAAAGGCCGCGCGGATAAACACCACGGCAACAAGCCCACAGATCAATCCCAACATAAGATAGGCGGGTAGTTCCGCGTAAAAGCCTAAGGCGCTTTCACGACCCAATGTGAACTCGGTCACATCGCCCAAGGTGAGGCGACTGATTACTGTGCCTGCCACACTGGCAATGACAATGGGCGCAAATGCATGCACTGCGAAATGGCGCAAGATCACCTCAAGCGCGAAAAGCGCCCCTGCAATCGGTGCATTGAACGAGGCGGAGACAGCCGCAGCCACCGCGCAGCCCAACAAATCCCGCCCCGTGATCCCATCGGCACGAATAAGCGCGGAGATTTTACTAGAGATTACGGCAGCCAAATGCACCACAGGCCCCTCTCGACCCGTAGAGCCGCCTGAGCCAAGCGTGATTAAGGACGCCGCAGCCGAGGCAAGGCCCGCGCGTATCTCAACGCGACCTTCATTCAGCGCGGCCCCCTCAATCACATCCGCCACAGAGCGCACCCGCCCATCAGGCGTAAAGCGATGCAGGATCAGCCCCACCAAAAGCCCCCCTAAAATGGGGATCAGCAAAATCAGATACCACGGCAAACTTTCGGCGTAGCTGTGCAAATGACGGATATCATCAGTGCCATAAAGCGTGGCTTGCAAGCGATCCACACCAAGGCGGAACAAAACCGCCGCACTGCCTGCTGCACCCCCAAGCACAAGCGCGATAAACCAAAACTGAATTTGGCTTGGGCCTTTGCGGCGCAGGATAAACCATGCCTCCGACAACAAGGCGCGCTGCTGGCGCCATATTGCTGCCAACATCGCCTTAAGGGGGTGTTGCCCAGATCGGGACGGGTCTTTATCCAACTTACCAGCCTTTGCGCCGCGCCTCTATCACCACCAAAGGCCCAAAGAGGTTGAAATTCAACCCTCTATCAGCTGCGCACCCCCGCAAAGCGGGCTTGCCATTCTTCGCGCTGCTCGTCACTGATCTTTGCGAAAAGAACCTCAGGCACAGTGAAGCCCTGCCCAGCTGGCAGCCGCGAGAGGCCTTCTGCAACATCTTCGGGCCATGCGTAATCTTTGCACCCCATCGCATCCAACATTGCCTGTGCGGCATCTGGGATGAACGGCGCAGATAAGAGCGCATAAAACGGGATGAGGTTCAGAGAAAACCGCGTGATGGCCGCGGCGCGATCTGGATCTTCCTTGAACACCGTCCAAGGGGCTGCAGATTGCAAATATTCATTCCCCAAAACCCAAATTGCGCGCAACTCGGCGGCGGCTTTGCGAATTTCAATCGCCTCCATATGCGCCTGATAGGCCGCAAGGCGGGCCTGTAAATCAGCCATCACTTGGGCCTCTTGTGCGCTGTAGTCGCCCGCTTCAGGGATCACTTCACCGAATTTCGAGCGGCAGAATTTGGTGATCCGACTGACGAAATTGCCCAGAACATCTGCCAAATCCTTGTTCACGCCTGCTTGGAAATTCTCCCAAGTGAATTCGCTATCCGAGGTTTCTGGCGCATGGCTCAGCAACCACCACCGCCAATAATCCGAAGGCAGGATCGACAAAGCCTGATCCATGAACACGCCACGCCCTTGGCTGGTCGAGAATTGGCCGCCATCATAATTGAGATAGTTGAAGGATTTGATGTAATCCACCAGCTTCCATGGCTCGCCGGAGCCTAAGATCGTTGCAGGGAAACTCAAGGTGTGGAAGGGCACGTTATCCTTGCCCATGAACTGGACGTAACGCACATCTTGGGCGCCCTTGTCAGTGCGCCACCACCGCTCCCAATCATCTCCCTTGCCTGCGTCAACCCATTCTGCGGCGCAGGCGATATATTCAATCGGCGCATCAAACCAAACATAGAAGACCTTGCCCTCCATCCCTGGCCATTCATCCTTGCCCTTTTTAACAAGGATGCCCCAATCCAAATCGCGCGTGATCCCACGATCTTGCAACCCGTCCCCGTCATTGAGCCATTTTTTGGCGATAGAGGTGGTCAGAATTGGCCAATCTGTCTTGCTGTCGATCCAAGCGTTCAATTGATCCCGCATAGAGGATTGGCGCAGATAGAGATGCTTGGTTTCACGCACCTCCAAATCTGTTGATCCAGAAATCGCACTGCGCGGGTCAATCAAATCGGTCGGGTCAAGCTGCTTGGTGCAGTTCTCGCATTGATCGCCGCGGGCCTTGTCATAGCCGCAATTGGGGCATGTGCCCTCAATGTAGCGATCAGGCAAAAAGCGGCCATCGGCGTTGGAATAGACCTGCCGCTCGCTCACCTCAGAGATCAGCCCTGCCTCGGCCAAACGGCCTGCGAAATGCTGGGTCAATTCGTGGTTTTGCGGGCTAGAAGACCGGCCAAAGTGATCGAAACTCAGGCGAAAACCCCGTGCAATCTCAGCCTGAACTGCGTGCATTTTTGCGCAATATTCCGCGACATCCATGCCCGCTTTCGCGGCGGCTAATTCGGCGGGCGTGCCATGCTCATCTGTGGCACAGAGGAACAACACCTCACGGCCCCGACCGCGGTTGTAACGGGCGAAAAGATCGGCAGGCAATTGGCTGCCTACGAGATTTCCCAAATGCTTGATCCCATTGATATATGGGATCGCCGAAGTGATCAGAACACGCTCCATCACGCCCGCCTTGTCTTAGATGATTTCCTTCGCTCCCGCGTCTAACCCAAAGCAAAGCGGATGGCTAGACGGTGCAAAGATGTCAAACAAAACTGGGCGCTATGGATTTCGCACAAAGGCCTGAGGATGTGCGCGTCACGCGCCATGCGGCGGGCGGGGCAAGGCGCGCGCGCAAACGCTGCATATGCCATGCGCGCCCCTCCAGACCTGCGGGCAGATTTCCTGCAAGCGCCCCTTGCATGGATAAGGCCCCATGATTGGCCGCCAAGGAAAAGCGCGTCTCAACCCCAGCCGCGCCCCCATGATGCGGTGTTAAAATCGCGGCAAAAGGCTGCTTTCCCGCATGTTCAGCCGCCAGATGCAAACGGCGGATCGCGGTCAGGTTGGGGGGCTCTAGAACTTCGGCCACCACGGTTTCACAGGCCCCGCTGCGCAAAGCCTCCTCCATGCACCATAACAGGTCTTCGCGCCGCTCAGGCGCGACAAAGATCATGTGGGCGGGGTCAATTTCCTCCGCCACGGCTTGCATATGCAGATGATCAGGGTGCCACGCAGGGCGGATCCAAAGCACCGCCCCCTCCATCCGCGCCGCCGCCCAAAGCGCCAGACGCCGCCGTGCGGGGCCGCAAAACTCATGCACCCGCCCAAGCCGCAAATCACACCCCTCGAAAAGGCGCAAAGACGGGTTTGCGCGCGCCACAGAGGCCGTAATGTGATCAAAAGAGGCATGGGTGATTTGCATAAGGCGAGACTAAGTGTTCTTCTTTTGTTCTGCAAGAAATTTTCGCACTCCCCTTGCCCTTCTTGGGCATCTCGCTACCAATAACGCCGAAGATAGCAGCGAAGGATAGGATGGGATGCGCAAAATTCAGCTTGGCACCACAGACACAATGATCACCGATTACTGCCTCGGCACGATGACATGGGGCAACCAAACCCCAGAGGCAGACGCACATCGCCAAATGGATATGGCGCTTGCGGCAGGGATCAATATTGTCGACACCGCCGAGATGTATCCCGTTAACCCTGTGCGGGCGGAAACAGTCGGCAATACCGAAACCATTCTTGGCAATTGGAACCGCGCCAACCCTGCGCGGCGCGGCGATTATATCTTGGCCACCAAAATCACCGGCAAAAACGCCGCGTTTGTGCGCATGGGTGAGGATATAACAGCCGCAAGTTTTACCGCAGCACTCGATGCTTCGCTCGCACGACTGGGCACAGAGTATATCGACATTTACCAAATGCATTGGCCCAATCGCGGTTCATATCATTTCCGCCAAAACTGGGGCTATGATCCTTCGGCACAGGTGAAATCCGTGACGCTGGCCCATATGGAAGAGATCTTGGATGCGGCGGATCGGATGATCAAAGCAGGCAAAATGCGCTATTTCGCGCTGTCCAATGATACGGTCTGGGGCGTTGCGCAATGGATGCGCCTTTCCGAAGAGCGCGGCCTGCCGCGTGTGATGTCCTTGCAAAATGAATATTCGCTCCTGTGCCGCCTCTATGACACAGATTTTGCGGAACTGGCCGTGAATGAGCAGCTGACCCTGCTGGCCTATTCGCCCCTTGCCGCGGGCCTATTGACGGGGAAATACCAAAACGGGGCCATTCCAGAAGGCTCGCGCATGGAGGGCAACGGGGATTTGGGCGGTCGCAAAAGCCCGCGCGTCTTTGATGCGGTCGCAGCCTATCTAGACTTGGCGCAAAAGCACGGGATTGACCCCGTTCACATGGCATTGGCCTTTACGGTGCAGCGCCCTTTCCCTGTCTCGACCATCTTTGGCGCAACCACAAGCGCACAGCTTACCCGCATTCTAGATGGCTTGGATGTGACCCTATCGGGCGATGTTCTGGACGAGATAGACGCGATCCATCGCGCCCATCCGTTGCCCTATTGATGCGCCTGCGCCTCACCCAAACCGCGCTCCTATTGGCCCTGTGTTTGATCACGGCCTGTAGCCCGCCCATGGTGGGGGCAAGACGGGCGGATGCACCGATTGCCTCGACCACGCGGTTTGAAGCCGCACGATTTGCGGGGCCATGGGTGATGCGCCACGCTATTGATAGAACCGCGCCGCGCAACCTCAGCTTTGAGGAAGGCGGCGGCCAAATCATAGGTTTGCATTATGTGGATGGGTCTGGCCAAAGGATGGCGCTGACCTCGGACGGCCCGCACCCTGCCCGCTTTACAGACGCGCGCGGGCGGGCGCTTTGGGTGCTTTGGGTTGATGATGACTATCGCACCGCATTGCTTGGCGCGCCTGACGGGCGCTTGGCGTGGATCATTGACCGCAGAACAACGGGGGGCGCTGATCGCATTGACGCTGCATTGCGCCTTGCTGCGGCCAATGGCTATGACCCGAATGATTTTATCGCGCTGAACCCATGACTGCACGCTTGCCCTTTCTCAGGAAAGGCGCAATCTGATCGCATGCCAATTTGGATTGCCGCCACCATCTTTGCTGCCTTCATGCAGAACCTCAGGTTTCTGTTGCAGCATCACTTGCGCAAATGTGCGCTGTCGACCGCAGGCGCCACTTGGGCGCGGTTTCTTTACAGCGCGCCCATAGTGGCCTGTGGCGTGATCCTATATGCCCGCCTACGCGGGTTTGATTTGCCGCAGATCCAACCCCAGTTCTGGGCCTATATCGTTCTTGGATCATTGGCCCAAGTTCTGGCCACAGCCTGTGTTGTGGCGCTGTTTGGATTTCGTAACTTCGCAATTGGCGTGACCCTGAAAAAGACGGAAACCATCCTGACCGCCTGCCTCGGTTTGGTGGTTTTAGGCGAAGGCGTATCGCTATGGGTTTTTGCCGCCATCGTGGTTGGGGTAATCGGCGTTATTTTGATCTCAGACGGGGGGCAAAAGGGCGATGGTCAAACCCTTCTCGCACGCTTTGCCACGAAGGCCGCATTTTTCGGGCTGGCCTCTGGCGGGCTTTTCGGGGTGTCTGCCGTGACCTATCGCGGCGCGATCCTAAGCCTTGAAGGGGGGGATGCGCTGCTGCGATCTGGATTTGCCCTTGCGGTGGCCTGCGCCATTCAAGCCAGCAGTTTGGGCCTTTGGATTGCTTGGCGCGAGCGCGCACAAATTGGTTCTGTGCTGCATCAATGGCGCATTGGGCTTGCCACGGGGGCCACCTCACTTTTGGGTTCACTTGGATGGTTCTTGGCCTTTGGCCTGCAAAATGCGGCATTGGTCAAAGCGGTCGGGCAAGTGGAATTGGTCTTTACCTATCTCTTTTCCATCTTCTGGCTTAAAGAACGCAGCACCAAAAAAGAGGTGATGGGATTGGTTCTGATCCTCGCCGCGCTGCTCGCCATTATCCTGCAAGAGGCGTAAGACAGCGCCATGTTCACGATACCCCTCGCCATTGCGCCGATTTTCGTTCTGATTGCCACAGGCTACGGCCTGCGCCGCGCGGGCCTGCCCTCGGCCGAGTTTTGGAACCTTAATGATCGTCTGGTCTATCTGGTTCTAATGCCTGCCATCTTCTTTGATAGCATTTCTACAGCCGATTTGGGCGCCGCTGCTTTGGGTGGCTTTTCGGCATTGCTCTATGTGGGTTTTTTCGTGGGCATCCTTGCGGGGCTCATCGGGGCAGGCTTAATGCGCCACCATGGGCGCGCCGCAGGCAGTTCTTTGGTGCAAGGGGCGGGACGGTTCAACACGTTCATCGCCCTTGCTGTCGCAGGCGCCCTCTATGGGCCTGAGGGGTTGGAGCTTGCGATTTTAGGCGCGGCCATTCTGGTGCCTGTGGTCAACCTAACAGTGGTGACCACGCTTGTCCTCATGTTGCCACAAGAGCGCGGCACGGGGATTGGCGGCCAGATCACCGCCACGCTGAAAAATCTTGCGAAAAACCCTTTGATCCTGTCGATTGCCGCCGCCTTAGCATGGAACCTTGCAGGGTTGCCGCGCGTGCCAGTTTTTCATGACAGCCTCGAAATTCTGGGCCAAGCGGCCCTGCCCATTATGTTGCTGTGCGTTGGGGCGAACCTCAAACTGCGCGGCCTCTCGGCGGAGGCGGGGCCATTATTTCTTGCAGCCATCGCAAAGCTTGGCTTGTTTCCTGCCGCAATTATGGGGTTGGCTTTGATCCTCGATGTGCCGCCCCTACAGGCACAAATCGCGCTGACCTTTGGCGCGCTGCCAACAGGCGTCGCCGCCTATACATTGGCCCGACAAATGGGGGGGGATGCGCCGCTTATGGCCGCAATGATCACCGTGCAAACGCTGCTCTCCTTCGCAACCATGCCATTGTGGCTGAGCCTTGGGGAGCGGGTTTTCGGTCTGTAATTATTTCAGCGCAACGCCGTGTCGACCTGCCAAATCAGTGAAAAATTGCCATGCCACGCGGCCTGACCGCGCCCCGCGCGTTGCAGTCCACTCAATCGCCTCGGCACGCAACTGATCTTGGGGCACAGCCACGCCATAGGCACGGCAATAGCCGTCAATCATCTCGAAATATTCGTCTTGCGTGCAAGGATGGAACCCAAGCCACAGCCCAAACCGATCCGAGAGCGAGACCTTCTCCTCCACCGCCTCAGATGGGTTTATAGCACCGCTGCGCTCATTCTCGATCATATCACGCGGCATCAGGTGACGGCGGTTAGAGGTGGCGTAGAAAATCACATTTTCAGGGCGGCCTTGCACACCACCATCCAAAACCGCCTTGAGCGACTTATAATGTTGGTCATCATGGCTGAAGGATAGATCATCACAAAACAAGATCACGCGTGCAGGGGCCGCGCGCAACAGCGTCAAAAGCCTGCCAATCGTGGGCAAATCTTCGCGCTGCATTTCCACCAATTTGAGTGGCAGACCCTCGGCCACCACGGCCCCATGTGCGGCCTTAACCAACGAGGATTTCCCCATCCCCCGCGCGCCCCATAAGAGCGCGTTATTGGCGGCATAGCCGCGCGCAAATTGGCGCGTATTGGCCATAAGCGTGTCGCGCGCGCGATCCACGCCCACCAACATTTCAACACCCACGCGCGAAATCTGTGCGACAGGTTCCAAATGATCAGGATCTGCATGCCACACAAAGGCATCAGCCGCATCCCAATCAGGGGTTTGCGCGGCGGGCGGGGCCATCCGTTCTAACGCATCCGCAATTCGGGCAAGCTGCTTTTTCGCCATAGCCATTACTACCGTTTACTCTTTCTTTGCCCCGTCCTCGGCGGGCGCTTCATCTGCCTCGTCTTCATCCCACAGGCCTTCGGCCTTGAGGCGCTCCTTACGCTTTTTCTCAACCATGGCGACCAAGAAAATGGAAATCTCGTATAGCCCATAAACGGCGCTGAACAGGATCAGCTGCGTAACAACATCTGGCGGGGTCACCAAGGCCGCAACAACCAAAATGCCCACAATCGCATATTTGCGCACATCGCGCAGACCTGCGGCTGAAACCAAACCCGCCTTACCCATCAAGGTCAAAAGCACGGGCAGCTGAAAGCACAGCCCGAAGGCAAAGATAAACTTAAGCGCCAGATCAAGCGACTCGCGCACCGAACCGAGAAAGACTGTTTGCAGCTCTTGTGAGGGCGCGGAGGGTTGGAATTCCCCCTCCCCTGCAATCAAGTTGGCCAAGGCAGGGATCGCATCGGAAAACCCGATGAAGAAATTCATGGCCAAGGGCGTAACAATGAAATGCGCGAAGGCAGCCCCCAAGAGAAACAAAAGCGGCGAAGCAATCAAGAAGGGTAAAAACGCATTTTTCTCGGTCTTGTAGAGACCCGGTGCCACAAAGCGCCAAAGCTGATGCGCGATCACTGGGAAAGAAATCGCAAAGCCCGCGATCACCGAAATACGGATCAAGACAAAGAATTTCTCTTGCGGGGCGGTGAAGATCAAACGTGCATCTTCGCCCCGCGCGCGTAAGACATCGGCCAGAGGTTGCGAAATAAATTCAAGCAATGGCTCGGCTACAGTGAACATAATCACCATACCCGCCACAAAGGCCAAAACCGAGCGGATCAACCGCGTGCGCAATTCCGCCAAATGCTCAATCAATGGGGCGGAATGATCTTCAATCTCGTCTTCGCTCATGCCTCATCCGCCTTTTTCGCGCGGGGTTTAGGGGCCGCTTTGGGCGCAGTCGTCTTGGCCTTTGCAGGCGCGGCCTTGGCCCGTGTCGTTTTTGCGGGTTCGGCTTTTTTCGCAGGCGCCTTTTTCGGCGCAGCCTTCGGGGCCGCCTTTGCTTTGGGTGCCGTCTTTTTGGCAGGCGCGGCTTTTGCCTGCGCTGGCACCTCGCTTGGCGCCTCTGCAGGCTCACTGCGCTTAACGGCAGGTGCGGGGGCTTGGGTCGGATTTCCTTGCGCGCCCGCAGGTTTACCCTGATTGCCCGTCTTCAGCGGCTTGTCGCTGTTGAAATCTGCATCCAGCTCAAGATCCGCGTTGAGAGATTGCTTGACCTTATCCAGACCATATTGACGCGGATTGGTCAGGGCTTTCATCTCGCGGTTCATTTCGCGCATGCCCGTTTGATCAGCCGCATCATTCATAGCCGAGGTAAACTCGCGCGCCATGCCTTTGATGCGCCCCACAAACAGACCCGCTTTGCGGAACATAACAGGCAAGTCTTTTGGCCCGACAACGATCAAGGCGACAATGCCGATCACCATCAATTCCATCCACCCGATATCAGGCATGGCGTCCCTCTCGTGACAAACCGCGATTAGCGCAGGGTTTCATGATCCCGCCCCGCGCCAAGGCGCAAGGCCAAAGACGATCATTAGGCCTTGTCACGCTCGTTTTCAGGGGTGACATCGCGCGCGCCCTCACCATCGGCAGCTTTATTTTCAAGCTCCTCGGTGCTGTCTTTGACGCCGCGCTTAAAGGCGGTGATACCTTTCCCCACTTCGCCCATCAGGCCCGCGATTTTGCCGCGCCCGAATAGAACCAGCACGACCACCGCAATCAGCAAAAGCCCTGCAGGGCCAATATTGTTGAACATTTCGCTCTCCCATTTCAGCGCAGGCTGATGACACAATCCGCACATCAACCGCGCCGCGTTTATATCTTGGCCTCAACGCCACAGCCCCCAAAGGCCAATGCCGCTTGCCCACCAAGGGAATGTCGCGAAATCCTGCGCCGCCTGCAAGGGGCAAAACGCCCCTACACGCGGGAAACTGATCACGATTGTATAATGAAGGCCCCTTTAGAATGCTTTGGCCGCGGGAAAGACAAAACATTTCTCGCGGCGCAGGCTCAACCACATCGCGGTGCCTTTCTTGGGCAAAAATACGCCCGGCACCGTGGCACGGATCACCTCGCCGTTGAAATCCATGCGAAACTCAACAAGGCTTTCATGGCCCATGAAGCGCGCGCGCTCGACCATGCCGCGTGCTGGCACACCATCGCTGACAGTCGGGTTTGGGCCACGACCGCCCCGATCAAAATCAATCTTCACATGTTGGGGGCGAAAGACAATCTCAACAGCCGTGCCATCGGCAAAACCCGGCGCCAAGAATTGCCCAAAGGCAGTGTCGGTCAGCGCCCCCTCCACACGGCCAGAGATGACATTCACATCCGAGAAAAACGCCGCCGCCGCCTTATCCACGGGGGCATTGTAAATATTATAAGGCGCGCCCTGTTGCACGATGTGACCGTTGCGCATCAAGGCAATTTGATCTGCCATGCGCATCGCTTCCTCGGGCTCATGGGTGACAAGAACCACCGCTGTGCCCTCTTCTTTCAGCAATTCCAATGTTTCATCGCGGATGCCATCGCGCAGACGATTGTCCAACCCCGAAAAGGGTTCATCCATCAGCATCACTTTCGGGCGCGGCGCAAGCGCGCGGGCCAAGGCCACACGCTGCTGCTCGCCGCCCGACAGCATATGGATGCCTTTTTCCCCATAGCCTTTGAGATCGACACGGGCGAGCAAGTCCTCAACCCGCGCGCCCACTTCAGGGCCGCGCCCCTTTAGACCAAAGGCAATATTTTGCGCCACGTTGAGATGCGGAAAAAGCGCGAAATCTTGAAAGATCAAACCGACCGACCGCGCCTCGGGGGGCAGATGCAGCCCTGCATCGGAGACAGTGACACCATCAAGCGCAACCGTCCCACCCGTTTGACGCTCGACCCCCGCGATGACACGCAATGTGGTGGATTTTCCGCATCCCGAAGGGCCAAGCAAACACATCACCTGCCCAGCCGCCACCGACAAGGATATGCCCCGCACCACTTCCGTCCCATCAAAGACGCAAGAGAGGTTGCTTACCTCAAGCCGCGGGGAATTTTGGCGCGGGACTTGGTTCATAGGGCGCTTGCATCCTGATAAAAACACTCAACTTGGTCAGCTATCAGGCACAAGCCCCCCTTTCAAGCGCCGCTTTGCTGCGGCCTCTCAAATGGTGATGGCGTTCTGACCACCATCCAAGAGCACATTTTGCCCCACCATGAAGCCCACATGTTGCGAGCATAGAAAGGCACAAGTAGCGCCAAATTCCTGCGCCGTGCCGTAGCGCCCAACGGGTAGGGTGCCAAAGCGGCGGGTGCGTGCCTCCTCAACACTGATCCCCTCGCGCTCCGCCACACCCTTATCAAGCGCATCGGCGCGATCCGTGGCGTGGATACCAGGCAAGAGATTGTTGATGATCACCCCTTTGGCAGCAACCTGTCGGGCTGTGCCCGCAACATAGCCCGTCAAGCCTGCACGTGCAGAATTGGACAAGCCCAATTGTGGGATCGGTGCCTTGACCGATTGCGAGGTGATATTGACCACACGACCCCATGATTTTTCCATCATCTGCGGCATGTAATGTTTCATCAGCGCAATCGGCGTCAGCATATTGGCATCCAACGCCTTGATGAAATCCTCACGCGTCCAATCCGACCACAAACCTGGTGGGGGGCCGCCTGCATTGGTCACAAGAATATCAATTGCACCCGCCCCCGCGATCACATCGGCGCGCGCCGCCTCATCCGTGATATCGGCGGCAATCGCGGTGACTGAAACACCATAGGTGTCGCGAATATGCGCGGCAGTCGCCTCAAGCGCCTCTGCACCGCGGGCGTTGAGCACCAGATCAACCCCTGCCTCAGCCAAAGCTTCGGCGCAGCCGCGCCCCAAGCCCTTGGACGATGCACAAACCAATGCGCGCTTTCCCTTAATGCCCAAATCCATGATCTGCTCCCTCGCATTCTTTACTATCTTTCCTTGCGCGCAAGCGCGCCTCTGGGGGCAAGTTAGGTGCCTGTTGCCGCCAAATCCAGTCTTGCGCGAGATTTACCTTTCACCAAAAGCGCCGCTTGACCGCGCCCTGCCCCGTTTCTATTGAGAAAAAAGGAGGGTGAAATGGCCAGCTTACCCGCACAATTAAAATTCGATGTTTATCCTGCCACGCAGTTCTGCGTGGATCGCGGCGCCAATGAAGGCGATGCGCTTGGCACCTTTGACGAGGTGGAAGCAGGCGATATCTACCGCATGCGCAAAGATGCCAGCGCCCTCACCCTTGCCATGCGGGATGATGCCGATGGCACGCAGTTGGTGGCCGAAGGCAGTCAATTGGGGCGTGCAGGCGACAAGCTGACGATTGCAGCCTGTCACCAATTGATGACCCCAGACGGGACTTTGGCCGAAATCCTGACCCTGACAATCTGGCCTGCAGGCCAACCCGCCCATTACATCCTGCCGCTGTGCAATCTTGAGCCGGGTGAAGATTATGAATTGGTGGGCTCTGAGGCCGAAACAGCATCGCTGCGCTTTGCTGATATTGCCTGCCTGTCCTTTTTGGCAGGCACGCACCTTACCCTTGCCTCTGGCGCACAAATTGCCGTTGAAGCGCTGCAAGAGGGCGACCTGCTGCTGACCCGCGAAAATGGGGCGCAGCCTATTCGATGGATTGGGCGCACTGTGTTGCGCGGCACAGGCAGCACAGCGCCCGTGCTGATCCGCCAAGGCGCGTTAAACACGGCGCGAGATTTGGTTTTGATGCCGAACCATCGCCTCTTTGTATGGCAGCGCCAAGATATGCTTGGCACAGGCCGGGCTGAGGTCATGGTGAAGGCCGCCCATTTGATCAATGGCAGCACCATCACGCGGCTTGAGGGCGGCTTCTTTGATGGGTTCCAAATCCTACTTGATCGTCACGAAATCCTATATGCCGAGGGGATCGCGGTCGAAAGCCTGATGGTTACAGGACAAACCCGCCCCGCCTTGCCCGAAGCGATCCTTGCAACCGCCGCGCCAGATCTGAGCCCCGAATTACGCACCGCGCTTGAGCTTGACGCGCTGGCGCTTTCCCGCGCGGGGGGTGATCCCGCCAAGGCGCTTTACGAGGCCTCACTGGGTGGCAAAAAACGCCCTAACCCATAGCATATTCTCATCACCCTGCCGCATCATCCCCCTTTCCAAAGGGCGCATCGCGCCATATACCGCGCCCCATGTCCGATATATCGCCTTCACCCCTCGCCAATCGCCCTGCCCTGCCGCCTGAAATCGGGCGCAGACGCACCTTTGCGATCATTTCCCACCCAGACGCGGGCAAGACCACGCTGACCGAGAAATTCTTGCTCTATGGCGGTGCCATTCAAATGGCGGGTCAAGTGCGCGCCAAAGGCGAAGCACGGCGCACGCGCTCGGACTTTATGAAAATGGAACAGGATCGGGGCATCTCGGTCTCGGCATCGGCCATGTCCTTTGATTACCGCGAGTTCCGCTTTAACCTTGTGGACACCCCCGGCCACAGCGATTTCTCAGAGGATACCTACCGCACGCTTACGGCGGTGGATGCCGCCATCATGGTGATTGATGGGGCCAAGGGCGTAGAAAGCCAGACCCAAAAGCTCTTTGAGGTTTGCCGCTTGCGCGATTTGCCCATCCTCACCTTCTGCAACAAGATGGATCGCGAAAGCCGCGACACATTCGAAATCATTGACGAAATCCAAGAAAACCTCGCGATTGATGTGGCTCCCGCCAGTTGGCCCATTGGGATGGGGCGCGATTTCTTGGGGTGCTACGACCTGATCCATGATCGGCTTGAATTGATGGATCGCGCAGATCGCAACCGCGTTGCCGAAACGGTCAAGATGAGTGGGCTAGATGACCCCAAACTTGCGGATCACATCCCCGAAGCACAGCTGGCCAAGCTGCGCGAAGAAATCGAGATGGCGCGCGAATTGCTGCCCGCCTTTGACCGCGCCACATTCCTTGCGGGTGCGATGACCCCGATTTGGTTCGGCTCGGCCATCAACTCATTTGGGGTGCGGGAATTGATGGAAGGCATTGCCGAATTCGGCCCCGCGCCACAGGTGCAAACGGCCGATCCGCGCGAAATTGCGCCAGAGGAAGGCAAGGTTACGGGCTTCGTGTTCAAAGTTCAGGCCAATATGGACCCAAAACACCGCGATCGCGTGGCCTTTATTCGTTTGGCGTCAGGACATTTTGAGCGGGGCATGAAACTGCATCATGTGCGCTCTAAGAAACCGATGGCTGTA
Source organism: Roseobacter sp. HKCCA2468 (assembly GCF_037805105.1). Taxonomy (NCBI): domain Bacteria; kingdom Pseudomonadati; phylum Pseudomonadota; class Alphaproteobacteria; order Rhodobacterales; family Roseobacteraceae; genus Roseobacter; species Roseobacter sp. HKCCA2468. The sequence goes on from NZ_JBBLYN010000001.1 coordinate 1,015,145, forward strand.
TCCAACCCCGTGCTCTTCCTCGCCGCTGACCGCGAATTGGCGGAAGAGGCATGGGCAGGCGACATCATCGGCATTCCCAATCACGGGCAGTTGCGCATCGGGGATGCCCTGACCGAAGGGGAGGCGCTGCGCTTTACAGGGATACCCAGTTTCGCGCCTGAATTGTTGCAAGTGGCGCGCGCAGGCGACCCGATGAAGGCCAAACACCTTGAAAAGGCCCTGATGCAATTCGCCGAAGAGGGGGCTGCAAAAATCTTTAAGCCACAGCTTGGCTCAGGTTTTATCGTGGGCGTTGTGGGCGCGCTGCAATTCGAGGTTCTCGCCAGTCGGATAGAACTGGAATATGGCCTGCCCGTGCGCTTTGAAGCCAGCCAATTCACATCGGCCCGATGGGTGCATGGCGCGCGCGACAAGGTCGATGCATTTGCGACCGCCAATAAACAACATATGGCGGTCGATAATGATGGCGACCCTGTGTATCTGACGCGCCTGCAATGGGACATTGATCGTGTCGAACGCGACTACCCCGATGTGCGGCTCTCGGCGACCAAGGAATTGATGGTTTAACACCCCGTTTGACCCTTGCCGTGGTTTCGGCTAAATGCTTGTCCATTCTTGGCAATCTGGCCAAGGATCACGCCGCGGAGCGCGCGAGGATATGCGCTCCTTCACATATGCCAGTTGAGACTGGCCAGAACGGACGCATATGACCAAATTCACCGATCTAAACCTCAATCCGAAGGTTCTGAAAGCTATATCTGAAGCAGGGTATGAAACCCCAACCCCCATTCAGGCAGGCGCGATCCCCCCCGCATTGGAAGGGCGCGATGTTTTGGGGATTGCCCAGACGGGCACAGGCAAAACCGCCAGTTTCACATTGCCCATGATCACGCTTTTGGCACGGGGTCGGGCACGGGCGCGGATGCCACGCAGCCTTGTTCTTTGTCCCACCCGCGAATTGGCGGCACAGGTGGCCGAAAATTTCGACACCTACACCAAGCATCTGAAACTGACCAAAGCGCTGCTGATTGGCGGGGTGTCATTCAAAGAGCAAGACCTTCTGATTGATCGGGGTGTCGATGTTCTGATCGCAACACCAGGCCGTCTCTTGGATCATTTCGAGCGCGGCAAACTGCTGTTGACGGGCGTTCAGATCATGGTGGTGGATGAGGCCGACCGCATGTTGGATATGGGCTTTATCCCAGATATTGAGCGGATTTTCTCGCTGACGCCCTTCACGCGCCAAACCTTCTTTTTCTCTGCCACGATGGCCCCAGAGATTGAGCGGATCACATCAACATTTTTGTCGAACCCTGCGCGGATCGAAGTGGCGCGCCAATCCACGACATCCGACACAATCACGCAGGCGTTGTTTTCTTTCAAACCCACCCGCCGCGACACAAGCGCGAAAGAAAAGCGCACCATGCTGCGCGCCGCGATTGCCGCAGAGGGCGAGGGTTGCACAAATGCCATCATCTTCTGCAATCGCAAGGTGGATGTCGATATAGTCGCAAAATCGTTGAAGAAACACGGGCTGGATGCGGCCCCTATTCATGGCGATTTGGATCAATCGCAACGCATGCGTACCTTGGATGGGTTCCGCGAAGGAAGCCTTCGCTTTCTTGTGGCCTCAGATGTGGCCGCGCGCGGGCTTGATGTGCCAAGCGTAAGCCATGTGTTCAATTATGACGTCCCCTCCCACGCCGAGGATTACGTCCACCGTATTGGCCGCACGGGCCGCGCAGGGCGTAAGGGCCGCGCAATCACCATCGCGGTGCCTGCAGATGAAAAATATCTCACGGCGATTGAGGCCTTGATTGGCAAGCCCATTCCGACTGATGAGCCCCTGCCATGGAGCCCCACAAACGCGCAAAAGCCTCATGAAGCGGACGCGGCGAATGATGACCGCGACAAACCCCGCCGCAGCCGCGGGGGGCGTGGTCGCCGCAAGTCGCACGAGGGCGATGAAGGCAGCACAGCAAAGACTGAAACACAGACCGAAGCGCCCAAAGAGGTGTCCGAAGACAACACCCCGCCCCAGCCAACGCCGAGCAGCGCGGCGCCGCACCCCGAGCGCAGCCATGACCGCCATGAGCGCGGCGGACGCAATCGCGGCGGACAAGGTGGCGGACATCGTGTTGTTGGCATGGGTGAGCATTTGCCAAGCTTCATCGCGCTCAGCTTTGACGAACGCCGCGGGCCAAGCAGCAGCTATGTTCCTGCCGATACAGAGGATGAGCAGAGCCAAGCTGAGGCGCAAGAGATTGAGACGCCCGTGGCCGCCACTGAGGAGGCCCCAAAGCCAAAGCGCAAGCGCAGCCCGCGCAAACCTAAAGAAAAACCTGAGGCGGAAGGGGCAGAAACCCCCGCCGAAGCAGTATCAGAAGAATAACAAAACGCCCCATCTTGGGGCGTTTTGTTATTCAGCGACAAGGCGGCTGATAATCACGCTGACCTCAGGCTTTTTGCCGATTTCAGCCTGAACAGATTGGCGGATGGCGCGGCGCACCGCCTCCTCAATCTTGTCGTCATCACGGGTGATCTTGCGATCCAGACGCGGCAGAAGATCGGCCAATTCATCCTCGAGCATCTCGGTTAAACTGCCATGGCCATTGCGCAAATGATCTGGCAGGCCACGCAGCTCGACCCATGCATCTTCAATCAAGCTGTCATCTTCATCGACAATCAGCGCCGCAATCACAAGGCCGTTTAGGGCCAGTTTCATGCGATCACGGATCACCCCGTCATAGGCGCCCACCCGTGTGCTGCCATCTAGGTAATCGCGCGCGACCTCGACATATTCGACCGCAGCGGGCGCATTGCCTGACAATTCCAACATTGTGCCATTTGGCGCTACAAGGCCAAGCATTCCCTTTTCCGTGGCAAGCCGCGCATGTTCGCGCAAATGGCGGAATTCACCATGATTGGGCACAAGGATACGTGGACGCAAAATATCATGCATCTTTTCCAAATCGGGGCGATTGGCATGGCCCGACACATGGAAAAAGCCCGATTGTTCATCCACAATCTCTACCCCGATTTCTGCAAGCGCGTTTTGAATACGCCCCACGGAAACCTCATTGCCCGGAATTGTTTTGGATGAGAACAGGAACATATCGCCCTCTTTCAGCTCCATCCCCAAATAAGAGCCGCGCGATAGGGCCGCCGAGGCTGCCCGCCGTTCCCCCTGACTGCCTGTCACAATCAGCATGAGGTTTTCGCGTGGGATATCGCGGGCCTCCTCAACTGACACGGTCGAGGGGAAATCTGTCAGCACGCCTGCCTCGACCGAGGCGCGGATCATGCGTTGCATCGCACGGCCCAGCAGACAAACGGAACGGCCATTGGCCACCGCGGCATCGGCCAAGGTTTTCACCCGCGCAACATTGGAGGCAAAGGTGGTCGCCACCATCATACCCCGCGCGCGCCCAATCAGCGCTGTGATGGGTTCTGGCAACTGGCTTTCGCTGCGCCCCTCATGGCGCGAAAACACATTGGTGCTGTCGCAGATATAGGCCAAGACCCCCTTCCCTGCGATCTCGCCCCACATGGCTTCGTCAAAGGGTTCGCCGACCATCGGGTTCGTATCGATTTTGAAATCACCCGAATGCACCACACGGCCATGTTCAGTGTCGATAACAAGGCCCGAGCTTTCAGGGATGGAATGCGAGACGGGGGCAAATTGCACCTTGAACGGGCCTGCTTCCACCACTTCGGGATAGGCCCGAACGACCCGCACCTGATCCGGCTCGTGACCCGCCTCCTCCAATTTTCGGCGCGCATGGATGGCCGTGAAATTACGGGCGTAAACAGGCGCGCGCAGGCGCCCCCACAAATGGCCAAGGGCGCCAACGTGATCTTCATGGGCGTGGGTGATGAAAATCCCCTCAAGGCGATCTGCGCGTTCTTCCAACCACGCGATATCAGGCAGGATCAGGTCAACGCCAGGTTGACCATCCATGTCGGGAAAGCTGACGCCGCAATCGACAAGGATCAAACGCTCCGCACCTTGTTCTCCAACACCATAGACATATGCGTTCATTCCGATCTCACCTGCCCCGCCAAGGGGAAGATAGATCAGCCTGTTTCGATCGCTCATCAGCTTGCCTGTTCCTCGTTATATTTATGGATCACGGTCAGACCATGCATGGTCAGATCATCTTCGATCCTGTCAAACAACACATCGCCCGTAGAGAAGAGCGGCGCAAGCCCCCCTGTCCCAACTATCCGCATCGGGCGGTCGCGCTCGGCGCGAATGCGGTCACAAATACCACGCACAAGGCCCACATAGCCCCAAAACACGCCCGACTGCATGCAGGCCACCGTATTGGTGCCAATCACCGATTGCGGTTTTGTCACATCCACATGGGGCAAGGCGGCGGCTGCATGATGCAATGCTTCAAGGCTAAGGTTTACGCCAGGCGCGATAACACCACCCACATAAGCGCCATCCTCGGCCACAACGTCAAAGGTGGTTGCTGTGCCAAAATCCACCACAATCAAATCGCCGCCATGGCGATCATAGGCGCCCGCGGTATTGACCAAGCGGTCAGGCCCCACTTGCGTGCCTGCATCCACCCGTGGCGGCACAGGCAAGAGACACTCAGATTTACCAACCACAAGCGGGCGGCAGTCGAAATAGCGATCACACAACACGCGCAAGTTAAACACCACGCGTGGCACAGTTGAGGAGATAATCACCGCGTCAATCTTGGGTTTTAGCCCATAATGATCCATCAAGGTCGAATACCAAACGTAATATTGATCTGCGGTGCGTTGATGCTCGGTTGCGGTGCGTAATGTGCACAGAAATTGCGCGCCATCCCAAAGGGAAAACACTGTATTCGTATTGCCGCAATCCACGCAAAGAAGCATCTCGCACGCCCCCTAAAAATAAATATCCGCCGCCGCAATAGCACAAGGCCCGCTTGGCGTGGTTAATATCAGATTACCAGTTTCATCGACATCGTCAAAAACACCACGAATGTCCCGATTGGGCAAACGCGCCAAAATGACTTCGCCGCGCTTGGCGGCGTGGGTCATCCATGCGGCGCGCACAGGGGCAAAACCCTGCTGAGAGATCTGCGCCTCCCAATGAGCCATGCGCGGGGTCAGCTGATCTAAAAAGGTTTCAGGGTCTGGGCATTGGCCTGCAACGCTGAACAGATCAATGGGCGCAAGCGCGCCCTCCTCAAGGCCCGCCACATCTGGGCTGTGCCGAAGGTTCACACCGATGCCGATCACCAAATGCCCCTGCTGGCCCGCAGTGATCGCGTGGCTTTGCAGCAGGATGCCCGCGATTTTCTGACCATGAAGCAGCACATCATTGGGCCATTTTAAGGTCAATGCGTCAGGCGCCACATAATTGGCCAAAGCATCGCGCAAGGCCAGCGCCGCGGTGAACGAGCGCAAAGCTGCCTCTTGCGGGGGGCAGTTGAGTGGCAGGATGAGTGAGGCTGTGAAGTTACCAAGGGGGGCGCGCCATGCCCGCCCCCGCCGACCATATCCCGCTTCTTGGGTATGGGCCAAAATCCATGTGGGTCGCTCTAGCGGCGCGGCGCGCAAGCGCCGCTCCGCTTCGGCCATGGTGCTGTCGACACGGGCTAAAATGACCCGTTCAACCGCCGTGCTGTCAGCGCACAAGTGCCTGCGCCGCGTTGGCCGCCAAATGGTCAATCCCGAACAAATTCACAATGCCCGCAATCATGACCACAGCGGAAATCGTCAGGCCCAAGAATTGGATGATCGACATCCGCCCATCTAGGCCTTCGCGCGGTTCGCCAAAATACATGAAATAGACGATACGCAAATAATAGTAGGCGCCGATCACAGAGGCGATGACCCCTGCCACGGCCAACCACACCAAGCCCGCATCAACAGCCGCGACCAAGACCGCGTATTTCGCGAAAAAGCCCAACATGGGTGGGACACCCGCAAGACTGAACATCAGCACCAAAACCGCCAAGGCCTGGCCCGATTGCGCGGTGGCATAGCCGTTCAAGGCAGAGATATCAGTGACGGGGTAACCATCTTTCTCCATCGACATGATGAAGGAGAAAACACCAATATTCATGGTCACATAAATCGCCATATAGATCAGCATCGCCTCGACACCCTGCCCCGTGCCAGACGCCAGACCCATCAGGGCAAAACCCATATGCCCGATGGAGGAATAAGCCATCAGGCGTTTGATATCGGTTTGGCCAATGGCTGCAATGGCCCCGACAAACATCGACAAAACCGCCAAGGCCGCAACGATCTGCTGCCAATCGGAAATGGCCATGCCAAAGGCATCGTAGACCACACGGGCAAATAGCCCCATTGCGGCCATTTTCGGGGCAGTTGCGAAAAGGGCTGTCACAGGGGTTGGTGCGCCCTCATAAACATCAGGTGTCCACATATGGAACGGGGCCGCTGATACTTTGAAGGCCAGACCTGCCGCCATAAAGACAAGGCCAAACACCATACCCAAAGACATACTGCCCATCGATGCCTCGATGATGCCCGCAAAAAGCGTGGTGCCCGCAAAGCCGTAAACGAGGGACGCGCCATAGAGCAAAAGACCCGAGGAGAGAGCGCCAAGCACGAAATATTTAAGGCCCGCTTCGGTTGAGCGGACACTGTCACGGCGCAAGGCGGCAACCACATAAAGGGCTAGGGATTGCAGCTCCAACCCCATGTAAAGCACGATCAAATCACCAGCGGACACCATGATCATCATGCCAACAACCGCCAAGGTGACAATCATCGGATATTCGAACCGACCAAGGCCCGATTTCTGCATCGCCTCTTGGCCCACGATCAAAATTGCCGCCGCGGATAAAAGGATCACAATTTTGGCAAAGCGCGCAAAATCATCAACCACGATCATGCCACCAAAGCTGCTTGCATCGCCTTGACCTGTTGCCGCGACATAGAGCGCCATAATCGCAAAGACTGCGGCGGTCGCGTAGGTCAAGGCAGGCGCCATGCCATCTTTGGTTGTGTAAACAGCCAACATCAGCCCCGCCATCGCATAGATGGACAGGACAATCTCTGGGATCAAAACTGCGAGGTCTGCGCCGATCATTAGAAATTCCTCAATGGCTGGCTGCAAGGGCAGTTGCGGGGGCAAACTCCGCAACGCTTGTGTGATAATTCGACAAAAGCGCCTCTACCGAGGGGCCAATAATATCGGTGACGAGGCTCGGATAGACACCCAATAGAATGGTCATCACCACCAATGGCGCGAAAATCGCCTTTTCGCGCGCGGTCATGTCGGTGATGGATTTCAGGCTTTCCTTGATCAGGTCACCAAACACCACGCGGCGATAGAGCCACAGCGCATAGGCCGCCGACAAGATCACGCCTGTTGCCGCCAAAAGCCCAATCAACGTGTTCACATGGAAAACACCCATCAAGGTCAGGAATTCGCCGACAAAGCCCGATGTGCCAGGAAGGCCCACATTGGCCATGGTGAACAGCATGAACACCGCCGCATAAGCGGGCATCCGATTTACCAGACCGCCATAAGCATCAATCTCGCGCGTATGCATGCGATCATAGATGACGCCAACACAGAGGAACAATGCCCCCGAAACAAAGCCGTGACTGATCATTTGGAAAATCGCGCCATCTACACCTTGTTGATTGGCGGCGAAAATCCCCATCGTCACATATCCCATATGCGCAACTGATGAGTAAGCGATCAGCTTTTTCATATCTTCTTGCACCATCGCGACCAGTGAAGTGTAGATGATCGCAATCACAGACATCCACAGCACCAATGGCGCCATGATGTCAGAGGCGACTGGGAACATTGGTAAGCTAAAGCGCAAGAAACCGTATCCGCCCATCTTCAGCAAGATTGCCGCCAGAACCACAGAGCCTGCGGTTGGCGCCTGAACGTGTGCATCGGGCAACCATGTATGGACAGGCCACATTGGCATTTTGACGGCAAAGGACGCGAAGAAAGCAAGCCAAAGCAACATCTGCATCCCACCTGCGATCTGCCATCCAAAGAGGCTGATGCCTGCCGCCGAGAATTCATGTGTCAGCAATGTTGGGATATCGGTGGTGCCGGCATCGATATACATCGCCACCATCGCCACCAGCATCAGCACCGAGCCAAGGAAGGTGTAGAGGAAGAATTTGAACGCCGCATAGATGCGGTTTTTGCCGCCCCAAATCCCAATAATTAGGAACATCGGGATCAGGCCTGCTTCGAAGAACAGGTAGAACAGCACCAAATCCAATGCCACAAAGACGCCGATCATCAGGCTTTCGAGAACCAAAAGCGCGATCATGTATTCTTTGACGCGATGCTCTACACCCCAACAGGCAGCGATTGTAATCGGCATCAAGAATGTGGTCAGCAGAACGAATAGCACGCTGATCCCGTCTACGCCCAATTTATAGCTGAGGCCAAAGAGCCATTCGCGTTCTTCCACCATTTGGAAGCCCGTGTCATTCGCATCGAATTGCACAAGGATCGCCAAGGAGATCAGGAAGGTTGCTGTGGTGGCTGCCAGCGCCAAACGCTTGGCTCCAAGCTGTGCCGCCTCATCCTCGCCGCGCAAAAACAGCGCAAGGATGAGGGCCGCAACCATAGGCAGGAAGGTGACGATGGAAAGTAAGTTGTCCATGGAAATCCCTTAGCCTCCGATCGAAAGGCTGATCCATGTGATCAGTGCTACCACACCGACCACCATGGCAAATGCATAATGGAAAACGTAACCCGACTGCGCACGCCCTGCGAGGCGGGTTAAGAAGGGGATGATCCCAAGGGCAAGGCCGTTGATCCCCCCGTCAATGATTTTGGTATCGCCAAGCTTCCAAAAGACACGGCCAATCGCCTGAGCAGGGCGCACAAAGACCGCGTCATAAATCTCGTCAAAATACCACTTGTTCAGCAAGAACAGATAAAGCGGGCGGTTGACCGCTGCCCAACGGGCAGGAAGGCTTGGGACAGCGATGTAGAAGATATAAGCCACAAGCAGCCCGCCCAACATCGCGATAAACGGCGCAACTTTGACCCATTTGGGCACTTCATGCGCGTCACTGAGAACCGTGTTATCCGGGGCTTGGTGGATGGCCCCTTCACCAGGTGCGCCCGTAAAGACGTAGTGATGTTCAGCTTCGGCTGTGCCCTCATGCGTGGCGGCATGGGTCGCATCATGACCTGCTTCGGCCATGGCCGCATCGGTGTGACCTTCGGTGCCATGGGTTGCATCCCCTTCACCATGGGCCATCGCCTCAGCATAGGGGACGCCAAAGAATTTACCGACCTCATCTGGATGCCCAAAGAACGGCTTCAGCCAGATCATACCGGCAAACACCGCACCAAAGGCCAGAACGCCAAGCGGGATCAACATCACCACAGGGCTTTCATGTGCGTGATCATGCGTGTGCTTGTCACCCCGCGGAGTGCCAAAGAATGTGAGGAACATCAAACGCCATGAATAGAAGCTGGTGAAGGCAGCAGCGATCACCAACATCCAGAAGGCGTAATGGCCCAAACCACCGCCAAAGGCATAGGCGCTTTCAATCACCGCATCTTTGGACAGGAACCCTGCAAAGCCATAATAGGTCAGCGGGATACCAACGCCCGTGATGGCCAATGTGCCAATCAGCATGGCCGCGAATGTATAGGGGATCTTCTTCCGCAATCCGCCGTAATTGCGCATATCCTGTTCATGATGCATCGCGTGGATGACCGAGCCCGCGCCAAGGAACAGCATTGCTTTGAAGAATGCGTGGGTGAAGAGGTGGAACATCGCCACCGAATAGACCCCAACCCCTGCCGCAACGAACATATATCCCAATTGCGAACAGGTGGAATAGGCGATGACGCGCTTGATATCGTTCTGCACCAATCCAACCGTGGCCGCAAAGAACGCGGTCAGCGCGCCAAGGATGATGATGAAATTTGTAGCAAAGGGGGCGTATTCCATAATTGGCGACATACGGCAGACCAAGAAGACCCCCGCCGTCACCATGGTTGCAGCGTGGATCAGCGCGGATACAGGGGTCGGGCCTTCCATCGCGTCAGGCAACCATGTGTGCAGCAAGAGCTGCGCCGATTTCCCCATCGCACCGATGAACAACAGCATTGCGATTGTATTGGCGGCATTTACCTCAAAACCGAGGAAGGCAAAGCTTTGCTCTGCCAATTCCGCACCCATCGGCAAAATCACATCGAATTGGATCGAGTCCGCCATCCAATACAGACCGAAGATCCCCAACAGGAAGCCGAAATCGCCAACGCGGTTGACGATAAAGGCCTTCATCGCCGCCGCACCTGCGCTTGGCTTGCGGAAATAGAAGCCAATCAAAAGATAGGAGGCGACCCCGACCCCTTCCCACCCGAAGAAGAGTTGCAGCAGGTTATCCGCGGTCACCAGCATCAGCATGGCAAAAGTGAAGAACGACAGATAGGCAAAGAACCGCGGGCGATAGCTTTCGCCTTCGCGGAAATTGTCATCATGCGCCATGTAGCCAAAGGAATAAAGATGCACCAGCGCAGAGACAGAGGTGATCACAATCAACATAATCGCCGTTAAGCGATCAATGCGAATGGCCCAATCCGTGAACAGGCTGCCTGATTCCACCCAACGCAGGATTGAGATGGAATAGGTTTCGCCATCAAACCCGATGAACACGGCCCAAGACAGGATCATCGACAAGAACAAAAGCGCGGTTGCAATGATGCAGGCGAGTTGTTCACCAAACCACCGCCAGCCAAAGCCAGCCAAAAGCGCGCCGATGAGCGGTGCAAAAAGCAGGATCGTTTCCATCGGCTCAGCCCTTCATATTCGAAACATCTTCAACCGCGATGGTGCCACGGTTGCGGAAGAAACAGACAAGGATCGCAAGACCAATCGCGGCCTCTGCCGCGGCGACTGTCAGGACGAACATGGTAAAGACCTGCCCCGTCAAATCCCCCAAATAGGAGGAAAAGGCGACAAGGTTGATATTCACCGATAGCAAAATCAATTCGACTGACATCAGGATCACGATGACATTCTTCCGATTGAGGAAGATGCCAAAAATCCCGATCACAAAGAGCGCAGCCGCCACCGTCAGGTAGTGTTCCAGTCCGATCGTCATCTCGTCCCTCCGAGGGGGTTTCCCTCATGGTCATTCAATATTCTGCAGGGCCAAAAGCCCCGCTTTTGTCACAGCCCTTGACCAGGCTTTACGTCTTTTAGTTCCATCGCTTTCGCAGGATCACGATACATTTGTGCCAAGACATTCTGGCGTTTGACGTCTACGCGGTGGCGCAGCGTCAGAACAATCGCGCCCACCATCGCAACCAACAAAACCAAACCTGCCAATTGGAACACCAACAGGTAATGATCATAAAGGATCATCCCCAAGGCTTTGGTGTTGTGCATCTGATCAATTGCGGGGGTTGGGTTGCCAAGGCGGGTATCAATCCCATCTGAAAAGGCCCATGTGCCATAGGCAAGGCCAAGCTGGATCAACAAAACCACACCAATCAAAAGCGCGAGTGGCATATATTGCGCCATTCCCGCCTTAAGTTCGGCGAAATCAACGTCCAACATCATCACCACAAAGAGGAACAACACCGCCACCGCGCCCACATAGACAATGATCAGCAGCATCGCGACAAATTCAGCGCCCAAAAGGACGAACAAACCCGCCGCAGACAGGAAGCTGAGGATCAGCCACAGAACCGAATGCACGGGGTTGCGGGCCAGCACCACCAAAAGTGCTGCGGCAACCAGAACGGTTGAAAACGCATAGAAGGTGATATCGGCCACGCCCATATTTCAGTCCTCGCCTTCGTCAATGGCCGCTTTGGCCAGTTCCATCGCTTTGTTCATCGCAGGCACACCGCCAAACATCGCGGCCATGCCAATGGTCTCAGCAATCTCTTGCGGGCTTGCCCCTGCCTCGACCGCGTGGCGCACCGTCATACGGATTTGCGCCTCGGCCAATGCGCCCTGAACGGTCAGACCATGCAGGGTCAAAAGCAGCCGCGTTTTCGCGTCCAAACCCCCAGGATTGAATTGCTTTCCAAAGAAAGCCTCCATCATTTCGGCGGGCATGGTGGGCCAAAGTTTATCAAGGTTTGACGCAGTAATATTCGCCATGGCGGGGTTAACCGCCTTGAGGAAGTCCTGTGTCATCTCTTGCGTTTGGCGCATCAATGCCTCGAAAGGGTTCTGGGGGGACTCGTTACTCATTTTACACACTCACAGGTTCGGACTTACCGATACGGCGCGTCCAACTCTAGGTTGCGGGCAATTTCCGCTTCCCATCTCTCACCATTGGCCAGAAGTTTGGCCTTGTCGTAATACAGTTCTTCACGGGTTTCAGTGGCGAATTCGAAATTCGGCCCTTCAACAATCGCATCCACAGGGCAAGCCTCTTGGCAGAAACCGCAATAGATGCATTTGGTCATATCGATATCGTAGCGCGTGGTGCGGCGGCTGCCGTCCTCGCGGGGTTCAGCGTCAATCGTAATCGCCTGTGCGGGGCAAATCGCCTCGCATAATTTACACGCGATGCAGCGTTCTTCGCCATTAGGATAGCGGCGCAGCGCATGTTCACCGCGAAAACGCGGAGACAACGGCCCCTTTTCATGCGGGTAATTGACGGTCACTTTGGGGGCAAAGAAATACTTAAAGCCCAGCTTGAAGCCCTTAAAAAAGTCGACCAGCAAGAAATATTTTGCAGCACGGGTATAATCGATCTGTGTCATCGTTCAGCCCCCAATTGCCCAACGGGCATATGCCCCACCAAAGAGTTCAAACTTTGCGAGGAAGGCGACCAAAACGACCCAAGCCAAAGACATAGGCAGGAACACTTTCCAACCGATGCGCATCAATTGGTCATAGCGGTAGCGCGGCACAACCGCCTTTACCATCGCGAAGAAGAAGAAGAATACGGCCATCTTAGCGACCATCCACAGCGCGCCATCTGCGACCCCTGGAATGGGCGACAGCCAACCGCCGAAGAACAACAGCGTCATCAGCGCGCACATCAAGAAAATTGCGATATATTCGCCGGCCATGAACAGCAAGAACGGTGTCGAAGAATATTCAACTTGATAGCCCGCGACCAGTTCCGACTCCGCTTCGGGCAGATCGAAGGGCGGGCGGTTGGTTTCGGCAAGCGCCGAGATGAAGAACAAAAACACCATCGGCAAATGCGGCAACCAATACCACGAGAACAGGCCGAAATCCCCGTCCTGCGCGCGCACGATATCGCCAAAGTTCAGCGATCCAGTCGAAATGATCACCCCAACGATGATCAGACCAATCGACACCTCATAAGAGATCATTTGCGCTGCCGAACGCAAAGAGCCAAGGAACGGATATTTCGAGTTGGACGCCCATCCCCCCATGATCACGCCATAAACCTCAAGCGAGGAAATCGCGAAAACATACAGGATTGCCACGTTCAAATCGGCCAAAACCCATGTATCGTTGAACGGGATCACCGCCCAAGCAATCATGGCCAAGACAAAACTGGTCATTGGTGCCAGAAGGAACACGGGGCGATCCGCACCTGCGGGGATCACGACCTCCTTCACGACATATTTCAGCGCATCGGCCACGGTCTGCAACAGGCCAAACACACCCACCACATTGGGGCCGCGGCGCATCTGAACAGCCGCCCAGATTTTGCGGTCGCCATAAACAAGGAAAAGTAGCGAAACCATCACAAAGCCGATCACAAGCAAACATTGTGCTGCGATGATCAGCATCATTCCGGGCGTGGTTGATAAGAAACCGTCCATGTCGTCCTCAAACCGTCGGTATGCCGTTATCCTGACAGGCCGCAACGATGACTTCTGCATCTATCGTCTGCGACCCGAGCGGGAGCGATGGCGAGATGGTGTAAACCGCATCTCCGCGCCAAATGCCACCCTCTTCGTATACATTTGTGCGCACATGTCGCGCAAAACCATATCCGCGGATCAGCGCATATTGCGCTGCCGCACATTTGGCATAGTCCTCGACATTACTTGTCGTGGCCGCGCCTGACATTTGCACGATGAAATTCACCAAGTCGTCGTCCAGTAGTCTTGTCTCTACACCGTCATAAAAAGCGGGTGGCCCTTGATCGTAACGCGGAATAGTCTGGCATCCCGCAAGGCCTAAGCCCGCCCATATCAGCCCCGCGACCATCATAGAACCCCGTTTCGAGATAATATGATGTAAATCGCGGAACATCATTTCTTCATTCAGCCGCCAGTGCGGCCGCATTACGCGCCTTTGCATTCGCGGATAGCTCGGCCATCAATTGGCTGGCGCGGGCAATCGGGTTGGTTAGGTAATGATCTGCAATGGCCGATTTGAAATCTGCCTTGCCCAAGGCCTTTTGCGTCAGAGCCGCACCTGAATTTGCGGGCAACTCGTCCACCATAGCCAAATGCGGCACGGCTTTCACCAAGGCCTGACGCAATTGGGTTTGGGTGTCGTAAGGCAATGTTGCGCCCAATTCAGCGGAAAGCGCGCGCAAAATCGCCCAATTTTCCTTGGCCTCATTGGGCGGGAAATTCGCGCGCAGCGCCAATTGCGGACGCCCTTCGGTGTTTACGAAGAGACCATTTTCTTCGGTATAAGCCGCAGCAGGCAGAATGACATCCGCACGATGCGCGCCACGATCCCCGTGGCTGCCTTGATAGATGACAAAAGCACCATCGGCGATCTCAACCTCATCTGCGCCGAGGTTATAGATGACATCCGCATCTTTTACCGCGGCGCTCAGCCCCCCCTTGGTAACAGCGCCCACATCCATCGCGCCCACGCGGGCCGCGGCCGTGTGCAAGACCAAGAGGCCCGATTTGGTTTTCTCAGCCACGGCTTGCGCTGCGGCCAAAACCGCCTCGCCATCGGCCTCGCGCAGGGCGCCTTGACCGATGATGACCAGTGATGCCTGTTTTGCGACCGCCCCTGCCGCACGGGACAAGGTTTTCTCCAAGGCCGCACGATCTGTGCCCAGATGTGCATAGTCATAGGTCAGATCAGCCGCTTCGCCGATCACCTCGACATTTGCGCCGCGCGCCCATGCTTTGCGAATCCGCGCATTGAGCACGGGGGCCTCAAGGCGGGGGTTGGTGCCGATTAGGATGATATGATCTGCGTGATCAATATCTTCAATCGCCGCTGTGCCCACATAGGCCGCGCGATTGGCTTCGGGCAATTTCGCGCCATCGGTGCGGCATTCTACAACGCCACCTTGACCCTCGATCATCTGTTTCATTGCGAAAATCGCCTCAACGGGGGCCAAATCACCCACGAGACCCGCAATTTTCTTAGCGCCTTTCAGCGCCTCCGCGGCTTTGGCCAAAGCCTCGCCCCACGTTGCTTTGCGCAATTTACCTTTTTCGCGGATATAGGGCACATCAAGCCGCTGGCGGCGCAGGCCATCCCACACAAAGCGGGTTTTATCCGAAATCCATTCCTCGTTCACGCCATCATGGTTGCGCGGCAGGATGCGCATCACTTCGCGTCCTTTTGTATCCACGCGAATATTGCTGCCAAGCGCGTCCATCACATCGATAGTCTCGGTCTTGCTCAACTCCCAAGGCCGCGCGGTAAAGGCATAAGGCTTGGAGGTCAGCGCGCCCACAGGGCACAGGTCGATAATGTTGCCCTGCAAGTTCGAATTCAAAGTTTCCCCAAGATAAGAGGTGATCTCTGCATCCTCGCCACGGCCTGTCTGGCCCATTTGGGTGATCCCCGCCACCTCGGTGGTGAAGCGCACGCAGCGCGTGCAGGAAATGCAGCGCGTCATATGGGTTTCGACCAAGGGGCCCAAATCCAAATCTTCTGAGGCACGTTTGGGTTCGCGATACCGGCTGAAATCCACGCCATAAGCCATGGCCTGATCTTGCAGATCACATTCACCGCCTTGGTCACAAATCGGGCAATCCAGCGGGTGGTTGATCAGAAGAAACTCCATCACCCCTTCGCGGGCTTTCTTCACCATAGGCGAATTGGTTTTCACCACAGGCGGCTGACCTTCTGGACCGGGGCGCAAATCGCGCACCTGCATCGCGCAAGAGGCCGCAGGTTTGGGGGGGCCACCCACAACCTCAACCAAACACATCCGGCAGTTGCCCGCGATGGAGAGGCGCTCGTGATAGCAGAAGCGCGGAATTTCGATTCCTGCCACTTCACAAGCTTGGATCAGGGTCATCGCCCCTTCCACCTCGATCTCATTCCCATCAATTACGATTTTTCTCAGGTCGCTCATGCGCGCGGTCCTTCGTTGGCCTCAGGGCGGGTCTGGAATTTATGCCCTGCAAATTCGCTTTTGGTGCCTTCTAACCCTCAATAAGCAATCTGCCAACGGCTGACTGCGAAGAAATTTCATCGCGGCCCAATCTGCACATAGATTGGGCATCTTCGACACTTGCTTCGCGCTCTGCCAGATAGGCCGCTGCTAGGGCACGGTATCGTGCTTTGTCAGCATCGCTATCGAGATAGTCTTCTAGCTCAGCACGCGAATAGCCCAAGGATATGCCGCGATCAACCAAGCTTTGTGCAAAAGCCCAAGCGCGCAGAATGCGTGCATTGATACTGTCACAATGATTGCGCACCAATCGCCCGATTGAGATGACCAAAAGACCCTCATGAATTTGGGGATCGTTACGCAAGGCATCAAAGCGATCCTCAGCCCTTGCAGGCATCGCCGCAGCCGCCAAAAGCAGCGTAACGGCCAAGGCACGCATCATTGCGCGCGGGCCATTTCGTGGGGATTTGTGCATCTGCGTTACCATATTCAAATCAGGCCACATCGGGTGCCAGAGCGCAATTCACAAGCCCGTGCAGGGCTTAGGCCAACGATAGATACAAAAACGGGGCCGCAAGGGCCCCGTTCTCTCTCATTCTGCTGCAATCGCGGCACCGCGTTTTGATTTGATGCGATCTTCAATTTCATCACGGAAATTGCGGATCAAACCTTGGATCGGCCATGCAGCCGCATCACCAAGCGCGCAAATTGTATGACCTTCAACCTGCTTGGTCACATCAAGCAGCATATCGATTTCTTCAACCGATGCCTCGCCTTTGACCAAACGATCCATCACGCGCATCATCCAGCCCGTGCCTTCGCGGCAAGGCGTGCATTGGCCACAAGATTCGTGTTTGTAGAATTTCGACAAACGCCAAATCGCTTTGATGATGTCTGTGGATTTATCCATCACGATCACCGCTGCTGTGCCAAGGCCAGAGCGCTGTTCGCGCAGATAATCAAAATCCATGATCGCTTCGCGCATATCCTCACCACGGATACAGGGCACAGATGATCCACCGGGAATGACCGCCTTAAGGTTATCCCAACCACCGCGAATGCCGCCGCAATGACGCTCGATCAATTCCTCAAAGGTGATCGACATCGCCTCTTCCACCACGCAAGGGGTGTTCACATGGCCAGAAATCGCAAAAAGTTTTGTCCCTGCATTATTGGGGCGCCCAAAGCCCGCAAACCATTCAGCCCCACGGCGCAAAATGGTCGGCACAACTGCTATTGATTCGACATTGTTCACCGTGGTCGGGCATCCATAAAGACCCGCCCCCGCAGGGAAGGGTGGCTTCATGCGTGGCATGCCTTTTTTGCCCTCAAGGCTTTCAAGAAGTGCGGTTTCCTCGCCGCAAATATAGGCCCCTGCCCCGTGATGCAGGTATAGATCAAAATCCCAACCCGATTTCGCGGCATTTTTGCCCAGAAGGCCCGCATCATAACATTCATCAATCGCGGCCTGCAGGGCCTCGCGTTCGCGGATATATTCACCGCGGATATAGATATAACAGGCATGGGCCCCCATCGCGAAAGAGGCGATCAAACACCCCTCAATCAGCGTATGCGGGTCATGGCGCATGATCTCGCGGTCTTTACAGGTGCCAGGCTCAGATTCGTCCGCATTCACCACCAAGTAGGAGGGGCGACCATCGCTTTCCTTCGGCATGAAGGACCATTTCAGACCTGTGGGGAACCCTGCCCCGCCACGGCCCCGCAATCCCGATGCTTTCATGATCTCAATGATTTTGTCACGGCCCAGCGCAATCAGGTCTTTGGTGCCATCCCAATGGCCCCGCGCCTTTGCGCCTTTCAGGCTGCGCTCATGCATCCCATAGATGTTGGTAAAGATGCGGTCTTTATCCTGAAGCATGTCCTAGTCCTTGTCGTTCTGGCGCTGCCCGTGCCCCGCACGGAGTTTTTTACGGCCTTGCCATACCTGATACGTTACCACAAGCGCCCAGAAAAGGGCCGCAATTGCCGCAAGGTCAAACAAAAAAGCCAGTCTCGCAGGCCACCCAAGATGGGCACCAATGGCCTGCATCAACATCCACAACAGCATTGCCCCCGCAATAACCAAGGCAGCCACCCGCCCCTTGCGGTCGAGCGCGGCATCTTCAGCGTTTTGCATGGGCAGTTTGCGGGTCATTCATTTGGTCTGCAACATGGCATGTCATTTGCTCGGGGTTGTAACGGGGGTGGCTGCAAGCTGCAAGAAAAAGCGGCCCCGCATCTGGGATGCAGAGCCGCCTTTTGCAGGAATTCGTATTAGGACTTAGTAGACATCCCCATCGCCAACGCGTTTTGAGAATTCCGTTTGTCCACCTGCGGCCAAGGTTTTGGCTTGCGCGACCCAATTATCGCGGCTGACGCGGCCCTTGAACCCTTCGAGGTTCTGATCAACCCATGCGACCTCATCCGCCGTCCAAGAGGCCACTTGGTCAAAATGGTAAAACCCTAGACGATTGAGCAACGCCTCCAGTTTCGGGCCAACGCCTTTGATCATTTTCAGATCATCTGCCCCCGAGGCGCGCGCGGCGCTCAAGGCGGCAGGGCGCGTGCCTGCACCTGTGGTGGCCGCAGGCGCGGCGGCTTTGGCAGGCGCTTTGGGTTTTGCTGTGGCTTTGGGTTTTGCCGCTGCTTTTGGCTTGGGGGCGGCTTTAGGTTTTGCAGCAGGTTTTGTTGTTGCGGATGCTGCAGGTGCCGCCGCCTTCGGGGCCGCGGGTTTTGGCGTTGCGGGCTGTGGCGCAGACACACTCTTATTGGCGGGCTCAGGCAAGCTGCGACACAGCGTGAGCATCAAAAACAACCCCACACCAACCGCCACGATCACGGCCGCAAACACCGCTTGCATAAAGCTCCAATCACCAAGGACTGCCACAAGCACCCCTGCAAATGCGCCGACCAATGCCGCCAAGCCCCATGACACAGCTGCACAGGTCAAACCCCCTGAATTCTCGCTCATTTATTTTCCCCCGTCTGATCGTAGATTTTTGATCACTGATTTCGACATGCGCCTGTCGCGCCTTAATGCCCCGCAACTTACCCTATCTTTTCACATATAAAAAACATCTTTTCATGGGGTAAGATGTAAAAAACCCGCCATAAAGGCGGGTTTTTTGTGGAATTGATCCGAGTTTTACGTGGTAAAGCCGCTTATTCGCTCGACTTTGGCTTGCGCGATGTGGGCTTTGCGGCCGCCTTTTTGGCGGCTGGTTTCTTCGCAGCAGGCTTTTTCGCAGGGGCTTTCTTCGCCGCATTTGCGGGTTTAGGCCGCGCGGCCTCCTTGGGAAGGCCAGCAGATGACTGCTTACCCCACGGGGCTAGCAATGGCACCTCGGTGCCATCAATCCGCTTGACCGTATCACCGATATCTGCCGCCAATCGCGCGGAGGCATTCAGCGGATCGCGGCCCTTTTCATGTGCGGCCAGACTGGTCAGACCCGATGCAGGCTCGGATGTGTAGCGGCCATTTTGTGGCCCCGGTGTCGGCACCTTGCCTGCCGACAATTCATCAATAATCTCAGACAGGCGCGCCGCCGTCAGGTCTTCGTAATAGTCCTTGCCGATCTGCGCCATTGGCGCGTTGGAACAGGCGCCCAAACATTCGACCTCTTCCCACGAGAACTTGCCATCTTTCGACAGCTCATGCGGGTTGGGGGAAATTTTCTCGCGGCAAATGCCAATCAAATCTTCCGCGCCACAGATCATGCAGGAGGTGGTGCCGCAAACCTGAATATGCGCCACGCTGCCCACGGGCTGCAATTGGAACATGAAATAGAAGGTCGCGACTTCCAAGGCGCGGATATAGGCCATGCCGAGCATATCAGCGACATATTCAATCGCAGGCTTGCTGAGCCACCCTTCCTGTTCTTGTGCGCGCCACAACAGGGGAATAATCGCCGAAGCCTGACGTCCTTCGGGATATTTGGTGATCTGCGCCTGAGCCCATGCCTGATTTTCAGGGGTAAAGGCAAAGCTATCTGGCTGTTCCGAATGAAGGCGTCTGAGCATCGTAAAGTTTTCCGTCAACAGGTTGAACGCGGCAGTGATCCCGCCGCTGCAAAGGCCGATCCGAGATCAGCGGTCAATCTCACCAAACACAACATCAAGCGACCCAAGAACAGCAGACACATCCGCCAATTGGTGGCCGCGGCATAGGTGATCCATCGCCTGAAGATGCGCAAATCCAGGGGCGCGGATCTTAGAGCGGTAAGGTTTGTTGCTGCCATCAGAAACCAGATAGACACCAAACTCACCTTTCGGGGCCTCGACCGCGGCGTAAATTTCGCCCTCAGGGACGTGGAAGCCCTCGGTGTAAAGTTTGAAGTGATGGATCAGCGCCTCCATCGAGGTTTTCATCTCACCGCGTGAGGGCGGGGTGATCTTGCCGCGTGCCAGAACATCGCCCTGATTTTCGGGCAGTTGCAACTTGGCACAGGCTTGGCGGATGATCGAAATGGATTGGCGCATTTCCTCCATGCGGCACAGGTAGCGATCATAGCAATCGCCATTCTTGCCCACAGGGATTTGGAATTCGAACTCGTCATAGCATTCATAGGGCTGTGCGCGGCGCAAATCCCATGCCAAACCAGACCCGCGCGCCATAACCCCCGAGAATGCCCAGTTTTGAATATCTTCTTCAGTGACAATGCCAATATCGACATTGCGCTGTTTGAAGATGCGGTTTTCGGTCAAAAGCCCGTCAATATCTGACAATACGCGCGGGAAGTCCTGCGCCCATGTATCGATATCCGCAATCAATTCAGGGGGCAGGTCTTGGTGCACGCCACCGGGGCGGAAATAGGCTGCGTGCAAACGCGCACCACAGGCGCGCTCGTAGAACACCATCAGCTTTTCGCGCTCCTCAAAGCCCCAAAGGGGTGGCGTCAGCGCGCCCACATCCATCGCCTGCGTTGTTACGTTCAGCAAATGGTTCAAGATACGCCCGATCTCGCAATAGAGAACACGGATCAACTGGGCGCGGCGCGGCACCTCGACACCTGTCATACGTTCGATCGCCAAGCACCATGCGTGCTCTTGGTTCATCGTGCCAACGTAATCCAAACGGTCGAAATAGGGCAGGTTTTGCAGATAGGTGCGGCTTTCCATCAGCTTTTCTGTGCCACGATGCAAAAGGCCGATATGCGGATCGCAGCGCTCGCAAATCTCGCCGTCCAATTCTAGCACCAAACGCAACACGCCATGCGCGGCGGGGTGTTGTGGCCCGAAATTGATATTGAAATTGCGAATTTTCTGCTCGCCTGTCAGCGCGTCTTCAAATCCTTTGGAGCCGTCCATCATTTCTGCGCCTCCTTGGCTTGGTCTGCCTTCTCATCCCCGGGCAGCACATATTGCGCGCCTTCCCATGGGCTCATGAAATCAAATTGGCGGTATTCTTGAACCAGTTTTACAGGCTCGTAGACCACACGCTTAAGCGCCTCGTCATAGCGCAGCTCGACATAGCCAGTGGTCGGGAAATCCTTGCGCAACGGATGACCGCGAAAGCCGTAATCGGTCAAAATGCGGCGCAGATCGGGATGGCCTGTAAAGAGAATGCCGAACATATCGAACACTTCACGCTCGAACCAATTCGCCGATGGGTGAATCGACACAATGGAGGGGGCCATCTCATTCTCGCGCAGCGCCGCTTTAAGGCGGATGCGCTGATTTTGATACATGGACAAGAAATGCCAGACCAAATCAAAGCGCCGCTCCCGACCGGGGTAATCCACAGCGGTCACATCGACCAAGGTCGAAAAGGCGCAATTACGGTCGAGTTTCAAGAATTCCACGAAATCCAACAGATGGGCCAAGGAGACCTCAACCGTCAATTCGCCGCGTGTGATGGTGCTGCCCATCACGGCTTCGGGCTGCTTTTCGGCCAGATAATTCGCCAATTCTTGCAAGGCCTGGTCGCTCATTGCGTCACTCTCTTTTTGGTTCGGGCGCCTTGCGCCCAAAGATGCGCCTTAGCGCGTAATCGTTCCCGTGCGGCGGATTTTGCGCTGCAACTGAAGGATACCATAAAGCAGCGCTTCAGCGGTCGGAGGGCAGCCAGGAACATAAATATCCACTGGCACAATCCGATCACAGCCGCGCACAACGGAATAGCTGTAATGGTAGTAACCGCCGCCATTCGCACAAGATCCCATCGAGATCACATAGCGCGGTTCAGGCATCTGGTCGTAAACCTTGCGCAACGCAGGGGCCATTTTATTGGTCAAAGTGCCCGCCACGATCATAACATCCGACTGGCGTGGAGAGGCGCGTGGGGCGATCCCGAACCGCTCCGCATCATAGCGCGGCATTGAGGTGTGCATCATCTCAACCGCGCAGCACGCCAGACCAAATGTCATCCAATGCAAGCTGCCCGTGCGCGCCCAGTTGATGATCTCCTCTGTCGAGGTCAGCAAGAACCCTTTATCCTGAAGCTCGCGATTAAGCGCTTGGGTGGCGACCTCTTTGTCCACACCTGCGGTGTTTTGACCTGTCATCACTCCCATTCCAGCGCTCCTTTCTTCCATTCATAGGCAAAGCCAATGGTCAGCACGCCTAAGAACACCATCATCGACCAGAACGCCGTCATCGACATATCTGGGAAGGCAACCGCCCATGGGAACAGGAACGCGATTTCCAAATCAAAGATGATGAACAGGATCGACACCAAATAGAAACGCACATCAAATTTCATGCGCGCATCATCAAAGGCGTTGAACCCACATTCATAGGCGGAAACTTTTTCAGGATCAGGATTGCGCACAGCGACAATCACAGCAGCCAAAATCAGGATCAGGCCAAGGCCGATGGCCATGGCAAGAAAGATCAAAATTGGCGCGTATTCAGAAAGAAGGTCTTGCAAGATGCTCTCCCTCGGTTGTCAGGAACCGTGGCAAAGGGTGTCCGGTCAGCGCAGGGTCTAGCGTCAAGCCTTGAAGTGGTCAACCGATGCGCGCGCATTGCGCACCTTTTGTCGCTGCTTTTTTCAACCAAAGGCCCGAGTTTCGGGCAAATTTATGCCGCAAGGCGCAGATTGCGCCAACCCTATGTTGCGCGACACCTGCATCGGGCGGTATGTCTAGGCCGAACGACAAGCCCCCATGGGGCTAAATGAGGGACTATGCCAGAGCGCACGGAAACCGAGAGCCGCAAATTGCTGCGCCGCTTGCAAGCCAGTTTGGCCGAAGCAGGCGCAGGACAGGAGCGACTTGACCGTATCACCCATCTGATCGCCGATTCGATGGGCACGGAGGTATGCTCGATTTACCTGCTGCGCGATTCTGACACCCTCGAGCTTTGCGCGACCGAGGGCTTGGCCCCAGAGGCCGTTCACGTCACCCGAATGCGCCTTGGCGAGGGTCTGGTGGGGCGCGTTGCCCGCGATGCCCGCCCCATTAACACCCCCAACGCCCCCGCCGCGCGTGGATTTCGCTATATGCCTGAGACGGGCGAAGAGCGGTATTCCAGTTTCTTGGGCGTGCCGATCCAGCGATTGGGGGAACGGCTTGGCGTTTTGGTTGTGCAATCGAAAGAGGCGCGCAGCTATTCGGAAGATGAACTCTATGCCCTAGAGGTTGTCGCGATGGTTCTGGCTGAAATGACAGAACTTGGTGCCTTTGTCGGTGAGGGCGAGGCTTTATCTGCCCGTCACCAATCGCAGGTGATGATCCGTGGCGGTGTCGCGCAAGAGGGCGTGACCGAAGGCGCGGTTTACTTGCACGAACCGCGCGTGGTCGTCACCCGCCCCGTGGCGGATGACCCAGAGGCCGAACAAGCCCGCCTATCGGATGCAATCGCCACGCTGCGCCAATCGGTTGATCAGCTTTTGACCCGTATGGACAACGATGACAGCGAAGAACGCCAAGTTCTCGAAGCCTATCGCATGTTCGCTAATTCGCGCAGTTGGATCAAACGGATGCAAGAGGACATTGCGCGCGGCCTATCGGCCGAAGCCGCCGTTGAGAAAGAACAGTCCGCCGCCCGCGCGCGGCTCGAAACTGTGCCTGATGCCTATTTGCGCGAACGTTTGCAGGATTTGGACGACCTTTCAAACCGCCTTTTGCGGATTTTGACAGGTCAAGGCGGCGACACGGGCGCGGAAATGCCCGAACACCCGATTCTCGTGGCGCGCAACATTGGGCCAGGGGAATTGTTGGATTATGGCCGCCGCCTCAAAGGGGTGGTGCTTGAGGAAGGATCGGTTGGAAGTCACGCGGCGATTGTGGCCCGCGCCCTTGCGATTCCGCTAATCATCAATGCAAAACGTATCACAACCGAGGCGCTGAACGGTGACCCGATTTTGGTCGATGGCGAGCAGGGTATCGTGCATTTGCGGCCCGAAGAAAATGTGGCCAAGGCGTTTCGCGATAAAATCGCCATGCAGGCCGCGGCCCAAGAACGCTATGCCTCGATCCGTGACAAACCCGCTGAGACGCTTTGCGGCACGCGTATCACGCTTGAGATGAATGCGGGCCTTATGGCGGATCTGCCCTCCCTGCCCTCCTCTGGTGCGGAAGGGGTGGGGTTGTTTCGCACGGAATTGCAATTTCTAACGCGCAACCAAGTGCCACGGCGCGGGGAATTGGCCGCGCTTTATTCCCGCGTCATGGATGCAGCAGGCGGCAAGCGCGTGGTGTTTCGCACGCTTGATATAGGCTCGGATAAGGTGCTGCCCTATATGAAGCGGCCAGAAGAACCGAACCCCGCCTTGGGGTGGCGTGCGATCCGCGTGGGTCTTGATAAACCGGGCGTTATGCGGATGCAGTTGCAGGCCCTAATCCGCGCAGCACAAGGCCGCCCGCTTTCGGTCATGTTCCCCTTTGTGGCCCAGCTTGAAGAATTCACCGAGGCCCGTGATCATCTTTTGCGCGAAATGGATCGCGAAGCGGCCTTGGGACATATCTTGCCCGAAACTCTTAAAATCGGGGCAATGCTGGAAACCCCAAGCCTTGCTTTCGCACCGCGCCAATTTTTTGAAATGGCTGATTTTGTCTCAATCGGCGGCAATGACCTTAAGCAGTTCTTCTTCGCCGCTGACCGCGAGAACGAACAGGTGCGCCGCCGCTATGACACGCTCAATGTCAGTTTCTTGAATTTCCTAGAAATGATCGTCACGCGCTGCGCGGAAACTGAAACCGATTTGTCATTTTGTGGCGAGGATGCAGGCCGCCCCCTTGAGGCGTTGTGCTTTGCCGCGATGGGGTTGCGCAAATTGTCGATGCGCCCCGCCTCCATCGGCCCCGTCAAAAGCCTCTTGCGGCGGGTTGATTTGCGCGAATTGCGGGCCGTGATCCGCGAAGCGCAGGCAACAGGAGCGATGAGCGTGCGCAGCGCGGTTGCAAACTGGCTCGCTCATCAAAACGGCCATTAGGCCCTAGCTGCGCAGCGCAGGCAGCCCAACGCCTGTCGACTCAAACCCCCCATCCGCGGCCAGTATTTGACCAGAGATGTAGCTCGCTTTTTCACTGCACAGGAAGCAGATCGCTTCGGCAATCTCGCGCTCGGACCCATAACGATTGAGCGGGATCGCATCATGATAGGCGGCGATGATGGCGGGCGAATGCACCGCTATCGACAATTTCGTGCGCACAGGGCCAGGGCAGACGCAATTCGAACGAATGCCGTATTCGCCCAATTCCGCCGCCTGCTGTTTGGTCAAATGAATAACAGCCGCCTTGGTCGTGCCATAAGCCACCCGCAAGGTTGACGCCCTCAGACCCGAAATTGATCCAATATTGACAATCGCGCCGTGGGTTTCCTTTAGCGCAGGCGTCAGCGCCTGTGACATCAGAAAAACACCATCTAAATTGGTCGCCATGACACGGCGCCATGTTGTGAAATCGCATTCTTCAATCGGCCCAAATTCCGCGACCCCTGCATTATTCACCAAAGCATCCACGCGCCCCATTTTGGCGCTGATCTGGGTCGCCAGTTCTGCCACGGCCTCAGGGTCTGAGACATCGCAGACAAACCCTAGGGCCCCATCACGCGGGGTCGCTGTCGCATCAAGTTCGGCCGCATCGCGATCCACCATCGCAACCCGCCAGCCCATCTCAAGGAAAAGATCCGTGGTGGCCAATCCGATACCGCGCGCGGCCCCCGTTACAATCGCTACTTTGCTCACCCGTTTGACCCTCCCTTTATGTTGGCTTTGCCGTGGCATCCTGACGGGTTCCGCGCTCGTGGCAAGCGGAATTTATGCCACCCGAAAAATGAGGGCTTTTATTATTAGACCGAGCCGTCTAAGAAATATCGCATGAGCTTAGCCGATGTGACATATGACGCCCCCAAACGCCGTGGCCGCCCCGCCACTGCGCCCCAAGACGCGGCCACCTATCAGCGATTGATCCGCGCAGGGTTGGTGCATCTCACAGAGCGGGGTTATTCTGCGGTCGGGCTTGATATGATCCTGACGCATGCCCGTGTGCCAAAGGGCAGTTTCTATCATTATTTTCCCAACAAGTCCGCCTTCGGTCGCGCCGCCATCGCGGCCTATCGCGCCTATTTCGTGGCAAAGATGGAACGCCACTTGAGCGATGACAGTCTAGCCCCGCTTGCCCGTGTCGCGGCCTTTGCTGCGGCGGCCGAGGCGGGCATGGCCCGTCACGGCTTTCGGCGCGGATGTTTGATTGGCAATCTGGGCCAAGAAATGGGCGCATTGCCCGAAGAATTTCGCGCCGATCTCATTGCGACCTTGGAAGATTGGCAAGCCCGCTTGGCGCGGGTTCTACAGCTTGCCCAAAATCAGGGCGAGATATCCCCCCATCACAACCCCGCCGATCTGGCGCAAATGTTCTGGATCGGATGGGAGGGCGCCGTTTTGCGGGCCAAATTGGAACGCGGGCCTGCGCCCTTGCGCCTGTTTGCAGCGCAATTTCTTGCACAGCTTAACACCACCCCAAAAGGAGATGCCCCATGTTCGATGCCATCGTAATCAGCAAAGAGGATGATCAGCAAAGCGTGGCCTTGCGCCAAATCGCCAAGGAAGACTTGCCCGAGGGGGATGTTTTGGTCGAAGTGGCTTGGTCAACCTTGAATTACAAGGACGCGCTCGCCATCACTGGGGCCGCGCCTGTGGTGCGCAGTTTTCCGATGGTTCCCGGCATTGACCTATCGGGCATCGTCCGTGAAAGCGCAGATCCGCGCTATAATCCCGGCGATCGGGTGGTCTTGAACGGATGGGGTGTTGGTGAAAAACATTGGGGCGGTTTGGCGCGTTTTGCGCGCCTCAAGGGCGATTGGTTGGTTCCACTTCCCGATGGTGTCAGCCTGCGCCAAGCGATGGAGATCGGCACGGCAGGATATACCGCGCAGCTCTGCGTCAGCGCCTTGTTGAAGGCAGGGCTGACGCCAGAGGCGGGCGAGGTCGTGGTCACGGGGGCCGCGGGCGGTGTTGGCAGTGTTGCCGTGGCCCTTTTGGCGGCGAAAGGATTTACTGTCTGTGCGGTCACCGGCCGCGCCGAGGAAGAAGCCTATCTTAAATCCTTGGGCGCAAGCGAAATCCTGCCGCGAGAGGAATTCGCAGGCAAACCCCGCCCCCTCGACAAGGAGCGTTTCGCAGGTGCGGTCGATGTTGCGGGCAGCACCGTCTTGGCTAATGTTATCTCGAAAATGAAATATCGTGGGCTTGTCGCCGCCTGTGGCCTTGCCGCAGGCATGGATTTGCCAAGCTCGGTCGCGCCCTTCATTTTGCGCGGGGTCAGCCTATTGGGGGTCGACAGTGTCATGGTGCCGCGCGATGAGCGGATTGATGCATGGGCGGCCTTGGCCAAAGATTTGGATATGAGCAAATTGGCGGCAATCGCCCATGAAATGGCCCTTGAAGATGTCATCGCCGAGGCGCCAAAATTTCTTGAAGGTAAAATCCGCGGCCGCGTGGTTGTGCCTTTGAATGCGGCACTGGCCTAATAGGGCCCCAGAAGGATAGCAGCTATGACAGACCCCCTTGCCCCGGTGGCGCTTGAGGTTGAGGCCCCAAAGCGGCTTATGGCCTTTCCAAATTGGGTCTATCTCTTGCGCGAGTTTGAGGCGCTTTACAGGCGCGGCTCGGCGGGGGGATCAAAACCAATCCGCAGCCACCGAAAACGGGTGCGTGAAGGCATCTCGCAGGTATTTGACACAAATCCCGTGGTGATGCCGCGCGGGCCATTGCTTAAACCCGTCACCGACCATTTGCCCCGCGCCCTTGATCTGGGCGAGCGGGGTTTGGTCGCGGGATTGTCGCGCGCGCTGTCGCGGGTCGCAACCGAACTGACATGGGAATACGGCTATGAGAAAGTGCCAAAGGCCTTGGCGCAGAAATATGCCTATTGCGAGATATTGGGGCCGCGGGGGCCGATCTATTCTGAAAAGATGATCTTGGGCTTTGTTCTCTTTGCCCCCCGCACCACTTACCCGCAACACAGCCATGCGGAAATTGAAGAAAGCTATATCTCGGTCGCGGGCGATTGGTCTGAAAACGAGGTCGCAGTTCATGCGCCAGGTTCGTTAATCCTAAACCGCCCCGGTGACGAACATCGGATCACAACGGCGGATCTTGATCCCTGCCTCTTGGCATATGCATGGCTTGGGCCTGAGAGCAAACTTTCAAGCCCAGGGATGAAGCTTTCCGCGACAAGAAAAGCCCGCATTGAAGCGGGCATATAAAAAGCAATCGAGGATAAATCATGCAGGCAGCGGATATTGTGATTGTCGGCGCAGGGTCAGCGGGATGTGTATTGGCCAATCGACTGTCTGAAAATGGCAAGCACAAGGTCGTGTTGTTGGAGGCAGGTGGGCATGACCGCCACCCTTGGGTGCATATCCCCGTGGGATATCTCTATGCGATGGGAAATCCGCGCCTTGATTGGTGCTATAAAACCGCGCCTGTGGCGGGGTTAAATGGGCGCGCGCTCAACTATCCGCGTGGAAGGGTTTTAGGGGGCTGCTCCTCAATCAATGGAATGATCTATATGCGCGGCCAAGCGCGCGACTATGATCTTTGGCGCCAGATGGGCAATACGGGCTGGGGATGGGAGGATGTCCTGCCCTATTTCAAACGCTCGGAAGATTATCATCGCGGCGCGGACGCCCTGCATGGCGCAGGCGGCGAAATGCGCGTGGAAAATCAGCGCCTATCGTGGGAAATTTTAGATGCGGTGCGGGAAGCCGCCGCTGAAATGGGCATCCCGCCCTCAGATGATTTCAACACAGGCGACAATGAGGGCGCGGGATATTTCGAAGTGACCCAAAGAGGCGGTTTGCGGTGGAACGCGCGCCGCGCCTTCCTTGATCCTGCCAAAACCCGTAAGAACCTGAGCATCCTCACGAATGCCGAGGCCGAGCAAATCGTCATCACCGAGGGGCGCGTTCGCGCCTTGCGCTATCGTCAAAACGGGATCGTCAAAGACATCCAAATCCGTGGTGAGTTGGTCTTAGCCGCAGGGGCAATT
This sequence comes from Roseobacter sp. HKCCA2468, assembly GCF_037805105.1. Taxonomy (NCBI): domain Bacteria; kingdom Pseudomonadati; phylum Pseudomonadota; class Alphaproteobacteria; order Rhodobacterales; family Roseobacteraceae; genus Roseobacter; species Roseobacter sp. HKCCA2468. The sequence goes on from NZ_JBBLYN010000001.1 coordinate 1,044,835, forward strand.
GGCACACCGAAACTGTTGGAGTTATCAGGCATCGGCCAAGCGGAGCGCCTACAGGGTTTGGGCATACCCGTGATCCAAGACAGCCCCGAGATTGGCGAAAACCTCGCCGATCACCTTCAGATCCGCACGATTTTCCGCATCACAGGCGCGAAAACACTCAACACCCTTTACGCCTCGCTCTGGGGGCGGGCCAAAATTGCGATTGAATATGCGCTCAAGCGATCTGGCCCGATGGCCATGGCCCCCTCACAACTTGGCATTTTCACGAAATCAAGTTCCGATTACGAAACCGCCAATATCGAATATCATGTGCAGCCCCTATCGCTTGAAGCTTTTGGTCAGCCTTTGCATGACTTCCCCGCCCTCACCATCTCGGTCTGCAACCTGCGCCCAGAAAGCCGCGGTTCGGTGCATATCACCTCGCCTGATGCAAAGGCCGCGCCTGTGATTGACCCAAATTACCTATCGGCTGAAGCAGATCAGCGCGTGGCGGTCGATAGCATCAAACATGCCCGCCGCCTGATGCAAACCGAACGCTTGCGCGCCTTTGCGCCGCAAGAAATCAAACCCGGCGCCCATATCAATAGCGAAGGTGATCTGGTGCGCGCCGCAGGCGATATCGCAACCACGATTTTTCACCCTGTCTCAACCGTTCGAATGGGGGCGGATCAAAACGCGCCGCTTGACCCAGAGCTGCGCTTGCGCGGGATTTCCGGCCTGTCCGTGGCGGATGCCAGCGTGATGCCATCCATCCCCTCGGGCAATACCCATGCGCCCGTGACCATGATTGCCGAAAAAGCCGCAGATCTGATCTTGGCGCGCCTCGCTTAGGCGCCCCAACGCGTCACTTTCCCCGTCACCCCTGACCAGTCCCCAACGCCCAAAATGCGGGCGGGGTTGGTGGGTGGTGGCATCTCCACCCCCTCGAGGCGGTGAAACCCGAAGCGGCTATAATACGGGGCATCCCCCACCAACATGGTGCGCGGCCAGTGCAAGGCGTCAGCCCGCCGCAGACCTTCGCGGATCAGCAGCCCGCCCAAACCCTCCCCCTGACGGGTGGGATGCACGGCAATCGGGCCAAGCAACAACGCCTCTTTGGCCCCGACACGCACGGGCCAAAAGCGGATCGCCCCACCAATCGCGCCATAGTCATCGCGGGCTATGAGACAGAGCCCCTCAACAGGCGGCACCCCATCACGCAAGCGATAGGAACTCAGGGCCGTGCGCCCGGGCGCAAAGCACAGATCGAAAAGGGCTTCGACCTCCCACCGGTCATTTGGCTGCTCTTTGGCGATATCGACCATTGGCTGCTCATGTAATGCCTCTGGTCAAACTGGTAGCACGGCGCTAGCTCAATGCCAAACCGAAGAAGCAAAAGGCGCGGCGATGTTCTATAAAACTGATGACGGCCACCCCCTGCCCCACAACCCGTTCAATGCCATAGTCGCACCGCGCCCGATTGGGTGGATTTCGACACGGGGGAGCGATGGTCAGGACAATCTTGCGCCTTATTCCTTTTTCAACGCAGTCGCCTATGTGCCGCCACAGGTTATGTTCGCCTCGACCTCGGCCAAAGCGGATCGCGGCGACACCAAGGATAGCGTGGCCAATATTCGCGAGACGGGGGTGTTTTGTGTCAATCTCGTGGGCTACGAGATGCGCGATATGATGAACCAAAGCTCTGGCCCGTGGCCAAGGGGCGTGGATGAATTCACCCATGCAAAGATCGCCCGTGCCCCCTGTGAAACCATTGCGGCGGCGCGGGTCGCAAACGCCCCCGCAAGCCTTGAATGCAAACTGACCCAAATCGTTGCCTTGGACGGGGTACATAATTTTGCGGTCTTTGGCGAAGTGACAGGGGTGCATATCCGCCCCGATTGCCTGAATGATGGCCGCTTTGACATCACCCGCGCGGGCTTGATTTCACGGCTTGGCTATCAGGATTACGCGCAAATCGGTGAAATTTTCACCATGACGCGGCCTGAATAGGCCAAAATACCAATTCGCGGGTTCCCTTCCCCCCGCCGCTTGCGATACTGCGCGCGTGGATTTGGAACCAACCCATGGAGGGGCAGGATGACAGAGCGCGTGATTGGCGTGATCGGCGGCTCGGGCGTCTATGAGATAGACGGGCTTGAGGGCGCGAAATGGGTTGAGGTTAACAGCCCCTTTGGCACGCCATCTGACGCCATCCTGACGGGCCGCCTGAGCGGGGTCAGCATGGCCTTTTTGCCACGCCACGGGCGCGGCCATGTCCACAGCCCCACCACCGTGCCCTATCGCGCCAATATTGACGCGCTAAAACGCCTTGGGGTGACCGATTTGATCTCTGTCTCCGCCTGCGGGTCATTCCGCGAAGATTTGGCGCCTGGTGATTTCGTCTTGGTTGATCAATTTATCGACCGCACCTTCGCGCGCGATAAATCCTTTTTCGGCACAGGTCTGGTGGCCCATGTCAGCGTGGCGCATCCCACCTGCGCGGATCTCAGCGCAAAATTGGCCAAGGCCGCAAGCGCAAGCAGCGCAAGACTGCATCAAGGCGGCACGTATCTGGCGATGGAAGGCCCGCAATTCTCGACCCTGGCGGAATCACTGATGTATCGCAATGAATGGAAGGCCGATGTGATCGGCATGACCAATATGCCAGAGGCAAAATTGGCCCGCGAAGCGGAGATGTGCTACGCCCCGATTGCGATGATCACGGATTATGACAGTTGGCATGCTGATCACGGCGCGGTGGATATCACCGAGATCATCAAAACCCTTACAGGAAATGCAGAAAATGCGCGCAAGACCATTGCCGCCTTGCCTGCGCTTTTGGGGCCTGAGCGCGCGCCTTGTCCATGCGGCTGTGATCGCGCATTGGATCACGCCATCATGACGGCCCCCGATAAGCGCGACCCTGATATGGTCGCCAAGCTAGATGCGATTGCAGGCCGCGTGCTGTAAGGCCCGCCGAACGGAGAGATGCTATGACGCCCCAAAAAACGGTTCAGGATTATATCCGCACCATTCCCGATTTCCCGCATGAGGGAATTTTGTTTCGTGACGTGACCACGCTTTTTGCAGACCCGCGCGGGTTTCGATTGGCTGTGGATCAATTGCTTGCCCCTTATGTTGGGCAAAAGATTGATAAGGTCGCGGGGCTTGAGGCGCGGGGGTTCATCCTTGGCGGCGCGGTCGCGCATCAACTGGGCAAAGGTTTTGTTCCTATTCGCAAGAAAGGCAAATTGCCCGCGGCCACAATCAGCGAAGATTACGCATTGGAATATGGCACCGCCACTGTCGAGATCCATGATGATGCTTTCGAGGCGGGTGAACGTGTCCTGCTCGTGGATGATCTCTTGGCCACTGGCGGCACGGCGCGGGCGGGCATTCACTTGATTGAGCGCCTCGGCGCGCAGGTGACGGGCTGCGCCTTTGTGGTTGATCTGCCCGAATTGGGGGGGCGCGCCAAGCTTGAGGAGATGGGCCAAAGCGTTCACGCGCTCTGCCAATTTGATGGGCTATAAAATTTTTCGCAATTTCACCAAAATTTAACGCCCTGCCCTGTATCGAAGGGGCGTTCGCCAGCACGTGCGAAAATGTTGCTTGCTAACCCAAACCCTCGCCTCGCTCATTTTATGGGCGGGGCGAATTTTGGATGTAGGGGATGGAACGTGCCTTGGCCGCTTGCGGGGCGGGAAACTTTCCTCTAGTCAAACCCTGTGGCCGCTTGCTGGAACTGGTAGACAGACCGGACTTAAAATCCGAGGCTTTCGGGCGTGTGGGTTCGAGTCCCACAGCGGCCACCACCTTCCCAACAAAAAACGCGCCCCAATGGGACGCGTTTTGAAAGATCAGGCGTGACGTTAGATCAGGCAGCTTCGGCCTGATTGCGGCGTTCGCTTTCCTCGCGGCTCAGCGCAACAGAGGTGCGCACGCCAGAGGCCACAAATTTCATCAAGCCTTGAACAACGCGCTCGTTCGGGTCAATGCCCGCGCAGCTGAGCACTTCGCGCCCATCACGCGAGCGCGCCCAGCGCGCGATTTGCTCTGGGCCGTTGCCGAATTTCTTGTCATCGGCGATTGCATCATCCAGCGCGGCCAAAACAACAGCAGCAAATAGTTTGCGTGCGCGTTGACCTTGCTCGTAATTGAAGGCGGTGCCATCAACGAAATCTCGCATTTCGTCGTCCTTTTTATTTTTTGCTCTTGCGTTTTGCGGCGTGGGGCCCCTTATGCACATGTTCTAAGCGATTCTGGTATGCGAATATTGCATACCTCGTATGCGTTTTTTGCATGGGATCGCATTTAATGCTGCACGGCGCTTGTGTATTGCCACCCTGATATCGCCTAGATATAGGGAGCATTAATCAATCATCAAGGTTTGCTAGGGTTTACACTATGCCTAAAATCAACGGCAATGAAATTCGTCCCGGAAATGTTTTGGAACATAATGGTGGCCTCTGGGCCGCTGTAAAAGTGGATCACGTGAAGCCTGGTAAGGGCGGTGCTTTTGCTCAGGTCGAGATGCGCAATCTGCGCAATGGCAGCAAATTGAACGAGCGTTTCCGCTCTGCGGACAAGGTTGAACGCGTGCGTCTTGAACAAAAAGACCAGCAATTTCTCTATGAGCAAGATGGAATGTTGGTGTTCATGGACGCCGAAACCTATGAGCAGATCGAATTGCCTGCGGAATTGTTGGGCGACCGCCGCCCCTTCTTGCAAGATGGGATGACCATCGTGGTGGAATTCCATGAAAGCGAGGCGCTCAACGCAACCTTGCCTCAGAAGGTCACTTGCAAAGTTGTGGAAACAGAACCCGTGGTGAAGGGCCAAACAGCGGCGAATAGCTTTAAGCCCGCAATCCTCGACAATGGCGTGAAGGTTATGGTTCCCCCCTTTGTCGGCCAAGAGGAAATGATCATCGTGAACACCGAAACGATGGAATATTCCGAACGCGCCTAAACAGGCACGCGGTCGGTCAGATCAAATGCCCTGCGCGATGCGCGGGGCATTTTTCGTTTTCACAGATCACTTTGACCAAGGGTTGTCGCCGCGCGTCTTGCGGGTCACCCGCGGCACACGGGTGACTGCGGGTGGCGCATTTTTGGGCCGACCCACAGCGGGAATACGGCTTTGGCCGAAGCGATATTGCGCCTCTTCATGGGGGGGAACCCCCGCGGTGCGCGCCCAAAAAGCCTGGGCGCCACGATTGATCCAAAACGGCAGCATCAATGCGAAGCCTGCGATAAACCCGCCCGCATGGGCCCAATAGGCCACACCACCACCTGTGGCATCCATCGACAAACCATTAAACAGCTGCAGCCCAAACCATAGCCCCAACATGGCCCATGCGGGCACAGTGAAGACTTTGAAGAAAATGATGAAGATAAAAAGGATGTCGATCTTCGCGCGCGGGAATAACAGCAAATATCCCCCCATCACCCCAGCGATGGCCCCAGAGGCACCCACCATCGGCACTTGCGAAGCGGGGTTTGACAAAATTTGTCCAAACCCCGCTGCCAGCCCTGCGACAAGGTAAAAGGCCAAAAACCCAACATGCCCGAGCTGGTCCTCTAGGTTATCGCCAAAAATCCATAAGAACAGCATATTGCCGATCAGGTGCATCCAGCCGCCATGCAGAAACATGGACGTAATCAAACTATGGGGATCTCCGCCCTTCAGCACTTCGGCGGGGACAAGGGCCCAACTGTCAAAAAACCGCGCAAGCCCTGCGGGGGTCGATGAAAGTTCGGGGTAATAGCCCAGAAACACGACTACATTCACCAAGATCAGACCGATCGTGATCACGGGCTTGCGGTTGGATGGGTTATGGTCGCGTATCGGAAACATGACACTGCCATCTTCGCGGGACGGCGCCTGTCGTCAAGGCTTATCCATCCAGTTTCTCAGCCGCGAGGATCATACGAATTTCGCGGCGCACCAATTTGCGCAGATTGCTGGTAATCCGTTGCCCCAAATCACCCTGCAATTCCTCGCGGACAACACGCGCAACAAGGGCGCGTAACGCAACTTCGTCTTGCTCGGCCAAGATGAAACCGGCCTCTTTTGCAGCGAACCGCACATGCGGGGCATGGCCCAAGTCATCAACAGGACCCTCCGTTGCAAGATCATCTTCTTGCACCTCTGGCTCGGGCTCGACCGTGTATACAGGGGGGGCCTCCCGTTTGGGCTTGGCCCTCAATGGCGGCGGCGGCGCGGCGAAGAGGGTCAGGGTTTCCACCTCCTCGTCATAGCCATCTTCATCGGCTATCTCGGTTGAGATAAAATTATGATGCCTTTCAGGCGCGTCTTGTTGCACTGCATCTGCCTGATCAGGCAGGGGGTCCGCGGCGGGAGGCATGGCCGCTTGAAGCAAAGCGTCTTTCCGCTCTGGCCCTGCAGGTGACGCGGCGGGGCCGCGCAACCCTTCTGCAGCGGCAGCCAAGGCAGCACCAAGCGCATCTTGCGGCGCGGCTGAAGGCGAAGCGCCGCCATCTGCATAATCCGCCAAGCGATCCTCACGCGCCCAAGCCCGTCCATCGCCAGACGCGTGATCTGCAGGATCCAGGGGGATCACTGTCCAAGGGTTTTCAGGCTCACTCACCCGTTGGCTTGGGGACAGCACCAATTTTTGCTCAACAGCGTCACCCACTGGGCGCGTTGGTCGCAAGCGTGGTTCTGCGCGCAAAGCGCCGCGGCGCTCGGCCGATGACACCGTTTGCGCGGGCGCTGTCTTAGCCACCAAACGGCGGATCGAAGAGAGCACATCCTCTATATCAGCACCGTCTTTATCTTCGCTCATCCCGTCACCCCAAATGCCATCCGCTTTGCGGTCTTGTTGCTGATCCCACCCGCACTGCGGGGCAGAACACTTTGATAATAGCAAAATAGTAAATTATTTATGTATTTATTTAATTATATACTCTGCACGGAAGTCAAACGGCAACGTAAAGAATTCTGCCGATGCGGCAGCTGCGACACGTGACACGGCAGAGCGGATATAAGACCAGTGGCCTAGATGTAAAAAACCCGCCACATGGGGCGGGTTTCATCGGGCCTAATTGCGACTTAGCCGTTTGGGCTTACTCACGCCCTAAGCGTTCCAGAACACCGTCAAGGCGGCTGCCTTGCACCGATGGGCGGCCAAGTGGTGCGCCTGAGAAGCGCGCACCATAGGCGTCAGCATCGTATAGCTCTACATCCAGCCCCATCGCCTCTGCGGTCAGCCCACCCATCGCATTCAAAACGCCGTAGCTTGCCGTATAGAGATCCGTCTGCGCCTGAATGCGGGCTATGCGCGCATCAAGCAAATCTTGTTCCGCATTCAGCACATCAAGCGTTGTGCGCGCACCCAAAGACGCCTCTTCACGGACGCCTTCAAAGGCCAGCTGCGCCGCGTTAATCTGCTGCTCGGTGGCCGCAATTTGCGCCGATGCGATAGAAAGGCGTGCATAAGCATTGCCCAAATTTTGGATGACTGTTGCGGTCTGGCGGCTCAAATTAGATTGAGAGGCCGCAAGATTGGCCAGCGCCGTGCGCTCAAGAGAGGCTAGACGCCCACCTTGGTAAATGGGTTGCGTGATGGTCAGCGACAGACGCTCGCTGTTTCCGATGGTATTGGGGGCCCCTTCCCGCGTGTCTGTCGAGGTCGCGCTCATGGTGACAGTTGGGCCATAGGCGGCACGGGCCGCGGTCAAATTGTGCTGATTGGCCGTCACCTCATGCTGTGCTGCGAGGATCAAGGGGGCTGAGTTGCGCGCAATCACCTCCGCTGCCTCAGCAGACGCAGGTAATTCGGGCCGCGCACCTGGCGCGCCAAGCGCCTCTGGTGCTACGCCCACGGCCAATTGATACAGTTCGCGGCTAATGCTGAGCGTCCCTTGCGCCGCTGCCAAAGCGGATCGTGCCGCGGCCATCTGCGCCTCGGCATGCGCAACATCGGTTCGGGTGGCCTCGCCTAAATCAAAGCGATCTCTAGCGGCACGTAATTGTTCTTCAACCACGCGCAAATTGGATTGACGCACATTCACCACCTGAACATCGCGCCAGACATTCATATAGGCCGTGACAGCATCAAGCAGCACCTGCCCCTCAAGCCCCAAAAGCTGCGCTTGGGTGGCCTCGGCAGAGGCCCGCGCCGCCGCAATCTGAGCGCTGCGACTGCCACTTGCAAACAGCACCAATTCAGCGGTCAGGGCAATGGTTTCAGTCAAGCTGCCTGCCGCGTCCGTGCGCGCCCGCTGTGCGACCATATTCAGGGTGGGTCGCAACGCGGCAACGCGCTGCGCAATGCCTTCATTAGATACTCGCGCAAGATAGCGGTTTTGCTCAAGCAGATCAGAATTTTCATAGGCCGCTTCCATCGCGGCCTGCAACCCTTGCGCGCTTACCTGCCCTGCCCCAATGACGGACAGGGACATGGCCAACGAGACGCCAAGCATCTGAAAGGATTTCTTGATCCGAACACTCACAAGCAACACTCCTTCACGGGGCCCATCGGCACCCCAAATTTACTTCGTGCCGCCGCTGATGCGCGTTCTTAGAGCTGAAACGCCGCTTCGCGCTTGAACCCGTCCAAAACAGGCGCATTGGCATGGCACAACAGCCGCCAATTCATTTGGCCGTCAATTTTGCGCCCAATCCGCAATTCGCAGAGTTGACCAACCGCGAAGATCGCGCCCATGCGGCCACCTTCCTTCAGTTGATCCGTCAGGCTTGGGGGCATGGTTTCAACAGCCCCGTTCACAACTATGACGTCATAGGGGCCATATTTGGTCGCGCCTTCCGCGTGGCTTGCGCAAATCATTGCGGCATTATCAACAGATTGCGCCGCGAAATTTGCTTCTGCCTCTTGGGCAAAGTCGGCATTTTCTTCGACCGCAACCACAGCCTCGGCCATATGGGCCAAAACCGCACTGGAATAACCAAGACCTGCGGCGACATCGAGAACCAGATCACTCGGCCCAATATCGAGCGCGTCCAACATTTTCGCAAAACTGCGGGCTTCAAGGATCACGCGACCTGCCCCAAGGATCAGGTTTTCACCGATATAAGCCACATCCTGCATATCGGCGGGCACATAGGCCTCGCGCGGGATGGCAAGCATGGCATCAATCACTTGGAATTTCGTGACATCTGAGGGGCGCACTTGGGTGTCTACCATCGTGACGCGGCGAGATTTAAAGTCGGCCATTCAACTGAACCAATGAGTCTAGTTTGCGTTGCTCCTGCTATGGCACATGGCGGGCTCTCGTGCAACGCCTGCTGGGCGCTTTGGTGCAAGTTAGGTCTGCTTTGCCGCATCCTTGCCCAAAATTCCCTCGCAATGGGGTGATAGACGCGCGCATCACAATAGATTAACACTTGCGCTAGGGCGGCCTGATTGATGCCCATCTGTCAGTTTATTTGTATTTCGGTTAACCAGTATGACGTCAAAAATCAGCATTGATCTTGGCACGGCCAATACCGTTTTCGTGGATAGCGAGTCGGGCGTGATCTTGGATGAGCCATCTGTCGTGGCGTTTCACATCAAAGACGGGCGCAAAAAGCTATTCGCGGTGGGTGAAGATGCCAAATTAATGCTCGGCAAGACGCCGGAATCGATCCAAGCCTGCCGCCCCCTATCCGATGGGGTCATCGCCGATTTTGATGCCGCGCAAGAAATGATCGGCGCGTTTTTTCGCAAGGCTTTGAACCGCTTCATGCTGCGAAAGCCGATCGTGTATGTCTGCGTGCCATATGGGGCCACCCCCGTTGAAAAGCGTGCGATCAAGCATTCGGTCGAAGCGGCAGGGGCGCGCAAAGTTGGGCTAGTCGAAGAACCGATGGCCGCCGCACTTGGTGCGGGCCTGCCTGTTCTTGACCCACGCGGCGCGATGATTGTCGATATTGGCGGCGGCACAACCGAAGTTGCAGTTCTCTCCTTGGGCGGCATTGTCACAGCACGCTCAGTACGCATTGGGGGTGACCATTTTGATGAGGCTATCTCAAACTTCATCAAGAAGAACTACAATTTGAACGTGGGCGTCTCATCCTGTGAAAAGCTCAAACATGAGATTGGCACCGCCATCTTCCCCGCAGATGGCAAAGGACGCAGCGCCACAGTGCGGGGGCGCGATGCCTTTAATGGCCTGCCCAAAGAGCAAGTTGTGACCGAACAAGATGTGGCCGAGGCGCTGCACCCGCTAATTGAACAGATTTGGACGGCGGTGATGTCACTGCTCGATCAAACACCGCCCGATCTGGCATCGGACATCCATGAATATGGGTTGATGCTTACAGGCGGTGGCGCGGGCCTCAGGGGCATTGACAAAGCCTTGTCTGACCTCACGGGCGTTCCTGCAACCGTGGCCGAAAATCCCAAATATTGCGTGGCCTTTGGCACCCGAATTGCGATGAATTTGGGCAAGCGCATGGAGCACGCCATACAGCGCGATCCATAGGGTCGCAGCGGATTGACCCTTGGCCCTGCAAAGGCATATTATATCATATTGATAATTTTTCTGGATGAATGATGACGCCGTTCTCTCCCACAAGCCCGAATGAACCCAACCTTGACGGCCCACGCGGCACAGCGTCTGCAACAGTCATCCATGCAGGTATGACGATTGAGGGGAAGTTGCGCAGCAATGGCGATGTCGTCATCGAAGGCAGCGTGACGGGCGACATCACGGGTCATAACGTAACCATTGCCCACGGGGCTAAAGTGCGCGGCACAATCACCGCTGACATGGTTAAAATTGATAGCCAGTTCGAGGGCACGATCACCTGTAGAAAGCTGCAAATCGACAGCAACGCACAAGCGCGCGGCGAGTTCAACCAAAACATCCTCGCCGTGGCCTTTGGTGCGCGCTTTGAAGGCAATGTCACCGTGAAGCAGCAATCTAGCATGGCGATAAACGATTGAACCGCGCAGCAATCAATAGGCACGGCATCATGAGCGCAGAGTATGAAAACGCCAATGAACTGGTCTTTGTGTCCAATGCCTCGCAGATGAAACTTGCGCGCAGCATGGATGTTGAGGCGCCATCGACCGAATATTTGCGCAACCTACCCGAATGCGCCGCCGATTACTCAATTTGCCAAGGCATGATCGCAGATTGTTTGATGAGTGACGGTCAATCGCTTGATCTTTCAGGGCTTAACAATTTGGTGGAATTGCCCTCAAGCATCGCCAAATGCAGCAATTTACGCAGCCTGAACATTTCAAACACGCGCGTCACCAGCCTACAGCCTTTGCGCGGCCTGTCTCATCTTGAGCGCGTCTCAGCTTGGGCCACGCCAATTAGTGATCTCAGCCCCTTGGCAGGTATGCGCAGCTTGACTCATCTGCAGCTTGGCGGGACATTTATATCCGACATCACAGCTTTGCGCGAATTGACGGTGCTGCGCTATCTTGATGTATCTCATAGCCGCGTTGCGGATATCAGCCCGTTGAGCCTGTGCAAAGATCTGCGGGAATTGATTCTGCGTGACACCGAAGTTTATGACATCACGCCGATTGCGCGGCTGCAACGGCTTGAGATCCTTGACCTCAGCCTTTGCCCCGTGGATCCATCCATGATCCAAACGGGGCCCCGCATCAAAATCGTGATCCGTGAGGCCGCTGCCGTAGAAAAGCCAAAGCGCAAAGGACTGTTTTCAAGCTAAGCCAACCCGTTCTTCCGCGCGTTTTGCCCTCTTACCACTTGCGCAGGCGCAAACCTTGCAGTAGCACCGCCCCATAGACACCACAGATACCCCGAAGGCGAGTTGGCGGAGTGGTGACGCAGCGGATTGCAAATCCGTGTACACCGGTTCGATTCCGGTACTCGCCTCCACTTCCCCCCAGTTTTAGTATCCCCATACAAAAATCGCCCCAAGCGGGTGGATTGTTCGCGCAATCCATGGATCTATGCAAAAAAGAACGAAAATATTCCGTGAAATCGAAAATTGCGGAACAATTTTCCTCGATCAGCCCTGCTGCGTGACAGGAATTCTGCCGATCCTCCTTGCTTAGAATTTTGGCCGCCTTCGGGGCTGTTTTCTGATGTGCTGTCCCCTTGTCAGTCATGCATTCTCACGTCACATGCAGCGCCGTAATCGTCCCTCTCACCCGAAAAACGAGGCCATGAGATGAAACTTATTGCTTATGCAGCCGCAGCTCTTGTGCTGATGGCGAATGTTGCAGCGGCGCAGTTTGGCCCTTTGGTCAGCCCCGCTGAATTGAACGCCAGCTTGGGCACGAATGCGCCCGTCATCTTGGACATTCGCGCGCCCGCTGCAGCCGAAGGCCAAGAAAATGTGAACACCTACAGCGCAGGCCATATCAAGGGCGCAATCAACGCCCCCTATGGTCGGTTCCGTGGGCCTGCTGAAAATCCTGGCCAATTGCCGAGCGCCGCAGAGCTTACCGCATTGCTACGTGAATTGGGTTTGCGCCAGAACCAGACTGTTGTGATTGCCCATCAAGGCGCGAATGAAACCGATTTCGGTGCCGCGGCGCGTGTTTATTGGACGTTGAAATCCGCAGGTTTCGGAAATCTGTCGATCCTCAATGGCGGCGTTGCCGCATGGACGGAGGCAGGGCTTGCCCTGTCGACCGAGCCAACCACCCCAACACCAAGCACAATCACTGTCACCCTCTCTGATCAGTGGACAGCCACGGCAGAGCAAATCCAGACCGTGATTGCAGGCGACAGCAATGGTTTGTTGCTTGATGCGCGCCCTGAAAGCTTCTGGAACGGCGACCAAAGCCACCCTGCCGCTGCCCGTCCAGGCACGCTGCCGCAGTCGCAATATTTTGTGCATAGCAGCTGGTTCGACAATGGCCCTGCGATTGTGGATGCCGATGCCGCGCGTGCTTTGGCCGAGGCCGAGGGGTTCACGGATGCAGAAACCTTGGTGTCTTTCTGCAACACGGGCCACTGGGCTGCAACCAACTGGTTCGCCCTCTCGGAATTGGCAGGGATTGAGAATGTGAAACTCTACCCCGAATCCATGGTCGGATGGTCGAATGCAGGCTATGAGATGGCCAATGTCCCTGGCCCAATCCGCAACCTGTGGAACCAGATCAAATCGGTTTTCTAAGGAGAGACGCAATGGCGCCGCTGGCCCAAAGCGACCAAAGCAGCCACTTAGACCGCCCCCAACGCCCCGCGCGTTGGGGGCGCCTTGCCTTGCTGATTGGCGCGATTTCTTTTGTTTTGATCCTTGCCGCCGCTGCGGGTGCGCGGTTTGGTCTGCTTTTGCTGATCGGTCTTAGCCTTGGCGCAACGCTTGAAGGGTTGCGGTTCGGCTTTGCGGGGCCGTGGCGCGCGATGATCCTGCGCCGTGATCCATCGGGCCTTTTTGCGCAGCTCTTGGCCATCGCCCTTGTGGCCGCTGTGGCCTTCCCGCTATTGGCCAGCCATTCGGGCGAGTTGATCGGGGCCCATGCGCCCATCGGGTTTGCGATGGTGGGCGGTGCCTTTGTCTTTGGCGTCGCAATGCAAGTGGTTCTGGGCTGTGGCTCTGGCACCTTGGTTAATGCAGGCAGCGGCAATCCGGTGGCTTTGGTCGCGTTACCTTTCTTCGCCATTGGCAGCTTTCTTGGCGCTGCACATCTCAACTGGTGGACGTCACTTGGCACTTTGCCTCTTGTCACGCTTGAGGGCGGCGCGGGCCTTGGCCTGACCCTTATAGGGCTTGGCAGTGTCGCGCTCATCGTGTGGATTTTCGCCGAACAAGGCCAACGCCGCCTGCCCCGCCGTCTTGTGATGGCTGCAATATTGGTCGCTCTCTTGGCACTGGGCAATCTTGTGGTCGCAGGGCAACCTTGGGGCGTGGTTTACGGTCTTGGCCTTTGGGTTGCTAAGGGCGTTAGTACGGCAGGCGTTGATCTGACGCTTAACCCGTTTTGGGGAAGCCCCGCCCATGCTGAACGCATCGCGCAAAGCCTTTTGACCGATGTCACCTCGCTCACCAATCTCGGCCTGATCGGGGGCGCATTCATCGTGGCCGCATGGCGCGCGGGCCTCTCGCAACCAATCCCGCGACTGCCCTTGATTGCGTGGGGTGCTACGATCCTTGCGGGGCTTGCGCTTGGCTACTCCTCACGCCTTGCCTTTGGCTGCAATGTGGGTGCCTTTTTCAGCGGCATTTCCACAGGCAGCCTGCATGGATGGGTTTGGTTTGCAGCAGCCTTTGTTGGATCCATCATCGGTGTGCGTCTGCGCCCGCTTCTACAACTGGAGCCCCGCACATGACAGTGTCTCGCAAACATGGGGTCATCGCGCTGTTCGTGATGATCGGCGCTCTTTTGGCTTTTGATCTTAGCCACAGCGCACCGCTTGATCCATTCCGCGCCCCTGCCATTCTGGCACTGGGTTCAGGTCAAGCCGCCAGCGGCGCGCATTGCGCCGCAGCGCCCGGGTCTTAAAAAGTGACGCGCGAAGGGTCATCTTCGCGCGTCATTGCATCACAACACCTTCGCAATACGATCAAGCGCAGCGAGGATATTCTCGGTGGAATTGGCGTATGAAAAGCGCACATAGCCCTCGCCCATCGCGCCAAAACTTGTGCCCGCCACCGTGGCCACGCCCGCCTCATTCAGGAACAGGTTCTGTGCCTCCACGGCCGTCATGCCAGTGCCCGAGATATTTGGGAATGCATAAAACGCACCCGCCGCATCGGTGCAGGTCACGCCTTTAAGGGTGTTCAACCCCTCAACAATCACTTGTCTGCGCGCATCGAATTGGGCGACCATCTCGCGCACGGCATCTTGAGGGCCATTGAGCGCCGCAATCCCTGCAAATTGCGTAGCGGCATTCACACAGGAATGGTCATTGATGCACAGGCGGGTCACATGCGGCACGCAGGCCTCAGGCCAAACGGCGTAACCCAAACGCCACCCTGTCATCGCATAGGTCTTTGACCACCCATCTAGCATGATCAATCGATCCCGAATTTCGGGATATTGCAGAAGCGAAACATGCTCGCGCCCGCCATAAAGCATGTTGGAATAGATCTCATCCGACATCAGCGCCACATGGGGATGATCCAAAAGACCCGCGACTAACTTGTCGATCTCCTCCTTCGGGGTCACGCCGCCTGTTGGGTTGGCGGGCGAGTTGATGATGATCAACCGCGTCTTGGGCGTGATCTGCGCCAAGACCTCCTCTGCCGAAAAGGAAAACCCGTTTTCCTCGCGCAGCGCAATCGGCACTGGTGTTGCCCCTGAATAGCGGATGACAGATTCGTAAATCGGGAACCCAGGGTTGGGATACATGATCTCGGCGCCAGGCTCTCCGAACATCATCACCGCAAAGAACATCGTGGGCTTGCCCCCAGGAACGGCGACCACACAATCAGGGTTCACCTCTACCCCATGGCGGCGATGCAAATCGGCGGCCACCGCCTCGCGCAGTGCGGGCAGGCCGTTGGCGGGCGTATAGCCATGATGACCATCCCGCAGCGCCTTGATGCCCGCTTCAACGATATGCTCAGGCGTCCGAAAATCGGGCTGACCGATGCCCAGATTGATGATGTCGCGCCCCTCGGCGGCCAAGGCTTGCGCGCGGGCCAAAACGACAAAGGCAGATTCCGTGCCCAAGCGAGACAGGCTTTGGGCGAATTTCAAGTCAGACATGCGCGCTCCCTCTATGATGCGCGGCCAAAATGGCCACTCTTTTTTGGTATACCAAACTTGTGATACCCAAGGCATAGAGCTATGTGAAGAGGGCAGCAACCTCAAGCATGACGCGCGAAGGCTTGCATCTCACAACTCAGGCAAAGGGGCCGAGACATGCAAAAGATCGGAATTATCGGATTGGGATCTATGGGCTATGGGATGGCGCGCAATCTGATCAAGGCGGGTCATCAGGTTTGGGGCCATGATATTAACCCCGATGCGGTCGCGCGACTTGTGGCAGATGGCGCACAAGCAGGCGCGCTCCTAGATCATGCCGAGGCTTTGGACGCGCTAGTTGTGGTCGTGCTCAACGCGGCGCAAACCGAAGCCGTCCTTTTCGACCCTGAGGGCGTGGCGGCGGCGCTTCAACAAAACACGGTGATCCTTTCTTGCGCCACGATCCCCCCTGCTTTTGCCGCCGAAATGGAAGCGCGCGCAGAAAGCGCAGGGCTGCTTTATCTGGACGCGCCAATTTCTGGCGGGGCGATTAAGGCCGCCTCGGGTGAGTTGACGATCATGGCCTCGGGGCGCAAAGCGGCCTTTGATGCCGCAAAGCCCGCGCTCGATGCCATCTCTGCAAAAGTCTTTGAAATGGGCGACCGCGCGGGGGCAGGATCTGCAATGAAGGCCACAAATCAAATGTTGGCAGGTATTCACATCGCCTCAATGGCTGAGGCGATCACCTTTGCGCTGGCGCAGGGCATCTCTCCTGAGCGGTTTTTAGAGGTGGTGTCGCAAAGCGCGGGAACCAGTTGGATGTTAGAAAACCGCGCCCCCCATATCATCGAAGGTGATTATACCCCACGCAGCACCATCAATATCTGGCCCAAAGATTTGGGGATTGTGATGGATATTGCGCAAAACTCGGGCTTTTCCGCCCCGATCACTGAGGCCGCGCTTGCGTTATTCAAAGAGGCCGCAGCGCAGGGTCTTGGGGCAGAGGATGATGCAGCCCTTGCCAAACTCTATGCCAAGGCCGCAGGTCTGACCTTGCCCAAGGGACAATAACACAATGACCACGCTTTTTGGTGCAATTGCCGATGATTTCACTGGCGCCACGGATCTTGCAGGGCTTTTGGCGCGCAGCGGATACCCTGTTTCCTTGCGGATTGGCGTTCCTGATGAACCGCCACAGGACACAAGCCCCTTTGAGGTCATCGCGCTTAAAATCCGCACTGAACCCGTGACAGATGCGGTCGCAGAGGCGCGCGCGGCCCTCGCATGGCTCAAACGCGCGGGGGCACAGCAATATTTTTGGAAATACTGCTCAACCTTCGACTCGACCCCAGAGGGCAATATCGGGCCAGTGGCCGAGGCGATTATGGCCGATCTGGGTGTCGCGCAGACGATCTATTGCCCCGCCTTTCCCGAAAATGGCCGTGCCATTTTCATGGGCAATTTGTTTGTGGGCCAACTGCCCTTGTCAGAAAGCCCGATGAAAGATCACCCCCTGACGCCCATGCGCGACAGCAATCTGATGCGGCTTTTGCAGCCGCAGGTGCGTGGAAAAGTTGGGCTGATTGATCGCCTGACTGTTGCCGCAGGGGCCGCGGCCATTAAAAAAGCTTGTGCAGACTTGGCCGAGAAAAACGTGGCGCATATCGTGGTCGATGCGGTGGAAAATGCCGATCTTGCGCGGATCACCGAGGCCTGCGCCGATATGCGGTTTCTGACGGGCGGCTCTGCGATTACGATGCCGATCCCCCAGATTTATGCCAAGCGCGGCCTACTGGCTGCGCATGAGAAGGAAACCACATCCCGCGACATCGCGCCCGAAGGGATCGTTTTATCTGGCAGTTGCTCTGCCATGACAAATGCACAAGTTGCGCGGTATGAATCCCAAGGAAAGCCCAGTTTCCAGCTTGACCCCCTAAGCCTGAAGGCAAGGGGCCTGCAACCCGCCATGGATTGGCTTGCAGCGCAAGATCTCGCAGCGCAGCCCCTGATCTATGCGACCGCAACACCCGATGCGGTGCGCGCCGCACAAGACCAATTGGGCAAGGCTGAGGCGGGCGCAATCGTTGAGGCGGCACTTGCAGATTTGGCCGTTGCCGCACGCGATCAGGGCGCACGGCGGATTGTGGTCGCGGGCGGGGAAACCTCAGGCGCGGTCACAAAGGCCCTGCGGGTCGACAGGTTAGATATCGGGCCTGAAATTGCCGCAGGCGTGCCATGGTGTTTTTGCACATCAGAGGGGCAGGATATCGCCCTCACCCTCAAATCAGGCAATTTTGGCGCAGAAAGCTTTTTCAGCGATGCTTTCGCAAAATTGGAGGACGCATGAGTTCTGAATCCAAACTGCGCGAGCAGATTTGCCTCTTGGCGAAATCGATGTTCGATCGTGGCCTGACGGGGGGATCAACAGGCAATATCTCCGCCCGCACCGAAGATGGGGGGCTTTTGGTTTCGCCCACAGGCAGTTCCTTTGGGCGGCTTGATCCCGCAGAATTGTCCCGCTTCGATGCAGCGGGCCAACATATCGCGGGCCTGAAACCAACCAAGGAAATGCCGCTTCACAGTGCCTTTTACGAGACACGAAAATCAGCAGGCGCGGTGGTTCATTTACACTCTTGCCATTCTGTGGCGTGGTCAATGATGCCTGAAATTGACCCCGACAATGTGCTGCCGCCGCTGACCCCTTATGCGATCATGAAACTGGGCAAGGTGCAGCTTTTGCCGTTCTTCATGCCAGGCGATGCCGCTATGGGTGAAGCCCTGCGCAGTCTAGGGGGCAAACGCAGCGCCGTTTTGCTAGCCAATCACGGCCCAGTGGTTGCAGGCAAAGATGTCGAGGCCGCCTGCAACGCAATTGAGGAGCTGGAGGAAACAGCCAAGCTTGCGATCATGATGCGTGGCTTTGATGCCCGCGCCTTGACGCCTGCACAGGTGCGCGATGTCGTGCGTAAATTCGAGGTGGAGTGGGAGTGATGCGTTTTTCTGCAAATCTAGGGTTTCTATGGACTGACCGTCCCCTGCCTGATGCCATCCGCGCAGCAAAAGCGGCAGGTTTTGATGCGGTCGAATGTCATTGGCCCTATGCCCATGACCCGCATGATGTGAAGGCCGCCTTAGATGAAACGGGTCTTGAGATGCTTGGGCTCAACACAAGCCGAGGCGATGTTGCAGCTGGCGAAAACGGATTGGCCGCTTTACCCAACCGCGAGGCAGAGGCGCGCGCCGCGATTGATCAATCCCTCGACTATGCCCAGATCATCGGCGCAGGCGCTGTGCATGTAATGGCAGGGTTCGCCAGTGGCGAAAGCGCCCATAAGACCTTTGTAGCCAATCTGCGCCACGCGACCACACAGGCCGCCGAAAAGGGCATCACAATATTGATTGAGCCCCTCAATCACTATGATGCAAAGGGCTATTTCCTTTCGACAACCGCACAAGCGGTCGCCATTATAGAAGAGGTCAAAGCCCCAAATTTGCGGCTGATGTTTGATTGCTATCATGTTCAGTTAATGGAGGGGGATTTGACCAACCGCCTCAGCCGTCTGTTGCCTGTGATCGGGCATATTCAATTTGCCTCTGTGCCTGATCGTGGCACCCCTGATCATGGTGAGGTGAATTATGAGCATATCTTCTCTCATATCGATAGCCTTGGTTGGGCCCGTCCGATAGGTGCAGAATATAAGCCGAAACGCGATACAGGCCTGACCTTAGACTGGATGGCACAGTTTCGCTGATCTCCGCACGTGTTTGGGATTGCGGAGGGTCTTTTTCTGCGCCAAACTGGTATGACCAGTATACCAGAATCATGGCAGCCCATGTCCGAACGCGACCAGATCATACGGCCAAAAAAACTGTCAGACGAAGTCGAAGATCGTCTATTGGCCCTGATCCGCGCCGATGACCTAAAACCAGGTGATGCTTTGCCAAGCGAGCGCGCCTTGATGGCGCGCTATGGCATTGGCCGCCCTGCCATTCGCGAAGCCATGCAAAGCCTGCAGCACAAAGGCGTGATCGATATCCGCCACGGCGGCAAGCCGCGCGTGGCGACCCCATCCTTAGATGGAGTTATTGATCAATTGGGCATTTCCATGCGCCATATTTTGACGCATTCGCACTCCTCTCTCGAACATCTCAAAGAGGCGCGTGTGGCCCTTGAGGTGGAAATGGTGCGCATTGCCGCAGAACGCCGCAGCGCAGATGACTTGAACGATTTAGAACAGCTTTTGCGCGCCCAAGCCGCCGCCAAGCGCGATGTGCCGCTTTTTACCCAAATAGACGGGCAGTTTCACCGCCGCATCTCGGCCATCTCGGGCAACCCGATCTTTGAAACCCTGACCCATGGTGTTTTCTCTTGGATGAGCGCCTTTCATAAAGAACAGGTTCACAAATTGGGCCTAGAGCCACTGACCTTGACCGAACATCGCGCCATTTTGGATGGAATTGCCCGCAAAGATACCAATGCCGCCGCCCGTGCCATGCGCGAGCATTTGGAGCGCGCCAACGCCCTATATCATCAGGATCACGCGCAATGAGCGACAGAATTGAAGCAGATTACCTGATCGAAACCCCGATTGACCCCGCCCGCGCCGCCGCCGTGATGGCGGGCGAGCAAAGCGCGGGCACCTTTGTAAAAGTGCCGGGCGAAACGCCAGAACTACAGGCCCGCGCGGGGGCCCAAGTGGTTTCCCTAACCCCGCTTGATGCAACCGACAGCCCAAGCTTGAGAGGCGGGCAGCAGGGCACGCGCTATCAGCGCGCCAAGGTCACACTCAGTTGGCCCTTGGATAATATCGGCCCTGATTTACCCAACCTCATGGCTACAGTCGCGGGCAATCTTTTCGAATTGGCGCAATTCTCAGGGCTACGTTTGCTTGATCTCCGCCTGCCGCGCGCATTTGCGGAGGCCTATTCTGGCCCAAAATTTGGGATCACCGGCACCCGCAAATTGGCAGGGGTTGCGGATGGCCCGCTGATTGGCACGATTATTAAACCCTCGGTCGGGCTTGACCCGCAGGACACTGCCAAATTGGTCGGCACACTGGCCGAAGCGGGCATTGATTTCATCAAGGATGATGAATTGCAGGCCAATGGCCCCGCCTGCCCCTTCGAGGAGAGGGTGAGCGCGGTGATGGATGTCATCAACGCCCATGCCGACCGCACTGGTAAAAAGGTCATGTATGCCTTCAACCTAACAGGTGAAGTCGATGAGATGCGCGCCCGACATGATTTTGCCCTCTCAAAAGGTGCAACTTGCGTGATGGTCAGCCTCAATTCGGTCGGCGTGGCGGGCTTCTTGGGCCTGTCACGGCATAGCGCGCTGCCTCTCCATGCTCATCGCAACGGATGGGGATATCTCAGCCGTGCCGAATTGCTAGGATGGGACTATGCGGCATGGTCGAAAATCTGGCGCTTGGCGGGGGCAGATCATATGCACGTCAACGGCCTCCAAAACAAATTCAGCGAAAGTGACGCAAGCGTCATCGCCTCGGCCAAATCTCTGCTCACCCCACTCTTTGGCGATGCACCCTGCATCCCGATGCCCGTCTTTTCATCGGGCCAATCCGCGCTGCAACCCCCTGAAACCTATCGCCACCTCGGCCATGCAGATTGCATTTATGCAGCAGGAGGTGGGATTATGGCCCACCCTGACGGGCCGCGTGCAGGTGTCGCGGCATTGCGGCAATCGTGGCAAGCGGCGATGGCGGGCATCCCCGCCGCTGATTACGCCAAATCCCATCCCGAGCTTGCCCGCGCGCTAAAGGCCTATGCGAAATGACACTTCCCGATGGGCCATTAATTGCCTTTTTGGGCGATGATTTCACAGGCTCCGCCGCCACGATGGAGGTGTTGAGTTTTGCAGGCCTGCCAACGGTGCTGTTCCTTGCGCCCCCAACAAAGGCGCAAGCGGCCCGATTTGGCGCGATGCGGGGCATTGGCATTGCCACCACCGCGCGCAGCCAATCACCCGATTGGATGGCCAGACATCTGCCACCCCTTTTTGCACATTTGGCCGCTACGGGCGCGCCCCTGTTGCATTACAAAACCTGCTCCACCTTGGACAGCGCACCGCATACAGGCTCGATCGGCAAGGCAGTTGAATTAGCCCTCACGGTGCGCGGCAGCGATTGGGTTTCTTGCTTGATCGCCGCACCACCTCTGCGGCGTTACCAAGCCTTTGGTCAGCTATTTGCCGCCGCAGGGGACGCCGTCTATCGGCTTGATCGCCACCCTGTGATGGCATCCCACCCCGTAACCCCGATGCAAGAGGCCGATGTGGCCATGCATCTGCGGAAGCAAACCAACCTGCCGCTTGCGACACTGACGCTTGAGCATCTCAACCCCACAGGCCTTGCATCCTTGCGCGCAAATGCGCCCGCGAAAATCATAACGCTTGATTGCATCGACATGGATCACGCGGCGCAACTGGGCGCGTTGATCTGGGATGCCGCAGAGGCGGATGGACATCTGGCAATAGGATCGCAGGGGGTGGAATATGCACTGGTGGCCCATTGGCAAAAATCGGGCCTTATCCCCCCGCCCGAACCCGCCCCAAGTTTTGGCAAAGTGGATCAGGTGATTGCGATTTCGGGCTCTGTCTCACCCACCACTGCGGCGCAAATTGCCCGCGCTGAAGAAGATGGGTTTGTCGTCATCCCACTGGACGCTGCCGCACTGATCAAGGGCGGCGATAGCGCCAAGCGGGCTGTGACCGACAGCTATGAAGCCGCACGCGCCGCGCTCTCCCAAGGGCGCGATCCGCTGATTTGCAGCGCGCGCGGGCCAGATGACCCGGCCGTTGCGGCCATGCGCGCGGCGCTGTCAGCATCTCAGCATACACCGCATGAGGCCAATGCGCTTATTGGCACAAGTCTCGGCGCGCTTCTGCGTGATCTTTTGCGCGGCACGGGCCTTGCGCGCGCGATCATCGCAGGCGGCGACACATCAGGCTTTGCCGCTCAAGCGCTCGGGTTGTTTGCCCTCACCGCGATTGGCGCAACCACGGCAGGCGCGGCCCTTTTGAAAGGGCATAGCGACACCCCCGAATTCGATGGTTTGGAATTGGCCCTAAAGGGCGGGCAAATGGGCAGCCCTGATTATTTCTCTTGGATCAAAAACGGCGCGCGTGCCGAAGCGAAAGGATAGATCATGACAAAAATTGCACTTCTTGGTGCGGGCGGCAAAATGGGTGTGCGGATTGCGCGCAACCTGATGCAAAGCAGCTATCATCTTGCCCCTGTCGAAGTGACCGAAGCAGGCCAAGCACGCCTTAAGTCGGAAACGGGGCTTGACTGTGTGGCCGCTGAAACCGCCCTTGGCGATGCGGATGTTGTTGTCATGGCTGTGCCAGATCGCCTGATCGGCAAAATCGCGCATGGCTTTGTGGATCAATTGAAATCTGGCGCGGCCGTGATCGTGTTGGATGCTGCCGCACCCTATGCAGGTCAGATGCCCGTGCGCGAAGATGTCACTTATTTCTGCACGCATCCCTGCCACCCCCATATCCTAGAGGCACATGACAGCATTGCCGCGCAGGAGGATTATTTTGGTGGGATCGCAGCACCACAGGGCATTGTTTGCGCGCTGATCCAAGGGCCAGAGCCGCATTATGCGCTATGTGAAGATATCGCCAAAGTGATCTATGCTCCCGTTGCGCGCTCGCATCGGTGCAGCCTTGAAAATATTGCTGTTCTGGAACCCGCCCTGTCTGAGACGGTCGGGGCAACCATGGCCTTGGCGCTGCGCGAGGCAACAGATCGCGCCGTATCCATGGGCATCCCTGAGGCGGCCGCACATGATTTCATCTTAGGCCATCTCAAAATTGAATTGGCCATCGCCTTTGGCATCTTCCCTGAGGGCAAATTTTCAGACGGGGCCTTGATGGCGATTGATAAAGCGCGCTCTGTGATCTTCCAACCCGATTGGCTAGATCGCGTCTTTGATCTGGCCGCCGTCAAGAAATCCGTCACTGAAATCTGCGAGGGCTAAGCGCGCAACCGCCCTGCTTTCGGATTGACACCGCCTACGGGCGGGGACAAGGTTTGGTATACCATATTTACCTAAGGGAGATCCTCACATGACCCAGACGCTGGCCATCGGCGCTTATAGCGAGAGCGATATTGCAGGGCTGAAAGCCGCGTTTGACCCCATTTTTCTGGATACGCCCGCCGATCTTGCGGGCGTTGACGCCAGCAAAAGGGCCAGCATCCATGCGCTTGCGTTCAAAGGGCATACGGCCTTTGGCGGCGCAGAAATGGATTTGCTGCCCGACCTCAAGCTGATTGCGAATTATGGGGTGGGGTATGATGCGATTGACATCCCCGCCGCGAATGCGCGCGGGATCAAAGTGACAAACACGCCTGAGGTGTTGAACGATGATGTCGCCGATATTGCCGTTGGGATGCTCTTGATGCAGGTGCGCGAGATGACCCAAGCGGCAGATTGGGCACGCTCGGGGCAATGGAAAACGGGCGGGGAGTATCGCCTGAACCGCAAATTCTCAGGCGGGCGTGTGGGCATTGTCGGGCTTGGGCGGATCGGCCGCGAAATCGCCAATCGGTTGGCCGCGTTCAAAATGGATATCCATTACTATGCGCGCAGCGAGAAAGAGACGCCAAATTGGACGTATCACGCGGATCCCGTCAGTCTTGCTGGCGCCGTGGATTATCTGATTGTGGCCCTTGTGGGTGGGCCTGATACCGCGAAATTCGTCTCGCGCGAGGTCATTGCGGCGCTTGGCCCGCGTGCCATTATCGTCAATATCTCGCGCGGCAGCACGATTGACGAAGACGCGATGCTAGAGGCGTTAGAGCAGGGCAAGATCGGTGGCGCTGCGTTGGATGTGTTCCTCAACGAGCCCAATATCAACCCACGTTTCTATGACCTGCCCAATGTGGTGATCCAACCCCATCAAGGGTCAGGCACAGTCGAGACGCGCGAGGCGATGGCGGCGTTGCAGCGCGACAATATCCATGCGCTGATGAAGGGGGCCGCATTGATCACGCCCGTCAATTGACCGCAGATAAAAACCCCCGCCATGGCGGGGATTTTCTTTACAGATCGCGCAGGCCTTAGGCAGCGGGCTTATCGTCTTCGAGATAATAGCGAATATTATCCTCGAAACTTTCATCGGCTGTGAGGCCCAGTTTGAGCGCCTTTTCAGGGCGCAAATCAAACCGCCACCCTTTGACGATCTCTTGGATGGCGGGCTGCGCCTCAAAACGGATCAGCTTGGCAGGCTCAGGCCCCGCGACAGCCGTCATCGCGTCAATCATCTGGCGGATTGTCCACATCTTGCCTGGCATCATCATGCAGCGGTTTTGGCCCAATTCAGCGGCCTCAATCTCAGCCCCGCGAATAAGGTTTTCGACACATTTGCGCGGTGACAGATAGAAATGCGGGAAATCATCGCTGACCGGGCAAATTGCCTCTTGCCCATTGAGCGGCTCGCGCAAAATCGATGACATGAAGCTAGACGCGGCGCGATTGGGTTTGCCAGGCCGCACCGATATGGTGGGCAAACGGAAGCCGCGCCCATCAATATAGCCTTTGCGGCTGAAATCATTGACCAACAATTCCCCCATGGCTTTTTGCGCCCCGTATGAGGTTTGGGGGTTGAGGAAACTATGATCCAAAATCGGGTCTGGCACCTCGCCGCCGTAAACCGCGATGGACGATGTAAAGACCACCACTGGTTTCGTCTGCAATTCGCGCGCGCGCTGTAACACGTTCAGCGTGCCCATCAAATTGATCGACAGCCCTGCGTCAAAATCTTCTTCTGCATGGGCAGAGACAATGGCAGCAAGCAGATAGATCACATCCACATCCGCCCCTAGCGTGGCCGCGACCGAGGCAGGGTTGCTGATATCACAGGCCACGCACTCCACGTCAAACGGGGCCTCGACCATGGCGGGGTCGACAATATCGGCCAAGGTGATCTTGCGGATCGCTTTCCCCCGCAACTGCCCGCGCGCGGCCAAGGATCGGGCCAATTTTTGCCCAACGACACCGCCGCCGCCAATAATCAGAATATGCATTACGTTTCTCCCTCAAAAATCTGTGGCACCAAGGCCCCGCGATATTGGATCACCTGACCCGCAAGCTGCATCGCGGCCAATGCCGCCTCCTCTAGGGCTCGACCTTGCGCCACATGGGCCACGAAAGCCGCGCCAAAACTGTCACCTGCGGCGGTGCTGTCGACCACATGGTCAACGGGCTGACAGGGCAAAACACGCACCCCGCCTGCGTCATCCCACAATTGCACATCCCCTGCGCCATCTTTGAGCGCGATGATATGCGCCCCTACCTTGCGATAGCGGGCAATCGTATCTGTGGCTGTCGCGCCCTCGAACAGGATTTGCTCTTCATCGAATGATGGCAAAATAATATCGGCCACGGCCGCGCCCGCCATCATGCCCGCTTGCATGGTCGCGTGGTCCTCCCACAAACGGGGGCGAAGGTTCGTGTCAAAGGCGATCAAGGCCCCTTCTGAGCGCGCCCGCGCTAAAGCGGCACATAGGGACGCGCGTCCCTCAGGCGAAAGAATTGCGAGGGTGATGCCCGAGAAATAGATCACATCGCGCCCCGCCAGAGTGGCATGAAGCCATGCGGGATCATCGGCTAGGCAGCGCGCAGCAGATTGACTGCGCCAATAAGAAAAGCTGCGTTCGCCCTGATCAAGGCTGATCATATATAGCCCCACTGTGCGCTCGGGGATCACGCGCAGCGCATCCGTGTCAATGCCACCTGCGGCCATAAAGGCCTGCATCTCGCCCGAGGCCGCATCTGCCCCGATGCAACTGCCATAGGCGACCGACCATGTGGGCGGCAAAATGCGGCGCGCATACCATGCGGTGTTGAATGTATCCCCCGCAAAGCCACGCCGATAGAGGCCGCCGCCCTGATCGGACAGCTCGACCATACATTCCCCCAAAGAGATGAAGGACGACCCCATTAAATCAATCCGCGCTGTGCCAAATTGCGCATCAAGGCCGCCGTGCCAAAGCACCATTCAGGGCATTCGGTCGACAGCCGCACCGTGTTTTGCAAAGACCCCAGCCGCGCTTCGGTGATCGTCACCACATCATCCCCGTGATGAGTAAAGCCCTGGCCTGCCGCGTCACGATCTTTGACAGGGGCAAACATCGTGCCCAAGAACAGGAAAAACCCGTCAGGATATTGGTGATGCCGCCCAATGGTCTGGGCCACGATATCAGCAGGGTCGCGGCTGATCTTGGTCATGGAAGAATGCCCTTCCAGAACGAACCCATCCGTGCCCTCAACCCGCATGGACAGCTCCGCCGTTCGGATATCATCAAGGCTAAAGCTGTCATCAAACAGGCGCAGGAAGGGGCCGATTGAACAGGAAGCATTATTGTCCTTGGCCTTCCCCAAGAGAAGCGCAGAGCGCCCTTCGACATCGCGCAGATTGACATCGTTGCCAAGCGTGGCCCCAACAATCGCACCCTTGGAATTGATCGCCAAAACAATCTCAGGCTCAGGGTTGTTCCAACTGGACATCGGGTGCAGCCCCACAAGGGCACCATAACCCACCGACCCCATGGGTTGGGATTTGGTGAAAACTTCGGCGTCAGGGCCAATGCCGACCTCTAGATATTGCGACCAAAGCCCCTCATCTTGAAGAACCGTTTTCACCTTCATCGCTGCGTCTGATCCGGGCTTAATACCCGACAAACTGTCGCCAATCACCGCCTTTACACGGGCGCGGATCCCGTCAGCCAAATCTGCATTGCCTGCCGCCTGTTCCTCTATCACCCGCTCAACCATGCTTTCGGCGAAGGTCACGCCAGAGGCTTTGATCGCCTGCAAATCAGGCGGGGCCAAAAGGCGCAAGGCATTGGCATCACCGGTTTGCGCGGCAGCAAGGCTGCTTGCGACCAGATCGTCAAGACCGCAGATCACCTCGCCCTTGGCAGCACGGGCAGTTTCCGCAGGATGATCGCCTTCAAGAAGGTCATGCATGGTGGGGCAGGCACGGCTTGTGATATCAACCACACCCCCCCCCTCAAGCCGCACAAGCGCAGGCCCAAGATCAGGACGCCAGACGCGGCCCACATAAATTCCTTTTGGATCAAAATCTTTTACGGAAATCATGCTTTGCCCTTTCCTATTGCGCTGGAAACATCTTGTTTGGATTAAGGATATTCTTGGGGTCAAATGCGGTTTTAATCGCCCGCATATAAGCCACCGCTGCGCCATGTTCGGCATTCATGAATTTGACCTTACCAAGGCCAATCCCATGCTCGCCCGAAACAGTGCCCCCCAAGCGCAGCGCAGTTTCAGCCAAGGCCGTGGTGAATTTTTCAGCCCGCTCCATTTCATCAGGATCATTGGGATCAACACTAAGACCAGCGTGGAAATTTCCATCGCCAACATGGCCAACAATCGTTGCGGTCAGCCCCATGGAGTTTGCATCGCGTTGCGCCTGCAACACGGCCTCTGCCAGTTTTGAGATCGGCACGCACACATCCGTGGGCCAGATATGGCCGCCCTGCCCTAAGGCCGCACTGGCATAATGGGAATTATGGCGGATCGCCCAAAGGGCATTGCGCGCTTCGGTGGTGGTGGCTGTCTCAAACCCATCTGCGCCAAACTCCCCCGCGATATCCGAGAAGGCCTCCATCTGCTCCTTGACGCCCGCATCGGTGCCGTGAAATTCCAAAAATAAATGCGGGATTTCGGGGAAGTCTGATTTTGCATAGGCGTTAAAGCCGCGCACCATCATCTCATCCACCAATTCAATCCGCGCCATGGGGATGCCCGACTGGATCGTTAAGATCACACAATTGACCGCATCCTCAACGCTTGGAAAACGGCAGGTTGCGGCCGCGATTGCCTCGGGGACGCCGTGCAATTTCAAGGTCAATTCCGTGATAATGCCCAGCGTGCCTTCCGAGCCAATCAACAGATGGGCAAGGTCATAGCCAGTCGAAGATTTGCGCGCCCCTGATCCTGCGCGGATAATCGTGCCATCGGCCATCACGGCCTCAAGGGCAAGGACGTTCTCGCGCATCGTTCCGTAGCGCACCGCGGTTGTGCCAGAGGCGCGGGTGGCGGCCATCCCCCCGACTGACGCATCTGCGCCGGGATCGACCGAGAAAAACAACCCCGTTGCGCGCAATTCCTCGTTCAGGGCTTTGCGCGTAATGCCAGGCTGCACAGTCACCTTCAGATCTTCGGCATCCAAGGACAGCACGCGCGCCATGCGCGACATATCCAAGCTGATCCCCCCTGCAACGGCAAGATGCTGACCCTCAAGGGACGAGGCCGCGCCATAAGCCACCACAGGGCATCCCTGCGCATGGCAAATTTTGAGGATTTGCGATACTTCCTCGGTCGTCTCAGGATAGGCGACCGCATCGGGCGGCGTATTGGGATAATATGTCTCGTTTTGGCCATGCAGGGTCAAATCAGCCGCACTCGTGACCAAGCGATCGCCCAACAAATCGCACAATGCAACAATGGTCTGTGAATGATCCGCCATCTCATCCCTCATTGCGACACACGCCGCGCAGTGGTGAAAGCGCGGTCAAGATCAGGGATCAATTCCATGCCCAAGCCCGCGGCACGGCTGACGGAAATATGACCGTCTTTCACCTCAGGCAAACCCGTGACGATATCGGCATACCATCCTTTATAAAAGGCGCGCACGCTCTCTTGGATCAGGGCATTTGGGGCCGAAAGCGACAAATGCGTTGAGGCAGCCAAGACCACGGGCCCCGTGCAATCATGCGGGGCCACGGGCAGTTTTTCCGCCTCTGCCATCGCGGCGATTTTGCGCGCCGCGGTCAACCCCCCACACCATGACAAATCCAGCATCACAATTCCCGCCGCCTGCGCGGCTAAGAGGTCACGAAAGGCGCCAATCCCGTTTAATGTCTCAGAGGCACAAACGGGTACGGGGCTTTCCTTGGCATAGCGGGCAAGAGCCGCAAAATTATCCATGCGGATTGGATCTTCATGCCAATATGTTTGATAAGGTTGAAGCGCACGCGCGATACGGATCGCAGGCGTCAATTGCCACAGTGAGTGGAATTCAACCATAATATCCATCTGATCGCCCACGGCATTGCGGATTTTCTCAAAAGGCAAAAGCGCGGATTTTAATTCCGCCGCAGAAATATGCGCCCCTTCATTGGCTTCGGCTGCCGCATCAAAGGGCCATATTTTCATTGCGGTTATCCCCTCCTCCAAAAGGGAGTGGGCCAATTCATCAGCGCGATGCAAAAAAGCATTCAGATCATCATATTGATCGCCCGCGCCCAAACCAAAATTGCGCGTGTTTTGCCCTTCGTCTTTTTTGATATAGTCATTGCCCGCGCAGGTATTATAGGTGCGGATACTGTCACGCGTGAACCCGCCCAAAAGCTGCGCCACGGGTTGCGCTGTGGCCTTCCCCCACAAATCCCAAAGCGCAATATCAAAGGCAGAATTGCCCCGCGCCTCTGCCCCAGTCGAGCGCCAGCCCAGATACCCTTCCAATTTGCGCGCGAGATATTCAATGCGCAACGGATCTTCGCCAATGACCAAAGGGGCAAGGGTATCATGAATATAGGCTTCTACCGCGCCTGCCCCAAAAAATGTCTCGCCAAGGCCCGTCACACCTTCATCCGTATGCACATGCAGCCACAACAAGTTGGGCCGCTCTGCAACGCGAATGGTTTCTAATTTGGTGATTTTCATCCCTGACCTCCGAAACTTGACCATAGCGCCAAACCAACAACGCCAAGCATGGCCAATGCCATGAAAATATTGATGATCCGCTGCGTGCGAGACGGCAGATCAAGGCGATGCAGCGTCACCCCTGCCCAAAGCCACGCCAGATGGATCGGGATCCAAATTGCGTTGGCAATCAGGATTTTCATGGTGATCTCAAAGACCAAATTATCGGGCGCAAATCCAAAACCCGTCATCAACGATGTGTTGACGGCATAGGCCTTTGGGTTGATCGCTTGCAGCAAGATACCCCCCAAGATGCCCGGCGGGGCAGCCGCCTCGATAAACGCGATTTTTGCGCCCGCAAAACCAATCTTCGCCGCAAGATAGAGCAGATAGGCCACCGAGGCCCCCATCAGCACCACGCGCAACCATGGCACCGACAAAACCACCGCCGCCAATCCAGACACGACCGCCAACATCACCAAATTCGTGCCGATAAACAGGCCCAAAACATAGCGCAGCGAGGGCTTGAACCCATAAGCCGCGCCAAAGCCCGCGGTGCTAAGAACACCAGGCCCAGGCGTGATGATGAGCAAGATGACAGCAAGCGCAAAGGTCAGCACGGGCCAAACTCCAATTGCACTTTCATGGCCTGTGTGCGGTCATTGGCCATCGCAAAAGCCGCCGCAAATTCCACCCATGCAAAGCTATGCGTAATGAGGGGCCGCGT
Source organism: Roseobacter sp. HKCCA2468 (assembly GCF_037805105.1). Classification (NCBI taxonomy): domain Bacteria; kingdom Pseudomonadati; phylum Pseudomonadota; class Alphaproteobacteria; order Rhodobacterales; family Roseobacteraceae; genus Roseobacter; species Roseobacter sp. HKCCA2468. The sequence goes on from NZ_JBBLYN010000001.1 coordinate 1,075,833, forward strand.
GTCGATCAGCCCGTTTTGCATCATCCGCACGGCCATTGCGAATTCTTCATGGAAGCGGAAGGAGCCCATCAGCTGCAATTCGCGCGCGGTGATCTGCATCACAGGAAGCTGCATATCCCCAGACATTCCCAATTGCACAAGGCGGCCTTGGGGGCGGATTGTGGGCAGCGCAGAAACAAGCGCCACTTGCGCGCCCGAACATTCGAACAGCACATCAACCGTGCCTTTGCCTTCGGCATAGGGGCTTAGCGCCTCTGGGTCGCGCGCGGTGTTCAGGCAGGTATCTGCCCCCGCCTTGCGCGCATAGTCCAGCATCGTGTCGCTGATATCTGTGGCAATGATTTCGCCTGCACCCGCGCGGCGCGCGGCCATAATCGCCAACACGCCAATCGGGCCGCAGCCCGTCACCAAAACGCGCTGCCCCACAAGGTTCCCTGCGCGGCGGGTTGCGTGCAGCGCAACGGCCAAAGGTTCGGCCATTGCAGCCTCAGCCGCACTCAAACCATCGGCTTTGATACAGTTTTCCGCGCGCGCCGTGATCAACTCGCGAAACGCACCTTGGATATGGGGAAACGGCATAGCTGATCCGTAAAACCGCATATTCAGGCATTGATTGGGCAATCCGCGCTTGCATTCAACACAAGTGAAACAGGGGCGCGAGGGGGAAATGGCAACCAAATCCCCAACCGCCAAGCCCGTTACATCTGACCCAATTTCCGTGATCTCGCCCGCCACCTCATGACCCAAAATCATCGGCTCGCGCAGGCGCACTGTGCCAAAGCCGCCATGGTTGAAATAGTGCAAATCAGACCCGCAAATCCCGCCGCGGCGCAGCGCAACTTGCACCTCGCCCGCCGCGGGATTGGCCGTTTCACAGGGGCCAAGGCGCAGATCGCCAGAGCCATGCACGAATAGCGCTTGTGCCAAAACACCCTCCCCGTTTGTGGCCGTCAGGCTTTCTCTTGCACCGACTTAAAAATGGTATACCATTTGCGCATAGAACGCGGGATCAGCGGGAAATGTCAAGGGCGCGGGTGGCGTTTGGGACGGCCAATTCCACCAAAACCATGACGCCAAAACCCGAAGGAGAAATGATGAAGCTGTTTGACCTAAGCGGGCGGCGCGCCATGATTACAGGTTCCTCAATGGGGATTGGATTTGCCTTGGCCAAGGGCCTCAGCGCGGCAGGGGCGCAGGTGGTGCTCAATGCCCGCAATGCAGAGCGCCTTGAAGAAGCAGCCGAAAAGCTGCGCGCGACTGGCGCAGATGTTTTGACATTGGCCTTTGATGTCACCGATGCCACCGCAGCGCGCCAAGCGATTGATACATTCGAGGCCGACACAGGCGCGATTGATATTTTGGTGAATAACGCAGGCATGCAGCATCGCGCACCGCTTGAGGATTTTCCCGCCGATGCGTTCGACCGTTTGATGCGCACCAATGTGAATTCAGTTTTTTACGTTGCCCAAGCCGTGGCACGCCACATGATCGCACGCGGCAAAGGCCGCATCATCAATATTGCAAGCGTGCAAACCGCCCTCGCCCGCCCCTCTATCGCCCCCTACACGGCGTCTAAGGGTGCGGTTGCGAACCTCACCAAAGGTATGGCGACCGATTGGGCAAAATACGGGCTGAACTGCAATGCCATTGCCCCTGGCTATTTTAACACCCCCCTCAACGCGGCGCTTGTCGCTGACCCTGAATTCTCCGCATGGCTTGAAAAGCGCACCCCTGCAGGCCGTTGGGGGGAGGTCGATGAATTGGTGGGCGCTTGCGTGTTTTTATCTGCGGAGGCGTCCAGCTTCGTGAACGGCCACACGCTCTTTGTTGATGGCGGCATCACCGCAAGCCTATAGGAAAGGGAGATCCATATTATGACACAAAAACCCGTTATAGGTTTTATCGGCGTAGGTTTCATGGGCCATGGGATGGCGAAAAACATCCTAAAGGGCGGGTATGAGCTGTGGATCTTGGGCAACCGCAACCGCGCGCCTGTCGAAAGCTTGCTCAGCATGGGTGCGAAAGAGGCCGCATCGCCCCAAGACATGGCCGCAAAATGCGATATCATCCATCTCTGCCTGTCCAACTCGCCCCAAGTCGAAGCGGTGATCACGGGCGAAAGTGGCATCATCGCTGGCGCACGCAAAGGTTTAATTGTGATCGACACGACCACCGCTGATCCAACCTCAACATTGGCCATGGCAGAAAAGCTGGCAGAGGTTGGCGCGCATATGGTCGATGCCCCGTTGGGCCGCACGCCCAAAGAGGCCGAGGAAGGGATGCTTGACGCGATGGTGGGCTGCGATGCAGCGCTGTTTGATCAAGTGCATCCCGTTATTGATTGCTGGGCTGGCACCATCACGCGCATCGGCGAGGTGGGCACAGGCCATAAGATGAAGCTCTTGATGAATTTCTTGGGCGCGGCCTATTCGGCGCTCTATTCCGAGGCGACTGTTTTGGGCGCGGCCGTTGGCATCTCGCCCCATGCGTTTCGCGAAGTCATCGCGCCCAGTCGCCTTGGGTCGGGATTTTTTGGCACGTTCATGCAATATGTCTGCGACAGGGACGAGAATGCACATAAATTCTCGATTGCGAACCTGTCGAAGGACATCCGCTATGTGAATGCGATGGCAACGGATGCAGGCGTGATGAATGTCATGGCCTCTGCCGCGCGGCATTATTTCACCCATGCCGAAGCCATCGGAAAAGGCGGGGATTTTGTCCCGATGCTGTCCGATCACATTGGCAACTTAAACGGAATGGATTTGGCCGCAGAAGTGGCCAAAGGCAAAAAGTAACGCCTGTATCAAAAGGGGGGCTTATCATGCTGTCCAAAGACGAGATCGCATCCTACCACAAAAATGGCTATCTGATGGTGGAGGATGCGGTCAGCCCCTCCCAATTGGATGAACTGCGCCGCTTGACCGCGCAGTTCATCGAAGCGTCACGCGATGTGCGCGAAAGCAACGCGGTCTATGATCTTGATAAGGGCCACGGGCCAAATACCCCGCGTCTGACGCGGATCAAGATCCCGCATAAGCAGCATCCCTATTTCTGGGAGGTGCTGCGCAATTCGCGCATGACCGAGGTATTGGCGAGCCTGCTTGGCCCCGATACGGCCATCATCACCTCAAAGCTCAACACCAAGGCACCAGGCGGTGGGGCGGCGGTGGAATGGCACCAAGATTGGGCTTTTTATCCACATACGAATGATGACCTTCTGGCCTTTGGCCTCATGCTTGAAGATGTGGACGCGGCCAATGGCCCGTTGATGGTGATCCCTGAAACCCATCGCGGGCCAATTTTGGATCACAGCATGAACGGGGTTTTTGCAGGGGCGATCAATCCCGATGATCCGCTGTTTGAGCGCGACAAGATCGTGACTTTGACAGGGAAAGCGGGATCAATGACGGTGCATCACGCCCGCATTCTGCACGGATCGGCCCCGAATGTCAGCGATAGACCGCGCTATATTCTATTCTATGAAATCGCCAAAGCAGACGCATGGCCGATCCTTGGCGCTGCGTCCTATATCCACGAATTGGGGCAGCGGCGCTTTTGGGAGGATTTGCAGGAGCGCATCATCACGGGCAAGGCCTGCCTCACACCGCGCCTCGAAACAGTGCCTGTGCGCATGCCTTTACCGCCTGCGCCTGACAATAGCTCAATTTTCAAAACGCAAGAAAGCGCAGGCGCCAAAAGCGCCTTTCGCTAACCTTAAGGCGTTCGCCCTTTAATAGGTCGCGCGTCCCCCCGACAGATCAAACACTGATGCGGTGGTGAAGGAATTTTCGGGGCTGACAAGCCATGCAATCATGGCGGCAGCCTCATCCACCTCAAGGAAGCGATTGCGCGGAATTTTTGAGAGCATGTAATTGATATGCTCTTCCGTCATCTGGTCAAAAATCGCCGTGCGCGCGGCCGCGGGTGTGACGCAATTCACCGCAATATCGTGGCCTGCACATTCCTTGCCCAAGGATTTGGTAAAGCCAATCACCCCCGCCTTTGAGGCGCTATAGGCGCTAGCATTGGGGTTGCCCTCTTTGCCCGCAATAGAGGCGATATTGACGATGCGGCCAAAATTGCGCGCCTTCATCCCTGCGATCACTGCCTTGTTGGTGAAATAGGTGCCAAGCAAATTGATTTCGACCACGCGGCGGAACTCGTCATTGCTGTAATCCTCAACCACCGCGTTTGCCCCAGCAATGCCCGCGCTGTTGACCAGAATGTCGATACGGCCCAATGCGGCCTCGGTCGCCTGTGCGGCCGCTTCAACCGATGCATAATCGCTGACGTTACAGCCAAAGGCCTGCACTGACCCAAGGCTGGAAAGCTGTGCCACTGCCTTGTCGTTCAAATCGGCATTGATGTCCCAAAGCGCCACAGATGCGCCTGAGCGTAAAAGGCGCGCGGCCACCGCATAGCCAATCCCTTGGGCCCCGCCTGTCACCACCGCGCACAAACCGCTGAGGTCGATTTTGCTTTCTGCTTTTGTCATGTCTTGTCCCTTCCCTTAATCCACTATCTTCGCACGACCATCCGCGATCATCGCGGCAATGGCAGGCATCTCGCAAAACCCATTGCGCACTTTTTCATCAAGCGCATCTTCTGCTGCGCTGATCTCGCCTATGGTGGCGATCACCTCGTCAATCCGCGAGAAAGGCACGACCACAACGCCGTTGATATCCGCCACAATAATGTCGCCGCTGTGAACCTGCCGCCCCCCGACAACCGCCCCAAAGCCCACGCGAGCGGGGCCATTGGAATAAGGCGAATTGGGGCTCAGCCCCGTGCAAAATACAGGCAGGCGCGTTTCTAGAATTCCCTCATAATCGCGCATCTCACCATCTGTGACAAAGCCTGCGGCCCCTTTGTTCTTCAGCATGCCACAGAACCGATCCCCAGAGGCCGAGCAATTCTTACCCCCATTCATTGCAGCCACCACGATGTCGCCCTTTTGGAGAATATGAAGCGCGCCCATCGTAGCGAGGATTTCTGCGGGGCCATTTTCGGCCACCAAGGCCACGCCAACCGTGGTGTAAAGACTGCGATCCCCTGTGGCTGCAAAAAGTGGACGGATAAGGCTTTCCATCGCGCCCTGCCCCTCCATCGCATCACAAACATAGCCCGTTGGGATACCTTCAAAGGCCGCGACCTGCGCCGCTGTGGGACGGGGGAAGTTTTCTCGGATGGTCAAAATCGGCGGCTCGTGGATCATGGTGGTCTCTCTTTCTCACAAATTAGGCAACAGGACTTGCAACGCATAAAGCGTGCCCATGCCCGCACATATCGACCAGATAACGCCAAAGCGCAGACCGATCAGGAAAGCCGCCAAAGCGGCCACGATGCGGATAGGATCAATCTGCCCCCCCGTGGCCTCGGGCCACATAACCAAGGGCGCAACCAAAGCAGGAAAGACCGATACACCGACATATTTCAGGTGCAACTGCGCCCAATCTGGCAGGCTGCGGCCCCCGAATATCCCCAGAAAGGAAAAGCGGATCAGGAACGTGCCAATCCCCAACAAAAGCGTCAAAAGCCAAAAATCGCCCGTATCGATCATGCTGCCCCCTTGGCCTTGCGGCGGCGCAAGAACAACTCGGCCTGCGCGCCAGCAATCAGGCCCGACAGTGCCGCAACGATCAACCCCAGCGACCATGGCAGCCATGCAAAGGCCAAGGCCATCAGGGCGGCGACAAAGGCCGCAAATACATGAGGGGCCGACCGCAACAAAGGCGCGGTCAGGGCGATAAAGCATACAGGCACGGCAAAATCCAAAGATAAGGAGGCAGGAATGGCCTCACCGATGACCGCACCCAAAAACGTGCAGCCATACCAAAACGGACAAATCAGGGCCATGCAGCCAAAGTAATAGGCGACCCGATGGGCGGGCGGCATATCAGGGCGGTCTTCATAGGTGCGCACAGCCACCGCAAAGGCCTGATCTACCATCAAATAGGCCATCAGCGCGCGGGTCGAAAATCGGGCGTGCCCCACATAAGGCACAAGGGCGGCCGAATACATAGCCATCCGCAAATTCACAACAAGCGCGGCCAAAAGTGCGATGAACACGGGCGCTTGGTCGCTTAATAGGGCGACCGCGGTGAACTGTGATGCCCCCGCAATCACCAAAACGGTCATTGTCATCGTTTGCAGCAGATCAAGCCCCGCATCACGGGCCACCACGCCAAAGAGCATGGAATACGGCACGACAATCAGAATAAAGGGCGCGCAGTCGAAATACCCCTTGAAGAAGGCTGCGCGCGTTGTGGTGATCTCGCGCATTAATTCTCCCTGCCGCGCAGGGTCAGCCGTGCATAGGCAAGACCCGAAGTTGTGGCCTGACATTGCGCTTTTTGGCGCTGTATGGCTTCGGCGTCGTATTCAGACAGAGCCATGGCCAATTCCTCCATGCGATCACATTGCAAAAGGCCGCTGAGAATATCGTATTTCAATTCGATACTGACCAAAGTTGAAATCTCATCGGAGGCACTGGCGCGCAGATCGCTCATGCCCGCGCTGATCCCTGCATCCAACTGGCTGCGCGCTTCGCGAAAACACAGGGCCGCAACTGCGTTCATATCATCAGGCTCGGACAGGCATGGTTCGATGGCCGCGCTGACACAATCCAACAGCTGCGCTTCGGTTTCGATTCGCTCGGAAAGGCAGGCGTTAAGGGTTTCGCGGGCATCTTGCGCGGCCACTGGCACGGGGCTAATCAGCCAAATTCCAACAGCAATCGCGGAAACAGCAATCGGTTTCATAATGATTTCCACCTTCAAATCGCTTTGCTCTTGCATTTGGTATACCATTTGAATTTTCTATCACAAGAGAACCATGGAAAATGGTGTACCAAAATCGCGATTGCTTTGAGGGCGTGCAAAGAGACACACCGCTTGGCGCCAAATCGACAGGGAGAGGATTGGGAGAAAAAAATGTCCAACACCCGTGCAAATAAACGCTTCCGCTCGCAAGAGTGGTTCGACAATCCTAACAACCCAGGCATGACCGCGCTATATGTCGAGCGTTACCAAAACTCGACCTTCACCCGCGAAGAATTGCAAAGCGAACGCCCCATCATCGGGATCGCGCAAACGGGCTCGGACTTGGCACCTTGCAACAAGATCCACGTGTTTTTGATGGAACGGATCAAGCAAGGCATCCGCGAGGCAGGCGGTGTGCCAATGGAATTCCCCGTGCATCCAATCCAAGAGACTGGAAAACGCCCGACCGCCGCGCTGGATCGAAACCTGCAATACTTGTCTTTGGTCGAGGTTCTGCACGGCTATCCGATTGACGGGGTTGTGCTAACCACGGGCTGTGACAAGACCACGCCCGCCATGCTGATGGGGGCCGCAACTGTCGACCTGCCAGCAATCGCGCTCAATGGCGGCCCGATGTTAGATGGCTGGTGGAATGGCAAGCGCGCAGGATCAGGCATGATTGTCTGGGAAAGCCGCCGCCTTTTGGCTGCAGGCGAGATTGATTACGAAGAATTCATGTCGCGCGTCTGCTCCTCTGCACCCTCTTTGGGGCATTGCAATACGATGGGCACAGCCTCGACCATGAACGCGATGGCGGAAGCCTTGGGGATGTCTCTCACAGGCAATTCCGCAATTCCCGCCCCATTCCGCGAGCGGATGGCGATGGCCTATGAAACGGGCAAGCGGATCGTGCAGATGGTTTATGAAGACCTCAAACCCTCAGACATCATGACACGCAAGGCCTTTGAGAATGCCATAGTCGTCAACGCTGCGATTGGCGGGTCGACCAACGCCCCACCACATTTGCAGGCCGTTGCCCGTCATATCGGCGTTGAGCTGAATGTGCGCGACTGGGAAAAGATCGGCTATGATGTTCCCTTGATGCTGAACATGCAGCCTGCGGGCGAGTATTTGGGGGAAAGCTTCTTCCGTGCGGGCGGCGTGCCTGCGATCATGGCAGAGCTGCGCAAAGCGGGCCGCATCCACGAAGATGTAATGACCGCAACAGGCCAGAGCATGGGGGAAAACCTAAATGGTCACAGCTCGCGCGATCACAGTGTAATCACCACCTACGACAAACCCCTGCGCAAGAATGCTGGGTTTAAGGTTTTGTCAGGCAATCTCTTTGACAGCGCCTTGATGAAAACATCCGTGATCTCTGCGGATTTCCGCGAGCGCTTTCTCTCGGAACCTGGAAATGAAGGGGTGTTCGAGGCAAAGGCGGTCGTGTTTGAAGGCCCTGAAGATTACCATGACCGCGTGAATGACCCCGCACTTGATATTGATGAACGCACGATCTTGTTTATTCGCGGGGTTGGTGCGGTTGGCTATCCTGGTTCGGCGGAGGTGGTGAATATGCAGCCACCAGATCACATCATCCGCCAAGGCATCAGCCACCTGCCAACAGTGGGCGATGGCCGCCAATCTGGCACATCCGAAAGCCCCTCGATCCTCAACGCCTCACCTGAAAGTGTTGTTGGCGGTGGTCTTGCCTATCTTCAAACGGGCGACATGGTGCGACTGGATTTCAACAGCTCGACCTTGAACGCTTTGGTGGACGATGCCGAATGGCAGGCCCGCATTGATGCTTGGAGCCCACCAGAACTGCGCCATCAAACCCCATGGCAGGAAATTTACCGCACCCATGTGGGGCAATTGGCTGATGGTGGCTGTTTGGAATTGGCGACAGCCTATCAGAAAATCGGACGCGATCTGCCGCGTGATAACCACTAAGGCACGCGCGGCAGCGCAATACGAAGGAGGCCTCTTATGGGCAAGACGATTATCATCACTGGGGGCGGCGGCGGCGTTGGCCGTGCTACAGCGCGCCATTTCCTTGAACGGGGTTGGCGCGTGGGTCTGATTGGACGGCGCGCCGAAGCCTTGGAGGAAACGGCACAGGCCCATGATCACGCGCTGATCCTGCCCTGTGATGTGACCGATGAGGCGCAGGTTGAGCGTGCCTTTCACTCCGCATATGAGGCATGGGGGCATTTGGATGCACTGTTCAACAATGCAGGTGTCAGTCTCGGCGGCGCACCGATTGATGAACTCTCCGTCAGCGATTGGCGCAACCTGATTGATATCAATGTCACAGGCAGCTTTATCGCCGCGCGCGCGGCCTTTGGCATCATGCGCAAGCAATCCCCACAAGGGGGGCGCATCATCAATAATGGCTCGGTTTCCGCCTATGTGCCACGTTGGGGGTCTGCCCCCTACACCGCATCAAAGCATGCGATCACAGGGCTCACCCGTTCCATCAGCCTTGATGGACGTCCCTTCAACATCGCCTGCGGTCAGATTGATATTGGGAACGCCCTAACGGATATGGCCGAAAAGATGACCAAGGGCGTGCCGCAGGCCGATGGCAGCATCGCGATTGAGCCCGTGATGGATGTGGCCCATGTGGCCGCGTCCGTTCTGCATATGGCGGAATTGCCGCTTGAGGCGAATGTGCAATTCATGACCGTCATGGCCACGAATATGCCCTATATCGGGCGCGGCTGATCCGTTCAGCACAAGCAGTAGTGCAAAGGGGGCGCACCATGAGGGTGCGCCCCTTTTCATTCGGGCAGAACGGGGCGCTTTCCCTTTTGCCGCTCGCGCTGCCAAATATAAAGGCCCGAAGCGATGATGATCGCCGCCCCTGCCAAGGTCCAAATTGTGGGGTAAGTGCTGAATATCACAATCCCCACCAAAGCCGCCCAAAAGACTTGCGTGTAAATAATCGGCGCAAGGATCGAGGCATCCGCCCACCGATGCGCGGTGGTGGCTGCAATATGCCCCAACGCGCCAAAGCCGCCGATAATGCACAGGATCACCCATGCCAAAGGTGTCTGGGGCCATACCCAGACATTCAGTGCGAATGGGGCCAAGGCAACAGTGGCAATGCCGCTTGACCAGACCTGTTGGGTGGCATTGGTTTCGATCCCCGCCAAAAGTCGCGTCATGATGAAATAGGTGGAGGCCATCAATAGCGTTCCAAGGCTGAGGATCATCGCGGGGTGGAATTCTGCCCCCCACGGCTGGATCACAATCAACACCCCTAAAAAGCCCACACAAACCGCAATGATACGGCGCAGACCCACCTTTTCACCCAAGATGGGGATCGCCATAAGCGTGATCACAATCGGCCCTGCAAAAGAGATGGTTGTGGTCACAGTAATCGGCAGGAATTTCAGCGCCTGAAAATTCATGATTGTGCCGATAAACAGCGCACAAGAGCGCAGAATTTGTTTTGTTGGCGCATTCGAGTGAAACACGCCCCGCCCTTCCTGCGGCAAATAAATCGCCAATGCATAAATGAAATGACCCGCATAACGGGCAAAGACAATCTGCAAAACAGGGATACCCGCAATGCTCAGCCATTTGGCCGAAGTGTCAATGCATGTGAAAAAGATCACAGCCAAGGCCATGGTCAACACACCTGCAAGCACGCGGTTTTCTCTGGGGGCGGGGGCGCTCATGATTGGGTTACATCGTCATGCCGCCGTCAATGGCCACGCATTGACCCGTCATATATTTGCTTTCATCGCAAGACAGATACACGACCAGTTCGGCAATCTCATCAGCGGTGCCAAGCCGCCCCATGGGCTGCCGTGCCACGAAATCTTTCATCGCTTGCTCATAATTGCCCGTGGCATGCAACCGCCCCTGAAGGCTTGGCGTATCCACTGTGCCTGGCGCGATGCAATTGGCGCGGATCCCGCGGGTAATGTAATCAGCCGCCACCTGTTTGGTCAGCGCAATGGTCGCCCCCTTTGATGTCCCGTAGATAAAACGGTTCGGCAAACCCCGAAGGGATGAGCAGACTGAAGCGATATTCACAATCGCCCCATGGCCCCGCTCAAGCATCCCAGGCACGGCGGCCTGTATGGCATGAAAATGCGCCCGCACGTTCAGGTTCATCGCCAGATCAAACTCGTCATCGGTGGCTTGTTCAATCGTGCCAGAATGCACAACGCCTGAGCAGTTCACCAAGACATCGGGCTGTGCCTTGGTCACGGCTTCAACCAAAGCTGCCTTATCGAGAACGTTCAACGCAAAGCTTTCAGCGACATCGAGATCGGTGAGGAATTTATCATGCAAATCCGTAGCAATGACATGCGCCCCTTCACGCGCAAGGGCGATTGCACTGGCCCGCCCAATCCCCTGCCCTGCGGCTGTTACAAATACACGCTTCCCTTGCAGTCTCATGATGATTTCCTTCCCAAATTTTCTGCCATCCAGTCCACAATCTGTGGCACCATCAAATCCCCCGCACCGCCTGCGACAATCTCAGCCAGTGTCGCATTCGCCGCGCCCGACATACGGCTATTGAGGCCCAAATCTTCGGCCATTTGCCGATAATATCCGACATCTTTGGCCGCATTTTGTGCCGAAAACGCCAGATCAATCTGCCCGTCCGTGGCGTAATTGCGTATAAATTGCATCATGCCCGAATGGTTTGGCCCCGCTGCCATCACCTCATAAAGCGATTGGCGCGCGATCCCCGCCTCATCGGCCAGTGCAAAGGCCTCGGCCATCGAAATCGCCGTGGTCATCGCAAAGTAATTATTGATCAGCTTGATCGTATGGCCGTTGCCAAGTTTGCCGAGATGAAAGACGTTTTCGCCCAAGATATCCAAGATGGGCTTCACGCGCGCATAAGCATCTTCATCCCCCGCACACATGATATTCAACTTGCCCTCATAGGCATGGGCAGGGGTGCGCCCCAAAGGCGCATCAAGGTAAATTGCGCCTTTCTCGGCCAGAGCCGCCCCGATCTTTAGCGTGGAGGCGGGCAATGATGTGCCAAAATCAATCACAATTTGGTCAGGCTTTGCTGCCGCCAAGACACCTGTATCGCCAAACATGCGCGCCTCAACCTGTGCCGATGTTCCCATGCAAAGCATCACAATATCGACCGCCGCCGTTAGGCTTGCCGCATCTGTCGCCTCAACCGCGCCTTTTGCAATCGCCGCCTCAAGGCCGCTGCGGTCTTTATGACCCAAAACCGTGACAGGGTGGCCTGCATCCAAGAGGCAAGACACCATCGCGCGCCCCATAAGGCCGAGCCCGATAAATCCAATATGTGCCGTCATGCGCTCTCCTTTTATGCTCTTTAAATACCACGGAAATCTGGCGGCACTTCACCGCGTGCCACGGGTTGCCCCTGTTTGGCTGATAGGGCGGTGGCCAAAGTGGCCTCCATCGCCGCCAGACCATCGGCACCGCTGCACAAGACATCATCCGCCTTGCCCGCCATTAGGGCTGCAAACCGCTCCATCTGTGCGCGGATTGGGTCAATGCGCGCGAAACTTTGCCCTGCATCCGCCGACAGGCCCTTTGACCATTCCACCTCGCCCTCATAATCGGCGCGCCAGAGTTTCAGCGAAGGGAATTCCAAAGCACCTTTGGTGCCCGTGATACGGAGGTAATCCTGACCCGTTCCTGCAATGGCGGGGTTTTCATATGTGCCTGCCTCAAAGCTCCAAGGTGAGGCACCTGCATCTGAGATCAGAAATGACCCCAACGCCCCGTTTTCAAAGCGGAGCGCAAGGGCGGCTGTGTCCTCAATCTCAAAGCCCCGCCGCGCCGAGGATGTGAGGGCAGTCACCTGTGACAGATCACCGATTAAGAACCGAAGCAGGTCTATCTCATGGCTGAGATTGGTCATCAATGGCCCCGCACCTGCACTGCGGCGCCATAGCGGGTCGTAATAGCGGTCATGTTTGCGCAACGACCAAAGGCCTTGAACCCCAACCAAATCGCCAATGCCAGCAAGCCGTGCGCGGGCGGCAATGGTGAATGGGTGGCAGCGGCGGTGATGACCTGTCACCAAAGGCACGCCTGCTGCATCCGCCGCATGGATTACGGCACGGCCCTCGGCCATGGTCGCGGTTAGAGGTTTTTCTACAATCACCCCCAAGCCCTGACCAATCAGATCAAGCGCGTTTCGGTGATGGGCGGGTGTCGGTGTGGCAATGACAGCGGCAGCGGTGGCCTTTGGCACATCCTCAAGGCTTGCCACCATCGGTAAGCCCTGCGCAGCCAAATCTGCGCGGCGTGTCTCATCTGCCTCGACAATTGCGGTCAAAGCGATAAGCGGCGAGGCCTGCGCCACCTCGACATGGCGCAGGCCGATTGAGCCTGCGCCAATTATACAAAGCGGAAGTGGCTGACCCAAAGCTGCCCCCTTACATCACCGCGCCAACTTGCCATGGCACGAATTCAAAATCGCCCAAGCCCTGCGCTTCGGATTTTGATTTTTCGCCCGAAGCCATGCGCAACCATGCTTCGTAAATCTCGCGGCCAACCTCCTCAACCGAAGCGCCTTCGGTCAAGATGCGGCCTGCATTCACATCCATATCTTCAATCAAGCGATTATACATTTCGGTATTGGTCGCCACTTTGAGCGTGGGCGATGGTTTAGATCCAAAGGCAGAGCCGCGCCCAGTCGTAAAGACGACCAAATTACAGCCACTGGCGATTTGCCCCGTGACGCTTGCAGGGTCATAGCCAGGGCTGTCCATGAAGGTGAAGCCTTTGGCGGTGACAGGCTCGGCATATTTATAAACCCCTGTCAGCGGTGTGGTGCCCCCCTTGGCCGCAGCCCCCAAGGATTTCTCAAGAATAGTGGTCAAACCGCCCTTCTTATTGCCAGGCGAAGGGTTGTTATCCATCGAGCCCCCATTGCGCGATGTATAGCCTTCCCACCATTTGATCAGCTCAATCAGCTTATCGCCCACCGCGCGATCCGCCGCACGGGCCGTCAAAAGATGCTCTGCCCCGTAAATCTCGGGCGTTTCGGCCAAGACACCTGTGCCGCCCTGTGCAACCAAAAGATCACAGGCATAGCCAACCGCAGGGTTCGCCGTAATCCCCGACCACGCGTCAGACCCCCCACATTGCAGCGCCACCATCAATTCGGACGCAGGGCATTTCTCGCGCTTCACATCATTCACCACGGGCAGCATGGCGTTGATCTTTTCAATTCCCCATTCCACCGTGCGGCGCAGACCGCCGATGTCTTGGATATTCATCGTCTGGAACAACGGGCCAGGCTTTAATCCATAGGCCTCGATCAACCAGTCGATCTGCATCATCTCGCAGCCCAGGCCCGCCATCAGAACGCCACCCACATTGGGGTTGCGCGCATAGCCCCATAGCGTGCGCTGGAGCAGTTCAAACCCCGTGCCATCGCCCCCCATGGCGCAACCTGTGCCATGCACAAAGGCCACAACGCCATCCACATTTGGATAGTCGGCCAGACGCTCGGGCGTGAAATGTTCGGCAATCAACCTTGCCGCTGTGGCCGAGCAATTCACACTGGTCAGAACCGCGATGTAATTGCGCGTTCCAACCCGCCCTGTCGCGCGGCGATAACCCATGAAGTAATCGGTTTCTGTCGCAGGGGGCACGGGGTGCAGGTTGGTGGCAAACTCATAATCGGTATCCACATTTCGGAATTCCAGATTATGGGTATGCACATGCGCACCCTGCGCAATATCTTCGGCGGCATAGCCAATGATCTGCGCATATTTGCGCACCGGTGCCCCTTTGGCGATGTCAGCGGTCGCGATTTTATGGCCGCGCGGGATCAGTTCGCGCGCGCCCTCCTCGCCAACCTCCAAGGCCTGCAAGGCCGTAACTACATTATCCGCTTGAGAGAGACGCACCGTTTTCATGGATGAATGACCTAACCTAACAAATGGCCGTTTGACGACAGAGCGCGCGCAAGGTGTGTGACCCTCGCGCGCGCCCCAATGATGTTTGACCTGTCCCCTGAGATCAGAGGAACAATGTCACAATGGGTGGCCAAATCAGCAGAACGCTGAGGGCCAGAAGCTGAAGCGCGATAAAGGGCAAGAAACCACGGAAAATCGCTGTCAGCGTGATATGGGGTGGCGCCACCGACTTGAGGTAGAAGGCCGCAGGGCCAAAGGGTGGCGACAGGAAACTGACCTGCATGTTCATACAGAACACCACGCCGAACCAAATGGCGACCTGACGCGGATCAAGTTCACCGAAGATGCCAATCTCCTCAACAGGCAGACGCAACACAATCGGCAGGAAGACAGGCATCACCAAAAGCACGATACCAATCCAATCCATGAACATGCCCATGATGAGGAAGATCAACATCATCATCAGGATCACGCCCATCGTGGGCAGATCAGAGGCCACAATCAGGTTCGCCACATAGGTGGGGCCACCCGCCAATGTGTAGGCCGCCGCAAGCGAAGCTGCACCAATCGTCACCCAGATAATGGTGCCTGTGGATTTCAGCGTGCGCATGAGGCTGTCCCAGACGATGTCAAAGGTCATCTCACGGCGGATCAGGCCGATGACAAACACCGCGACAACGCCCATGCCAGCCGCTTCGGTGATCCCTGTGATCCCCATGTAAATCGAGCCAAGAACAACCCCGATCACAACAGTCGGTGCAATCAGACCTTTGCCCATCTCCCACCCTTCGGCGGTGCGCTCTTTGCCAACGATGAAATAGACCGTCACAGCCGCGATGACGAAAGCCCCGATAATATAGGGAATGTCAGACACCATCCCCAATGGGATCGGATCGACACCTTCGGTGACCACGTTTTCGCCCGTTACAGTGAAGAACAAGGCGCGCAGCAACAAAACACCTGTGATCCACATGGTGAACTTACCCAAAAAGCCAAGGAACCGCAGCAGCTTCTCGCTGCCTTCTGGCATACCTGGTTCGGCCTCAGGCAAAGGCGCAAGGCTTGGGTTTAGATTGGTGCGCACCAAAATATAGACGATAAAGAAGGTCGCCAACATAAAGCCCGGCAAGAAAGACGCCGTGAACAACGCTTTGATCGAGGTTTCGGTGACAAGGCCGTAGAAGATCAAAACGATGGACGGGGGGATCATGGTGCCAAGCGAACCAGACGCGCAAATCGTGCCGATGGCGAGGTTCTGGTTATACCCCAAGCGCAGCATCTGAGGCAGGGCGATCAGGCCCAAGAGAACAACCTCACCGCCGATGATCCCCGACATCGCCGCCATGATTACCGCCATAATAGCTGTCACCACAGCGATCCCGCCGCGGGTGCGGCTGAGCCAGACATTGAGCGAGGAATACATATCACGCGCGATGCCGCAGCGCTCAAGCAGCGCCGCCATAAAGATAAAGAGCGGCACAGATATGAGAACGTAATTGGTCATTTGACGGTAGACCGCTTGGGCAACAACCGACAAAGGCCCGCGTCCAAAATCTTTGAACAACAGTTCAGGCCCAAACTTCATGACCAAGACAACGATTGCCAAGAAGGCCGAGGCAAAACCCAAGGGCATACCAATCGCCAAAAGGGCGAAGATGCCAAGCAGCAAGACAAGGCTGATCGTAGCGAGACTATCGACCTTGAGCCAAGCAAAGAGTTCTAAAAATTCCATCTTTATTGCTCCAAGGTCTTGCGGATGTTTTCGATTTCGATCTCATCGATATCGTCATGCGCCAGATGTTCAGGGGCTTTGTGCCAATCAGAAATCAGGTTTGAAACAGCCTGCACGGCCACCAAAGCAATGATGAAGAGAATGGCAGGTTTAACAACACCTGGAATGGGTGGATCCCACGCCGTGCCAAATGTCTCCATTCGCATCATGCGCGTCACCGCGTCCGTGTATCCGCCCCAAATCATCGCAACGGCGAACAAAACGATCAGAACGGTTGAAAAAACATCCGCAGATTTCTGTGCCCAACGGGGCATCATGTCATAAATCACGTAGATACGGATATGGCTACGCTGCTGCATGGCGTATTGGCCTGCAAACAGGAACACGAAGGCCGCAAGCCAGAGAGACAGCTCATTGGCCCAAAGCGTAGGCTGGCCAAATACGTAACGCGCGACAACCTCGTAAAACATCACAAGAACGATCAACGCGGTCATCATCATCGCCATACGCGATGTCACAAGCGACAACACATCAAAAAAACCATTCGGCTGGGATTCAATCGCGCCTTTGGTGTCAGACAGGTAGAGTGATGCACAAACAAATGTGCCTAAGATGGCCAACAGCATAACCGCTACAAGCGGACGTCCCGCAGGGCGGATCATCTCATGCATCCCAATGGGATCTTCGAAGGCAAGCTGACCGAAAACCATATAGGCGTAAATCAAGGCCGTAATCACCCCAAAACCAATCGCAGCACTGCGTATCGGTTTTCTCAGCGATCCCAACCAAAGGCTGTCTTGAGCCATTGCCTTCCTCCCCCTTGAGGTAAAAATTTGAAAAGAAGGGTAAGCCCCCGCCATTCGGGGGCTTACATAACTGGTTGGTTTCAGACGCACTTACGCGCCTGAAACCTTTTGGGTCAGATTAGTTGATCAGACCAAGCTCAGTCATATAGGCAACATGGCTATCAACCAGTGCTGCAGCTTCAGGCGAACGGGTCGCCCAGTCAGCCCATGCTTCTTGAGCGGCCGCACGGAAGGTCGCGCGATCTTCAGCCGACCAGTCATAGAGGGTCACGCCCTGCGCAGTCAGCTCGGCTGCAGCGGCCGCGTTGGCGCGGTCGTTGTAGAGAGCGATCTGGAAGGACAGCTTCTGCCATGCAGTCTCAATGATACGGCGCTGCTGTTCTGTCAGACCGTTCCAGACATCAAGGTTACAGGCCAAGTGGTCAGATGGCATCGAGTGGAAACCAGGATAGGTTGCATGGCTTACGATGTCGTAAAGACCAAGACCCACGTTGTTGGCCAGACCAGATGCGTCCGCACCATCAATGATGCCTGTCTCAAGCGCGGTAAAGATTTCGGTGAAATCCATCACGATTGGGGTTGCGCCGAGTTTTTCGAAAATCTCGGTTTCCATGCCTGGAGGGGAACGGAACTTCCAGCCAACCAGATCTTCAAACCCTGCCAATGGGCGCGATGAAGACATGGATTCTTGGCCGTAGATCGACCAACCAATCAGCTGCATGTTATATTCGTTGTAAAGCTCCTGCGCTGCCTCATAGCCGCCACCGTAGTAGAGCCATGAATACTGCTGCCATGCGGTTTCATAGCCGCCCATGATGTCGCCAACGAACTGGAACGCAGGGTTCTTACCTGTCTGGTAAGCACCGCCTGTCGCGTCACAATCTAGGATGCCGTTGATTGCAGCGTCAAAGGTTTCAACCGAGCCAACAACCGAAGACGAATAGAACATTTCGATGGTGATGTCGCCGCCAGACATGGTCTGAACATCATCCACCCACTGGGCCAGACGCTGACCTGTTGGGTGCTCAGTCGCGTAATGCGTTTGAATGCGCAAAGTGACAGGTTCTGCGATTGCAGCACCTGCGAGCAAAGCGGTTGCCGCCGCTGTCGTGAACAAAGTGTTGAGTTTCATCTCTTCCTCCCTTGATGGGGCCATTTCGACCGCCATTTTTCACCAGTTGCGCCAAATTCAGGTGCACAACTACGATGGTATACCATCTGAGAATCAACGCTAGCCAAACCCGTATCGACAATCAACAGGTTTTGGTATACCAAAATCCAAGAAGTCGGTTTTTCTGAGTATATCCGTTCACGCGTGCCTTCTTTAATCATGATTTCACTGCATAAAATGAGGGACAAGACCAGTGCATGATGATGCGACATTAGCGGAACAAGTCGCCCAACAATTGCGGCGCAGTATCTTGCGCGGCGATTTGCTGCCGGGTGAAGCGGTCAAAGAACGCGATACGGCTGCCGCTATGGGCGTGAGTCGTACCCCGATGCGCGAAGCCATCCGAATCTTGTCAAAAGAAGGCTTGCTTGTTCTGCGCCCCTCTCGCAGCCCGATTGTTGCGGAACTGGATTTCAAATCCGTCTCCGATCAGGCTGAAGTGCTCATCGCGCTAGAGAAACTATCCGCAGAATTAGCGTGCCAAAATGCCACCGAAGAGGATCTCGCCCATCTGCAAGAAATCGTGGATTACATGGCCGCGCATTTCTATGAAAGTGATCCGCTTGACATGTTCGAGATTGATATGTCTTTTCACACTTCGATCGCACGCGCCTCGCACAACCAAGCCTTGGAAGAAACCCATCGCGCCTATCTGCAGCGTCTGTGGCATGCCCGTTATTTGGCCGCGCGCCAGCGCCGCAACCGCGAACGCGTGGTGACCCAACATACCGTAATCCTCGCTGCAATGCGCGCCCGAGATGTGCAAGCGGCCCGTGATGCAATTGACGCGCATCTTTGGCAGTTGGCCGAAGACATTCGTCAGCAAATTACAATGCAATCCGCCCAAATGGGCGAGGAGCCAACACTGTCTCAAAAAGTAGGAGAATAAGAGATGAAGTTATTGCGCTACGGCCCCGCTGGTCAGGAAAAGCCCGCTATTTTGGATGCTGATGGCCAAGTGCGCGACCTGTCGGGCCATGTCGCCGATTTCGCAGGCGCAGCCGTGTCACTTGAGGCTTTGGACGCAATCCGCAAAATCGACATCTCAACGCTACCCGTTGTTGCCAATCCTGGTCGGATTGGGGCCTGCCTTGCCTCTGTGCCGAATTTCTATTGCATTGGCTTAAACTACGCCAAACACGCCGCCGAGACGGGCGCAGAGCCCCCAAAAGAGCCCATCATTTTCTCTAAAGCGACCTCATCCTTGTCTGGCCCGTTTGACCCTGTGGTCATTCCGCGCAATTCGGTCAAAGCCGATTGGGAGGTCGAGCTTGGCGTGGTGATCGGCCGCGAGGCGCTTTATGTCAGCGAGGCAGATGCGCTCTCTTATGTGGCGGGCTATTGCACCATCAACGATGTCTCTGAGCGCGAGTTCCAAATCGAAAAAGGCGGTCAGTGGATCAAAGGCAAATCCGCCCCAACCTTTGGCCCTACAGGCCCCTATCTGGTCACGGCAGATGAGGTTGGCGACCCGCAAAAGCTAGGCCTAACCTTGTCGCTCAATGGCGAGGTTGTGCAGGACTCGAACACCGATGATATGATTTTTGGTGTCGCGAAAATCATCTCCTACATGAGCCAATTCATGAAACTGGTTCCGGGCGATATCATCGCGACAGGCACGCCTTCGGGCGTAGGTATGGGGATGAAACCGCAACGATTCCTCAAGCCAGGCGATGTGATGGAGATCGAAGTGAAGGGTCTCGGCGCACAAAAGCAAACAGCCGAAGCTGCAAGCTAAGGCCATCTAAGTTTCCCAAGGCGGGGTTCGCCCGCCTTGGTTTTTTTATGTTTGGCCAGAGTTTGACCCCATGTCGCGCACGCCCAACCTTAACGGCTTTCTGTATTTCGAAACCGTGGCACGGCGGGGCACAATCAGCCGCGCCGCCGAAGAGATGTCCGTGTCACCCTCGGCGGTCAGCCAACAAATCAAACTTCTTGAACAAAATCTGGGCGTAAAGCTGTTCCGCCGCCAGGGGCGTATGTTGAGCCTGACGCTCGAAGGCGAGCAACTGTTTCAATCGGCCTCCGTGGCGCTTCGCATGCTGCGCGACACAAGCCGTCATTTCAAACGCGGGCGCGAAACTTATCAGCTGAATATGCGCGTCACCCCCAGTTTTGGGGTGCGGTGGTTGGGGCCCCGCCTGTCTGATTTCATCGCCCGCCATCCCGATTGGGATCTTCACATTGATGCGGCCCCCGACCCCACCGATTTCGACCGCGAGATGATGGAACTGGATCTGCGCTATGGCACGGGGAATTGGCCCGGTTATCACAGCGAAGCGGTGTTTGACGATTGCGTGGTTCCCCTGTGCAGCCCCGACTACCTAAAAGAGCTCCCACCAAGCGGCGATGCGGCGGCCACCCTTGCCGCGGCACGTCTCATTGGCACGCCACGGGCCTTGTGCCAGTGGGACTATTGGCTGAACCACAATGCCATCACCCTGCCCGAACGGCATATGCCGATTTTGATGGATCGCTCCTCTATGGCGCTGCAACTGGCCGTGGATGGGGTTGGCGTGGTGCTCGATAGCATGTCCTTAGCTATGCCCGAAATCGCCGAGGGGCGGCTTGTGCCAGTTCTGCCGCAAATTCCCGTTTTGCGCTTTACATCCTATTGGGCGATCTGCCCGAGCCGCTATATCAAGCGGCGCGCCGTGCAAGAATTTCTTGCATGGTTAAAATCGCAGACCAAGGATTTCGAAACTGAAATCACCGCTGCCTGCGCCCGCCACGGATTGCGTCAAACCCGTATAGAATTCGACCTCGAGCGGGCGGCAGAGCAGCATTAGGTTTAGTGGATCAGCGATCCGCCATTCACATCCACCTCAGAGCCCGTGACATAGGCCGAAAGATCAGACGCCAAGAACAAGGCGCAACCTGCCACATCCGAGGCTTCGCCTGCGCGCCCCATCGGGATGCCCGCAAGAATCTGCACCTTCATCTCAGGGGTCAGCTTGCCCGCCGTGATGTCGGTCGCGATAAATCCTGGGCAAATCGCATTGGCACGGATGCCATCAGGCGCCAATTCCCGTGCCATTGCCTTGGTCAGGCCCAAAACACCCGCCTTGGCTGCCGAATAATGCGGCCCGCCAAAAATACCGCCGCCCCGCTGTGCCGACACCGATGACATATTCACAAGCTTGCCACTTTGGCGCTCACGCATATGCGGGATTACAGCCTGACTCATATTGAGCGTGCCAAGCAGGTTCACATCCAACACCGCATCATAGTTTTCATGGCGAATTTCCATGATCTTTAACGGCTGTGTGATGCCTGCATTATTGACCAAAATATCTATCTTGCCATAGGCCTCGAGGATCACAGCGACCGCACGGTCGCAATCCTCTTTACGGGTCACATCGCAAGCAAGCCCGAGATGGCCTGCACCCAAATCAGCGGCGGCTTCTTCGGCTTGGCCCTCGTCCAAATCCAAGATTGCCACTTTTGCGCCATGCTCCACGAAAAGCTTTGCCGTGGCCTTGCCCAATCCGCGCGGGCTTGCAGCCCCTGTGATGATGGCAATCTGTCCGTCCAGTAAACCCATTCTCGCTTCTCCTTTGACCGCGCCGCGCGGCGCGTGGTTATTGGTCGACCCAACGGCGCAGTTGCTCTGCAATCCGTTCAACTGTGATCCCGTATTGGTCATGCAGGCTTGGCAATGCACCTGCGTCCAAAAATTCATCTGGCAAGCCAATTTGGCGCAATGGCACGAAGACATCATGCGTCATCAGCGTCTTGGCGACCGCATCACCAAGCCCGCCTGTGATCGAATGATTTTCTGCAACCACCACAAGGCGCCCGTTTTTTTGTGCCTCGGCAAGAATTGTGTCTTGATCCAAGGGCTTGATGGTTGGGCTGTGCAACACCGCAACGCCAATGCCATCTTGCGCCAGAACCTGCGCCGCATCCAAAGCGCGCATGGTCATGATCCCTGAAGAAATGATCAAAACATCCGCGCCCTCGCGCAATATCTTGGCGCGACCAAGCTCAAAACTATAATCATACGCGCCCAACACATTGGCCACTTGTCCGCGCAAAAGCCGCATATATGCAGGGCCGTTATAGTCTGTGATGGCGCGCGTGGCCTGTGCCACATCCACCGCATCGCAAGGGTCAATCACCACCATATTGGGCATCGCCCGCATGATCGCCATATCTTCGGTCGCTTGATGGCTTGGGCCATAGCCCGTGGTCAGACCTGGCAGCGCGCAGACGATTTTGACGGGCAGGTTTTCCTCTGCAATCGCCATGGCGATAAAGTCATAGGCGCGCCGCGCGGCAAAAACCGCGTAGGTGGTGGCAAAGGGCGTAAACCCTTCGCGGGCAAGCCCTGCTGCGGCCGACATCAAAAGCCCTTCGGCCATACCCATCTGATAAAACCGCTCGGGATAGGCCTGCGCAAAAATATGCAGATCGGTGTATTTCGACAAATCGGCAGACAACCCCACGATATCCGCACGGGTCTTGGCCAAGTCCACCAATGCATGACCAAATGGCGCTGCAATTGTCTCGCGACCTTCGGCATCGAGAGAGGCGATCATAGCAGATGTGCGCACTGCATCTGCGCCACTTGCGCGGCTGCGGGGGGTATATTTCGACTTTCTGCGGGAATGGGGAGGGATGCTCATAGCGGCTTTTTCTCCTCATGCTCAGCCAAGGCCTTGGCCCATTCATCGGCTTCGACACGGATAAAATGCGTTTTCTCACGGCTCTCAAGAAAGCTGATCCCATGACACATTTTGGTATTGCAAATAATAACACGAGGGCATGGATTGGGATGCGTTTTGGCCGCATCAAAAGCCGCAACCACCGATGCCAAATCATTGCCATCCACCTCTTGGGCGAACCAGCCAAAGGCCTCCCATTTCGGCGCTTCTGCCCCTTGGGCCAAGGCCGCACGACTTGGCCCATCGGCCTGTTGATTGTTGAAATCAACGATCGCAATCAGGTTGTCCAATTTCCATTGGGTGGCCGACATCACGGCCTCCCAAGTCGAGCCTTCACCCAGTTCGCCATCTGACAACAGATTATAGACGAAGGCAGGGTTATTCTTGCGTTTCAGACCCAAGGCTGCGCCCACCGCAATGCCTAACCCATGACCAAGCGATCCGCCTGTGATCTCCATTCCAGGCGTATAGGCGGCCATGCCCGACATCGGCAGGCGGCTATCATCCATGCCATAGGTGGCGATTTCATCCTCGGGCAAAATCCCCGCTTCAATCAGCGCCGCATAGAGCGCGATCGCATAGTGACCTATGGAGAGATAAAACCTATCGCGCCCTTCCCATTCTGGATCATCGGCGCGCAAGCGCATCGCATGAAAATAGGACACGGCCAAAACCTCAGCGACACCAAGCGCCTGCCCGATATAGCCTTGCCCCTGCACCTCGCCCATCAACAGCGCATTGCGCCGAATGGCCCAAGCCCGTTGCGCCAGCGACATATTTGCTCCGCTCTGGCTCACAACACCCCTCCCTGCATGCTCTGCGGTTTCCCCGTGATATCCGCGCAGAAGATGCGGCAGCGACAGGGCGAAAAACAAGACCAGATAAATGAATTATCTTTAAGCCCTGCTTTAAGATAATGCTCAAAAAAATGATGGTTATTGTCGCAGCCGTCCCGTTATCAAAGATAGGGCTTGTGCCGCAACCAATAGGGAAAAAGATCATGAACCTGTCACGACTGCTTGCCGAATATAACGCCGCCAAGGGGCCTGTGCGTATTGGTTTGATTGGGGCGGGAAAATTTGGCTCAATGATCCTCGCGCAGGCAAAGCACATCAAGGGCTATCACATTGTGGGCGTTGCTGATCTTGATATCAGCAAGGCCAAAGCCTCCTTTGCGCGCGTTCATTGGGCTGCCGAGGCCTATGACGCCCCGACCCTCTCTGACGCGTATAAGACGGGCAAAACCTGCATTACCGATGACGCGCAGGCCTTGATGGAATTTGATGGCATCGACTGCGTGATTGAGGCCACAGGGCATCCGATTGCAGGCATCCGCCATGCGCTTGCCGCCATTGAGGCGGGCAAACATGTGATCATGGTTAATGTTGAGGCCGATGTTTTATGTGGGGCCTATCTGGCCGCGCGCGCCCGTGAAAAAGGTGTGGTCTATTCCATGGCCTATGGCGATCAGCCCGCCGCCATTTGCGAACTTGTCGATTGGGTGCGGGCGAGCGGCTTTGAATTGGTCGCCGCAGGAAAGGGCATGAATTTCTGCCCGCATTACCGCTATTCGACCCCCGACACGGTCTGGGGCTTTTTCGGGTGGAGCGATGAAGAAGTCGCTGCAGGTGATTTCAATCCAAAAATGTATAACAGTTTCACCGATGGCACGAAGGCGGCGATTGAAATGGCCGCGGTCGCCAATGCCACAGGGCTTGACTGTCCAGAGGATGGCTTGGCCTTCCACCCTGCGGGGCTGCATGATCTGGCACGCGTATTCAAACCCCAATCCGAAGGCGGGCAATTAGCCCGTGCGGGTTTGGTCGATATCGCAGCAAGTCGCGAGCCCGATGGGCGGGTGGTGATGAACAATATCCAATACGGAATGTTCGTCACCTTTCGGGCGCCCGATGAATATACGCGGGCCTGCTTTCAACAATATGGGCTCTTGACCGATGACAGCGGGTGGTATGGGTCGATGTGGCGGCCGTTCCATTTGATCGGCCTTGAAACATCGGTTTCCGTGTTGAATGCGGTTTTGCGAGGCGAGGCGACAGGCAGTTCAACGCTTTACCGCGCCGATGCAGTCGCAACCGCCAAAGGAGATTTCAAAGCAGGCGACTATTTGGACGGCGAAGGCGGGTTCAAAGTGTGGGCCAAGGCAATCCCCGCCACGCGCGCGGCCAAGGTCAATGCCTTGCCAATCGGGCTTGCACATCACATCAAACTCAAGCGCGACATCGCCCGCGACCAGATCGTGACCCTAGACGATGTCGAAATTAAAGACGATCTCGATATATTTGAGATGCGCCGTGCCTTGCGCGAAATGGCCAATGGCTAGGGAGGGCAGCATGAACATCCAATCCATGGCGGATTCAATCCGCTTTTTGGCACTTGATACGATTGTGGCAGCGGGTGAAGGTCATCAAGGCGTGCCGCTTGGCATGGCCGAGATTGCCGCAACGCTTTACGCCAATCACCTCAAGGTTGACCCCAAAAACCCGCTCTGGCCCGACCGCGATCGCGTGGTTCTCTCCAATGGTCATGGATCTATGTTGCTTTATGCGCTGTTGCACCTCTCAGGCTATGAAAAGGTTGATCTTGCGGCGGTGAAATCTTTTCGAAAATTGCACTCGGTCTGCGCAGGCCATCCCGAGATTGAGCAAGATGCAGGGATTGAGATCACCACGGGGCTGCTTGGCCAAGGCATCGCCTGTGCGGTTGGCATGGCCGTGGCCGAAGAACGGATGCGCGCAGAATTTGGCGCTGATCTCTGCGATCATCGCACATGGGCCTTTGTGGGTGATGGCTGCTTGCAGGAGGGCATTGGCCAAGAGGCGATTTCACTGGCGGGTCACTTGCGCTTGGGGCGTCTGACATTTCTTTGGGATGACAATCATATCACCGATGACGGCGACACCGCTTTGTCGATCAGCGAGGACATTCCCGCCCGTTTCACCGCGGCGGGATGGCATGTGGTCGAGGTGGATGGCCATGATATCGCCGCGATTGATGCCGCCATTCTATCTGCAAAGTCTGACCCCCGCCCCTCTTTGATTGCGTGCCGCACCACAATCGCGCGCGGCATCCCCCGCCTTCAGGGGCAACGCGGCGGACATAGCGCGCCACTCTCCCCGAAAGACGCGGCTGAGGCGCGCGCTGCGCGCAACTGGACGCACGAGGCCTTTGTGATCCCGCAAGACATTTATGCCGATTGGACAGCCGCAATGTCCCGTGGAAGAGGTGCCGCGCGGGATTGGGCCGCGCGTCTAAAATCCGACCCAAAGGCCACAGAATTCACCCGCCGAATTGAGGGCATATTGCCCCAAAACTGGCCGCAAATTATGGCCGATATTGAGGCGCGTTTAACAGCAACGGACGCAGCCCGCGCGACAATCGCCTCATCGGGTGATGTTTGCGAAGGATTAGAGGCAGCTTTGCCCGAGCTGTGCATTCTCTGCGCAGATTTGGAGGCCCCCACAAATCACAAGCGCGGTCGCACGGCCTTTGGCCCTGAGAACCGCCAAGGCAGCTATGTGCATTGCGGTGTGCGCGAGCATTTAATGGGGGCAATGGCCTGTGGGATCGCCGCCCATGGCGGGCTAATTGCGGTCAATGTGACCTATCTGGCCTTCGCCGATTACGAGCGCCCTGCAATGCGGATGGCCGCCTTGATGGGGCTGCCCGTGCTTTTTGTCTTTAGCCATGACTCCATCGGGGTCGGGTCGAATGGGCCAACCCATCAGCCCGTTGAAATCCTCGCCAGTTTTCGCGCTATGCCGAATTTCTGGGTGATGCGCCCAGCCGATGCGCGCGAAACAGTCATGGGGTGGGATCAAGCCCTGCGCCGGAAATCAGGCCCTACCCTTTTGGCGCTCAGCCGTCAGGACTTGGTGCAGCTGCCCTCCGTCATGGGTTGTGCCAATGGGGGCTATATCCTGGCAGGCGAAGACCCTCGCGATATCACGCTGATTGCAACAGGCAGTGAAGTTGCACTTGCGCTTGACGCGGCCGCACAGTTGCAAGAGGCAGACATCCGCGCCACGGTTGTGTCGTTGCCCTGTTGGGAAATTTTCGAAACTCAAAGCCCCGCGCAGCGCGCCGCAATCCTGGGCACGGGGCCCAAAATCGGTATTGAGGCCGCTGTGCGGTTTGGGTGGGATCAAATCCTTGCCCCAGAAGATCCGTTTATCGGCATGACGGGCTTTGGCGCCTCTGCAAAAGCGCCCGAACTCTTCGCCCATTTCGGCATCACAACCGAGGCCATTGTTGCCGCCGCCAAAGCACGGCTTGCGCGTTAAGTCGCAAGATAAGTCTCTAGCGTTTTGCGCACCCCCTCACGGGATAGGGCTAGATAGGCATCCGTCACGGGCGCATGAATAGCAGCGGCAAGGCTTGGGTCGAAGATCGCCTCAAGGCCCAAAATTCGTGTAACCGCCTCGGCCTCATCCACGCCTGAATGAGCGGCGCGCAGGACATCGGCCATAGGATCGCGCAACTCAATCGCCTCCCCCGCCTCGTCAAAGCCAGCGGTGTAGCGCATCCACCCTGCAACAGCGAGGACCAGACCCCGATCCTCAGCCCCCTTTTTGCGCGCCGCGCGCAATGTCCCAAGCAGGCGTTGCGGTAATTTCTGGCTGCCATCCATCGCGATCTGCCATGTGCGGTGCTGGATCGCGGGGTTCTTGAACCGCGCCCGCAAGGCTGCGGCATAATCTTCAAGCGATACACCCTCAGGCGGGGTCAAATGCGGAATGATCTCGCGCGCCCAAAGACGTTGCGCATAAGCGTCAAACACGGGATCAGCCATAACATCCGTGATCGTATGATGCCCCGCAACATAACCCAAATAGGACAAAGCCGAATGGGAGGCGTTGAGCATCCGAAGCTTCATATCCTCATAGGGGGCGACATCTTGCACCAACTCCGCCCCGACCTGATCCCATGCAGGGCGCACACCGCCGACAAAATCATCCTCCATCACCCATTGGCGATAAGGTTCGTGCACCACGGGTGCGGCATCGGCAAAGCCCGTCAGGCGCGCCACTTCTGCGCGTGTCTCATCGGTCGTAGCGGGCACGATCCGATCGACCATGGTTGACGGAAAGGCCCCATGATCCGCGATCCATTGCGCAAGATCTGGGTCAAGAATTTGTGCAAATTCCAAAACCAGCCCGCGCAAAAGTTTCCCGTTATGAGGTAGGTTATCACAGCACAAAACGGTAAAGGGCGGGATGCCCGCCGCCTTGCGCAAGGCAAGCGCGCGGATCAGATAGCCAATGCTGCTTTGCGGGCTGTCATGGGTCAAATCATGGATGATATCAGGGTGATCTCGATCCAACGCGCCGCTTGCGGGATGGTGGCAATAGCCTTTCTCCGTGACGGTCAGCGAAACAATTTTGACCGAAGGGTCTGCCATTACGGCCAAAACCGCAGAAGGGTCTTCTGGGGCAACCAAAACCGCGCTTAGGCTTGTAACAAGGAGAAGCTCTGCACCATCTGGGGCTAGTTCCAAAGCGTGATAAACAGCGCCTTGCGGTTGCAGCGCATCACGGGTTGTGGGCGATTTGAGAGAAACCCCGATGATCCCCCAATCCCCACCTGCCTTTGCCATAGCCTGCTGCGTGTAAATTGCGCCATGCGCGCGAAAAAACGCGCCAAGGCCCAAGTGAACAATGCCCGGGCTTGGGGCAGGTGCCGTGCGGGTCAAAGGGTTATCGGGCAAGCCATCCTCCATCTACATTGATCACCGCACCATGAATATAAGCCGCCGCAGGCGAGGCGAGAAAGGCCGCCGTATGACCAATATCTGACGGCTCGCCCCATCGGCCTGCGGGAATGCGCGCCAGAATTGCCGCATTGCGATCGGCATCTTTGCGCAGGTTTTCCGTGTTGTTGGACACAACATAGCCCGGCGCAATCGCGTTGACATTGATGCCGTCTGCCGCCCATTCATTGGCCAAAATTTTGGTTAAACCTGCAACCCCATGTTTTGAGGCCGTGTAAGCAGGCACGCGAATGCCACCCTGAAACGCCAACAATGAGGCAATATTCACCACCGCTGCGGGGCCGCGCGGCGCGTGCTCGAGATGCGCCTTGGCGAAGGCCTGCGTGGTAAAAAACAACGCCTTGAGATTTACATCCATCACCGCGTCCCAATCTGCCTCCGTATAATCGAGACTGTCCTCGCGGCGGATGATGCCCGCGTTATTGACCAAGATGGAATAGCCCGCGCCCGCAAAAATTTCGCGCGCGGCCATGGGATCCGCAAAATCAAGGATCATCTCATCGGCAATACCGCCCTTCGCCGCAATCGCCGCGCAAGTTTCAGCGCAGTTGCGCCGCCCCGCACAAGTGACAGATGCCCCTTGATCGGCCAAGGCAAGGGCAATGGCCTGACCAATGCCTGTATTCGCCCCCGTCACCAAGGCCCGTCTGCCTGCGAGGGAAAACGCGCTCATCGCAGATCCTCCAGATCGACAAAATCCATATCCGTGAAATCGACATTATCCCCCGCCATGGCCCAGATGAATCTGTAATGCCCATGCCCTGCGCCCGCGTGAATTGACCACGGCGGCGAAAGCACAGCCGCCTCATTTCCCACAACCAGATGACGGGTTTCTTGCGGTTCCCCCATCAGATGCAGCACCCGCGCCTGTGGTGCCATATCCCAATAAAGATAGGCTTCCATGCGCCGATCATGCGTGTGTGGCGGCATCGTGTTCCAGACCGATCCTTGCCCCAAAGTGGTGTAGCCCATGACCAATTGGCAGCTCTCCATCACCAAAGGATGGATGAATTGGTTGATCACGCGCTCATTGGCCGTCTCAGCCGCGCCCAAGGCCACGCGGTTGCTGTCTTTCGGGGTAAGATGACGATGTGGATAGCGGTGATGCGCGGGGGCGGAGGTAATGTAAAACCGTCCCGCCCCTGAGAAGGTCACATCACCCGCACCCATCCCAAGATAAAGCACATCGCCCTGCGCCATCTCCCACATCTGACCATCCGCGCTGACTTGGCCTGTGTCCCCAATATTGACGATGCCCATTTCACGGCGCTCCATGAAACTGGCCGTGCGCGTCTGTGCAATTTTATCAAGGCGCAGACTGCCACCATTTGGCACAGCGCCGCCAAGGGTGAAGCGGTCATAATGCGTATAACACAGCTTGATCTTGCCGCTCTCAAACAGACCTTCGACCAAAAAGGACGCGCGCAACATTTCCGTATCCATACCCTTTGCGTGATCAGGGTGAATGGCATGGCGGGTTTCAACCTCGATCATCAGGGCAGTCCTTTCAAAGTTTATAGGCACGGCGCGCAAGCCCCGTGGTTAAGTCCTGCATCAGATCACCCGCTTCGCTTTCGTCCAAGCGTCCCGTGACAATCAATTCCGCCAAATAGGCCGCATCGACCCGCCGGGCGACATCGTGGCGCGCGGGGATCGAGCAAAAGGCACGCGTGTCATCATTGAACCCTGCAAGGTTATAGAAGCCTGCGGTTTCCGTAACCGAACGGCGAAAGCGCATCATCCCTTCATAGCTGTCATGGAACCACCAAGGCGGGCCCAAAAAGAGACAAGGATATACCCCCGCCAAAGGTGCCAGTTCGCGGGCGTAGCTGCTTTCATCCAAGGTGAATAGGATCAGATGGAACCCGTCCGCGCGGCCAAATTCCTGCAACAAAGGGCGCAGCGCGGTGACGTAATCGGTGCGTTGCGGGATGTCGTAACCCTTATCCCGACCAAAGCGCGCCAAGACCCAATCGGAATGATTGCGCTGTGATCCTGCATGTATTTGCATCACCAAACCATCTGCAACCGACATGCGCGCCATCTCTGTCAGCATTTGCGCGCGAAACAACTCGCGCGTGGCGGGATCAGCCTTGCCTGTCATGACATCGTCAAACAGGGCCGCGGCCTCGGCCTGCGCGAGATTGGCAGTGTTGGCAGTTGGGTGGCCATGATCAGTCGCAGTTGCACCCAAAGATGCAAAATACGCTCGGCGGGTATGATGGGCCGCGAGATAACTCTCCCATGTTACAGCACCGCCACCATGCGCACAGAAGGCTTCGACATTGCCTATGAACCCATCAAAATCAGGATCGATAACCGCGTCAGGCCGATAGGTGGTGATGACGCGACCCTGCCATCCGCTGTCGCGGATCCTGCGGTGATGGGCCAAGTTATCAAGCGCGCTTTCCGTGGTTGCGAGAACCTCTAACTTGAACCGCTCAAATAGGGCGCGGGGCCGAAAGGCGGGGCTTGCTAATTTCTCGTTGATGGCATCAAAAGCCGCGTCTGCCGTCTCTGGCGATAGTCTTTGATCTAGGCCAAACAAATCTTGCAGCGCGTGGTCAATCCACATCCGCGAAGGGGTTGCTGCAAAAAGGCGATAGTGCCGCGCAAACAACCGCCAGATTTTGCGCGAGTCCCTTTCCACCGCACCACCATCGGCACGCGGCACGCCTAAATCCTCTAGCGCGACACCTTGGGAATGAAGCATCCGAAACACATAGTGATCGGGCGTGATGAACAGTTTGGCGGCGTCTTCAAAGGGTTCATTCTGCGCGAACCACTGGGGGTCAGTATGACCATGGGGTGAGATGATCGGCGCATCTTTGACCTGCGCATAAAGCGCACGGGCCAGCGACCGCGCTGTAGGCTCTGTAGGAAACAGGCGGTCTTCGCTTAAAAAGCCCATAGGCGGCCCCTTTTGGTTAATCTTCTTGCAAACTGATATGCTAGGATATAACCTAGGTCAATCAGACAGGGATTGATCCTGAAATGACCCAAGATATGCCACTCATATCGCTTGACCGAACCGCCCGCCCTGCGATCGCGGATTTGGTCTATGGGGAATTGCACAAACAGGTGCTCAACCTTGACCTGAAACCCGGTGAGAAGCTGTCAGAAGCTGAGATCGCAAAACGGTTTGAAGTCTCCCGTCAACCGGTGCGCGATGCATTCTACAGGCTTTCGAAAATGGGCTTCCTGCTGATCCGCCCGCAACGCGCCACATTGGTATCGTTGATCTCCACCCGGGCGGTGATGCAGGCCCAGTTCATTCGCATCGCGCTTGAGGCTGAGGCCGTGCGCCATGCGGCCACGCGGCTTACTGCGGCAGATATTCAAGCATTGGAGGGGCTGATCGCAGAACAGGCCGCCGCCAAAGACGCGGGCGACAAGCTGCGGTTTCATGCCGCCGATGACGCCTTCCACCGCGAAATCTGTTTGCGGGCGGGCCTAGAATTTACATGGGACCTGATTGCCGAAAACAAAGGCCATATGGATCGGGTCAGAATGCTGTCCTTGGCGTTTTCATCGCAAACGGCATGGGATGATCATATCGCGCTGACCCGCGCCTTAGCTGATCGTGATCCTGATGGCACGGCAGAGATCATGCGCGCGCATCTCTCCCGCATTCATGAACAACTGATCCGTATTCGGGCCGAGCATGAAGCCTATTTCGAAGATGACGACCCAAGCGAGGCATCCCTGCCCCTTGGATTACGGGAAAAGAGGATGCCCTGATGCAAGAACCTGCCGCACGCAACGGAACCCATCTCGCCCCTGATATGATCGCGCGCTACTGGGAGGATGGGTTTCTCTTTCCAATAGATGTTCTGTCACGCGATGAGGCGCAAACCTATCGCACCCAACTAGAATGGGTCGAGCGCGATTGGTTAGAGGGTGATTTGCCCCTGCCCCTGAACACCTATAAGCGCGTCAATGCGCAACTGGTGATGCCCTTTGTGCATGAGATCGCCACCAAACCACAGGTTTTAGATGTGATCGAGGGCATCCTTGGCCCTGACATTTTGATCTACAGCGCAGAATTTTTCATCAAGAACGCGCAAAGCGATCAATATGTCTCGATGCATCAAGACCTGACCTATTGGGGCATGGGCACCACCTCTGAGATGGTCACCGCTTGGATCGCCCTTTCGCCCGCAACACGGGCGAGTGGTTGTATGGATTTCGTCAAAGGCAGCCATAAATCCGAAATTCTACCGCATACCGATACGTTCAATGAAAAAAACCTATTGTCGCGCGGCCAAGAGATTGCGGTCGATGTGGCCGAAGAAGACAAAACCGCGATTGAGCTTATGCCGGGGCAAATGTCGCTTCACCACGGGCTGACCATTCATGGCTCTGGCCCGAATATATCGGATGATCGGCGCATCGCAGTGGTTGTACGATATGTGACGCCGCAAGTGGCGCAGAATATGGCGGATCGGGATTACGCGATGCTTGCGCGTGGCATTGATCGGGTGGGCAAATTCATCCATTACACCGCCCCCCAAACCCTATTCGAGCCACGCGCAGTTGATCTCTACGATGAAATCAGGCAGGCGCGCGCCAAGGCCATGATGGCAGGCGCCAAAGCGCAAAAAGGCATCTACGCCTAAGGCCCTCTAAACACAGAAAGCCCCTCCCCATGCTTGCGATGCTGCATGTTCTGACACGTGACATTTTGCCAGTCTTTGCCATGATGGCGCTTGGCTTTCTCTTGGGGCGAGCCAAGGTGATCAGTGGCGCGGATGCAAGCGTCTTGAACCGCGTAGCCTTTCTGACGTTGCAACCCGCGCTTTTGTTCCCGCTGATCAACAAGCTTGATTGGCACGCCTTTCAATTTGACGCGATTGGGCTCTATGCCGCCTGTCAGGTGATTGTATTTAGTCTGACCTATGTGGTTTGCCGCTATGCCCTGCGGCGCGAGAGGTTGGAGGCGTGGCTGCTGGCAATGGCCACGATTTTCGTCAACACGCTGCTCTATATTTGGCCAATCTCCTATCTGATTTATGGCGAGGTCGCAGCCCTGCCCATCACGGCTATCGTGGCATGGGACGCAACTGTAACTTTTGCGTTTTTCATCATTACAACCGATTTGATGGCAAACCCCGATGCGGGCATTCGCCAATCCCTGCGCCGTATGACACGCAACCCTGTGTTGATTGCCATCGCGTTTGGGGTCGTGACCAATCTGGCGGGTTTGGCTGCACCTGCGCCTATCTTAACGGGGCTTGATTTTGCGGGCGCGGCGGCAGCCCCGTTGACCCTCTTCGCGCTTGGCGTGATCTTGTCAGGCCACCCTTTGACCCCCAATGCCACAGTGATGGCGGTGTCTGGCCTCAAATTGCTGGCGTTTCCCGCTTTGGTTTACGCGGCCCTCCATTTGGGCGACCGCCCCATGCAATGGAACACACTGATTGTGCTATGCGCCGCAGGCCCTGCGGGAGCGATGTCCTTCGCGCTTGCCATGTTGCACGGGGTGCGCACCGATGTGATTGCGCCTGTGATTATCTGGACATCAACCCTGTCGCTGATTTCGCTGGCATGGTTGGCTTAGCAATATCGCTCAATCGTGCGCATATGGTGATAGGAATAGCGATCCCCATGGGCAAACCCAACGGGCAGCACCGCCTCGATCTCTGCCATATCTGCATCGGAAAGACTGATCTCATCGGCGCGGGCCCATTCCATCAGATGCGCCGCTGTGCGTGTTCCTGGAATAGGCACAAACCCCGCCCCACGCTGCAGCACCCATGCCATGGCCAACGCAGAAACTGGCACAGATTTCGAATGCGCCAAAGCCTTGAAGCGGTCAATCAGCGCCTTGTTCTTCGGGTAATTCTCGGCGGAAAAACGCGGAATATCACGGCGCAAATCACCTTCGGCCATCTGCCCCGTGTCAGGATAGCTTTCGCCAAAGACACCGCGGGCCAGAGGTGAAAACGGCACGAAAGTGATCTCCAATTCCGCGCAGGTCTGGATCACCCCCAATTCAGGCAATCGCGACCACAGCGAATATTCGCTTTGCACCGCGAGAGGCGGCAAAATCGCATGTGCCGCACGGATCGTAGAAGGGGCCACCTCTGAAAGGCCATAGCCGCCAATCTTTCCTTCTGTGATCAAATCCCCCATCACCCCCACAGCCTCTGCCAGTGGCACATCAGGATCACGGCGGTGAAGGTAGTAAAGCGCCACATGATCCACACCAAGCCGCGCAAGCGACCCTTCAATCTCGGTGCGGATATGCTCGGGGCGGTTATTCACAGGCGCGGCAGGGTCGCGCTGAATGCCGACTTTGGTCGCGAGAACCACATCCCGCGGGGCCTTTTTCAGCCAAGCGCCCAACACCTGTTCCGAGCGGCCCATGCCATAGACATTGGCCGTATCCAGAAAGGTGATCCCCATCTCATAGGCCTGATCAAGGCAGGCGTGGCTTGTGGCCTCATCGGTTTCGCCAAAGACGCCCGCAAAGCTCATGCAGCCCAACCCAATCGCCCCAACCCTTGGGCCATTGGCCCCCAGTTTGCGCTGTTTCATTGCTGCCTCCTGCCTTGCTCTCTTTTTGACCTGCCTATAGGGCCGCGCGCAGGCCCGCCTGTCAAGGCAGGGCAAAACTTGGCCCTTTTCAAGGCGTTAGAATTTGCCCAAAGTAACCCCATGGGATCAACCAAGGGAGGGGTATGTTCCATGTCCATTCTTGCGTCACTAACGCCACCAAAGGGTCTGCGGGTCTTGATCACTGCAGGGGCGGGCGGCATTGGCAAATGCATTGCAGACGGGTTTGTCGAGACAGGCGCGCGGGTGCATATTTCAGATATCAACGCCGCCGCATTAGACGCCGCAATAGGCGGGGCCATCACGGGCACGCGCGCCAATTCCGCCGATCCCAAAGATACAGAACGCCTCTTTTCTGAGGCTTTGGATCACTTGGGCGGATTGGATGTTGTCATTGCCAATGCAGGTATCGCAGGCCCGACCGCCACTGTTGATGCAATCGCCCCCGATGAATGGGATGAGACATTAGAGATCAACCTAAAAGGGGCCTATCTCGCGGCCCATCACGCGCGCTTGGAATTGGTGAAATCTAAGGGACAATTCATTGCGATCTCATCAGTTGCAGGGCGATTGCCCTATGCGTTTCGCACACCCTATGCCGCCTCGAAATGGGGCGTAGTGGGATTGGCAAAATCCCTTGCCGCTGAACTTGGGCCAGATGGGGTGCGCGCCAATGCAATCCTTCCTGGCATTGTGGAAGGCCCGCGTATTGACGGCGTTATTTCCGCCCGCGCCAAACAGACAGGCGTCAGTTTCGAGGAGATGCGCGAGACATATTTGGGCAAGGTTTCGCTGCGCCGTATGGTCAGCCCCAAGGATATCGCCGCAATGTGCCTGTTCCTGTCTTCCGCAGGGGGCGCGAATATCTCAGGCCAAGCCCTCAGCGTCTGCGGGGGGGTCGAAACCTTATAACCTTGCTTGACCATTGGCCTTCTGGCCCTAGCACTAACCACAACACTGACCCACTACAAAAAACGAGAGCATCCTCAAATGGCTAAGCCGCGTAAAGTCATCATCACCTGTGCTGTCACAGGCGCGATCCATACCCCGTCCATGTCGCCCTATCTGCCTGTCACCCCGCAAGAGATCATTGATGACGGGATCAAGGCATTTGAGGCAGGCGCGTCTATTCTGCACCTCCACGCGCGCGACCCTGAAAACGGGCGCCCCACACAAGACCCGGAGATGTTCTGCAAATTCCTGCCGCAACTCAAACAGGCGACCTCAGCGGTGTTGAATCTCACCACGGGCGGCTCGCCGCATATGACCGTGGCGGAGCGGATGCGCCCCGCCGCAGAGCTGAAGCCCGAAGTGGCCTCTCTCAATATGGGTAGCATGAATTTCGGACTTTACCCCATGCTCAACCGTTTCAAAGAATTTAAACATGACTGGGAGCGCGAGCATCTCGAAAACAGCCGCGACCTTGTCTTTAAAAACACCTTTGCCGATATCGAACATATCTTGCGCACGGGTAATGCCAACGGCACGCGGTTCGAGTTTGAATGCTATGACACAAGCCATCTCTACACTTTGGCGCATTTCGTGGATCGCGGCTTGGTCAAGGCCCCGTTCTTGGTTCAAACCGTCTTTGGCCTCTTGGGCGGCATTGGCGCGCATCCCGAAGATGTCGCGCATATGAAGCGCACGGCAGATCGTTTGTTTGGGGATGCTTATGTGTGGTCGGTTTTGGGTGCTGGGCGCAACCAATTGCCCGTGGCGGCCCAAGCCGCCGCACAAGGGGGGAATGTCCGTGTCGGGCTTGAGGACAGTCTTTGGGCGGCCCCGGGCCAATTGGCACAAAGCAATGCCGACCAAGTCAAAAAAGCCCGCGCTCTTCTTGAAGGCCTAAGCCTGGAGGTGGCAACGCCTGACGAAGCACGCGAGATGTTGGATTTGAAGGGGGCGGGTGATGTCGCCTTCTGATTTGAAAGGCGCGGTCATCGTTACGGGTGGCTCACGCGGGATCGGCGCTGCAACAGTGCGCCGCTTGGCCCTCGCAGGCTATCAGGTTCTGTTCACCTATCACAGCAATGCCGCCGCTGCAGACAGCCTATGCGCAGAGCTTCACGCCAAGGGCGCGCAAGTGGTGGCCCTGCAATCCGATGCGGCTGACCCCGCCGCAGCGGAGGCGGTGGTGGCCGAATGCATCGCGCACTTTGGGGCGCCAATTGCGCTCTTTGCCAATGCGGGCACCACGGGCCCTGCCCTGCCATTGCGTGACCTGAACATGGCAGACCTAAAGCGTGTTATCGACACCAATCTTCTGGGCGTCTTTGCGATCACCAAGGCCGCCACTGCCGCGATGTCCGAAGGTGCGTCTGTGGTTTTGATGTCGAGCCGCGCAGCAAAATTGGGCGGTGCAGGCGAATGGGTGCATTACGCCGCGTCAAAGGGGGCGATTGATACAATGACCCTTGGCCTTGCCCGCGAATTGGGGCCCATTGGCATCAGGGTCAATGCGGTGGCGCCAGGTTTGATCGATACCGAAATCCATGCTGCCGCAGGCGTGGGAGATCGTTTGGTTACCAAGAAAAACGATGTTCCGATGCGCCGTATCGGACGGGCTGATGAGGTCGCGGAGGTTGTCGCATGGCTGATTTCTGACGCGGCAAGCTATGTCACCGGCACCATCGTGGATGTCTCAGGCGGACGCTAAGCGTTAGACCAGTTCACGCAGCCCGCGCCCTGCCGCCCCCTGTCTTGCGCATCAAGGCAGAATAGTGATTTATATTTATCTATAAAAATATAAATCACGGGCGGGTGTCGACTGAAAATGGCGGGCAGCGCAACGATACTGACAGAATTGACCAAGCGTAAATCACCTCACGGGCGGGTGATGGCGGTTTCCATGATGAAGGATGAGGCGGCCTATCTGCTGGAATGGGTGGCGCATCATCTGGCCGTTGGGTTCACGGATATTCTCGTCTACACCAACGATTGCTCGGACGGGACAGTCGAAATGCTACAGCGCCTTGAGGAATTGGGCCTGTGCTATCACCGCGAAAACGTGATCCCAGAAGGTCACAAACCGCAGCCCTCTGCGCTGAACCATGCACAGGCCGAGCCCTTGGTTCAATCCGCCGATTGGGTGTTGGTGTTTGACGCGGACGAGTTTCTCGCAATTTCGCACCCCTCTGGCACTTTGGATGGGATGATCACCGATGCCGTAAACCGCGGCGCAAATGGCGTTGTCATCACATGGCGCATTTTCGGGTCGGGTGGCGTGGTCGATTGGTCACGCGCCCCTGTGACTGAACAATATCTGCGCGCAGCCCCGCACCATGACAGCCTCGCTTTTCACGAAGCCCGATTGGCCACGCTAAAATCGAACCCCAGCTTTAAGCAAATCATCGCAAGCCTGCGCGCGGCGCATGAAACACCATACAGCGCTCTGAGCAGCGTTTTATTCACCCAACCCCTGCCCCCCGTTGCAAGGGATATGGTCGCGCAACTGCGCGCAGGCGGTCATAGCGATCGAGAAATCGCGCAAATGATTGCTCAGTCCCCCCTCATCGCGGCAAAAGAGGCCGAGATTGACGCAGCTGATGCCGCCTTTTATCGCGGGTTGGGGCTTACGCCGATCCGAACGTCACCAGAATAGCGGCGTTAATTTGCCTTTGACTTTGGCAAGAAGGGCAAGGGCGCAATTTGCACCCCGTCCTCAACCAGGGCTTTTGCCTCCTCAGGGGCTGCTTCGCCGTGGATCATGCGCTCGGGCGCGGTGCCATCATGGATTGCGCGCGCTTCTTTTACAAAATTCTTGCCAACATAGGTCGAATTTTCTTCGACATGTTTGCGCATCGCTTGGATCATTTCCTGAAGTTTGCCATCGGGGGCGCTTAGCGCCCCTGTCGGCGGGGTGCTTGGCACAGGCAGGTTATGTGCAATTTGAGGGCTATCGCCTTCGCTTGGGGCGACACGAGGCGCCATGATCGCCTTTGTGACATCAGAAGATCCGCAAACACCGCAAGACAGCAATCCCCGCTCCGCCAGATCGTCAAAGGCGGCAGCAGATTGGAACCAACTGTCAAACCCGTGCCCTTCGGCACATTTCAACGCATATCGGATCATAGAGGCCCTAATTGTGGCGAAAACGTCAGAGTGCAAGTGGGGCTAAGTGTTACATCCTGCACATTGCCCCCTGCAAGGGCCAAAATTACGTTGCAGGGGGTGGTGGCAGAAACCCTTTCAGGATCGCCTTAAGGTCAGGTTCCCGCACCTTTGACGCGGCCTTCTTCGGGGAAAACCATTTGCGCCGCCGTTCCCCCGCTTCGGGATATTTATCGGCCAAAGATTTCACCTCGACAGGAAAGACGGACACGATACAGGGCACTGGATCGGCGCTATCAATCTCTTTGGAATAGGAATAAAGCCCGACACAAAGGTCTAGGGTCGTGCCGCGCACACCTGCCTCTTCCCATGCCTCTATCCCTGCGGCTTCGGCGGGGGTTTTGCCATCCATGGGCCATCCTTTGGGGATGATCCACCGCTCACTGTCACGCGAGGAGATCAACAAAATCTCAACGCCTTTTTTCTTGCGGCGAAAACACAGCGCTGCGAATTGCGAGCGCGGATCCCGTTTGGATGCCCCCTCAACCCGTAATGGCCCTTGCACTGTGCGAAGATTGCTCATCGCGTTTTATCACCGCTCTTTGTTATATTCGTTATGCCCCAGTCTGCCGAACTTTCCCAAGAAAAGCAAAATAAACCATGAATTTTTCAAGCGAGGATGGGCGCATGTAGCACCCGCGCCCTTGATCGCTTTGGCATTTCGACTAACTTTTGCACAAATGCCAATCGAAGGAGCAGCATTGATGACAGTCTCAGGGATTTTGGCCAAATCCGTTTTGGTTTGGGCTGTGGCCACATCAATGGCCATGGCTGTCGAGGATTTCACATTTCCTTCGATTGATGGCGGTGAATATCGGTTTTCAGACTGGCGCGGGCAACCGATTTTGGTGGTAAACACGGCATCGCAATGCGGCTTCACACCACAATATGAGGGATTGCAGGCCTTGCATGATCGTTATGCCGATCAGGGATTGATTGTATTGGCCGTGCCTTCCGATGATTTTGGGCAGGAACTGGCCAGCGAGGCCGAAGTGGCCGAGTTTTGTGAATTGAATTACAATTTGACCCTTCCGATGACCGAGATCACGCGGATTAAAGCCCCCGATGCACATCCATTTTTCGAATGGCTCGCACGCGAACATAATGCGCGGCCATCATGGAATTTTTCAAAGTTCCTCATTGATGGAAATGGTGAATTTGTCGAGGATTGGTCAAGCCTGACAGGCCCGACAAGTGGCGCGATCATTCGGGCGGTTGAGCGCGAATTGGCGCGCTAGTCCCTGTGACCACACCCGTTTTTCTTGGCTCCGAGATATATCGCGGATCAACCTATGGTGCGTGGCACCCCTTGCGCATTCCGCGTGTCTCAACTGTGATGGATTTATGCCGCGCCATGGGGTGGCTGAGCGCCGCGCAATATCGCCAAAGCCCGCGCGCCAAGCCAAAAGCCCTAACTGCATGGCATGACCGCCTCTATATCGAGGCGCTCATGCGCGCTGAAGAAACCCAAGATGTGGATGACGCGACCCGCGCGCGCCATGGCCTTGGGACTGTGGCAAACCCCGTCTTTCCCGAAATGTATCGCCGCCCCGCCACGGGGGCAGGTGGCGCGCTTTTGGCGGTTGAATTGCTGCGCGCAGGCGGTGTTGTGTTTCATCCAGGCGGTGGCACGCATCACGGGCTGCCCGACCGCGCAAACGGGTTTTGCTATC
This sequence comes from Roseobacter sp. HKCCA2468, assembly GCF_037805105.1. Classification (NCBI taxonomy): domain Bacteria; kingdom Pseudomonadati; phylum Pseudomonadota; class Alphaproteobacteria; order Rhodobacterales; family Roseobacteraceae; genus Roseobacter; species Roseobacter sp. HKCCA2468. Next base: position 1,116,991 of record NZ_JBBLYN010000001.1, read on the forward strand.
TCAATGACCCTGCGCTTGCGATCACGGCGTTGCGACAGCAGGGGCTGACGCGCATCGCCTATGTCGATATGGACGCCCACCATCCAGACGGGGTGGAGCATGGGTTCAAGGGCGCGACCGATGTCTTGATGATCTCTGTGCATGAAGAGCGGCGTTGGCCATTTACAGGGGCGCTGGACGATGATGGCGGGGGAAATTGTCTAAACCTGCCCGTCCCGCGCGGGTTTCATGATGCGGAAATGGCACTCATTCGCGATATGCTGATCTTGCCCGCCCTTGCGGCGTTTTCCCCTGAGGCGATCGTGTTGCAATGCGGTGCAGATGCGGTGACCGATGATCCGCTCTCAAGGCTCTGTCTCTCTGCGCAAAGCTATTGGGACATGATCGCTGCCGTTCAAGCGTTGCGCTGTCCCCGCCTATTGGTGACAGGGGGTGGGGGCTATAACCCGTGGACAGTCGCCCGCGTCTGGAGCGGGATTTGGGCCACACTCAGCGGGCAAGATATTCCTGACCGCCTCCCACAAGAGGGCGAAGCGGTCTTGCGGGGCCTATCTTGGGCAGGGCATTCGAAAGGGAAATCACCACCCGCGACATGGTTCACGCAGTTGCATGACAACCAAGACGAAACACCAATTCGCGACACAATCCGAGATCGCATTGCCCTGCTCTCTGCGCGCCCTGCGGCGCAGGGCGTTTTGCCATAAAAAAGGCGGCCCCGAATAGGGGCCGCCTGATTGTCATTCGCGCACCACAAGGTCTTAGGCGATTTTCGGCAGCAAGCTGTCGATTGAGGCCTTCGCATCGCCATAGAACATCCGCGTGTTCTCTTTGTAGAAAAGCGGGTTCTCAATTCCCGAATAGCCCGTGCCCTGCCCCCGTTTGGAGACGAAAACCTGCTTGGCTTTCCAGCATTCCAACACAGGCATCCCTGCGATTGGCGAGTTGGGGTCTTCTTGCGCGGCTGGGTTCACGATGTCGTTTGAACCGATCACGATGGCCACATCGGTGGATGGGAAATCCTCGTTGATTTCATCCATTTCCAGAACGATGTCATAGGGCACTTTGGCCTCTGCAAGCAGAACGTTCATGTGACCGGGCAAGCGGCCTGCAACGGGGTGAATGGCGAAACGCACGGTTTTGCCCGCCGCGCGCAGTTTGCGTGTAAGCTCGGCCACACCTTGCTGTGCCTGTGCCACCGCCATGCCATAGCCTGGGATGATGATGATGCTGTCGGCCTCGTTCAGCGCATTGGCCACACCATCGCTGTCGATTGCGATTTGCTCGCCCTCAATGGCCTGCTGCTCGCCTTTGGCACCGCCAAAACCACCCAAAATCACGCTGATGAAACTGCGGTTCATGGCTTTACACATGATGTAGCTGAGGATGGCACCCGAAGAGCCCACCAAAGCCCCCACAACAATCAACAGATCATTGCCAAGGCTAAAGCCAATCGCCGCCGCCGCCCAACCTGAATAGCTGTTCAGCATGGACACAACCACGGGCATATCCGCGCCGCCGATCCCCATGATCAGGTGATAGCCAATAAAGAGAGCCAGAACTGTCAAGGCAATCAATGTCCAGCCGCCTGCGCCGCCCAAATACATCGCGGCCAACGCCAAGGATGCGGCAGCGGCAGCAGCGTTCAAGATATGCCCGCCAGGCAATTGCTTCGCCGCACTGTTCACACGCCCTGCAAGTTTACCATAGGCGATGACGGAACCCGTAAAGGTCACAGCACCGATCCAAATCCCCAAGACCAATTCAACGCGCAAAATGCCAACTTCAACGGCGGTTTTCTTTCCCAACAGCGCCGCGAAATTGGACAGGGTGCCAAGCATGTCATAAACAGGCGCCGCAATCGGGCCTTTGGGTTGCGGGAAGGCCATACCTGCCTCGCGCAGAACCTCGCCCACGCTGACCAATTCAAGATGCGCGTTAAAGCCCACGAAAACGGCAGCAAGACCCACCAAGGAGTGCATGATTGCCACAAGTTCAGGCATTTGCGTCATTTGCACCTTGGTGGCGAGTTGATACCCAACCCCTGCGCCTGCCACGATCAAGACCAATGACATCAGCCACAGCCCCGAACCTGGGCCAATTAAGGTGGCCGAAATCGCAATGGCCATGCCTGCGATGCCATACCAAACCGCGCGCTTGGCACTTTCTTGTCCCGACAAACCGCCCAGCGAGAGGATGAAGAGGACGCCCGCGACTGCATAAGCCGCAATGGTGAAACCGAAATCCATATCTGATACCCCTGCTGCTTACGATTTCTGGAACATGGCGAGCATCCGCCGTGTCACGAGGAAGCCGCCGAAAATATTAACTGCAGCCATAAAGATACCAAGGGCCGCCAAGATCGTGATCAGCGCAGAGCTCGAGCCGATTTGCATCAGCGCGCCCAAGATCACAATCGAGGAAATCGCATTGGTCACCGCCATCAAGGGCGTGTGAAGGCTGTGCGCCACGTTCCAGATAACTTGGAACCCGATGAACACTGACAGCACAAAGACGATGAAGTGCTGCATGAAGCTTGCAGGCGCAATCAAACCCACGCCCAAGACCAACGCGGCACCAATCGCCAGAAGGGTAACTTGGCTCTTCGTCTGCGCCTTGAAGGCGGCGATCTCTTGCTCCCGCTTTTCTTCGGGCGTCAGTTCTTTGGGCTTTTCACGCTTCTGCGCGGCAATAGCCGCCACTTTGGGTGGGGGCGGTGGGTAAGTGATCTCACCGCCAAACACCGCAGTTGCCCCGCGGATCACGTCATCCTCCATGTTGTGCACAACCTGCCCATCCTTTTCGGGGGTGAGATCGGCCAACATATGGCGGATATTCGTGGCATAGAGGGTTGAGGATTGCGCCGCCATACGGCTAGGGAAATCGGTGTAGCCGATAATCACCACGCCATTATCGCTGACAATCCGCTCATCTGCCTTGGTCAATTCACAATTGCCGCCCCGTTCTGCGGCCAGATCGATGATCACCGAGCCAGGCTTCATGCTTTCGACCATGTCTTTGGTCCACAGCAATGGCGCAGGGCGGCCTGGGATCAAGGCCGTGGTGATCACGATATCCATATCTGGCGCGATCTCGCGGAATTTGGCCAATTGCTTGGCTTGGAACTCAGGACTTTGGGGAGGGGCATAGCCACCAGTCGCCGCCCCATCGGGCAATTCGTCATCTGAGAATTCAAGGAATACGAATTCCGCGCCCATGGATTCAATCTGTTCTGCAACTTCGGGACGCACGTCAAACGCATAGGTGATTGCGCCCAAAGATGTGGCCGTGCCGATGGCGGCTAGGCCCGCAACGCCTGCACCAACGACCAAAACCTTTGCAGGGGGAACCTTGCCTGCGGCAGTCACCTGACCTGTGAAGAAGCGGCCAAAGTTATTGCCTGCCTCAATCACCGCGCGATAGCCTGCGATATTCGCCATTGAGGAGAGCGCATCCATTTTCTGCGCACGGCTGATGCGGGGCACCATATCCATTGCGATCACATTGGCACCTTTACTGCGGGCCAATTCCATCAACGCCTCATTCTGGCCGGGCCAGAAGAATGAAATCAGGGTCTGCCCCTCGCGCAAGCGCTTGACCTCAGCCTCTTGGGGCGGGCGCACTTTGATCACAACATCCGAAGCTTTGCACAAGGCCGCCGCTGTTTTCACAACGCTGACGCCAGCCGCCTTGTAAACTGCGTCTGAAAAGCCAGCTGCTGCACCCGCACCTGTTTCGATCACGCATTCATGGCCAAGCTTCTGCAATTGCGCCGCGCTGTCGGGTGTCATCGCAACCCGCGCTTCGCCCTGTTCGATTTCTTTTAAAGCGCCAATTTTCACGCTACATTCCCTCCAGTTTTTGGTGGCTCCCGCCCCCATAACAACTGCCGCAGATGGATACAACGGCCCAATCCGCGACATAATATTTCGTATACAACCGCATACCGCGCAATATCTGTTCAAAACAAGAATTGGCTCAAGTTTCGGCAATGTCCAGAGGCAGAACGCAGCCGCGCCAGATCAATTGACCTCAACGGGCAGATGCGGCAGCAATTCGAAAAGAGGAGAGGCCAAGATGACAGATTTCACCAAAACCCGTGCGGCGTTCCATATTCCCGATGGGGTGATCTATCTTGATGGCAATTCCCTCGGCCCCCTGCCCTTGGCGGCACAAGCAGCAGCCAGCCAGACCTTGACCGACCAATGGGGTGAGATGTTGATCACCGCATGGAACCGCGCAGGCTGGATTGATCTGCCGCGCAAATTGGGGGATCGCATCGCACCGCTGATTGGGGCTGAGCCTGAAACAGTTCAAGTGGGCGATACATTATCCTTGAAACTTTATCAGGCACTTGGGGCCGCTTTGGCGATGACAGATCGCAAGGTGATCCTAAGCGATCAGGGCAATTTTCCGTCCGATCTCTATATGGCCGAAGGGTTAATCCAAACCATGGGCCAAGGCCACGAACTGTGCTTGGTTGCACCCGAAGCCGTGGAAGCGGCGCTCAGTGACGAGATCGCCGTGCTGATGCTGACCCAAGTTGATTATCGCACAGGCCGCAGGCATGACATGGCGCGCCTGACGGCTCGGGCACATGAATTGGGGATTATCACAATCTGGGATTTGGCCCATTCGGCGGGGGCGTTTCCCGTGCATCTGGCGCAAACAGGCGCGGATTTTGCGGTTGGATGCAGCTATAAATACCTCAATGGCGGGCCAGGGGCGCCCGCCTTTATCTATATCGCCCCGCAGTATCGTGACCAAGCGCATACCGTTCTCAACGGGTGGCTTGGGCACGCGACACCCTTTGCATTTCCGCTAGACTATACACCCGCCACAGGGGTGGATCGGATGCGGATTGGCACCCCTGCAGTGGTGCAGATGCAAATCCTAGATGCCGCCCTTGATGCGTGGCAGGGGGTTGATCTGAATGATCTGCGTGCGGCCTCAGTCGCGCTTTCTGAGCGTTTGATTACGGGCATTGAGGCCAATTGCCCTGATTTGCGCCTCGCAAGCCCCCGCGACCCCGAGCAACGCGGCAGTCAGGTTTCATTTCATTTTCAAGACGCTTATGCCCTTTGCCAAGCTCTGATCGCGCGCAGTATCATCGGAGACTTCCGCGCGCCCGACATTCTGCGATTTGGAATTGCGCCGCTTTACATCGGCACGGCTGAAATTGACGCAGCCATTGGCGCAATTTCGGAAATCATCAAAGGCCGGCTTTGGGATCGCCCCGAATGGAAGATACGCAACGCAGTGACCTAAGGCTGCCTGATTGCATACCGCTGTGTGCAGATAAACCTTTAAAATACAAATAAATTTTTGGTTTACATATCCAAAAATTTTCGTCAGTTTGAAGTATCTTCCCCCCGCCTGAAAGGCGTGACGGCATATGCTACAAGATCATCCGCTGCGCTATGCGCTTGCCAATGAGTTGCACGCGCGGCCCTTTCCTTCGCTGAACGCGCCTTCGCAGGCTTTGTTCCTCGCGATCAAACAGCCGCAAAATGCCGCCAAGCGCGACCGCGCTCTTGATCGCGCGCATCTTATCGCGCTGCTTGATCGGTTTGGCGCCGCGCATCCGCAGCCTGATGCCACCCATTATTTCGGTGATATGGGCAAGTTCCGTATCAAATGGGAGATGCACACGGAATTTGTGACCTATACCGTCTTTGTGGACGGGCCAGAAACACGCGCCTTTGATCCTGAGCTGTGGCAGGTCTTTCCCGAGGCGTGGCTAAAATCCGCACCCGGTGCGCGGATCACATCCCTGCATATTCGCGTGGCCAATGCCCCAAGCGATGCCCAAATCGCACAAGAGATTGACGAGTGGTTCGTTCCAGAAAGCCTTGCCGTCAGTTCGGTTCTCGATGGAAGTGCTGTGATTGCGGGCGATTTTCGCATTGATAGCGGCGGGCATATGCGCTTTGCCGTGTTTGTGGATAGCGAGACAGGTCAACGGCGTATCGGCCGCGTGGTACAGCGTATTTGCGAAATCGAAACCTATAAAACCATGTCCATGCTCGGCCTTCCGCGCGCGCGCGATATTGGCGCAAGGATGGGAGAGTTGGACGAAACCCTGTCGCAACTTGTCGCTGATATGAATGGTGACTTGGCACAGCCCGAAGACACGCTTGATCAACTTCTCTCCATCGCCGCGGAATTGGAGAAATTACAATCCGAAAGCGCGTTTCGCTTTGGGGCCACCACCGCCTACAACGCGCTCGTCAATCAACGCATCAATGTGCTGCGCGAAGAGCGGTTCGCGGGGCGGCAAACCTTTGCGGAATTTATGATGCGCCGCTTTGACCCCGCCATGCGAACCGTCAAGGCGAATGAAAACCGCCTGCAACAGATCACAGATCGCGCCATTCGCGCGGGCGATTTGTTGCGCACACGGGTCGATGTGGGACGGTCTGCGCAGAACCAATTGCTGCTGGAAAGCATGAACAAACGCGCGGATCTGCAGTTGCGGCTGCAAAAAACGGTTGAGGGTCTTTCGGTCGTGGCCATCAGCTATTACGCCATCAATCTGGTGGCCTATCTTTTGGCCCCTTTGTCCGAACCTTTGGGGATTTCCAAAACCACACTCACAGCCGCTGCGGTGATCCCTGTGATCGGGCTTGTCTGGTTTGTGATCAACCGCCTGCGCCGCCATATCGAATGAGGGCTTGCGCAGGGTTTATGCGCTGATTTAGGCTCGCGCACATGAACACGACCGCGCCTTTAATCGACCCATTTGCCCGCGCGATTTCCTATCTGCGCGTCTCCGTCACGGATCGCTGCGATTTTCGCTGCGTCTATTGCATGGCGGAGAATATGACATTCTTGCCCAAGGCCGAATTGTTGAGCTTGGAGGAGCTGGATCGGCTTTGTTCCAGTTTCGTCAATCTTGGGGTCAAGAAACTGCGGATCACAGGCGGGGAACCCTTGGTGCGCCGTGGCATCATGACCTTTTTCGAGGCGATGGGACGGCATCTGGAAACAGGCGCGCTCGAGGAATTGACCCTCACCACCAATGGCAGCCAACTCAGCCGCTTTGCGCAGCCGCTTTATGATTTGGGGATGCGGCGGATCAATGTGTCGCTTGATACGCTGAAGGATGACAAATTCGCCGCCATCACCCGATGGGGCCGCCTGCCCCAAGTCCTCGCGGGGATTGAGGCCGCGCGCGCCGCGGGTCTGCGCGTCAAAATCAATGTGGTGGCCCTTAAAGGGTTCAATGAGGATGAATTATTCGACATCCAATCCTGGTGCGCGCAGCACGATATGGATCTCACTTTCATCGAGGTGATGCCAATGGGCGATCTGGGAAATGAAGACCGCCTAGACCAATATTGGCCCCTGTCAGATTTGCGCGCGCGTCTCGCCACGCGCTTTACCCTGACCGATCTGACAGAACGCACAGGCGGCCCTGCCCGCTATGTCCGCCTTGAGGAGACAGGGCAGAAAATCGGGTTCATCACGCCGCTCACACATAATTTCTGCGAAAGCTGCAATCGCGTGCGCCTGACCTGCACGGGGCAGCTCTATATGTGCTTGGGGCAAGAGGACATGGCCGACCTGCGCGCGCCCTTGCGCAACAGCGATGATGACGCGCTTCTGCAAGAGGCAATCCGCAATGCCATCGCCCGCAAACCCAAGGGCCATGATTTCGACTATTCCCGCCAAAAAGTGGCAGGTCAGATGTCACGGCATATGAGCCATACCGGGGGGTAGGTTTACCCCTTCAGCCCACCGCCATCCGCCGCTCTACAATCTCGGCCCACCACGAACATCCTGCGGGGATGGCTTCATCGTTGAAATTGTATTTTGGGTGATGCACGCCTGCGCTGTCACCATTGCCGACCAGAATATAGGCCCCCGGGCGGGAATTGAGCATGAAGGCGAAATCTTCGCCACCCATGATCAGCGGCGCTTCGACACAATCGCCTGAAACGGCGCGGGCGACTTCGGCGGCGAATTCGGTTTGCTCGTCCGAATTGATCATCACAGGATAGCCGTGGTGATATTGCACTTCAGCCTGCCCGCCAAAGCCCTCGGCGGTGGATTTGGCAATCGCGGTAATCCGCGCTTCGGCCAATTCGCGCAGATCAGGGTCAAGCGTGCGCACCGTGCCGCGCAGATGGATTTTCTCAGGGATCACGTTATAGGCCTCGCCCGCGCTGTGCATCGCCGTCACCGACACCACCACCTGTTTCACAGGGTCGGCATTGCGGCTGGCGATGGTTTGCAGGGCAAGCACCAGATGGCTGCCCATCACCACAGGGTCAATCGTGTCTTGCGGTTTGGCGGCATGGCCCCCTTTGCCCGTCAGGTAAATATCGAATTGATCGGTCGCGGCGAAAAATGGGCCGGAGCGGATCGCGAATGCGCCCGTAGGCATCCCCGGCCAATTGTGCATCCCGTAGACCTCTTGGATGCCGAAGCGCTCCATCATCCCGTCATCAACCATTTCGCGGCCGCCACCGCCGCCCTCTTCGGCGGGTTGGAAGATGATGGCAACTGTGCCATCAAAATTGCGCGTCTCAGCCAGATATTTTGCGGCACCAAGCAACATGGCCGTGTGCCCGTCATGGCCGCAGGCATGCATTGCACCGGGTGTTTTCGAGGCATAATCAAGCCCCGTTTCCTCATGGATCGGCAGGGCATCCATATCTGCGCGCAACCCGATGCAGCGGCCCGATGCAGTGGATTTGCCTTTGATGATGCCCACAACCCCTGTGCGCCCTAAGCCCGTAACCACCTCGTCACAGCCAAATTCGCGCAACCGCTCGGCCACCACAGCCGAGGTGCGATGGGTTTCAAACAGGATTTCTGGGTTCTCGTGCAGATCGCGCCGCCACGCGGTGACTTCGGGCAGCAATTCGGCAAAGCGGTTTTTGATCGGCATAAGAGGCCCCTTTCTTGAGCATAGGTTGTCTCACGAAAACTATAGCCCGCCGAGATAGGGCAGCAAGCGGATTCCCACCGCCCCGTTACGGGAGCGGCTTAACCTGCGCCTTGCCATCGGCCAGTTCAACCTCAACCTCGGACGCCGTGCGCAAAGCCGCGGTTGTGGTGATCAACCCCGTCTCATTGCGCAACACCGCATAGCCACGTTTGAGCGTTGCCGTGTAGCCGAGGCTTTGCCGCATCCGTTCAAGGGCATTCAGTTTTTGCTGTGCATCTGCAATCGCGCGGCTCAGAACCGAGGGGCGCAAATTGGCGCAAGCGCGCTCATAAGGCAGGCGCTTTTGCGCCAAAGCACGATCCAAGGCAGGTACCAGTCGCGCGCCCACAGTTTGCACATGATGGCTGCGGGTTTGCACGGATTGCACCAATGCAGGCTCAAGCCTGTCTGCCACGCGATCAAGGCGCTGCTGCGCAGTCTCAAGCAGTGACGCGGGGCGCGGCAAGGCCCGCGAGAGATCCGCCAGTCGCACACGGCGCTGCGTGACACCCGCCTGCGCCCCCCGCGAGAGGCGCGCGCCGCAATCTTGAACCCAAGTGAGGATATCCATCCGCACAGGCACCGCACGCTCGGCCGCAGCGGTCGGTGTGGGCGCGCGATAATCGGCTGCAAAATCGATCAAGGTGGTATCGGTTTCATGCCCCACAGCGGAGATCAAGGGGATCCTGCTTTCGGCTGCGGCGCGCACCACGATTTCCTCGTTGAACCCCCACAGGTCTTCAAGGCTGCCCCCGCCCCGCGCCACGATGATCAAATCAGGACGGGGTATGTGCCCCCCTGCGGCGATGGCGTTAAACCCCCGAATGCCTGCCGCCACTTCTGGCGCACATTTCTCTCCCTGAACCGCGACAGGCCAGATCACGACCTGCCGTGGGAAACGATCCCGCAGGCGGTGCAAAATATCGCGGATCACCGCCCCAGAGGGCGAGGTAACCACACCGATCACCTCAGGCAAAAAGGGCAGCTCTTGCTTGCGCGCGGCATCAAATAAACCCTCAGCAGCCAGTTTCATACGGCGCTGTTCCAACATCGCCATCAAGGCACCCGCCCCTGCAGGGCGCATATCCTCGATCACCAATTGATATTTCGATTGGCCTGCAAAGGTCGTCATGCGCCCCGTGGCGACAACCTCCATCCCCTCTTCGGGTCTGTGGGATAGGCGCGCGGCTGTGCCCTTCCAGATCACGGCATCCAAATTTGAGCGATCATCTTTCAAGGTCAAATAGATATGACCAGAAGCAGGGCGCGAAATACGGCCCAATTCGCCGCGCACGCGGATATGCGAGAACTCTCCCTCAATCATGCGCTTGACCGCGCCAGAAAGCTCGGTGACAGAGAACTCGGGCGCGTTTCCGCCCTCGGCTTCTTCGATCAAATCCGACATCTGCCCCTCATCCCTTGGGTTGGCTTGCGTTGATTTCCCTCGCAGCTTAGAACGCGGCAACGAAAAGGCCAAGTGGAGCGGATGCGATGAATATCTTGATTTTGGGCAGTGGTGGCCGTGAACACGCGTTGGCTTGGGCGGTTCTGCAAAACCCCAAATGTGATACGTTGATCGTTGCCCCTGGCAATGCGGGGATCACCCAAATCGCCGCTTGTGCTGATATCGATATTCTTAACCCGCAGGCGGTTGTGGATTTTGCTGCCGAAAACGCGATTGATTTTGTGATTGTTGGGCCCGAAGCCCCCTTGGCCGAGGGCGTGGTAGATGCCTTGTCACAATCGGGCATCTTGGCTTTCGGCCCAAGCCGAGAGGCGGCGCGGCTTGAGGCCTCCAAGGCCTTTACCAAGGAAATCTGTGATGCGGCCAAGGCACCGACTGCCGCCTACGCGCGGTTCACCGATGCAGCATCCGCGCGGGACTACGTCACAGCACAAGGCGCGCCCATTGTGGTCAAGGCCGATGGTTTGGCGGCGGGCAAAGGCGTAATCGTAGCGATGACCCTGACCGAGGCGTTAGACGCGATTGACGATATGTTTGGCGGCGAGTTCGGCGATGCAGGTGCCGAGGTGGTGATCGAAGAGTTCATGGAAGGTGAAGAAGCCAGTTTCTTCATTCTATCTGATGGCGCATCCATCCTGCCTATTGGCACGGCCCAAGATCACAAACGCGCCTTTGACAATGATGCGGGGCCGAATACGGGTGGCATGGGAGCCTATAGCCCTGCCCCCGTCCTAAGCGATGAAATCGCCGCGCGCGCCTTGCGCGAGATTGTTCAGCCCACGATTGACGAAATGGCCAAGCGCGGCACGCCCTATCGCGGTGTACTTTATGCAGGGTTGATGATCAAAGACGGCCAAGCACGCTTGGTCGAGTATAATGTGCGCTTTGGTGATCCTGAATGTCAGGTGTTGATGATGCGCCTCGGCGCGCAGGCCTTAGATCTGATGGTGGCTTGCGCGGAACAGCGGCTTGACCAAATGTCGGTCAACTGGGCCGAGGATCACGCGCTGAGCGTTGTGATGGCGGCAAATGGCTATCCCGGATCATATGATAAAGGCAGCGTGATCAACGGGCTTGAGGCGTTGACGCAAGATAGCAACCACATGGTATTTCACGCAGGCACCAAGGAAATGAATGGCGCAATCACAGCCGCAGGGGGGCGCGTTTTAAACGTCACCGCCCGTGGTGAAACCTTGGCCGAGGCCCGCAGCCGCGCCTATGACATGGTCAATAAAATTGATTGGCCTGACGGGTTTTGCCGCTCAGACATCGGATGGAGGGCGCTGTAGCACAGCGCGCCTCCGATGCCGTCACAGCTTGGAGAGCTTGTTTTGCAATTCCGCAAGCTGGCGTTTGATCTGGCTCAGTTCGTCCTCTTCGCTCGCAGGGGTGGGAGTGTCTTCCTCCTCTGCGCTCGGGCCTGACCACCCTTTGCCCAAACCACCAGTCATCGCCTTCATGAAGGCTTCTTGTTGGGCGCGCATGGCCTCGAACCCGGGCATGGAGGCCATCGGGTTAATCGCGCTCATGTTTTCCATCATCGCGGATTGGCCCTGTTTGAGCATATCAAAGGACATCGCGAGAAAATCGGGAACCACGCTTTGTGCTTGGCTTGTGTAACTGCGCACCAAGTCATTCAGCACGGCGATTGGCAAAACACTTTCGCCGCGTGATTCATGTTCTGCGATAATCTGCAACAGAAATTGGCGGGTCAGATCATCCCCTGATTTCAGGTCAACAATCTTCACCTCGCGCCCTGCGCGGATGAACCCCGCAATATCATCAAGCGTCACATAATCGGAGGTCTCAGTATTATAGAGCCTGCGGCTGGCATAGCGTTTGATCAATAAAGGCTCTTGTGCCTGTGCCATTTCATCCTCCCTGACTTACTGTCGCGCGTTCACCCTAGGGATCAGCCTAAGCAGTCGCAGAAAAAAAACAATAATTGTTTTGCAGATGCAAAAAGGGCAGGCGGTGAGGCCTGCCCTTCTTGGGAGCGCGTTGGAAGGGAGGATACCAACGCGGCACAGAAATCTGGAGCTTATGCAGCTGCAGTTGCTGCTTTCTTAGCTGCTGCAGTAACTTCGGCAGTTGCTTTTTTAACAGCTGCAGAAGCTTCTTCAGTTGCAGATTTGCCTGCAGCCATCATCAACTCAACAGTGTCCATCTGAACTTTTTTCGCAACTTCAGCGAAAGCAGCCATGTTTTCAGCTGCGATTTCTGCTTGTGCAGAAGCGAAATCGGTCAGGGCTTTGCTGTAGTCAGCAGGCTCTTCTTTAACTTTGGCAACATCGCCGAGTTTCGCGATGGTGTCTTTTGTCCAACCTGCTTGGATCTCAGCGGATTTCTCAGCGGCTTCAAGAGCAACTTTCGAGAACTTCTCGCCCATCGCGGCAGAGTTTTTGAACGCATCGGTCATTGCCGACATGTCCATTGGGTAAGCCTTCATCATGTCCTGAAGAACTTTTGTGAATTCGTTTGCGGCGGTTTTTGCCATGGTCTCTACTCCAAAAAATATCGCGTGTTTCGCGGGCTGCGTTTGCTGCATATGCAGTATATGTCATGCTGCGCTGCAGCAAGTCAAGCATTTTTCTGCACCGCAGCAAAGGCCAAAAATTTTATGGATTATCAGAGTTCTGGCGTTTCCTTGACATAGGTGCCGGGGGCTTGCGCCAATATTTTATAACCCGACTCACCCAAGCTGCGCGCGGCAACGCGCTTTCCCGAATGGGTGCGCAACCATGCTTCCCATCGAGGCCACCATGACCCTTCGTGGAATTCAGCCTGCTCGCGCCAGTCTTTCACGGAAAGGCTAAGGTCATCATTTGTATAGTGACCATATTTCTTTTTGTTGGGCGGATTGATGATCCCCGCGATATGGCCCGATTGGGACAGGATAAAGGTTTTATCCTTTGACCCCATTTTTTGCACACCGCGATAGCTGTCCTTCCACGCCGCAATGTGATCCGCCTCGCAGGCAATGGCGCAAAGCGGCAGGTCGACATCACTGACCTTGAGCTTCTTTCCCATCAATTCAAACGTGCGCTCAGCAAAATCATTGCTTTGGCAAAGACCTCGCAAATATTGCACGGTCATCTTGCCAGGCAAATGCGTCCCGTCACCATTCCAGTAAAGCAGATCAAAGGCGGGCGGGGCCTCGCCCATCATATAGCTGCGCACCGCAGGGCCGTAGATCAAATCCTTGGCGCGCAAAAAGCTAAAGGTCTTGGCCATATATTTGTTATCAAGCACACCATCTTCGGCAACCTGCCGTTCGATGGCATCGACAAAGTCATTTTGCAGAAAGACCGTAAATTCACCCTGATCGGAAAAATCCGTCAGCGTGGTGAAGAAGGTTGCCGATGAGATCGGCTTTTGGCGGCGTTTTTTCAGCAGCGAGAGCGTGAGGCTGAGGGTGGTGCCTGCAATGCAATAGCCCACCGCATTGACCGCCTTACTCCCCGTGACCTCTTTGGCGACGTCAATAGCCTTGAGATAGCCTTTCTCGATGTAATCTTCGAGGCCCTTATCGGAATAGGATTTATCAGGGTTCTTCCACGACACTACGAATAAGGTATAGCCTTGATCCACAATCCATCGGATCAAACTATTTTCGGGGCGCAAATCCATTACATAATATTTGTTGATCCACGGCGGGAAGATGATCACAGGTTTTTTGTAGACGGTTTCTGTGGTCGGCGCGAATTGCAGCAACTCCATCATTTCATTGCGATAGATCACGGCGCCTTTTGCGGTTGCGATATTCGTGCCCAATTCAAAGGCCGAACCATCGGCCAAGGTTGGCAAGATCTCACCCTTATGGGCCTCAATATCGCGCACGAGGTTCTCTAAGCCCTTCACAAGGCTTTCGCCCTCGGTTTCGACCGCACGCTCCAACGCATCTGGGTTTGTGGCCAGAAAATTTGTTGGTGCAAAAAGATCAACCATCTGTTTTGCAAAGAATTCGATTCTCTGTCGATCTTTATGCTCTAGCCCCTCAAGATCCTTCAAAGAGGCCTCTATGGCATTGGCCGAGATCATATATTGCTGTTTGACATAGTTAAAATAGGGGTGCGTTTTCCACAGCGGATTGGAAAAACGGCGATCATCTGGGGTGTTATCCTCGGGCGGCTCTAGCTTGCCTTGCGCAAGATTCTGTTGAGCTTCGGCGTAATGCGTGACGGAATCAGCCCAAAATTTGACCTGCCGCTCCATTAATTTTGCGGGGTTATTCACCAGTTCCGACCAATACGCCATGCTGGCTTTCATATAGAGATCGGGGCCTGGCCCATTCAGGCCAGGGTCGTTTTGGCCTTTATTTGCGAGGGCTTCAACCAAACGTTGGCTTAACTCTTCCACGCGTTTGAGATTGGTGTTTAACTTTTCTAAATGGTCACCCATGACCCTTGCCTCCTCGCGCGCGGATCGTCACTTTGCTTGATTTTATCCGATAAATGCTGCATTTGCATAGAGAGGCTTTACCAAGGTGAGGGGGTAGGGCTGATTTACCGCAGGGTGCATTGACGGCGCCCAAGCTCAATTTTGGAGATATGCATCCGATGCGACAGCTTCTCACCTATGATTTCATGGAAACCATGCGCGTGACCAATCAATGGCTTGGATCAACCGCGCGGGCGATGTGCTCCTATCCGCAATTCGGGCTTGTGGCCAATCCTGCCATCCAAATGACCGCCGCTTGGGGTGAGGTGATGGAGCGCAGTTTTGCGCGTATGGCGGTAAAACCTGATTGGGGCATTCGCTCCATCACACTCGGCGATGGCCGTGACCACGCTGTCAGTCCAAATGTGGTTCTTCCAAAACCTTTTGGCGATTTGGTGCATTTCGCTGTTGCCGGGCGCGAGGCTATGGCCCGCAAAGTGTTGTTGGTTGCCCCAATGTCGGGCCATTACGCCACGCTTCTGCGCTCGACCGTCATCAGTTTGCTGCCCGATTGTGATGTCTATGTCACCGATTGGCACAATGCCCGCGACATTCCTGTCAGCGCGGGCAAGTTCGATGTCGAGGATTACACCCTCTATCTGGTGGAGTTCATGCGCCACATGGGGCCAGACACCCATGTCATCGCGGTCTGCCAACCCGCCCCACTGACCTTAGCAGCGACCGCCTATCTGGCCGAGGAAGACCCCAAGGCACAGCCCCGCTCATTGACCCTGATTGGGGGGCCAATCGACCCAGAAGCCGCGCCAACGGATGTCACCGATTTTGGCAATCGCGTCACCATGGGCCAGTTGGAACAGTCCATGTTGCAGCGGGTGGGGTTCAAATATGCCGGCGCGGGCCGCATGGTCTATCCAGGCTTGCAGCAGCTTAGCTCGTTTATGGCGATGAATGCCGAAAAACACAGCCGCGCCTTCACCGAGCAGATCCTTCGTGTGGCCAAAGGCGAGGCATCTGACAATGACAAGCATAACCGCTTTTATGATGAATATCTTGCGGTGATGGATATGCCTGCGGAATTCTACCTCTCAACGGTGGATCGTATCTTCAAGAAGCGCGAAATTGCGAAAAATACCTTCACCGTTGCGGGTAAGCCTGTCGATATCGGCAAAATCACATCGGTTGCGGTGAAAACCGTTGAGGGCGGCAAAGATGATATTTCCGCACCGGGCCAATGTGTTGCAGCCCTAGATCTATGCACGGGCCTGCCAGACAGCAAAAAGGCGAGCCACCTCGAGCCTGATGCAGGCCATTACGGGATTTTTGCAGGCAAAAGCTGGCGCAACAATATCCGCCCGCTTGTTCTCGATTTCATTGACGCCAACAATAAGTCCGCGAAGATCAAAGCCGTCAGTTAAACCGCGCTTTCCAGCATTTCATCCAGCCTGCGCGCCAAAAGATCAAGGCAATGCGGGCTGGAAAAACGGT
Organism: Roseobacter sp. HKCCA2468; assembly: GCF_037805105.1. Classification (NCBI taxonomy): domain Bacteria; kingdom Pseudomonadati; phylum Pseudomonadota; class Alphaproteobacteria; order Rhodobacterales; family Roseobacteraceae; genus Roseobacter; species Roseobacter sp. HKCCA2468. The sequence goes on from NZ_JBBLYN010000001.1 coordinate 1,133,274, forward strand.
GATCCTCGCCTTTGACCAATTCCAAATGCAAATCATCGCACTGCAAATGCGCAAGAAGGCGCAAAGCCACCGCTTGATCTACCGCCTCATCCTCGGTGCCTTGGAAAAGGCGCACAGGGGCATCAATCACCAAAGGGCTGCGCAGAACCAAATTCTTGCGCCCATCCTCAATCATGCGCTTGGTGACGATCATCGGCTCCCCGTATTCTGAGGGCAGCGCGGTTTGCCCCTGCCCCATGACTTCAGCGCGTTGATCTTCGGAAAAACTGGCCCAAAACCCATCTTCAGTAAAATCAGGGGCAGCCGCGATGCCAATCAGCCCTGCAATCCGTTCGGGGTTTCGGCGCGCCATCAACAGTGAAATCCATCCCCCCATGGACGACCCCACCAAAACCACCCGCTTCGGGGCAAGGCGATCTAAAACCTCCGCGGCGTCTTCGGCCCAATCGCCAATACAGCCCTCGGTGAACGCGCCGCTGCTTTCACCATGGCCAGAGTAATCAAACCGCAAAAAAGCACGGCCACGGGATTTAGCATATTCCTCAAGGAATACGGCCTTGGTTCCCGCCATGTCTGAGCGCAAGCCGCCCAAAAACACCACCATCGGATGGGTGCCTTCTGTCAGATGATAGGCAATGCGGCGAGATTTCGCGGTGATCAGATGGTCGGGCATGGTTTCGCTTTCATGTGCAGGCATATGCCCCCTCCATGCCAAAAACCTGCCCCCCCGCGCAAGAGTTGACACCACATCAAAGCCGCGCCAAAAGACCAAGCAACACTTAACCCGCAACCGGGCGTTTCGTAGGCGCCAAACTGACGAGGAGCTATGGCGATGCCACAGATTTCCCTAACATTTCCCGATGGCAATTCCCGCAGCTACGAGGCTGGCGTGACAGCCGCCGAGGTGGCCGAAAGCATCGCAAGCTCGCTTGCCAAAAAGGCGATCAGCGCCACAGTGAACGGCGCGCATTACGATTTGGCTTGGCCAATTGATGCCGATGCCACAATCGCGATCAACACTATGAAGGACAATGACGCCGAAGCCTTAGAGCTGATCCGTCACGACTTTGCCCATGTGATGGCGCGCGCCGTTCAAGAAATCTGGCCAGATGTAAAAGTGACAATCGGCCCTGTCATCGAAAATGGCTGGTATTACGATTTCGACCGCAAAGAGCCCTTCACCCCAGATGATCTGGGTCGGATTGAAGCGAAGATGAAAGAGATCATCAACGCCCGCGATGCCGTGCGCACAGAAATCTGGGATCGCGCACGTGCAATCGCCCATTACGAAGCGGCAGGCGAACCATATAAGGTCGAACTGGTTGGGATGATCCCCGAAGATCAACCCGTGCGGATGTATTGGCACGGGGATTGGCAAGACCTCTGCCGTGGCCCGCATTTGCAGCACACGGGGCAATTGCCCGCTGATGCGTTTAAATTGATGAAGCTCGCAGGCGCATATTGGCGCGGCGACAGCAACCGCCCTATGCTGCAGCGCATCTATGGGGTGGCGTTCAAAAACCGCGATGACCTCAAGGCGCATCTGACTTTCTTGGAAGAAGCCGAAAAGCGCGACCACCGCCGCTTGGGCCGCGAGATGAACCTGTTCCATATGCAGGAAGAGGCCCCAGGTCAGGTGTTTTGGCACCCCAATGGGTGGCGCATATACACGGCGCTGCAAGATTACATGCGCCGCCGTCAGCAAGATGGCGGCTATGCAGAAGTTAACACCCCGCAAGTGGTTGACCGCCGTCTTTGGGAGGCCTCGGGCCACTGGGAAAAATACCAAGAGAATATGTTCATCGTGGAAGTGGACGAAGACCATGCCCGCGAAAAGGCCATCAACGCCCTGAAGCCGATGAACTGCCCCTGCCATGTGCAGATTTTCAATCAAGGCATGAAGTCCTATCGCGACCTACCCTTGCGGATGGCGGAATTTGGATCATGTAACCGATACGAACCATCAGGTGCATTGCATGGGATCATGCGGGTGCGCGGCTTTACCCAAGATGACGCGCATATCTTCTGCCGCGAAACGCAGATTGAGGATGAAACAAAGCAATTCATCGAGTTGCTTTCAGCGGTTTACAAGGATCTTGGGTTTGAGAAATTCCGCGTGAAATTCTCTGACCGTCCCGACACCCGCGCGGGCAGCGATGAGGTTTGGGACAAGGCCGAAGCGGCACTGAAATCCGCCACCGAAGCGGCGGGATATGCCTATGAGTTGAACCCCGGCGAAGGGGCATTTTACGGCCCGAAACTGGAATTCGTGCTGACCGATGCCATTGGGCGAGATTGGCAATGCGGCACGTTGCAGGTGGATTTCGTTCTGCCTGAACGTCTGGACGCCACCTATATCGGCGAGGATGGCGCGAAACACCGCCCCGTCATGCTGCACCGCGCAATTTTGGGCAGCTTTGAGCGTTTCATTGGCATCTTGATCGAGAACTTCGCAGGCCGCCTGCCCTTCTGGTTGGCCCCGCGTCAAGTTGTGGTTGCCTCTATCGTCTCCGAAGCGGATGGGTTTGTGGATGAGATTGTCGCACTGCTCAAAAAACGGGGCGTGCGCGCCGAGGCTGATAAGCGCAACGAAAAGATCAATTATAAAATCCGCGAGCATTCCACAGGAAAGGTGCCTGTGATTTTGGCCGTTGGACGCAAAGAGATGGAAGATCGCAGCGTGACCTTGCGCCGTTTGGGTGAAAACCAAACTTCCGTTCAGCCCTTAGATGCTGTGATCGATGCCTTGGTAGCCGAGGCGATTGCGCCTGATCTGCGCAGCTAATTTATAAAAGCGCGGCTTTTACATCCGCGCCCCATCCCAGATAGAGCGCCCCGTTATCCGCAAGGATGACGGGGCGTTTCATCAGCGCGGCATGGGTCGCCAATAGCGCCTTTGGGTCAGTGGCGCGCGTGGCCTCATCCAAACCACGCCATGTGGTGGATTTGCGATTAATGAGGGCATCCGCCCCAAATTCTGCCAAAAACTGCGAAATCTCAGCATCGCTCAACGGGGTTTCGCGCAGATCACGCAACACGGCGCTATGACCTGCAGCGGTCAATTCCTTCACCGCCTTGCGGCATGTGTCACAATTTTTCAGCCCAATAATCTGCATCTGTGCCTCTTTTTTATTCCATAAACCAAAGCATAGGGCCGCAGGCGCTGGGTTCCAGAGAGTTTTTCTTGATTTTTAGCAAAACCAAGGCACTCTCTTAGCGTGCCTCTAGGTCACCTGTTGAACTGCTTTTGAGACGGCAGCAAAGGTATGGTCATCGGCCCTGGCTGCACCCCACGCGCAGACACGCTTGTGGGATCGAGACTTGAGACAGGAAAGATACGAAAATGCCCACTGGCACTGTGAAATGGTTCAACACCACCAAAGGTTACGGGTTTATCGCGCCTGATGGCGGCGGCAAAGATGTGTTCGTGCATATCTCTGCAGTTGAACAAGCGGGGATGAAAGAATTAGCCGATAACACGAAAATCAGCTTTGAGCTTCGTGAAGGCCGTGATGGTCGCGCCTCTGCGGTCGATCTGAAAATTCTCTGACGTCAAAACCCCGCGCGCAAGGCAGCCACACCGCTTTGCGCGCATGGCCCCCTAGGCCGTGATGGCGCGCGCGATCATGACCCCACCCCATGCGGCAGCCCCTGTCAGCGTGGCGCCCCAAATCACATCCATCACCACCATTTGCGGGTGCCAGTCACGCATCACCGCCCAAGAGGTGAATTCATAGGTGCCATAGGCCACAAAGCCCAAAATTGCGCCATTGATCAGGGCAAGGCTTGGCGTATCTGCGCGCATCGCGGGGGTGGAGGCAAAGTAAAGAATGCCCCCCATATAGGTCAGATAAAACAAGATTGCAGGCAACAGGCGAAACCCACCTTCATAGAGCAAATCGCCAATATGCCGCGCAAAGACAGGCTGTAACACTGTGTTCAACATCACCGCATCGGCAATGAGGAAGATCAAAGATGTCGCCACAAAGAGGATTAAGAGGGTCATCAAGTGCCGCCTTTTCGCGCTACGTCCCGCATGGCATAAGTTAGCGGTGCTTTTGAATAAGGCAAAACCTTAGGCCCGCACCAATTCCCGCACCACGCACGCGGGGCCATCCTCGCGCAAGGAATGCCGCCACGCCTCGCGCCAATCACTTTCGGTGATCTCGGGGAAGTAGGCATCTGCCGCCTCAATCACCAAATCAACCTCGGTGACCAAAAGCCTGTCTGCCATCGGCAGCATTTGCGCATAAATCTGTGCACCGCCAATCCCGTAAATCCGCGGATACCCTGCGCTTCGGGCCAACTCAATCGCTGCATCCACAGAAGCGACCACCGTATCATGCAGCGTTTTATCACGGCTGACCACGATATTGAGGCGATTTTTCAGCGGCTTAAACGGTAGGCTCTCCCATGTGTTGCGGCCCATAATCACCGCCCCGCCCATTGTTTCACGTTGGAAAAAGGCCAAATCTTCGGGCGCGTGCCACGGGATTGTGTTGCCTTTACCAATCGCGCCGTTCTGCGCCCGCGCTACCACAAGTGAAATCATGACCGCCTCCCTAAACCGCCACAGGCGCTTTGATGGCGGGATGGGGATCATACCCTTCGATGATAAAATCATCGTAGCGGAAATCGAAAATCGACTCGACATCGCGCGCAAGCCGCAAGGTCGGCGCAGGGCGACTGTCGCGCGACAGCTGTTCTTTGACTTGATCCATATGGTTCGAATAGATGTGACCATCCCCAATGGAATGCACAAATTCACCAGGCTTATAGCCCGTGACGTGGGCCAGCATCACCGCAAGCAAGGCATAAGAGGCAATGTTAAACGGAACCCCTAAAAACATATCTGCCGAACGCTGATAAAGCTGCAGGCTCAGCCGCCCGTTCAAGATTTTCACCTGCCACAGCGTATGGCAGGGCGGCAGGGCCATTTGATCCACCTCGCCCGGGTTCCAAGCAGACACAATCAGGCGGCGGCTGTCAGGCGTGCGTTTGATCATCTCAACCAAATTCGAAATCTGATCAACCGATCCAATCGACACGGCGCCATCTGCGCCACGCGCAACCTTTGGGAAATGTCGCCATTGGTGGCCGTAAACAGGGCCAAGATCGCCCTTTTCATCGGCCCATTCATCCCAGATGGAAACGCCATTTTCTTTGAGATAGCCGATATTCGTGTCGCCCGCGAGGAACCATAACAACTCGTGAATAATGGATTTCAGATGCAGCTTTTTGGTTGTGATGAGCGGGAAAGTTTCGCTCAAATCGTAGCGCGCTTGCAGGCCGAAATAGCTGCGCGTGCCCGTGCCTGTGCGGTCGGTTGTATCCACGCCCTTTTCAAGGATCAGCGCCAATTGGTCATGATATTGCTGCATCGCCACACATCCACAGGTTGGGCCATCGTTACGCTATATATTGAAACGATTTTAGCACAAACCGCAATATCGGGTGGGGCATTTCTTGCCCCCGCCCCCTGTAATTCTGCAAATTTCACGCTAAGCTTGAAGCAACGCGAAATTTCACGAGGGAGACAGCCGTGGCAATCCGATATCTTCACACAATGGTGCGCGTCAAAGACCTTGAAGCAACCCAAAAATTCTTTGCGCTTTTAGGCCTAAAGGAGACGCGGCGCTCTGATTATGAAAGCGGGCGCTTCAGCCTGATCTTCATGGCCCCTGAAGGCCAAGAAGAATGTCCCGTTGAACTGACCTATAACTGGGATGGCGATGATGGGCTGCCATCAGATAGCCGCCATTTCGGGCATCTCGCCTATGAGGTGGATGATATCTACGCGATGTGTCAGCACTTGATGGATCATGGCGTGACAATCAATCGCCCCCCGCGTGATGGTCGTATGGCCTTTGTGCGTTCACCCGATAATATCTCGGTCGAATTGCTTCAAAAAGGGGCAGCACAAGAGCCCGCTGAACCATGGGCTTCGATGCCAAATATCGGGCATTGGTGAGGGCCGCCCTCATAATTGGGGTGGCTTTGCTGCTGCCCCAATCGGCCACAGCTTGCCGCTTGGCCTTGGCCCTTGGGTTGGATGCATCGGCATCGGTTGACAGTGATGAACACAGGCTGATGCGCGCGGGTCTTGCCAATGCGTTGACAAGCCCAGTCGTAATGACCGCACTGTTTGACGGCGCGGCACCTGTGGCCCTCTTGGTGTATGAGTGGTCAGGACGAAGGCAACAGCAGGTTTTGGTTGACTGGACGATCCTCGACACCCCAACAACCCTCACCGCTGTTGCTGCCGAAATTGTAGCCGCGCCGCGCGGGGATGATGAATTTCCAACCGCACTTGGATACGCGCTTGGCTTTGGAGCCACGCAATTAGCGGCCGCACCTGCCTGTGATTTTTATACGCTCGACATCTCTGGGGATGGTGAAAACAACGAGGGATTTCAACCAAGCCACGCTTTTGCCCATTTCCCCTTTGACAGCGTCACTGTGAACGGGTTGGCGATAGGGGGCGCGGCGGTTGATATTGTCGAATATTACCAACGCGAAATCCTGCGCGGGCCGGGTGCCTTTATCGAACAGGCGCGCGATTACCAAGATTTTGAAGCCGCCATGTTGCGCAAACTCGAACGCGAATTGCGCCCCATGATGTTGGGCGGCCTTTAATCCGCGCGCAAAAGACTTGGAAAGCCCCTAAATTTATGCAAATTATGTGTAAGTTTTGAGTATATCTTGGGTGATTTGCGCATGCTTGATCGAACTGACCGCCGCTTATTGCGTGCCTTGCAACAAAATGGCGCAATGACGGCGCAGGAGATGGGGCGGCATCTTGGTCTTTCGACCTCTCAAGCAGGGCGGCGGCGACAAAAGCTAGAACAAACAGGCGTGCTGCGCGCGGTCAGCATAGATATTGCACCAGAGGCCTGCGGCCTCTCCGTGCAGGCGTTTTTGACACTCACCCGCAGCGCCCATGATCCTGCCTTGATGGATGATTTCAAGCGATTGCTGCACAGCACCCCTGAAATCGTTTCAGCTTTTGATGTCACAGGCTCTGCAAACACAATCCTGCGCATTTGGTGCAGCGATCTAGACGCCCTACGCGAACTCATTGATACCATCATCTTACCCCATCCGATGGTCGAGAAACTGCACACCGAGATCGTGATGGCGCAAATCAAGCCAGACAGTGCCTTGCCGCTCTGATCCACTCGTGTCAAAGTTGCACTCAAGACGAACGCAACCTCCCCCACGCAAAGGACAGGCCGATGGAAAGCCTGCTTTTACAGGCGACAATCTATCTTTCTGCGATGGTGATCGCTGTGCCCCTGACCGTACGGTTTGGTCTGGGATCGGTCTTGGGGTATTTGCTTGCTGGCATCGCGATTGGCCCATTGATTGGGTATATCGGCTCGGACACAGATGATCTTCAACATTACGCCGAATTTGGCGTGGTGCTGATGCTGTTTCTGATCGGTTTAGAGCTAGAGCCGCGCAATCTTTGGGATATGCGGCAACGCTTGATTGGTTTGGGCGGGGCGCAGGTTGTTTTGACAACCTTCGCGCTTGCAGGGGTCGCGCTGCTCTTTGGCTTGCAATGGCAATTGGCCTTGGCAACAGGGATGATCTTGGCCCTGTCTTCGACCGCGATTGTGCTACAGACGCTCAGCGAAAAGGGACTGATGAAAACCAACGGCGGCCGCGGCGCGTTTTCTGTGCTTATGACCCAAGATATTGCAGTCATTCCGATGTTGGCGTTCCTTCCCCTTTTGGCCGTGTCGGGCAGTTTAAGTTTCGCGCAAGACGGCTCGATCCAACGCGCCACCGATACGGCGGATCATGGGGCCCATTCCTTCTCACTGGTCGAAGGATTGCCGGGATGGGGGGTGACGCTGGTCACAATTGCCGCCATCGCGCTTGTGATCCTTGCGGGGCATTTCCTATCCCGCCCCCTGTTCCGCTTTATCCACATGGCACGCTTGCGCGAGGTCTATACCGCGGTGGCCCTCGTGATCGTTGTTGGAATCGCAGCCCTGATGATCTTGGTGGGGCTTTCGCCCGCGCTTGGGGCGTTTATTGCGGGCGTTGTCCTTGCCAATTCCGAATTCCGCCATGAATTAGAGGCCGATATCGCCCCGTTCAAAGGCCTGCTCTTGGGGCTGTTCTTCATCACAGTGGGCGCAGGTATAAATTTCGGAACGCTATTTTCAGCGCCCCTGACAATCTTGGGTCTGACCTTGGGAATGATGGCCCTCAAAGGCGTGATCCTTTTGGCTATCGGCTTTGCCTTTGGAATGCGGAAAAAAGACCTGTCCCTCTTTACGCTTGGCCTTGCACAAGCGGGCGAGTTTGGCTTTGTTTTGATCTCATTCTCTGTTCAGCAATCGGTGATGACCGATGCGACCGGTCAAATGCTATTGCTGGTTGTGGCGCTGTCCATGCTGCTGACACCTTTGGCCTTCATCCTCTATGATCGGCTCGCCCATCGTTTGGCCGATACAGGCACCGCCCCAGAGGCCGATGAAATCGGGGAAACCGCGCCCATCATCATCGCAGGCGTGGGGCGGTTTGGGCAGGTGGTCAACCGTGTTGTCCAAGGCGCAGGGTTTAAGACGGTGGTGCTCGATGCCGATTTATCGGTCATCCAGCTGATGCGCGGCTTTGGCTTCAAGGCGTTTTTCGGTGACCCGACCCGCCCCGAACTCTTGACCGCGGCAGGGTTAGAAGAGGCCAAGGTTCTTGTCGTTGCGGTCGACAACAAGGAAAGCGCGGTGCGTCTTGTCACCTATGCGCGCCGCATCAGGCCAGATCTCCATATCACCGCACGGGCGCATGATCGGCTGCATGTCTACGAACTTTATAAGGCAGGTGCAGATCATATCGTGCGCGAGATGTTCGACAGCTCACTGCGGGCCGCGCGCTATGTGCTTGAGGATATGGGCCTGTCTGATTACGAGGCCCATGAAATGGAGGTGGCCTTTTACCGCCATGACCGCCAAAATCTGCGCGATTTGGCGGAACTGTGGAAACCAGGCGTGCCGATTGCCGAGAACCCCGCCTATATGGAACGCGCGCGCGAATTGAACGCGAACCTTGAGGCGGCGCTGCTCAGCGCATTAGACGAAGCCACGCGCGAGAACGCCAAGGGGGAAGGCCCGACAGATCGCCGCCGCGCGCGCGGTGATGCCAGCGCACTTTCGGGCAAGCTGTCACGTGGCGGTGCGCGGGATGCCTCTTAACCCGCGCTGACGCCAGCTTCAGCAAAGCTCGCCATGCCTGAGTGGCAGGCAAGCGCCCCTTTAAGAATTTGAATGGCCAAGGCGGCCCCGCTGCCTTCACCAAGACGCAACCCAAGGTTCAGCAAAGGCTCTTTGCCAATCGCGTCCAGCAATTTGCGATGCCCCCCCTCAGCCGAAAGATGGCCTGCCACACAATGATCCAATGCACCCTTTCGGGCCTGTTCCAAACAGGCGGCCGCCGCAGTGCAGATAAATCCATCAAGGATAACAGGGATGCAGTTTGCGCGCGCCGCAGCAAGCGCGCCCGCCATGGCAACAATCTCGCGCCCGCCCAAGCATCGCAAAGCCGTCAACGGATCGCTCCGCGCCTCAGGGTTCGCGGCAATCCCCCGCGCCACCACATCCGCCTTGCGCGCAAGGCCCGCATCATCCACACCCGTGCCGCGACCAACCCAATCGCCCCCAGTGCCACCAAACAGCGCGCAGGCCATCGCCGCAGCCGCAGTGGTGTTGCCTATCCCCATTTCTCCCACCACCAAAAGGTCAGAGGTTGGATCAACCGCCCCCCAGCCTGTTGAGAACGCAGCCAAAAATGCGGCCTCATCCATTGCAGGGCCTTGCGTGAAATCTGCGGTTGGCTGTTCCAGATCAAGCGCATGAACATCCATCTTCGCGCCAGAAAGCTTGGACAGTTGATTGATCGCTGCCCCACCTGCCTCGAAATTAGCAACCATTTGCACTGTGACCTCAGCGGGAAAGGCACTGACACCCTGAGCTGTGATCCCGTGGTTCCCTGCAAAGACAATGACCTGTGGGGCGTCAATTTGCGCGCGCGCATTGCCGCGCCACCCGCAATACCAGATTGCCACCTCCTCAAGCCGCCCCAAAGCGGCAGGCGGCTTGGTCAATTGGCCGTTGCGCAACTCGGCAGCCTCCAACGCGGTTGCATCAGGTTTGGGGGCTGCCGCAAGGGCCGCGTGAATATCGGAAAGGGTCTCAAATTGCATGACGAGCTTTGTCCACCAGATCAAAGGATTGCGTGCTGCCTCCCCTATCCGATAGACAATGGTGGGGACAACAGGAACATCGCAAGAATGACCCATAACTTTCTGCATGGAAACCGACCAAAACTAGGCGATATCGCCGTTGCCTTTGCGCTTTTGAGCCGCCTTTCCCTGCCCTTCAAACCCGATTACACGCGCGGCGCAGAGGCCGCATGGGCCTATCCGCTTGTGGGCGCGGCTATCGGCGCGATTGGGATGGGGCTTGGCGGTGCGGCTTTGGGGCTGGGCCTGCCGCTTAGCGTTGCAGGCATAATCGCGCTTGCGGCCCTCATCCTTAGCACAGGCGCAATGCATGAGGACGGTCTCTCGGATGTGGCTGATGGGTTTTGGGGCGGATGGAGTGTGGAAGATCGCCTGACCATCATGAAAGACAGTCATGTGGGCGTATACGGCGTCATTGCCCTGACCTTATCGCTGCTGCTTCGCGCAAGCCTAATTATCACGGTTTTACCTCAAGCCCCCCTTGCCCTGATTGCCATCGCCGCATTGAGCCGCGCGCCCATGGTCGTGCTGATGCGCTTTTTGCCCAACCCCCGCGCCGCGGGCCTGTCGCGCAGCGTGGGAACCCCGTCTAACGTCACCACGGGCGGCGCAGCTATTCTTGCCTGCCTGATAACATTGGGCCTCATCGAGCCGCTTTCGGGCCTCTTGGTAATTGGCGTTGCGGCCTTGGCGGCATTTGGCCTTGGTCTGCTGGCTAAGGCCAAAATCGGCGGGCAAACGGGGGATGTGTTGGGGGCAAGCCAACAGATCACCGAAATTGTCGCCTTGGCGACACTTGCATCTGTCTTATAACGAAAACGCCGCGCGAAGATCCCTTCACGCGGCGCATCGAATGTTTCAAGAAATGGCTTAGGCCGCGCGGGCGGTCAAAACCTCATCCACGCGCTGCTGCGCGCCGCGCTCATCCATGCCTTGCACGGCGGCCAACTCGCGGGTCAAACGCTCGAGCGCCGCCTCATACAGCTGACGCTCAGAATAGCTTTGCTCACGCTGGTCATCCGCACGATGCAAATCGCGCACCACTTCGGCAATTGCGATCAAATCGCCAGAATTGATCTTTTGCTCATATTCTTGCGCACGGCGCGACCACATGGCCCGCTTCACCCGCGCCTTACCCTTCAGCGTATCTAGCGCCTTGGACACGACATCGGGGCTCGACAGCGAGCGCATCCCGACCTCAGTGGCCTTTGCGGTTGGCACCCGCAGGGTCATTTTGTCTTTTTCAAACGAGATCACGAACAGCTCCAGATTGATGCCAGCAATCTCTTGCTCTTCAATCGAGATGATCTGACCCACACCATGGGCGGGATAGACCACATAATCATTGGGGCTGAATTCTTGCGATTTACGCGACTTGCTCATAAGCAGTGTTTCCTTTGCACGGGCCACCCACGGCAATCAGCCGAAAAAACCGCATGCAGAAAAGAGCTGCTTTTCTACATTGGCGATTGTTACGGAATGTGAGGCGATGGCCTAAGCCCGTGAATATGTTGGTTTGGGCAGTGATTCCAAAAAAGTTTGCAACAGCAATGTAACACAAAATTACGCTGATTCAAAGTTGGCGCAGCAGACCTGCGCCCGTATCCCTATTTTTTCAGATAAAACTGCGCACAAATAAAGGCCAGCACAAACAGAACACAGGCGAATCGGTGCCAGAATCGCCGCGCCGTTGTTTGCTATTTAACCACCTTCACCGGGCTTTTCGGAAAAGAGATCCATTTTGCCAGGCTTGCCATCCATCTCCTCTGCCTCGGGCAGTGGGTCTTTCTTGGTGATGATCACAGGCCATGCTTCTGACCATTTGCGGTTAAACTCAACCCACTGCTCCATATCTGGCTCAGTGTCGGGCCGGATCGCATCGGCAGGGCATTCAGGCTCGCAGACGCCACAATCGATGCATTCGTCTGGATGGATGACCAACATATTCTCGCCCTCGTAGAAGCAATCCACGGGGCATACCTCAACGCAGTCTGTATATTTGCAGGCAATGCAATTGTCGGTCACGACATAGGTCATAGGGTCATCACTCTTTTCAAAAGATCATGCGGCATGGGTTTACTGCCCTGTCGCGCATCATTCAAGCACCCCTTGGCGCAAAGAAATAGCCTGTCGCCTTTCGCGTTTTGAGGGGCGTCCATGTCCCTCCATCTGGGGCTTTTCTGGAACAGTTTCTTTGATCTCGCTCAAATCGGCATAACAGGCCTGCGCCTCCGAGGCGGGGCCGCGGCGGACGGGCAAGGATATAACCCGCACCACGCGCACCGTCTGGCCTTGAGCGAAGGTCAGAACGTCCCCCGCGCCGATGGCAGTTGCGGGTTTGGTAACCCGCGCGCTGTTCACCCGCACCGCCCCCTCCTCAACAATACGGGTAGCGAGGCTGCGGGTTTTGAAGAACCGCGCGTGCCATAGCCATTTATCAATCCGCAAGGTCGGGCGGGGTTGGGTCAACCTTTCTCCTTCAGACCCATCAAGGCCTGCGCAAATGGGTTATCGGGATCAATGCGATCTTTTTTCTCAGGCTTGGCGCTGAAACTGCGCGCGGCCTCGGGCTTGCCGCCCTGACCCTTCCCTTTGGGCCCGCGCTGCGGCTTTCCACCTTTGCGCGGAGGCCGTCCTGATCCATCCGCCTCACCCGCACCTTCGCGGCGCGGGTTTGGTTTACGATCCCGCCGTGGTGGCGCCCATTTGAAGTTATAGAAAACTTCCATCTCTGGGGCATCTTCTGGGGCATCGGGTGCAGCAGCATCTGCCACCTGTGGCACTTCGGCGGTTGGCTCAGGGGTGGTTTCACTGGGTTCCGCATCCGTGGCGGCATCAGGCGCTACGATCTCGGCGGGGGCATCAACCACCGCCTTAACCTTCACCCGTTCGCCCCTCTCAGCGCGATAGCCAAGACCTGTCATCAAATCCGCGAATTGCTCCAGCGTGAGGCCCGTGATGGACAGCATATCTGCATTGCCCTCGAACCCTGCGCGGCTGTCTTCCTTGCGCAGCATGTCAGCGAGACGTTCAAGCATATCAATACGGATCGCACGCGTGCCAGCGGGACGGTAACCTGACATTGTGAAATACCCCTCTGGCGCTTCTGCGTCATTGAGAATTGTCACGAGCCCCGGAGGGGGGCTTTCGGGGAATTGATCCAACTTGCCCGCCAACGCCCATAGAACCAAGCGCAGCCGTGTCGGCGCGGGTTTTAGCAAGGCAGGCATGAACACGGTGAACTGACCAAAGCGCACCCCATGTTTGCGCAAGAGCGCGCGTGCCTCTTGATCAAGGGCTTTGACATCTTCTGCGACATCGCTGCGCGGCAAGATACCCATGGCCTCAGACAGGCGGAAGGCAAAACCGCGCGCAAGCCCCGTGATGCCCTCATCTTTTTGCATCGCCAACATAGGCTCAAACAGGGCCGCAATTTTGCGATCAATAAAATGCTGCAAGCGCCGCTGCACTTTCTGGATAACCTCAGGGCCAGCATCCTCGTCCACAAAGGCCTCAGCCACGGGGCGTGTTGCGTCACTGCCAAGGGTGAGTTTGCCAACCGCCGATTGGCCCCACATCAGCCCACCTTGCTCGGTGAAGTCAAATTCCGTGTCGGGCGCATTATACAGACGATCTGCGCGCAGATGCAGCTCGGGCTTGAGGGCAGCCACGGCGGCTTGGCGCAAAGTTTTCGCCTCATCAGGGGTGGCGGCACTATCTTGGCGGAAGCGGAACCCGTCCAAACGACCAATGAATTGGCCCTCTACGGTGACTTCCCCGTTTTCATTCACTTCGGCCACAAGGCTCTCCTTCTGTTTCAATCGCCGCATCAAAACCGATGTGCGCCGATCGACAAATCTTTGGGTCAGTCGCTCATGGAGCGCATCTGACAAGCGGTCTTCTACCGCACGGGTTTCCTCGCGCCAATACGCGACATCATCCACCCAAGCAGCACGTTGTGCGACAAATGTCCATGTGCGGATATAAGCCAAGCGTTTCGATAATGTGTCAATGTCGCCATCTTGCCGATCAATCCGCTTTACCTGCCGCGCAAGCCAATCATCAGGCACTCGGCCCAATTCATGCAAATATTGAAAGATACCCGCTAAGAGGCTGCTATGCTCAGCGGGGCTAATCCCCCGAAAATCAGGGATACAGCATACATCCCACAAAAGCCGCACATCTTGGGCATCTCTGATCCGATGGGTCACATCGGCCCGTTCCGAAAGCGTCCGCAGCGCGATAACATCATCGGCTGCACGCGCCCGCGTCAGCCATTCATTGTCGGTTTGCGCCTCTAAAGACATCAAAAGACGCGAAATTGATCCAAATGACAGGCGACTGTTGCGCCATTGCAATTTGCGGATAGGGGCAAAACGATGCTCGGTGATGGCTTTGGCCACTTCATCATCTAATGGGCTTGCCTCGCCCGTGACACCAAATGTGCCTGGCAAAGTATGACGGCCCGCGCGACCCGCGATCTGGCCCAATTCATTCGGGGCCAAATCGCGCATCTTGCGGCCATCAAATTTGCGCAGACCCGAAAAGGCCACGTGCTTGATATCCAGATTAAGCCCCATGCCAATGGCATCGGTCGCCACCAGAAATTCAACATCGCCGTTTTGATACAAATCGACCTGTGCATTGCGTGTGCGCGGGCTAAGCGCACCCATCACAACCGCAGCACCGCCCTTTTGGCGGCGCAAAAGCTCGGCAATGGCATAGACGTTTTCAACCGAAAACCCGACAATGGCCGAGCGCGGCGACATACGCGACAGTTTCTTTGAACCAGTATAGGTCAGTTCAGAAAAGCGTTCTCGGCTCAGGAATTGCGCCTTCGGCACAAGCGCCGCGATTGCGCCCCGCATCGTATCTGCGCCCAGAAACAACGTCTCATGCAGGCCCCGCGCGTGAAGCAAGCGATCGGTAAAGACATGGCCCCGCTCTGGATCAGCACAAAGTTGGATTTCATCCACAGCCAAAAAATCGCATGCGTGATTTGTGGGCATCGCCTCGACTGTGCAGACCCAATATTGCACGCGGTCAGGGATTATGCGCTCCTCACCCGTGATCAGCGCGACCACGGAAGGGCCGCGTATGGCCACGATGCGATCATAGACTTCGCGCGCC
Organism: Roseobacter sp. HKCCA2468; assembly: GCF_037805105.1. Taxonomy (NCBI): domain Bacteria; kingdom Pseudomonadati; phylum Pseudomonadota; class Alphaproteobacteria; order Rhodobacterales; family Roseobacteraceae; genus Roseobacter; species Roseobacter sp. HKCCA2468. Next base: position 1,148,656 of record NZ_JBBLYN010000001.1, read on the forward strand.
AAGAGGCGCAAAGGCAGGCCAATCACGCCAGTGCGATGCGCCAACATCCTCTCGATGGCGTAATGGGTTTTGCCCGTATTGGTGGGGCCTAATACGGCAGCGATCCGCCCTTGGCCCATCAATGTGCCCGTCATGCCGCCCATCTTGCCCGTTTTAGGCAGAGCCCTGCCCGCCTCTTGCCTAGAGGCTGATTCCTTCAAGCTGGCGCTCCAGCCGCTCCACCGCCTGTTCTAGGTCGGGGCGATGCGGATGTATAGCGCGCGCGGCACGAAAAGCGTCCAAAGCATGGGAATAGGCCTCCACCTGCTCCATGATCATGCCCAATCCCGTGAGCGCCCCAAAATGATTGGGGTTCAGGGCCAAAGTGCGCGCGATATCATCAAGGCTTGGGCCATAATCGCCCATTTCATAAAATAGGGTCGCGCGCGCGTTCCAGCCTTCCGCAAATTCAGGCGCATGATCGGTCAAGGCCGTCAAATGGGTCAATGCAGCGGAATAATCCCCCCGCGCCATGGCCTGCCTGCCACGGCGCAGCAACAAATCCATCGCGGGAGAGCCCGAGCGCGACCAAAGGTTTAGGATTTCGGCTTCGACCCGTTCCCAATCGGGCAAAACGGGGCTTTGCAACTCGCTCAACAGCGAGGCGAGCCTTGCATCGGATGCAGCCTCCTCACTGGGTGCAGCAGGGGCAGATTGTGCGAGGGCAGCACCGCAGAGGGCCGTATTTATTGAAAATACCGCGATCAGGATGTTGAAGCTGATCCGAAATAGCCACATCATAGGTGAGAAGTTAGCAGCCAATCACGGGACATCCAGTCCTGATTTTCAAAATCCTTGCGGTGAGGCCGCGTTATGAAAGAGAAATTCCAATGTCCGATTTGATTGCCGCAGCCGTGGATGCAATCGCCAAAAAACTGGTCAAACCTTACGATGGCGCGGCAAAATTCGTGATCGAGGGGGCAGGCTGCGTGATTATCCAAGGCGCAGACGTGCGCCCCAGTGACGAGGCTGAACCTGCCGATGTGACCATGCGTGCATCATCAGAGGTGTTCCAAGACATCCTCGCAGGGCGATTAAACCCCGCCATGGCATTTATGTCAGGCAAACTTAAACTTGAGGGCGATATGAGTGCCGCCATGCGCCTTGGTGGGGTTCTGGCGTGACACCTCCCCCGTTTTACGGCGCAGATCGGCCCGAGGATATACGTTGGATCACCGCCGCAGACGGCAAACGCCTACGGGCGGGCCATTGGCCGAAGGGGCAAAAGGGAACAATTCTTTTGTTCACGGGGCGCACCGAATTCCTTGAGAAATACACGGATGCGGCCCAAACTTTTGCCGCGCTTGGATGGGGGATGGCCTCGCTTGATTGGCGGGGTCAAGGCCTTTCGGCGCGGTTGCTAGAAGATCCACAAATCGGTCATGTGGGTGATTTTTCCGAATATCAACGCGATGTGGATGCGTTTGTTGACTATTGCACGCGTTGCGATTTACCCAAGCCATGGGTCATGTTCGCCCATTCTATGGGCGGCGCTATCGGCCTGCGCGCCCTTCACAACGGGTTCCGCCCGGCGGCTGCGGTGTTCTCAGCGCCAATGTGGGACATTCAACTGCGCCCCGTCTTGCGGATCTTGGCAAAGCTCGCCTATTTCATCGCCAAGCCGATTGGCCTTGCCGCGCGCTACGCGCCCACGCAAGGCCCGCATGAGCCGATGGATTTGGAAGGCAATCCCCTAACCCATGATCCGGCGCGTCTCGATTGGATGAAGGAACAAGCTAAGGCAGACCCGCTGCTGACCCTTGGGGGGCCATCCATTTCATGGGTCTATCATGCCTTGGCCGAGTGTCAGGCCCTTGCCGCACTGCCTGCGCCAAAAGGTGTTCCGACCCTTGGCTTTGTCGGCACGGATGAGCGCGTGGTCTCGCGCGAGAGAATTGCAGAGATCATGGCAACATGGCCTGATGGTCAGTTTCTTGAAATTGAAGGCGCCGCGCATGAGGTGTTGATGGAAACAGATCCCCTGCGCGATCAAGCCTTGCGCGCCATAGCCCAGATTTTGGGGCGCGTTGCCCCTTAAGGGCGATGCGGGGCAATCTGCCCTTGGGATAACACCACCACCCGATCCATGCGCGCAGCCAAGGCGTGGTTATGAGTGGCCACAAGCGCGGCCATGTTGGAGGCGCGCACGAGATCAAGCAGCATATCAAACACCATATCCGCCGTATCAGGATCAAGATTGCCAGTTGGCTCATCCGCCAAAAGCATCCGTGGTGCATTGGCCAAAGCACGGCAAATTGCCACGCGTTGCTGCTCGCCTCCCGACATTTGGGCGGGACGATGCTGCGCCCTTTGAGAGAGGCCAACACGATCAAGCAAGGCGGCGGCGCGTTCCCGCGCGGCCCCCTCACCATGGCCAAGGGCCAATTGTGGCAGCACGATATTCTCAAGCGCGCTGAATTCAGGCAAGAGATGGTGAAATTGATACACAAACCCCAGATCGCGGCACCGCGCGGCACTGCGCGCCGCATCAGTCGCGCGCGCCATGGCCTGACCGCAGAGATCAACCTGCCCCGCGTCAGGCGTATCAAGCAGGCCCGCGATATGCAAAAGCGTGGATTTACCAGCGCCTGACGGCGCAATGAGCCCAACAATCTCGCCTGCATGAATGCGCAGATCCGCACCCGACAGAACACGCGTCTCATTGGGGCGACCAAGGTTATAGGACTTTTCCACCCCCTCAAGGCGCAGCACAGGCTGATCACTCATAACGCAGTGCCTCCACAGGGTTCATTCGCGCCGCACGGCGCGCAGGGAAAATCGTCACCAAAAATGACAACCCAAGCGACAGGGACATGGCGGAAAGAATATCGCCCATCTCCAATCGGGCAGGCAATTGCGACAGATATCGAACCGAAGGATCCCAGACCCCGCCCCCTGCCATCCAATTCACGGCAGCAAAAATGGGATCAATATAAATCGCAAAGGCCGAGCCAAGGGCCACGCCACATAGCGTTCCCGCCACCCCTACAGAGGCCCCGCAAATGAAAAAGACGCGCAAAATCGCCCCTTGCGTGAGGCCAACTGTTCGCAAAATCCCAATATCGCGCCCCTTGTTTTTAACCAACATGATAAGGCCCGAAACAATATTGAGCGTGGCAATCATCACGAGGATCGACAAGATGATGAACATCACATTGTCCTCCATTTGCAACGCTTGCAAAAAGGCGCCAGAACTGTCTTCCCACGTCCACGCTGTGGCCATGGGCCCCGCTGCACCTAGCACAGGGGTCACGGCCGCGTTTGCTTGTTCGGGGTCGTCCAGCATCACATCGATGCGATCAACCAGACCTTCGCGGTTAAAATAGGGCTGCGCTTGATCAAGTGGCATATAGACCCGCACACGGTCGATATCGAAACGGCCCACTTGGAAAATATAGACCACTTCAGCATTCACAATGCGCGGGCTTGTGCCAAAAGCAGTGCGCGCGCCATCGGGCGAAATCAGGCGGATTTGATCTCCAACCACCACCCCCAATTCCCGCGCCACGCCCGAGCCGATGGCGACACCTTGATCAAATTGATCCAGATTGCCCCAGGCGCGTTCAGGGTCCGCGACAAGGGGCAGACTGCGCAAATCTGCGCCTGTGATCCCCACAACCTCAACGCCTGCATTGCGGCCAAAAGCGGCGGCCATGACCTGCCCCGTCACCACCGGGGCCACATGGGCCACGCCATCTAGCGTTGCAATTGCCGAAGCAATATCTGTGTAATCTGAAATCTCACGGCTCATCGCGCCTGTTGCGCTGTAATTGGGCGCACCATAGACTGAAATATGCGGGTTCGCGCCCAAAATCGTGCCAACAAATTCATGTCGAAACCCCGCCCGCACCGAGAGGGTCGCAATCAGCGCCGCCACGGCCAAAGCGATGCCAAGAAAGCTGATCCATGTCATCGCGGACACGCCCCCCTCAGCACGGCGGGCGCGCAGGTAGCGCAAGGCGATCATAAATTCAAACCGCGCAAACGGGCGCGGGGAACGCGGTGCAGGGTTGGCGGTGGCAGCGGTGGTCATGACCACTCCTTCGCTGGGCTTCCTTGCCCTGATTTAGGCCTTCTTAAGGCGCTCTACAACTTGGCTCGCGTTTTCGTCAGGCGGAAACACGGGATAGATCACATCTTCGATCACCCCATCGCGACAGATCAGGGTCAAGCGTTTCAACAACACCTCCCCCGCGACCTCAAAACTGGGCAGCCGCAGCGCATCGCGCAGTGCAAGCCCCTGATCCGATAGCATCGCATAGGGCAAATGCAGACGCAGAACCGCCTCAGCCTGATAGGCGCTGTCTTGGGTTGAAAGGCCAAAAAGATGATCGACCCCAAGCGCGCGCAAATCTGCGTAAAGATCACGAAACGCGCAAGATTGGGGGGTGCAACCCCGCGCGCCGGGTATGTCATTCCACCCGTCTGGCAGCGCGACATCAGGCCGTCCCGTGCGCGGATAGGCGAAGATCACGCTCCGCCCCTGAAGCGCCGCCAAAGAGACGACCGCCCCATCAGTGGCAGGCAAAGATACATCAGGCAAGGTCATACCGCGCAAGTGATCTGCCGCACCATCATCAACAGGCGCAGGGATGGTTGACCAATCAATCTCAAGCCCGTGCTTGGCAGATGCAGACATGGCCGCGCTCCTCAGTTCTGGATATGCCCGAAATGCGGGGCGTAAATCTCGACCAAGCGCGCAATCGCATCTTCTGGCTTCATCTCAACGCTTTCACCCGTGCGCCGCGAGGTCAATTCAACCACACCATTGGCAAGGCCACGCGGGCCAACAGTGATGCGCCATGGCAGGCCGATCAAGTCCATCGTGGCGAATTTGCCCCCTGCCCGCTCGGCGCGATCATCATAAAGCGGCTCTAGACCCTTGGCACTGAGGGTGCTGTAAATCTCGTCACAGGCTGCATCTGCGGCAGCATCACCCTGCTTGAGATTGACAATCCCGCAATGGAACGGGGTCACGCCTTCGGGCCAGATGATGCCATTATCATCATGGTTGGCTTCAATGATCGCACCCAAAAGACGGCTCACGCCGATGCCATGGCTGCCCATATGGACGGGCACACGATTGCCATCACGATCTGAGACAACAGCCCCCATTGCCTCTGAATATTTTGTGCCAAAATAGAAAATCTGGCCCACCTCAATCCCGCGCGCCACGCGCTGGCGCGCTTCGGGCACTTGCGCGAAAATCTCGGCATCATGTGTTTCATCTGTGCGCGCATAGCGGCTTGTGAATTCCTCCAGCACGCTTTGGCACTGGTCGACATTGTCGTAATCAATATCCCGATCACCAAAACGCAGATCCGTGATTTCGCTGTCATAGAATACCTCAGACTCGCCCGTCTCGGCCAGAACAAGGAATTCATGGGTGTAATCGCCGCCAATTGGGCCGCCATCAGCGCGCATCGGGATTGCTTGCAGCCCCATACGTTCATAGCTGCGCAGGTAACTGACCAAATGGCGGTTATAGGCGTGCAGCGCATCCTCTTTGGTCAGATCGAAATTATACCCGTCCTTCATCAAGAATTCGCGGCCCCGCATGACACCGAAACGCGGGCGGATTTCATCGCGGAATTTCCACTGGATATGATAGAGCGTCAGCGGCAAATCCTTGTAACTGCCGACATGGGCGCGGAAGATATCAGTGATCAATTCCTCATTGGTCGGGCCATAGAGCATATCGCGGCCATGGCGGTCTGTGATGCGCAGCATTTCTTGGCCGTAATCATCATAGCGTCCGCTCTCGCGCCAAAGATCGGCAGATTGCAAGGTGGGCATCAACATCGGAATATGGCCTGCGCGCACCTGCTCTTCATGCACGATCGTCTCGATCCGCTTGAGAACCTTATAACCCAAAGGAAGCCAGCTATAGATCCCCGCGCTGGCCTGTTTGATCATGCCTGCGCGCAGCATCAAGCGGTGGCTTGCAATCTGCGCCTCGGAGGGCGTTTCTTTCAGGACGGGCAGGAAATAGCGGGTCAGGCGCATAGCGATCCTCATGGATTATGGTGATGCGCCCTCTCAATCAGGCGCAATACGTTTGACAAAACCGCTTAGGCCATCATCCGCGATGCGGCAAGGGGCCTGTCGCCAAGATGCTAATGTGTGCTGTTGGAAAAAAGCTGCACCACCACAATGCCGCCCACGATCATGCCAATCCCAATGATGCCCGCAAGGTCAAGTTTTTGCCCATAAACCCACAGGCCCACCAGTGCGATTGCGGCAATCCCTGCCCCTGACCAAATCGCATAGGCCACGGCCAAATCAAAAACCCGCAAGGCCTGTGAAAGCATGACAAAGGCCAAGCCGTAACTGATCACAACCACCACAGATGGCAAAACCCGTGTGAACCCATCAGAGGCCTTGAGCGCACTTGTTCCCGCAACTTCGGCGCATATCGCGATGGTAAGATAGATCCAATGCATGGGTTAAGCTGCCTTCTACCCCAGAGCGGGTTAATCAAAGAAGGGCATCGGATCGATGGCTTCGAACCCGCGCCGCACCTCAAAATGCAAGAAGGACGGCGAACCTGGCCCAACCTCGGCAATGGTTTGACCGCGGCTGACACGATCCCCGCGCGAGACGGTGATGTCGCGGATATTGGCGTAAACGGTCAGCAACCCATCGGCATGGCGCAAAACCAAGATCGGCACTTGATCCGTATCTTGGGTAATCGCCGCCACTTCGCCCGCCTCGGCTGCGCGCACGGGCGTGCCAACCGCCGAGGCGATATCAACCCCCTCATTGCTGGCCGAGAAGGCACGGATGATATTGCCAGAGACGGGGCGCAACAAAGCCCCCCCTGCATCTGCTACTGCGGGCGCGGCTGCCTGCGGCTGTGCAGCAGGTGCAGGTGCGGGTGCGCTGCTTGGGGTCGCGGGGCGCGGCGCAGGCGCAGTGCTGCTTGCAGGTGCCGCCGCGCTTTGTTGCGCAGGCAGCGTTTCGCTGGTGATGGGGGCTGGCAAAGCTTGGCTTGCAGAAGGCGGTGGGGGTGGGGTCGAGGCACCTGGCACCGCCCCATCGGCAATATTGCCTGTGGCGGTTTCAAGGGCCAACGGAATGATGAGATACTGCCCCTCGCGCACCTCGAGATCGGGGCCAAGCCCGTTCCAATCCGACAAGGCGCGCACAGACACGTTGTAAAGACGCGCAATAGAATAGGCCGTTTCCCCGCGTGTCACGCGGTGGCGCACAGGCTCTTGACCAGATTGCACGGCGGGCGATTGCGGGCTGCGTGTCTCAGCTGCATCAATGGCCGAGCTTGCAATCTGCGTGATGTCACGCCCCGCACCGCCACTGCCCACACGCGCATCGCGCGGCAAGGCCAAAATCTCGTTCGGGCGCAGCGGATCATCCGCTGTGCGGCCATTGAACCGCGCCAAGCTGTCCGCATCAATACCGATGCGCGATGCCACGCTGCGCACTGTGTCACCAGACCGCGCGACAGCAAGCTGATAATTGGGATAGGTGATTAGCCCTTGCGCATCAGGTTCAGGCCGTGGGGCTGTGGCGCTGACATCCGTGTTGGAAATTGCATTTCCACGGAAATCAAAATCTAAATCGCTGACCGCACCAACGCAGCCCGACAACAGCGCAGCGCTCAGCCCGAAGGCGAGAATATTGGTCACAGGCAAGTGGCGCGCCACCGAAAATTTGCGTTTCATCATCTGCTCTTTCAGCTTCTGGCCGCTCAGCCAGAGGGAGGGCATCGGTTTCACCGCTGCACGTTCTTTACGCTCAACTATATATCAAAGATGCGGGTCGTTTCTACCCTTTGTCCCGCGTTATTGCGCGCTTTATGCCTCGGCCAAGCCTTCGACAAGCGGGACAAAGCGCACAGGCATCAATTCTTCGTAGTCAAACCCGTCCTCATGGCGCACAACCTTGATCAGGCTTTGCACCTGATCGGATTGCCCCACAGGCAGCACCATTATGCCGCCCACCTTCAGCTGCGCCAATAAGGGTGTCGGCGGGTCCTCGGCCGCGGCTGTGACGAGGATACGATCAAACGGGGCTTGTTCCTCCATCCCAAAACACCCGTCCCCTGTCACAACAGTGACATTGGGAATACCAAGCGCCGTGATCACCTCTTGCGCGGCTCGGGTCAGGTTGCGATGGCGGTCGATCGTGTAGACGCGGCGCGCCAGATGCGACAGCACCGCAGCCTGATATCCAGACCCTGTACCAATTTCCAAAACCTTATCACGTTCGTTCACCTCAAGGGCTTGGGTCATCAACCCCACCACGGAGGGTTGCGAGATGGTCTGACCCGAGGCAATCGGCAAGGGCATATCTTCATAGGCCCGATCCGCGAAATGGCCGCGCACAAACATGCCGCGATCGACTTTTTCCATAGCCGCCAAAACACGCGCATTGCTGATCCCCTTGGAGCGCAAGGTGAACAGAAACTGCATTTTGCGTTCGGCCAGATCGCTCATATTGGATCACTCAAGGCGGGATTTCAAATCTGACAGCGCATCATGGGCGGTCAAATCTGCGCGCATTGGCGTGATTGAGATATAACCTGCCAAATTGGCATGGGCATCCGTATCGGGCTGGGTCGGCATATCTTGCGCGCCGCCCTTGATCCACAAAAAGCGGCGCTGGTTGGGGGCGATCATAGCCTCGACTTTAAAGCTTGTTTCGCGGCGAAAGCCCTGCGCAACAACGCGGCGCCCTTTTACATCTGCTGCGGCAACGGGTGGGAAATTCACGTTATAAAACAGCCGATAATCATTTTGATCCCAATGCGCCTGCTGCCACAACGCGCGCAAAAGATCTGCGCCATGCGCCTCGGCAGCCTCAAACGGGTTTTCAAGATGGGCATTTTGCGGCCCGAAATATTGCGACAATGCGATTGCAGGCAAGCCCTGCAAGGCCGCCTCCATCGCACCGCCAATCGTGCCAGAGTAGAGCACGTTCTCAGCAGAATTATTGCCGCGATTGATGCCAGACAAAACCAAATCTGGCGGGCTGTCTTGCAGCACATCGTAAAGCCCCGCTAAAACGCAATCCGCAGGCGTGCCTTCAGCGGCAAATTTTTTGGGGCCAAGTTCAGCGATCATCGTAGGATGCACATAGGAGATGCAATGTGCGACACCTGACTGCTCAAAGGCAGGGGCAACCGTCCAAACTTCGCCTTCAGGGCCTGCGAGATCAGTTGCGATTTTGTAAAGGCTGGCCAGACCCGGCGCGTTGATGCCATCGTCATTGGTAATCAGAATTCGCATCAATCGCACTCCTTCACGGCTATCGTTCTATGGGTGTTGTTAGCGAAGGGGGCGGCGCACGACAAGGGCAGAGCTGCGCTGTGAGGATCGTCTAACTGATCCGAAGCGCATGATTGCGCCGCGCCGTGTAGATCGCCGAAGCGGCGGCGCCAATAGCGCAAGCGAGCATCAAATAAATCAGCGGATAGGCCTGATCCGATTGAGACAGAATGATGCCCGAAAGCGCGGAAAGGCTGGCCCCACCCGCCAACATAATCGAGCCACCAAGCCCCGAAGCCGTGCCCGCCAGATCAGGTCGGATGGACATCATCCCAGATGTTGCATTCGGCAGCACCATCCCATTTCCAAGGCCAACAAAGGTCATTGAGCCAAAAAAGACCAGTGCGGTTTTATAGCCCAAGAAAAACAGACCCAAGCCCGTGCTAAGACCTGCAACGGTGATCAGTGCGCCCCATAGGATCATGCGATCAACGCCCACGCGCACTGAGAAGCGCCCCGATATAAAATTACCAAAGAAATAACCCAAAGCGGGCGCGCCAAAAAACAGGCCAAGCAATGCAGGCTCTAGACCGAAGATGCGCGCGCCCACCAAGGGCGCACCGCCCAAATAGGCAAAAAAAGCGCCGGAGGCCAAAGTGCTCGATAAGCTATAGCCCCAAAAGCGGCGCGAAAGCAGCAAAGTGGGGTATTGCGCGAATTGATCCCGCAAGCGCCCCTCCCCCTTGCGCGCGGTCTCGCCCAAATCAGCCCATGCCAAGAGCAAGATCACGAGGCCTGCGCCGAATAAGAGCCAGAAATTGGCCTTCCATCCGAAGGCTTGCCCCAAAGCGCCGCCGATGACGGGGCCAACCATTGGAACAATCGCCATACCCATGGTGACATACCCAATCATCGAGGCCGCTTGATCCCGAGGGTAAAGGTCACGCACCACAGCCCGTCCCAACACCAAACCCACAACAACGCTGGCTTGGATCATGCGAAACACCAAAAACGTGATGACATCTGGCGCCCAAAGGCACCCCAAACTGGCCAAGCAATAAATCGCCACCCCAACAAGCATCACAGGCCTGCGGCCATAGCGATCAGAGAGCGGGCCAACCAACAGCTGCAAGGCCGCGTTCACCCCCAAATAAAGCGCCACAGAAAGCTGAACCACACCGTATTCTGCCCCGAAATACTCGGCCATCTGCGGCAGAGACGGCAGAAATACATTCATCGACAACGCGCCCAAGCCCGTGAGCACGATCAATGTGAAAATGGATGGGGCCGTGCTGCGATCCAAGAACCGCTGCGGAGGGATGTGAGACATAGCTCATCGCTAAGCCTGTTTGACTAAACTGTCTAGTTCAAAATCTGCACATGGCGGCAACGCCTCTAATATTTGCAGATTTGCAAAATCATTAAAAGCAAAGCGAAGTAATTTGCAAATATGCCAGAGAAGACTCGCCCGACCACATCAGATTGCGTAAGGTCAACGGAATTGTGAGACCGCCCCATGACGCGGCACGAAGGAGGATCGCCTGATGAAGGATATTTTGCAACAGCTTGAGGATCGCCGCGCGGAGGCGCGTTTGGGGGGCGGGCAAAAGCGCATTGATGCCCAGCACAGCAAAGGCAAGCTGACCGCACGCGAACGGATCGAACTGTTGCTCGATGAAGGCTCCTTCGAAGAATATGATATGTTCATCACCCATCGCTGCACCGATTTTGGGATGGCCGAAAGCAAGCCACGCGGCGATGGGGTGATCACGGGATGGGGCACCATCAATGGCCGCTTGGTCTATGTGTTTAGCCAAGACTTTACCGTGCTTGGCGGTTCCGTATCGGAAACCCACGCGCAGAAAATCTGCAAAATTATGGATATGGCCATGCAAAACGGCGCGCCTGTGATCGGCATGAACGACTCAGGCGGTGCGCGCATTCAAGAAGGGGTTGCCTCCTTGGCCGCCTATGGCGAGATTTTCCAACGCAATATTGAGGCCTCAGGCGTTGTTCCGCAGATCAGCTTGATCATGGGGCCCTGTGCGGGCGGTGCGGTCTATAGCCCCGCGATGACTGATTTTATCTTCATGGTCAAAGACAGCTCTTACATGTTCGTCACAGGGCCAGATGTTGTGAAAACTGTGACCAACGAGGTCGTCACAGCCGAAGAATTGGGCGGCGCCTCAACACATACCAAGAAAAGCTCGGTCGCGGATGCCGCCTTTGAAGATGACGTTCAGGCCATCTCAGAAGTGCGCCGATTGATTGATTTCCTTCCGCTATCCAACCGCGAAAAACCCCCAGTCCGCCCCTTCTATGATACGCCCAATCGGATTGAAGAGAGCCTTGATACGCTAGTCCCCGACAACCCCAACACGCCCTATGATATGAAAGAGCTGATCGAAAAGGTCGCGGATGAGGGCGATTTTTACGAGATCCAAGAAAATTTCGCGAAAAACATTATAACGGGCTTTATCCGCCTTGAGGGGCAGACCGTGGGTGTCGTTGCCAATCAGCCGATGGTGCTGGCGGGTGTTCTTGATATCGACTCGAGCCGCAAAGCCGCCCGCTTCGTGCGCTTTTGTGACTGCTTCGAGATCCCGATCCTGACCTTGGTGGATGTTCCAGGCTTCCTGCCAGGCACGAAGCAGGAATATGACGGGGTGATCAAGCACGGCGCGAAGCTGCTCTTTGCCTATGGCGAGGCGACCGTGCCAAAAGTCACGGTCATCACCCGCAAGGCCTATGGGGGCGCTTATGTCGTGATGGCCTCGAAACATCTGCGCGCCGATGTCAATTACGCGTGGCCCACCTCAGAGGTGGCCGTTATGGGCGCGAAAGGTGCCACCGAGATCCTCTATCGTTCCGAATTGGGCGACGCCGCAAAAATCGCGCAGCGCACCAAAGATTATGAGGATCGGTTCGCCAATCCTTTCGTGGCCGCAGAGCGCGGGTTCATTGACGAGGTGATCCAACCGCAATCCACCCGCAAGCGCGTTTGCAAAGCCTTTGCCATGCTTCGCAGCAAAAAGCGCAGCATGCCATGGAAGAAGCACGACAATATCCCGCTCTAGGACAGAACGGCCCATCATGGACATGAAAATCATGTTTAATTTATATTGGGAATTTCCTTTGACTGCGTATATGATGCGCTTAAGCCATGAGTTCATGGCCAAAGCGTTGCGCGAATTCGGAAGCGAATTTGCGCCTATAACAAAGTTGAGGAGAGCAAGATGTCAGCGAGCATCAAAATTATTCTGGTTGCGGCAGGTTTGGCCAGCCTTGCAGGCTGTGCGCAACGCGCGCCTGTGCAAGACGAAGTCATCTATGTCGAGCCTGCGCCAATCATGCCAGAGCCTGTTTACAACAAATACCGCTGAACCGCGTTATAATAGGTTTGGGTTCACGATGGCCGCTCCTTACGAGGTGCGGCCATGATCAAACATCGCGGTTTCCCCTCGCGCCTTCCAGGCACCGATTATCACTTCACCATCCGCCGTGAAAGCCGTGAAGGGGCCACCCCCCTTAAGCGCCGCGAACGTTTTGCGGATCGCAAAGCCGCAGATCGCCGCGCAGATGTAGCTTTCATGGAGGCGTTGTGGCTCTATTTTGGCGAGGCCCCTTTCGAGCGGGGAAATCTCGATGCAGGTCGCCTGTCATGGCTCTTAGGGCGCGAAATCATCGCCGCCGAAGACCCATTTGATCCAGAAAGCTATGATGCGCTTTTGCGGATTGATGTGGCCCGCGCACAGGCCGCCTTCCCTGAAGCCTTTGATGGATCAGGCGTTTGGGAGGGGCGATCGGCATGAATCTGCCCATCTTCGACAGATTTCAGCAAATTGCCGCCGATGCCAAATCTGCGCCCGCTTCCCCGCTTGAAGCACGGCAGCCGCCTGCCCATATGATTGATCACGCAACGGATTTTACCTCCTATTCTAGCCGCTGCAGCGGGGCCCATACGGCCCCAAGATGTTCCATCTATTCCCCTTCGAAAGGGTCGGTGCGCCCCGCGCATCGACCCTCTAGGATTACATGGATAAACCATGTATTATTTTCGCATAGAGGCAGTCATCGGACAGGAGATCCAATATGCAAAAAACACTCAAACTCTTCGGCATCGTTCTGGTGGGCGCAATGCTTTCGGCTTGCGTCTCCTCAGATATTGAGCGCGCGGGCGTTGGCGCCGCTGCGGGGGCTGGTGCAGCTGTTATCTTGGATGGCGACATTGCCACAGGTGCCATTGTCGGCGCAGCAGGCGGTGCGCTTTGTGACGATGTGGGGCTGTGCCGCCGCTAACCCAGCGCAATACTTAAAAATTCAAATCGCCGCGTGTGGGGAAGCGCCCCGCACGCGGCTTTTTGTTTGAGACAGACGGCCAGCTTGGCCCAAAAGGAAGGAACGTGAACCCATGTTCAAAAAAATTCTGATTGCCAACCGTGGCGAAATCGCCTGTCGCGTCATCAAAACCGCGCGCAAAATGGGCATCGCCACTGTGGCGATCTATTCCGATGCGGATCGCAACGCACTGCATGTGCAAATGGCAGATGAGGCGGTGCATATCGGCCCCGCCCCCGCCAATGAAAGCTATATCGTCATCGATAAGGTGATGGCAGCCATCAAGGCAACGGGTGCCGAGGCCGTGCATCCCGGCTATGGGTTCTTGTCAGAAAATAAGAAATTCGCCGAAGCCCTTGAGGCCGCAGGCGTGGCCTTTATCGGGCCACCTGCAGGCGCGATTGAGGCCATGGGGGATAAGATCACCTCAAAGAAACTCGCCCAAGAGGCAGGCGTCTCCACTGTTCCGGGCTATATGGGGCTGATTGAAGATGCTGAAGAAGCGGTGAAAATCAGCAATGAGATCGGCTATCCCGTGATGATCAAGGCCTCCGCGGGCGGCGGCGGCAAGGGGATGCGCATTGCATGGAATGATGACGAGGCACGCGAAGGATTCCAATCCTCCAAGAATGAAGCGGCCAATTCCTTTGGGGATGACCGCATCTTTATCGAGAAATTCGTAACCCAGCCGCGCCATATCGAAATTCAGGTTCTCGCCGATGGTCACGGCAATTGCGTCTATTTAGGCGAGCGCGAATGTTCAATCCAACGCCGCAACCAAAAAGTGATCGAAGAAGCCCCCTCGCCCTTCTTGGATGAATCCACCCGCAAATCCATGGGCGAGCAGGCCGTGGCCTTGGCCCAAGCCGTGAATTATACAAGTGCGGGCACAGTGGAATTTATTGTCGATGGCAATCGCAATTTCTACTTCCTTGAGATGAACACCCGTTTGCAGGTGGAGCATCCTGTGACCGAGTTGATCACGGGCGTTGATCTGGTCGAGCAGATGATCCGTGTCGCCTATGGCGAGAAACTGCCTTTCGCGCAAAAGGATGTGACGCTGACAGGTTGGGCCATGGAAAGCCGCCTCTATGCAGAAGACCCGTATCGGAACTTCTTGCCTTCAATCGGCCGCCTGTCCCGCTATCGCCCCCCTGTCGAAGTGGCTGCGGGGCCGCTGTTGGAAAGTGGCAAATGGCAGGGCGATGCCCCCAAGGGCGATACGGCGACACGCAACGATACGGGCGTCTACGAAGGCGGCGAAATCAGCATGTATTACGACCCGATGATCGCCAAGCTATGCACTTGGGCCCCAACGCGGGCAGCGTCTATCGAGGCCATGCGCCACGCCCTAGACGGATTCGAGTTGGAGGGGATTGGCCACAACCTACCCTTCCTCTCTGCCGTGATGGATCATCCGAAATTCGTGTCAGGTGATATGACCACGGCCTTTATCGCCGAGGAATATCCAGAAGGCTTCGAAGGCGTAACCTTGCCTGAGGATCAAATGCGCCGTGTCGTGGCCGCCGCAACCGCAATGTATCGCGTCAGCGAAATCCGCCGCACCCGCGTCTCGGGTCGGATGGACAATCACGAGCGTGTGGTTGGCAATCACTGGGTTGCGCGCATGGGTGAAACAGAATGGCCTGTGACCATTACGGCAGATCATGACGGGGCCACAATTCGCTTTGATGATGGTCAAGACATACGAGTGACATCGGATTGGCGGCCTGGAACGATGTTGGCAAAACTGACTGTTGATGGCGGCCCATTGACTGTGAAAGTGTCAAAAATTCCGCAGGGCTTCCGCGTGCGCACGCGCGGCGCGGATTTCAAACTGTTCATTCGCAGCCCGCGCCAAGCCGAGCTTGCGCGTCTGATGCCTGAAAAGCTGCCCCCCGATACTTCGCGCCTTCTGCTTTGCCCAATGCCAGGATTGATGGTGAAACTCAGCGTTGAGGAAGGCCAAGAAGTGCAAGAGGGTCAGGCCCTTTGCACGGTTGAGGCCATGAAGATGGAAAACATCCTCCGCGCCGAGCGCAAGGGTGTGGTGGCCAAAATCAACGCCGCGGCAGGCGACAGCCTTGCGGTTGATGATGTGATCATGGAGTTCGAATAAATGACCCTTGCCGCCCAAAGCCTAGCGGTTGCGAAACTCGTCCTGACGCAGGGCGAAATTGTCAATCGCGCGGGTCAGTTCGCGCACATCGCGCGGGCTGGGGCGGCGCAGGCCAACACGGCCATCTTTTTGCAAAATCACGACTGCAAAACCACGCGGGCGCAAGGTGCTGCGAATGTCACTTTGGCCATCGGGATCAGTGTCGATGATCACCACAACATCGCGCTCCAACAACGGGGCGGGGCGCGCCGAAAGTCGCGCCATTTGCTCCGCAAATCGCGGATCGGCCTCGGTGTCGGCGAAAACAATCAGCGGTCGCGCCGTCCACAGATAGTCATCCAGACTGACATCTTCGGCCCGCAAAATCGGCAACTCTCCCCCCTCATCGGCCCATATGCCATTGGGGGCAAATGCCATCCAGACTGTAATCGCGAGGGAAAGAACCCGTTTCATCACGCCTCCTGCTGATGGAAGACATATAGGGCCTAAGCCACGAAACCAAAGGCCGAAGCTACGAGAAACTGCGCCAACCAAGCATTTCCGCCACAAGGATTTGCGCCGCAGATGAAGGATAGAGGAAGACGGATATGACTGTGACCAAAAAAGACTGGCAAGAGCTCGCCTCGAAAGAATTGCGCGACAAGCCGCTTGAGAGTTTGAACAAGGAAACGCTTGAGGGGATCACTGTCCAACCGCTTTACACCCAAGAGGACATCCAAGACTTACCACATATGGGGAATTTACCCGGATTTGCGCCCTTCACGCGGGGGGTAAAGGCCACGATGTATACGGGCCGCCCTTGGACGATCCGCCAATATGCGGGTTTCTCAACTGCCGAAGAATCAAACGCCTTCTATCGCAAGAACCTTGCAGCGGGGCAGCAGGGCGTCTCGGTCGCCTTCGACCTCGCCACCCATCGCGGCTATGACAGCGACCACCCCCGTGTCGAGGGGGATGTCGGCAAAGCAGGCGTGGCCATCGACAGCGTTGAAGATATGAAAATCCTCTTTGATGGCATCCCGCTCGATCAAGTATCGGTGTCGATGACCATGAATGGGGCCGTTATCCCCATCTTGGCCAATTTCATCGTAGCAGGCGAGGAGCAAGGCGTGTCCCGAGCCACCCTGTCTGGCACGATCCAGAATGACATCCTCAAAGAATTCATGGTGCGTAACACCTATGTGTATCCACCAGAGCCTTCGATGCGGATAGTGGCGGATATCATCGAATACACCTCCAATGAGATGCCAAAGTTCAATTCGATCTCAATCTCGGGCTATCATATGCAAGAGGCAGGCGCCAATTTGGTGCAGGAATTGGCCTATACTTTGGCCGATGGCCGCGAATATGTGCGCGCTGCGATTGCGCGCGGCATGAATGTCGACAAATTCGCGGGCCGTCTCAGCTTTTTCTTTGCCATTGGCATGGATTTCTTCATGGAAATCGCCAAGCTGCGCGCCGCACGCCTGCTCTGGTCGCGGATCATGGACGAGTTTGACCCCAAAGATCCCCGCTCGAAAATGCTGCGCACCCATTGCCAGACTTCAGGCGTAAGCTTGCAAGAGCAAGACCCCTATAACAACGTGATCCGCACGGCCTATGAGGCCATGTCAGCGGTCTTGGGCGGGACGCAAAGCCTGCATACCAATGCGCTTGATGAAGCGATTGCGCTGCCCACCGAATTCTCGGCGCGTATCGCGCGCAACACGCAATTGGTGCTGCAAGAAGAAACACGCGTGACCGATGTGGTCGATCCGCTGGCTGGGTCTTACTATGTCGAAAAGCTCACTCATGACCTCGCAGAAGCCGCTTGGAAACTGATTGAGGAAGTTGAAGATATGGGCGGCATGACCAAGGCGGTGGCTTCGGGTCTGCCGAAATTGCGGATCGAGGAATCCGCCGCCAAACGCCAAGCCATGATTGATCGTGGCCAAGAGGTGATCGTTGGCGTCAACAAATATCGCAAAGAAAAAGAAGACCAGATCGACATTCTCGAAGTCGATAATGACAAGGTGCGCGCGTCACAAATCGCGCGGCTTGAGCATATCCGCGCCACCCGAGACGGGGCGGCGGTTGAGGCGGCCTTGGCCGAATTGACCCGCCGCGCAGCAGAGGGCGGCAACCTTCTCGAAGCGGCCGTTGATGCGGCACGCGCAAGGGCCAGCGTAGGAGAGATCAGCATGGCGATGGAGAAAACATTCGGGCGTCACCGCGCCGAGGTCAAAACTCTCGCAGGGGTCTATGGCGCGGCCTATGAAGGCGATGCGGGCTTTGCACAAATTCAAAAAGATGTCGAAACTTTCGCAGAGGAAGAAGGCCGCCGCCCCCGCATGTTGGTGGTCAAAATGGGCCAAGATGGCCATGATCGTGGCGCCAAGGTGATCGCCACGGCCTTTGCTGATATAGGCTTTGATGTGGATGTCGGCCCCTTGTTCCAAACGCCCGATGAGGCGGCCCAAGATGCCATCGACAATGACGTCCATGTCGTGGGCATTTCCAGTCAGGCAGCAGGTCACAAGACCCTAGCACCCAAATTGATCGCCGCGCTCAAGGCGCAAGGTGCCGAGGAAATCATCGTCATTTGCGGCGGCGTGATCCCGCAGCAAGATTACGACTTCCTCAAGGCTGCAGGGGTCAAGGCAATCTTTGGGCCTGGCACGAACATCCCCGCCGCAGCCGCCGATATTCTGCGCCTTATTCGCGAGGCACGGGGATAGTTTTGCAGCGCGCCTTTGGCGAAACCCCTTGAACCACAGGCAGCAATGCCGCAGATGTGAGGAAAGGGAAGTCTGGTTCAAAGGCGCGCGCAATCAATGGCATTGCCAATCAAACAACAAGCAGCGATTTGGGGTGGCATTATTGCCGTCTTTTTGGCGCTGTTATGGTTCTTGGGTGATGTCATTCTGCCCTTTTTGACAGGGGGGGCGATTGCCTATTTTCTTGATCCTCTCGCAGATCGGCTTGAGAAATTGGGCCTTGGTCGCGCGGCGGCTACAACCGTGATCTCCTTGGTTGCGCTTTTGGTGGTCGTGGCAGGTATTTTTGTGATCGTTCCACTTTTGGTGGCGCAAGCCACGGCGTTAATCCAATCCGCACCGCAAATATTCAGCGAATTGCAGGCCTTTTTGACCCAACAGTTTCCGTCATTGATGGATGATGGATCGCCTTTGCGCCAATCCTTGATTTCGGTCGGCCAGACCATTCAGGCGCGCGGGGGCGAATTGCTCAATACGGCTCTCAGTTCGGCAATCAACGTAGTAAACGCGATCGTGTTTATGGTCGTTGTGCCTGTTGTCGCCTTTTACATGTTGCTCGATTGGGATCGTATGGTGGCGCGTATCGATGAATTGCTGCCCCGCGACCATCGCCCCGTGATCCGTCAAATCGCCGCTGATGTGGATCGCACTTTGGCAGGGTTTGTGCGCGGTCAAGGCACAGTGTGTCTCATCTTGGGCACATTTTATGCCATCGCGCTCATGGTCGTTGGTTTGCAATTTGGGCTTGTGGTGGGTTTGATTGCAGGGCTTTTGACCTTTATCCCCTATGTTGGCGCTTTGGTGGGGGGGCTTTTATCCATAGGGCTTGCCCTTTTCCAATTCTGGGGAGATTGGTGGAGCATCGCCGCCATCGCAATCATCTTTCAGGTCGGGCAGATGCTTGAGGGCAATGTATTGACCCCGAAACTGGTCGGCTCCTCCGTTGGGTTGCATCCCGTTTGGCTGATCTTCGCGCTCTCGGCCTTTGGGGCGGTGTTTGGCTTTGTCGGACTTCTGGTTGCTGTGCCCGTGGCCGCGGTGATCGGCGTTTTGGTGCGCTTTGCCATAACCCGCTATCAGGCAAGCCTGCTCTATCGCGGGCTTGAACCCCCGCAGGACGACTGACATGGCCAAACAGATGCAATTTGATCTGCCCTATCGCGCAGCTATGGGGCGGCAAGATTTCTTTCTTTCCCCCTGCAACGCGGTTGCGGTCGCGGGCATTGACGCATGGCACCATTGGCCCTTGTCAAAAATGATCTTGCTCGGGCCTGAAGGCGCGGGAAAAACCCACCTCGCCCATGTGTTTGCGGCACAATCAGGGGCGCTGATCCACAACGCAACGGGGCTGCAAGAGGCAGACATCCCAAAACTCATGCAAGCCTGTGCTTTGGTGATTGAAGATTGCGACCAAATCGCAGGCGATGCTGCGCGTGAGGAAATGCTGTTTCACCTGCACAATGATGCAGCCACCCGTCAAGCGCCACTCTTGCTGACCGCTCGCGACAAGCCAGAGGCCTGGGGCATCGCCCTGCCCGATCTTGATAGCCGCTTGCGTCAGGCCGATCTGCTGCGCCTTGAGGCCCCAGATGATGCGGCCTTAATGGCGGTCACTATGAAACTGGCCCATGATCGCGGCATCAGCCTGCCTGCATCAGTCCTGCATTACGCGCTGCCCCGCATTGAGCGCAGTTTCAAAGCCGTGATCGATTTTGTGATAGAACTTGATCAACAAGCCCTTTCTGAAGGAAAATCCCCAAGCCTTTCGCATGCCCGTGCAATTCTTGGGATGGAGGGGTGAGCCAATTTTGACTGTCATTGAATTGTGATAGAGAGCCAGTAAAGACGCAGGCATGACACATTTTACAGATTTCCTGAATGCCCCCATGCCTGATCCCGTGACCCTTCCTGAGCGGGAGATCACGGGGCCTAGCCGTTATTTCAACCGCGAATTGAGTTGGTTGGCCTTCAATTGGCGCGTGTTGGATGAGGCGGAAAATCCGCGTGTTCCCCTGCTTGAGCGGGTGCGCTTTGTGTCAATCTCGGCAAGCAATCTGGACGAGTTCTACACTGTGCGCGTGGCAGGTTTGCGCGAATTGGCCCATAGTGGCAACACAACCCCATCTGACGATGGGCGCACCCCGCTTGAACAGCTCAAGCTCATCAACGCGGATGCGCGCAAATTGATGACCTATCAACAACAGGTGTGGCGCAAGCTGAAATCCGAATTAGAGGCCGAAAAGATCACGGTCTGCACCCGCGCCAATCTCAAGGCGCGCGACAAGGCAGATCTTGAAGAGATTTTCATCCGCCGCGTCTTTCCAATCTTATCGCCCTTGGCGATTGACCCCGCGCATCCGTTTCCCTTCATCCCAAACGAGGGGTTTGCCCTCGCCCTCCAGATGAAGCGCAGCAAAGATGGGCGGATGTTATCGGCGCTGCTGCCAATCCCTGCGCAAATTGATCGCTTCATTCGACTGCCCGCCGCAGAAGGCCAAGCGCGGTTCTTGCCCCTTGAAGAGCTGCTGCTGCTGCATCTTGGCAAATTATTTCCTGGCTATGAGTTGACAGGTTCCTGCACCTTCCGCGTCCTGCGCGACAGCGATTTGGAGGTTGAGGAAGAAGCCGAAGATTTGGTGCGTGAATTTGAAACCGCCCTCAAACGCCGCCGCCGTGGCGAAGTGGTGCGCCTTCAAATCAGCGCGGGCGCACCCGAAGATCTGCGCGATGAGATCATCGACCAATTGGGCGTGGATGACACTGAAATTGTCGAAGTGCGCGGCATGATCGGCCTTGTGCATCTCAAGGAGTTGGTGATTGACGAGCGGCCCGATTTGCTATGGCCCGCCTTTGCCCCGCGGGTGCCAGAACGGGTGCAGGATTTTGAAGGCGATATGTTCGCTGCAATCCGCCAAAAAGATATGCTTTTGCATCACCCCTATGAAACCTTTGACATGGTGATCCGCTTCCTCGCGCAGGCCGCGCGCGACCCGAATGTTGTGGCGATCAAACAGACGCTGTATCGCACCTCAAATGAAAGCCCGATTGTGGCGGCCCTGTGTGAAGCGGCGGAAAACGGCAAGTCAGTTACGGCCCTTGTCGAGTTGAAAGCCCGTTTTGACGAGGCTGCCAATATTCGGCAGTCACGCAAACTCGAGCGCGCAGGCGCCCATGTGATCTATGGCTTCATCAACTATAAAACCCATGCCAAGATCAGCTCGGTTGTGCGCCGTGAGGGTGACCGATTGGTGACCTATACCCATTATGGGACAGGCAATTATCACCCGATCACGGCGCGGATTTACACCGACCTTAGCCTCTTTACCTGTGACGATTCTTTGGGGCGCGATGCGGTCAAAGTGTTTAATTATGTAGGCGGCTATGCCGAACCTGAGGGTTTGGAAAACCTGTCTATCTCGCCCATCAACCTAAAATCGCGCATCTTAGAGGAAATCGATGCCGAGATTGCCCATGCAAAAGCGGGTCGCCCTGCGATGATGTGGGCCAAGATGAACAGTCTCATCGACCCCGATGTGATTGACGCGCTCTATCGCGCATCTCAGGCAGGGGTGCGAATTGATCTGGTGCTGCGCGGCATTTGCGGCTTGCGTCCCAATATCAAAGGGCTGTCTGAAAATATCCGCGTGAAATCTATCGTGGGCCGCTTTCTCGAACATTCCCGTATCGTTTGCTTTGGAAATGGGGCGGGGCTGCCTTCGAAAAAGGCACGGGTCTATATTTCTTCGGCTGACTGGATGGGCCGCAATCTCGGTCGCCGCGTAGAGACTTTGGTCGAATGTAAAAACCCGACTGTAAAGGCGCAGATTGTCAGCCAAATTATGGCGGCGAATATGGCAGATGTCGCGCAATCTTGGATGTTGCAGCCCGATGGAAGTTTCCTACGCCCTGACCTCAGCGTGATTGACCAACCCTTCAACTGTCACCGCTTTTTTATGGAAAACCCATCCCTTTCAGGGCGGGGGTCTGCGGGGGCAAATGATGTGCCCGAATTGACCCATACAGAAGATTGACGCAAGACAACGCTTTGTGAAACAACCAACTCCATGAGTATCGTGGTGCCCGCTGAGAAATCCGAATTGGTGGTTGAGGATCATCCTGAATGGGGGCCCTTCGGCGCGCCACTTTTTGATGCCGATCATGCCCGTTCGCTCTCGCGGGTGGGGGTTATCGACATCGGCTCAAACTCTGTGCGGATGGTGGTGTTTGATGGGGCCGCCCGCAGCCCTGCCTATTTCTATAATGAAAAAATTCTCTGTGGTTTAGGGGAAGGCTTTGCAGAAACGGGGCGCTTGAACCCAGAAGGCCGCCAGCGCGCCCTTGTCGCGCTGCGCCGCTTTGCCACGCTGTGCAAGGGCATGGGGGTGGCACCTCTTTTGACTGTGGCCACTGCGGCGGTGCGCGATGCTCAAGATGGCGCGGACTTCCGCAAAGATGTGCTTGATCAAACAGGCCTCGCAATCCGCATCGTAACAGGCGAAGAGGAGGCCCGTCTTTCTGCGCAGGGCGTTCTCTTGGGGTGGCCCGGGGCCTATGGGTTGATCTGCGATATTGGTGGCTCATCAATGGAATTGGCCGCCCTTGAAGGCGGCGGAAGCATCGGGCGGCGCAGATCGGTGGATCTTGGGCCGCTGAAGCTGATGGGGATCACAGGCGGCAAACGCGCAATCAAGGCGCATATCAAAGCACGCATTGCGGATCTCAAGGCTGAATTTCCCGAAGATCACCAAAGGCTGTTCTTAGTCGGCGGGTCATGGCGCGCTATCGCGCGGGTCGATATGGAGCGGCGCGGCTACCCGCTTAAGGTTTTGCATGAATATCGCATGACGCCAAAGGCCATTCTTGAAACAATTAAATATATTGCCAAGACCGATATCGAGACGCTGCGCGCACAGACAGGCACCAGTCTTGAACGTCTGCGCCTTGTGCCCCTTGCGGCGATCGTGCTGAAGGAATTGCTGCGGCAGTTGAAACCACGCGATGTAGCCATCTCAAGCTATGGCATCCGCGAAGGTCTGCTCTATGAACAAATGTCCGAAGAGCTGCGCCAACGCGACCCGCTGATCGAGGCCGCCCGCCACGCCGAGGCCATGTCAGCCCGCATCCCAGGGTTTGGGCGCAAACTCTATCATTTTGTTGAGCCGCTTTTTCCACAGGCAAAGCCTGCAAAAAAGCGACTGATCCGTGCGGCGTGCTTGCTGCATGATGTCTCATGGCGCGCGCATCCCGACTATCGGGCCGAGACATGTTTTGACAATGCAACGCGCGCCAATTTGGGCGGGCTCGCCCATTGGGAACGCGTCTATTTGGGTCTTGCCCTATTGCATCGGTATAAATCGAACCGCGAGGCGACACATTTTGACACCAATCTCTTGACCCTTTTGCGCGAGGCCGAGGTGCAAGAGGCCGAGATTTTGGGGCGCGCGATGCGCTTTGGGGCGATGCTGACCTTGGAAAAACCGCTGGATCATTGCTATCTCGAAGTGAACAGGCGGCGCAAAAAACTGATCCTACATTTGCTCAGCGATGCGGCGGATGACCTGTTTGGCGAAGTCGCCCAAGCACGTTTCGGGGCTTTAGCCTTGTCTATGGGTCTTACGCCCGCCGTCACCGATGAGCGCAGCAGCCGATGATCCGCGCCAAACCCCGTTTGGCCGTGCGCGGCCTGTTGGTGGTGGCAGATAAGCTGTTGCTTGTGAATGCCTATAAGGGGCGTGAAGGGGCGCTTTATTGCGCCCCAGGCGGTGGGGTTGAGGCAGGCC
Organism: Roseobacter sp. HKCCA2468; assembly: GCF_037805105.1. Taxonomy (NCBI): domain Bacteria; kingdom Pseudomonadati; phylum Pseudomonadota; class Alphaproteobacteria; order Rhodobacterales; family Roseobacteraceae; genus Roseobacter; species Roseobacter sp. HKCCA2468. Next base: position 1,172,915 of record NZ_JBBLYN010000001.1, read on the forward strand.
AATCCCTGCCCGAAAACCTACAGCGCGAGTTTCACGAAGAAACGGGGCTGACAGTTGAGGTAGCTGCGCCCTGCTTGGTCAACGAGTTCCACGACCCTCAAGGCACATTTCATCAGGTCGACATTTATTTTCATGTGACCCATATCGCAGGTCATCTTACGGGAGAGTGGCGCGATCCTGAGGGTGTGGTAAGCGAGCGGCGATGGGTGACGCGTGCAGAGCTTGCGACCCTACAGGTGAAACCTGATAGCCTTGCGCGCGTTGCATGGGATGGCGAGATCATGATCTATGACGCGCTAGAGCCAATTCTGCGCTAAGGCGCTTTATGCGCGCCCGTCAGACCATAGGCCACGCCACCAATGACCACGAGGCTTGCAGCGATCAAATGCAGCGTCAAAACCTCGTCCAACAGCAGCACACCGCCCAAAATTGCCAAAGGCGGCACACTGAGCTGCGCAAGCCCTGCGCGGGCGGCACCCAGATGCGGCAAGATCGTATACCACAGCGCATAGCCCATTCCCGAGGTCACCGCACCTGACAGGATCGCCAAACCCCGCCCCGTTGCATCGGCAGTCTGACCTTCGGGAAGAGGAAACAAGAACAGGGCCAAGGCGCAAAGGCCAAAGGCAATCCAAAAATTCACGGCTGTTTCAGGGATCGGGTCGCGGGCCTTTCGCCCCAAAAGCGAATAGCCCCCCCATCCTAACCCTGCGACCGCAATTGCGGCGGCCGCATCTAGCGGCAAAGTGATCTGCCCTTCTGGCAGAAGCAACCAAACCAACCCTGCAAGCGCCACAGCCGCGCCCCCCAAGCGGCGGGGTGACACCCCCTCCCCCAAAAGGAGCGATCCGGAAAACATGGTCAATTGCACTGCGCCGAAGAGCAGCAAAGTGCCCAAGCCTGCATCCAATTTCAAATAGGCCAATGAAAAGCCCAACATATAGGTCGCAAGGCAAAACCCGCCCGCAAGGCGCATCTTGGGGTTGGCGCGCGCAATCGTCAGAACCGTCCGCCCGCGTAAAATCACACTCAGGCCAAGCAGCGTCACAGCGCCCGCGGCCACACGCCAAATTGCGAAATCCCCAACGCTGATATGCCCCCCCGCCACGGCCATACGGTTCAGCACCGAATTGGCAGCAAAAGCAATCAAGGTCAGAAAGGCCGCGAGGATCAACCGCGTCATGACAACAGCCTTTGCACAATATCCCCGCGCGCATAGGCAATCTGCCCGCCCGCGATTGTGGCGGCCACCGCATGGCTTTTGGCATCTAGGATGACAAAATCGGCGCGCTTGGCCGTGGCAATCACACCACGATCCTCCAAACCCAAAAGCCGCGCAGGGCCAGAAGACACGAGCGCCCAAGCCTCTGTCAAACCCATTCCCCCTTGCCACAAAGTCAACGCGGCGCGCAGCAAGGCAGGGTAATGGTAATCTGACGCCAAAGCATCGACCAAACCCGCTTCGACCAAAAGCCGCGCAGAGACCTTGCCCGCATGCGACCCGCCACGCAGAACATTGGGCGCCCCCATCACCACGCCATGGCCTTCTGCGCGCGCGGCCTTTGCGGCTTCGACTGTTTCAGGAAATTCCGCCAAGCTGACGCCAATCTCCGAGAAATGCGCATGTGCGGCGGGGGTTGCGTCATCATGGCTGCCCATCACCACCCCAAGTTCAGAAAGCTGTCCCGCCAGATCACGCAAGGCAGGCATCACTTCGGGCTTTCGGTCATGGAGGCTGTGCAGAAACGCGAGATGTGCCTCAGGCGAGCGGCCCGCCTTAAGCGCCTGCCCCGTCAAACGTGGCGGGCGTTTTCCCGCCGCTAAGGCCTCATGCGGCAGATGATCATTAAACACCACGCACGCGATTTGGTGATCGCGCACCAAGTCTAAAATCGCGGCGTAATGGTCGACCATATTCATCTCAACGCGCAATTGCAGACGCAAATCACAGATCAAGCCCTGCGCATCTTGCAAGGCGCGGGCCATGGCGGCGGCAAAATCGGGGCCGCGCATCCCCCCCTCCCAAGAGTAGAATTGTGCAAGCATGGCTGTCGTTATCCCATTGGCCGCCAACTCCGCCTCGATGGGACGTATCCCCTCGCGCGGGTCAACAACGGCCCCACGGCGGGGCGCAACATGGCGTTCGAACCCATCGCCATGGAAATCGACCAATCCCGGCAAGATGATATAGCCAGATAGATCAATACAGCGCGGGCCTTGATCTTGGGTGATCACCCCCTCCGCCATGCTCACAGGGCGCGGCGCAAGCCCCTCAGGGCCCAAGACCTCAGCCCCCATTAGTGTTAGGTTCAGACCCAGCATGCGCCCTATTCCGCAGATGGATCGCGCCAGCGATTGACGATTGGATAGCGCCGATCCAACCAAAAAGCGCGGGATGTCAGCCGCGCCCCCGGTGCGGATTGAAAGCGCTTATATTCCGAAACGTAGATCAGATGCTCAACCCGCTTGACTGTCGCGGCATCAAACCCTTGTGCAACCAAATCTGCAACGCTTGCCTCTTGATCTATCAGCCCCTCAAGGATGGCATCTAAAACCTCATATGGCGGCAGGCTATCCTCGTCTTTTTGATCATCGCGCAGTTCCGCCGATGGCGGCTTTTCAATCACCGACACAGGCATCACAGGCCCATCTGGCCCTTTCATCCAAGCGCGGTGGTTAGCATTGCGCCAATGGCACGTTGCAAAGACGCGCGTTTTATAAAGATCTTTGATCGGGTTATAGCCCCCTGCCATGTCGCCATAGATGGTGGCATAGCCTACCGCGACCTCGGATTTATTGCCCGTGGTCAACAACATTTCGCCAAATTTATTCGACAACGCCATCAGAAGAACCCCGCGCAAACGGGATTGGATGTTTTCCTCGGTCAAATCTGGATCGCGGCCTGCAAAGAGCGGGGCAAGCGTGGCCTCAACCGCCTCTTTCGGGGCCTCAATCGGCAAACTGTCAAGCGTGACCCCAAGCATCTGGGCCACATCGCGGGCATCATCAAGCGAAGCCTGCGAGGTATAGCGCGAAGGCAGCATCACGCAATGGACATTTTCAGGGCCAATGGCATCGGCGGCAATGGCCGCAACTAAGGCCGAATCCACCCCGCCCGACAGACCCAAAACCGCGCGAGAAAACCCTGCCTTGGCCATGTAATCACGCAGGCCCAAAACCATCGCGTGGTAATCCGCCTCGATGTCATTGGGCAGGCGCGTCAGGTCAGTCTTGTCAATCTGCCAGCCCTCAGCCCCCTCTCGAAGTGTCAGATGGGTCATGCCTTCTTCAAAGGCGGGCATCTGCGCCACCAAGGCCCCGCCTTGGTTCAAGGCGAAACTGGCACCATCAAAAATCTGATCATCTTGCCCACCGACAAGGTTCAGATAGATCAATGGCAGGCCCGTCTCGATCACGCGCGCGACCATATGGGTCTGCCGCAATCCCATCTTGCCGCGATGATAGGGCGAGCCATTGGTGACAAGCAAAACCTCTGATCCTGCTTCGGCGAGCGTCTCGGTAATGTCCTCATGCCACGCATCTTCACAAATCGGGATGCCGATCCGCACAGGGCCAATGCGCACGGGGCCAGACGGATTGCCTGACTTGAAATACCGCTTTTCATCAAAAACGCTGTCATTAGGCAAATGATGCTTATTGATCCGCGCAATCTGCACGCCGCCTTGCAAAATGACATAGGCGTTGTTGATGCCCCCGCCTTCGGCAGGCAAAGGCAGGCCAATCCCACAGGCAGGGCCCTCCTTGGTGGCCTCTGCCAAATCTTCCAAGGCCTCCGCGACTGAGGCCAAAAAAGCGGGCCGCGTAACAAGGTCTTGCAACTGATAGCCCGTCAGCGCCATTTCGGGGAACACCACCAAATCAGCCCCCGCATCCCGCGCTTCGGCCCAATAAGCCAAGACCTTTTGTGCATTGCCTGCGAGATCACCGACTGTGGGGTTAATCTGCGCAACACTCAAACAAAACCGAGACGCCATTTAGCTGTGCCTTCCCTACTCACTTACCCGAGGTTCTAGCAGATCAAACCCGCAGGCCAAGGCCATTGCGCATATTGATCGCACCCAAAGGCGCAAAAGACGTTGCGAGATGAGGCGGGCTTCAATAGTTTCTTTGACAAGGCCAGAGGAAGCAGATGGGACATTTGCTAAATATGCGAAACAAAATGCGCCCCTTGGAAAGGACAGCACAGGCAGCTTTGCTTGGTCTTTTTTTTGGATTGGCGCCGCAGAGCGGGCTTGCCCAAGAGGGCGAAATCATCCGTGACGAACAGCAATATGACAATGGCGCAATCTATCGCGGGCAATTCCGCAACGGGCTGCAACATGGGACGGGCACCTATACTTTGCCCAACGGGTATGAATACACGGGTCAATGGGTTGACGGCCAAATTATGGGCGAAGGGCGCGCAACCTTTCCTGATGGGTCGGTCTATGAAGGCGCGTTTGTGGCGGGCAAACCCAATGGCCAAGGCACGATCACCTTTGTCGATGGATCAACCTATACAGGCACTTGGGCAGACGGCCTCATGTCAGGCGAAGGGCGCGCCTTTTATTCAAACGGACTGACCTATACGGGCAGCTTTGTCGCAGGCCTTCAAGAGGGACAGGGACGGCTGTCCAACACAGATGGTTATGTCTATGAAGGTGGGTGGCAATCGGGCCAGAAGCATGGCCAAGGAAGCCTCACTTTCCCAGATGGCTCAACATATGTGGGGGAATTTCTCAACGATATGCGCCACGGCGCAGGACGTTTGGAAACCTCAGATGGCATGGTGTTTGAGGGCGCATGGGAAAATGATCAAATCAATGGTCAAGGCAGCCTGACCCAACCCAATGGCGATATCTATGAGGGCGGTTTGGTCAATGGTGCGCGCCAAGGCCAAGCCGTGGTGCGCTATGCGAATGGCGATCTCTATGAGGGCGAATTTCTCAATGACCGCCGTCATGGCCAAGGTCGTTTCACAGGTCATCAGGGGCTTGTTTATGACGGCCAATGGGTCGAAGGGCGCATTGAGGGGCAAGGCGTGATGACCTACCCAGATGGCGTGGTCTATACTGGCGGATTTGAAAATGATTTGGCCCATGGGACGGGAACCATAACCTATCCTGACGGCACCAAATACGAGGGCGATTGGGTCGCAGGCGCGATGCAAGGCTTTGGCATTGCGGAATATGCCGATGGGTTGCGCTATGAGGGCCAGTTCCTCAATGGGCGCCAACACGGCCAAGGGGTCATGAGCTCAACCAACGGCTATCGCTACGAGGGCGGATGGAACGCAGGCCTGCGCGAGGGGGAAGGGATCACAACCTATCCTGATGGCAGCAGCTATCGTGGGCAATTCGTGGGCGGGGCGCGCGAAGGCGTGGGCCGTCTCGAAATGGCCGATGGGTTTACCTATGAGGGCGCTTGGCGCGCAGGTGAAATCACAGGCCAAGGCGTGGCGCGCTATCGCTCGGGCGATGTTTATGAGGGGACGTTTGAAAACGGAACCCGCCAAGGTCAAGGGCGACTGACCTACGCCACGGGCCAAGTGGTGGACGGGCTATGGGAAAACGGCCAATTCGTGGGCGCGGGGGCGGCGGATTTGCCACCTTCCCCCGAAACCCCTGATGTCAGCGAACCGCAATCGCAGTAAAATTAGGCTGCGATCAGCCCCATGCTTTCGAGTTTCAACAGCACCTGCTGCGCGCAGTAATCCACCTCCGTGCCTTCGGTATCGACCACCAATTCTGCGGCGGTTGGGGCCTCGTAAGGATCAGAAATCCCTGTGAATTCCTTAATTTTGCCCTCGCGCGCCAATTTATAGAGACCCTTGCGGTCACGGCGCTCGCATTCTTCAAGGCTGGTGGCCACATGCACCTCAACAAAAGCGCCAAAGCTTTCGACCATCTCACGCACCGAGCGGCGGGTCGCGGTATAGGGCGCGATGGGGGCGCAAATGGCGATCCCGCCATTCTTCGTGATCTCCGAAGCGACATAGCCAATGCGGCGAATATTGATATCGCGGTGTTCCTTGCTGAACCCCAATTCCGAGGAGAGATGCTTGCGCACCACATCCCCATCAAGCAGCGTCACAGGACGGCCGCCCATTTCCATCAGCTTGACCATCAGGGCATTCGCAATGGTCGATTTGCCTGAGCCTGAAAGCCCCGTGAAAAACACTGTAAAGCCCTGCTTGCTGCGCGGTGGAGAGGTGCGGCGCAATTCCTTAACCACCTCGGGGAAGGAGAACCATTCGGGAATTTCCAACCCCTCGCGCAGACGGCGGCGCAGTTCCGTGCCCGAAATATCCAGAACCGTATCGCCCTCTGGCACCTCATTGGCGGGGTAATATTGGGCCTTTTCTTGCACATAGACCATGTGCTTGAAATCCACCATCTCAAGGCCGATTTCATCTTGGTGCTGCTTGAACAGCTCTTGCGCGTCATAGGGGCCATAGAAATCTTCGCCGTTTGAATTCTTTCCTGGCCCCGCGTGATCGCGCCCCACGATGAAATGGGTGCAGCCATGATTGGCGCGGATCAAGCCGTGCCAAACCGCCTCGCGCGGGCCTGCCATCCGCATGGCAAGGTTCAGCAAGCTCATGGTTGTGGTTGCGGCAGGGTATTTATCAAGCACCGCCTCGTAGCAGCGCACACGGGTAAAGTGATCCACATCGCCGGGCTTGGTCATGCCAACCACAGGATGGATCAACAGGTTTGCCTGTGCCTCTTTGGCAGCGCGGAAGGTCAATTCCTGATGCGCGCGGTGCAGCGGGTTGCGGGTTTGGAAGGCAACAATCCGCTTCCACCCCAATTTGCGGAAATAGGCCCGCATCTCGTTGGGCGTATCACGGCGTGCGCGGAAATCGTAATGCACGGGCTGTTGGATGCCCGTGATCGCCCCGCCCAAATAAACGGGGCCTGCCACATGATGCAGATAGTTCACCGCAGGGTGAGCCAGATCATCTGCGCCAAACACCTTTTCTGCCTCGCGCGCCTTATTGGGCACCCATTTGTCAGAGATAGAGAGGATCGCAAGGATCACCCCCTCTTGATCGCGCAGCGCGATATCTTGGCCCGTCTCGACCTTGGCGGCGAAGTCCTCGGAAATATCAAGCGTGATCGGCATCGGCCAAAGCGTGCCATCGGCCAGACGCATGGTCTCAACCACGCTGTCATAATCCTCCTGCCCCAAAAACCCTTTGAGCGGGTTGAACCCGCCATTCATCAGCAATTCCAAATCGCAGATTTGGCGCGGGGTCAGATCCCATGAAACCAACTCCGCCGCCTCAAGCTTTAGCTTTTGCGCGGAGTCGTAAGAGACATAAAGTTCAGGGATCGGGGCGTGAAATTGGGCAGCCATCAAGTTTACTTTCCAACAAAGGTCAAAACATTAGGGGCCGCAAAAAACGACACGGCCCCGCATTCAGCGCCGCAATAGACCCTGAATGTGGCGAAATTCAAGCAGAGCTGTCCTTTGCGAAGAAAAAAGAAACAGCGTGATTGCCGATCCGCCGCAAACGAAATGGCGGTGCTGAAAAATCGGCAATCACGCAGCCCCTGTTCTTAGCCCTATTCGGCGGCTTTCACATCACCTGCCGCTTGTTCCGCCAACCACCGCTCGGCATCCAGAGCGGCCATACAGCCCATGCCCGCGCTTGTGACCGCTTGGCGATAGGTATGGTCGGTCAAATCCCCCGCCGCAAAAACGCCAGGGATCGAGGTGCGGGTCGTGCCAGGTTCAACCCAAACATAACCACCCGAATGCAGCTTAAGCTGATCCTTGATCAAATCGCTGGCAGGTGCATGGCCAATGGCCACGAAAAACCCTTTGCAAGGCACTTCGGTAATGGCGCCTGTCTCGACATGGCGCGCTTTGACCGCCTCAACACCACGGGGGGCATCTGTGCCGACCACCTCATCCACCTCGTGGTTCCAGATCACCTTGATTTTCGGATTTTTGAAAAGGCGATCTTGCATGATCTTTTCCGCACGCAGGCTATCGCGGCGGTGGATCAATGTGACCTTTGAGGCGAAATTGGTGAGAAACAGCGCCTCCTCAACGGCTGTATTGCCGCCACCGATAACCACCACCTCTTGCCCGCGATAGAAGAACCCATCACAGGTGGCACAAGCCGACACGCCAAAGCCCTTGAAATGCTCTTCAGAGGGCAAGCCCAACCACCGCGCCTGCGCGCCTGTCGCCAGAACCACCGCATCGGCCGTATATGTCGTGCCTGTATCGCCCGAAGCGCGGAAAGGGCGCTGCGACAAATCGAGATCAGAAATATGATCCGAGATGATCTCTGCCCCCATCTCGCGGGCGTGGTTCTCCATCCGCACCATGAGATCAGGCCCCATGACGGAGGCATCACCCGGCCAGTTTTCTACATCCGTTGTGATGGTCAACTGTCCGCCCGGTTGGATGCCTTGCACCAAAATCGGCTCGAGCATAGCACGGCTGGCGTAAACCGCCGCCGTATAGCCCGCAGGGCCAGAGCCAATAATCAAAAGACGGGTATGGCGGGTTGCACTCATGAGATGGATCCTTCATTAAACCTGTCACGCGCCGCCATCGCAGCATGGGCAATGACACCCGAACGACACAGCGCGGCACGTATCTTTATCCTGATATAACCACCGATCGCCCGCGATGAAAGCCCCGCCTAAGCCTTGCAAAGCGGCGCTCAATATTCCATATATTGCGCGGGTGCGAAATAAAATTGCGTATTTCTGGCATTATCGCTCAGGATCGCAAAGTCGCGAGCGAGAGGATAACAATAATGCCAACGACCAAACTCGATCCGATTGACCGCAAGATTCTTGCGGAACTGCAAAGTGACGGGCGGATGACCAATGTGGAATTGGCCAAACGCGTTGGGATTTCTGCACCCCCTTGCCTACGGCGCGTGCGCACTTTGGAGGAGTCGGGTTATATCCGCGGCTATCACGCAGATGTCGATGCGCGGATGCTTGGGTTCGAAGTTCAGGTTTTCGCCATGGTGGGCCTGCATAGTCAGGCCGAGGCTGATTTGGTCGCCTTCGAAAACCGCTGTGCCGAGTGGCCCCTTGTGCGCGAATGTCATATGTTAAACGGCGAGATTGATTTCATCTTGAAATGCGTGGCGCCTGACCTGTCCACTTTTCAAAGCTTCCTCACCGAACACCTAACCGCCGCCCCGAATGTTGCAAGCGTGCGCACATCGCTTGTCATTCGTGGGGCTAAGGATCAACCAGGCGTGCCCTTCGAAGTTCTCGAAGACCGACTGGCCAAGATGGATTAAGGCGAAGCGGCTTATCCTGCCCGTTTCAAGCCAATCTCTGCACGATCCGTCATCGCTGGTCGCTGCACTTCGGTTTCATCGCGCATCCAAGGCATGCGTGGCGCTTCGTGCTCGGTCATCACGATCACCGACTCCATCCAACGTGTTTTCATCTCAGACCCTCCAAAAAGATTCGCGCAACATTGCGCTTCGATGGGTCCAAAGTCGCGTCCAAATCTGTCAAAGATTGGACGAAATCCCGTCAGCTTGGGGAAAGAAAAAGGTGATTGCGCGGCAAAGCCTAAAGGCGAATAGCCGAAATCAGGCGCCCGTAATCCGCCTCGCCCCGATGTGTGGCGCGGCGGTAGGAGAAGAACAGTTCTTCGTCACGATAGGTGCAATGCCCACACCATTCTGCCTGGCCGATGCCCGCGTTGCGCAGGCGCGTTAATCCGTAGCTTGGTAAATCAAAGAGATATTTATCAGGTGCCGCCCCGTTGATAAAAAACCGCGCAGACTGCGGATCATCATCTACGAATTCCTCAAAGAATTCTTGCCCGACCTCATAATTGGCTTGGCTGATCGTAGGGCCAATCACCGCGTTGATTTTTTCGCGCACCGCCCCTTGTGCAACCATCATGTCAATCGTAGCCTCAAGAACCCCTGCCCGCGCGCCCTTCCAACCCGCATGGGCAGCGCCAATCACGCCTGCCTCCGCTTCATGAAACAGGACGGGCTGACAATCAGCCGTGAGAATCGCAATGGCCAAATCCTTGCTGCAGGAAACCAGACCATCTGCCTCAGGGGTGCCGCCGCCAATCGGGCCTTCAACCAAGACAACATCCGCGGAATGCGTTTGATACACCGTCACAAGGCAATCTTCCGCCACCCCCATCTCACGCGCCACGCGCGCGCGGTTGATTTCGACCAAATCCGATTGATCAGATGATCCCGCACCACAATTCAGACTGCTAAAAATGCCGCTAGATGCACCACCCTTGCGTGTAAAAAAACCATGCTTTGCTGCCCCCAAAAGCGGGGATGTGATCGGGTCAATTGGAACGAAATGCGCAGCCATCTCACATATCCCTTATTTCAAGATCATCCAAACCTGGCAGGGCGGGCGCAGACTGTTGTGTAAGACCCAGCACTTTGAATAGCTGTCCCATTTCTTCGGGGTGGGTCAACCTACGATGCGCGGCAATATGCGATTGAAGCGCGTCACCGTGCAATTTTTGCGCAAGCGCCTGCGCCCGTGCGGTGATCCCAAGACGCTCAAGAAACAGACCTTGCGTCTGTAGCGGTGCCGCGCGGGCGGGTGCGGCACTGGCCGCCAAAGGCTGAAACGCCACATGGGCGGTCAGATCGGATGTGCCAATATCCACCAATGGATCAGCGTATCTGTGATCTTTGACGGCTTGAAAGGTGTCGCCTGCGCTGATCCAATCCCCGTAATCAATCAAAAGCGCCGCGCCGCCCTGCGCATCAATGCGCCGCCCGATATCTGATGCAATCGCCTCGGCCGCAGCATTAACCTCGACAATCGCACCCTCTGGCATGTCACCAAAACGGGCCGTTATCCAATCGGGCGCAATGACAGGGCCAAGCCCCCACATGAGCGCGCCCTGATCTGCACCGATTTGGCGTTCATGCCATCCGTCACGCCCTTTTTGAAATTGCCGAATGGGCAAGGCATCAAAAAATTCATTCGCCACCAAATAAAGCGGCCCGTCAGGTAGGGTGGCAATAGTGTCGTGAAATTGCGGTTGATACTGTCCCAAAGCCTCTGCTTGGGCTGCGCGCATCAAGGGCGAGGCTTCGACCATGTGCAATCTGATCGTTTGGGTGAATTCGGGCAGCAGTTTCGCGGCGCGCAAAATATCGACCATCAAGGTTCCGCGCCCGCCGCCAAGCTCGACCAAATTTACATCGGATGGTCTGCCTTGGTCAGACCAAACCTGCACCAACCACAACCCAATCATCTCACCAAAGATTTGCGAGACTTCGGGTGCCGTCACAAAATCCCCGCCCCGACCGATGGCGGGTTGCTTCATATAATACCCAAATTCAGGGTGAAGTAGCGCCTCGGTCATAAACTCGGCCACAGAAAGCGGGCCTGACTGCGCGATACGGCGCAACAGCCGATCCTGCGCGCGCCCTGCCCCCATTAGGCACCTGCCTTGCGCCGCGCGACCTGCCGCGCGACCAAGATCACAGCTAGCCCCACAATGACCATGGGCAATGACAAGATCTGCCCCATGCTCAGACCAATATCATCAGACAGCCACAGCGCATAACCGCGCGGATGGTTCACGAAGAACTGCGCATCAGGTTGGCGGAAATATTCGACAATAAACCGCCCCACCCCATAGCCTGCAAGAAACAGACCCGCCACTTGCCCTGGCACCCGCAACGCCCCTTGGCGATGGATCACATAAAGGATCACAAGCCCCAAGATGAGGCCCTCAAGCAGCGCTTCGTAAAGCTGTGACGGGTGGCGCGCACAAACTTGCATGCCTGCATCCATCACAATCCCCACAGGGCCCGAACAGTCCTGTGCCGCGGCCCCGGGAAAGACCACGCCCCAAGGCGCATCGGTCGGTCGCCCCCATAGCTCGGCATTAATGAAATTGGCGCTGCGCCCCAGAAAGAGCGCAGGCGGGGTGGCCAAGGCTAACAGGTCGGCAAGGCTTGCTATGCTGACCTTGTGGACACGGCAAAACAAAAGCCCCGCGATGACAACACCCAAAAAGCCACCATGAAAAGACATCCCCCCCTGCCAAACCTGGAGAATCTCAGCAGGGTTTTGCAGGTAATAGCTTGGCTGATAGAACAGCACATATCCAAGCCGCCCCCCAAGGATCACGCCCAAGACCATCCATGTCAAAAGCGGTTCTACACCTTCGGGGGACATCGGGGCGGTGGCATGTTTCCACAGCGTGGATTTGCGCAAATGCCATCCGATCATCCATGCAGCGATGAGAAACCCAGCGATATAGGCCAGCGCATACCACCGCAGGGCAAAGTAAAACCCACCAAAATCAATTGAGAAGAGCGCAGGCGAGATATCTGGAAACGGTATCGCGTAAAACATAGCGGCCCTTTTAGATGCGCGTGGGAACCCTTGTTGGATAGACCCCCATGCGGCGATGTCAACCTTGAAGCGGCGCGCCATTTACCCCATATCAAGGTCAAACGTATGAACGCGCCCCGCCGCGAGACAAGAGGACAGCCTATGCAAACCCGCAATAAGATGATGGATGACATCAGCCAATTGATGACCAACGCCATGGGTGTGGCCCAAGGCGCACGCGAGGAAGCGGAAAATGCGATGAAATCACTGATGGATCGCTGGCTTGCGGATCGCGACTTTGTCACCCGCGAGGAATTTGATGCCGTGCGCGCAATGGCCCAAAAGGCGCGCGAAGAAAATGAGGCGCTGTCTGCGCGGCTAGAGGCATTGGAAAAGAAAAAGAAATAAGCGCGATCACAGCGCTGTTACACAAGGGCGGGTTTGGCCAGACCAAACCCGCCCTATCTTTATGCACAGCCCCCAATTTCTTGTGGACAGGATTAGGAAAACCGCAATTTCTGGGTGCGTCATCAAAATATTGCTTTACAGGTGAAGAAAGTAACCGCACCATATTTGGTATGGGGCCGCGCAAATCAGCCGACCCTTAGTGGAGACACCCAGCCTTAGTGGGCAAATTGGGATTGAACCCAACGCCCGCGACAGGCTGCCAAGAATGAGGCCTAGGGCAATGTCACTTTCCGAGCAGTATATGGATGTCGAAGACCTCCATCCCATCGATATCGTTGAAACCCTTGCCACACGGCATGAATGGGATTTCGACCGTGTTGCCGATGATCAAATCGCAATGGCCCTCGAGGGGCAGTGGCGCACCTATTCGGTGACGCTGGCATGGTCGAGCTATGACGAAACGCTGCGGATGATCTGCACCTTCGACATGGATCCACCCGCCGAATCTATGGGCAAGCTTTACGAGACATTGAACCTTGCCAATGACAAATGCTGGGCGGGCGCGTTCAGTTTCTGGGCCGAGCAAAAGATGATGGTCTATCGCTACGGCTTGGTTCTCGCAGGGGATCAACTGGCAAGCCCCGAGCAGATTGCCTGCATGGTTGAAACCGCGATTTTGGCAAGCGAACGCTATTACCCCGCCTTCCAATTGGCCTGTTGGGGAAGCCAATCACCAAGCGAAGCAATCCAAGTGGCCATTGCCGAAGGGTTCGGTCGCGCCTAACCTGTTGCAAACCGCAACAGGGGATGAGTGATGACGTATGACGATATTGCCGCGCGCGGCATGGTGATTTTCGGCTGTGGAAAAATGGGCTCTGCCATGTTGGCAGGGTGGCTTGCACGAGGAATACCACCTGCCTGCGTGACCGTAATTGACCCGCACCCCTCTGATTGGCTCAAGGCTGCGGGGGTAAATCTTAACACGCCCCTACCTACAAATGCCGCTGTGGCCATTATCGCGGTAAAACCGCAGATGATGGGCGAAGCTTTACCCAATCTTGCGGCGCATATGGGCCGTGAGACATTGGTGATCTCTGTGGCGGCAGGCACACCAATCGCCAGATTTGAAGCCGAATTTGGCTCATCCACAAAAATTATCCGCGCTATGCCCAACACCCCCGCCGCAATCGGGCGAGGGATCACCGCGCTTATTGGCAACGGGCAATGCAGCCAAGCCGATCTTGAGCTTGGCGAAACCCTGTTATCTGCGGTCGGTCAGGTGGTGCGTCTTGAAACGGAAGATCAGATTGACGCTGTGACAGGCGTCTCGGGCTCTGGCCCTGCCTATGTCTTCTATATGATTGACTGTCTCGCTGCTGCCGCGCGCGCCGAAGGCCTGCCTGACGCGATGGCGATGGAATTGGCCAAGGCCACAGTCGCGGGCGCAGGGGCCTTGGCCCGAGAGGCCAGCGAAAGCCCAGAACAATTGCGCATCAACGTGACATCGCCCAATGGCACCACGCAGGCGGGACTAGAGGTTTTGATGGATGAGGCAAGCGGCCTCGCCCCCCTCATCCGCGAAACAGTCAAGGCTGCGGCGGCGCGATCCCGCGCGCTGAAAGGATAAGGGCGATGGAAACCGATTTTGAAACATTCCTGAAGGTCGACATTCGCGTGGGGCGCGTCACCCGCGCCGAGCCCTTTCCCGAGGCCCGCAAACCTGCAATCAAGTTATGGGTGGATTATGGGCCAGAGATTGGGGTCAAAAAAAGCTCGGCCCAAATCACCGCACATTATGCGCCCGAGGCATTGGTGGGCAAGCTTGTTATGGGGGTGGTGAATTTCCCACCCCGCCAGATCGGCCCCTTCATGTCCGAGGCGCTTGTGCTTGGATTTCATGATGCGGGCGGGGATGTGGTTTTGGCCGTGCCCGACAAGGATGCGCCCCTTGGCGCGCGACTATGTTGACGGGCTATCGCCGACCGCTTCGCGCCAGTGACGGCGGCACAAGCTGACATAGGTTTCATTGCCGCCGATTTGCACCTGCTCCCCCGATTTGGCAACGCTGCCATCAGGGGATTTTCGCACCACCATCGTGGCTTTGCGCCCGCAATGGCAAATCGTTCTGATCTCACGCAGATCATCCGCCAAGGCCAAAAGCGCGGCGGAGCCTTCGAATAATTCACCGCGGAAATCAACGCGAAGGCCGTAGGTCATCACGGGCAGCCCCAAATCATCAGCAACACGCGCCAATTCCCAGACCTGTACCTTAGTGAGGAACTGCGCTTCATCCAGAAAGACGCAATCAATCGGCTGCGCTTTGTGCGCTGCCTCGATAAGCGCGAACAAGTCTGTATCAGGGGCAAAGGTTAGAGCCTCTTTCGACAGCCCAATGCGGCTTGCAATGCGGCCTTGGCCTGCGCGCGTATCGTGATGCGCCGTCAGCAGAAATGGGGTCTGGCCGCGTTCGCTATAATTATGGGCCGCTTGCAGAAGCAGGGTCGACTTGCCCGCATTCATAGTCGAAAAATTGAAATATAGCTTGGCCATGGCGCGCCCTATTGTTCCTTTGTCGCCATATGCCAATAGATGCGCCCACCTTGCAAGCGCGCCCTCTCACGCGAAGTTCAAAACCCGTGATCTAAAAACAGGCTATACCCAAGCCAAGTTTTGGCAACAGGAGCACCCACCATGATCACCCGCCGCGCAGTCATAAAGTCAGGCTTAGCACTGCCGCTCGTCACACAGCCTCTGCTTGCTCAGGCCGTCTTCCAACGTGATGGCGTGGCTTTGCGGGGATATGATCCTGTGGCCTATTTCATCAATGGCGCCGCCACCAAAGGTGAGGCAGACTTCGCCGCGCACTGGGACAACGCCACATGGCATTTTGCATCAGCAGCCAACCGCGCGCAATTCTTGAACAGGCCCGAAGCCTTGGCCCCGCAATATGGGGGCTATTGCGCTTGGGCCATATCGCAAGGCTACACGGCCCCGATTGACCCTGAAGCATGGCGCATCGTTGACGGGAAATTATACCTCAACGCCAACCGGCGCATTCAACGCCGCTGGGAACAGGATGTCGCGGGGCATATTGCCCGCGCAGACGCCAATTGGCCAAACCTCCGCGCGGGGCTGTAACTGGGGCTTTACCCCTGCAGCGAACGCACCGCCAATTCACCCTCACGTGCGGCTTTCATGGCCAAGGCTGCCGCATGGCTGCCTGCAAGCGTGGTGTAATAGGGGATCTTATCATAGAGCGCGACTGTGCGCATCGAGCGGCTGTCTTCCACCGCTTGCGCGCCTTCGGTCGTGTTCAAGACCAGATCAACCATCCCGTCCTTCATCATATCAACAATCGTGCGCCCACCTTCATAGGCCTTGTTGACCACGTCAGATGAAATCCCGTGATCGGCCAAGAATTTCGCCGTGCCCGAGGTGGCCAAAATCTTGAGGCCCAAATCGGTCAAGGTTTGCGCAGTCTCCACCAAGAGCGGCGATTTATCCGCATCTTTGATCGACAAGAACACTGTGCCTGCCGTTGGCAAAACAGTTCCCGCGCCAAGCTGCGCCTTGAGGAAGGCCCGCGCAAAGCTGCGATCCCATCCCATCACCTCGCCCGTTGACCGCATTTCTGGCCCAAGCAGCGTATCCACGCCAGGGAAACGGGCAAAGGGCAGCACCGCTTCCTTGACCGAGAACCACGGCGTGCGGAAATCTGACAGGCTCATCGGATCGCCCATCGGGATAGACGCCTTATCATCCACAGGTTGATGAGGCGCGGCCTTGGGGAAAACCGAAAGTTTCTCTCCCGCCATCAAGCGCGCTGCGATAGAGGCAATTGCGCTATCCGTGGCCTTGGCCACAAAGGGCACAGTGCGCGAAGCGCGTGGATTGACCTCAATCAGATAGATATCATCGCCTTTGACCGCAAATTGAACATTCATCAAACCAACCACATTGAGCGCGCGCGCCAATGCCTCGGTCTGGCGGGTGATCTCTGCGATAATCGCATCGCTGAGCGTATGAGGGGGCAAGGAACAGGCACTGTCGCCCGAATGCACGCCCGCCTCCTCAATATGCTGCATAATGCCCGCGACATGAACCGCGTCACCATCGCACAGCGCATCCACATCAACCTCGGTCGCGCCATCAAGATAGCTGTCAAGAAGCACAGGGCTGTCGCCAGACACCACCACAGCCTCTGCGATATAGCGGTTAAGCTGTGCCGTATCGCGCACGATCTCCATTGCGCGACCACCCAGAACGTAGGAGGGGCGGATCACCAAAGGATACCCCAAGGCCTCAGCCGCGGCTTTTGCTTCCTCGTCAGAATGGGCAATCGCATTTTCGGGCTGCTTAAGCTCAAGCTTTTGAACAAGCTGCTGGAACCGCTCGCGATCCTCCGCCAAATCAATCGCATCGGGCGATGTGCCAAGGATTGGGACACCCGCCTCATGCAGCGCGTTAGCCAATTTCAGCGGGGTCTGACCGCCAAATTGCACGACAACCCCATGCAATGTGCCTGCGTCCTGCTCCACGCGCAGAATTTCCATCACATGCTCGTAGGTGAGAGGCTCGAAATACAGGCGGTCGGATGTATCATAATCTGTTGAAACCGTCTCTGGGTTGCAGTTGATCATGATGGTTTCATAGCCTTGCGCGGTCAGCGCAAAACACGCGTGGCAGCAGCAATAATCAAATTCGATCCCCTGCCCAATGCGGTTTGGCCCGCCGCCCAAAATCACAACTTTTTTCGCATCCGAAGGACGCGCTTCGCATTCCACATCGCCCATCGCAGGGGCCTCATAGGTGGAATACATATAGGGGGTCTGCGCCTCAAACTCGGCCGCGCAGGTGTCGATCCGCTTAAATGCAGCAACAATCCCTGCACTGGTGCGATCAGCCCGCACAGAGGCCTCGCTGCGGCCCGTCAGTGTCGCCAAACGCGCATCGGTGAAGCCCATCATCTTGATCTTGCGCAAGGCATCCGCCTCGCGCGGCAGGCCATTGGTGCGAATATCTTCCTCGACATCCACGATCTCGCGAATGCGGGACAAGAACCATGGATCAAATTTGGTGACATGACCAATCTCATCATTGGTCAGACCATGGCGCATGGCTTGGGCGATCACACGCAGACGATCAGGCGTCTGCAGGCTGAGCGCCTTCGTGATGGCGGCCTTATCTGGCGCGCCCGCAATCTCGATCTCGTCAAAGCCAGACAGACCCGTCTCAAGACTGGCCAATGCTTTTTGCAAACTTTCGTGGAAGCTGCGGCCAATGGCCATTGCCTCGCCCACGGATTTCATCGCCGTGGTCAATTCAGGCTTAGAGCCGGGGAATTTCTCAAAAGCAAAGCGTGGAATCTTGGTGACAACATAATCGATGCTTGGCTCAAAGCTGGCAGGGGTGACACGGGTGATGTCATTGTCCAACTCATCCAATGTGTAACCTACAGCCAATTTCGCCGCGATTTTCGCAATCGGGAACCCCGTGGCCTTAGAGGCAAGCGCCGATGAACGCGACACGCGCGGGTTCATCTCGATCACCACCATCCGCCCATCGGCAGGGTTAATCGCCCACTGCACGTTGGAGCCGCCCGTCTCAACGCCAATTTCGCGCAACACAGCAATCGAGCCGTTGCGCATGATCTGGTATTCTTTATCGGTCAGGGTCAGCGCGGGCGCGACTGTGATACTGTCGCCCGTATGCACACCCATCGGATCTACGTTTTCGATGGAACAGACGATGATCGCGTTATCCGCTTTGTCGCGGACAACCTCCATCTCGTATTCTTTCCAACCAAGCAGCGATTCATCGACCAAAATCTGCGCCACGGGCGAGGCCTCAAGCCCAGAGCGGCAGTAATACTCATATTCTTCGCGGTTATACGCCACACCGCCGCCTGTGCCGCCCAAGGTAAAGGCGGGGCGAATGATGGCGGGCAGACCGATGTCTTCCAAGGCCTCCATCGCATCGCGCAGACCTGCGGCGATGTCGAATTTGCCGTTCTCTTTTTTCGGCGCTGCAACGATCGTGGCGCGCGGGTTTTCAAGGCCAATACGTTCCATCGCCTCGCGGAACAGCTTGCGGTCTTCGGCCATTTCGATTGCCGGGCGCTTTGCCCCAATCATCTCGACCCCGAATTTCTCCAACACACCCGCTTCTTCAAGTGAGAGAGCGGTGTTCAGACCCGTCTGGCCGCCCATGGTGGGCAACAGCGCATCGGGGCGCTCTTTCTCGATGATCTTTGCGACAACATCGGGGGTGATCGGCTCGATATAAGTGGCATCGGCCAATTCTGGATCGGTCATAATGGTCGCGGGGTTAGAATTGACCAGAATAACGCGATACCCCTCTTCGCGTAGGGCCTTACAGGCTTGTGCGCCCGAATAGTCAAATTCGCAGGCTTGCCCAATGACGATTGGCCCCGCGCCGATGATCATGATGGAGCGGATATCGGTTCTTTTGGGCATCGGAAAACCTCGGTATTGGCTGCGGGCCTACAAGCGGCGAAACATCATGGTGCGACCGCGCACGCAAGGGCGCGCTTCGAGAGCGGTGCAAATTGATGGCGTTATAGTCAAGCGAGAGCGCGGCGCAAGGGCAGAAGCGCGGCAAAATTTCCCACGCCCCTCCCAAGAGGCAAGATCATGCTGCGCCTGTCACCCGATTGATATGGCCCATCTTACGGCCTGCACGGGTTTCAGTCTTGCCATATAGGTGGATTTGAACGCCTTTTGTCTCGGCCATCTCAGCCGCGCGCGCCACATCATCACCGATGAGATTCTCCATCACAACATTTGCGTGACGGCTGCCATCCCCCAAGGGCCAGCCAGTGATGGCGCGGATATGCTGCTCGAACTGATCGACTGCGCAGCCTGCTTGCGTCCAATGGCCAGAGTTATGCACCCGTGGTGCAATCTCATTGACGACCAAGCCCTCGGGCGTGACGAACAGCTCGACCCCCATGACACCCACATAATCCAAAGCCGTGACAATTTTTGAGGCCAGCAAAACCGCATCTGCGCGCAGCATGGCAGGCAAGTCGGCAGGGACAGTGGTGGTTGCAAGAATGCCATCGCGGTGGATGTTTTCACCTGGATCATAGGCCGAGACACGGCCATCGCGCCCGCGCGCAATGATCACCGAAACCTCTCGGCTAAACTTTACAAAGCCCTCGGAAATTGCAGGCGCCCCATTGAGGCTAGCATAGGCGGCATCCGCCTCGGACGCAGCCATAACTCGCGCTTGCCCCTTGCCGTCATACCCAAAACGGCGGGTCTTGAGGATCGCGGGACAGCCCGTTTTTTCAAGGGCCTGCGCCACGCCCTCGGCCGCATCAATCACACAATATGGCGCGGTTTTCAGACCTAGACTGTTGAGAAAATCCTTCTCCACCAAGCGATCCTGAGACACTTCAAGCGCAGTGCGTGCAGGAAAGAGCGGGCGCGTATCTTCGAGCAGGGCCAAGGCCGCGCTTGGGATATTTTCAAATTCAAAGGTCAACACATCGCAAGACAGCGCAAAGGCCTTGAGCGCCTCATGATCATCATATCCCGCTTGCGTCACGGATATTGCCACATCACCCGCAGGGGCCTGTGCGCTTGGTTCGAAAATCCGAACTTTATATCCAAGGCGTGCTGCGGCCATGGCAAGCATGCGCCCCAATTGACCGCCCCCCAAAATACCAATCACGCTGCCATTGGGCAGAACCTCATGCGTCATCTTGAGGTTCCTCAGGGATCGAGGCGGAGAGATCAGCGCGCCATTGATCCAGACGCACGGCAAGATCTGCGTCATGCACGGCCAAAATGGCCGCCGCCATCAGCCCAGCATTGGCCGCCCCCGCAGCGCCAATCGCCATGGTCGCGACAGGAAATCCGCGCGGCATCTGCAAAATCGAATAAAGCGAATCAACCCCAGACAAGGCCTTGGTTTGCACGGGCACGCCGATGACGGGCACCCGCGTCTTTGACGCCATCATACCCGGCAAATGCGCGGCCCCACCTGCGCCTGCGATAATCACCTTCAAGCCACGGCTTGCGGCGGTTTTACCATAGTCCCACAGCCGATCAGGTGTGCGATGCGCCGAAACGATTTTCGTTTCGTAAGGAACACCCAGCGCGTCAAGCATTTCGGCGGCTTCGCGCATGGTGGGCCAATCAGACTGGCTGCCCATGATGATGCCAATTTCGATATCCGCCATGGGGAGGATCCTTTGCAATAAGCCTTGTGAGAGGGGCGCACTATAGCGAGATCAAACCGCTATGCAATGATGTCAGGGGTGAGTTCATCCTCAATGCGGGTGATCGCATCTTTGAGGGACAGCTTCTGCTTTTTCAGACGGCGCAGCGTCAATTGATCAGGGCTTGGCCGTGTCTCAAGAGCGGCAATCGCCTCGTCCAAATCCCGATGCTCGCGCTTGAGCACCTCCAAGCGGATGCGCAGCACGTCTTCGTGGCTCATTTCGGTCGGGGCGTTCATGGGGCGCTTATGTCTTTCTGAATCTGAGGTGGTACCGCACCATACTGTGACATTGCACGCCACGCAAAGGAAATGGCGCGCCTGCGTGCGCCAGATGCAAACAGGGCTTGCAGGGGGACTGGGCAGGCCCCATACTTACCGCAGATCCAGTTGCCGAATTACGGGGCTGGCGCTTGCACAGATCGCTTATCAAAGGATGTGCCTTATGACGAAACTAACCCTAGGGACGCACCCGTTTCTGTTGGGCTTTGATCAACTCGAACGTTTGGTCGAACGCACTGTGAAATCTGGGAATGATGGTTACCCCCCCTATAATATCGAACAACGCGGCGACACGGCTTATCGCATCACTTTAGCGGTGGCAGGCTTTGCCGAAACAGATCTCTCAATCACAGAAGAAGATCGCCAATTGGTGATCCGTGGCCGCCAATCAGATGAGGATGCGGAGCGCATCTTTTTACATCGTGGGATTGCAGCGCGGCAATTTCAGCGCAGCTTTGTCTTGGCCGATGGGGTCGAGGTGACAGGCGCCACGATGGAGCATGGGCTGTTGCATATCGACCTGCATCGCCTGCAGCCCGATAGCGTTGTGCGCAAGATTGAGATTTCAAATTCTGGTGCAGCCTCAAAATCGCTGCAAACGAAAGGGGGAAGATCATGACCAATCCCGAACACCCAAAGAGCAAGTCCGAGCGACCTATCGTTTATATCCGCTCCGTTGATGTGGCGAGCCTCCCTTCGGAGATCCGCGCCCAAGCGGGTGCGCGCGAACAGCTTTACGCAATTGGAACCGAAGAAGGCACTCAATTGGCCCTCGTCAAAGATCGCGCCTTGGCCTTCGTTGTGGCGCGCCAAAATGATCTGACACCTGTAAGCGTCCATTAACACGCAACGGTTTCATTTACCCCAAATGAAAAAAGGCCCGCGTGACGCGGGCCTTTCTTGTGTCCAAAGCCACAGGGCCTTGGGGGCATGATTACATCATGCCGCCCATGCCACCCATGCCGCCCATGTCAGGCATTGCAGGAGCGTCATCTTTCTTTGGCTTGTCGGCCACCATTGCCTCGGTGGTGATCAAGAGGCCTGCAACAGAAGCTGCATCCTCAAGCGCAGTGCGCACCACTTTCGCAGGGTCGATCACACCGAATTTGAACATGTCGCCATATTCTTCGGTCTGAGCGTTGAAGCCAAACTTGACGTCTTTGGATTCGCGGATTTTGCCCGCAACAACCGCACCGTCAACGCCTGCGTTTTCCGCAATCTGGCGCAGTGGCGCTTCAAGCGCACGGCGCACGATGGCGATACCTGCGTCTTGATCCGCGTTTTCACCAGACAGGCCGTCCAGGGCTTTTGCACCTTGAACGAGGGCAACACCGCCGCCCACAACGATGCCTTCTTGAACGGCAGCGCGGGTTGCGTTCAACGCGTCATCCACGCGGTCTTTGCGCTCTTTCACTTCGACTTCGCTCATGCCGCCGACTTTGATAACCGCAACACCGCCTGCCAATTTGGCAACGCGCTCTTGCAGTTTTTCTTTGTCGTAATCGGAAGAGGTTTCTTCGATCTGCTGACGGATCTGCGAAACGCGTGCTTCGATTTCGGCCTTGTCGCCTGCGCCGTCAACGATGGTGGTGTCGTCTTTCTTGATCATCACCTTCTTCGCGGAGCCGAGCATATCAAGCGTAACGCTTTCCAGCTTCATGCCGAGATCTTCGGAGATCACCTGACCACCGGTCAAAATGGCGATATCCTGAAGCATCGCTTTGCGGCGATCGCCAAAACCAGGTGCTTTCACCGCAGCGATTTTCAGACCGCCACGCAGCTTGTTGACCACGAGGGTCGCCAAGGCTTCGCCTTCTACATCTTCAGCGATGATCAGAAGGGGCTTCTGCGACTGGATCACAGACTCGAGCAGTGGAACCATTGGCTGCAAGGAAGACAATTTCTTCTCATGCAACAGGATCAAGCAGTCGTCCAACTCTGCAACCATTTTGTCAGGGTTGGTGACGAAGTAAGGCGAAAGGTAACCGCGGTCGAACTGCATGCCCTCTACGACCTCAACATCGGTCTCAAGGCCTTTGTTCTCTTCAACAGTGATCACGCCGTCATTGCCGACTTTCTGCATCGCGTCTGCGATCATGCGGCCGATTTGCGCTTCGCCATTTGCCGAGATCGTGCCGACCTGCGCAACCTCATCAGAATCTGCAACAGGACGTGCAGATGCTTTGATGCTGTCGATAACTTTCGCCACTGCGCTGTCGATGCCGCGCTTCAGATCCATTGGGTTCATGCCCGCCGCAACCGACTTCATGCCTTCGCGCACAATGGCTTGGGCCAGAACAGTTGCAGTGGTGGTGCCGTCACCCGCTTCGTCATTGGTGCGCGATGCCACTTCTTTGACCATCTGCGCGCCCATGTTTTCGAACTTATCTTCCAGTTCGATTTCCTTCGCCACGGAAACACCATCTTTGGTGATGCGTGGTGCACCGAAGGATTTTTCAAGAACCACATTGCGGCCTTTTGGGCCGAGGGTCACCTTTACCGCATTGGCAAGGATGTTGACGCCTTTGAGCATACGGTCGCGGGCATCGGTATTGAATTTGACTTCCTTGGCAGCCATTTCAGGGCTCCTCCTTGGATGAAATCAGGTTAAAAATTCGATCAGGAACGGTCTCAGGCGATGATGCCGAGAATATCCGATTCCTTCATGATCAGCAGTTCTTCGCCATCAACCGTGACTTCGGTGCCAGACCATTTGCCGAACAAGACGCGGTCGCCAGCTTTGACGCTCATTGCGATCAGCTCGCCCGAGTCCTTGCGTGCGCCTTCGCCAACGGAGACGATTTCTCCCTCTGCGGGTTTCTCTTTTGCGCTATCGGGGATGATCAGACCGCCTTTGGTCTTTTCGTCGCTCTCTACGCGGCGAACCAGCACGCGGTCATGCAGTGGTTTCAATGCCATCTGTCGAACACTCCTTAAGGTTCGTATGTTTCACTGTATTAGCACTCAGTCCATACGAGTGCTAACGACAGGCAGATAGGCAGGGGATGCGGAGGTGTCAACGGGCCGCAGGCGGAAAATTTGGAAAAAAATTCCCGCGCAGACGAACCCTGCCGAAATTATGGAAATTAAAGCCAAAGCCGCGACATATTCCCGCCTTTGCCCCCCGTGACATGGCCAAAGCCCTGCCCTATAAGGCGCGCGAGTTTTCACAAAAATAAATGGATAATGACATGAGCACCTTGGTCTTTGGCCACAAATCACCAGACACAGATTCCACTGGCTCCCCGATTTTGTGGGCATGGTATCTCAATGAGGTGAAGGGCGTAGAGGCAGAAGCCGTTCTTTTGGGTGAGCCAAACACCGAAGCCGCCTTTGTTTTGCAGAAATGGGATTTGCCAAAACCGCGTCTTATTGACGATGTTGCAGAAGGTCAGGCGTGCGTTGTGGTCGACACCAACAACCCTGCAGAACTGCCTGCCTCAATCAACGCTGCCGATGTTCAGGCCATCATTGACCACCATAAACTGGTGGGCGGGCTTGAGACGAAAGGGCCGATTGATATCACCATCCGCCCCTTGGCCTGCACAGCGACCTTGATGATTGACCTGATGGGTGATGATGCGGCGAAAATGCCAAATTGGGCGAAAGGTGCTGCCTTGTCCTGCATCCTGTCTGATACGTTGGAATTCCGTTCCCCGACCACAACCGATCATGATCGCGCCGTGGCCGAAGGCCTCGCTGCTGATCTGGGCGTGTCTATCCCCGATTATGCTGCTGAAATGTTTGCGGCGAAATCTGATGTCTCGCACTTTTCTGATGCAGAGTTGCTGCGCATGGATAGCAAAACCTACGAGGTGGGGGGCAAGACCTTCCGTGTCTCCGTTCTGGAGACAACTGCGCCCGCAACGGTTTTGTCCCGCAAAGCAAGCCTGATGGACAGCATGATCACAGTCGCCAAAGAGGACGGCGCCGATCAGGTTTTGTTGTTTGTCATCGACATTTTGCGCGAAGAAGCCACGCTTTTGGTGCCAAATGATCTGGTGCGCCAAGTGGCCGAGAAAAGTTTCTCCACTGTTGTGGGCGACGCCGATCAGGTCGTGCTGCCAGGGATTGTGAGCCGCAAAAAGCAGATCATCCCGAACCTTGCGCTTTGATCAGATGAAAGTTTGATGAAAGGGCGGCCTGAGGGCCGCCCTTTTCCTTTTATCTCATCGCAGGGCGCGGTAAGAGAGGCGCGAAGAGCCTCAAAGAGAAAGCCCGCCCCATGAGCCATAGCGCAGACGCCCCCGCGATCATTTCTCACCTCTCCGAGATTTCCGAACGCTATGATGCGCTTTTTTGCGACCTTTGGGGCTGCGTGCATAATGGCATCGCCCCTTTTCCTGACGCGATTGCGGCGCTGCAGGCCTTTCGCACCAAAGGGGGTGTTGTGGTTTTGGTCACCAATGCCCCACGTGCCCATGTCGAGATTGCCAAGCAGTTGGACGCAATGAGGGTTCCCCGCGATGCGTGGGACATGATCGCAACCTCTGGCGACAGCGCACGGGCGGCGATGCTAACGGGGGCAGTTGGGGAGAAGGTCTATTTCATTGGCGAGCCGCGCGATGACACATTTTTCGCCCCGATGAAACTGATTGAAAACCCTGTAACCCTGACCAAGGTCGATGTGGCCGAAGCCGAAGGGATTGTTTGCACGGGCCCGTTTGATCCCCATGCCGAACCTGATGTGCTGCGCCCGCAATTGCTTTTGGCGAAAACACGCGGACTCAAGCTTCTCTGCGCAAACCCTGACATCGTGGTAGACCGTGGAGAAAGCCGCGAATATTGCGCTGGTGCAGTGGCGAAACTTTACACCGAGATGGGCGGCGAGAGCCTTTATTTCGGGAAGCCCCACCCCCCCATCTATGATCTGGCACGGCGGCGCTTGGTGCAAAATGGCCATGATATCAGTGACGAGCGAATCTTGGCCGTTGGGGATGGCATCTTTACCGATGTGCAGGGCGGGATTGGCGAAGGTATTGATACGCTGTTTATCACAGGCGGTTTGGCCCGCGAAGAAACAGCAACAACCGATCAGCCAAATCCAGAAAAACTTGCTCAATATCTGAAAGATAGCGGTCAAAACCCAACATTTAGCATTGGGTTCTTACGCTAATCGGGCAAATTGTCGCGCAACAAAATTACAACATTTGCGCGCCTGATTTAATTTAATTGTTGCTGCATTGCAGAAATTTGCTATGGTCAGTTCCAAGCGAAGGGCATTTCTCTTGGAGACTGGAATGTTGGACACGAGTCATAACCTCCCCCGTGGGACGATCTGCATCGAAGATATCGAATTGGGGATGACGCGGCATTTGACCAAAACTGTCAGCGACCGCGATATTGAGCTTTTCGCAGAGGTCTCAACCGACCGAAACCCCGTTCATCTTGACGATGATTACGCCCGTGACACGATTTTTGAGGGGCGCATCGCCCATGGGATGCTAACCGCAGGGCTGATTTCAGCCGTTATCGGCGAACAACTGCCGGGGCATGGCACTGTTTACTTAGGTCAAACGCTGAAATTCATGGCACCCGTGCGCCCTGGTGATCAAGTGCGGGCCGAGGTGGAAGTGACGGCGATTGACCACGCGAAGCGCCGTGTGACCCTTGAGACGCGCTGCCTGATTGATGGCAAACCTGTCCTCAAAGGCGAAGCAGTCGTCCTCGCCCCGTCACGGAAATTCGATTAACCTCGCAGCGGCGCAGGATTTTTACCGACCCGATGCTTGCCCTAGATCGCGGGCTTGGATATTCGGGCAGTATGCGTATCGTTCGTGACCATCAATTTGTCCGACCCGAAAACCGTGGCGCGTCTGTGGCCATTGGGAATTTCGATGGCGTGCATCTAGGTCACGCGCATTGCATCGACCTTGCCCGCGGTCATGAGGCCCCTTTGGGGGTTTTGACCTTCGAGCCGCATCCGCGCGAATTCTTTAACCCTGACGCCCCGCCATTTCGGCTGATGAATGCCGAAGCCCGTGCCAATCGCCTTGAGAAAATGGGGGTGGAGATCCTCTATGAGCTGCCTTTCAATCGCACCCTTTCCGCCCTTGATGCAGAAGATTTCATCCGCGAAGTGGTGGTTGAGGGGCTGGGTCTGAAGCATCTGGTCGTGGGTGCGGATTTCTGTTTTGGCAAAGGTCGCAAAGGCACAACCGATATGCTGCGCGCCTTCGGGGCGCGTTATGGGTTTGATGTGACTGTGGTCGATCTGCTGAATTCGGGCGGTGTGGCCGTGTCATCCACCGCTATCCGAGACGCACTCAGGTCGGGTGATCCGCGCCAAGCCCGCGACATGCTTGGCCACTGGCACCGCATCGAAGGCCCCGTGATCCATGGTGAGAAGCGGGGGCGCACATTGGGCTACCCCACCGCCAATATGTCATTGGATGGTCTGCACGTTCCCAAACTTGGCGTTTACGCAGTTTTGGTTGAATTGCGCAGCGGGCCATATGCGGGCCAGTATCACGGCGTGGCCAGTCTTGGCGTGCGGCCCATGTTCAATGGGCAAGAGCCAAATCTCGAAACCTTCATCTTTGATTTTTCGGGCGATATTTACGGCATGGATATGTCTGTCGGTCTGGTCGAGTTTCTGCGGGGTGAGGAGAAATTCGACAGCCTTGAGGCCTTGATCACCCAAATGGATCGCGACAGCCAGATGGCGCGCGAGATCCTTGCTGCGTTATGACCAAGAAAGCCCCCTTTTGGAAACGCAAATCCCTAGCCGATATGACGGCACAGGAATGGGAAAGCCTCTGTGATGGGTGCGGGAAATGTTGCCTCAACAAGCTAGAAGATGCCGATACGGGCGAGGTGGCCCTGACACGGGTTGCCTGCCGCCTATTCGATGATGCAACCTGCCGATGCGGACAATATGAGATTAGAAAGACTCTTGTGCCCGAGTGTATCCAATTGACCCCTGAGGGCATGAAGGATGTCGCCTATTTCATGCCTGAAACCTGCGCCTATAGATTGCTGCATGAGGGCAAGGATTTGTATTGGTGGCACCCTTTGGTGTCAGGGGATCCTGAAACTGTGCACCAAGCGGGGATTTCCGCGCGCGGGATCACGGTTGCCGAATTCGACATTCCAGAAGACGACTGGGAAGATTACATTATCGAGGAGCCAGGATTATGAACTTTGCCTCCGACAATACAGGCCCCGCCCATCCAGATGTGATTGCGGCCATTACAGCGGCCAATGAGGGCTATGCTATGCCCTATGGCGCAGATGACGCCATGGCACGCGTGCGCCAATCCATCCGCGACCTGTTCGAGGCCCCAGAGGCGGCGGTTTATCTCGTCAGCACGGGTACAGCCGCCAATGCTTTGGCCTTGTCGGTGATGGTGCAGCCGTGGCAGTCGATCTTCTGCCATCGCATCGCCCATATCGAAGAAGATGAATGCGGCGCACCTGAATTCTATGCCAATGGCGCGAAACTGGCCTTGGTCGAAGGCGAAGGGGGCAAGATGACCCCTGATGGCTTGGCGCAGACCATTGCACATACGGGCGACAAAGGTGTGCATGGCATGCAGCGCGGCCCTGTGAGCCTAACCAATATCACCGAAGTCGGCACTGCCTATAGCCTAAGCGAGATCAAGGCGCTCAGTGATGTTGCAAAATCCTATGACCTGCCCGTTCATCTTGATGGCGCGCGTTTTGCCAATGCCTGCGCGGCCCTTGGCTGCCGCCCTGCCGATATGACATGGAAGGCAGGTGTTGATGCAGTCAGTTTTGGTGGCACAAAAAACGGCTGCATGGGTGTTGAGGCCGTGATCCTGTTCGACCCGAAAAAGGCATGGGAATTTGAATTGCGCCGCAAGCGTGGCGCACATCTATGGTCAAAGCACCGCTTTCTCTCTGCTCAGATGGAGGCCTATACGCGCGATGATCTTTGGCTGCGATTGGCGCAATCCGCCAATGCGCGCATGGCAGAATTGCGCGCAGGTTTGGCGCAGATCGAGGGGGTGCATATCGCGCATGAACCTGCGGGCAATATGCTGTTCGCGCATCTGCCCCGTGCAGCCCATAAACGCGCCTTTGCGGCGGGGGCGCAATATTACCTCTTTCCCTTCAACGCCACGCTTGAGGGGCCAGAGGATGAGTTGATCCTCTGCCGCCTCGTCACCGATTGGTCATGCTCACAGAGCAAGGTTCAGGCTCTATTGGACTGCTTCAAGGCGGGCTAAAGCTTGCCTTCTAAATGGAGCGCAAGATCGTCTAGGCGGTCTTGCCCCCAGAAATGCGTGACCCCATCCACCACATAGAAGGGCGCGCCAAAAACACCTGCCTCAACCGCGGCTTCGAGATTGGCCGCATATTCTTCGGCCCCCGATAACAGCCCGCTATCTGCCAAGCTGGGGTCAAAGCCTGCCGCCGTCAGAGCAGCGCGTATCACATCATCCTCGGCAATATTCTTTTCCTCGCGCCACACCGCGCGCGTGACCCCGTGAACCAGTTCGGCCAAATCCCCGCCACCTTCGTTTTGGGCCGCAATAATGGCATAAGATGATGGCGCAGAATTGGTTGGGAAAAATGCAGGCTTCAGCGTAAGGGCAAGCCCCGTCTTCTTAGAATGGCGCTGCAGTTCTTGCAGGCGATAGGCCTGCCGTGCGGGGTGGCGCTCGGCGGGTGGTGTGCCGCCCGTGCGCGCAAAAAGGGCGATAATATCCAAAGGTCGATACCGAATTGTCGCCCCATGTGCGGCGGCAATCTCCTCAAGTCGCTTTCCCGCGAGATAGGTGTAGGGAGAGATGGTCGAGAAATAATAATCAATATGCGACATTTCGCGGATCCTTTTTGGCTTTGCGTCACGTTGGCCTGAGTGCTAGGGGGTGTCAACGCGCCAAATGGGGCGCGCCCTGCACAGATCAAGGACTTTGCGAAAAGATGAGCGCCTCAGACCCCAAACTGATTTCTGGTAACGCCAATCGCGAATTGGCCAAGACGATTGCAAAACGGATGTCGATGCATCGCGGCATGAAAGTGGGTCTTGTGGATGCCCGCGTGGAACGCTTCAACGACCAAGAAATTTTCGTGGAAGTTTACGAGAACGTCCGCGGCGAGGATATGTTCATCGTCCAGCCCACATCGAAGCCTGCCAATGACAACTTGATGGAGCTGTTGATTATCGCTGACGCGCTGCGCCGCTCATCTGCTGCACGTATCACGGCGGTGATCCCCTATTTTGGATATGCCCGCCAAGACCGCCGCACCAAGGCGCGCACGCCAATCTCTGCGAAACTTGTGGCGAACCTGATTGCCGAAGGCGGCGTTGAGCGCGTATTGACCATGGATTTGCACGCGGCACAGATCCAAGGCTTTTTCGATATCCCCGTGGACAACCTCTATGCGAGCCCGATTTTCGCACTCGATATCCTGCATCAATTTGAGGGCAAGGTGGATGATGTCATGGTGATCTCGCCCGATGTTGGTGGCGTGGCGCGTGCGCGCGAACTTGCCACGCGTATTGGCGCGCCTTTGGCAATCGTGGACAAGCGCCGCGAAAAGCCAGGTGAGGTTGCTGAAATGACCGTGATCGGGAATGTCGAAGGCAAGCGATGCTTGATCGTGGATGATATGTGCGACACCGCTGGCACATTGTGCAAAGCGGCCGAAGTGTTGCTTGAACATGGTGCGACCGAAGTGCATGCCTATATCACCCACGGCGTGATGTCTGGCCCTGCGGTAGAGCGCGTGAGCAAATCGGTCATGAAATCGTTGGTCTTGACCGACACGATCGAGCCAACCGAAGCTGTCAAAAACTGCCCCAATATTCGCATCGTTCCAACGGCGCCCATGTTTGCGCAGGCGATTTTGAACATTTGGAATGGCACAAGCGTCTCATCCTTGTTTGAGACGGAAACCCTCGTGCCGATCTATGAAGGGCTGTATCCCAACGGAATGTGGGGCCGCTAAGCGGCCACGTTCTGGCGCAACACACTCAACGGCGCGCCCATGAAAAAAGGCGCGCCTTTTTTCATGGGCGCGCCTTTTCTGATATGTGTCCTCAGGGGCGAGAGGATCACAGGTTGATGTGATCGCCCAGTGCCACCATGTCAGACAGAAGCTTGGCCGCGTCATCCACGGGGCCAGGCTCATTTTTGAATGTCTCTTTCGCAGTCTCATGTGCCTTGCGATACTCTTCCACCATTTCGGCATAGAGTTCTTTAGTCACTTCCGCGCGGGGCAATGCACGCTCTGCAAGAACAGTGACCTTATCGGCGCTGATCTCGGCAAAGCCACCCAGAACGATGTAATCGTCCTGACCGCCCGCATGGATGACCTGCAGCAAACCCGGACGCAAAGTGGTGATAGTAGGCGCGTGGTTTGCCATCGCCGTCATATCACCCCCTGCACCAGGGATTTGCACCTCGGTCGCATCTAACGAGGCCAAGCGGCGCTCGGGAGAGACGAGGTCAAATTTGAACGCTTCGGCCATTCGGCCCTCCTATCAGGCTGCTTCTGCTGCCAGACGCTCGGCCTTGGCTTTCACGTCTTCGATACCGCCCACCATGTAGAACGCGGCTTCTGGCAGGTGGTCATATTCGCCTGCAACAACCGCCTTAAAGGAGGCAATCGTGTCTTCCAATGGAACCTGAATACCATCAGAGCCAGTGAAGACCTTCGCCACGTCAAATGGCTGCGACAAGAAACGCTGGATCTTACGTGCACGAGACACTGTCAGCTTATCTTCTTCGCTCAATTCGTCCATGCCGAGGATGGCGATGATGTCCTGCAGCGATTTGTAACGCTGAAGGATACCCTGAACGTCACGAGCCACGTTGTAATGCTCCTCACCGATCACAGCAGGGTCAAGCAGGCGCGAGGTCGAGTCGAGCGGGTCAACCGCAGGGTAGATGCCCAATTCCGAAATCGCACGGCTGAGAACCGTGGTTGCGTCAAGGTGCGCAAACGAGGTTGCAGGTGCAGGGTCGGTCAAGTCGTCCGCAGGAACGTAGATCGCCTGAACCGAAGTAATCGAGCCAGCTTTGGTCGATGTGATCCGCTCCTGCAGCGCGCCCATATCGGTCGCAAGTGTTGGCTGGTAGCCCACAGCAGAAGGAATACGGCCCAAAAGCGCCGACACCTCAGAACCCGCCTGCGTGAAGCGGAAGATGTTGTCCACGAAGAACAGAACGTCTGTGCCCGACTGGTCACGGAACTGTTCCGCCAAGGTCAGACCCGTCAAAGCCACACGCGCACGCGCCCCTGGAGGTTCGTTCATCTGGCCGTAGACCAAGGCCACTTGGCTTTCGCTCAACGCGTCTGGCTTGATAACGCCAGATTCGATCATCTCGTGGTAAAGGTCATTGCCTTCACGGGTGCGTTCACCAACGCCCGCGAACACCGAGAAGCCCGAGTGCACTTTGGCGATGTTGTTGATCAATTCCATGATGAGAACGGTTTTACCCACGCCCGCACCACCGAACAGACCAATTTTACCACCCTTCGCGTAAGGCGCGAGAAGGTCGATTACCTTGATACCTGTAACGAGGATCTCAGACTCGGTGGACTGTTCCGCGAACTCAGGCGCAGGCTGGTGAATGGCGCGGGTTTCATCCGCTTTCACGGGGCCTTTTTCGTCAATGGGCTCGCCCACAACGTTCATGATGCGGCCCAATGTGGCGTTGCCCACTGGAATGGTGATTGGCGCGCCCATATCGGTCACTTTCGCGCCGCGCACCAAACCCTCGGTTGCGTCCATCGCGATGGTGCGCACGGTGTTTTCACCCAAGTGCTGCGCCACTTCGAGGATCAGTTTCTTGCCATTGTTCTCGGTCTCAAGCGCGTTCAGGATCTCCGGTAGGTGATCTTCGAACTGCACGTCAACGACAGCGCCGATGACCTGAGTAATTTTGCCGACTGCTTGTGCCATGTCGTGTCTCCGGTTTCCTTAGAGCGCTTCCGCGCCCGAGATAATTTCAATCAATTCATTGGTGATCACAGCCTGACGTGAGCGGTTAAACTCAATCGTCAGTTTGTCGATCATGTCGCCTGCGTTGCGGGTTGCGTTATCCATTGCGGACATACGCGCCCCCTGCTCCGAGGCCCCATTTTCGAGAAGCGCTGTAAAAATCTGCGTTGTCACGCCAATGGGCAGCAGATCAGACAGGATTGCCTCTTCGGAAGGTTCGTAGTCATAGGGCGTCTCTGCCCCAACATCTTCTGCAGCATCTTCAAAAACAGCAGGGATGATTTGCTGCGCAGTTGGGATCTGAGAAATCACCGACTGGAAGCGATTGTAGAAGATGGTGGCGACATCAAATTCGCCCGCATCAAAGCGTGCCATCACATCCTTTGCGATGGCTGCTGCGTTTTCGTAACCCACGCGCTTCACTTCCGAGAGGTCAACGTGACCAATCAAAAGGTTTGCATATTCGCGGCGCAGTTGCTCACGGCCTTTTTTGCCGACAGTCAAAACCTTCACAGTTTTGCCCTGTGCGGTCAGCTCGGCAATGCGCGCTTTTGCAAGGCGCGCGATGGAGGAGTTAAAGCCCCCACACAAACCGCGCTCGGCTGTCATGACAACGAGCAGATGTGTCTGGTCTTGACCCGTCCCTGCCAAAAGGCGCGGGGCACTGTCCGACCCACCGACCGAAGCGGCCAGCCCGCCAATCACCGCTGCCATTTTCTCGGCATAAGGCCGCCCAGCTTCGGCTGCTTCCTGCGCTCGGCGCAGTTTTGCAGCAGCCACCATCTGCATGGCCTTGGTGATCTTGCGGGTCGATTTGACCGACTCGATCCGTGTTTTCAGATCCTTGAGACTTGGCATAAACCCGTCCCCTTACGAGAAATCTGCGGCAAATTCTTCGATGACTGCCTTCAGTCGGTCGGCTGCATCACCTTTGATCTTTGGATCTTCATTGGTGATCCAATCGAGAACATCCTTGTGCTTCCCACGCAGATGCTGAAGCAGACCCTGCTCAAAGCGGCCAACTTCGCGCACGGCGATCTTGTCGAGGAAGCCAGAGATACCCGCGAAGATCACACAGACGATTTCTGCGTTGGTCAGCGGTGCATATTGTGCCTGCTTCATCAACTCGGTCAGACGCGCGCCGCGGTTCAGCAAACGCTGTGTCGCCGCATCAAGGTCAGACCCGAACTGCGCAAAGGCCGCCATTTCGCGATACTGCGCCAGTTCCAGTTTCACCGAACCTGCCACCGATTTCATCGCATTGGTTTGGGCCGAAGAGCCCACGCGAGACACGGATAGACCTGTGTTCACAGCAGGGCGAATACCCTGATAGAACAAGTCAGTTTCAAGGAAGATCTGGCCGTCTGTGATCGAAATCACGTTGGTCGGAATAAACGCCGAAACGTCACCGCCTTGGGTTTCAATCACGGGCAGAGCGGTCAAAGACCCTGCACCAAGATCTTCGTTCAGCTTCGCCGAACGCTCCAACAAACGAGAGTGGAGGTAGAAAACGTCACCAGGATAGGCTTCACGCCCTGGGGGACGGCGAAGCAGCAAGGACATCTGGCGGTAAGCAACAGCTTGCTTGGACAGGTCATCATAGATGATCAGCGCATGCTTGCCGTTGTCGCGGAAATACTCGGCCATCGCGGTCGCGGAATATGGCGCAAGGAACTGCATCGGGGCAGGGTCAGAAGCGGTCGCGGCCACAACGATGGAATATTCAATCGCGCCTGTCTCTTCGAGCTTCTTCACCAACTGCGCCACAGTCGAACGCTTCTGGCCAACCGCGACATAGATGCAATACAGCTTCTTGCTTTCGTCTTTGCCAGCCGCTTCGTTATAGCTTTTCTGGTTCAGGATCGCGTCCAAAGCCACGGCAGTTTTGCCTGTCTGGCGGTCACCAATGATCAATTCGCGCTGACCACGGCCGATGGGGATCATCGCGTCAACAGCCTTAAGGCCTGTTGCCATAGGCTCATGCACGGATTTACGCGGGATGATGCCAGGCGCTTTGACGTCCGCAACGCGGCGCTCTTTCGACTTGATCGGGCCTTTGCCATCAAGTGGGTTGCCCAAGCCGTCTACAACGCGGCCAAGCAATTCTGGGCCAGCAGGAACGTCCACGATCGAATTCGTGCGCTTAACAGTGTCACCTTCTTTGATGTCACGGTCAGAGCCGAAGATCACGACACCTACGTTGTCGGATTCAAGGTTGAGGGCCATGCCCATAATTCCACCTGGGAATTCGACCATTTCACCCGCTTGAACATTATCAAGCCCGTGAACGCGGGCGATCCCATCGCCAACACTCAGCACGCGGCCAACTTCGGCCACTTCTGCATCCTGACCGAAACTCTTGATCTGTTCCTTCAGGATCGCGGAAATCTCTGCAGCTTGGATCGCCATTATCCGACCTCTTTCATGGTGTTCTGGAGGGAGTTGAGCTTGGAGCGGATCGAGCTATCGATCATCTTCGAGCCAACCTTTACGATAAGACCGCCAATGAGGCTTTCATCAACGGTCGCATTCAAATTAATTTTCTTGCCCACGGAGGCTGACAGGGCTTTTGCCAGTTTATCCGCTTGGGTTTTGGTCAGGGCCTTGGCAGATACGACCTCTGCGGTCATCTCGCCACGGCTTTCTGCGATTTGGGCGCGCACGGCGCGCAGCACCATCGGCAGAACGAAGAGACGACGCTTTTGCGCCATGACTTGCAACGTATTGGTTGCAATCATACCCAACTTCATCGCCTTCGCGATAGCGCCAACGGCAGCCTGAGACTCATCACGGCGGTAGATCGGGGAGGAGATCAAATCGCGCAGGTCTGCGCTTGCGGCCAATGCTGCTTCGAGCGCGTCAACATCTTTGGCCAGCGCATCAATCGCTGCCGCCTCGGTGGCTAGGTCGAACATCGCGGTCGCGTAGCGCGCGGCGATGCCAGTTGAGATCGAAGCCGATTCGGACACGTCCACCCTTTCAACAATTTGGCTCGGGCAGCGTGAGGATCACGCCCGAGCAGTTCGTTCTTCGCGGCTTGAAGGTGCCGCCGTTCCTCAGATTTGGCGGTCGTTTAGCAGAGGGTTTAATTTGCTGCAACCGCCGATGGCGCAAACATGATTTTGACAAAATCCTTGTTTTTCAGAGGTTAACCAAATCTTTCTGAAGATGCGACGCTTTGAAGCTAAAAAAAAACGCGCGCATGGAGACGATTTTGACCCTAATTTAGGCGCAAACGTCCCGAGTTGGCCTCTTTTGGCCCACCTTAGCGATTCTGCATCTGCGAAATAGAGGGGCCTTTTTGGCGGCGCACGCGGCCTGTTGCAGGGCTTGGAACACCATCAAGGATGCGCAAGGGATTGCGCATGCGTGCGGCGTGACCCCGTTTTGTAGGGGCAAAGACTTGCTTACTCGCTTCAACCATGATCACACCGCCTGCGTAGTGCGAACTCATCCAGCGCCCCGCGCGTTCCATTATATCGGCAGACCTGAGCCAGAACCGCGCATGGCTTGGCGGCGCAAAAAGTGCGGCACGGTGACGTTCTGGCACAAAGCCATGGTGGCGCAATTGTGCCTCAAGCTGGCTGAGGCTGTAGGGCCGCCCATAGCCAAAGGGCGTGGCATCGCTGCGCGCCCACAAGCCTCCGCGATTTGGCACAATGAACAAGGCCCGCCCCCCTGCCCCAAGCGCGCGGGCGGCTTCATCCAAGAGCGCCGCAGGATCATCGCTTGTCTCAAGCCCATGCAGCATCACCAAGCGATCTGCCATCCCTTCAGACAGGGGCCACCGCGCATCTTCGCACAGGGCCGCAACATTCGACATCCCAGCAGGCCAAGGCATTACACCCTGCCCTTGCGGCATCAAGCCAATCACGCGGCGCGATTGATCGAGATACGGGCGCAACAGCGGAACAGCAAAGCCAAAGCCCACCACAGTCTGCCCACTTGCGTTAGGCCAAAGTGACAACATCGCATCGCGCACAGCCTTTTGCGCAATTCGCCCCAATCGAGTGCGATAGTAAAATTGACGCAAATCAACGACATCAAGATGCATTGCAAAAGCCAGTCCGCTGCGATTGTCTTAGCCTAAATGTGCCACGAAGCTGAGGAGATTGCCATGACCACCGCCGCGCCCGCCACTGAAATTGTGACAATCCCCTGCCTCAAGGACAATTACGCCTTTGCGTTGCATCTGCGCGAAACAGGTCAGACCTTGATCGTAGACGTGCCAGAAGCCGCGCCCATTGTCGCCGAATGTGCGCGGCGCGGATGGGTGATTACAGACGTTCTCTTAACCCACCACCATTGGGATCACGTGGACGGGTTGCCCGATCTGCATGCGGCGACCAACAGCCCAATTCGCGTTTGGGGGGCAGCCGCAGATGCCCATAGGCTGCCCGCGCTTGACCACGCGCTGCACGAAGGCGATGTCATGGAAATCGGGGCCTTGCGTGGCACGGTTTACGATGTGTCTGGCCATACTGTGGGGCACATCGCCGTTCATTTCCCACAGGCGGACGTTATCTTTACCGCTGACAGCCTCATGGCGCTTGGCTGTGGTCGCCTGTTTGAGGGCACACCCGCTCAGATGTGGCAAAGCCTGTCAAAACTGACCGCACTTCCGCGTGATACGCTTGTCTGTTCGGGTCACGAATACACCCAATCAAATGCGCGGTTTGCCTTGACCATCGACCCCGAAAACAAGGCGCTCCAAGCTCGCGCCACCCGCATTGACGAGGCGCGCGCAAAAGGCTTGCCAACAGTGCCAAGCAGCCTTGGCATGGAATTGGACACAAACCCATTCCTGCGCGCCAATGATCCCCAAATCAAAGCACATTTAGGGATGACACAAGCCAGTGACGCAGAATGCTTTGCTGAGATCAGGCAGCGCAAAGATCACTTCTGATGGATTTTCACGCAAATTTGCGCCGATCACAGGTTTTTTTTCAAGTTTAGCTTGAAACTGGCAAAATAAAACCGAAGCTTAATACCATGAGGCTATGGCTAGACTCAGTGGAGGCGGGCCGAACCCGCTTGCGCCTCTGGCCGCAACGAAAGGAGCACTTATCGTGCCGTCGTTTTCAAATACCCTAGAGCAGGCCATCCATGCGGCTTTGGCGCAGGCGAATGCGCGCAAGCATGAATTGGCAACATTGGAACATCTTCTGCTGGCGCTGTTGGACGAGCCTGACGCTGCCAAAGTCATGCGCGCCTGTAGCGTAGACATTGATGCCCTGCGCGAGACGCTTATCACCTTCATTGATGAAGAATTGGCCACGCTTGAGACAGATATCGAGGGCTCCGAGGCGGTGCCGACCGCGGCTTTCCAGCGGGTGATCCAACGTGCCGCGATCCATGTGCAATCCTCGGGTCGCACCGAGGTCACAGGGGCAAACGTCCTTGTCGCGATTTTCGCAGAGCGCGAGTCAAACGCAGCCTATTTCCTGCAAGAGCAGGATATGACCCGCTATGACGCGGTGAATTTCATCGCCCATGGCGTGGCGAAAGATCCGTCTTTTGGGGAAAGCCGCCCTGTTTCAGGCGCGACTGATCCGATGGACGAGGGCGTTGAGACAAGTGGCAACCCGCCTGAGGGTAGTGATGCCAAGGAGTCCGCCCTTGCCAAATATTGCGTTGATCTGAACAAAAAGGCGCATGATGGCGATGTTGACCCGCTGATAGGTCGCCATGATGAGGTGGAACGCTGCATTCAAGTGCTGTGCCGCCGCCGCAAGAACAACCCGCTCTTGGTCGGCGATCCCGGTGTTGGCAAAACTGCCATTGCCGAAGGTCTGGCGAAAAAGATTGTCGAGGGCGAAACGCCTGAGGTTTTGGCGAAATCCACCATTTATTCGCTCGACATGGGCGCGCTTTTGGCAGGCACACGCTATCGCGGTGATTTTGAAGAACGGCTGAAGGCCGTGGTCAACGAATTGGAAGACCATCCTGACGCGGTTCTTTTCATCGATGAAATTCATACTGTCATCGGGGCGGGTGCGACATCGGGTGGGGCCATGGATGCCTCAAACCTGCTTAAGCCCGCGTTACAGGGCGGCAAATTGCGCTGCATGGGATCGACAACCTATAAAGAGTTCCGTCAGCATTTTGAAAAAGACCGCGCGCTCTCGCGCCGCTTCCAGAAGATTGACGTCAATGAACCATCCGTTGAGGATTCGGTGAAAATCTTGCGGGGGCTGAAGCCTTATTTCGAAAGCCACCATGATGTGAAATACACCGCCGATGCGATCCGCACCGCGGTTGAACTGGCAGCGCGCTATATCAACGACCGCAAATTGCCCGATAAAGCAATTGACGTGATTGACGAGGCCGGTGCGGCACAGCATCTGCTGCCCGACAGCAAGCGGCGCAAGACCATTGGCCCCAAGGAAATCGAAGCCGTGGTCGCCAAAATCGCGCGCATCCCACCCAAGAACGTCTCAAAGGACGATGCAGAAGTGCTGCGCGATTTGGAAAAAACACTCAAGCGCGTGGTGTTCGGCCAAGACAAAGCAATCGAGGCCTTGGCCTCTGCGATCAAATTGGCCCGCGCGGGTCTGCGGGAACCAGAAAAGCCCATTGGGAACTATCTCTTCGCGGGGCCAACAGGTGTTGGCAAAACCGAAGTGGCCAAACAACTGGCAGATACCCTTGGGGTCGAGTTGCTGCGTTTTGACATGTCCGAATACATGGAAAAACACGCAGTATCCCGCCTGATTGGCGCGCCTCCAGGATATGTCGGGTTCGATCAGGGCGGACTTCTGACTGATGGCGTGGATCAGCACCCTCACTGCGTGCTGTTGTTGGACGAAATCGAAAAGGCGCATCCTGATGTGTTCAACATCCTGCTCCAAGTGATGGATCACGGCACATTGACAGATCACAATGGACGTTCGGTCGATTTCCGCAATGTCGTCTTGATCATGACCTCAAACGCAGGCGCAGCCGAACAGGCGAAGGCGGCTATTGGATTTGGTCGCGACCGCCGCGAAGGTGAGGATACCGCCGCGATTGAGCGCACCTTCACCCCTGAATTCCGCAACCGTTTGGACGCGGTGATCAGTTTCGGCGCGCTGCCAAAAGATGTAATCCTGCAGGTGGTTGAGAAATTCGTGCTGCAACTTGAGGCGCAGCTGCTTGATCGCAATGTGACGATCGAGCTGACCAAACCCGCAGCTGAACTTTTGGCCGATTTGGGCTATGATGATCGTATGGGCGCGCGCCCCTTGGGCCGTGTCATCCAAGAACAAATCAAAAAGCCACTGGCCGAAGAATTGCTGTTTGGCAAACTGGCCAAGGGCGGCAATGTTAAGGTCGGTGTTAAAGACGGTAAAATCGACCTGCGCATTGAAAACGGTGCGCCACCGCGGATCAGTTCGAAAAAGCCACCGCTGCTCACGGCAGAATGACCTGCGGCGCAGCGTTAACATCAATAGCGCCCCCCTTTTTGAGTGGGGTCGTTTTTTTCTGCGCCTCTTTTGCAGGTAATGCCACCCCGCTGAGCCTCAGCTTTCCTGTCGACTGCCGATTGGGTGAGACCTGTTTCATTCAACAATATGTCGACCATGATCCAAGCATAGCGGCGCGCGATTACACCTGCGGCCCCCAAAGCTATGACGGGCATCAAGGCACTGATTTCCGCCTTCCTGATCTGGCAGCCCTAACGCGCAATGTCGCCGTTCTGGCCGCGGCGGATGGTATTGTGCAGGCCACGCGAGATGGGGTTCTCGATCAAGGCATCGCCGCCATGCCCGAGGGGCAGGATTGCGGAAACGGTGTTGTGATTGACCACGGCGATGGATGGCAA
The DNA here is from genome assembly GCF_037805105.1 of Roseobacter sp. HKCCA2468. Classification (NCBI taxonomy): domain Bacteria; kingdom Pseudomonadati; phylum Pseudomonadota; class Alphaproteobacteria; order Rhodobacterales; family Roseobacteraceae; genus Roseobacter; species Roseobacter sp. HKCCA2468. The sequence continues at coordinate 1,213,911 of NZ_JBBLYN010000001.1, forward strand.
AGCCAATATTGCCACCTTGCCCAAGGCAGCATCGCTGTAACCCAAGGGCAAAATGTTCAGGCAGGCGCGCGGCTTGGGGTGATCGGGCTGTCAGGGCGCACCGAATTCCCGCATCTGCATTTCACCTTGCGCCACAATGGCACGGTGATTGATCCTTTCAATCAAAGTGCTGAAGGGCATTGCGGCCTCGACACGGCCCAACTCTGGCACCCTGCCCTGCCCGCGCCGACCGCAGATGTCATGGCAGCAGGTTTTTCCGATGCCCTGCCCGATTATGATGCAATTCGCGCGGGGCGCGCGCATCTGCCCATGGCCACCCGCACCGCAAGCGCCTTGGTGGTCTGGGGCTTTGCCCATAGTGGGCAAATCGGCGATCGTATGGAGTTTGAAATCACAGGGCCGAACGGGGCGCTTCTGCACGAAAACAGTGTCACATTAGAGCGCGCCCAAGCGCAGTTTTTTCGCGCCTCTGGCCGCCGCGCGCCAAACGGGGGATGGGGCGCGGGACGATATATCGGGGAAATCCGACTGATCCGCGAAGGTGAACTTATCTCAATCCGTCAAACAGAAATCGAGCTGCGCTAACGCTCGGTCAATTTAAGTTCTATCCTGCGGTTTTGCGCCCGCACTGCGGCGCTATCCCCTTCGGCTACGGGGTGGAATTCACCAAACCCTGTGGCGGCCAATCGCTCGGACGGAATGCCCAATTCCTCGCTCATGTAAAGAACCACGGACAAGGCGCGCGCCTGCGACAATTCCCAGTTGCTCGAAAATTCCGCATTGGCTGATAGGGGGACATTATCGGTATGGCCATCAACACGAATGATCCAATCGATGGTATCGGGAATTTCATCGGAAACCTGCAACAGCAATTCTGCCACATTGGCAATTTGTGCGCGCCCCTCAGGGCTCAGATCAGCGCGGGCGCTGTCAAACAAGACCTCAGACGAAAACACGAAACGGTCGCCCACGATCCGTACGCCATCACGCCCCTCAAGCACCTCTCTCAGGCGACCAAAGAAATCGGATCTGTAGCGTTCCAAACGCTGCGCTTCTGCGGCTTCGAGATCAGCACGCGCGCGCTGCTCGGCCGCCACTTGCGCCAGAGCCGTGTTCAATCGCGTTCCTAGCGCGTCAATTTGGACTTGTGCCGCCTCATCGCGCGCCTCGGATTCGTCCAATGTAGTTTCAAGCGCGGCGAGCTGCGCGCGCAGGGCTGCAAGCTGCTCATTTAGCACAACCACACGCCGCTGCGCTTCGGTCGATTGCGCCTGCGCCGTGGCAAGCTCGGCATTGGCGACCGCTAAAAGGGCCTCTCGCTCAGCCAGTTGGGATTGCAAATCTTCAACGGCGGGTAGGTTTTCTTGCGCCGCCCGCGCGGCAGCCAAGAGGGTCAGCGTTTCCTCGGCCCTTGCGCGCTCCTCCTCCAATGCGAGGGTGAGCGCGGTCAATTCTGCGTCAGAATTGGCCAATCTCTCGCGTAGGGCTTCGGCTGCTGCAGCATCCGCCATGCGTTCGGCTTCTTCTTCAGACAGTTGGGTTTGCAGATCGCTGTTCTCACGGCGCAAATCTGCCAACAATGCCTCAAGCGCCTCGCGCCGCGCTGCTGCTAGGCGCGCGGCCTCAGCGGCGCTGTCAATCTCGCTGCGCGCTTGCGCAAGCGCAAGGTTCAACGCCTCCTCGCGGGAGAGTGTTTCTGCAAGTTCAGCGCGCGTGCTATCCACTTGAGCGCGCAAATCAGCCTGGCGCGCCAAGAGACTGGCCACCTGCTCCTCAAAGGAGGCGATGCTTGCCTGTGCCTCGGATAACTGGCCGCCCAATGTGGCAAGGCGGGTTTCCAGATCGCTGGAGCGGGCCTGTTCCAACCCAAGCGCATCGCTGAGCGCATTCAATTCTGCATTGAGCGCATCGAGCTCATTATCCTTTGTAGCAATCTGATCGCTTAGAACGAATTGCACCACCATGAAAATGGTCAGCACAAAAATCATCACCATCAGCAATGCGGTGATGGCATCCACAAAACCCGGCCAAATCGCGGCAGAAAACCGATTGCCTGTTCTGCGGTGAAACGCCATCAGGCTTGCCCTTCCCCGTTTTCATCCGCCTCGGTCACACGCCGAATAGCAGCGGTCAGTGCAGCCATCTCACGGCGCAACGCGCGCACTTCGCCATCGCCTTCAGACGATTGGTTTACCCGCGCGGCCATTTGTTCAAAAATTTGCACAAGCTGCAGGTCAATCGACCGCATCCGCGCGCGGGCTTCATCGTCAAATCCGCCCAGAGTGCCCAGAATTTCCAATCGCTCGACCAGTTGTTCTTGCGCATGGGCCTGACGCGCCGCGATATCTTGCGATTGCGGGGTCATCCGTTCAGCCAAGGCCACAACCGCACCTGTCATCTCTACCATCCGCGCTTCAACTTCGGCCTGTCGGGCGTTGGATTGCGTGAACATCGCCTGCAAGCTGTCGATCTGGTCAACCATGTGATCCAAGACTGTGGCCACGGCCGCACGATCCACACCACCGCCGTCCCCATCAGCATCTGACGAGGAAAAACTCATCCGCGTGATGGAGGACAGCCATTCCTCCATTTCACGGTAAAATCGGTTCTGGCCATGTCCCGCGAAAAGTTCCAAAAGCCCCACAACCAAAGAGCCCGCGAGCCCCAAAAGCGAGGAGGCGAAGGCCGTGCCCATACCCCCCAACTGGCTTTCAAGCCCCGTCATCAACCGCGCGAAAACCGCAAGCCCGTCTTCATCGGCACTGGGCTGTAGACCGCGAATTGTATCTACAACTGCAGGCACTGTTGTGGCCAATCCAAAAAACGTGCCCAAGAGCCCGAGGAAAATCAGCAAATTCGCCAAATAGCGGGTGATGTCGCGGCTTTCTTCCATCCGCGCACCTACCGAATCCAATACCGAACGGGTCGTCATGGTCGACAGCTGCATCCGTGCACCGCGCCCTTGCAAAGCGGCGGCTAAAGGCGCCAAAAGTTCGGGACGCCGTTGATCTGTCAAACCTTGCTGCGCCGCGCCTTCGATCCAGCGCACCGAAGAAAATAACTGCAGCACTTGCCAGAAACAGGCCATCACGCCGACCAAGAACACCACGCCTATGGTGCCATTGAGATAGGGGTTAGAGAGGAAAACAGGCAGCACCATAGGATAAACCACTGCGCCCCCTGCCGCGACCAAGCCGCATATGATCATCATCAGGAAAATCTGGCGGGTGGGGCGTGTGAAACTAGACTGCGCCCCGCTTCTGTTGCTGCCGCTCATCAAAAACTCTCCTGCCCCGTGGCCTCGCTTGGGCCCAACCTACCGCCCTTCCATGGCTCTGCCAACAGGGGGGCGCAAGATCACGATGGTTTTATCTCTGCTTTTATCTCGGCAACGCGTGATTGAAGCCACGATAATTCGGCATCAGGAACGCCGATTTGGTGCAAATGCTCGGCTGTGTTGATCAGATATTCATCGTTTGGCCCCCGCCCGCCCACAGCGCGTGCGATAATCTGGGCTTGGGCCTCAAGGTCAAGGTTGCCGCGATATTGGCAATGGTCAGGGTCAATGACAAAAGTCAGCACATTCTCAAGCGTCCCACCCGCTGACAGATGCACCGTTTGGCGCGTCTCAAGATAGGCAGAGCTGACCAACTCACGCTCGCGCAAATATTCCAAGGTTGCGCTTTCATGACCATCAGTCACGCGAAACGCTACCCCATCACAATGGGCATTTTCGGCCTGATCCAAGGCCAAAACCAACCCTGGTGCCTCGGGCGTGCCGCGGTGGTGAATAGAGGACATGCAAAACGACCGCCGCCATCCAATCAGCCGCGCATGCGCGGTCTGCGCCACAGGAAAGCCCGGGTTCCAGATTAGGCTGCCATAGCCAAAGACCCAAAGAGGTTCAAACTGTGCCTCAGACATGAGATGCCGCCTCGCTTTGGCGCTTGGCAGTCCTGACGCGCAGCGTTAAGGAATGGCGCATGAAAAAGGTTCTTATCATCATCGCGGCCCTTTGCCTGTTGGCCAGTGGGGTTTGGTTTGGGCTTGCCGCAGCAAGCAAATCGACCCTCGCAGCATGGTTCGAAGCACGCCAAGCCGATGGGTGGCTTGTCTCACATGATCCGATTGAGGTGAAGGGCTTTCCCCTCAGCCTGAATGCCACAATCCCGAATTTGGAACTGGCTGACCCTGAAACAGGGTGGCTTTGGTCAGGCCCAGCAATCTTGATTGATCAGGCCTTGCTGTCTGCAGGGGACATATCCGTTACATGGCCAAGCGCCCATGTTTTTGCCACGCCCGAAGCACGTTTCGATATCGCCTCGGCGCAGTTTCAGTCCAATTTACAGCTTGAACCAACCCGCAATCTGGCAGTGTCAGGGGCGGCGACCCAGTTGCGCGATCTCACCCTTCAACGCGCGAATGACGCTGCTTGGCAGGCCAGTTTAGACGCGGCCACGATCACATTCACCCGATTGCAGAATGAGGATCAAACCTATGATCTGAACGCCGCAATCGAGGGGTTATCTCTCCCCCAAGGCCTGCGCGCGCGGCTTGATCCTGCGGGGGTCATGCCTACGATTTTCGAGCAATCCAGCCTTGATGCCACTTTGACCTTTGATCGCCCGTGGGATTTGGATGCGCTTGAAAAGGCCCGCCCGCAATTTACGGCCATCCAAATTGACGAAGCCTCTGCCATCTGGGGGGATATGGTTTTGCGCGCTTCGGGTGCGGTCACAGTGGATGCACAAGGCATAGCTGAGGGTGATCTGGCGCTCAGGGCAGAAAACTGGCGCGCGATGTTAGATATGGCCTTGCGCGCTCGGGTCATCTCGCAAGACCTGTATCAAATGCTAGATGGCGGGCTTGGGCTTTTTGCGCAGCTCTCGGGCCAGCCCGAAAACCTAGATATCATCTTACGCTTTAGCGGGGGTGCGGTCTTTGCAGGGCCGATCCCCATTGGCCCCGCACCACGCTTGATCCTGCGTTAATCTTTCTTGCGCGCGATCCGCCCAAAATCAGGCGCATCTGTATCCTGCCCCGCCTCAATAATGCCGCGCCGAATGGCGCGGGTGCGGGTGAAATAGGCGTGCAGATGATCCCCATCGCCCCGCCGAATAGCGCGCTGCAAGGCGAATAATTCTTCGGTAAAGCGCCCCAAAATCTCTAGGGTGGCATCTTTGTTGGACAAGAAAACATCCCGCCACATGGTCGGATCAGAGGCTGCAATGCGGGTGAAATCACGGAAACCCGCCGCAGAATATTTGATCACTTCGCTATCTGTCACGCGGCGCAAATCATCAGCGACACCGACCATCGTGTAGGCGATCAAATGCGGTGTATGGCTGGTGACGGCAAGAACCAGATCGTGATGATCTGCGTCCATCTCCTCAACCTTGGCACCGCACCCTTGCCATAGGGCGCGCAATCGCGCCACCGCATCAGGGTTGCTGTCTGCCTCTGGGGTGAGGAGGACGTAGCGATTATCAAACAACTCGGCAAAGCCCGAACGGGGGCCAGAATGTTCGGTGCCTGCAAGCGGGTGCGCAGGGATGAATTCCACCCCTTGTGGCAAATGCGGGGCGACCGCATCGATCACCGCGCGCTTCACCGATCCCACATCGGAGATTGTGGCACCTGTGGCCAAATGCGGGGCCATTTCACGCGCTACGGCCTCCATCGCGCCAACAGGCACGCAAAGAACCACCAAATCCGCACCCGCGACCGCGCTTGCCAGATCATCCGCGATATGATCACAAAGCCCAATTTCGCGCGCGACATCCCGCGTCTGGGGCGAGCGGGCATAGCCCACCACCTCGCCTGCAAGACCCGCGCGGCGCATCGCAAGCGACATTGAGCCTGCAATCAGCCCCAGACCGATGAGGGCAACACGGGTGTAAAGCTGGCTCATTTCGCCCCCCTAAAGGCGCGCATTGCCGCCAGAACATGAACATTATCCTCGGGCCGCCCGATGGTGATCCGCAGCCCGTGCGGAATTTTATAAGACTTTGGCGCCCGCACGATAATGCCGCGCGATTTGAAAAACGCATCAGCCGCGTCAGCGGTCGCCTCATCCTCGAAACGGGCCAAGATGAAGTTCGCTTCACTGTCCGACACTTTGATCCCTAAATCACGCAAGCCTCGCGTCAGGGTATCGCGTTCGGCATTGTTGATGCGCACCGAATTTTGGGCAAAGTCTTGGTCTGCAATCGCCGCTTCTGCCCCTGCAAGCGCAAGGGTTGAGAGGTTAAAGGGCTGACGCAAACGCGTTAAAATTTCAATCAACCCTTTCGCGCCATAGCCCCACCCCACCCGCAGGCCCCCAAGCCCATAAAGCTTGGAAAAGGTGCGGGTCATCACAACATTGTCGCGCTCTGTTGCGAGGCTTGCACCGCCATCATACCCATCAACAAACTCTGCATAGGCCGCATCAATCACCAACAAACAATTTGGCGGGATAGCATCGGCCAAACGCGTCAATTCCTCATGGCTAAGAAAAGTGCCTGTTGGGTTTGCAGGGTTAGCAATAAACACCAATCGGGTGCGCGGCGTTATCCCTGCGATCACGGCATCAATATCGACACGAAAATCCGCCTCGGGAACCTCAACGGGTGTGGCGCCAACCATCAGCGCACAGATGCGATACATGGCAAATCCATGCTCGGTGAACAGAACCTCATCCCCCTGCCCCGCAAAAGCATGGCACAGAAATTGGATGACCTCATCCGAACCAACGCCACAGATAATGCGATCAGGGTCAAGCCCGTGCAGCGCGCCTATGGCTTCGCGCAAGGCCGTGTGACCCGTGTCAGGGTAGCGGTGCATATCCGCCGCTGCCGCCTCAATCGCCGCGCGGGCCTTGGGGCTTGGCCCGAACGGATTTTCGTTTGACGAAAGTTTAATCGGGTTTTGATGCCCCTGAAGCGCACTCAATCCGCCCTGATAAAGGGCAATCTGCATGATCCCTGCCTTGGGGTCAGGATATGTGCCGCGCGCGCTCATGGATGCGATCCTTCTTGTCAAATCACCCTCGCCTTCTAACGGGGCTTGCGCGCCAAGGGAAGTTCCCGCGCAAAAATTGCCAGATCAATAGAAACTTTGCGGATCAATATCGACCGAGAGACGCAGCTTGTTCGAATATTTCAATCCGTTCAGCCAATGCGCAAGCGCCGCTTGAATGGGCGCGCCTTTTGGGGCCTTGACCAAAAGGCGCACACGATGCCGCCCCCGCACCCGTGCGACAGGCGCAGGGGCAGGGCCAAAAACCTGCGCCTCAATCTGGCGCAGCGCGCCATCATGGCGGGCCAGATGATTGCCCAGATCAAAACATTCGGCCAAATCGGGGCTTGAGATCACGATCCCCGCAAGCCTGCCATAGGGTGGCATCGCGGCCGCTTCGCGCATCGCGGCCTCAGCACGCCAGAACCCCTCATCATCATTGGCCAGAATGGCGGTGATCACGGGGTGCTCGGGCTGATAGGTCTGCATCACGGCGACCCCTGCTTTTTCAGCGCGCCCTGCGCGGCCTGCAACTTGGCGCATCAACTGAAAACTGCGCTCAGCCGCGCGCAGGTCAGAGCCGTGCAACCCAAGATCAGCATCCACCACCCCAACCAAGGTGAGGTTCGGGAAATTATGCCCCTTGGCCACCAATTGCGTGCCGATGATAATATCGCATCCGCCTTCGGCAATCTCAGCAATCTGCGCTTTCAGCGCGCGGGCGGAGCCAAACAAATCCGATGATAAAATCGCCACGCGCGCCTGTGGAAACAGGGCTTGCGCCTCTTCGGCAATGCGTTCGACCCCAGGCCCTAAGGCCGTCAACTTCCCCTCAACGCCACAGGCGGGGCAGGTTTCGGGAATATCTTTCGTCTCGCCGCATTGATGGCACATCAGCCGCTTTAGAAAGCGGTGTTCAACCATGCGGGCATCACAATGATCACAGGCGATTTGCACGCCGCAAGCACGGCATAGGGTGATCGGCGCAAAGCCACGGCGATTGAGGAACAGCAAGCTTTGCTCACCGGCCGAAATACGCGCCGCCACCTCATGCGCCAAACTCGGTGAAATCCATTGCCCCGAGGGCACATCCTCAAGGCGCATATCAATCGCACTCATCTGTGGCAATTCAGACGCGCCAAACCGCGCGGGCAGATCAAAGCGTTCATATTTGCCCGCCTCCGCATTCGCCCATGTCTCAAGCGAAGGGGTCGCCGATGCCAAGATCACCTGCGCGCCTGCAACGGAGCCGCGCAGAACAGCCATATCGCGGGCATTGTAGAACACGCCGTCTTCCTGCTTGTAGGAGGCATCATGTTCTTCATCGACCACGATCAAACCCAAATCGCGGAACGGCAAGAACAGGCTAGAGCGCGCGCCCACCACCAATTGCGCCCCCCCTTCGCCCACCATTTTCCAGACGCGCCGCCGTTCGGCCATGGTAATCCCTGAATGCCATTCGGCAGGGCGCGCACCAAACCGCGCTTCAACCCGCGTCAGGAATTCGGCAGAAAGGGCAATCTCAGGCAAAAGGACAAGCGCCTGTTGGCCTTTCGCCAAAGCTTCCGCAACCGCCTCAAGATAGACTTCGGTTTTGCCTGACCCCGTGACCCCCTTGAGTAAACTGGCCCCAAAGCCGCCTGCCGCAATTTTGTGGCGCAAGCGGCGCGAGATATCGGCCTGATCGGGGCTGAGGGTCTTGCCCTCAAGGTGATGATCCAAAGCGGGGAAAGGCGCATCGCGGGGGGCCTCGACTTGCGCCAATGCGCCTTGTTCGACCAATCCTTTGATGACCGCGCTGCTGACCCCTGCCGCCTGCGCCAATTCGGTTTGCGACAGCGCGGCGCCGCCATATTCGTCAATCACATCCATGACACGGGCCCGCGCATCCGTCATCCGTGCTGGCATGGTCGCCCCCCGCGTATAGAGCCTGCGCGCTTGAGGCGAAGCCCCCAAGGCAGGCGCACGCGTGGCCAAACGCAGCATCGCTGATAAGGGCGTAAAGGTGTATTGCGCAGCGCGCTCTAGAAATTGGCGCATTTCAGGGCGCATTGGGGCCACATCCACCACATTCGCGATTTTACGAATTTTTGCAGGGTCATAGCCCCCCTGCCCCCGGCCCCAAACCACGCCAATCACGCGCCGCGGCCCAAGCGGCACTTCGACAAAGGCACCAATCCCACAGCCCCCCTCTGGCGCGCGATAATCCAGCACGCGATCCAGCGGTTCAGCGGTCAGCACACCAACAAGCGCCCCTTCAGTGAAATAATCAGCTTCCATCGCGTTGGCGTTCATTCTCTTTTGCATTCAAGGTCGAGCGGGATATATGCAAAGAACCACGCAAGCGCCGCGATGAAAAGCACCAAAACCAAGCCCCCACCGCCCCATAATTTGCAGAAGCGAAAAAACAGGGCAGAAATCGGAAAAGCTTTGGTGTAAGGTGACGGCGTAGCGAGTAAACAACACGGCACCAGACCGTGGCACAAATGAGATGCCCCCCAAAAGGCGGGGCGCGCAGAATGAGGCAAGGACAGTGACACAGAAAGCAGAAATGCTCGGCGATTGGCGTGAGCGCGTTCTCAAAGACCCCGAACTCATCCTAGAGGATCGCGACCTAATGCGCGTTCTGATCTCGGCCAATGATCGGCTGATGGGCGGTAATGTGGTCGATATGCGCGGCATTGCAATGGAGCGATTGGAAAGCCGCCTTGAACGCCTAGAGGACACGCATCGCTCTGTGATCGCGGCGGCCTATGAAAATCTGACGGGCACCAATCAAATTCACCGCGCCGTTTTGCGTGTGTTAGAGGCCGAGAATTTCGAAGATTTTTTGAAAATTACAGCCGCAGACCTGCCTGAAATCCTGCGCGTTGATCGCGCGAAACTGGTTCTCGAAAGTCATGAGGCCGAAGAACGTGACCCCGATGACCTGAGCGGTCTTGATGAGGTTCTCTCCATCGTGCCCGCTGGTTTTGTTGATGCCTATCTCACAGGCGGGCGCGATGTGCCCTCGCGTCAGGTTACATTGCGCGGCGCAAGCCCCCATGCCGAACAGGTTTTTGGCACGGCCGCAGAATGGATCAAATCCGAAGGTCTTGTGCGCCTGGATATGGGGCCAGATCGGCTGCCTGGGATGTTGGCTTTTGCCGCAGAAGACCCGCATCAATTCCGCCCAAGCCAAGGGACTGACCTCTTGGCGTTTTTTGCAGGCGTCTATGAGCGCGTGATGGATACCTATTTGGGCTAAACCCATGCTGATTGCCCCCGCCACCCGTGATCTTTTCGAGCGATGGATCACCCATTTGCGCGGGGTGGAGGGGCGTGCGGAGGCCACGATCGAGGCCTATGGGCGGGATCTGCGTGATTTTCTTGAATTTCACGCCCGCCATGACCCAGATAACCGCGGCCCAAACGCCCTAAAATCGGTCAGCTTGCGCGATATGCGGGCCTATATGGCCGCGATGCGCGCGCGCGGTGTATCAGCCCGATCTTTGGCGCGCGCCTTGTCATCGGTGCGCAGTTTTTACAATTGGTGGTCAGACCACGATGGCTTTGATGCAAGCGTGGTGCTCTCTATGCGCGCGCCCCGCTATCAACGCAGCCTGCCGCGCCCTCTGAGCGAAGGGGACGCACGCCACCTGCTTGACCAAGTGTCGAGCGAAGATCACCGCCCATGGGTGCAGGCCCGAGATTTGGCGCTTGTCACCCTGCTTTATGGGTGCGGTTTGCGCCGTGGTGAGGCTTTGGCCCTCACAGGGGCGACCCTCCCCTTGGGCGATGTCTTACGGGTGCGCGGCAAGGGCAATAAGGAACGCGAATTGCCCGTTTTGCCCGCTGCACGCAACGCATTGGCGCGCTATGCCGACCTGTGCCCTTATGAATTGACCGCCGATGCGCCACTTTTTCGCGGCATTCGCGGCGGCGCGCTAAACCCGCGCATCATTGCACTGATTGTCGAGAAAGCACGGATGCAGCTTGGCCTGCCCCCAAGCGCGACACCGCACGCGCTGCGACACAGTTTTGCGACCCATCTGCTAAATGCAGGGGGCGATTTGCGCGCCATTCAAGAATTGCTTGGCCATGCAAGCCTATCGACAACCCAAGCCTACACTGCGATTGACACGAAAAGATTGGTTGAGATTTACGAAACCGCCCATCCCAAAGCGCGCGCGGTTTAGCTGTCCTCGCGGCTGCGGATGATTTTCGCAAAAGCCTCGAAAATCGGCTCAGCCGCGGCAATCAGGTGGCCATCCACCATCATATCCTGCCCTTCGCGGATCGGCTCAACAAAGCCGCCCGCTTCGCGCACGATCAACAGACCTGCGGCAAAATCCCATGGCTTTAGGTGGTAATCCCAAAAGCCCTCATACCGCCCCGCCGCCACATAGGCGAGATCAAGCGAACCTGCACCCAAGCGGCGAACCCCCGCGCAAACAGGCAAAAGCTGCCCCATATCGCGCAAGACAGCGGGCAGATATTTCTGCGTGCCGAAAGGAACGCCCATTGCAAAGATTGATTCAATCAAACGATTGCGGGCCGAGACGCGCAAGCGTTGGCTGTCATTGAGCCAAGCACCCGCACCTTTTTCGGCAAAAAACAATTCATCGCGGCTTGGATCATATACCACCGCAGAGACGACCTCGCCCTTATGCTCAAGCGCAATGGACACGGCCCAATGGGGCAGACCATGCAAATAGTTTGTCGTGCCATCAAGCGGGTCAACAATCCAACGGCGGGTTGGGTCAGTGCCTGCAATCTCGCCACCTTCTTCTCCCAAGAAGCCATAATTGGGGCGTGCGCCCATCAATTCCTCGCGCAGAATTTCCTCCGCGGCCCGATCCGCACGGCTTACGAAATCGCCCGGCCCTTTTGAAGAAACTTGAAGGTTCTCAACCTCACGGAAATCTTTCAACAAGCTGCGCCCCGCTTTACGGGCAGCTTTGATCATGACGTTGAGATTTGCAGAACCTTGCATCGCGGTATTCCTTTCGGGGGGCGTTTCGCCCAAGCAACAGGCGCGCCCTATAGCCCGCGCGGGGCCAAGTGCCAAGGGTGCAGGGGCGCGATTTCTTCAAAATCTGCGCGCGCCCTAACCACGGCGCTGTAATTTTGGTGGCTCAGTGCGCGCAAGGCGCAGCACATTGGCCATAAAGGGCTTGGCCGTATCTTCGGCACGCGTGGCCCCATAAAGGCGTTTGGTCACCCCGCTTTGTGTCAGGCGTTTCGAGACAATAGAGGCGTTTTGCAACGCCTGCCCCCGCACAACCCAATCGGGCAAAACCGCCACCCCGCGCATAGAGGCCACCAAAAGCACGATCACGGCAGACAGCTCGACCCGCCGAATTGCTTTTGGCTCGATCCCTGCGGGCATCAAAACTTCGGTAAATACATCTAGCCGCGCGCGATCTACGGGGTATGTGATCAAGGTTTCCTGCGCGAAATCCTCGGCGTTGATGAAATCCTTTTGTGCGAGCGGATGATCCTTAGAGCAGATAAAAACGGGCTCGTAATCAAAGAGCGGGGTAAAATCGACCCCATCCAAATCTTCTGGATCAGAGGAGACAACCAAATCCACCTCCTCGCGCAGAAGGGCGGGCAGGGCCTCGAATTGCAAACCGGGGCGAATATCGACATCAACCTCTGGCCATGCGGTGCGGAAGGCCTCAAGCACGGGCAAAAGCCAGTCAAAACAGGCGTGGCATTCAATGGCGATATGCAACCGCCCCGCTTTGCCAGACCGAAGGCCTGAAAACTCATCTTCCAAGGCCTCGATACGTGGCAAAACCTCTTCAGCCAAACGCAATAGCTTCATCCCCGCCGCAGAAAGCCGCATGGGTTTGGAGCGGCGCACAAACAGTTCCAACCCCGCTTGATCCTCAAGCCCCTTGATCTGATGGCTCAAGGCACTTTGCGTGATGTGCAACTGATCCGCCGCTTTGGCGAGGCCACCGCATTCATGGATCGCTTTGATCGTCCGCAGGTGACGGAACTCGATATGCATATCAACCTCATGTTGATGATGAATTTTATGAATTTGCTTCACTGAACATCTCTATGCGACAAGATCTCAAGCAATTCAAGGATTTCAGAATCACCATGTCCACACCGCGCATTTCATTCGAGTTCTTCCCACCTCAGTCGATTGAGGCCTCCTTCCGCCTGTGGGACACATTGGGCAAGTTGGCCCCGCTCTCGCCCGAGTTTGTCTCCGTGACCTATGGCGCAGGCGGCACAACGCGGGACTTGACCCATGATGCTGTGAAAACAATCCACGCTAATTATGGCGTTGCGGTTGCGGCGCATCTGACTTGTGTCAACGCGACCCGCGAAGAAACTTTGGCCATTGCGGACAGCTATGCTGAGGCGGGCGTGACCGAGATCGTGGCATTGCGCGGCGACCCACCGAAAGGTGCGGGCAAATTCACCCCCCATCCTGAGGGATTTGCAAGTTCGGTCGAATTGGTTGAGGCCTTGGCCAAAACGGGCAAATTCCACCTACGTGTGGGCGCCTATCCTGACCCGCATCCAGAGGCAGAAAACCTAGATGCCTGTGTCGAGTTCCTGAAGCGCAAGGTTGATGCAGGTGCGAATTCCGCAATCACACAGTTTTTCTTTGAAGCTGATACGTTTTTCCGCTTCCGCGATGCTTGTGCGGATGCAGGGATCACTGCACCGATTATTCCTGGAATTTTGCCTGTCAACAATTGGACACGCGTGCGCCGATTTGCATCGGCCTGCGGCGCGCATATCCCCGCTTGGGTGGATGAGGCCTATGAAAAGGCGATCCGCGATGACCGTGAAACGCTGCTGTCGACCGCCCTGTGCACCGAACTTTGCACCGATTTGATCGAAGGCGGCGTTGAGGATTTGCATTTCTACACGCTCAACACGCCTGAATTGACGCGCGATATTTGCGCCGCCCTTGGCGTGACCCCGAAACAAGCCTTGGCACAAGTTGCGTAAAGTATAAAAACGGCGCCCTCAGATGGGCGCCGTTTTTTCTCTGGCCTGTTGGCAGAAAACACTTTATGCCGCAGCACATGACAACAAAACCGCATCCTATCGCGCAAAAGCGCCGCCGACGCTAAGGCCTTGGCCCTCCCCGCCGCTTCTGGTGTGGGATTTGGTGCATTTTTTGTCCCGCTGCCCTTGCGCAGCAGCATTTTCCTCTGTTCAATCCCGACTTTCACAAAACCGCTGATGACGCGGTCAACCACAAGGATTTCCGAGCGATGACTTCCTCGATTCTTCCAACCTATAACCGCACCCCGCTTTCCTTCGTGAAGGGTGAAGGCGCTTGGCTGGTCGAGGCAGATGGTCGCCGATTTTTGGACATGACGGCGGGCATTGCGGTCAACGCGCTTGGTCATGCCCATCCCAAATTGGTGCAGGCGCTCAGCGACCAAGCACACAAACTGTGGCACGTCTCCAATCTCTACACGATCCCTGAACAGGAGCGGCTTGGTGATCTGTTGACCGAACATACATTCGCAGATCGGGTCTTTTTCACCAATTCAGGCACCGAGAGCGCCGAATTGGCGATCAAGATGGCACGCAAATATCATGCTGAAAAAGGCGCGGCGCATCGTGTCGAGATTGTCGCCTTTGAGGGCGCGTTTCACGGCCGTTCAACGGGTGCAATTGCGGCGGCAGGGTCTGAGAAGATGGTCAAGGGCTTTGGCCCGTTAATGCCAAATTTCACGCATTTGAAATGGGGCGACCACGCCGCGCTTGAAGCGGCCATCACAGATCAAACCTGCGCCGTCATCATCGAGCCCATCCAAGGCGAAGGCGGGATTCGTCCCGTGCCTGAGCAATGCCTAAAAGGTCTGCGTGATCTGTGCGACAAGACAGGCACGCTGCTGATCTTTGATGAGGTGCAATGTGGCATGGGCCGCACGGGGCGGCTGTTCGCCCATGAATGGGCAGGCGTGACCCCTGACATTATGATGGTCGCCAAGGGCATTGGCGGCGGCTTTCCACTGGGTGCGGTTCTCGCCACCGAAGACGCGGGCAGCGGCATGGTTGCAGGCAGCCACGGGTCAACCTATGGCGGCAATCCTTTGGCCTGTGCGGTTGGCACCGCCGTTATGGAGGCCATGCTAGAAGATGGATTTTTTGATCATGTCTCGCGGGTCAGCGGTGTGTTGCGTCAGGGCTTGGAGGGTTTGATCGCACAATTCCCCAACCATCTAGAGGAGGTGCGCGGCAAGGGTCTGATGCTCGGTCTGAAGTGCAAAATCAGCAACCTTGACCTTGTGCGCGCCGCGCAAACGCAATTGATGCTCAGCGTGCCTGCTGCGGATAATGTGGTGCGCCTGCTGCCCCCCCTCACCTTGACCGAAAACGAAGCGCAAGAGGCTGTGTCTCGCCTGTCACATGCGCTTGAAACCCTTGACGCAGGCGCGTGATCGCTGCCGCGAATGAAAGAAAAAACAATGAACCATTTTCTCGATATCCATAAAACAACGCCAAGCGATTTACGGGCCATGATTGATCAGGCAGCCGCGATGAAACAAGCACGGGCAGGCCGGCCCAAAGGGGCAGCCGATGACACGCAGCCGCTTGCGGGGCATATGGTGGCGCTGATCTTTGAAAAGCCCTCGACCCGCACCCGCGTCTCGTTCGATGTGGGCGTGCGCCAGATGGGCGGTCAATCCATGGTGCTTTCTGGCAGCGAAATGCAGCTTGGCCATGGCGAAACCATTGCAGATACGGCGCGGGTGTTGTCTCGCTATGTTGATCTGATCATGATCCGCACCTTCGAGGAAGATGTGCTGTTGGAATTGGCAGAGAATGCCACCGTGCCTGTCATCAACGGGCTGACCAATCGCACCCACCCCTGCCAGATCATGGCCGACATCCTGACCTATGAGGAACATCGCGGGCCGAT
Organism: Roseobacter sp. HKCCA2468; assembly: GCF_037805105.1. Lineage (NCBI taxonomy): Bacteria > Pseudomonadati > Pseudomonadota > Alphaproteobacteria > Rhodobacterales > Roseobacteraceae > Roseobacter > Roseobacter sp. HKCCA2468. Next base: position 1,229,803 of record NZ_JBBLYN010000001.1, read on the forward strand.
TGCAGGCAAAAAAGTGGTCTGGTCGGGAGACGGGAACAATGTCTGCGCCTCAATGATCCATGCCGCAGGGCAGTTTGGGTTTGACCTGACCTTCACTGGCCCCGAAACCCTTGATCCTGAGCGCGTCTTCATCGAAGAAGCCCGCGCCAAAGGTTCGAAAATCGAAATTGTGCGCGATCCTGCGCGTGCCGTGGAGGGGGCAGATTTGGTTGTAACAGATACATGGGTGTCGATGCATGACAGCCAAACCACCAAGGAACGCCGCCACAACCAATTGCGCCCCTATCAGATCAATGCCGCGCTGATGGCACAGGCCAAGGAAGATGCGTTATTCATGCATTGCCTGCCCGCGCATCGCGGCGAAGAAGTCACCAATGAGGTGATGGATGGCCCACAATCCGTGATCTTTGACGAGGCCGAAAACCGCCTGCACGCTCAAAAAGCCGTGATGCGGTGGTGTCTTGGTCTTTAACTTTTGAGGCGATAGCCTGAACGGAACATCGCCCAAGCCACAAAGGCAATGGCAATTGTGGCGCCACCTGCGACAGCGAGCCCCAAAACGGGGCTGCTGTCCGACACCCCCAAGACTGAATAGCGCAAACCATCAATCAGGTAGAAAACTGGGTTAACGTGGCTCACCACATAAAGCCAATTGGGCAGCCCCTCGATCGAATAGAACGTGCCTGAAAGAAAGCTCAGCGGGGTCACAATGAAATTTGTGATCGCGGCAATTTGGTCGAATTTCTGCGCGATGATCCCCGCGACAACGCCGACAAGACCCAAAAACCCCGCGCCAAGGATCACAAAGACAAGCGCCCAAAGGGGATGCGCAACCCCAAGCCCGATGAAGGGAAAAATCACCACCATCGTGCAAAGCGCCACCAAAATCCCGCGCGAGATACCGCCCGCCATATACCCCACAACCAATTCAAGCGGACTCAAGGGCGGCATCAATGTATCAACGATATTGCCCTGCACCTTTGAAATGACGAGGGAGGAGGACGTGTTGGCAAAGGCGTTCTGGATGACTGTCATCATCAATATCCCCGGCGCAATGAAATGCACAAACGGCACCCCCATCACATCCCCGCGCTTTGCACCAATGGCAAGTGAGAAAATCGCAATGAATAAGGCGGCCGTGACCAATGGCGCGAGAATTGTTTGGCTCCATACCGTGGCAAAGCGCATCACCTCGCGCCAGATCAAAGTATAAAGACCCAACCAATTCATCCGACCAAATCGGCGCGCGCCCATCTCTGCTGACATTGCCTGCTCTCCGCCCTTTATCAATGCCCCAACAGGTAGAGCAGCCCCTGCCGCATCTCAACCCCCCATGCTTTGACAAGGTCAGCCCCCACCTTGACCTTTCGCCACCGCTTCGCCTCTTGTCTTGGCGAGTGGGACAGTTAGAATAGGGCTTCACTTTCGGGTGTAAAACGCCCATATCCCTATCTTTATGACTGGCGCGATTGCGCTGTGTAAGGATGGGCCGCAAGGGCCACAAAGCCATATCTGATGCAGGAGGGACGTGATGTCCTGGACCGATGAGCGCGTAGAGCTACTCAAGAAAATGTGGGCCGAAGGGCAATCCGCAAGCCAAATCGCTAAAGAGTTGGGCGGGGTGACGCGCAATGCCGTCATCGGCAAAGTGCATCGCTTGGGTTTGTCGAACCGCTCGACCACCACCCCTGCAAGCACGGCCAAAGCGCCCAAAGAGACGAAGGCCCCTGCCGAGCCAAACGCCGCAACGGCGCGCGCCAATGCAAAGCGCGACACAGCCGCTGAGGCGAAACCAAGCCCTAAGCCGCGCCCCGCGGCAGAAGCCAAGCCCGCGACAGAAGCCCCTGCCACAGCCCCTGTGCCACGCGCGAATAATGTCACGCCTTTGCGCAAGCCGATTGTTCCCGCAGGTCAACCATTGCCGCCGCAGCCTTCGGCAAATGAAATCAGCCCCGAGGCCTTGGCTAAGGTGAAAGAAGTGGAAAACCACGCCAAGCGGATCAGCCTGATGGAATTGACCGAGCGCACCTGCAAATGGCCCATTGGCGACCCCGCCACAGAGAATTTTTATTTCTGCGGCCTGCCTGTGCAACAGGGTAAACCCTATTGCGAGGCCCATGTTGGCGTTGCCTTCCAACCCATGAGCACCAGGCGCGACCGCCGCCGTTAAAGCGCGGCTGCGATCTCATCCACGATTTGGGCTATCTCTGCTGGGCCAAGGCTGCCTTTTGTGATGCGCATCATCTGCGACCCCTCTGCCTCTGTGCTGCGCAAGCGCGCATAGGCAGGGTCATAATGATGCTTGATCAACTCAAGCGCCAAATCAGGCCACGCCCCTTGGCGGATCATATCTTGCCACTGATCAAGGCGTTCGTTGCTTTGCAGCCCGCGCAAATGCTCAAGTCGCGCGGCAAATTCCGCCTGATCTGCGGTTAAATCTGCATAGGCTTTGGCCAGATAGGTGGCGCGGGCAGCAGCGCTGATATCTAGCATGATACGCGGGCTGTCGCGCATCGCGACCCACAGCATGGGCGGTATGCGCAATATGCCGATGCGCGCAGACTCTGCCTCAACCAGAACGGGGCGGGACGGGTCAAAGCGACCCAGTTTTGCGGCAATCGCAGATTCATATGCTTTTTGGCTCGGCTGCACCCCTGCCATTTGACCCAAGCTCGAACCGCGGTGGCGCGCCATGCCTTCAAGATCCAGAACCTGCACTCCGCGCGCATCAAGGCGGTTCAAGATTTCCGTCTTGGCGCTGCCCGTATTGCCGTCAAGGCGAATGATCCGCAGCCCCAAAGGCTGTTCGTAAAGCCGTGCCACGATCAATCTGCGATAGGCGCGATAGCCGCCCTCAACCACTTCTGCCCGCCATCCGATTTGGCGCAATATGGTTGCGAAAGAATTGGATCTCTGCCCCCCACGCCAACAATAAACCAAGGGACGCCATGCGCCGTCATGATGGGACAGTTGGGTTTCAATGTGATGCGCCGCGTTCCGCGCAACTAAGGCCGCCCCGATCTTGCGCGCGGCAAAGGGGCTGTCTTGTTTGTAAACCGTGCCAACCCGCGCGCGCTCCTCATCGGACAGCACGGGGCAACTGATGGCATTGGGCATATGATCTTCTGCAAATTCAGATGGGCTGCGCACATCCAAAATCGCGTCAAAATCGGAAAGGGCCGTAAAATTCAGACCATCAAGGGCAATCATGGCGCAGCATCCGCAGGGATCAGGATGGCCCGAAAATCATTCACGTTGGTATGGGTTGGGCCAGTGGTGACAACACCATCTGCCATCTCAAAAAACTGCAATGCATCATGGGCAGCAAGAAAGGCGCGTTTATCGAGTTCTGCGCCTTGGCAGGCCACGCGCGGCGACCAGATCGCACCCGCATTGGTACCTGCCCCATCTATCCCATCCGTATCACAGGCCAAAGCATAAACCCCTTCGGGCGCATGCGTGGCAAAGGACAAAAGAAACTCGGAATTGCGGCCACCCCGCCCGGGCTTCGTCTGCCCAATGGTGACAGTGGTTTCACCGCCCGACAAGAGCAACACAGGCGCCGAAAATGGTGCGCCGTGACGCAAGATGGATTGCGTGATCCCTGCCATGGCTTGGCCCAAATCGCGCGCTTCCCCCTCCAAAGCGTCACCCAAGATCACCACGCTCAGATCAGGCCAAAGCGCCTTCGCGCGAGCCTGCGCGGCGCGTAACGCCGCCATGGGCGTTGCAATCATATGGGTCTGTGCGGCCCCGAATACAGGGTGATCCGCGGACGGCGTGCCATGCCCTGAAGTGAGGCGCGCCGATACGCTTGGCGGCAGATCAAGGGCGTAGCGCCCCACGATGGCGCGCGCCTCATCTATGGTTGATGGGTCAGGGACAGTCGGCCCCGATGCAATAATCGCGGGGTCATCGCCTGGCACATCCGAGATCAAGAGGGTCACCACCTGCGCGGGATGCGCCGCCACAGCCAGATGGCCGCCTTTGATCGCAGAGAGGTGCTTTCGCAAAATATTCATTTGCGAAATGGACGCGCCCGAGCGCAAAAGCGCGCGATGCACCGCTTGCTTATCAGCGAGACTAACCCCTTGGGCGGGGGCGGCCAACAGCGCCGATCCCCCACCAGAAATGAGAAACAGCGCAAGATCATCCGCGCCTAAGCCTTGCGCCAGTTCAAGCAAACGCACGGCCGTGGCTTCGCTGGCCGCATCAGGCACGGGATGGGCGGTTTCCACCACCTCGATCCCCTGCAAAGGCAGGCTTGCGCCATGGGGCACGGCAATAAGCCCCTCGCATGGCCCCCATGCGGCCTCAACCGCCTGCGCCATACGCGCTGTGGCCTTACCCGCCCCCATAACCACCACGCGGCCCTTTGGGCGTTGAGGCAAATAGGGAGCAAGAATTGCGCGCGGATCAACGGCGGCAATCGCCGCGTCAAAGATATCCCGCAAAAACCCCTCAAGATCTGTGGGGGCCGCCGACTGTTCCATGCGTTAGATATCCATATCATGCAATTTGCGGAAGCGTTGGATCAGGCTAGACGTATCCCAACGTCCGCCCCCCGAAGCCTGCACATCGCCGTAATATTGATCCACCATGGCAGTCACAGGCAGTGAAATGCCCAATTCCTTGGCCTGCCCCAAGGCAATGGCGAGGTCTTTGCGCATCCAATCCACCGCAAACCCGTGATTGAACTTATTGTCCACCATTGTCTCGGCGCGATTGGCCAATTGCCATGACCCACCCGCCCCTTGCGACACAAGGGCTGCCACTTTTTTCGCATCAAGACCTGCCTGCATCGCGAAGAACAGCCCTTCAGAAACGGCTTGAATGGCGCCCGCGATACAGACTTGATTGATCATTTTGGTGATTTGGCCATTGCCCAATTCCCCAAAATGGACTGTAGCCTTAGAATAGGCGGCAACGATGCTTTCTGCACGGGCGAAATCGGCTTCCGCGCCACCGCACATGATGGCAAGTTGTCCATTTTCTGCGCCTGCCTGCCCCCCTGAGACGGGGGCATCAACCCAACCCACACCAGATGCGGCTGCGGTTGCGCCAAGCTCACGCGTGACAATCGCGGAAACTGTCGTGTGATCGACGTAAAGCGCGCCCTTGGCCATACCCGCCAAAGCGCCCTCATCCCCTAGCACAACGGCGCGCAAATCATCGTCATTGCCCACGCAAGACAAAACCACATCTGCGCCCTCGGCGGCAGCGCGCGGGGTGGTGGCGAAGCCGCCCCCATACTCTGCCGCCCATTTCTCTGCCTTGGCGGTGGTGCGGTTATAGACTGTAACCTGGTGACCCGCTTTTTGCAGATGGCCCGCCATCGGATAGCCCATCACGCCCAAGCCCAAAAATGCAAGTTTTGCCATTGCCGTCTCTCTCCCTGCCGAAGTTTTTCAGATTTCTGCTATCCTAGCCCGCAGCGCGGCACGAGCAAGGCTTAGATCAGCCAGATCAAAGTGATCGCAGGAAAGGCCACCAATAAGGCCACGCGCAACAGATCACTGGTGACAAAATAAAGAACCGCCCGATAGGTGGCCGAGACAGGCGTATCGCGATCCATTGCGGAAATCACAAAGAGGTTCATCCCAACGGGTGGCGTAATCAACCCTGTTTCCACCACAATCAGCACAAGGATGCCGAACCAAATAGCCACCAATTCGGCCTCCATCCGCGCGACACGCGCCTCTGTCAAATTGATCCCCAATGCCCGCGCCGTTTCTTGGGCAAGGGGGAGGCCTGCCTCTAAGGCGGCCCGCGCCTCAGCCAATTGATCCGCTGCAAAGCCAGAGAGATCACCGCGCAGAACCTCGGCCACAGCCTCAAGCTGCAGCGAAGTGAAATCCAATAGCCCAAAATCAAGGGATAAGATGACAGGGAAAAAAATCGGTATCGTGAGAAGGATCATCGACAAGCTGTCCATGACGCAGCCAAACAGCAGGTAAAGGCACAAGATCAGCAAGAGGATCACATAGGGGTTCCATCCCAGCCCCCCAACCCATTCGGCCAAGCCTTGCGGCACTTGGGTGAGGGCAAGAAACCCATTGAAATAGGCTGCGCCTAGAATGATGAAGAATATCATCGCGGTCGAACTTGCCGTTTGCAGCAGACTTTGCGCGAGGGTTTCGCGCGTCAACCCGCCCTGCGCCCAAGCCACACCACCCGCCCCAAGCGCGCCGATTGCAGCGCCCTCGGTGGGGGTGAAAATGCCCCCATAAATGCCGCCCACCACCACCAAAAACACCGCCAACACAGGCCAAGTTGCGCGCAAAGCCCGCGCGCGCATCGCCCAAGGGGCACGCGGGCTCAGCCTGCCTTCCTGAGGGTGGCGGCGCATATAAATCGCGATGGCCGCCATATACCCAAGGGCCGCCAAAACCCCAGGGATCAGGGCGGCGGCGAAAAGCTTAGCGATATTTTGTTCCGTCAGAATCGCGTAGATCACCAAAACGATGGAGGGCGGGATCAAGATGCCCAAGGTGCCCCCTGCCGCCAATGTGGCGGTGGCAAGCCCCCCCGAATAGCCCTTGGCGCGCAGTTCGGGCAAGGCGACCCGCCCCATCGTGGCCGCTGTGGCCAGAGAGGAGCCGCAAATGGCCCCAAAGCCCGCACAGGCCCCAATCGCAGCCATCGCCACCCCGCCCCGCCGATGCCCTAAGAAAGAGGCCGCCGCATCAAAAAGCGCACGGCTCATTCCACCCAAAGTGGCGAAATGGCCCATCAATAGAAACATCGGGATGATGGAGAGCGCATAATTTGAGAATGTCGTGTAGCTTTCACTGCGCAGCCGCCCTAAGGCCAAACTGGCGTCCCCCTGCACGGCACACAGGCCCAAAAGGCCAACCCCAAACATCGCCAACCCAATCGGGATGCGCAGAAAAATCAGCGCAAGCAAGGTCGGAAAAGACAGGATGCCAATCCAAAGATCACTCATCTTGCGACCCTTGCCCAAATTGGTGCATCGCCAGATAGAGCGCGACTATGGCCGCCACCCAAGCCGCAATGACAGCCGCCGCTTGCGGCATCCATACGGGAATGGCGAGGATGAACGAGGTCTGACCTGATTGATATTTTGACCATGTTCCCAATGACAACATAGCCGCCATGACCGCAAATGCCGTGGCAAATCCCCATGCGCTCAAGTGATTACTTCCCCTTTTTACGCTGCGGGGCAGATAGGGGGTCAATAGGTCAACCCGTGCATGCGCGCGCTGCAAGGACGCAAGGGGCATAAAGGCGAAAATGACAAACCCTAGTGCCGCTTCGACCAATTCAAAATCACCACGAATAGCCCCAAGGCCCAGGTCAATCAGCGCTTGTGCGAAAGGCAGACTATCACGCAGGCCATGAGCAAGGTCGCTAGAGGCGCGCCCTAAAACGGACAGGCCCACCATCACAATCACAGCGCATAAAACAATGCCCCCCGCGAGGGCCATTCCAATCGCCACGCGATGAAAGAACCTGTCCAACATGGGGCGCATATCCCCTTCCACTTGGGCTTAGGGGTTTGCGGCCTCATATTCGGCCATCAAGGCGCGCGCCTCATCAATCAGAGCCGCGCCATCACGCCCCTGCGCCGCCATATCGGCCACCCATGCCTCGTATACAGGCGCGGCAAGATCGCGCCATTGGGCTGCATCCGCCTCTGGGATCGTGATGATTTCATTTCCCAAATCCACGGCAATCTCGCGCGCAGGCGCATCTGCAGCTTGTTGTGTGCGTCCTGCAAAAACGGAGAACTCTAGCCCTGAATTTGCGTCAATGACCGCCTTCAGATCATCGGGCAGCCCCGCGTAAACATCCTTATTCATCGCCATAACAAAGGTCAGGTTATAGACAGCAGGCCCTTCGAATTCGGTGTGATAAGAGATCAGCTCAGCCACGCGCACAGAGGATGTAACCTCCCACGGGAAGGTCGCACCATCAATCACGCCGCGCGAAAGAGCCTCGGGAACAGCGGGGGCAGGCATACCAACTGGTTCGGCCCCCAATTGCTCTAGCAGTTGGTTCACAAGTCGCGAGCCACCACGGATTTTCATCCCCTCAAGGTCACTGGGCACCGAAATGGGCGCATTGGCATGGAACACGCCCGGGCCATGCACCCAAGTCCCCAAAACATGGTAATCGGCGAATTCACCTTGCGCCATGTGCCGCTCGAACATCGTCCAATAGGCGTATGAGGCCGCTGCCGCATCTGCTACCATGAAGGGCAGCTCAAAAACCTCAGTGGTGGGGAAGCGGCCGGGCGTATAGCCCACCGCAGTCCAAACAATATCCGCCACACCATCGCGGAGTTGGTCAATCAATTCAGCCGGCGTGCCACCAAGTTGCATAGATGGATAGCGTTCAATCTCAATCCGACCGCCAGAGGCCGCTTCGACATTATCGGCCCAGACATCCAAAATCTGCGCAGGCACAACGGATTGTGCGGGCAAGAATTGGTGAAGTCGTAACGTCACCTCTTGCGCATGAGACATAGAGGGGAGCGCAGCAAAGCCAACGGCCGCCGCTATCAAGCTGCGCCGTGTCAACCCAGTGAGTTTATTTGAAAGTCCTGAAAAAGAGGTCATCACCAACCATCCCCCAAAATGATAGCCCAAGGTTCATATCCGCAAGATAGGCGCGGCCAATTGCGTTTGCTATCACGCTGATAAACCCTGCCATGGGGCATGTGAAACACCTATTTCACCAATCTGCGCCCTCAATGCTGCGACACTGCGCCTACCAAAGGCGACTTGCGGCGTAGTTCAGGGCGCGTTTTGGCTTAGGCTTGCTCTTTCATCAAGCGAGTGCGCAGCGCAAAGTAGTTCTCGACCTCTGCCTTCAGGCTGTTGGACAAGGTCAGGGTTTTGCGGCTTTTCTTGGCGCCAAATTGCACCTCCAAAGCGCCATTCGAAATTTGCGCGCGCAGGAAATTGGACAGCGTCAATCGGGTCACACTGCCCGTTTTGCACATGTCGATATAGTCGTTGATGCCATAGGTTTCATCGCCATCTAGGACATAGATATTGCACAGCAATTCCCAATGCGCTGGCGAACGCATAAAACCTTTCAAAACTGGAAATCGGCTTGTTTCGGCCAATAGATTAAGATCGACCAGCGCCATCTGCTTTGACATCAAACTACCCTCACCAACTAACATACGAAACCAAAACGCCGCCCCAAACTCCTAAATGGGCAGCGCTGCTTAAGACGAGCCTATAAAATTAATACCTATCATAAAAGATCAAAATGATAATTTTTTTGATTTGCCTAATTTCCGCTTTTAACCATCAAAACGAAAACGGCGTATGGGGCGACTTTCCCACCCCATACGCCGTCACGCGCCCCGTCTTTTTCGTTCGATGTCACGGCAGAACCCCGACAGGGTTATGGCCTAATGGGGATGCGGCGGCGCGCGGCAGATTTGGGAATTGGTCTTGAGATCAAGAGCGGCCAAAGCGGCACGCAGATCAGTCTCTTTCTCAACCCCCAAACCGTTTGAGTGCCGCGCGGATCACTTGGCGTCTTTTTCGGCCTGACGCTTTTCCCAAGCGGCTTTCTTTTCGAGATATTCTTCTTCTGTCAGATTATGCCAACCCACACATTTACCCGTTGGCGAACGTCCGCATCCACAATCACTCATTATTTTTTCCTCGGCTTTGATCTGTGTAAGGGGGGAGATAGAGAAAGAATGCCCGCTGGAAACCCCTAATCTCAAAAGAAATGCACAGCACCCAAAACAGTGGTCGCCAAAACGATATATCGACCAAATTTGGCGATGCTGATAACCAATACAAACCGCCAAAGTGGCTCGCGCATCACCCCTGCGGCAAGCGTAATCGGATCACCGATAATTGGCACCCATGAGGCCAAAAGGCTGATCCATCCCCAACGCTGATAGCGGTCTTGCGCGCGGGCCAAATTGGCGCGGGATATCGGAAACCAGCGTTTATCGGCTTGTGTCTCAGCCACGCGCCCCAAGCCCCAATTAACACAAGAGCCCAGAACATTGCCAATCCCAGCGACCAAGACCAACAGCCAGACGGGATAGGTCTGGCCAAGGATTAGACCAACCAAGACCGCCTCAGATTGCGCGGGGATTAGGCTTGCCGCAAGGAAAGCCGCCCCAAAAAGAAGCCACAGCCCCCCCATCATACAGCTTGGTGCACCTCGATCACATTGCCCTCGGGATCATGGAAAAAGACCTGATGCCATTCTTTCGCAAAGGCAGTGCCGTAATCGGAATAGGGAATGTTATGTTGGTCAAGCAGCGCCATAAAGGCTGCAATGTCATCTGTGCGAAAGGCAATATGCCCACGTTCGACAGGGTTGATCACCTCGCCATTGCGAAAGGCGACAGACAAATCCTTTGTGGCAAGATGCATTTGCATCTGCCCATCCGTGGCAAAACGAATTTTACCATCATACCCGCTTTGCGATGTTGCCTCAGGGCGCGGGAAAGATTGGATTGGGATGTCGTCCAACCCCAAAACACCCGTGTAGAACGCGTGCAACCGATCCACATCTTCGGAGACGAAATTGATATGGTGAAATTCTAGCTTCATGCTGCGGGCCTTTGTTGTCGAAGATATGTGCCCCGACTATAGGCGCAAAGACCCTGCAAATGCCAAGGGCTTAATCCGCCGCCACATAGGCGCGCAAAGCAGCGCGCAACCCTTGCGACCAAATCAAAGTCAACCAATGGCAAAAGGCTGTAGCAAAGCGCGGATCATCGGCCAGATCACCATAGATCCGCGACATAGAAAGCCATGCCATTGGATCAGATTTTGCGACAAGCGCCGTCTGGTGCAAATCAGACCAATTAGGGTCATTCGCTTCAATCGCTGTTCCATCTTCGCGGGTAGCGGCACACATGCGCGCCCATGCTGCCTCGACCAAAGCGAGCCCTGAAATTGAGCTGCCCTTTTCCAAACCATCGCGCAACGAAGGCAGCACAAAACCTGGATGACGGGACGAGCCATCAAACGCCACGCGGCGCGTTGTGTCGACAATCATCTCATTGCCAAAGCGCCGTTCAATCAGCGTCACATAATCGGCGGGGGTCATATCTGGCACGGGCTGCACAAGGGGCGCGATTTCCTCGCGCACCACTTTTGCAAAAAAGGGCGCAACATCCGCATCCCCCATCGCAGCAGAGATTGTGGCAAGTGACAGAACCTCACCTGCATTGGCCAACACCTGATGTCCGCCGTTTAGAATGCGAATTTTCATCGCCTCGAACGCGTGAACGTGATCCGAGAAGGTCGCACCTGCCAAATCCCAATCGGGGCGGCCCGCACAAAAATCATCTTCGATCACCCATTGGCGAAAGGCCTCGTGGGTGACGGGCACTTGATCATGCAGACCAAACTCCTCGACCAAGGCCAATTCATTCGGCCCTGTCGCAGGGACGATGCAATCCACCATCGAATTGGGAAAGCTGCAGGCGGTGTTGATCCAATCGGCCAAATCAGCATCCATCAGACGCGCAAGCGACACAATCGTCTGACGCAGAACCGCGCCATTGCCCTGTAGGTTATCGCAAGATTGCAACGTGATTGGCCCCTGCTCCTTGGCACGGCGCAGCCGCAAGGCCGCAACAATCGCGCCAAAGGCCGTGCGCGGCTGGTCAGGATGGGCCACATCATGCACAATATCAGGATGGGTCGCATCAAATCCGAGCGTAACAGGGTCGATATAATAGCCACCTTCGGTCACAGTCAGGGCGACAATCCGAATATCCGCCTCAGCCATGCGCGCGATCAGCGGGCCATTACCCTCAACCACAGGGATGTAATCAATCATCGACCCGACCACTTCGGCAGAGACACCTTCGGGATCAAGTTTGATCAATGTCGTCAGACAATCCTGTGCCAGCATTTTTTGACGCTGCACGTCATCGTAAGGGCGCACGCCTGCACCGATAATCGCCCAATCATGCGCCAAACCCTGCTCCATCAGGCGATGCAAATACCACGATTGGTGCGCTCGATGGAAATTCCCAAGACCAATATGAACAATTCCCGCCGAAAGCGCACTTCGATCATAACTGGGCCGCGCAATCTTTGAAGGCAGGCTTGAAAGGTTATCTTGGCTAAGGGCAATCATCGGCACGTCTCGCATCAGCTCATCCAATTCCCGCCATCGACATTATATGTCTGGGCCACGATGTAATCGGCATCCGCGCTTGCAAGAAACACGGCCATGCCTGTTAAATCTTCAGCTTGCCCCATGCGCCCGAAAGGCACGGCTTCTCCTACTTCGCGCTTTTTCTGGCCAAGCGGCTTGCCCTCATATTTTGCAAAAAACGCATCCACCCCGTCCCAATGCTCGCCATCCACCACACCAGGCGCGATCGCATTCACATTGATCCCATGGGAAATGAGGTTCAGCCCTGCGGATTGGGTCAGACTGATCACAGCCGCTTTAGAGGCACAGTAGACCCCCACCAAGGCCTCACCGCGCCGCCCTGCTTGGCTGGCCATATTGATAATCTTGCCCCCCTGCCCGCGGGCAATCATCTTCTTGGCGACAGCCTGCATGGTAAACAGAACGCCCGCCACGTTGATTGCAAAGACCTTGTCAAAATCGGCGCGCGTGATTTCGACAATGGGGGCAGCGGTGAAAAGCGCCGCATTGTTTATCAATATATCAATCCTACCAAGGCTGGCTTCAACTTGATCCACGGCTGCTTCGATACTGGCTTGGTCTGTCACATCCATTTCAACCGCGCACGCCTTGGGGCCAAGCGCCGCTGCCGCCTCTCGGGCGCGGGTTATGTTAATGTCGCCAATCGCAACCTCTGCGCCTTCTGCAATGTAGCGCTGCGCAAACGCGTATCCGATGCCGCGCGCAGCCCCCGTGATCAGCGCCTTTTTCCCAAGAAGCCGTGTCATGACTGGCGGAGCCCCTTTGCATCAAAGCGGTGGATGTGATCGGGGTTTGGCGTCAAATGCACAGTCGCGCCGTAATCTACGTCCATCTCACCCGAGATCCGCACGGTGATCGGTTCGGCATGGCCCTCGATTTGAACGTGCAAAAACGTGTCAGACCCCAAATGTTCAGACACACCAACCTGTCCTGACCATGTGCCTTTGCTTGTGGAAATTTCCAAATGCTCGGGGCGGATGCCAATCGTATGGGCGCCATAAGGTGTAGCCAGATCACCGCCTAACAGGTTCATCTTGGGTGATCCGATAAAGCCTGCTACAAAGGTGTTGCAAGGGCGCTGATACAGCTCCAACGGGCTACCCACCTGTTCGATAACGCCTGCACGCAAGACCACGATCTTATCGGCCATGGTCATCGCCTCGACCTGATCATGGGTCACATAGATCATCGTGGTCTTCAGGCGCTTGTGCAATTCGCTGATCTCAAGGCGCATCCCAACCCGCAACGCCGCATCTAGGTTTGATAAAGGCTCATCAAACAAGAATGCGGCAGGCTCGCGCACGATGGCACGGCCAATGGCCACGCGCTGACGCTGACCACCCGATAATTGCCCTGGCTTACGGTCGAGATAATCCGTCAGGTTCAACACCTCTGCCGCTTGCGCAACACGGGCATCTTGTTCATGTTTGCTCAGCCCTGCCATACGCAGCGGAAACGCGATATTCTTACGCACCGACATATGCGGATAAAGCGCGTAAGACTGAAACACCATCGCCAGACCGCGCTTGGCTGGGGCAATGTCAGTTGCATTCACCCCGTCAATCATCACCGCGCCATCGCTGACATCCTCAAGCCCTGCGATCAAACGCAAAAGCGTGGATTTCCCACAGCCTGATGGGCCGACAAAGACGACAAACTCGCCATCATTAATGTCCAAATCCAGCGGCGGAATAACTTCGACATCCCCGAATTTCTTGGACACTTTGTTTAATGTGATCTGTCCCATTTCCACTCCGCTTATTTAACCGCGCCAAAGGTCAGGCCGCGCACAAGTTGTTTCTGGCTGAACCACCCCATCACAAGAATGGGCGCAATCGCCATGGTCGAAGCTGCCGATAGCTTCGCGTAGAACAGCCCTTCTGGGCTAGAATAACTAGCAATGAAGGCCGTCAGCGGGGCTGCATTGGCCGCTGTGAGGTTCAATGTCCAAAACGCCTCGTTCCACGCCAAAATGACATTGAGCAAAATGGTTGAGGCAATTCCAGGAATGGCCATTGGTGTCAGCACATACAGGATTTCCTCGCGCAAGGTCGCGCCATCCATCCGCGCGGCCTCTAGGATCTCGCTCGGGATTTCCTTGAAATAGGTATAGAGCATCCAGACAATGATTGGCAGATTGATGAGCATCATAACCACAACCAAACCAAAGCGGCTGTCGAGAAGGCCAAGCTCAATGAAGAGCAGGTAAATGGGGTAAAGCACCCCAACCGCAGGCAACATTTTGGTGGACAACATCCACAGCAAAATATCCTTGGTGCGTTTGGACGGCACAAAGGCCATAGCCCAAGCGGCAGGGATTGCCACCAACAGGCCAAGCGCGGTTGAACCAAAGGCGATGATGATCGAATTCCACAGATAGCGGGTGTAGTCCGACCGCTCCTGCACAACGCCATAATTCTCTAGCGTCCAGTCAAAGAACAAGAATAAAGGCGGGTCATTGATCGCTTGCGCCTCGGTTTTGAAGCTTGTCAGGATCGTCCACAAGATCGGGAAGAAGATCAAAAAGCCAATCGTCCATGCAACCAAAGTATTGATGAGCTTACGGTTTGGGGTGACTGCGCGGGCCATGCGTTTCCTCCTCACGCGTCCAAATTCTTGCCAACGATGCGCATCAAGAAGACGGCAACAATATTGGCAAGGATGATGGCGTAGACCCCGCCCGCAGAGCCCAGACCCACATTCTGGCTTTCCAACACGCGTTGGAAGATCAGATAGGTCAGCGTCCGCGTGCCAAAGGCCCCGCCCGTGGTCACAAAAATTTCGGCGAAAATAGACAGTAAGAAAATCGTCTGGATCAAGATCACAATCGTGATCGCCCGCGCCAAATGCGGCAGCACCAGATTGAAAAACCGTGCAACAGGGCCCGCGCCATCCATTTCGGCGGCCTCTAATTGCTCACCATCCAAAGATTGGATCGCGGTTAGCAAAATCAGCGTGGCAAAAGGCAGCCATTGCCACGAGACAATCATGATCAGCGATGTAATCGGCACATCCGATAACCACACAACAGGTTCGGCCCCAAAGGCGCGCCACAAATGCGCGAACAGGCCATTGACGGGATCCATAAAGATATTCTTCCACACCAAGGCCGATACAGTGGGCATAACGAAAAAGGGCGCGATGACCATGATCCGCACGACACCCTGCCCCCAAATGGGTTGATCCAACAGCATGGCGAGGAAGATCCCAAGGATGACAGTGATGGCCAAAACCCCAAGCACGATCACAAGGGTGGTTTGAACCGCAGGCCAAAACGAACTTGAGCTGATAAAGCGGATGTAATTCTCAAACCCGATAAAGCCTTGGTCGCCACCGCGCAGCGGCAGATATTGCCGAAACGAAAACCACAAGGTCATGGTCAACGGAACTAGCATCCAACCAAGCAGCAAGATCACGGCAGGGGCCATCATCACACGCGCAGCGGATCGTGAATGTTGGGTGGCCATCGGCAAATCCTTCACGGGACAGACATCGGGTCTGGTCAATATATAATAACAAATACGGGGGCGATGTCGGAAAATGTGGGAGGCGACCTTGAGACGCCTCCCACGTTCTTGGGGAGGTGGGTTACCGCTTAGCGATAGCCCGCAGCTTCCATTGCTTCATTGGTGATGGCTTGTGCTTTTTCCAAAGCCTCATCAATGGACTGCTGCCCTGCATAAACTGCCGAGAATTCTTGGCTCACTTCAGATGCGATGCCCGCAAATTCTGGGATCGCTGCGAACTGAATGCCGACATAGGGGCTTGGCTCAACGGTCGAGTCGTTCGGGTCTGCGGACAAGATCGAACGAAGCGTCATGTCTGCAAATGGAACGTCTGCGTAGTTGGGGTTCTCATAGAGCGAGGTGCGTGCGCCTGGAGGCACGTTTGCCCAACCTTCATTGGCGGCAACCAATTCGATATATTCTTTGGAAGTCGCCCATTCGATGAACTGCTTGGCTGCATCTGCTTGCTGTGTGCCCGCAGGGATTGCCAAGGCCCAAGCCCAGAGCCAGTTGGAACGCTTCCCAAGGCCATTATCAGGTGCCAGAGCAAAACCTACGTGATCTGCAACAGTCGAGTCATTGGGGTTGGTGACGAAGGATGCCGCAACAGTCGCGTCAATCCACATACCGCACTTGCCCTGCTGGAACAGCGACAGGTTCTCGTTGAAGCCGTTGGTGGCATAGCCCGCAGGGCCAGATTCATTCATCATGCCAACAAAGAATTCCAACGTGTCACGCCATGGCTGTGTGTCGAACTGTGCGTTCCAGTCCATGTCGAACCAACGCGCGCCAAATGAGTTGGACATTGCAGTGATGAAAGCGCCGCCTTCACCCCAACCTGCCTTACCACGCAGACAGATGCCGTTGATGTCATTAGCGCGATCTGTCATCGCTGCCGCCGCTTCGCGGATGAAGGCCCAAGTTGGCGCTTCTGGCATTTCCAGACCGGCTGCTTCCATCAGGTCTGTGCGATACATCACCATCGAGCTTTCGCCGTAGAACGGTGCCGCGTAAAGCGTGCCGTCATAGCTCAACCCGCCTGCCATTGCAGGCAGAAGGTCGGCCACATCGTATTCGGCGCTGAGGTCGTCCAAAGGCACAAGCCAATCATTAGAACCCCAGATCGGCGCCTCATACATGCCGATGGTCATGATGTCGAACTGGCCACCATTTGTGGTGATGTCGGTGGTCACGCGCTGACGCAGCACGTTTTCCTCAAGGGTCACCCACTCAACATTGATACCAGTTTGTTCTGTGAATGTATCCGTATAGCCCTGCATACGGATCATATCGCCATTGTTTACGGTTGCGATTGTGATGGTCTGCGCCATCGCAGCGCCAGCAGTCAGCACAGACAAAGCTGTCGCTGCAAGCAACGAGCGTTTCATAGTCATCCTACTCCTCCCAAGGATTCTATTCAGTGACCAGACGTTACTGACAAGACTTGTTTCCCGTCAATAAAAAAATTTACGCGTGTAAATTTTTATCTTAGCCCTTGATAACCTTGGATTATGCCGAAGCGCGCATAATCAACTCGCCATCAAACAACGTCACTTGTCGGGTATCGCCGCGTTCGCCCGACTCGATCAAAGCCATCATTGTCTCAACGCTTTTCGTGGCAATGCGCGCATAATCATGTGAGATGGTGGTCAAGGTCGGGCAGGTAAACCGCGCCACGGGGTGGTTGTCATGCCCCGCCACCCGCAGCGCGCAATCCGCCTCACGCCCCACGCGCAAACCCAATTCATAAGCCGCCGCCAAAAAGCCAATGGCCAAGCGGTCATTGCTACAGAAAATCGTATTGCTTGAAAAGGCGCGTTCCATAATCACCCGCCGCCCTTCGTTATAGCCGATCTCCTCGAGCGCCCACCCTTCCCCATGGGCCTGCACGACCTGTGGCGCGAACCCCAATCGTTCCATCGCGCCGATATAGGCCAAGCGGCGCTTATTGGCATTTGGGTTGGGCGGCGTGCGCATCTCGAAAAATACGGGCGGCTCGCCTGTGCGGGTCAGATATTCGACCATCTTATCGGTTGCTTGTTCGTTGTTGTGACCCACAAAGGCCTCGCCGATCCCCTCAATATTGGCATCAAAATTCACTGTAGGCACATCAGCGCAAAAGCTTTCCAACGCCGCCCGATCAGAGGCACGCCCAAGCGGGGCCAATAAAACAGCCGCAGGCTTAATCGCGCGTAGTGCGTCCAAATTGCCAACCTCAAGCTGCGGATCGCCATGCGAGCTCAGCAAAATTGGACGAAACCCCTGCGCAATCACCAATGTCTCGATCCGCCTTGCGATTTCGGCAAAAAACGGGTCTGCCAGATAGGGCAAAACAATGCCGATATTCTTCGTCAGTTTGCGGTTCTGGTTCACCGCAAAGATATTGGGACGATAATTGCTTTCCTCCAACGCCTGCTCAATTTTGGCGCGGGTGGCGGGGCGGACGCTTTCGGGGTCGTGAAAATATTTTGACACAGTCGGACGCGACACCCCGCAAAAGGCGGCAAACTCCTCCATATTGCGCACGGGCCGATCTTCCATTTGTCTCACTTTCAATTTTTTACCAAGCTTTACGTTTTCTTATCGCGCGGAAAAAATCAAGACTTGAGAAAATCTCCGATACGGCCCGCAGGTTAACCTGACGCCTTGCCTTTCCTGCCACGGCACTAAGTCAGCGGGACTGACTTGATTTAGGAGGCGAGGATGAATGACCAATCAATGACCCGCGACATGGTGCAACAAGGTCAAATTGATCTCGAAGCGCGCTATGCCCAGTCACAGGCATCACTCAAACAAGAACAGCTAAAACGCGAAGCGGCGGGCTATGCAGTCGGTGCGTTTTTGGGGTGGTTTGGTGAAATGACCACCGGCAAAGGCCCGCTAGCCTGCGCCGTGTGCCTGTCGAAAGCCGCCTGTGCAACTTTTGCAATCGCGGCCCCAATCTATTTTCTGTCGCAGATGCTGTAATCATAGGCGAGATCAAAACACGATGCGACAGGGGGCCAGAGATGGCTCCCTGTCCATTCAGAGAAACCTTTTTTGGTTTACGCGAAAGCTGTTATGCGCGAGACAGGTGTTCGATAGCTCTGTGGCCCCCGCCACGCCTGGGTGACGAAAGCGGAACTGTGCAAACGGAAAATCGCAAAAAACAACCCACCCTGCGCCAGATCAAAACCTTTACCGCAGAATATGTGCCCATCGAAGATCGCGTTCGCCTCAATTGCGTGGATGCGCAAGGCATGACCTTTGCGTTTTGGCTGACCCGCCGATTGAGCGATAATTTTGTGACTGTCGCCGCCGATAAGATCGCAGAGGTCGCCACCACAAAGGGCCTCGGCGGTGCGTCTGCGCATAGCGCAACGCTGAACCAACTTGAACAACAAGTGGCCCGACAAGAACGCGCCGCCGCCTTCCCCAACTGGCTGCGCGAAGATGACAAAATCGACCCATCCATCTCGCTGCTGAACTAACGCAGCGGCAACATCCAAACGACCCCACCAAAACAGCAGGCCCGACTTTATACCGCCAAATAAAGGAAGATGGCGGAGACGATGGGATTCGAACCCACGAGACGGTTTCCCGTCTACTCCCTTAGCAGGGGAGCGCCTTCGACCACTCGGCCACGTCTCCGCCGACCCGTCTAACGACATGGGCGCGCAGGGGCAAGGGGGGAAATCGTGCGAAATGCGATGGGGTATGGGCAAAGCCCTTGCCGCGCGCGGATGGGCGGGATGCACGCTTTGGTAGGGGAAATGGGTGCTGTCTGCCGCAGGCTGGATCGTGCTTGCCTTCGCCGCCGCAGGGGTCACGGGGGTGGCGCGGCAACAGGATTAGGCGTTGAAGAGGAAATGCAGCACATCGCCATCTTTGACGATATAGCTTTTGCCCTCGACCCGCATTTTGCCTGCATCCTTGGCTGCAACCTCGCCGCCCAAGGTGACGTAATCCTCATAGGCGATGGTTTCGGCGCGGATGAAGCCGCGCTCGAAATCGCCATGGATCACGCCCGCGGCTTGTGGCGCGGCGGTGCCGTGGCGGATCGTCCATGCGCGGGCCTCTTTCGGGCCAACGGTGAAATAGGTTTCCAATGCCAGAAGGTCATAGCCCGCGCGAATAAGGCGGTCGAGACCTGCCTCCTCTAACCCCATTTCGCCCAAGAACACGGCGGCATCCTCGGCAGGCAATTGGCTGATTTCTTCCTCAATCGCGGCTGAGATAACGACCGAAGCCGCCCCTTGCGCCTTGGCCATCTCCTCCACCCGCGCGGAGAGGTCATTGCCTGTGGCGGCAGAGGCCTCGTCCACATTGCAAACATATAGCACGGGCTTGGTGGTCAGCAGTTGCAGCATCTTCCACGCTTTTGCGTCATCCTCGGCCACCTCGACCATGCGGGCGGGTTTGCCCTGCTCTAGCATCGCCTGCGCCTCTTTCAAAAGGCGCTCTTGCTGCACCGCCTCTTTGTCGCCACCGCGCACTTTGCGGGTCAGGTTTTGCAGGCGTTTCTCGATGCTTTCGAGATCAGCGAGCATCAGTTCGGTTTCGATGGTTTCAGCATCTGCCACGGGGTCAACGCGGCCTTCCACATGGGTCACATCATCATCAATGAAGCAGCGCAACACTTGGGCGATGGCATCAGTCTCGCGGATATTGGCTAGGAATTGGTTGCCCAACCCCTCGCCCTTAGAGGCCCCGCGCACGAGGCCCGCAATATCGACAAAGGTCATGCGGGTTGGAATGATCTGTTTTGAGCCTGCTATCGCGGCCAATTTCTCAAGGCGCGGGTCAGGCACGGCCACATCGCCCACATTCGGCTCGATGGTGCAAAAGGGGAAATTCGCGGCCTGTGCGGCTGCGGTTTTGGTCAAGGCGTTGAACAGCGTGGATTTCCCAACATTGGGCAGACCCACGATTCCCATTTTGAAACCCATTGCAAGCGACCTCCGTGATGCGCGTTGGCTGCCTTCTAGGGCGAACTGCACGGCGGGGCAATGGCCCGAACCCGTCAGGCCCCATTGATTTCCGCCGCTATTTGCCGCAAACCCCAAACGAACGATTTCGCGGGAGGCACCTATGACACGGATCGACACCACTTTTGCGCGGCTGGCCCAAGAGGGCAAGAAGGCCTTTGTCGCCTATGTCATGGCGGGCGATCCTGATTACGACACCTCGCTTGAGTTGATCAAAGCCCTGCCTGCGGCGGGTGTGGATATCATCGAATTGGGCCTGCCCTTTACCGATCCAATGGCGGATGGCTCGACCATTCAGCTTGCGGGGCAGCGCGCGCTTGAAGGGGGGCAGACCCTCGACAAAACGCTGCAAATGGCGCGTGAGTTGCGCAAAACCGATAATGACACACCGATTGTGATGATGGGATATTACAACCCGATTTACAGCCGCGGTGTAGATCGCTTTTTGGAGCAAGCCAAAGAGGCGGGCATTGACGGCTTGATCATCGTTGATTTGCCCCCCGAAGAAGACAGCGAGCTGTGCATTCCCGCGCAAAACGCAGGGTTGAATTTCATCCGTCTGGCGACACCGACCAGTGATGACAAACGCCTGCCAAAGCTGTTGGAAAACACATCGGGCTTTATCTACTATGTTTCGATCACGGGCATCACAGGGGCCGCCAATGCGCAGGCGGGTGATGTTGGGCCAGAGGTGGCACGGATCAAATCGCAGACCGATCTGCCCGTGATTGTGGGCTTTGGCATCAAGACGCCTGAGGCCGCCGAAGCGATTGCCGGCGTTGCCGATGGGGCGGTCGTGGGGTCAGCGATTGTCAGCCTGATTGAGCAGGGAAAAACCGTGCCAGAGATCACCGCCTTTGTGAAATCCTTGGCCGATGGGGCGCATCGCGCCAAATGATTGCGGGCCTTCGCAAGAATTGGTAAGACTTCCTTACCAGCCTTGCGGAGGAGTGCCACCATGCCCGTCATCACCGAAATCGAAGACCTGCGCCGCTTGCATCAAAAGCGCACGCCAAAGATGTTTTACGATTACGCAGAATCAGGCAGTTGGACAGAGCAGACCTTCCGCGAAAACTCATCCGATTTCGACCTGATCCGCCTCCGCCAAAGGGTGGCGGTCGATATGTCAAACCGCAGCACAGCCTCGACTATGATTGGCCATGATGTGGCGATGCCCGTGGCCTTGGCCCCTGTTGGGCTGACGGGTATGCAGCGCGCTGATGGCGAGATCAAAGCGGCGCGTGCCGCGGAAAAATTTGGCGTGCCTTTCACCCTCTCGACTATGTCGATCTGCTCTATCGAAGATGTGGCGGAACATACCAGCAAACCCTTCTGGTTTCAGGTTTACACGCTCAAGGACGATGATTTCATGACGCGGCTGTTTCAGCGCGCGAAAGACGCTAAATGCTCGGCCATCGTGATTACAGTGGATTTGCAGCTTTTGGGTCAACGCCACAAAGACCTCAAAAACGGGCTGTCAGCCCCTCCCAAATTCACTGTGAAATCCGTGGCTGATATGATGACCAAGGTGCAATGGGGCCTTGAGATGCTTGGCACCAAGCGGCGCTTTTTTGGTAATATTGTGGGTCATGTGGCTGGGATTGATGACCCCTCCTCGCTGAGTTCATGGACGGCGCAAGCCTTTGATCAAAGCCTTGATTGGGAACGCATTAAACAATTCCGCAAAATGTGGGACGGCCCTGTGATCATCAAAGGCATTTTGGATGCCGAAGATGCAAAAATGGCCGCAAAGGTCGGCGCGGATGCTATTGTTGTGTCCAACCATGGCGGGCGGCAATTGGATGGGGCCTTGTCCTCAATCCGTATGTTAGAGCCGATTTTGGACGCGGTGGGCGACAAGATCGAAGTGCATCTCGACAGTGGCATTCGCTCTGGTCAGGATGTGCTAAAGGCTTTGGCCATGGGGGCAAAAGGCACCTATATCGGGCGCGCCTTCGTCAACGGGCTTGGCGCCATGGGGGAAGCGGGCGTTACCCGCGCTTTGGAAGTGATCCATAAGGAACTGGACAGCACGATGGCGCTGTGCGGCGAGCGTGATGTGAAGGCCCTTGGACGTCACAACCTGCTTGTTCCGAAAAACTTTAGTGGCGAGTGGGGCTAAACCCCGGTGATGCGTCCCTCTTGCCCGCCACGCGCAGGTGAGAGGGGGCGCAGCGCACGCGCGCAGATCAGCGGGATGATGAGCAAAATCACCGCGATCATGCCAAAAGCCACCCGCAGACTGGCCAATTCTGCCATCCATCCCATTGTTGCGGGGGCGAGCAAAAACCCCGCAAACCCAATGACCGACACGCGGGCGATGATCCGCGTTCTTTCCCCAGACCCTGCGAGTTGCCCCGCCAAACCAAGCGCCAATGGCGCGATAATCGAGACGCCCAAGCCTTGGATGGCAAATCCTGTATAGGCCATCTCGGGCGTCACTGCTAAAGCGGCGATCACCGCCCCCGCCGCCGAAACCAACGCCGCGCGCGAAACCATGCGCAGCGTATCATGCGCTTGCGTGAGAAAATGCCCTGCAAGACGGCCAATCCCCATGGTTAAGCCCAACATGAAGGGGCCAATCGCCCCTTCGACAGCCCGTCCGCCGAGCGAGCGTTCAATATGCAAGGCAGACCAACTTTCCATCGCGGCCTCTGACATAAAGCCAAACATCACCACCAATCCAGGCCAGATCACCAAACCTGACCAGAAGGGGGCCAAATCAACGCCCTGCTCCGTTGCGCCATCCTGCGAAGCACCGACCAAAAAAGATGGGCTGCGCAAAATGGGCAGTGCCAAAGCAACGATGACCCCTAACCCCAAAAACACCTGCAAGGCTGAGGCATCAAATTCCCGCGCCGTGCCTGCGCTCAATGCAGCAAGCGCATAGGCGAAAGAAAACATCGCATGATTAAGTGACATAAGCGGACGCTTATAAGCGGCCTCTGCCTCTGAGACGCGGGCATTGATAATGACATCCGTCAGCCCCGAAGCCGCCCCCGCTAAAACCATCCCAATGCCAAACTCCAAGGGTCGGCTTGCCGCACCCAAAACCGCAAACGACAAGGCCAATAGACCCGCGCCAAGGGGCAGCCCCCATTTGCCCAAATGCCGATCCACCCGAGGCGCCAACCACATTGCGGTAACAAGCCCCAAAGCGGACATCAGCAAAAGCGTGCCAAAGAGCCCATCGCCTGCCCCGATCTGGGCCTTTATCTGCGGGGCAAGCGCCGCATAAGAGCCCCAAAAGATGCCCAAAACCATAAAGCCAAAGACGGGCCTGATGGTCAGCGAAAGATCCTGTCTAATTTTGGCGAGCGCATGCATGCTGAAATCGCTACCCCGCCGATTGGACTGGCTCAAGCGATATATGAGAAAAATGGCAGATTTAGCTCTGGTCAAAGGCAGAAAATGCTTGTAAGAGCGCGGCTTCACGGGCCCGACACCCTTGGAGGCGGCCCATAACATATGGAGATATAGCTATGGCTGGTGAGATTCCTGATCTTATCGCCGAGGCACGGACGGGGACAGGCAAGGGGGCCGCTCGTCAAGCTCGCCGTGAAGGCAAAGTGCCCGGTATTGTGTATGGCGGTGGGGCTGACCCTCTTGCGATTCAAATCCCCTTTAACCAATTGCTCAAGCGCCTGAAAGAAGGCCGCTTCCTCTCGACTCTGTTCAACCTCAAGGTTGAAGGTCAAGAAGATGTGCGCGTCATTTGCCGTGGCGTGCAGCGCGATGTGGTAAAAGATCTGCCGACCCATGTTGATTTGATGCGCTTGCGCCGCACTTCGCGTGTGAAGCTGTTCATCCCTGTCAACTTCATCAACCACGAAGCCGCACCTGGCATCAAACGCGGTGGCGTTTTGACAGTCGTGCGCGCCGAGGTTGAGCTTTCGGTGATTGCAGGTGACATCCCTGAAGGGATCACTGTTGACCTGACAGGCCGCGGCATTGGCGATGTGATCCACATCTCTGACGTCACTCTGCCAGAAGGCGTTAAGCCAACAATCGACCGCGATTTCGTGATCGCAAATATCACCGCCCCATCGGGTCTGGTAAGTGCAGATAACGAAGCCGCTGCTGAAGGCGAAGAAGAAGCAGCCGAATAATCAGGCCGATCTTCTGACGAATTGATAAAGGCGCGAAGATATCTTCGCGCCTTTATTTTATCATACACCACCCTTTCACGGGACGGGCAATCGGGGTATCACAGCAGCTATGAAACTTTGGGTTGGTCTTGGAAATCCCGGCACGAAATATAGCCAGAACCGTCACAACATCGGGTTCATGGCCTTGGATCATATTGCTGCAGATCATGGGTTCTCGCCGTGGCGCAGCAAATTTCAAGGCCAAATCTGCGAAGGGGTTTTGGGCGGCCAAAAGGTGATCTTACTCAAGCCAGAAACCTATATGAACCGCTCGGGGCAATCCGTGGGCGAGGTAATGCGGTTTTTTAAACTGACCGCGCAAGATGTCACAGTTTTTCATGACGAGCTTGACCTTGCCCCATCGAAACTTCGGCTTAAGTCGTCCGGAGGGCATGCAGGGCATAATGGTCTGCGGTCGCTACACGAGCACATTGGTGAGGCTTATCACCGTGTGCGGCTTGGTATTGGCCATCCAGGCCACAAGGATCGGGTCGCGGCCTATGTTCTGTCTGATTTTTCCAAGGCCGATCAGTCTTGGCTAGAGCTGATGTTGCGGGGCATCTCGAATGGGGCCAAAGCCCTTGCCCAGGATAATGGCGCGCAGTTCCAAAATGCAGTGGCCTTACAAACCACCACACCCGCCCGCGAAACAGCGCCGAGGCGCAAATCACACGACACGGCCCCATCCCCTGCTGAGGCCGTAGAGACACCGCAAGACAGCCGAAGCCCGTTACAAAAGCTGGTTGATCGGTTTCGATAAACATTTAGCGCCTTGGGTGTTCCTATCCCTCTCTCGCAAGACCTTTGGCGCGTATGAGGATAGATGATGGATGAAAGCGTAAATGTATTTGGTGCGCCGCTGCAAAGCTGCGGCCGCGATCCAATGACGGGCTTCTTTCGCAACGGGTGCTGCGACACCAGCGATGATGATTTCGGCGCGCATACTGTCTGCGCGGTCATGACCCGCGAATTTCTGGCCTTTTCAAAATATGTGGGCAATGACTTAACCACGCCCCGCCCCGAATATGGATTTCTTGGCTTAAAGGAGGGCGATCGCTGGTGCCTGTGCGCCTCGCGGTTCCTACAGGCTCATGAAGAGGGCGTTGCGCCAAAGGTGAACCTACACGCAACCCATATGCGTGCGCTCGAAATCATTCCGCTGACCGTATTGGAATTGCACCAGATCGAGTGACACCCGAACCGATGGTTTAGGCGCAGAATGGGGAGAGATGCGGGGATTAACCCTGCATCTCCCATCCCAAGGCACGGGCCACTGTGAAGATATCTTTATCACCGCGACCACACATATTCATGCAGATCAAATGATCCTTTGGCAGGGTCGGCGCGATTTTCATCACATGGGCCAAAGCATGGCTTGGCTCTAGCGCGGGAATGATGCCCTCTTGATGGCAGCAAAGCTGAAATGCCTCCAAAGCTTCGCTATCGGTGATCGAGACATATTCAGCGCGCCCAATGTCATGGAGCCATGAATGCTCAGGCCCGATGCCAGGGTAATCAAGCCCCGCCGAAATCGAATGACCCTCAAGGATTTGTCCATCTTCGTCTTGCAGCAAATAGGTGCGGTTGCCATGCAGCACACCCGGACGCCCCCCTGTCAGGCTTGCGCAATGCTCCATCTTGTCATTGACGCCTTTGCCACCTGCCTCAACGCCAATGATTTGCACATCCTTGTCATCCAAGAAGGGGTAAAACAGCCCCATCGCATTTGAACCGCCGCCAATGGCCGCAATGATCGTATCTGGCAAACGGCCTTCGGCGGCCAACATCTGTTCGCGGGCCTCTTTGCCAATGATCGCTTGGAAATCACGCACCATCGCAGGATATGGGTGGGGGCCTGCGACCGTGCCGATGCAGTAGAATGTATCACGCACATTGGTCACCCAGTCGCGCAAGGCATCGTTCATCGCGTCTTTCAAAGTGCCACGCCCTGACGTCACAGGCACAACCTCGGCCCCAAGCAGCTTCATGCGGAACACATTGGGCGCTTGGCGTTCAACATCATGCGCGCCCATATAGACCACGCATTTCAAGCCAAATTTTGCGCAGACTGTCGCCGTGGCCACGCCATGCTGGCCCGCACCTGTTTCCGCAATAATCCGTGTCTTACCCATGCGGCGGGCCAAAATGATCTGACCCAACACATTGTTGATCTTATGCGCGCCCGTATGGTTTAGCTCATCTCGCTTGAGATAGATTTTTGCGCCGCCCAAATGCTCGGTCAGGCGCTCTGCGAAATAGAGGGGGCTCGGACGGCCGACATAATGCGTCCACAAATCATGCATTTCATCCCAGAAGGATTGATCTGTTTTGGCGCGTTCATATTGGGCTTCCAATTCCAAAATCAGCGGCATCAGGGTTTCTGACACAAACCGCCCGCCGAATTGGCCAAAGCGGCCGCTTTCATCAGGGCCAGTCATAAAGCTGTTCAAGATATCATCGGGCATGGAGGCACCTTTTTTCACATTCGACCCACTGCCTAACGCGGGCGCAAGAATTGAGCAAGAGAAAGGGGCAAGGTTTAGCCCCCGTTCACCGCATCGGCAAAAGCATGGATCAGGGTAGGGTCTTTTACCCCTGCCCGACTTTCCACGCCTGATGAAACATCAACCTGCTGCGCGCCTGTCATTTGCACGGCAAGCCGCACATTGTCAGGCGTCAATCCACCCGCCAGCATCCATGGCACAGGCCATCTGCGCCCGGCCAACAACCGCCAGTCAAAAGAAAGACCATTCCCCCCAGGAAGATCAGCATTTTTCGGCGGCTTGGCATCAATTAGCAATTGATCACTGACCGCCGCGTAATCCGCAATCTGCCCCAAATCATCCGCGTCTGCGATACCAATGGCCTTCATCACAGGCAGGCCCGTGCGCGCACGGATTCCCGCCACACGGGTAGGTGTTTCATGGCCGTGCAATTGCAAAATATCGAGCGGCACTTCGGCCAGAAGTTGATCGAGAAAGGCATCCTCTGGATTGACCACCAAACCCACCTTGGCCACGCCTACGGGAACGGCAAGCGCCAAGTCACGGGCCTGTGTCAGGCTAACCGCGCGGGGTGATTTTGGGAAAAATACAAAACCCACATAGCGCGCACCCGCCTCGGCCGCAGCCACAATATCGGCAGGCTGAGAAAGGCCACAAAATTTAATGGAAATGCTCATCAGGGATCAACCAAGCCGCAAGGGCTTGTCATCCTCCAACAAGGCAAGAATGTCATCCTGACCCTCTTTCGCCCGTGCCTCGCCCTTGAGGGTTTCCAATTCCCGCGACAGGCGTGTCGCATCACGCTTCGCGCGCGATGCATCCGCACGATGCCGATGTTCGCGCAGCCATTCCCAAACAAAGCCTAGAACCAAACCTGCGGTAATCGCGCCGAAAATGATCAAGAACAGCGGGAGGGATATAGACACATCCATCCGCAGCCACAGCGCCAAATCGGCAGGCAACAGATGAATCACCACCGGATCGCGATTGGCAATCGCCAGAACAATCAGAACCACCGCGACACAGAGAATGAAACTCAGCTTTATTATTCGGATCACGCCTTACCCTCGCGCAGTTCTCTTTACGAATTCAATCGGTCACGCAGCAATTTGCCCGCCTTGAAGAAGGGAACATGTTTTTCTTCAACTGATACAGTCTCGCCCGTCCGAGGATTACGGCCCACGCGTGCATCACGCTTTTTTACCGAAAACGCGCCAAAGCCGCGCAATTCGACCCGATCTCCTCGCGCCATGGCTTCGATGATTTCGTCAAAAATTGCTCCCACAATCCGCTCAACATCGCGCTGATAAAGATGCGGATTTTCCTCCGCGAGTTTTTGCACAAGTTCTGATCTTATCATGTCATGCCTCCCCGCAAGCGCATGTGTGTTGCGAAACTGTATAAGCCTTTCATACGCGCCTAGGAACCGAAAAGCAGGATTTTTTTAAGGTTTGGCCGCCAGATGCGCGGATATCAGCCCACGGGCGAGGAAATTCAGCATATCGCAGAGATGTCACATAGACCTCGCCCTGTGCCGCGCATGACGGACGCACCGCGTGATTCGTGCAAGCGTTACCGAAAAATGGCGATCCCTCGAGGACTCGAACCCCGAACCTGCTGATTAGAAGTCAGCTGCTCTATCTAGTTGAGCTAAGGGACAAGTAAGTATTACAACCCAAATATTTTGAATAAATCAGATTTTCAAGAAGCACTAAACTACGCTATGCTTCGCAAACTTACCCCAATTTGTCTCGCTGAAAGTCTCGCTGATAAATGCCCACCGTATCTTGCTATATTGATCGATCAAAAATCGACAAATTCACCAAACAGCAAAGAGCCATGAACCAAAGGCTAACGCTCAGGGACGAAGGCTGTCCTGGCCTTAAACTTGTGATTAACAATTCAAGTTCCAGTTGGGTGTATACATATCGCAAACGAGGCTATTTAGATGGTGGCAAGCGCCATCCCCAAAGAGCCATGAAGCTGGGCGATCCGATTCTCATGACGCCGAGTGAAGCCCGTGTCAAAGCTGAACTGATCAAAGCTCAAGTCCGCAATGGCCTCGACCCTGCACTTGAGCAGCGGGAGCAAACTGCGTTGCAGCGCGCTGCAGAAGCACGGAAAAAGACCTGCAGCGAATGGCTTGAAATTTATGTTCGTAGCGAGCTGAACGGCGGAAGAAGCAAATATCAGCGGGATGAGTCGAGGCACGTCCGCCTTGGCCTAGAAGAAATGGGGGTATCCCACCTACGGCCTGAAAATATTGACACTAAACACGTCAGATCGCTTTTGGAACGACACCACCTCGCACCCGCGACTAACCGTCACCGCTTTGGCGCGCTTTCGCGTTTTTTAGAATATCTGATCGATGAGGAGGTTATTCACACAAACCCCGCGGCTCTAATCGCAAAAAAGCGACGGCCTAAGCCACCGCCGCCGCGCATGTCCTACTACACTGCAGAGCAGCTACAGCGCCTATGGCAGTCTGAGAGTTTAAAACCTGAATACCTACGATACCTTAGGTTCATGATAACTACGCCACTCAGGGCAGATGAGGGAGCCGCCCTCACTTGGACACAAATAATACGCTCACAAAGTGAAATTCGGTTATCGCACACGGAAACAAAAAACTCTGCCCACTTCGTAATGCCATTAACACCGTTAGCTTTTGAAATTCTCGGACATTCCAAAGCTCCGCAACAAGTCCGAGTGTTCCAACTCACAAAAATCCCCGACGCAAAAATGCAATCGTGGAGCCATTTCAACAAGAAGGTGCGAAAGGCTTCGGGGATAGAGGACTTTACGCTGCATGACTTACGGCGAACATTTTCAACATTAATGGCAGAGCAATCAGACGTGTCACTAGACATCATTGATGGATTATTGAACCACAAACAAAGCGAAACCCGAGGAGGCGTCATCAAGCACTACCAGCATGCAAAGCTCCTCGATAAAAGGCGCGAAGCGATGCAAACCTGGGCTAGGCTGCTAGAGGATTGGATATGAGTTCCAGCCAAGACCAAAGCTCTCCCAAAAATCATGGCGGCAAGCGAAGCGGAGCGGGGCGTCCTCGTAAATGGGATTTTTGGTTTGTGATGGAGGTTGGTCAAGCTTGTGAAACCCTGCATAGGCAGGCACAAAACGCCGCCCTACGCAGGAGACGTGATAGGCTTATTAGCGAGGAAACAGAGCTAAAAGCCATATGGAGCAAAGCGAACTCGATACCAGTTCCGCTTCGACGCCAATGGCTTCAAACCAAAGGCGATGACCAACTGGAGGATGGCTACGAACAGCATCACGCTGATGTCGCTGCAGAAATCAACGAAATGCATAAAAACTCTGGAGGTAAAAAACCAGCTTCGCGGCTCGTTAGCCTGCGGAACACACCACCCAAAGGCACTCGCAGCCAGATCATTGCAAAAGTTGCAAAGAAATACTCGCTCGCACCGAAGCAAGTAGACAACATTTGGCAAGCGTATCGCCGCTTTGAACGCGGAAAATAGGGGCGACTTGAATTTTAGGCAGATTGGGAGGCGGGGTGATTCGACGCAGTATGGATGGGTAGTAACCAGCAACTAGGAGCTACCTGATGCTACGCAATACCAAATGGCACCCAGATCAACCTCTTCCGAAATACGCTGACAAGGCGACAGCTGCAGCAATAGTTACCCACCTCTTTTTTCCCATCAGCCCCCGAACGCTAGAAAAATGGCCACTGGTCGTTCGTCGCCCAAATAAAGCAGCTATATTCGAGGTGGCAGAACTACTTCGACATGCAGAGCGAAAATTTGAAGCTGCTCCCCCTTACAAGCAATCAGAGGTGTGACAATGAGCAAGCACACCCACACCCCCCCGTTCATCCACTTCAGCGAGGGTAGCTTTGAGGCAGGTCCCTACACGCGTCTGTCGCAATGCCGCTTCGTTAAGGAGGTGCAACATGGTTACTAACGCCAGCACCTCCGAAACCAGCGACCTTTACATGGGCGTAGTCGCCCGCCCGCTGATCAACCTGCGCATCGCTGTCTGCCGCAATGCAATCCAGTGGCTTGTTCAGGTGAGAGACGGTGAAAGGCACGGGGCAGCGCGATGGAAGACCTGTGCGTATGTGACGACCCGACCAGGCCCAATCGCAGCGGTCCGTAGGCATGGGCCG
The DNA here is from genome assembly GCF_037805105.1 of Roseobacter sp. HKCCA2468. NCBI lineage: Bacteria > Pseudomonadati > Pseudomonadota > Alphaproteobacteria > Rhodobacterales > Roseobacteraceae > Roseobacter > Roseobacter sp. HKCCA2468. Next base: position 1,261,225 of record NZ_JBBLYN010000001.1, read on the forward strand.
CTCTCCGAGCGTGATGCCGAGGAAGTGGTCGATGCGCTGCCATCAAGGCAGCAGGCTTCAGAAAAAGCCTACTCGCAAAAATGAAAACCGCGCGCCTAAGGCACGCGGCTTCTCGGTGGGTTAGTTTGAACGCTTTAACCGTAGCCAGAATACCACGTGCTTGGCCGCCAATCAAACATTGAGGTTAAGCGATGGATATTCCATTCGATCAGTATTCACAGCCGATCATTGAAAAATATGGGCTGAAACGAGTTGGCCATGAATGGCATGGCCCATGCCCAAATTGCGGCGGTGAGGACCGCTTTTGGATTGCAGACCATAACGGCAACCTGAAACATCATTGTCGAAAAGATTGCGCCTTGTTCGATCGAACGCGGCAAATGGAGCAAGATGGGCTACTGCCAATGTTTCAGCCGCAAGTACCAGACTTGTCGCGCCAAACCAAACTGGATGTGCCGTATCACGTTCAGAAAGGCATCGAGCTTGCAGGAACAGGCGCTGTTTGTGATGGCAACACGGTTGTTATCGAAATTCGTGACATCGAAACGGGTGAATTTCGCGGCAATCAATTCATTAAGCCTGATGGCTCGAAGCGCTTTAGCCATGGTATGATCAAACAAGGTGCTGGCTCATTCATCGGCGAGAAGTCGGACGTCTTATATGTCACCGAGGGTTGGGCGGATGCTGTTGTCTTGTATCTGGTGACCGGGCAGCAGGTGTTTTTTGCCTTAGACGCTAACACCCTCCCTGCAACAGCTAATCAGCTTAAGGCGAAGGGCTTCAACGTCGTTGTAGCCGCGGACAATGACGAGGCGGGCCGCAAAGCCATCAAAGCAGCGGGCCTGCCCTATGTTACCCCCCCTGTTGTCAAAGACTGGTGGGACTTATGGAACAGTAAAGGTGAGGCAGCAGTGCGAGCCGCCGTTGCCAACATCACCAACCCTAATGCTCTGCAGCTGTTCAGCCATGTGTTGGACATCAATCTTGAGCCACCAAGCTTCATTATTGACGGCATACTGCCAAAATATGCCTCAGCAGCTTTGGTTGCTCCCTCATATACGGGCAAAAGCTTCATGGCCGTTGATATGGCGTGCAGCATCGCAACAGGCCATGACTTCCACGGACATGCGGTCGAGCAAGGCGGGGTCATGTATATCCTTGGTGAGGGGCGGCAGGGCATACGTCGACGGGCTGAGGCTTGGGCAAAAGACCGCAGTGTGCGGCTCGATCGTAAAAACAGCCCCCTACACTTTTCGAACTCCAGTATCGATATGCGCGACCGCGCGCGGTTAGAAGCCCTCCGGGACGATATCAGTAAGGTCAAAGATGTTAAGCTCATCGTTATCGACACGCTCGCGCGCAACTTCGGCGGTGGTAACGAAAATGCCCCTCAGGACATGGGTGAGTTTGTCAGTGCTTGCGATGAGTTGATGCATGCATTTGAGGCAACCGTTTTGATTGTTCATCATCACGGGAAAGACGGTGCAGCTGGCGCGCGTGGCCACTCATCCTTTTTTGCAGCATTGGATACATCGATGGTGATGCGGAAATTTGGCGAGCATGACGTGCAGCTCATCTGCGACAAGCAAAAAGACGCTACGCCATTTGACCCGATGCAGTTTTGCTTTGTGACGATTGACGACACGTCTGTCCTGCACCGCGTCGATTATCGCCAACGTAAAAATACTGAGAAGCTCAGCGCTGCGCAGCAGTTGGCGATGGACACGTTCAAAGAGGCGACAAAATCAAAACCCGAGCCTTGTCGCCTACACTTGGACGAATGGCGTCCGATCTTTCTTCAGCGCCATACAGGCGACAATGATAAGTCGAAAAATGATGCCTTTAGCCGCGCGCGGCGCGACCTTGTTGCCAAGGGATTATTAACTGTGAAAGACGATTACTACTCACTCGGCGACAAGGCGACATCAGGCGACAATCTGTAAAGATGACGCCTGACATAACCCTGCAGATGGCGACACGACAGACACCCCCCTTTAGGGGTGTCGTCTTGTCGTCTGCTGGATGTGAGAGAAGTTTTACTCCAACGCTAGTCAAATTGTGGCGGTATTTGATTGTTTCAGATCGACTATGAAGCGACTAGAACAGTCGATATTAAAGGCCTTTACACAGCCACGCTTCGTGTTGATATAAACAAATTTGACATGTCTTTTAAATGCATAAATTAAAGGCCCGTTTTTGCGCTTCTATTTCGATCTAATAGAGATAGAAATTGGACTGCATTACCGATCGATGACAACAAGTTTCGTCCTCCAGGCATCACATGACGCGGCCAAGTCCGCGGGTATCCAACACATAGAACCCGAGAAGAAGCGATCTGTCTCGATCGCCGGAAGGTAGAAAATCACGTTTCGATCACGAATTTCGAACTGAACGGCAGGCTGGCCGCTCCCAGCGCCTTTGGTGTGATTTGCAGCTCTCCCGGCTTTGATTCGACACCACCGCAGACCATGCTCAGTCTCTGGGCAATCTCTTTGCAAACATCGCTTGGCGCATAGGATGAGACGATGACTGTGCTGACAGGCAGAAATTGCGAAGCGGATTCAAGCGAGGATTTCAGTTCTGCGACACACGCTTTGAGCCAAGTCTCTTTTTCCCCGCCAAGATCGGGCCATTCGGCACCCCTTTCCCATAAGTTGTCTGTGGTCACACCTTTAGCCAAAAGCCTTCGCTCAAGGTCCATCAAACCCATTGGCTTGCTGGCGGGCGCACGGCTTTGGAAAATCTGGTGGTTCAGTACAAGGCGATGATGCAAACGTGCGCCGATGTAGAAAAATAGGTAGTCATCCAGAGATTTCGCAGCGCCGAACATGCTTTCACCGGCGGCGGCTGCGGTGATGTCGTTCTGTACATAGACCTCAACGCCAAGCGCACCCTCTATCTCATTGCTGAGTGTTTCAAAACGCTCGGCCATACCGGTTGGGCCAAGGGCCAGTTCCTCGCGATCCTCGGGCATCGCGATGCCAATACCGGCAAGCCGTCCTTCGTGCCTGTCGGGCAGAGCAGCGAGCGCTTGCCCAACGGTTTCAACAAGTTTGGAGTGGTTTGTTAGATGACCTTCACGGGGCAGGGGCAGCGATGTGTAAAACTTGGGTTGACCGATGAAGTCTATCATCACGACATCAGTGTGGCGGTGACCAAGGCTGATGCCAACGGAATATGCCCCCTCCGGGTTCAACGACAACGGAATGGTTGGAGGCCCCATGCGCCCTTTGACGGCCTCGCCTTTCGTTACGAGGCCCTCCTGTTCAAGTGAGCGGACAATGACAGAAACGGTCTGTGCTGACAGACCTGTCCGGTTGCCGATCTCCATGCGGGACAGCCCTTGGTTTTGAAGCAAGAGCGACAAGACCAGCCGTTCGTTATAGCTGCGTACACTTACGGCGTTCATCCCGCTGGAGCGGTCGGCAATCCGGATCGGATTGGGCGGAGCAAAGCGCATATCGGGCATCAGACGGCCCACCCGATGTTGCGGACTTCCTGGGCAATAGCCTTGCCAAGAGTGTCATGGGCATCGCGGCTGAGGTGAAAGCCATCCGCCGGATCCGACGCAATCACAGTACCTGCGTCGAAAAAGTGCACTTCCAGTGAGTCGGCTATCACTTCAAACTCATGGGCGAGTTGGTGGCTCTTGGACTGTGCGCCAGCAAAGATGCCTTCCCATTCCCCAATATTGTCAAGCATCGGCGGCGGTGTAACGACCAGTATCTCTGGGCAATGTCCACCGGGGCCGGGCGTCAGTTCGCGAATATCATGGATCAGGCAACCGATGCCCATGGCGACCTCTGTGGCTGGCTGGTTGAACCGCGCCTTCAGGTCGTTCGTGCCCAGCATCAAAATCACCAGATCAAGCGGTGCATGGCTCATCAGGCAGGGGCGCAGATAAAGCCGCCCGCTTTTGATATCTCCCTCAATCGGGTCTTTATGCACGGTTGTGCGTCCGCTGAGACCTTCTTCGATGACGTACCAATCTGGGGACATTTCCTTTCTGAAAACGCCGGGCCACCGTTCATCCGGGCCGAAACGATCAAGCGGGCTACCGCCGGGAACCTGTCCGTGGGTGTTGGAATCTCCAAAGCAAAGCACTGTTTTCATGTCGTTTTGTCTTTACCTTTTGCCATGAGGCAGATTGGCGGGCTCACTTATTCATTTAAAGTGAATGTGTCAGGGATGAAAGCATAAAGCAAACCATATACTTATTCATTCAGTCTGAATAAGTATTGACTCAGCCCGCAGATGCTGCTTCTTAGAGGGCAGGAGAGGATCCAAGTGAAGCTATTTGTTGCCCGGTTTCAGCCGCAACACGTGCTTGGGTAAAACAACGGGAGGAGACCTAAAATGACTCTTAATCGTGTTGCAAAAGCAGCCACGTTGGTCGCATTGCTCGGCTCAACGGCGCTGGCAGAGGACGTAAACCTGATGGACGGTGTCGAGCCACGCCCAACTGGCAATTCTATCGTCGAGGCCGGTGCATTCCAAAGCGATGCGCCTTGGACCATCGCCATGAGCCATTTCGGCGTAAACGCAAACACATGGACCGTGCAGACAGCGCACGAAGCGCAGGGCGTTGCCGATGCAGACGACCGGATCGAAAACTTCATCATGCTTGATGCGAACTTCGATCAGGCCAAGCAGGTCGCAGATATCGAAGACCTGATTGCCCAGAACCCTGACGTTCTGATCGTCATGCCTGTGACGCCAACATCTGCAGACGCTGGTATTCAGAAAGCTATCGACGCGGGTATCCCTGTCGTCGTGCACACTGGTCGCACCGAAAACCAGAACTTCACTGTCGACATTCAGGGCGGTGCCGAGAACTTTGGCCGCGTCATGGGTGACTTTTTGGTCGAACAGACCGGCGGTGAAGGCAAAATCTGGGTCCTGCGCGGCCTGCCATCCCACCCCGAGGATATCAACCGCTACAACGGTCTGATGCAGTCGCTGGAAGGGACCAACATCGAGATCACGCAAGAAGACTACGGCAGCTGGGTTTATGACCTTGGCAAAAGCCTGTGCGAGACCTTCTACCTGAACGATCCCGATGTTGACGCGATCTGGTCGTCTGGTGCGGATATGACGCGCGCTTGCGTGGACGTTCTGACCGAGTTCGGTGCAGAAATCCCGCCAATCACCGGCGAGGGCAACAACGGCTTCTTCGGGCAGTGGCTTGAAATGGGCTATCCGTCCATCGTGGCCGAATACAGCCCGTCGCAAGCAGCAGCGGGTGTACGCGCAGCCGTTGCCCTGCTTGAGGGTGAGGCACTTTACAAGCACTACATCTACGAGCCTGAAGGCTGGGATGCAGCGAAGGCCGCAGAATTCTACCGCGATGACCTGTCCGCCAACGTCTGGTGGCCGACTGAATTGCCGGAAGAGACACTGCAAGAGCTATACGGTAACTGACATCCTCCCTGTCAGTCTTGTTCTCGCGGGGACCTCCCCCGCGAGAGCGATTTTCAATTCAATCGGTAGGGTATCATGTTGCCAGCAGTCACCATGACAGGTGTGACCAAGCGCTTTGGGTCCACACTTGCCGTGAATGATGTCTCTTTTGAGATCATGTCCGGTCGCGTTCATGCGTTGATGGGCGAGAATGGGGCGGGTAAGTCCACGCTGATGAAGATGCTTGCCGGCGTACACCAGCCGGACGCAGGCGAGATCGCGCTAGGTGGCAAGGTTGTCGCCTTCGCCAACCCGCGCGAGGCATTGGCTAATGGCGTCTCGACCGTATTTCAGGAACTATCGCTGCTGCCCAACCTGACCATTGCCGAAAATATGTTTCTGGGCAAAGAGCCCGAGGGCCGCTTTGGCATCCCGGATCGGTCCCTCATGGCCCAGCGCACCCAAGAGGCGCTATTGGAACTGGGCATGACGGTGGACCCCAACATGCTGGTTTCCGAACTGAGCATCGCCGAACGACAGTTCGTCGAGATCGCCCATGGCATCAAAGCCGACGCACAGGTGTTCATCCTTGATGAGCCGACCGCCGCCCTGAACGCCGCGGACGTCGAAATCCTGAATGCGCAGATCAAAAAACTGAAAGCAACAGGCAAGGCAATCATCTACATTTCACATCGGATGGACGAGATCTTTGCAATGTGTGACGACGTTACGGTCATGAAAGATGGCGAACACGTTGCAACCCAGCCGTTGCGTGATCTGACCCCCGAAAAACTCATCGCCCTTATGGTTGGTCGCGAACTCAGCGATCTGTTCCCTGATCGTGGGCAGGCACCGGGACCCGTGCGCCTGTCATGCAAGAACCTGCGTCTGAGACCCGATACGGCGCCGTTGCAGTTCGATCTGCACGCCGGGGAAATCCTTGGTCTTGCCGGGTTGGAAGGTCAGGGCCAAAGCGATATCGCCCGAGCCTTTATCGGACGAAGCCCATTGGCAACCGGGGAGATCGAGGTCGTGGGCCAGCCACTTCGCCTGCCGATCCCTTCGGAAAGAGGCGTGCGCCTGATGCAGGGACTGCGCGTGGGTTTTGTGCCAGAGGACCGCAAGGATGAAGGCCTTCTGCTGGGCGAGTCCATCGCGGAAAACATCGGGATCGGGCTGCAGGCCGCGCGTCCCGGATACAAGCTGCTGGCTGGTGTCCGCAAGATTGCCGACCGGGTGATGGCGGATATGAACGTCAAGGCAAAGAACAGTTCCGCGATTGTCGGCTCTCTGTCCGGAGGCAACCAGCAAAAAGTGCTGCTTGGCCGATACCTTGCCTCGGAAATGGATGTGCTGATCATCGAAGAGCCAACGCGCGGCGTCGATATCGGCGCGAAAGCCGAAATTTACAAACTGCTGCGCGAACTCGCGCTTCAGGGCAAGGCGATCATAGTGCTGTCGCGCGAAACAGTTGAGCTGATCGGCCTTTGCGACCGGCTCCTTGTCATCCATGACCGCAAGATCGCCGCTGAAATGGCCGCTGAAACCGCGACCGAACATTCAATTCTTAACGCGGCACTGAGCTCATGACCGATACAAGTTTCAAGCCGATACCAGCCGCGAAACCCAACCGCTGGCTCGGAAAGAATTCGCGCCAGGGCAACTGGGTGGCCGCATTGGTCATTGTTATTGCGACACTGGCGCTTTTGCTGGTCACAACAGATGATTTTGCCACGCCGCAGAACGCGTCCAACCTGCTGGCGCAGGCGATGCCGCTGATCATCGTGGCCATCGGTCAGATGATTGTTATTGTGCTGGCGGGGATGGATTTGTCTGTCGGCTCGGTGATGAGTTTGACCACCGCCATTCTGGCGCTGAATGGATCGCCGTTCGTGCTGATCCCACTGGTGTTTCTGGCCGCGATCAGTATCGGTCTGGTCAATGGGATCGCGATTGTGAAGCTGAATGTGCACCCGATCATTGCGACCTTGTCGATGCAGTTCATCGTGCTGGGCATCGCGCAGCTTTTGCGCCCCGTGGCCGGCGGGTCGGTGCCCGATGTCGTCGTCAGCCTTGTCACAGGCTCCATGCTTGGTATCCCGGCACCGGTGTTCTGGGGCGTGCTGGTCATCGCGGCCGGATGGAAAATCCTGCACGCATCCCGGTTTGGTCTGCATCTTTTCGCCATCGGCGGCGGTGTCGCATCAGGGCAGAATGACACCGCGCAAAATTTCGGCCTCAAGGCGCAGCGCAACACTATTCTGGCCTATGTGCTGAGCGCGCTGTTCGCGGCCCTTGCGGGGTTTTTCATCGCAGGGCGGATCGGGTCGGGGGACCCGGGGGTAGGATCGCAATTTGCGCTGGATTCAATCACCGCCGTCGCGATTGGCGGCACGCAGCTCTCTGGTGGCGTTGGCGGGCTGCACGGCACCATTCTGGGCGCGATCCTGATGGCGCTTCTGGCAAACGGCATGAACCTGGCCAACCTCTCGGCCTTCCTTCAAGGGGCGATCAAAGGAGTGATCCTGCTGTTAGTTGTGGCGTTGCAGTCGCGCAAGAATATGGGGCTGTAACGATGACCCAGATGTTGCGCGCCGCTACCCGTATCCCGCCGGCCTATTTCGTGTTCGCAGCTCTGCTGGCGATGTTGTGGCTCACTAAGCCCCAGCTGATGAACCTCAATGTGATGGGCATCTTTATCCGTCAGGTTGCTCCCTTGGGCATTCTTGTGCTGGGGCAGCTACTGGTGATGCGGGTCCGGTCGATTGACCTGTCCGGGGCAGGGGTTCTGCTGCTGGTGAACTACCTGATCGCCTCTGGCCTGCTAAGCGACGTGCCGCTGCCCTTCGTGCTGTTGCTGTCGCTTGGGATTGGCTGCCTTATCGGTCTGTTCAACGGCTATCTGGTGGCCAAGCGCCGTGTGTCTGCGGTGATCGCAACGCTGGCGGTCACCGTGATCATCACCGGCTTTGTTCAGTTCCTGGCCAGCGGCAAACCGCCCGGCAACATGCCCGACGTGATGAACGACATCTACAAGATGAAATGGGGCCCTGTGCCATTGCCGGTGGTGCTCTGGGTCACGCTGACAGCGGCCATGGCAATCTTCCTGTCGCGCTTTGTTTATGGGCGCTTTGTGATGGCGGTTGGCGAAAACCCCACGGCCTCGCATTTCAGTGGCGTCCCGGTCGAGCGCACGGTTCTTGTGGCTCATGTGCTGGCTGGTCTGTTTGCGGGCATTGCCGCGATTGTGCAATCCTCCTCGGTCGCTGTGGGCAGCCTGCGTCTGGGTCTAGAAATGCCCATCGATGCGGTTGCGGCAACGATCCTTGGTGGGGTCGTCTTTGGCCGCGGCGATGGTGGAGTCTGGGGCCCGTTCTTTGGGGTGATGTGCTTTGCACTGCTGTTCGTGGTGATGACCAGTTTTGGCGTGCCTGAGCCGGGCAAGCAGATCGCACGTGGCCTGATCATCCTGTTGGCGGCAGTCTTCTACGGCCTGAACACACGCAATTCTTGAATGTATCCGGAAAGGAAACCCGCCATGTCTGACAAACGTATCATGTGTTTCGGAGACTCCCTGACCTGGGGCTGGATCCCCGTTGTCGAAGGAGTTCCCACCACACGCTATGCCCCCGATGTGCGCTGGACAGGGGTACTGCAGGCCGAACTGGGTGCTGGCTATACCATCATCGAAGAAGGGCTGAGCGCGCGCACCACAATGCTGAATGATCCTACCGATCCGCGTCTGGACGGCAGCGCTTATCTGCCCTCGGCCCTGGCAAGCCATCTGCCGCTTGATCTGGTGATCATTATGCTCGGCACCAACGACACCAAGGCCTATTTCCACCGCACCCCGTTCGAGGTGGCGGCCGGCATGTCAAAACTGGTGGGGCAGGTGCTGGGGTCCGCTGGCGGTGTTGGCACAACCTACCCCGCGCCCGAAGTGCTCGTTGTAGCGCCGCCGCCGCTGACGCCGATGCCGCATGCCTATTTCGAGTCTCTGTTTGGCGGCGCCCATGAGAAATCGGCACAGTTCGCAAAGCTATATGGCGACCTTGCGGACTTCATGAAAGTGCACTTCTTGAACGCGGGCGATCATATTTCCACCGATGGCGTAGACGGGATTCATTTCACCCCCGAGAACAATCGCGATCTGGGTCTTGCGATGGCGCGGAAGGTGATGGAAATCCTTGGAGATACCGTCGCCGCATGACGCTGGGCCAAGCCTGTGTCGCCACAAATCTTAAGCCCCCTCGGCACCTCAATATGAGCCCTATGTCAGAGAACATCATCATCCAATACCCACCGGATCAATGATCCTCTGACAAGGACGTTGCGGCTGATCTCGGCGGACAAATACTGGAGGTCGAGTGCGCCCTTCGCGAGGTTTGTGGCATTTCCGGCAATACCAAAAGCGAGACCTCCATCCTTCTGAGTCCGGTATAGTTGGGTCATGTCTGGATCTTCACCTGTCGGTCAGCCCGCACGTCTGGCAGTCTGGCCACAATCAGCCCCGAGACTATGATGATGACGATGCCGATCCAGCTGGTTGCGTCCGTCGCGGTCCCCCACAGGGCCAGTCCCCAGATGGCCGCGAAAACAAGGAAAGAATACTCGAATACGGCAACCTGAGCAGGTCTGCCGATCCGATAGGCTTGCGCGATCAGAGTCACGGCAATCACCCCGCCCGCGGCCTGAAACAGGGTCAGCCACAGGAAACGCAACGTCACCGGCGCCCACGGGCGGATGAGGAATGTCTCGCCCGGAGCAAAGGCCGTGACGCAGACCACGCCGAGGCTGAATAGTCCGATGGTGGCAAAGACGCCAAGCGCCAGTGCCACGGGACTTTCCATCCCTTAGAGATGTGGCCCAGATCAACTTGACTATTTCAAAACGCTGTCGCCAGTTGGTGACTTGCGGTTTTAATAAAATCTCATGGCAGAGCCTTTTTGCGGTCAACGGTTAAAACTTTGATCGCTATCTTCAGCTGAAGGTTAATTTGACGGTGTTAACGCGTTCTGCTTCCTTATCTTTGGATAACCGGTGTAATCTCGAAATGGCCCATCTCAAGAATTGGATCAAATGCCGCATCAAGCTGTTCGAAAGTCTCGGCCTCAAGGATCATGTAGTTGGTATGTTCCAGACGATTTGAATAGTGACCGTGGACTTTGATCCCATGATCTTTCACGTTTGCTAGCGTATCTCGAAACAGTGGAAATTTCTCGGGGTGATGGGCCTGACACGTGGAGTAGTCGTGCGTCAGTTTTACAACAAATAGCATTGCGCGCTCCTTTATGCGTTGATTTTGATAAGGGAAATGTGTTCAAGGAAGCATTTTTTCCATTGCTTCCTCGCCACCCTTTGTTGGTCTGTCTGATCGGCGCCTAAAGAATGCCAGCTATCTTCGTGATTGAACGCATGTCTACGTCGACGCCGCTGATTAACTGCGCATAATCCGTGTTGCCCGCTAGTGCATCATAGGTTCGCTCAATGGCAGACATGTCAGGATATGTTACGCCAAGCATATATGTCCCGAGATCAGATCCAGTGAGGACCTGGCCCATGCGCATCGTTTGAGCCCCTGATGCTTTGAAAACTGATGCTGTCTTATTTAGCAATCCAAGCATACCAGCCTCACTCTTGAACTGTGCCATCCTGTTAGACGGACTATCCGATTGGGACGGCGTGTTTGCCTATGATGAGCTTGCCGCGCAGATCATGATCATGCGCCCAATGCCAGGCTCACGCGGCAATCCCAACCTCTTCAGGCCACGACGGTTTGAAGACACGGACGTCTCCCGAGTGCGGATGTGGCTGTCACGCCGTATGAAATGGAGCAAGGTGGCCAAGAATGACGTCTTTGACGCGATTGACCTTGTGGCGAAGCAACGGGTTATCTCGCCAATCCGCCATTACCTCGAGGAGCTGCCAGCAGTTGGCGCCACTGAAGCGCGCGAGTTCTTGCGTGAGGTACTGAATAAACACTTCGGCCTACGGCGGTTTGATGTTCATCCTGATAGCATCCGATTTGCGGAACTCGCCTTCAGGAAATGGCTCATCTCAGCTGTGGCGCGGGCTTTGGAGCCTGGGTGCAAGGCCGACCATGTGCTGATCTTGGAGGGCAGCCAAGGCGCTGGCAAGTCAACGGCCATACGCATCTTGTGTGGAGGCGAAGCCTTCGGAGATAGCGTTCCATCTTTGCATACGAAAGACGCGGCAGATTACGTGCGGGGCAAGTGGATTATCGAGCTTGCGGAGCTGTCATCTGTCTCAAAGGCCGAAGTCGAGCATGTCAAAGCCTACATCACCCGCACCGAGGAGAAGTTCCGACCTGCCTATGGTCGTGCTGAAGTGGGTTATCCCCGCCGCTGTGTATTTGTCGGCACTACCAATCGCACAGACTACTTGCGCGATGAGACAGGCAATCGGCGGTTTTGGCCTGTGCGGGTGGACAACATTGACCACGACCTCATCCGCCATGATCGCGACCGTATATGGGCGGCGGCTCTATCGCTGTACAGAGATGGTGAGGCGTGGTGGCTTACACCTGACGAAGCGGCTCTGGCGGGTGCGGAGCAGGCGAAGAGGACTACGGTTGACCCTCTGTATGAAGAAGTTGCCCAGTGGCTCGCTGAGACGGGGAAATCTGAAACATGTATGAAGCAGATTGCGCAACGCTTCATTCATAATGAGAGCGACGTCACCACCGCAGCCCTCTCCCCCCAGCTTCAGCATAGGATACGGGGTGCGTTAAGCGCGGCAGGTTACGAGAGCCAAGGCCGACAGTTCAAATCTGGCGACTTCAAAGGGATGACTGTCTTTGCGAAGATCGGTAAGCCGTCAGACTAGGTCGCGCGCTAAGACCATCACCACCCCACGCCGTGGTCGAGCAATCCTCCGCCACGGCGGATTTTTTGCAATTCGGCGGAAACGGTAGAGCCAGTCGAGCTGTTAGACTGCTTTCTACAGAAGCACCTCAAGGCATTGGTTTTACGAAGTTATTCTGAGGCAATTGGGAATTGAATTTAGCCATGCCGCAGACTGTGGCGAAAGTGTGAAGAGATTGCTCGACTGCTCTACTCAGGCGTGCTGCCGTCAACAACATCCAACACTGCTGTGTCATTCCAACATCTCACAATCTCTGGGGAGGGGGTGGATAGAATCTATACGAGTGCACACTTTTGAACCAGCGCCCCAAAACTCTTCCAATGTTAACCCACAAATTTGAACAACGCTCATTTGGGTAAAGCAAGCCATTAATACACATGACAATGCATCAGGCTCGCGTGCGCGAGAACTGCCCATCACCAAATGCTCAAAATGCCAAAACGGGTCCTGCGATAGCAATTAGATGCGGGTACGTTCAGGCCGCCGAAGTTTACTAGCAGTAGGGTCGAACAAAGGGGGTTGGTTGTTGTTGGCTACCCGTTAAAGCGCTATCCAGCGTGTCATCAATAATTTTTAAGCTAGGAAAATTCTGATCGCGATTTTCAAGTGCACCAATATTTTTTACATCATATCTATTTCCGTGACGTTTAGAGAACGCGGCAATCCATTAGCGGAAACAGCTGCTCTGTCGTTCCATCCGGCTAGAGCGAGGATTGATCGAGAAAGATCAGCGTGACGCGTTGGTGGCAAAATCCTGAAGATACCTGCCAACCCCACTAACCTTATCAACTACGATAATTGCCATGGTTGGTAGGGTTTGCAGCTGGGTTTAGTGTTCCCAAAGCTTAATTGGTAAGACTTCACTTGCAACTTCAGCGTCACAGACATGGGGATGGTGGCTAATGCGTACGGGTCGAATAACGCCACCAAAGCGCGAGCAAACACCCAAATGTATAAAAGCGGCATACTGAAAGCCCAAGAGCATCTTAAATGGGGTAGACATGTATATTGGCCAGATGGCCAATATACTGATATTTCGTGATAATTGCTCAAAAAGTAGTGCTGGTTAAAAGCAATCGACTATCTCCCATTCCGATGGGAATATCGTGGATTAGTACGGGGCTCTTACTAGGAAGTGGTCCCGATTTTGCTACAAAGAGTTTAAACGCAATACTTATAGGTTGTTGGCACGAACGGCCCTTTGCAAACTTTGACGGTTTATTCCAAAGCTGCGGCACAGCTAGCCAAAGCGGCCATTCAGTTGACCGCCTTATATCCAGTTAACCCCCTTGTTCAATCTGCCATTTGGCCGTTTTCAGTACCGTTTTGCCATTTCCGATAGGGAGATGGGATTAATCGATGATGCGCGACCTGCAGATCCAAAAGCCGTGAACCGCTCAACGCACACATCGCGCATCGCGGCTAGACCTGGGGCAAGGTACTTCCTTGGGTCGAACTCTTCCGGGCGCGTTGCCAGAACTCTGCGGATGGCGCCGGTCATAGCAAGGCGCAAATCAGTATCTACATTGACCTTGCGGACACCGTATTGGATGCCGAGCTGGATTTCCTCGACCGGCACGCCCCATGTCGGTGTAATTTCACCCCCGTATTCGTTGACAATGTCCTGCAAATCCTGCGGTACGGTGGAGGAGCCGTGCATGACCAAAGGCGTATCGGGCAGCTTGGCGTGGATTTCTTTCAACCGTTCGATGGCGAGAATGTCACCATCCGGTTTGCGGGTGAACTTATAGGCCCCATGCGAGGTGCCAATCGCGACGGCTAGCGCATCGACGCCAGTTTGCCCCACGAACTCTACCGCCTCACTGGGGTCGGTAAGTAACATGTCGCGAGACAGGACACCGTCAAAACCGTGGCCGTCCTCGGCTTCGCCGCGTCCGGTCTCAAGGCTGCCAAGATGCCCAATCTCGCCCTCGACAGAGACGCCGACCATATGAGCCATTTCAACGACCTTCCGGGTAACCGCAACGTTTTCCACAAAACTGGTGGGCCGCGCGCCGTCCTCGGTCAGCGATCCGTCCATCATTACAGAGCTGAACCCATATGTGATCGCGGACAGGCAGGTCGCGGGCGAATTGCCGTGATCCTGATGCATACACACGGGGATATGAGGGTAGAGCTCGATCGCCGCTTTGATCAGATGGGACAGCACGATGTCATTGGCAAAGGCCCGCGCGCCGCGGCTGGCCTGCATGATTACGGGGCTGTTGACCGCATCCGCCGCCTGCATGATCGCAAGCATCTGTTCCATGTTATTGACGTTAAACGCGGGGATCGCATAGCCGTGCAGGCAGGCGTCTTCCATCAATTGTTTTAGGGAAATTAGCGGCATCTAGCGCCCTTTCTTCTCAATCATAGGCTGCCGCCACCTGTACCACCTCGGCGCGAGAGCCGAGCACGACAGAGGTCCGCTGGTGCGGCCCCACAGGATGAATATCCAAGAGCGGCGCACGCCCATCAGTTGCTGCCGCACCCGCTGCTTCCATGATCAAAGCCATAGGATAGGCCTCATACAAAAGGCGGAGCTTGCCGCCTTGCGCCCGGTTGTTCGCGTCCACGGGATAAAGGAAGACCCCGCCGCGCACGAGGATACGGTGCACCTCTGCCACCATGGAGGCGGTCCAGCGCATATTGAATTCCTTGCCTCGTGGCCCGATAGGTCCGTCAATACAGTCCGTTACATATTTCAGGATCGCCGCATCCCAGTAACGCTGGCGTGAGATATTGATTGCAAATTCTGCCGTGTCTTCCGGCACCATCATTTCAGGGTGGGTGAGAAAAAAGGTGTCGGTTTCGGGATCAAGGCTGAATCCGTTCACACCTTCTCCAACCGTCAGGACCAGCATGGTTGAAGGCCCATAGATAGCATAACCAGCGCAAATCAGGTCTCGCCCGGTGGGCAACTGGTAGCCGTTAGAGACGCGGGACACAGCAAAGATCGAGCCAACTGACAGGTTCACATCCAGATTGGAGGACCCGTCTAACGGGTCATATGACACGACAAAATCCCCGGGCTTAGGATCTTTCAAAGTCACAACATCTTCGACTTCTTCAGAGATCAGCGTGGCTACCTTTGGATGCGCCGCACAGCTTCGGGCAAACACGACATCAGCCAGCAGATCGAGTGGCTTTTGCACTTCGCCTTGTGGATTAACCAACCCAGAATCACCCTGTTGTCCCTGCAGCGCAGAACCCGCAACCAAGGATGATATCGACCAGCACGCGCTGGCAATCTGGTCCAACAAGTCGCGTAAATCGGCATCACTTACCTTACGTGCGAGGTAAGCGTGGAGTGTCTCGTGGTCCATGGCGGTCAGCTTGCGAGGTGTTCGAACAGACGTGCGACGGCCTCGGCGCCTGGATCGATGTGCCCGTCCAATTGCTCTGCGTTGATGTAGCTTGCCCGTCCCGCCTTGGCAGACGTAATCGTGGCAGTGTAATCGGCACCTTTGCGCGCGGCAGAGGCGGCAGCGTCAATGCCCGCACCTAGCTCTTCCAACGCGGGCAAAAGCGCATCGACCATTGTTCGGTCGCCTGGATTAGCCCCTCCGATCTGGCGCATGCGTGCCAGGCCCGCCATTAGCGCACCTTTCATCGGTTGACCCGACGAAGACGCATCCCCGGCGGCTGCAAAGAAAATCGCGAGCAGAACCCCAGACGACCCCCCCATTGTCTGGCTGAGTTCCAAACCAATAGCACGATAGAGCTGCGTGTGATCGGCAAGCGGCAGCGTGTCCATCGCCGCGATCAACGCGCGGGCTGCGGTTGCAAGGGTTGAGCCCGTGTCGCCGTCGCCTGATTTGGCGTCAAGGAGGTTCAAGTCTGCCTCTGATGCGATCAGCACATTACAACAGGCTGTCAGGAAGGCCTTTGTCGGCTCATGCTGAGAGGCGGGCGCGCGAATGGGCGACAAACCATCCGGCAAAGGCAGAACCTTGGGTTTTACAACCGGGTTGCAGCCGGGCCACGCAGGTGTGTCCACAGATTGGGCCAACAGGTCTTCGTCTCCGTTGGACAGTTCCATCAAAGAGATCGAAAATCCATGCATGTCGAGTGCAGTCATCATCGCGTCAGGACCGATCACGTGCCGGATATATTGCCCTACATCAGACGCCAGCAGCGTCTCGGTCAGTATCGACATCTCCAGGAAGGATGCCCCGCCAAGGTTGTTGATCAGGGCAACGTGCGGTGTCTTGGGCATGCCAGCCGCCAGCTTCTCGGTCATCAAAACGATTGCGTCTTTTGCCCCACTTGCGGCAACTTGTTCAACACCCGCTTCCCCGTGAATACCAAGGCCGAGTTCGGCCATCCCAAAGGGGATCCGATCTTCCTTTAAAGACCCCGGCACCGTGCAGGTATCCAGAGACATGCCAATGGACCGCGTCGCTTTTCTGACCCGTTCTGCAGCCATAGTGCAGGCCTCGAGGTTGGCACCGTTTTCCGCCATGGCACCAGCGATCTTGTGAACGAAGAGTGTTCCAGCGACCCCGCGTGCCTGAGGCAGTTCCGGCAGTGCCACGTCATCGTCCACAATTACCATTGAGACTTTCAGGCCAAAGGCACGAGCCCGCTCGGCGGCAAGGCCAAAATTCAAGCGGTCGCCTGTGTAGTTCTTTACGATTAGCAAGCATCCCGCGGGGCCCGTGACGGCAAGAATGCCGGCCAGAACCGCATCAACAGAGGGCGAGGCAAAAACATCGCCACAAACTGCTGCGGTTAACATCCCTTTGCCAACAAAACCTGCGTGCGCTGGCTCGTGTCCTGAACCGCCTCCAGAAACCAGTGCGACTTTGGATTTATCCCAGTCCGACCGCACGACAACCCGGATATGAGGATAACCGTCGAGCCGCGTCAGTTTTCCGCCTGAAGTCGCAATCGTTCCATCAATGGCCTGAGTGACCATGTCTTCCCGAGCGTTGATAAAATGTTCCATGCTACTCTCCCTCAGATCACGCGCTCGCCAGCGGCATTGAAATAATATGGTTTTTGCGGGCGAATCTTGACGATATCGCCCTCTATCAGCTCTGTATGTGCGTTCGTGACCGTGATCAGATCGTGGTTCTTGAACGCCAGATGCAGCCGCGTCTGATCGCCCAGATGTTCGACACGGGTGACCATGCTGTCCTCACCTTCACCTTGCACGATGTGCTCTGGCCGCAGCCCAATGCTCGCCGCACCCGCAGGCGCACCACCAAACAGATCAGCGGGCACAACGTTAATGCGTGGCTGGCCCAGACGGCTTGCGGCATAGACGCTGACCGGGTTTTCGTAGATTTCGCGGGGCGTCCCGAATTGCACCAACTTGCCATGGTCAAGCACTCCCACGTGGGTGGCCATGGTCATCGCCTCGATCTGGTCATGGGTGACGTAAAGAAGCGTGGCACCCGAGTTGGCCTGAATGCTTTTCAGTTCGATCCGCAAATCAGATCTCAATTTGGCGTCCAACGAACTCAGCGGTTCGTCCATCAGATATACGGATGGATTGCGAACAAGCGCACGCCCAATCGAGACACGCTGCATCTCGCCCCCCGAAAGGGCCGTCGCCTTGTTATCAAGCTTGTGGCTGATTTGCAAAACCTCGGCCACCTCACCTACCTTCTTGTCAATCTCAGCTTGAGACGTTTTCAGGATCGGGGACTTCAGCGGGAATTCAAGGTTTTGCCGTACGGTCAGGTGCGGATAAAGCGAGTACTGCTGGAAAACCATGGCCACATTGCGTTGTGCGGGCGTAAGCCCGGCCATGTCACGGCCTCCGATCATGACAGATCCCGCGTCAGGCTTGTCTAGGCCAGAGACCATGCGCAGCATCGTTGTCTTTCCTGCTCCCGTCGGGCCCAGCAACACTACGAAAGAACCGTCCGGTACGGTCATCGTAACATTGTGCAAGGCGGTTTCTTCGTCAAAGGATTTAGACACACCGTTCAAGGTGACATCAGCCATTGGACAAAACCTCCTTATTTGCAGCGCTCTTCAACGCCTTGCCGGTTTCTGCATCAAACAGAGTAATGGTCCGCGCGTCGAATTGCAGTCCTGTCTGGTCGCCGACATTGATACGTTCAGCTGACGGCAAGCGTGCCTTTACAACGCCATTGGCCGTCTCCAACGTCACGATCTGGGTGGTGCCAAGGTATTCGGTTGCAACTACACGTCCCCGATAAGGTGCGCCATCATCAAGCCGCACATGTTCAGGACGAATGCCAAATGTGATCGCGCCGGTTGTCCCTTCACGGGCCTCTGGAATAGTGATCGAAATGTCATTCATGCAGACTTCAGTTGCTCCGGTGCCCACAACACCATTGAAGTCAAGGAAGTTCATCGGAGGGGAACCGATGAACTGTGCCACAAACTTGGTCGCAGGCCAGTCGTAGATATCTTGCGGAACACCAAATTGCTCGACGACACCGTGGTTCATCACCACGATTTTGTCGCCCATCTGCATGGCCTCTAGCTGATCATGGGTCACATATACAGTGGTTGCATTCATTCGGTCATGCAGCGCACGCAATTCCTGGGACATATGTTCGCGGAACTCAGCGTCCAACGCCCCCAAAGGTTCGTCCATGAAGAACGCCTTGGGATCGCGCACGATCGCGCGACCAAGGGCCACCCGTTGGCGGTCACCACCTGACAACCCGCCAACCGGCTTGTTTAGGATATCGGTGATGCCGAGAATTTCGGCAATTTCGGCGACCTTATTTTTCACCTGTGCGTTTGGCATGCCCTGGCTCAGCAGCGGATAGCTAATATTCTTGCCGACATTCATATGCGGGTAGAGCGCGAACATCTGAAACACGAAGGCGATATCGCGCTGGCTAGCGGGCTTTTGGCCGACTTCTTCGCCGTCGATGAAAATCTCACCCGATGTCGGTAGCTCTAGCCCAGCCATCATTCGCAGTGTTGTCGTCTTGCCGCAGCCGGATGGCCCCAGCAGCATGAAGAATTCGCCATCTTCAATTGTGAAAGTCGAGGACTGGACAGCCGTAAAGGCCCCAAATTCCTTGCGCACGTTTTCAATGCGTATTTGTGCCATTCGTACGCCTCCTAGTCTGGGAAGTGGCTGACGATGATGAACAACACCGTGCCGATCAGAGTTATTATGAAGGAGTAGGTGTATAGCCCGATGGCGAGGGGCTGCATCAACATGATGACACCCAAGGAAATAAGGATCGAGGCTACCATCTCCCAAGGGCCACGACGAAGCCGCAGCAGGCCATTGATAAAGTTGGTCATTTGCGTACCGCTCCGAAGGTAATGCCGCGCAGTAGGTGCTTACGCAGGAGCACGGTGAACACCATCACGGGGACAAGGAAGATCGTGGCGCCAGCGGCCACAGCGGGCCAGTCCTTGCCATTCACTCCGATGATATTCGGGATGAAGGGCGGCGCTGTTTGGGCTTCACCCGAGGTTAGCAGCACAGCAAAGGCGTATTCGTTCCAGGCGAAGATAAGACAGAAGATTGCGGTCGAGGCGATACCCGTGGCGGCCTGTGGCAGCACAACTTTGAAAAAGGCCTGAAATCGCGTGTAACCGTCGATAAGCGCGGCCTCTTCATACTCCAGAGGGATTTCGTCAATAAACCCTTTGAGAAGCCAGACTGACAGAGACAGATTCACGGCTGTGTAAAGCAGGATCATGCCAAGGTGGGTATCGTTGAGACCCAGATTGCGGAACATGAGGAAGATCGGGATCGCAACCGCGATGGGCGGCATCATCCGGGTGGACAGGATGAAAAACAGCAGATCGTCCTTTAACGGCACCCGAAACCGGCTGAACGCATAAGCGGCAGCGGTGCCTAGGATCATACACAGCGCTGTTGACCCAAAGCCAATGATAACGGAGTTCAGAAAGCGCTCGCCATACCGGGACGGCCCAGAGATCACAGTGCCGCGTTCCCGCACGATTTCCTCGTACCACGTCTGTGGCGGTCCCGCAGCCTCCAACATATCGTTGGTCGCGCGCGTCCGATCGGTAAAGAGGTTCACATAGCCTTCCAAAGTCGGTTCAAAGACCACAACAGGCGGATAGGCGATGGAATCTGACGGCGACTTGAATCCAGTGGCTATGATCCACAAAAGCGGAGTGATCGTGATAACCGCGTAGGCGACGACCAAAATACCAGCAAACCACTTGGTGCCCTTGGTTGGTTCGGTGACAGAGAAGCTCATCTTTCTTTTACCTTATTGAGCGCTTTGACATAGATCGACGCGAGGCCAAACACGGTGACAAAGAGGATGACGGCGTAGGCAGACGAATAGCCGGTTCGCCACTTCTCGAACGCCTCGCGTTTGAGGTCTATGGATGTCAACGTGGTCGTGTTACCCGGACCACCGCCCGTCAGCTGAACCACCAAATCGAACATCTTGAAATTCTCAATTCCGCGGAAAAGGACGGCCAACATCAGGAACGGCAGCGCCATGGGGATTGTGATCGTCCAGAACTGACGCCATTTGCTTGCGCGGTCACATTCTGCGGCCTCATAGATGCTGTCAGGGATGGATCGCAGACCGGCTAGGCAGATGAGCATGACAAACGGTGTCCACATCCACGTGTCTGCGATAATGATCGCCCAAGGTGCGAGATGCACATCGCCAATCATTGAAAAGCTCGCCGGATCAGCGCCGGTAAAGAAGGCCACAATGTAGTTAAACAAGCCAATTTGCGGCTGATAGAGGAACGTCCAGAAGTTACCCACCACGGCAGGCGACAACATCATTGGAAAGACAATGATCGTCGTCCAAAGGTCATTACCTTTGAATTTCTTGTTGATCAGATAGGCGAGCGTGAACCCAATCAGGACCTGCAGGGCAATCGTCCAGAGCAAAAAATGCGCGGTTGCCTGCATCGTGTTCCAGATGTCTGGGTCATTCAGAATGCGCTGATAGTTTCGTAGACCCACCCATTCGACATCATTGTTCGGTCGATTGACCCGATAATCGGTAAAGCTTAACCGTATCGTCCAGATCAACGGGAAAATATTGACGGCAAGAAGCAAAAAGATTGTTGGCGCGACGAAGATCCAGGCGATCGCCCGATCAGACAGGCCTTTGATCTTGCGCGCAATACCATCGGGGGTCTTTGCCGCCACTTTGTCTATTGGGGAAGTCGTCATTTGGTGTTCCTGTGAAGTGAATTTGCTCTGGCAAAATTCACATCGTGCCGATGTATGAGAATATCCCCCAGCCAAGGTTTTACTCGGCTGGGGAAAGTCAGTCCCCGCGCGTGACGCGTTTGGGGATCCGACAGGGAGGATTTCTCAGAGCTTACCTTCGTCTTCAAAGACATCGGTCCAGTCGCGAACCAGCCCATCAAGCGCCTCTTGGGCAGTGCCTTCACCTGCTACCACATAGTTGTGGATGCGCTCCTGCATAGGGATCAGAAGGTCCGCATAGGCAGGTTCGGCCCAGAAGTCTTTCACGATCGCCATGCTGTCGAGGAAGGTCTGTGCGTAAGGCTGGCTCGTCGCAAAGCTGGGGTCTTCGACAACGGCACTCAGTGCCGAATAACCGCCCAGCTCCCACCAACGGGCCTGTACTTCAGGCTGCGCGAACCACTGGATATATTCCAGCGCCGCCTCCTGTTTCTCGGAATAAGCAACCACCGAGATGCCCTGTCCACCCAGTTGGGCAAACTGACCTGCAGGCCCGGCTGGGTTCGGGAAGTAGCCGGAATTGCCGCCGCCAACGTTCTCGTCTGCTTCAACACCCGGCCAGATAAAGGCAAAGTTCATCTGCATCGCCACCTGGCCGGAACGATAGGCATCGATGTTCTCGCCCATGTACCAGTTGGATGACCCCGGAGGCGTGCCAGTTTCATAGAGCTCACGGTAGGCTTCGAGGCCTGCCGCAGCTTCAGGAGAGTTCACAAAACCCGCTAGATCGTAGGGCTGCTCGGGGTTTTCATATACGAAGCCATAGTTGTACAGCCAGTTGGTCACACCCATGGTGATGCCCTCGGATCCACGCTCGGTGTAGATGGCGGCACCATAAACCGTCGTGCCGTCGATATCGCGGCCCTGGAAGAACTGCGCTATGTCGGTCAGCTGATCGAGAGACTCCGGAACGCCGAGATCGTAGCCGTAGGTTTCCTTGAACTCAGCCTGAAGTTCGGGACGCTCAAACCAGTCCCTGCGGTAGGTCCAACCCACCACGTCACCAAAGGCTGGCAGAGCGTAGTAGTTTGGCGTGTTCTTCGGCCACTCTGCGTAGCCAGTCACCGTGGCTGGAATGAAGTCGCCCATGTCAATGCCGTTGGCGTCGAAGAAGTCATTCAGCTTCACATAGTGGCCATTCTCTGCGCCACCACCGATCCACTGGCTGTCGCCGATCATCAGGTCGCACAGCTGGCCGCCAGAGTTCAGCTCGTTCAGCATGCGGTCCGCAAAGCTGGTCCACGGCACGAACTCAAAGCTCATGTTGTGGCCAGACTGCTCTTCAAAGTCCTTGGACAGCTCGACCAGCGCATTTGCCGGATCCCATGCGGCCCAGCAAAGCGTCAGATCTTCGGCCATAGCGGATGTTGAAATGCCAGACGCAAGAACCGCGCCAGCAGCCACCGATGTGAGAAGGGTATTTTTCATAAGGATATGTCCTCCCTGTTGTTGAAGCCCGGCCCCCCGCCCGACTCATTACGCAATTGTGTTAATTGAGACACGTGCCTCATTGCAAGATATTTTTGATGCACGTGTCTCATTATGTGGTAGAACATAGCTCATGCCACCCTAAAAGCAGGGCAAAGGACGCTAGTTTTCGATGCTGCAAATGTCTGATAAAATTTCCAAAACCTCGGAATACTGGGACGATCGCTATATGCTGCGACCAACGACAAAGGATTTAGCACGAGTAGCCGGCGTCAGCCGGGCAACCGTTGATCGTGTGCTCAACGGACGCGATGGCGTTAAGCAAAAAACCGTCGATAAAGTGAATGCAGCCATCAGAGAGCTCGGCTTCACGCGCAACATCCAAGCCGCCAACCTGGCCAAGTCCAAGCGCTATCGGTTCATCTTTGCCCTGCCCCGATCGGGAGATGCGTTCCTTCAAGAGATCATCCGGCACATCCACGATGGTGAAGACGCCTTTGCCCAAGAGCAAATCTGGTGCGAAGTTCGTCAGATCGATGAAAATGACCCACATAGCATTGCGTCGTTTCTTGGCTCACTGGAACCCGACAACGTAACGGGGGTTGCCATTATGGCCCCGGAATCTCCGCAGGTCCGAGATGCCATATTTCGCCTGCAAGAGCGTGGCGTCGCGGCTCTCCCTTTTGTTTCTGACCAAGCAACGATGGACACGGATTGGGTCGGCATCGACAACAAGGCTGCGGGTGCAACTGCGGCGGCCTTACTCGGTCGCTTCTGTGGAAACACACGCGGCTCCATTGTTGTAATTGCTGAAAGTATGCAATCCCGAGACAGTCTCGACCGCCGCTTGGGCTTTGATGCGGAACTAAATGAGCGCTTTCCAAACTTGAAGGCACTACCATCACTAGAAACCTATGGTGATGAAGAACGCGCAGAGGCGATTATTACCAACATGGTCAGCAACAACCCCGAAATCGTGGGCATCTATGTGATGTCATCCGAAGCGCGTGTGCCGCTTACGATAATCCAGGGTCTGCCAGAGGTAAATGGTACTGTTCGGATTGCACATGAACGGACTCCTTTCACCGAAGCGGCACTCCTTGCTGGACGACTGGATTGCGTCATCACTCAGAATGCCGGACACCTTGTGCGAAGCGCCGTCCGAAAGCTCAAAGCAATTTCTGACCAAAGCATAACCCATTCCCAGCAAGATCGCATTCGCGTCGAAATTCTGATGCGCACCAACCTTTGAAACTGGATCGAAGGAGTTGCTCTCCACCTGCGGAGCTAATCAGAAATCATGCGCGAGAGGCGCAACCAATTAGGTTGGCCAAGTATGAAGATGCCGAGCACATGAATACAATCGCGGCTCAGCGCTTAGTAATTATCGGAGCCATGCGCAGCACCTCTACCAAAGTCCTTGAAGACGTTGTTCGCGCCCACCTGCCAGCGTTAGCAGAAACATATCGCTCGCCTTATGGCGGAGATCTGAAAAAAACAGGCAACGGCTTAACCCGGCAGGCAAACAAAAAATCACGGACATTCAATCCAAAGTTGACACTAGAAACATCCGGTTAAAATGAATCGCGCTTAGAGTCGGTTATCTAAGGCACCCCGGCCGCTATCGGACACTAAATAAAACACGCAGCCGCGCGTGTGGGACGGTGGTTCGCATTTTGACGTCAAATTACGCGATTCCACGCCATCTTGTCTCGCTGAGCGTCTCGCTGAATTTAAAAATTCAGGCCCAGTCATCGATTTTACTACCTATTTTTATGGCGATCCCTCGAGGACTCGAACCCCGAACCTGCTGATTAGAAGTCAGCTGCTCTATC